>QHNH01000030.1 GCA_003218375.1 Verrucomicrobiota bacterium | reverse complement strand
GTGAACTCGCTGATCAAGTCCGGCAGGACGAATGAATCGGGCTCGTCGGGATTCAAGAACGCGCGCCCCTGCTCGGAGAGATCCGATTCATTCGATTTTTCATCGATGGTGTAGAACAGCTCCTCCTTAAGGGCGAACAGCTCCTCCTTGCGCGCATCCTGGTAAAACGAGAGCTCGGCCTTGTCGATCGCCTTGCGCTTGTCCGCGTCTTCCATCATGCGCAGGAGCTGTTTGTTCCGGGGCTGGCCCAATTTCACTTTGAACATCGCCAGGCCGCCGTCCTCGATGTTGCTCTGATCGAAAAGTTCCTTGGCATCGCTCGCGAGCCGGTTGCAAAGCATGTTTTGCTTGCGCACGAGCTGGTCGACGAGCGGCTTCCACTTGTCGTATTGATGCGTCGAAACCGTGGAGGGCCCGCTAATAATGAGTGGCGTGCGGGCTTCATCGATCAGGATGGAATCGACTTCATCGACGATCGCGTAATTGTAGCCGCGCTGGACCTGCTGCTCGCGCGTCGTGGCCATCCCGTTGTCGCGCAGGTAATCGAAGCCGAACTCGCTGTTCGTTCCGTAGGTGATGTCCATCCCATACTGCTCGCGACGTTCGTCCGGCGATTGATCGTGCTGAATGCAGCCGGTCGTTAGGCCGAGGAAATTGTAAAGTTGTCCCATCCATTCCGCGTCGCGGCGGGCGAGGTAATCGTTCACCGTCACGAGATGCGCGCCCTTGCCGGTGAGCGCATTCAGGTAGAGCGGGAGGGTCGCCACCAGCGTCTTGCCTTCGCCGGTCGCCATTTCCGAGATCCGGCCGCGATGCAACACGATGCCGCCGACGAGCTGGACATCGAAATGCACCATGTTCCAAGCCATCGGCTGATCGCAGACGGTGAACTCGTGCTGGCGTTCGGTCAGCCGGCGCGCGGCATTTTTCACCACGGCGAACGCTTCGGGCAGGATCTCATCGAGCTTTTGCCATTGTTCCGGCAGCTCTGGGATCGCGGCCAGCTCGCTCTTCCACGTGGCCGTCTTCGCGCGCAGCTCGTCGTCCGAGAGCGTCTTAAATTGCTCGTCGAGCTCGTTGATGCGACCCGTGATCGGCATCAGACGCTTGATCTCCCGCTGATTCTTCGACCCGAGTATTTTCTTTAAAATCCAGCCAACCATGTTGAGCCGGTAATATTGACGCAATTCGCTCAGAAACAACCGTGGATGGTCTCTGGCCGCGGCAGAAAGACCTCACACAACGGTCACAAAGGGACACAAAGGTTTGGAATTTTGGGGAATTGACCTGACAAAAATCTTCGTTGTGACCCTTTGTGTCCGTTGTGTGAGATTCCCTTTCCCGCTAAGCTCGCCGGATGAAGAAGATCATTTCCACGACCGAGGCTCCGGCAGCGATCGGGCCTTACTCGCAGGCGGTCCGGGCCGGCTCGCTGGTCTTTTGCGCCGGACAGGTCCCGCTCGATCCAAAAACCGGCCAGATCGTTTCCGAAAATATCGCGGAGCAAACCAGGCGGGTGCTCGATAGCGTCACGGCGATCCTGAAAGCGGAGCAACTCACCCTGGCCAACGTCGTAAAGACGACGGTGTTCCTGGCGGACTTCGGCGATTTCCAGAAGATGAACGAAGTTTACGCGACCTACTTCACGGAGAGCCCGCCCGCGCGTTCGACGGTGGCCGTTCCCACCCTGCCGAAGAACGCACGCGTGGAGATCGAGGCGATCGCATTCGACGACGGCCATGCGGCGAACGGAAAGACGGCCAGCGATACGTCGGGTTAGTCTCCATGTCTCGGTCTCAAGAATTTCCCGCATTTCTGGGGAGCGCACGCTCCCTCGCGTGCTTGTTTCGGCGCCCTCGCCGAAACTCCAGCGCAAAGTTCGCGAAGGCGAGGGCGCCTTCGCCAGCACGCGAGGCGCGTGCGCTCCCCAGATGAGCGACGACTTGCTGGCGCTGTTCCGCCGCACCGGCGCGCTTCTCGACGGCCATTTCGTTTTGCGATCGGGCCTCCACAGCCGGCAATTCTTCCAGTGTGCGCTGCTCCTGCAGCACACTGAGATCGCCGCTGAGGTTTGCGGACGGCTCGCCGATAAATTGCGCGACCTCGAGTGCGATACCGTCATCTCTCCTGCTTTGGGCGGCATCATCGTCGGCCAGGAAGTCGGCCGGGCCCTCGGGAAACGCCACATCTTCGTCGAGAAAGACGCCGGCGGCCTCGTGCTGCGGCGCGGTTTTCAGATCCGGCCTAACGAGCGGTTCATCGTGGCGGAAGACGTGGTCACGCGTGGCGGACGCGTCCAGGAGACCGTCGATATCGTCCGCGTCCACGGCGGCCTGGTCGCCGGCATCGGAGTCATCGTCGATCGCAGCGGCGGCCAGCGACCCGATTACGGTTGCCCGTTTATCAGCCTCATCGAGATGAACGTCGAGACCTTCCCGGCCGACAACCTTCCACCGGATCTGGCCCGCGTTCCCGCGGTCAAGCCCGGCAGCAAGTGACCCGTCAACGCGCCCCATGAAGATTCTCATCTCAGGAGTTTGTGGTTTCGCCGGCAGCACGATCGCGCGTGGTCTGCTCGATAATGTCTCGAGCCGTGAGATCATCGGCCTGGATAACCTGAGCCGCGCGGGAAGCCAGCTGAATCTCGGACCCCTGCGCCGCCGCGGCGTCACCGTGCGCCACGCCGATCTCCGCTGCACGAGCGATCTCGAACCGATCGCAGGCCTGGATTGGATCATCGATGCCGCCGCGAACCCGAGCGTCCTGGCCGGCGTGAATGGAACCACGAGCAGCCGGCAACTTCTCGAGCACAACCTTTACGGAACGGTGAACCTGCTGGAACTGGCGAAGAAATACCGGGCCGGTTTCACTTTGTTGAGCACCAGCCGCGTTTACTCAGTGAAATCATTGTCGGAGATTCCCGTCCTGGCCGTCGACGCTACGTTTACGCCAGACCTCGACGTCCCGCTGCCGCAAGGCGTGAGCTCTCACGGGATCGCCGAAATTTTTTCCATCGCGGCGCCGGTCTCACTCTACGGCGCCACGAAGCTCGCCTCGGAAATCCTCGCGCTCGAGTACGGCGAGGCGTTCGAGTTCCCAGTCTGGATCAATCGCTGCGGCGTGTTCGCCGGCGCCGGGCAGTTCGGGCACGCCGAGCAGGGCATCTTCTCCTTCTGGATCAACAGCTACCTGCGGCGAAAGCCCCTCCGCTATATCGGGTTCGACGGCGCCGGCCACCAGTGCCGCGATTGTTTTCATCCGCGGGACTTGTTGCCGCTCTTGGAAAAACAGTTCGCGATGACGAGTTCGGACCGGCCGCGGATCGTCAATCTCGGCGGCGGGGCGGGTAACGCGATGTCGCTCGCCCAGCTCAGCCAATGGTGCGCCGCGCGCTTTGGACCGCATCAAGTAGCCAGCGATCCCGCACCCCGGCCGTTCGACGTTCCCTGGCTCGTGATGGATTCGCGCCTCGCCGAAAAAACCTGGAGCTGGCGGCCGGCCACAAACCTCGAGGCCATCCTGGACGAAATCGCCCAACACGCCCAGGCGCATCCGGATTGGCTGGAGATCTCCTCGGCCCTATGACCGGCGCCTCCCCTGGAAAGAAATTGGAGCTGCTCTCTGTCGTTATGCCGGCCCGGGACGAGGGAGGCTGCGTCGCGTCTACCGTTGAGCATCTCCATACCGAACTGCGAATGCGGTCTGTGCCACACGAAATCGTCGTGGTCGACGATGGCAGCACCGATTCCACCTGGGAGATCGTTCAGAATTTGCAACGCAGCATTCCGAACCTCGTCCCCACGCAAAATCCCGCGCCCCATGGCTTCGGCCGCGCCGTCGTGCGCGGTCTGGCCGCGATGAAAGGCGACGCCGTCGTCATCATGATGGCAGATGAATCCGACGATTGCCGCGACGTCGTGCGCTACTGGGAGAAGTTGAATGAGGGCTACGATTGCGTGTTTGGGAGCCGGTTCATCAAAGGCGGCGGCGTAATCGATTACCCGAGAATAAAATTTTTCCTGAATCGGCTGGCGAATTATTTCCTCAAGATCCTATTTCGGATCAAACTGAACGACACCACCAACGCGTTCAAAGCCTATCGCAAGGAAGTCATCGACGGCTGCCAGCCGCTCATCGCCCCGCACTTCAATCTCACCGTCGAAATCCCATTGAAGGCGATCGTGCGCGGGTTCACCTGGACGACGATTCCCATCACTTGGCGGAACCGGCGCACCGGCACAGCGAAGTTGAAGATCAAGGAGATGGGAAGCCGCTATCTTTTCATCTGCCTCTACGTCTGGCTGGAAAAATATTTCAGCGCGGGCGACTACCGGCGCAGCGATCGCCCTACCGGTGACAGAAGAAAGTAAACAAACCGCGTATATTTTGTGGCAAAACACCACGCCGCTGCTATAGGATCATCCTTGGTGAAGGTCGGCGTCTTAATCCGAATATCGAGTTGGGTTGCTGTTGGGTTTTGGGCGTTCTTCACGTGCTCAACGTTCCTCATTGCTGGAAGGGCGGACACCGGGCAACCCACATCGGCTAGCACTGCGTCGTCAGCGGTCCACCTTGCAAACATCTCTACGCGACTCGCAGTTGGCGCCGGTGACAATGTGCTGATCGGAGGTTTCATAGTAACCGGTTCCCAGCCGAAGAAAATCATGGTGCGCGCGCTCGGTCCGTTATTGCCGGTGAACGAAAACCTGGCTGACCCAACCCTGGAACTGCATGACTCGTCCGGCGCGATAGTGGCAGCCAATGACAACTGGAGAGACACCCAGCAGGACGCACTAATAGCGACAACAATTCCGCCGACCAACGACTATGACTCTGCCATCGTGAGGAGCGTAAATCCCGGCGCTTACACCGCGGTGCTTGCCGGTAAAGGCGGAACAACCGGTGTTGGCCTGGTAGAAGTCTATGATCTCGACCTGACCGTTGACTCGAGGCTGGCAAACATCTCCACGCGTGGATTTGTGGATCAAGGCGACACTGTCCTGATTGGCGGAACGATCGTAGTCGGTAGTGGAACGACGACCGTTCTCTTTCGCGCCCTCGGTCCAAGCGTTGGCGTGGCGAACCCACTGAACGATCCAACGCTTGAGCTTCACGACGGCCAGGGCAGCATCATAGCTACTAACGATAATTGGCAAGACACCCAGGCGGCTGCCATTCAGGCAACCACTATTCCGCCGGCCGATCCGCGCGAAGCCGCGATCCTTCGCGAGCTTACTCCGGGTGCTTACACAGCTATCGTGCGCGGCAAAAACAACACGACAGGCGTCGCCTTGATCGAGGCCTACCAGCTTAACTAATCTCGCATGCGAACCATTCATCGAGGTGGCGCAATCACCGGAATCGTAGGCGCTTTACTCTGTGGAGCGGCGGCTGTTCATGCGCAAGTCAGCGGCGATTCCAGCATCACAGCTCCGGTTCTAGGACTACCTCTAACCGTCAAGACGTCGAGTCAATTCGGAGGCGGTATATCTTCCATCCAATGGCAGGGAAAAGAGTTCGTGAATAATTGGGACCACGGGCGTCAGATCTCCACGAATGCGTCATTCTTCAATCGAAACGAATGCTATAACCCTTACGAAACCGGCACCAAGGAAGATGGACAAAAGCCGACCAGCTCCAGCCGTGTCTTATCGCTCACGGCTGGCGGGAACATCTTGGACTCTACAACCCAAATGTCTTGGTACCTGTCAACGCGCGAACCGAGGCCAGGATACGGAGACGTGTGCGGCAACCCCGCCGAATTCCTGCCATGTCCTTCCTACACCGGCCCGCTCTGTTTATTCCCGAGCAGGTCCAGAAAGGTGTCGTGCAGATGACCGCGGTCCTGCCGTGGGAATTCTCCTCGGTCTGGACGTACGACCACGTTTCGAAAAATTACCGGCAGATACGCTCGCTTGGCGGAGAAGACGATAGTGTAAAAGTATTAGCAACGGCCGATGGCACCTACGCCATGGGTTATTACTCGGCGGAGCTGCTCCAACCGTATGGGACTGGCAGCGAGGGTGGTTACAGGTGGGGCCTGGCTCCTCCAAATCCGAATCATCCGGATCCCGATTTCCCATGCGCAGGTTTTGGCGGGCAACTTCGTTTCGAAAGCTTCAACGGACCCGGAAACAGAAGCGATCGATCGTACCTGGTGATCGGCAATATGGATCAGGTCAAGAGTGCCTTAAATACGCTGCATTACCAATTCCGCGCCCTGGATCCCGATGTATTTAATTGGCGCGACTATGTCAGCATCAACCAGCTGCAGGGTGCCGTTCCGAACCTGAGGGCGGCAGAAGACCATTGGATCAACTCCGGCGTACCTCAAGGCAGAGCCGGATCGAAGACCTTCTCCCCTGTGCAATATCTACAACTAAATCCGGATATCGCGAACGCGTTTGGGGCGACGAACTATCAAGGGGCGATCGACCATTACCTGAACTCCGGCCGGAGCGAAGGTAGAGGCACGGTCACGAGACCAGCCTCTGGGATGCAGCATCTGCTCGTTACTACAAACCGAAACGTCAATGCCTCCGGTCAAAACATCTTCAGCCAGCTTGGGACTGTGGCATCACCGTCACCCCCCACGCACATTTCCAGCCTGGATAACACGGTGACAGAGGTGGCGGCCGGGGATTACACTTCTTTCGCGGTGAAGAACGACGGTTCTTTGTGGGTCTGGGGATCGAATCAATACGGCGCACGCGGCGACGGAACAACTGGCGGCAACATCGCAAGTCCAGTTCAAGTCCCGCTACCCGCTCATATCACGACGCCAACCCGCGGCGGTAAACATGTCGTGGCGATTGGCACTTCCGCCTACGCCGCTATAGACACGGACGGCCAGGTGTGGACCTGGGGCGCAAACTGGAACGGGCGTCTTGGTGATGGGACGACCACCTCCCATTACACTCCCGCGCGAGTAAGGAAGAGTTCAGGCCCCAACGATTATCTCACTGGCATTGTATCGATCGCCGCGGGTGGAGGTACCCTGGCCGCGATCGATGCCGACGCCACGATTTGGACTTGGGGAGCAGGAGCGAACGGCGCCCTGGGGAATGGTTTTACGGACGACCAATCGTATCCCGTCCAAGTGATGACGGCTAACTCTAGTAATCAAGGTGTTACCTTGGTCGGTTTAACGCAGGTGGTCTGCGGTTCGTCCGGGTTTTGTATCGCGCTCGGTCGAGGCGGAACGGTTTACGGCTGGGGTAACAACTCCTTTTCGCAGCTTGGCACCGCTCCCGGGGGTTCTTCTGCGTTCGCGATTCCCATCCCCGTTGGCCCGGGAAATTCGATCGATGTGATTGCGGCGGGGGCGGCTCATTGTATCGCCCACAGCTCGGATGGAAACGTGTATGGTTGGGGTTATAACGGCCGGGGACAGCTGGGCCTCGGCTTTACGAGTGTCATTCAGGCATCGCCTGCGGCTATGAACGCCGGGCCCAACGGGATGAACAACATCAGCGATCTCGCGGCCGGACCGAATTACAGCGTGATGATACGTTACACAGATCGAGCTGTCTTCGTCACGGGAGACAATCAATCCGGTCAGCTCGGAATCCCGGGCAATCCTCCGATTCAGAAGCTGCCGGTCCGAAGCAGCTTCTGAGGACTTTGTTTCCTCCACTATCCTAAGTCCATTTGCGGATATGCGCCGAAACCGGCCCCCTCCAGACTTATCTGCGCCGTCCTCGGCGTGAGCCTGAAGGAAAGACGCTAGTGCAGATTGTATACTTCGACCAGCGCGACGCCCGTCGCATTGCCTTTGCCGCGAACGATTGCGGTGTAAGCGCCGACCGGCAGCGTGGCAAGAATCACCGACTCAGCATCGTTTTGCGGCGCCAAACCGGTGGCGCGAACCGATGCTTCGTCGCCGTCCTTCCAATTGTCGTTTGTTGCAATGACGGCGCCGTTTCCGTCGTGGAGCTCCAGCGTTGGGTCCGCTAACGGATTCGAGATGCCGGCACTCCCTAACGACGGGCCGATCGCGCGAATGACAAACCGCGTCGGGCCGTTGCTATCAGTAGCAATGAAACCTCCAATCATCACGTTGTCTCCGGTTTCCACAAGCCCTCGCGTGCTAAGGTTGGCCAACTCTGCCGGCACGCTGGGAGATTGACCTGCATCGAAGTACGCCTCCGCCAGCCCGATTCCAGTCGTGTTGTTCTTGCCGCGAACAACGGCGGTGTAAGCGCCCTCGACCAGGTCGACGCTAAGCGCTGCCTCCAAATCGTTCGTCGGCGCGAGAGACCCCAGACGATTTGAATTGGGATCGTCTCGCCAGTTATCGTTAGTCGCTATAAGCGCGCCTTTCGAATCGTAGAGCTCCAGGGTTGGGTCCTGCAATCTACCGGCGACCGGTGTGCCGTTGACGCTCAAGGAAGGTCCCAACGCCCGCAGGACGACTCGAGCCTGGTTCCGCACCATGATGAACCCGGCGATTAAAGCGTTGTCGCCTGTCTGGACACGTAAACGGGTCGAGATATTCGCCAGGCGGCCAGGATTGTAAAAGAACGGCGAGGTATCGCCATTCGCGTTTGTGGCCGTGGCGTCAAAAACCACATTCGTTTTGCTGATCGAAAACGCGACAGAGAAACTGGCGTTTCCATTCGCATCGGTAATAACACTCGTGGTCCCGAGATAAGTCTGCCCGGGCGTAGTGAAACCTAGGGAGTCGGCAAAGAACTGAATGGTAAACTGCGCGTTGGGAGTGGAATTGAGCGTGCCGTTAATCGTGGCTTGGCCGTTCGCAATCGATGCGCCGGTTATGATCGGATAATTCTGGAGGCTGTTAGGCCCGGTATCACCGTCATTTAGATCGTTAGGAACCGGACCGCCCGCGCCTAAAGCAATTCCGCAGATGCCGTTGCTGTAGATGGAATTCGAAAGGAGGCGGTTACCTGAAGCGTTGCCGGCGAAGTCTTGGACGCTAATCCCCTGGTAGCCGTTATAGGCAATCGTGTTGCCGCTCGCCGGATCAGTTCCACCGATCGTGTTATTCACGCCGTCAAAGATGACGATGCCCTGGTAACGGTTGCCGAGCCGGCCTTGTCCGTCCGCGGTGGTGCCGATGAGGTTGCCAGAGACAACGACGTAATTCGCGGGGTTGCTGACGCGATGCCCGTCAGGCGCATAAAACGGATAGCCGAGCCGAATCCCGTAGGAATTGCCGGAGATCACGTTCCCTAAGCTGTGATCATTCCCACCAATCTGCACAAGGCGGTTCACGCTACTTTGCACGTCAATCCCGATCGAGTTCGGCAACGCGCCCGTTCCGCTCAAATCCGTTCCGATATAGTTGCCCGCGACTGTCGTGGCGTTGCGGGCGCCCAAACCGACGCCAATGCTGTTTCCGCCGATCACGTTCCGTGCTGCAACCGTAGTTCCGCCGATGGTCGCGCCCGTCGAGACGAATATTCCTACTCTATTTGCGGCGGCGGTTTGGCCCGATGGCTCCAGGCCGATGAAATTGCCTTCAATCACATTTCCATCGTATGGGTCGAGCAGCGCAACCGCGGTGTCGCAGCCGGTAATCGCCAAGCCACGAATATGGGTGAAGCCAGTTACCCAAAAACCGTATCGGCCCGCCACTCCGCCTCCATCCACTTGAATGAGAATGACCGCGTCATCGCCCAGCGCGAGCGTGTTCGGGTGAGCACCGGGCTGGGAATAGCCGTCGATGAAAACGTTTTTGACGTGCGGCAGCGGATTCGCGCCCACATCAATGACGTGGACGCCCGAGCCGGGAATGTTAAAGGTGATCGTGCCTCCACCCGGATAGGCGCTCGCCTCATCGATTGCCTCAGAAAGCGAACCCGGCCCGGTGCTGGCTTTAGTCGTGACCGTGAACTGAGCGGCGATTCCGGCCGCAGTGAACAGCGCGGTAATCAGAACCGCCAGGAGAAAGACGCGCAGTGATTTCATGGCTCGCTGGAGCTGGGGAAGCGCTTGAGACTACATAAATTTCGTAAGAAATCTAGGGTGAAACTCTCGTTCAGCCATCGCCCGCAATCGCCAGCTTTGCGTCTTGAAATTTCGGGTGTAAGCCTTTACTCAAGGTGGCCAATTGGCCTCCAAGCTTTCACCGGAACCACTTTCTCTTGGCTTTTCCAAGCTCGCGATCGCAATGGCTCTCAATCAGCTTTTTAGGGCTCGCCTTCGTTCTTCTGTGGCTTGATCTCTTCTCGCTGCCTCTGGTCCCAGTCGGCCCCGCTCTGGATCTTTCGTGGTGCGGCGCGCTGATCCATTTTTCCGCGCTCAAACTTCAATTCGGCAAAGAGGTCATCTTCACCTATGGGCCCCTGGGGCACCTGATCTCCTTTGTTTACACGGGAGAACTTTTTACTGCGCGAGTGATTTGGGAGTATGCCAGCAAGACGCTGTTCGCCGCTATCCTTTGCGCGACCATTGTCTTCCTTCCCAGGCTTTGGAGACTGCCTTTTTTCTTTTTTGTTCTCCTTTTCATCTGGCTCGATCCCATTTCTGATGCGCTCTACTTCCTGGTTATTAGTTGTGTAACCGCGCTGCTCTTCCAACACGGCGTTTCACGGGCTTCCCTCAACGCTTTGGCGGGCGCTCTCTTCGGCGCCTGTTCCCTGATCAAGTTCACCTACTTTCTCCTCTGCGCGTTCGCGGTGGTCCTGCTGGCCATCTCCTACCTGAGCCGCCAACGGCGCGCGGGCGCGATTGCACTCGTAGCCAGTTTCATCGTTTGCCTTCTCCTCTGCTGGAAATTAGCCGGACAGGAATACGGGAACTTCCCTTCATTCATCGCTACGTCGCTTGATGTTTCGTTCGGTTACAAGGACGCCATGGGATTGCCAGCCGCCAGCGGGTGGATCGTCGCCGCCGGGGCGGCCGCGGCCTTGCTGGGACTCGCTCTTTGTGCGTTGATTTTTTGGAATGCCCGTAATCCGCCCGTTCTTTGTCTCGTTCTCTTTTACGCCAGCGAAATGTTTCTAAGTTGGAACCGTGCCTTCGTCCGGGCTGACGACCACGTTCTTAGTTTCTTCGCTCTTTGTCCGGTTGCGTTATTAACGCTCTGGATCGCGGTAAGATCCCCTGGCATCATCAAGCTCACTGGCTACGCGGTTAACTTACTGATCGTGCTCGTTTGTTTAACCGGCATATCCCTGCAGAAACCGACCGCAATTACTCATTGCCTTTCCGACACGATTTCCCGTTTGGCCGCAACCTGCCGGATAGCATCGGCCCCAGGTTCCACCGCGCAGCGGTTGCGCACTCAGCTCATCGACGCCAAGGCGGCAAACGCACTTCCCCTCGTGCGAGCGGCCGTTGGGAACGAAAACGTCGACGTCTTCGGCTATGAACAGGGAACCGTCTTACTAAACGATCTTAACTACAAGCCGCGTCCAGTCTTTCAGGGCTACAGCGCTTATACGCCACGCCTGATCGCCGCGAACACCGCCTTTTATTCGTCACCGCGGGCGCCGGCGTTTGTCCTGCTCAAATACCAGCCCATCGACGAACGCTACCCCGACCTCGAGGATGCCGGGGTGTTACGCCAGCTCCTCTTTAACTATAGGCCTTTGTTTCAGGAACGCGGATACACGCTTTGGAAACGTATCAGTGAGCTCAAACCAAATCCGCCTTTGCTCTTTGCTACCCAATCGCTCGTGTTTGATGAAGTCTGCCTCGTGCCGGGTGGGAAGAACCTGTGGATCGAATTGGAAGTCCCGCCTTCCTTTCGCGGGCGCCTCCTCGATTTTTTCTACAAACCGCCGCCGGTCGAAATCCACGTGAATGAAATCCCCAATTGGAGACCGAGCGCGATCTTCTCCAAAGCGGTCTCGGGGGAGCTGAACGTTCCGCGATTTCTTTTCTCGTTCACGTCCCCAGGGAATCACGGCGCTTCTTTCAGCGATCGATAGTTTGCCGGCTTGCTGCTCTTCCAGACCTGTCGGTCGAAATCAGCGACAGGCCGTCGCGCATTGCGAGATACACTGCGCTATTCCGTGAGGACGGTCCCATTTTGGAGTTAGCCGCAGCTTTCCGTTCGGCCTCTGATGTGCTGATTAACGCCGGACCGAACGGCCTCGACGGTTTCTCAGCCCTCGACGGGGTGGAATTGAGGGCGACACCGGGGGGCCTGTCCATTCGCGCCGAGGGAGCCAATCCTCGCGTGTTCTTGCCGAAATTCACCGTACCTGAGGGCCGGCGCGCCATTCTTCGCATCGATCTCGAAGCGACGGTCGACATTGGATTACAACTGTTCTTTCTGCGCGCCGGGGAATCTGAGTCTGGCAGTCACCTCATGAACCGGTGTGCTTCCCGCAGGAAAAACGTTGTTTATTTCGAGTTAGGCCAAGCAGAGGCTGCTGGTGCTTCACTTCATCTGGATCCGGGGGATTATCTCATCACTCATTTTGAAATTCGATCCATCCCGGCGTTGCCAGAAATCGCGCCTTAAAAGTCACCATGCCGCGCCTTGAAACGTCACCATCATCTTAGAGAGAGGTGCGGCAGGCGAACGCTGTGACCGCCGCTCGAATCAGGCTCTCCGTCGCGACAAAACTGTTACAGAACCGTCCGATTGATGGCTTGACTATTGCTCAGAAAAACGGGAGAAATCGCGCGACTGTATTCATGCGTAATATTCAAAAACTGCTCCTCACGGTCCTGACGCTAGGCGCCTTCGTTCTGCCGCTGCAAGTAAACGGGCAAGTTCTGCAGGTCAACAGCGCCTCCGCCTTGCAACAGGCGCTCGATGGAGTCATCGATGGCGGAATCATCGAGCTGGCCGCAGGCACTTATTCGGCCCCCGCCGGCGGTTGGACGATTTATCCGGACCTCAACGGTGGAACCCGCAGTTTCACCATGCGCGCCGCCGCCGGCGCCGCTGTCACCCTGACGGGTAACGGCAACACCCGAATCCTGACTTTCACGACGCCGAAGCCGGTCACATTCGAGCGGCTTGCCTTCACCAACGGCCTCTCGACGGAAGAATTTCACGGAGGCGCGATCAGTGTTTCCGGAGTGCAGGCCAGCTTCGTTCAGTGCGCGTTCAACAACAACGTGGCGAATCCGGCCTCCACCGGGGGTGGCGCGGTCTGGATCGATTCGTCCACGGTTTCGTTTCAAGGTTGCGTTTGGAACAACAATACGTCGAAGAATTACGCCGGCGCTTTTAGCGCGTATCTCTCGCGTGTTTATGTTCGCGATTGCCGCTTTTCCGGAAACCGCACGAATCTGCCCGGTCACTCCTCCTTCAATGGCGCAGGAGCGATTCACGGCAATGCCTCGACGATTCACATCAACAGTTCGCTCTTCGAAAATAACCAGGCGGGTTACGTCGGCGGCGCGATCTACGTGATAGGGCCTTACGGATCTCCGGTCATGGACATGGTCGTAAAGGATTGCCTGTTCGCCGGCAACATCGCCATCCGCGATCCATCTGGCACCAAAACCGATCCGACTACCGGCGGCGCCGTTTTCATGGAAGACAATACCAACGCGCATTTTTACAACTGCCGGTTCATTAATAATTCCGCGCAACAAGGCGGCGCGATCAGCAGTTATCGCACGGTTACTGAGATCAAGAATTGCGTGTTGCAAAACAACACTGCCACCGGCGGCCCCCAAAATGGCGAAAGTCTCGGCGGGCACATTATTGTCCTTTCCGACGACAATCCGGACGCTGCGACGAACGGCGGCACGATCAATCGGCCGTCCGCGCAATTGACCATAACCGATACGCTGATCCGCGGTCCCGGGGCGAGCGCGCCCAGCTCGCGGCAGGGCGGCGGCATCTTCGTCGCCGGCGATTCGCACGCGATGTATGGCATCACCGTGAACAAGAATGGAACCGCCGAGCAAAACCGCGCGGTCGTCACCTTGAAACGCGTCGTGTTTGCAAATCTGGCCACGGTCGATAGCGCGGGCAACGGAACCGGCGGCGCGATGACGGGTGATTTCATCACCCTGAATGCGGATTCGTGCATCATCGAGAATTGCAGCGCGTCCCAGTTTGGCGGCGGATTCGAGTTCATCCATGGCAGCAACGTCTCGATTACGAACACGACTTTCTCCCATAACAGCGCCGGTGTGCTCGGCGGTGGGCTGACGATGTTCGGCGGCAACCTGAACCTGACGAATTCGAACGTGACGGACAACCAGCTCACCAACCCGGGCGGCGGTTCGGCCCTCATGTTTTCGGCGGATCCGGGCGGTCCCGCTGCGTGGGACATGACCGGCACCGTGGAGAATTGCGGGATCAGCAATAACTTCGGGGGCCCGGCCACTATCTATGACGGATACCGCAGCGCGGCGCCGTTCAATCGATTGCAATACAAGGGAAACAAGATTTATCCCTCGGACACTTCCGCATTCTTCATCGACTCGATCGGTTCCCGGAGCGTCCAGGACATCAACGCGATGACCCTCGCTCTCGCGGATGGAAGTTCCGTGGTAAAAGCCCCCGTCCCGAACACGGCGCTCACCTCGCCGCTCTCAATCGGCGCGATCCTGATGGTCCCACAGATGACAGCTTCCACCGGAGCGCCGGGTGAGACTCTGCCCCTGCCCGCCTACATCGGCTACGCCAGTAGCGCCGGCACTCCAGTCCTGGATGGAACGACGATGCGAAACCCGTCCGATGTCGTTCAAACTTCGAGTAACGCGGCCCACAATCTCACCGTCGGTGGCAATTCCTTCGTAACCATTCCCGTGTCTGGTCTTGCCCTGAACATTTCCACCCGGCTTCCGGTCGGCACCGGCCAGCAGGTATTGATCGGTGGATTTATCATTCAGGGACCGAATCCAAAGACCATCATGCTCCGGGCGATTGGGCCTTCCCTGCCCCTGCCCGGCGTTTTGCAAGATCCGTATCTGGAATTGCACGATGGCGCCGGCGCGATCATCGCAACGAATGACAACTGGAAAATCACGAACCTCGGCGGGGCTCTTACTTCCAGCCAGGTGATCGATATCCTGGCGAGCACGATTGCACCGTCGCAGAACATGGAATCCGCGATCATCGCAACGCTTAACCCCGGTGCCTACACGGCCGTGGTCCGCGGCGCCACGAATGATACCGGCATTGCCTTGGTGGAAGGATACGACTTGGATCCGGATCCGGTCTCCAAGTTGGCGAACATCAGCACTCGAGGGTTTGTCCTGACCAACGACAATGTCATGATCGGCGGTTTCATTTTCGGCGGAGGGCCCGGCGCTACGAAGGTAGTAGTGCGCGGCATCGGTCCGTCGCTCTCCGCCTTCGGCATCACCAATCCACTCACCGATCCCACGCTGGAACTGCACGACGGCAACGGCGCCACCGTCGATTCCAACGACGATTGGAAGTCTAACCAGGCAGCTATCCAGGCCACCGGGTTGCAACCCTCGAACGACGCGGAGGCCGCTATCCTCGCCACGAATCTCGCCCCAGGCGGATACACCGCCATTCTGCGGGGCAAGAATGGTGGCACAGGAATAGGCGTCCTCGAGGTTTACGTTTTTTAGCAACCGGGAACGCGCGCTGGCCTCGCCCGCGCCTCGCTGAACCGCGGAGCCCGGGATTGCTATCGCGGGCATTCCTCACTAGGCTGCGCGCCTGTGCCACAACCCTCTTCGCCATCGGCGCAGACCCGTTCCATTCGGCTCACTGTCGCCATTGTTATTGGTGCCCTCGCTGCGATGGCCTATACGTTTTGGCCGCGCAGCGACCCGTTCCCATTCTACTTCGAAGTCGCCATTCGCTCGGCTCAATCAGGTTTTGCGCAGCTTTACTACGACACTGGCGCCGGCATCAACGAGCGCGATTCCTCCCGCCTTCCCCTCGAAGGAGGTAACAAGCAGGTCACCTATCAATTTGCTTTGCCGGAAGGGAAGTATGCGAACTTGAGATTCGATCCGACCGATCGCGCGCGCAATGCCATGACGTTGTCCGGCGCGCGCATTGTGGATCGTGGCGGCCATCTCTTTCGAGTCATCCCGCCAGCTCAGATCAAGGCAGCGCAACAAATCGAAAAGCTGGAGGCCGGCGAAACTCAAGTTACCTTCGCCACGGCCGTTACTGCCACCGATCCGATCCTTGCGCTGGAACTGGGTGAGCCGCTCATCCTGAAAAGCTTTGCGCGGCCATCCTCCCGTAAACTAGCCAGGCGCTTCTTCATTTCGTTCCTGGTCGCCGCCGGAATCGGTCTGTCCATCTCGCGCCTGCTTATCTCCACAGTAGGACCAAAGGCGCGCCGCTGGTTGCAAAGCGCAACCGGTTGGGGAAGGACACACCCAAGGCAGCTCTTATTGGCGGCCGCCGCCGTCTCGGTCATTCTAAGTTGTTATCCGATCGTCTTCTTCGGCAAGAGCTTCGTTTCACCCAATAACCACAGTCATACCTTTCTTCTCTATGGCGAGATGCCGACGGTCCCCGGTTACAAGGAAGTAGCAACCGACGATGAGAAGGGCTCGGACCTCGGGGCCGCAATGTGGTATTCCTGGCCCACGTCCGTAGCCGAGAGCCGGGCCGTGCTAAAGGACTTCGAGCTGCCGCTCTGGAACCGTTACGATTCCGCCGGCCTGCCTTTGTTAGGCCAGGGCCAGTCGATGTTTGGTGACCCGCTCCACTTTCTGGTTCTGTTGGCGCGCGGCGCCGCGGGCGCGTGGGATTTAAAGTATCTGCTCGCGAAGTTTCTCTTCGCTGCCTCTCTCGGCTTCTGCGTGCTCCATCTCACGAAGCACGTCCCCGCGGCCGTCATCATCGCCTTGAGCGCGCCGTTCATCGGCTTCTACTCCTACCGCTACTCTCATCCGGCATTCTTCAGCATCTCCTATGCGCCGGTAATTATCCTTTGCTGGCTCAAGCTTATCGATCGCCCTCATGGCCGAGCTTCCGCCCCATGGCTTGCCATGATGGTGCTTGCGAACTGGGCGGTCATGAACAGCGGCACGGTAAAGGAAGCCTACATCGTTCTGCTGGCCATGAACTTTTGCGGCGCGCTGACCCTGCTCTTGAGCAGTGGAGTCGTGGACAAAATGGTGAAGTTGCGGCAGGCCGTATTTGTCCTTTTTCTTTTTGTCCTCATCGCCACACCGGTCTGGCTGACTTTTCTCAATACGCTGAAAAACTCCTGGACCGTGTACGACACTGGGGGTGTCTTTCAACTGCAACCCGGCCTTCTTATCGGCTTATTCGACGATATTTTTTATCGGCAGTTCAACGCCGATGAGCTTCACCTGGATCCATCCGCCAACTTCCTTGTCCTTGTCGCCGTGTTGTGGTTTTGTTTCAGCGGCCGCAGAGCGGACTCCCGCAAGTTGTCCCGCGGCTTGGGTATTACGGTGCTTCTGGCGCTGGCCTTTGTTTTCGGAGTCATTCCTCCCTGGCTTATCCTTCGCGTCCCTTTTCTCGACAGAATCTATCACATCGACAACACCTTCTCCTGTCTCGCAATCATCTGTCTGCTTCTTCTCGCAGGGTTCGGAATCCGAGCTTTCTGGGATGATTGCCGGACAGCAGACTTTAAACGCACCTGGTTTCGTGTGATGGCTGGCGTTGCAGTCCTCTTTGCGTTTTACCTTGGCACCACAGAAGCAGCGCAACGGTCCACCAGGGGTTTTCTACAAGTCGGAGACCATATCCCAAAATCGAATTTCTTTTGGGGTTACTCCATTTTCCTGGTCGGCGCTTTGGCTATCCTGCCATGGGTAGGCCGATGGGCGATCCACGCCGGCAGTCGTTTCCGTCTCTGGCCGATCCTTTCAATTGGCGCGATCTTTTTTATCATCCACTGGCGTTATGGGATGCACCTCGAAACGAAGTTTGATGCTTATGTAATGAATCCACACGAACGGGTGAGCCTGATCGCGGAGTCTTCTCCCGCGGTTAATCTCATCAAGAACCATGTCGCAGAGCCATCGCGTTCCGTCGGGCTGCGGTCCACTTTTTTTCCAGGCTATGGCGCAGCCATCGGAGTCGAACAGATCGATGCGGCAGATCCGTTGCTGAATCGTTACTACAAGACCTTGATAAATGCCTCCGGCCTCAGGGTTCCCTTCGGCAACCTGGCCGGTGGGGAACTCGATGAACATCTCGAAGCTGATCTGCCGCTCCTGAACATGTTGAACGTCCGTTATTACCTGAGCGCTGCGAGCTCAAACCCAGAACTCCTGCCATCCGTCCGGAAAATCGGCGCGCTCGATCTTGATGTCTATGAATCGAGCACGGTCTGGCCGCGGGCGTTTTTTGTCGACCGTTACGTCGCATCCGCGGACGTGAAGGAAGTGGTCCAACTCTTGAAAACGGGAGACAATCCGCCGTTCGCCGCGATCCCGGACGATGAGCTGGATAAGCAGCCGGAATTGAAAACCCTGGCCCACAGCTCGGGCACCACTGCGGAGACAACGGTTGTACCGGCCGCAGACTACTCCTTAACAAGCAATACCACTTCGTTTAAGGTCAGCGCTCCAAGTTCCGGGGTGGTTGTCTTGACCGAGCCGTACATCGCCGATGACTTTCAAGTGCGTATCAACAACGAGCCCGCCTCCTACTTTCGGGTGAATGGGGCCTTCAAGGGAATCTTCCTGCCGCGAGCGGGTAATTACTCCATCTCCTATCGTTATTGGCCGAAGAGCTTCACAATGTCGTTATGGTTGGCCGGAGCCGGACTTATCGCACTTTCGCTCTGGCTTGTGCTTGCGACTAGAGGAACGTCTTCACAGCCGTGATGACTTTCGCCCCTCGCCGCGCTATGCGACTAAGCCGGGCTTGGTGGCGCCCGACTAGTCAATGGTTTCTTCCCGCGTTGCTCGCCGCGGCAGTCACGGCACACTGTGCAATCCTAGCCGGCAAACGACTCGTTTGGGCGGATGAACTGCTGAGCTGGTACCCGGTGTCCGGCTCGTTTGGCGCGATGCTAGGCGCGACTACGGACACCATCAATTCCGCGCCACCCTTGTATTTTATTCTGGCGTGGCCCTGGACCCACCTGTTGGGAAACTCGCCTATCGCTCTCCGCCTTTTTTCGGGACTAGCTACGGTGGCTGCCATTTTACTGATGTTTGCCGTACTCCGGCGCGTCTACGGAGTACTGCCCTCGATCCTCGCCCTCACCGTGACAGCCGTGGATCCAAACCTTCTCTATCAAAGCGAGCAAGCCCGCTTTCACACCTTCTTCGTGGCCGAGGTGGCTATCGCCATTTTGATTTACCAAAAAATCCTGGCGCGGCGATCGCCATCGTTCCGCCTGCTTGCGTTAAACACGGCCATCCATGCAGGTATGATGTTAACGAGCTACGTCGCCCTGTTCTATAGCACAGCGATTTTGGTCGGCGTGCTGCTCTATAGCCTCATCCGGCGGCGAAGTCCGGTCCGGCCATGCCTTTCGATCGTTCTCGGATGGGTCGTATTACTACCGTGGATTCCGATCTTGCTTACCCATATCGAGATGAGCAAGCTTGGCTGGATTCCCGTTCCAACCCTTGCTATCCTTCGCACCTATTTCGAAGGATACATCACTTCGGACTTTCGTTTCTTTGCCAAGATCGTAGTTGCCTTCGCCGCGGTTGCGGCGATGACGACGCTCTTCTGGGGGGGACGCTGGCGGCTGGAAGGATTTCGACGACGAGAGATTTCCCTGCTGGTCCTGCTCCCGGCGTTGTTGGGTATCCCGTTTGCGATTTACGTGATGTCGTTGCGGTCCGGAGGGAATTCGATCTTTCATGAGCGCTACATGCTCGCCAGCATCCTGGGCTGGACTATCTTGTTGGCGCATGTCGCCCATCGAGCTTTGCTCATGCGACATCGTCGCGATTTGCGTGACCTGACGCTAGCGCTGACCGCGGCTCAAATCATTGTTACTCTCGCGTTCGTCGGCGATAATGTTCGACGCATGGTGAAAACAGCTCGCCACGCCGCCGCTGAAGCGGTTCCGCCTGATGTCGTGAGAGACCTTCCAGGACTCGAGCCAATTGTCATCGAACACGTTCATGAATTTCTCACCTGGCACTTTTATTCGCCGCAGCGATCTCGGTATCTTTTTGTCCTCGATCCGGAAGTGGGATCTAAGGAAATGGCGGGGGGACCGCTTAATCATGCAATCATGGGCGCCTTGAAGCGGCGTTTCCCCTCTCAATTCGCGGAGGTGGTGCCAAGTGATGAATTCCTCAGGACAGCTTCTTCGTTTTACGTGCGGCACAGCCCGGGATATCAGTGGTCGCCGGTGCGACTGCAGCAAAATCCAGCTTTTGAGATCGACACGCTTCCTGACAATTTGCTGCACGTTCGACGGAAATCGCAATGAGATCCGATAGACACGACCAGAACAGGTGATTAGGAAAAGGCAACTTTAATTGTGTCTCACCAAGACGATCATCTGCGACAGCTAAACGCAGAGCTAGACGAGCTCCGGCGTTCGCTTACGAAGCTTCGGACGCATCTGACCTTGCCTTCAGCGAAAACGTCTCGCGCTGAAGTCCTGGAAGCTGTCCAGAAGCACGTTAACGCGCTCAGGACCTTCGCTCGTTTGCTGCAAACGGACATCGCCCAATCTCAATTACGCCTGGAGCAGGCCGAACGCGAAAGCTGGGACCAGAAAGTGCGGCGGGCCGATGCGACCGCGAAACTCAAGGGACGTGAGCGATTGCTTGAACAGATCCAGCGCTCCGTAGCATGGAAAATCGTCAAGCCGATCTGGAAGCTATTCAACCGGTCACACAAGCAAACGCCCGATGCGACCCTTGTGTCCGATCTCGCCTTTGCCCTCGACTTACCGAAACGGTGGGAAACAAATCGCGACATCCTTCTTATCAAAGGTTGGTGTTTCTCCCGGAGCGGGAAGAAGATCGCAGGGATCCGGGCCAAGGTTGGCCGGAAAGCCCGGCTGGCCCGCTATGGCTTGGAGCGGCTGGACGTCGCCGGCTCGTTTCTCGAGTACCCGGAAGCGCGACAGAGCGGGTTCACCGTGGAACTGAAGGTCCCCCGGGGGACTTCTATCGTGCAGCTCGAAGCGATCGAACAGGGAACTGACTGGCAACTCTTCTTTGAACAAGAGCTACAAGGTAAGCCTAACGGCAATACCCAAGACGAAGATGATGACCTGGCCTCAAGCGCGGAAAGAATGCCGGAGCGGATTCTTAAACTGCCGTCGCTTTCGGCCACCAAAGCCTTCGAGCTAATTCAAACGGGCTTTCGACGGCACGCATCGCGAGCTAGTTCGCAGCCGCGGCCTTTCGTCAGCGTGCTAACACCGACTCATAACACAAGGCCGGAATGGATGGCTGAAGCCGCTTTGAGCCTTCTTAACCAAACCTACTCAGACTGGGAATGGTGCCTCGTCGATGACGGTTCGGACAATCGCGAAACGAAGAAGCTACTTGAGCTACTAGGCACCGTCGGCCCTCGGGTGCAGATAAGTTCCGCCGCCGCCAAAGGCATCAGCGCGGCCACGAATCAGGCGCTCGATCTGGCCCGCGGCGAATATGTTTGCTTTCTCGATCACGACGACCTTCTTCATCCAGTCGCTCTGGAGCGGATGCAGGAAAGACTACGCGAAGGTTATGACGTCGTTTACTCCGACGAAGACAAACTCGACGACACCTCCGGGTTATTAGTTGAACCATTCTTCAAACCCGATTGGTCGCCCGAGTATTTTCGGGGTGTCATGTATGTCGGTCACCTGTTGTCGCTGAGGCGTGACCTTGCGGCCAGGACGCGTTTCGATCCGTCGTTCGATGGCGTGCAAGATTTCGAGTTCATGCTTCGCTTGAGCGAAACGGCGCCGCGCATAGGCCATATTCCCGAGGTTCTTTACCATTGGCGGAAGACGCCGGGGAGCGTGGCCGAGAAAACGGACGCGAAACCACAGGTCGCTGCGCTCCAGGAACGCGCGGTGAACGCCCACCTGGAACGCGTCAAGCTCCCGGCGCGGGTAGAACAATCGAAGCGGCCCCATCGGCTGAAGGTTATCCCGATCAAGCGCGACAGTTACTCACGGGTCAGCGTCATCATTCCGACCCGCGACGCGCCAGATGTATTCGGCCGTTGTTTGAAGAGCATCTTTGAAAAGAGCTGCCATCCGAATTTCGAAGTGATCGTGATGGACAACGAAACCAGCGACCCGACTTCGCTCGATCTCATGAAGAAGTATCCAGTTCGCCGAATCCCGTTCCCAGGCCAATTTAATTTCTCTCGCGCGAACAATGAAGGAGCGGCGGCAGCCACGGGCGAGCTTCTGGTCTTTCTCAACAACGACACCGAAGTCATCACGGAAGACTGGCTGGAGCATCTGACCTACTACGCCGAGCAGCCCGATGTCGGTGCGGCGGGCGCGCTGCTCGCTTACGACGATAACACCGTCCAGCATGCCGGCGTCGCCCTCGGAATGCGCGGCACCGCGGATCACACCATGCGCCGGTTCCCGATCGAGGTGGATGGTTATGCCGGCAGTCTTGTCTGCGCGCGAGAAGTTTCCGCGGTCACTGGCGCCTGCCTGATGATTCGCAAGCCGCTCTTCGAAGAAGTGGGTGGATTCAATCCGCATTTCTTCACCGCCTACCAGGATGTGGATCTGTGTCTCCGATTGCGGGCCCGCGAATTGCGCATCATCTCGACGCCGCGGGCTTTGTTGCTGCATCACGAATCCGTTTCGCGCCAGAGCTACTACGATATGATCGACAGAATCCTTCTCCTCGACCTTTGGGAAAGAGTCATCGACGAAGGCGATCCTTACTACAACCGCAACCTCAACCTGGAACGCGGCGATTACAGCCGCCGATCAGCGTGAGCAACATCCTCTTCGCGCTCTACCACGACTTCAGCGCCAACAGCGCTGTCCACGTCCACAATTTCGCGAACCAGCTCGCGGCGCTCGGCCATTCCACCGCGGTCGCCATTCCCGAAGACAACGACCGTGGCCCTGGACTCGGAGAACAAAATTATTCTGTCCGGCGCTTTGACCAGATCGATGGCGAATGGTCACGCATTTTTCCGAATGGCCGGCCGCCCGATGTCGTGCACGCCTGGACACCGCGCGAAAACGTCCGGCTCTTTTGCGAAAAACTGGCCGGCTTGTGTGCCTTCTCGCTTTTCGTTCACCTCGAGGACAACGAGGAACTCATCCTCGAAGTCAACCTCGGCACCTCGTTCGAAAAACTGGCGAGTTCTCGTTCCGCGGAAATTCCCGGGAACCTGTCGCATCCTCGCCATTATCGCGGCTTCATCGCTTCCGCCGACGGCGTGACCATGATCATGGACCGCCTGGAGCGCTTCGTTCTCTCTGAGCGTCCGAAGCTCATTCTCTGGCCCGGCGCGGACGAGCAGCTTTTTTTTCCGCGTCCGCACGACCCGCAGTTGCTGGCGCAGCTCGGCCTAACGAATGGGACCGTCGTCCTGTGCTACACCGGCAACGTCCACTCCGCGAACTCGCGGGACGTTCGCAGCCTCTATCTTGCTGCGGCCATTCTCGATCGTGAAGGAACGCCAGCCCGCCTGATCCGGACCGGTCGAGATTTCTGTTCCTTCCTCGGTCCGGACGAAGAGTGGGCGCAGAAGGTTTCGATCGAGCTTGGACAGGTGCCTTACCAGGAGATTCCCGCCCTGTTGAGCCTGGCCGACGTGCTCGTCCAACCTGGCGCCGATAATGCCTTCAACGAATTTCGATTGCCGGGGAAGCTGCCGGAATTCTTTGCCATGGGCCGCCCCGTGCTTCTTCCGCGAACGAACATCGGACGCTTCGTTCGCGATCGCGAAGAAGCCTGGGTGCTGGATAAAGTCGACGCGCTCGGCATCGTAGACGCGGTGCTGGAACTGCGCGCAAACAAAGCGCTGAGCGAACGACTCGCGGCCGGCGCGCTTTCGTTCGCTCGCGAACATTTCGATTGGAAGCAAAACGCGGGTGCACTCGCCGCGTTTTACGAGAAGGTCGCCGCCAAACCTCCAGAGGAAACCGATGTCTCAGCCATTGCGCCTCCTTAAGAATCCAGCGCAGGCCGCCGCCATCGTTTCCCGCTTTTCCGGGCGCGGGCCTGTCGCCGGGACGTCTTACGCAACGGTGCGCGACTATTGCGAAAGTCTCGATGAGCTTCCGCAGATCACCGCGGTCGACGGCGATCTGAAGAACGTGCAACGGCCCTGGGCCGCGAAAGCAATTCTTGCGAATGTCCCGCCGCCCGCGCGCCTCCTCGAGATCGGTGGCGGCGAGCCCATCGTGAGCGGATTTCTGGCCGAGCTCGGCTACGAAGTTACCCTGGTGGATCCTTATGATGGATTTGGCAACGGCCCGACCGATTACCAGCGCTACGTGGAACAATTTCCGCGCGTAAAAATCATGCGTGAGTATTTCCGCCCGGGACTGCCGAGCCTGCCGCCGCACTCGTTCGACGCCATTTTTTCCATCTCCGTTCTGGAACATATTCCGCCCGATTCGCTGTCCTCATGCTTCGACGCAATCGCGGAGTTTCTCTCGCCTGCCGGAATCTCGATCCATTGTTTTGATTTTATCCTGCAAGGTCACGGTGATGGGCACGATCTCGTGCACGCCCAAAAGATTCTGGCCGAACAGAAGCGAGTCGCCGGCGCACCGGACGACCTGCCTTTCGACGAGCTCCTGCAACGGCTCCGCGCCGACGTGGAAACTTTCTTCCTTTCTCCCCAGGGCCATCATCATTGGCGCGGCGGCCAGGCCTACCCGGCTTTTCCATTCCGCAAAGTCGTGTCGCTGCAAACCATCGCCCGCCGGGCGGAGGCTTGACACAAAATACCCGACTTCTAATTTCAGCTATCCAGCGGCCGACAAGCTGGAGCTTGCCAAGCCTGTGACCGCGTCTTCTTCATTCTTCCGCTCCTCAGTTGGCAAAAAATTCATCGTCGCGATCACCGGCGTTGTCCTGATCGGGTTCGTCGTCGGACATCTCCTGGGCAACCTGCAGATTTTTCTCGGACAGGATTGGGTCAACTCTTACGCGGAACACTTGCGCCAGCTGGGCCCGGTGTTGTGGATCATCCGCGCGTTTCTTCTCCTCAATGTTCTGCTCCACATTTTTTACACGATCAGTTTGGCGCTAGAAAATCGCCGAGCCCGGCCCGTAAGTTACAAAAGGAAGGAGCACGTGAAGGCTACGTTCGCTTCGCGCTCCATGGCGTTGAGCGGGCTGATCGTCCTGGCGTTTATCCTTTATCACCTCGCTCATTTCACGGCGCGCGTGACCGATCCGCGTTTCCTTTTGCTGAAAGCGGATCCGCTCAACCGCTACGACGTCTACTCGATGATGGTCTACGGCTTTCAGAATTATTTCGTGTCCGGCTTTTATGTTCTCGGAATGTTTCTGCTCGCGCTTCATCTCAGCCACGGCACCTCCAGCTTTTTCCAGTCGTTAGGCCTAAACGATAAGAAGCTCACGCCGCGGCTGGCCACGGGCGGACGCATTTTCGCCTGGCTGATTTTCATCGGTTACTCTTCCATTCCCGTAGCCGTGCTCCTTCACCTGGTGAAACCGGCCCAACAGTTATGATCGGGAATCTCGACGCCAGGACTCCGCACGGCCCGCTCGCCCAAAAATGGACGAACCACAAAGACCACGCTCGACTCGTGGCTCCGAATAACCGCCGGAAATTCGAGATCATCGTCGTCGGCAGTGGGCTGGCCGGCGGCTCCGCGGCCGCGACCCTCGGCGAGCTGGGCTACAACGTGAAATGCTTCTGCTACCAGGACAGCCCTCGTCGCGCCCATAGCATTGCTGCCCAGGGCGGCATCAACGCCGCGAAAAATTATCAGAACGATGGCGACAGCGTTTTCCGGTTGTTCTACGACACGATCAAAGGCGGCGACTTCCGGGCCCGCGAAGCCAACGTCTACCGGCTCGCGGAAGTCAGTAATCTCATCATCGACCAATGCGTCGAGCAGGGCGTGCCCTTCGCCCGGGAATACAGCGGGCTCCTCGCGAACCGTTCCTTCGGTGGCGCCCAGGTTTCGCGCACCTTTTACGCGCGGGGCCAGACCGGCCAGCAACTTCTTCTCGGCGCCTACCAGGCACTCTGCCGCCAAATCGCGGCCGGCACCGTGAAGATGTTTCCGCAGACGGAGATGCTCGACCTCGTGCTGGTCGACGGTCACGCCAAAGGGATCATCACCCGCAGCCTGGTGACGGGAAAAATCGAGGCGCACGCGGGCGACGCCGTCGTGCTCGCGACCGGCGGTTACGGAAACGTTTTCTACCTTTCGACCAACGCGCGGGGTTGCAACGTCACCGCGACTTATCGCGCTTACAAGAAAGGCGCGCTTTTCGCCAACCCCTGTTTCACCCAGATTCATCCGACCTGCATCCCGGTCAGCGGCGAGAACCAGTCGAAGCTCACCCTCATGTCCGAGTCGCTGCGAAACGACGGGCGCGTCTGGGTCCCCAAACAGGCGGGGGACCAGCGGCCGCCGGCACAAATTCCCGAGACGGAACGCGATTACTATCTCGAACGCAAATACCCGAGCTTCGGGAACCTCGCCCCGCGCGATATCTCATCCCGCGCGGCGAAGGAAGTTTGCGATGAAGGACGCGGCGTGGGCGAAAGCGGCCGCGGCGTTTACCTCGATTTCGCCGACGCCATCGCGCGGCTGGGCGAGAGCACGATCCGCGAGCGCTACGGAAATCTGTTTCACATTTACGAAAAGATCACCGGCGAGAATGCCTACCGCCGGCCGATGCGAATTTATCCCGCCGTCCATTACACGATGGGCGGTTTGTGGGTGGACTATAACCTGATGAGCAACGTGCCCGGACTGCATGTGATCGGCGAAGCGAATTTTTCCGATCACGGTGCAAACCGGCTCGGGGCCAGCGCGCTCATGCAAGGTCTGGCGGACGGCTATTTCGTTTTGCCTTATACGCTACCGGCCTATCTCGCGCCCCAGATCGGGAAACGGCCTTCGGTCGATCGCCCCGAATTTCGCGAGGCCGAAGACGATGTCCGCGCGCGCACGGGAAAAATGCTCGCGATCAATGGCACGCGCTCGGTCGATTCGTTCCATCGTGAGCTGGGCCTGCTGCTCTGGGATAAATGTGGCATGGCGCGAAACGCCGACGGTTTACGCGAAGCGCTCGCGCGGATCCCGCAGCTGCGCGAAGAATTCTGGCGCGACGTTCGAGTTCTCGGCGAGGGCGAAGCGCTGAATCAATCGCTCGAACGCGCGGGGCGCGTCGCCGATTTCCTGGAATTCGCCGAGTTGATGTGCACCGATGCACTGTCCCGGGATGAGTCCTGCGGCGGCCATTTCCGCGAGGAACACCAGACCCCGGACGGCGAAGCGTTGCGCGACGACGAAAATTTCGCCGATGTTTTCGCCTGGGAATATCAGGGCAATGGCTCGGTCGCCGCGCCGAAACTGCATCGCGAGCAACTTGTGTTCGAAACCGTCCAGCTCACGCAGAGGAGCTACAAATGAGATTCAAACTCAAAGTCTGGCGACAGAAAAATCCCAAGACAAAAGGGAAGCTGGTCGAATACCAGGCGACCAACGTTTCGCCGAACACGTCGTTTCTCGAAATGCTCGACGTGGTGAACGAGGGGCTCATCGCCAAAGGCGAAGAGCCGATCGCGTTCGATTCGGATTGCCGCGAAGGCATTTGCGGGACCTGTTCGCTCACCATCAACGGCGAGGCGCATGGGCCCGACCATCCAGGAGCCGCGTGCGAAGTTTACATGCGCCGGTTCAAAGATGGCGCGACGATCATCGTCGAGCCGTTTCGCGCGAAGCCGTTCCCGCTGATCAAAGATTTGGTGGTGGATCGCAGCGCGTTGGATCGGATCGTGCAAGCGGGCGGTTTCGTCGCGGCCCGCGCCGGGTCCGCGCCGGAAGCGAATGCGACTCTCGTCCCCAAACAGGACGCCGATCGCGCCATGGAAGCAGCGGCGTGCATCGGCTGTGGCGCGTGTGCCGCCGCGTGCCCGAACGCGTCGGCCATGCTTTTCACGGCGGCGAAAGTCTCGCATCTCGCGTTTCTGCCGCAGGGACAGCCGGAGCGCACAAGCCGCGTCCTGAAAATGGTAACGGCAATGGACGCCGAGGGTTTCGGCAATTGCACGAACACCTACGAGTGCGAAGCCGTTTGTCCCGCGCAGATCAGCGCGAGCTACATCGCGAAACTGAATCGCGAGTATGCGGTGGCGAGTTTCCGACGGAAGGCTGGCGAATAGGCAGTTAGCACGTCGCACAATCGTGCGTCCACAGGGTCGAATCGATCTCCTCGCGGGCTCGCGCCGATAATTCTTCGCCAGCGGCGCCATCGCGCAAAACCGCGAACATGGTCGAACCGGAGCCGGACATCAACGCAACGACCACTTCGGGCTGTTGTCGCAGCCATGTCTTCAAATGCGCGAGGACAACGAACTTCTCGAAGACCGGGCGCTCGAGATCGTTCACGAATCGGAGACCGTTAAATTCCTGAGGCGAATAATCCACTCCCGGCAACTCCCGCGATTCTTTCCATCTTTCATAAGCCCACGGAGTCGGGACCCCGAAATCCGGCTTGAACAACACAAGGCGAAACTTCGTCGCCAGTGACGTCGGCGTCACTATTTCTCCGCGCCCGCGACAAACCGCCACTGAATGCACCACAAAAAATGGAACATCGGAACCGAGCTCCGCTGCGAGTTTCAGCAACTCGTCCTCCGGAAGATTAACCGCGAACAGTTCGGTGAGACCGAGCAGCGTGCTGGCCGCGTCGCTGCTGCCGCCACCCAAACCCGCGCCGTGCGGGATCTTCTTTTCCAGGACGATTGTTATTCCAGTCGTGACGTTGATTCGCCGGCGAAAAAGCTTGGCGGCGCGAACAACGAGATTGTCGTCGCCGGCCGTCAAGGAAGGATAGTCGCAGGTAAAACGAATCTCGTCGTGGTGCTCCGCTCTTTCGATCGTGATCCGGTCCGCGAGCGAAACCGGCGTCATCAGCGTTTCGATTTCGTGAAACCCATCGGGGCGACGGCCCTTGACCTGGAAGGAAAGATTGATTTTCGCCGGCGCCGAAAGCTGCATATCCTGCAATTTGTTCACCAAGCACCGCAGAACAACAGAATGAAATCGCCAGCCGCGGAGAAGATCATCGTCGCGCTCGACGTCGCAACGGAGAAAGAGGCGCTCGCTCTGATGGTTCTGCTGTCCGGCGAAGTAGGCGCATTCAAGATCGGGCTGCAAAGTTACACAACGACTGGCCCGGGGCTTATTCGAGCGGCCTTCCTTCTCGGGCCGGTTTTTCTCGACCTCAAACTGCACGACATTCCGAACACGGTTGCGAAAGCAGTCGAATCCGCCGGCAAGCTCGGGGTGAAAATGTTGACGATTCATCTGAGCGGCGGCAGCGAAATGATCCGAGCCGCGGTCGCTGCCCGAAGCAACAACATGCTGCTTCTCGGCGTCACCGTGCTAACGAGCTCGACGGACAAAACCCTGGCGGAAATCGGAATCGCGGAAAAGACAAGCGACCACGTTTTGCGGCTCGCCCGTCTCGGCGTGGCCAATGGGATCGATGGGTTGGTCGCCAGTCCGCACGAAGCCAGGATGCTGCGCGATGAATTTGGCGACAAAATCAAGATCGTCACTCCGGGGATCCGCCCGGCCGAATCGGACCCCGGCGATCAGAAGCGCTTTGCCACGCCCCGCGAGGCCATCGATGCCGGAGCGGATTATTTGGTGATCGGCCGCCCGGTCACCGGCACTGTCGATCCAAAAGCGGCGGTGCAACGCATCGTGGAAGAACTGGCGTAACAGGCGGCCATGCTCGATGCGTTGCACGTCTACGACGATCGCGAACCAAAACCTGCGGCGTTGAACATGGCGGTGGATGAAGCCCTTCTGGCGGACTCCGCGGCGCCGATCCTTCGCTTTTATAGCTGGCGAGAGCCGTCGCTTTCGTTTGGCTATTTCGGCCTTTACGCGGAAGTCGCCGATCAATCGAAGGAACGGGAAATCGTCCGTCGCTGGACAGGGGGCGGAATTGTTCCGCACGGCGACGACCTGACCTATTCGGTGATCATTCCCGTTTCTCATCCTTTGTTTGCCCAATCGTCGCCCGAGATCTACACCGCCTTGCACGATGCAATTCGGCGCGCGCTCGCCGCGAATGGGGTGGAAGCCACCCTGGCAAACTCGGCTGCGGCGAAAGTATCGGAGAACTGTTTTGCCAATGCGGTCCGGGCTGATGTGATGAGCGCTGGCCGGAAAATCGCCGGCGCGGCCCATCGCCGTTCACGGACCGGTTTGCTGCACCAGGGCAGCATTCAACATCGTGATTTATCGGACCGATTTCGGAGCGATCTCGCGCAAATCCTTTGCGAGCGATGCGAAACGAAATCGCTGACGCCGGAATTGATGGAACGCTCGGAGCGGATTGCCGGAGCGAAATATGGGACGACCACCTGGTTGATGCGCCGGTAACAAGGATTGTCTCCTCGACCCTGTTGATGTATTCCCAAGGTTGATAGTGACGTGAATATTTTGTCCGAACAACAGGCGCGCGCCCGGCAACTGAGCTTGCCGCGGGACGGGCTTCTCAGCGGCGTGAACGAAGAGTTCATCGCCGAACTCCAACTCAACGGCACGTTCGTCGAATACAACCAGCAAACGATCGTCAGCGCCGGACGCCCGGCCGATTACATCTTCTGCGTCATCTCCGGCCGGGTCGAACTTTCCCGGCGCAACGAGGATTTCGGGAAGGCACACGTCGCCGCGCTCGGGTCCGGCCAGTGGTATGGCGAGCGCGAGGTTTTCTTACGCGTGCCAGCCGATGAGGAAGCGTTCGCGGAAGGGGAAGTGATTCTGTGGACCATCCCGCCGGACACGCTGCGCAATCTGTTTTTCTCTTCCCCCGGAGCCGTCCAACTCCTGTTCAATTTCGGAGTTTTGCTGGCCCAGAAGCTCGCCGTGAAAACTCCAGTGGCACAGGCTTCGAGCCTATGACCGCATAAACACAGGCTGGAAGACTGTACTACTTTTTCCGGCCATTCGCGCGAGAAGCTTGCGCTGGATTGGCGCTCCTTCTATCGTGGGTTTGTGGAAGTTTTTGCCGATTCGCGCCCGCCTTCAATCTCTCGCGACGGCGCTTTGGCCCGGGTAACGCGGGCGGTTCAGCCGCAACTCGAAGAGGTCGAAGCGCGGATCGCGCAGCAGGCGGCTGCGTTTGATCCGGCGATCGAGGGTTACGTGACCTATGCGATCGGGAGCCGCGGCAAACGCCTCCGACCGTTGATGGCGCTCCTCAGCGGCGGCGCGAGCGGCGGGATCACGTCCGGTCATCTCGATCTGGCGGTGATCGTCGAGCTGATTCACATCGCCACCCTGGTGCATGACGATATCATGGACGAAGCGGAACGGCGCCGGGCCCAGCCGACGGTGAATGCGCGCTGGGGAAATTCGCTCAGCGTGCTCCTGGGCGATTGCCTGTTCGCCCAGGCCCTCAATCTTTCGACCAACTTCGACAACGCCGAGATCAGCCGGGTAATCGCGCGCGCCGCCCGGGAAGTTTGTTCGGGCGAAATCATCCAGACGCAGCGCCGGTTCGACCTCCATCTCGCGATCGCGGATTATCTGCGGATCGTCGAAATGAAAACCGGCTCGCTCTTCGCGGCAGCGGCAGAACTCGGCGCGGTGCTCAACGGCGCCGACCTGGAGACGACAGGCGCGCTGAAAAACTTCGGCAGCAAGATCGGCGCGGCCTATCAGATTTACGACGATTGCCTGGATATCGCCGGCAACGAATCCGAGATCGGCAAGACGCTCGGGACCGATCTGCGCAAAGGAAAAATGACTTTGCCGATCCTGATGCTTTTGCGTTCCGCGCCGGCCGAAGACCGTGAGCGCTACTGCGAATTGATCCTCTCGGAAAAGGCGGGCGCGATCGGGAAGCTGCTCAAGAGCGACGCGCCTAACGGCTCGCTCCGCTCCTCGCTCGATGCCTGCGATGAATCGGTGCGCGACGCCCAGGCGGAGCTGCACGGTCTCCCCTCGAACCCGTTCACGGACTCGCTCTTCCAGTTGGGCGATGCGCTCCGCGAAATGTTAGATCAGCTTCGTGTTTGATCCCGTAATGTGGGAGGGGTCTCAGTGCCTCGACTAGAGCGAATGAAAGCGATGGATCGCGGCGCCAAGACTGTTCCCACCTTAAAGATCAGGGAGATGGCGCAGGATGAGCGACCGCGCGAAAAACTGCTCGCTCGCGGAGCTACCGCGCTGACCGATCCGGAATTGATCGCGATTCTTTTGCGAACAGGATTACCCGGCGCGAACGCGGTCGATGTCGCACGGCAACTCCTGAAGCGATACGATTCGCTCTCCGGCTTGAGCCGATGCACGGTCCAGGAAATCGAAGTGATTCCCGGAATCGGCGAAGCGAAGGCGATCCAACTCGTGGCGGCGTTCGGATTAGGCCGGCGTCTGGCGAACGAGCGCCTGGCCCGGCAGAAACTGGATTCGCCCGAGCTCGTTCACGAATTAATGGCCGCTGAAATGCGCACTCTTCACAAGGAATCGCTCCGGGTAATCCTGCTCGATACGCGGTATCACCTGATCCGGATCGAAGAGGTCTCGCTCGGCAGTGTGAACGAAAGCATTGCGCATCCGCGCGATGTTTTCCGGCCGGCGGTGATCGCCTCCGCCTATGCCGTCATCGTCGTGCACAATCATCCCTCGGGCGATCCGTCGCCCAGCCAATCGGATCACAGCCTAACGAGACGTTTGGTCGAAGCCGCGGAGTTGCTCCAGATCAAGTTGCTCGATCACGTTATCATCGGCGCGCCGGCGGAAGGCCGGCAGCCCTACTTCAGTTTCAAGGAGGCCGGCGTCCTGTGAAAATTCATCCGACCGCAATTGTCGATCCGCAAGCGCAGCTCGGCCTTGACGTCGAGATTGGCCCCTATTCGATCGTAAGCAGGGACGCGATCATCGGAGATAACTGCATCATCCAATCGCATGTCGTGATCGAAGGCGCCGTGAAAATGGGAACGCAAAATTCTATCGGTCACGGCACGATCATCGGGACGACGCCGCAAGATTTGAAATTCAATCCGAGAACGCAAAGCGGAGTCGAGGTTGGCAATGGCAACATCATTCGTGAGCATTGCACTATCCACCGCGGCAGCACCGATGGAAGCGCGACGATCCTGGGCGATCGTAATTTTCTGCTCGTCGGCGCGCATCTTGGTCACGATAGCCGGGTGGGTAACGACGTGGTGATGGCAAACGATTCCTTGCTTGGCGGTCACGTCCATGTCGGCGATGGAGCGTTCCTCGGTGGCGGCTCGATGTTTCATCAGCACGTCCGGGTCGGGCGTCTCGCTCTGGCACAGGGACGCACCACCAGAAGCGTTCCGCCGTTCGTCACCGCCGTCGCGAATTATGCGCTCGGCATCAACAGCGTCGGCTTGCGACGCGCCGGGCTGAGCGCAGCCGAGCGCGATGAAATCAAGCGCGCCTTCAAACTTCTTTACCTGAGCGGACTCAATAGAACGCAGGCTGCGGAGAAGGCGCGCGAATTGAAATTTGGTTCGTTAGGCTGCGAATTTTTCGATTTCGTCGCGAGCGCCGGTAAGCGCGGATTTGTTTCCTACCGCGCGCGGTTGGAGAGCGACGAATAGTTGCTAGCCGCTTTTCTTCTGTAGCCGCTTCGCTATGCGAAGCGCGGGAGCGACTGGCACTGCGATGCCGAGCTCACGCCGCCCACAGGGCGGCGGCTACAGACGAGCGGTTAGGGCATCGCGAGAAACGCGAGCATGCGGCCGGTGCGGCCTTTCTCGGCGCGGTAAGAGTAGTAGCGAGAGAGATCGCAGGCGGTGCAGACGCCGGAATCGTGGGCTGCGGTGACGCCGAGTTCGCGACATCCCCGGACGATCTCAGCGGCGAAATCGATCTCATAATGCGGCGGACGAATGCAGGGGCTGAGCTGAACGATCAGGTCGGAAGCGCGCGAACCAAATCGCGCCGTCATCGTTTCGATGGCGTTCGCGACGACACCCAGCTCCGTCCCTTTCTTGCCCGAATGCACGAGACCAATCACGCGCCGAACCGGATCGACCAGGAAAACCGCGCAGCAATCGGCAACGTAGATGCCCAGGCAGACGTTCCGCTGATCTGTGATCAAGCCGTCGCAGTTCTCAAAACATTTGTCTTCGCTGACGCTTGAACCCACGACACCGATCTCTTTCCCGTGGACCTGCTGCGCGGTAATGAACGGCACGTCAGCGAGACCATGTTCGCCGCGAATTTTCCGATGAACGCCGTCAAGCCGCGCGAGCGCTTCCGCTTTGTCGTGCGACATCTCGATGCCGGGTACGCGCAGGGTGAAGCCGTGAACGACGCCCGGCAAAACACCCAGCGCTCGAAATTGTTCAGCCGGAAGCTGACTATCGCTCACTTACCGGAAGTGGTCGTCCGCGTGGTGCGCGTCGTCGTCTGAACAGGCGGGCGGTTACCCGCGTGATTCAATTCGAGCGGGCTCGGCTTCGGCGCCGGGGTTGGCTTCGCGTCGCTCTTGACCTTCTGGCGCGTGTTCGGCTCATCGAGCTCGTTTGAATAAACCACCTCGGTCGCAGTGACGCGATCGAATTCCGCCAGCGCGGTGTTGTAATTGTAGAGCGCCTGGAGCCGGTTCGATTGCGCCTGGGTCACTTCCACGCGCGAGTTCAGCACTTCCAACTGTGTCCCAGCTCCCGCGCTCAAACGCGCGCTCGCCAGCCGCAACGCTTCCTCGGCCTGCCCGACACTTTGCTCCGTCGCCTTCACCAGCTCGGCGCTCTGCTTCAAATTCGAATCCTGTTGCTGCACTTCCAGCTCCACCTGCCGGTTCGCGTCATCGAGCGTGATCTTCGATTCCTCCAGCACCGCTCGCGCTTGTTTCACAGCGCCGTAGGTAGCGCCCCAATCCCAAATGGCCCAGGTGCCGGTCGCGCCGAAGATGTAACCGGTGCTGACATCGCGCGGATTATCGCTCAGCGACGAGCTGCGGGCTTCGGTCCCGCCGAAAGCGCTGACCTGCGGGAAATAAGTGGACCGCGCAACGCGGACTTGTTCGGCGTTGCTGAGCACGACGGCTTTTTGCTGTTTCAGGAATGGCCGGCGTTCCTTCGCGAGCTCGATCGCCATCGGCAGCGGAATGTGGCGGGGCCGATATTGCAATTGACCGATCGCTTCCAGCGGCGGTTGGCCGGCGCGCTCCGGCGCGAAATCGAGGCCGAGGGTCTTCGCGAGTTGGAGCAGGGAAATGCGGTAATTATTCTGCGCCGCGATCAGGAGCGGATACTGGTTGGAAAGCGCGACCTGCGCCTGGAGGACGTTAAACCGCGGCACCGTGCCGGCTTCAAAACGATTCTGCTGATCCTGCAATTGGCTTTGGAGAAGCTTGACCGATTCCTCCTGCACATGAATCAGCTCCCGGTTGAGCAACACCTGATAGAATTGCTGCTTCACGGTCGCAACCACGGTGTCGATCGCGTTTCGAAACGCGAAGTAACTGCCGTCCCGCGTGAAATTGGCCGCGCGGATTTGGGAAACGATGCGCCCGCCGGCGAAGAGTACCTGGGTCGCTTCGAGCCGCACATTGTACGAGCGCTCGACGCTGCTGAAGTTAAAGCCGGAAGTTCCCACGGGCGTCGCCGTCGCCCCGGGCGTCGGGGTCGGCGTTGCGGAGGCGGTGATTTCTGGTCCGCCGTGGTTCACCTGCAGGTGCGGATCGATGTCCTGAAATTGGCCCGTCATTTCGATTTTCGGCAGGATCTCCGCCCGCATCGCAATGTAGAGACCTTTCGTGCGCTCGATTTCCTGGCGCGCCTTTTGAATGTCGGCGTTGCGCTGCAGCGCGGTCAGAACGGCCTGATCGAGCGTGAAACGCGGAACGGCCGTGCGCCGCGAACGCAGTTCGGAGAGCGACTCAGTTCCCGCAAAAAGAAGCGGAGCGAGCGGGACACACGCCAGGATCGCGGCGCAGAGCGAGAGACAGATGGAAACTTTTCGCATGGATGGAAGACGCGGGATGGGCAGAGTTAAGGCGGAGACGAAGCGAAGAATGCAGGAGCGACCGGTGTTATGCAAGGCGCGTGCCGCATCCGCCGGTTGTAGCTTAAGCTGCTCTCGAATAACTCCTTAAAAATTTGAAGTTGATTCGCGGCGCCACTGATCCTTCCCGAGTTCGGGATCAGCGCGTTCCATTTTCGAAACGCCGCGAGGTGAGCAGAACCCGACTCGACTTCGGGCGGCGCGCTGCAGGCTCCGGCTCTTCCTTCGCCTGGCAGTAATTGTAAATCTTGGTGTAAATCTGGAGCCACGCCTTTTGCTCGCCCGGCGTGAGGTGGGTCATCACTTTCATCAGGTTGCCCACCATTTCTTCGCGGATTCGCCGCACCAGCGCCGATCCTTTTTCGGTGATGCAAACCATGACCTTGCGGCGATCTTCCCGCGCGCTCGAGCGCACGACGTAACCGAGATTCTCCAGTCGATCCACCAGCCCGCTCGCCGCCGCGGTCGTGTGCCCCATTTTTTGCGCGATGGCGGACATCGTCAGCACTTCTTTTTGATCGAGGGCCGCGAGCAGGAAAAATTGCGGGAAGGAAACATTGCCCGGTGCCAGCTCCTTGGAGAGACGCAGGACGAAACAGCGCTGCATTTCCAGGATGATGTGAGAGAGGCGTTCGGCGTCAGCGCGAAACTGATCGGTGCCGTTGAGCCTCAATTGGGTCGGGGTATTCAAACCGCATAAGCTAAAATGCTCGCGCGGAGTGTCAAACGTCCCGCGGAAGAAAGGATTTAGTCGAGTGGGATGACCGGTACGGTCGCGCCGCTGCGAAAAGTTTCGCCCGGTGGAACTCGGAGCAAAGCGTTCGCCCGGCTCAAACCATAAAGTGCGTGCGATTCCTGCCGGCCGACGGCGCTGAATTTTCCGTCCCGCAAATCGCCGCGCACGTAGTGAGGGCGATCGCCCTCATTGTTTACCTCTCCGGTGAGGAGCGCGTCGAAGCGCGGCAGCGGGAGCTGATCGGCGCGCGCGCCCATCAGGCGAAGGATCGCCGGCCGCACAAAAAGCAGAAACGTCACGAATGCGGAGACTGGGTTCCCCGGCAACCCGAAGATCGCGCATTGTCCCGCGCGACCGAAGAGGAATGGCTTGCCTGGTTTCACCGCCACCCGCCAGAGATCGGTCTCCGCCCCGATGGCATTCAACGCCGGTTTCACCAGGTCGCGCGCGCCCACGGAAACTCCGCCGAGAACGATCAGGACGTGGAATTGAAGTCCGTTGCGGAACGCGTCCTCGATCGACTTCGCGTCATCCGGACAATGCCGGACGTCGCCCACCGCCGCTCCGGATTTTTCCACGAGCCCATGCACGAGCGTCGAATTGCTTTCGAAAATCTGTCCCGCGCCGAGCTTGCCGCCGGGCGCGACTAATTCATCGCCAGTCGAAACGATCGCCGCCCGAACCGCGCCTCCGATTTCCACTTCGGCAAATCCCTGCGAAGCCAGCAGCGCCAAGGTTTGCGAACGGATCCGCGTTCCGGCCTCCACGATCTTTTGGCCCTCGCTCAAATCGCAACCGCGCCGGCGCACGAACTCGCCCGGTTCTACTTTCGTGTTCAGGAAAATCTCGGCGCCTTCGACGCGCACGTCTTCCTGCATCACCACCGTATCTGCGCCGGCCGGCATCGGCGCGCCGGTGAACACCCGGACCGTTTCGCCCGCCTTGATGCGCAGCCCGCGATCTATTCCTGCCGGCTGTTCGCCAATGAGCCACTGCGGGGTTCCGTCACCACAAGAAGACGCGACGACCGCATATCCATCCATCGCCGAGTTGTCGAACCGCGGCAGCGCGACCCGAGCGATAACATCACCGGCTGCAAACTGATCCCGCGCCTCGAGCAAAGAAACTTTGCGCGATGGAAGCGATCGCACTTTTTCCAAAATGCGGGCCAGAGCCTGTTCTTCCGTGATCACGATTTCGGATTGGAGTTGCGTCCGGTGGATGCGAAAAGATCGACTTCTAATGATGGCGGTGAGGGAGGGATTCGAACCCTCGGTACCCGTTTGGGGTACGGCGCTTTAGCAAAGCGCTGCTTTCGACCACTCAGCCACCTCACCAATTAGATTGCGAGGATATGGGGTCGCCGGATGCTCGTCAACTTGCGGCCGTTCCCATCGCGGCTCTTGAGCAAGCGAGAGAAAATGAACAGACTCTTTTTCGCCTTGGCCAATTCCGATTCCATTTCTTCCGATCCGACGGCTCCACTGACTGGCGGAGGCACGCGGGTGATCGGCGGCTACGAGATCGAGGGAGAACTGGGGCGTGGCGGGATGGGCGTGGAATCGCGCTTTCAGCGCTGGCGAATTCGCGTTGCTCAAATCTCTGGGGCGTCGCCCCAGGCTGCTTCCGGTGCGGGCGTTGCGCTCGGCTCCGCTTCCGGTTTGGGCGCGGAAGTTTCCTTCTTCTTTTTCTTCTGAGACTTCTTTTCGTTCTCCATCCGTACGAAGACACGCCGCTGGAGGAGGCTGCCGGTCTGCAACGGCATCAGGACTTCTTCGTAATCCCGGTTCGATTTTGAGGCGCAGCCTCCTCCGCCACAGGCGACACAGACGATGGCTAAGATGGCGAGCGAGCGATGATGCATGGAAAGTGTTTCCTCCGCCGGTGAGGCAATCAGGAACCGCGCCCGTGGGCAAGAACAACCGCACCGTTCCACCCACTTTCCGAACAGCCGAACTGGAACCACGGGGCGGCTGCACGCTAAATCTTTCGTATTGAAGAGCGAACCGGACGTATTACTCTGCGCATCCAATGACCAGTCCGACGCTGCTTCGAGCCTCTCTTGCTTTATGCGCGCTGGCCCTTCTCGTCGGCTGCGCCGAAGTGGAAACGCGGCCGGCCGTGGTCGCACCCACGCCCACTCCAATACCCTACGCTTGGAACGGCGACGGCGTCCCGGGTCCCGCGAAGATTATCGTGAACATCCACGAGCAGCGCGCCTACTTCTTCAAGGGGAAGGCTCTTGTGGGCGAGACCACCGTCTCCACCGGCAAGCCCGGCTTTTCCACTCCACCCGGGCATTACACCGTGGTCTGGAAAGATAAGGATCATATTTCCACCCGGTTCGGTGATTACGTCGACGACTTCGGCAACGTGACGAAATCGAACATTGATTCTGCCAAGGATCGCCATCCCCCAGGCTCGCATTTCGACGGCGCGCGCATGCCATTCGCGATGTTTTTCCGGGGCGGCTACGCCATGCATCAAGGTTACGTGCCACCGTATGCGGCTTCCCACGGATGCATTCGTCTGCCCAGAGGAATCGCCGAGATCTTCTTCAACGCCGCTTCGTTTGGCACCCCCGTCGTTGTGAAGGAATGATATAAAAAGCTGAAACGCTGAAATCCTGAAAAGCTGAAATTCTAAGGCAAGCTTCTCCTCATTTCAGCGTTTCAGCTTTTCAGCGTTTCAGCTTTTTCCCTATCCGGGCGGCCAGGCCAGCGCCCGTTTTCCCAACACATGCACGTGCAAATGAGGCACGCTCTCTCCTGCGTCCGGCCCGCTGTTGATCACCACCCGGTAACCCGACTTTAGCAGATCGAGCTTCTCCGCAACCTTGCTTGACGCGAGCAGCAACCTTCCCAGCAACGCGCCATCTTCCTCTTTCGCGTCCGCTAATCGCGGCAACACCCGCTTCGGCACGATCAACACGTGCACCGGCGCCTGCGGATTCACATCGCGAAACGCGAGCACCTCATCATCTTCCCAGACGATTTCCGCCGGAATCTCGCGCCGAATGATTTTCTCGAAGATCGTCATCGCAACATAGTTGTCCGTGAGTCTCCGCGCGTGCAAGCGAATCGCATGGCGCGCGGAAGCGGTTGATTACCGCCGCATTCCTTCGTCATTCGTCATTCGTCATTTCGCGAAGCGTCAGCGCATGAAGCAGCGCAGATGCTGCAGTTCCGGCGTCGAGCTCAATCGTTCCCGGACAAAACAAATCACTTCCTCGCGCAACGTGTCGCAGGAGCGCGTCCACGTCTTCGCGCCGCGAAGATGTTTCACGCACGCCTGGAGATCGCAGAGCAACAAACTATCCGCGCCCGCGTTGACCAGGGCGGCGATGCGTTTCTCGAGCCCGTCGAAAAACGCCAGCTCATATCCCGCGCCCGCCTCCTGCGCGATCGCCAGGAGCGAAAACGAAACCGGCGGCGGCGACGGCTCAAAGTGCGGGACGATTTCTTTGTAACCGATCACCTTCAGGACATAGCGCACAGTTTGGGAAAGCTGATCGAACGGCACCACTGACTCGTCGTTTCGCAGCCGCAGATAAAACGCGATGCTTTCCGTGACGTGATCCGTGAGCCACCACTTGGGATAGCCCGCCTCGTTCGCCGCCCGCGTGATCGCGGCGCGCAGCCACGCCTGGTCGAACTCGAAGAGCTGCCCCGAATCGCCCCGCAGATAGGGAAACTCCTCCTTAAACGCCACCATTGATTTCGGTCTCTCTTTTCGCAGTCGCCGTTCCCGCAGAGGCCGGATGCATTTCCGGCGTCGCCATTTCCGGGGGAAATAATTCCCGCTGAAGCGCGTTCGGTTTGATCCGCCGCCCGAGCGCCTGGATCGCGTCCACGAATTCGTCCACTTCATTGAATCGTTGATGGACCGAGGCATAACGCAGATACGCCACCTCATCGATCTCGCGCAATCTCTCCAGCACCTTCGTCCCGATGAGCTGCGAGGAAACTTCGCGCCCGCTCGTTTCCAGTTCGTGCACAATCTCGTCCACCGCGCTCTCGAGCGCGACGAGGCTGATCGACCGTTTCTCGCACGCCTTCGCCAGGCTGTTCACGAGCTTGCGCCGATCGAACGGCTCATGGGTCCGGTCCCGTTTTATCACGCGCAGATCCGAGCGCTCGATTTGCTCGTACGTAGTGAACCGATACGCGCACTGGAGACACACGCGCCGGCGGCGAATACTGGAACTATCTCGAGATTGGCGCGAGTCGATGACCTTGTCGTCACGAAACCCACACTTGGGACAACGCATAGTGTCGGCGCAGTAAGTAACACACCATAAGTTGTGGCGTCAACGCTTTTTGTCTTCTGTAGCGGCGGCCTCCGGCCGTCGAACCTTCTCTCCGCCCTCCGGCCTCCGTCCTCGGACCTCAGCCCTCCGCCTTCCGACCTCCTCGCCACGCCGTAGCTTCAGAGAAGGCGGGTCCTCGAGCGCCAAAACCCAACTTTCGTTCCTCAGATCGCAACTTTCGCGCGCTCCCGCGCGTTCCTCGAGCACGCAAATCGCCTCCTCGGCCCCGCTACGTCCTCATTCGTCGGCGCTTCCCCCGTCTTCGCTCCGCTCACCCCCATCCTCGACCCTCCATCCTCGATCCTCTGTCTGCCCAACTCCGTCCTCGACCCCTCAAATTCCATCGAAAACCTCCGCAGCGCCGTCCTTGACCCTTCCCGCGCCATGCTTGGCACGGAACTTCGCTATTAGCCCTTGGTCCTCCGCCTCCCGGCCTACCCGCCATCCTCTATTCTCAATCCTCCATCCTCGCTTTCCTCTTCCCTGCGTCATCCAAAGCAAATACAAAAACTGCTGCGGCGTCGGCTCAGGCGTGACGCTGCCACGGCCCAAAATTTCGCTGCGAGCCGAACCCTTTCCCGCTAAGCTCTGAAAGATGGCCCAGAATCCAGACGTGCGTTGGCGGCAGCGCTTCGAGAACTTCCAGCAGGCGCTGGCCCAGCTGCTGGGCGCGGCCGAGTTGGCGCGCACGCGCCCGCTATCGAAGCTTGAGCAACAGGGACTCATTCAAGCGTTCGAATTCACCCACGAGCTCGCTTGGAATACCCTGAAAGACTTCCTTGCGCGCCGCGGCAATACCGCCCGGATCTACGGTGCGCGCGATGCCACGCGGGAGGCGTTCGCCGCCGATCTCATCGAGGACGGTCAGATCTGGATGAAGATGCTCGAAAGCCGGAACGCCACCACTCACACTTACGACGAAGCGACGGCAGACAGAATGACCCAGGATATTCTTACTCGTTACGTGACCGAGTTTGAAAAGCTGCGCGACACCCTGAACAAAATTGGAGCAGAAGAAGGCGAATGAGCCACGGCCTTTCGTCAGATACGGTCGCTCGCATCAAATCCGTGCTCGCGGGTTTTCCTGAAGTGGAAAAGGCCCTGCTCTACGGCTCGCGCGCGAAAGGCAATTATCGCAACGGCTCCGACATCGATCTTACTTTGTTTGGAGATGGACTAACCGACAACGTCATGTCGCGCATCTACTGGGCGTTAGACGACCTCCTATTGCCTTACAAGATCGATCTCTCCCTTTTCTCCGGGCTGAAACACCCCGCTTTAATCGATCACATTCGCCGCGTTGGAATCGTGCTCTACACCCGCGAGCCCGCCCCACAGACCCCTGTCACGCCGTAGCCTTGGCAAAGGCGGATCCGTCCGCCCTCCATCCTCTATTTCTCCATCCTCAAACCCCCGCCCCGCCCCTTCGGCAGCAAGCGAAAATACAAAAACTGCTGCGGCGTGGGCCAGGTGTGAACAATCAACCGTGCGGATTCTTAGAGCGTGCAATCAAAATTGCGAGTGTGTAAAACGGTGCTTTCAAACCCCTGCGTCATCTCCAACACTTGAATCCTCACCCGAACCCTCAAACGATCGATCTCCCCGGCTACGACCAATGGTCCTCTGCCCAGGTCCGTACCGAGATCGCTCGCGCCGGCTATCGCCTCGCCGCGATCCTGAAAAAGATCTGGCCGTGATGCGCTCTGCCTCAAACCCAGTCAATCTATTAACGACTAGCGATCGTGCGAGCCACGACAGATCGCCAAGAGTGGAAAGCCCCCAACCCGAGCCTCGCGATGACACTCAAACCTGATACCTATTCTCTGTACGCCCGCACTCTACCGGCTCTAATATCAGCTACGCCGTTATTTGTTCTTTGGTATTTCGTTCGGCGTGACGCCGAGTGGAGGGGCCTATTAACCTTCGTTTTTAGCCTGCGATTCCTCGGCGCGATTTCCCTCTCGGCAGTATTTCTGTACTTCTACTCCCACTTTCTCCGGTACACGTCGAAATGGTTTGAACGACGATACTTCACATCCAGGCGCGGCTTCCCGACGACATACTTTATGCTATTCCACGACACAACGTATTCAAAGGATTACAAGGCCAAGTTCCGCGCCCGCGTAAAGGCCATATGCAAACTAGACCTACTCGACGAAGCGGATGAACACTCTCAGCCACTAGAAGCGAAGAATCGATTGAATGAATGCATCAATCACATCCGACTGAAGGTAGGCCCTGGGAAGCTCGTGCTAAAACATAACATCTGGTACGGGTTTACCAGGAACTTACTTGGCGGGGCGATTTACTCGTCGCTCTTTTGCTGTGTGAATATCCTTCTCGGACTCATGGTTCTTAAGAGCGATCCATTGGTTATCGCTTCAGCGATCCTTTTAGTGATTTACTCGACGCTTTTGATGTTTCACAGGGCCCTTCTTTTCCAGAACGCAGAAGCTTATGCACGACAGTTGATTTCGGAATTTATGGCCGTCGGAAACGTTCGCTCGCCGAAGTAGCGATATGGCAACCGTACATTTTCTGAATGTTGGGCAAGGAGATTGCACTGTCATTCAACACAATTCGGGCCGGGCCTCTGTGGTGGACATCTGCAAAGGCAATCATGTGCTCGAGAAGAAAACAGCACAAGCATCAATTCTTGAGGCGCTGGACGAGGCAGCGTCCGCCGTTCTCGGGAATTTTGGGATGTCGAAGAAACCGACCAATCCGATCACTTATCTCGAGACATTGGGGATCGAATCAATATTTCGTTTCATTCTAACACACCCGGATATGGATCACTTGGATGGCTTTGATAAGCTCATGGATGAACTTGGGATCACAAATTTTTGGGACTCTAGAATCCGAAGGGAAAAACCTGACTTTGAGGAATGTTGCCAATACAAGGAAGAGGACTGGGACCGTTATGCTCGCGTGTATGGTGGTGCAGAATCCGACATAAGGGTCATTAATCCGCTCGCTGGAAGTTCTTTTGCTTATGCAAACAAGGCAGTCGAAGGCGCAGCCGGGCCTGACGGGCTATATATTCTCGCTCCTGATAAAGACCTAGTCGCCGCCGCGAACAAGAGCGGCGACATAAATGACGCGTCATACGTCTTACTTTATCGAACCACCGGTGGACGCATCTTGATTCCGGGTGATGCGCATGACGAGACGTGGGATTACGTGACGAAGCATTACAAAAGTGATATCGAGAATTGTTCGGTACTTTTTGCTCCGCATCACGGACGCAAATCGGGGCGCAGTTTTGATTTCCTCGACGTTGTAAAACCCCAAATCACATTTTTCGGCTGTGCATCGTCCGGCCAGCTAGCGCATCAGTCTTGGAGAAATCGTAAACTGCGCGTTATCACGAACAATCAGGCCGGCAACATCGTATTGGAGTGTGCTGACAAGAAGATTCATTTTTACGTTCAAAACTCGTTGTACGCCAAAGCCAACGATTGCGACCTTTCGATCAAGAACGGCCAAGGCTACGTGTATTATGATACCATCAAAGAAATCGCAGAGGTCAAATAGTTCGAAACAGGCGTCCTGACTAGCGAGCAAACGGATGGGACCTTGTCCTCCAGAACGCGGGCTTCTTTGCACGAAGTTATTTTTTTCGTGACACGCCCGCAAATTTCCCGCTAATCTCGCGCCGTTAAATAAATTCTCCCCCGCAAAACGAAGATTTCCCTTGGAACCCGCGCCCCCAGCCCCCGCCGACCAAAACACAACTGCTCTTCCATCGAAGCCGAAGAGACAAGTTTCCCGGCGTAGGAAGGTTTGGCCGGCGATTAAACGTTTTGCTAAGTCCAAATTTCCCGGATTGATTAGCGCCTTTTCTGTCGGATGCACATTTACATTCCTTGCAATGCAGATTTTTTTCGTCCCAAGCGAAAAGATGTCACTGCATGACGAAAATGTAGCGCTCAAGACAACTAACAGCGAGTTGACTGCCGCCATCGCGAATCGCGATCAAAGAATTCGCGAATTGACCGTCCCCGAGGTCCAGGCCTTGGGTTGGAACGAAATCGAGGATGGGTACGCAATGCGCGCTGGTCGCGACGCGGAACAAAGAGATTTTCTTCGACGATACGTCGACAAGGAGGTCGATTGGGAAATAACTCTTCGATCTCAGTTCAGCCCAGGTGATTGGAGCTTCTCCTACAAGAAAGATGGATCGCGTCTAGATTCTGCAGCATTGTTTGCTGCGCGCTTCGTTGAAGGCTCGCCAGCGTCGAGCCTGAAGTCAGGCGACCGGATCAAGGTGCACGGTAAACTCACAATGTTCGGCAGTGAGCGGTTGCAGATAGAAGCTGCGACATATGAATTTCTATCCCCGGCCGGATCCAAGTGATGCACTTAACGCGACCGCATTATCTGCTCCCATTGCAATTTTGCTCGACTGAGAGTCGTGTAAACAAGACCCACGCCGCCTTGGTAGCCGCCAGCCGATTTCGGCGTTCGTTATCCCTTGCTTTCGAAAGTTTTTTCGTGACATGTCACGAAATTTCCCGCTACTCTCGCGCCGTTAACTAAATTCGTCCCCGAACAGAACGGAGCATCCCCCTGGGTTCCCCGCTCTTCCGGTGGGCGTAACTGAGGTAACCCTCCTATGGCCGATCCAGCCGAAGTAACACCGCCTATCGGAACATCACCACCCACGGTCAAGCCCAAAACAGAGGTCATTGTTTACGAAGATTTCTGGAAGCCGTTGCCGATCAAACGGCTAATCTTTGCGACGACCGAATTCATTGTGTATCTGGGGGCCGATGGCCATTTGGGGTGGCAAACCATGTCGTCCATAGATATCGCCCTCAATGCACTCGCCCCCGCAGAGGTTGGAGCGGTTCATAACCGTTCGACGGAAATCTGTGCGATGCCAATAGAGCACCTGACCGATTCCCAGCAGGAGAATTTTCGCCTAATGATGGGCGAAGGTTTCGCCCGCCTCTTTAGTTTGGACCCGAAGAACGCTCTGCAGATGATGAATGCCGCTGGCGCTTACGTATCAGCACGCAATCAAGAAATCGCACGGGGTTGGCAACTCAAGGGAACAGCTTGGATAGCAGCCGCATTTTTCATCCTGGCTTCCATCGCCTGGCTGGCTCGCAGCGCCCTTCGCCCAAAGCTCGGGGAACTGCCGTTCATTCTTCTTCTTGGCGTCTGCGCTGGCGCCGTCGGCGCCCTGTTTTCCGTGTTGACGCGGTTGGGAACCAATTCTCTCGATCCATCTGCCGGTGAACGGCTGCATCTTCTCGAAGGCGGCGCGCGAGTCGTGGCCGGGGCCATCGGAGCGATTTTCGCCGTCCTCGCCGTCCATCTTTCCCTGATTCTCGGAATGTTAAAGACCTTTGGGCATCCGGCGTTGATTTTCATCGCGCTCATTGCCGGAGCCAGCGAACGACTTGTCCCGACGATTATTAAGAAAACGGAGGATGATGCGGCGTCACCCGGGAAAGGCAACGCGCCATCCTGAAAGTTTGTTCGTGACACGCTCAGAAAATTCCCGCTACTCTCGGGCCGTTAACTAAATTCGTCCCCGAACAGAACGGAGCATCCCCCTGGATTCCCCGCCCTTCCGGTGGTCGAGCACCCTCAACCCCAAACTCAACCAAGGAGATTCTTATGAACGCTCGCGAACAAGCGCGCTTCGACGCCGTCCAACGTGTCGGCACTTTCGGAACCAATAACGCTACGGATTTTCCCATCCCTATCGCGCCGGCGACCAGTTTCGTGCTCGATCTGTTCGCCAAACTCAATACTCCAGATACCGGCCTGATCGACCAGATCGCCAAGAACGCGCAAAGCCAGCAAACCGGCGAAGGCACCGAAGCCAGCGGCGCGACTTCCAAGGCGGTCCTGCGCAATGCCCTGTTCCTGGAACTGAAAGGGATCAATCGCAGCGCGGCCGCGATCGCGGAGGACAAGGGGACGCCGGAAATCATGGACCAGTTTCGGATGCCCTACGGCGTGGGGGACGCCGTCCTCGCAGCCAAAGCCAGCGCCATCGCCGACGCCGCCGAAGCCATGGCGGCCGACTTCATCCTCTACGGCCATGATTCCACGTTCGTCGACGATCTGCGGGCACACATCGGCGCGATCGGAGGCGCCGATACCACCAAGGAAACCGGCAAACAGGTGCGCGCCGGCGCCACCGAAGGCTTCGAGCCGCTCCTGAAGGAGGCGATGAAGACGGTGCAGCAGCTCAATGCCTTCATGCACAACTTCTACAAGACCAACGCCGAGAGAATGGGCGAGTGGCACACCGCCAGCCACGTCGAGCGCCAACCGAAAGCTAAGAAGGCGGCAACTCCGCCCCCGCCAGCAAAACCGTAAGGATGTAGAGGCGCTTGTGCCAAGCGCCTGAACCAAGAAAACAGGTGCTTGGCACAAGCACCTCTACAGTCACATCTGATGCCGGAGCGACCGCCGCGGCTTGAGCGAATCTTTGATTGCTACGATGCGCCGCTCTACTTCGTTACATTCAACACCCACAGGCGTCGTCATATCCTGGCTAATCCGAAAATCCACGAACGGTTCAAAACTTTCGCGAGCATCGGCGAATCGCGAGGCATCGGAGTCGGCCGGTACGTGCTCATGCCGGATCATGCGCATCTGTTTGTCCGCGGTAGCACCGACTTTGTTCTGGCTCAGTGGGTCCGACTCTTGAAACGCGAGTTATCGAAAAGCATCATCATCGAGCGTCCTCATTGGCAAAGCGGCTTCTTTGATCATTTGATCCGGAATAGTGAAAGCTATTCTCAGAAGTGGGAATACGTCCGGGAAAATCCCGTGAGGGCTAATCTTGTTAGCGATCCGGAGGGATGGCCATATCAAGGCGAGCTCGTCCGCCTGGAAGCGTTGCAGAGATTGTAGAGGTGCTTGTGCCAAGCACCTAGCCAAAAGAATCAGGCGCTTGGCACAAGCGCCTCTACATTTTTGTCCCGCCGGATGCGTTTTTGGAAAAGCTCCAATAATCGATAATCTGAGTCGTGGTAGAAGAACCGAGACGTAGGTCTAGCCGCGCCCGTCGGTTTGCGATTGTCGCCCTCTGGGTTCTCGCAGGGGGGCTCACCTTGACCTTCGGCACGAGCCTATTCCTCCATTACTCCAAGCTGGCGCTTTTCCTTGGTGGTGGATGCAACGAACAGATCGTCAGCGAAATCCCTTCGCCGGATGGTAAGCTGAAGGCCGTACTTTATGTGCGCGATTGTGGCGCGACGACGCGGGCCAGCACGCGCTTGAACGTCATTCGCAAGGCGGCATCGCCGCCCGGCGAGGCGTCAGCCGAAGTAATCGCCGGTTATGAGTTTCCGTGGAACGCCACGACCCATAAAATCGGCGCCCAGTGGACCGGCGACCATTATCTCGATGTCTGGTACACGGACGATGTCGAGCTAACGCACCTGAATAATCAGGTCGGCAGCGTCCACGTTCATCTCGAGCTGCGACGCTAGGTCGTCACGTTGTAGAGTCCGCTGTCTCAGCGGAGGAAGGAGTCTTTCGGCTGGGGACAGCCGACGCTACACCTCTTCCGTCGCTGTTTTTGCGACAGGCGGTTTCTTCGCGGCTGCTTTCTTCGGCTTCGGTGCTCGCTCGGCGAATTCGAAGCCGACTTTGCCTTTTTCCAATTTCAGGTGCGCGGAGAACGGGCGGCCTTTTTTGGAAATGAATTTCGGGAGGAGATCGGTCTTGCCGGTGGTGATGAGTTTCTGGACCTGCTCTTTCGGGATCTCGCGTTGCAAAATCACTTTGCCGACGCGGAAGGTGCAGGTTTTCTCGGCGGAGACGGCGTTTTCGCAGGCGTAGGAATTATCCAAGGCGTAGACCTGGCCTTTCTGGCAAACGGGACAGAGACCGAGCGCTTCGTGCCGCGCGGGATCGATCGTGATGGCGCCGCTTCCCTCGGTGTTTTCAAATTCGAACGCGGGTTTGAATTCTTCGCCGAGTTTTACGCTGGCCGTAAACGGACGGCCCATCTTGCTGCGGAATCCCTCGAGCGGACCGACTTTGCCCTCTTTCAACAAAGTTTCGACTTCGCCGGGGTCGAACAACCTTCCGGCCATTGTTTTCCATACGATCAATCCGCAGCTCCGACACTTGAAGGTGCGATAGTCCTCGTCGAACGGGCCGCCGCCGCACTTCGGACATTTCACTTCGAGCGGCGCGAAATTGCCGGTGACGCTGTCGCCTTCGAAGGTCTTCGCTTTCTCGACGATCTCGCGGGTGAAATCCTTGATCTGGGCCATGAACTCTTTCCGCTTCATTTCGCCCCGCTGAATTTGTTTCAGCTTGTGCTCCCATTCGCCCGTCATCTCAGGCGAACAAAGCGCGGACACCCCGATCCCGCGCAGCAGCGTGATCAACGCCATGCCTTTCGCGGTCGCGATCAGCTCACGGCCCTGGCGGCGCACGTATTCCTGGTAGATCAGACCTTCGATAATAGCCGCGCGGGTCGCCGGCGTGCCGAGGCCATTCGCCGCCATCGCTTCGCGCAATTCTTCATCCTCGACGAGTTTACCGGCGCCTTCCATGGCGGAGAGCAGGGTGGCTTCGTTGAAACGCGCGGGCGGTTTGGTCTCGTTCTGTTTCACTTCGATCTCGAGCACCCTGGCCGATTCGTTAGGCGAAATCGCCACGAGCGAAGCGCCGCCTTCGTCGTCCCCCAGCGCAGCCTCGCGTCCGTAGACTGCCAGCCAGCCCGGATCGGTGATGATCTTGCCGTCGGTGCGAAACGCATCTTTCTCGACGCGGGTGATGCGCGTCGTCACTTCGAATTGCGCGGCGGGGAAAAAGACGGCGATGAAGCGCCGCACGATCATGTCGTAAATCTTTTGCTGCACTTCGTCGAGGTGACCGTGCGGCGATTCGCCGCTCGGGACGATGGCGAAGTGATCGGAAATCTTGGCGTTGTTAAAAATCCGCTTCGACGGCTTCACCAGCTCGATCGCCCTGCGCGCGTGCGCGGCGAGCACGGGGTCCTGGATTCTCCCGAGCGTCGCTTTGACCGTTGAAATGTAATCCTCCGGGAGATAACGGGAATCCGTTCGCGGATAGGTGATGACTTTGAACTTCTCGTAGAGTTGTTGCGCGATTTGGAGGGTTCGCTTCGCGCTGAAGCCGCGCCCGTTGGCATCGCGCTGGAGACTGGTGAGATCGTAAAGTAACGGCGGGGCCTGCGTGGTCGGCTTCTTTTCCTCGGTAGCGATGCCAGTCTTGCCGAGGCAACGCTCCCGGATCGCTTCCGCTTCGGCCGCTTCCCAAATGCGCTCCGCCCGCGCATCCTCGTCGCCGTTTTTGGTGAAATCTTCGCGGAACCAGCGGCCCCGATATTCCCCGGCTTTGACCTCGAAGTCGCCAAATACTTCGAAGAACGGCCGCGATTTGAACTCGCGGATCTTCTCTTCCCGCTCGGTGAGGATCGCGAGCGTAGGCGTTTGCACCCGCCCGACCGGCGTAAGCTGAAAGCCGCCGGCCTTATTATTGAAAGCGGTCATCGCGCGGGTGCCGTTGATGCCGACGAGCCAATCGCTCTCGGAACGGCAGACAGCCGCCTTGGCCAGCGGAATCATTTCTTCGTTCGTCCGCAAATGGGCAAAGGCCGAGCGGATCGATTCGGCCGTCATCGATTGGAGCCAGAGCCGGCGTACCGGTTTTTTGCTGCCGGTCAGCTTGACGAGGTAGCGGAAAATCAACTCGCCTTCCCGGCCGGCGTCGCAGGCGTTGATCAGATCGGTCACGTCCCTGCGCTGAATGAGGCGTTTGAGCTGATTGAAGCGCGGCTTGGATTTCTCGATCGGCTTGAGCGCGAACTCGTCCGGGATGATCGGGAGATTGGCGAAGCTCCATTTCCCGCGCTTCACATCGAGCTCGCTCGGCAGGCAGAGCTCGACCAGATGACCGACCGCGGACGAGATAATGTAGTTCTCGTTCTCGAAGTGGTCCTCGACTTTTTTGAAACCGCCGAGCGCGCGAGCGAGATCGTTCGCCACGCTGGGCTTCTCCGCGATGATGAGCGATTTGGACATGTCGTTTTAGGGGTAAACCTTCGGGCTTGAGGAACAACTGGACGGCTACCGTCCCGGCTTCGTCAAGGCGGGGAGGGTAGAAGAGACCTCGCCAGTTCGCAAATCGGATTTGGTGACGCGACGTTTATGGGACGATCACCGCCCGAACGTCGTCGCCGAATTCTTCCAGGCCATCCAGGGCATCGTTCACGGCTTCGGCCTCGAGCGGAACCTTTCGAATCACACCGTGCGACAGATCCAGTTTTCCGCTGCGTGTCAATTCGAGCAGCTCTGGAATTTCGCTCGCGAGATGGTCGGAGACGCCGATGACCTCAGCCTCCTTGTTCAACAACTCGGCGTAGGGCGCGATCTCCAATTTTTCCTGGGTCAGGCCCACCAGGGCCGCGCGGCCAAGGACGGCCAGCGATTGAATCGCCTGGCGCATGGTCAGCGACAGGCCGACCAATTCCAGCGCTACGTCCACTCCGCGCCCATTTGTGATTTCGCGAAGTTGCTCGACGGGATCACCGGCCGCGGCGTTGACTGCGACGGCGTCGAAACGTTCCGCCAATTCGAGCTTTCGCGGATTGATGTCGACGGCGAATACCTGGGCCGCACCGAAACACCTCGCCAACTGGACTGCTGAAATTCCCAGACCGCCGACGCCGAAGATCGCGACGGTCTCGCCCGGCCGGAGCCGCGCCTTGCGCAAAGCATGAAGCGAAGTCGCGGACGAACACATCATGATTGCGCCCTCTTCAAAGGGAATTTCATCGGGCAAATGAAAGACGCTGCGCTCAGGCGCCAGGATGAATTCGGCGTAACCTCCATCGCGATGCTTGCCGATCATTTCGGCACTCGGACAAAACTGTTCGTGGCGGTTCGCGCAGAACCGGCAACTTCCGCAAGTGACGAGGTAATGGACGCAGACGCGGTCGCCGGCGTTGAAATTGTGAACCTCAACGCCGGTCGATTCCACCACGCCAGCGATCTCGTGGCCGAGCGTGAGCGGTAACTGTTTCACTGGCGAAACGCCGGCGCGATAATGCGCGTCGGAATGGCAAATGCCGGCAGCGCGAACGCGAATAAGAACGTCGCGTGGTCCGAGTGGTGGAATCTCGATCCCCTGCTCTTCCAGCGGCGAACCGATTGCGGTGAGGCGAATGGCTTTCATGTAACGGCTGCATCGTAACACGGGCGTCTCGCCTCGTATCTACGAGCGCCAAAGGCGCGCGTTCATTAGTAGCCTGGGGCAACGCCCCAGGGATTCGGGCCACCCGAACCCCGCCAGCGCTGTAGGCGCGATTCATTCGGACGCCAAAGCCCGCGAGGATCAACGGCGAGCGGTAAGTTGAATTGCGCCTTCAGCGCTTATTCCCCACTCGATCAGATCCGGGGCTGCGCCCCAGGCTGGTATGAGATCGCACCTTCAGCGCTAGAAGCGGTTACCCGAGCTTCACGAAATATTTGCCGGGGAGTTGCTTTACGAGCCGCTTTAGCTCGAGGCGCAGAAGCGTGGAAGAGACCGTGCCGCTCGGCAGTTCGGCTTTCGTGGCGATGTCGTCGATGGACGTTTCGGTCTCGCGGATTGAATCGTAAACGCGGCGCTCCTCGTCGCTGAGGGCCGGCAAACTTCGCACCGCGGCTTCCGGCGCGGGCTTGGTTTCCGGAAGAAGAATTTGCAGGTCGTCAAGGATGTCGCTCGCGTCCATCACCAGTTTCGCGCCCTGTTGGATCAAGCGGTTCGATCCCTGTGCGCTCGGCGCGTTGATATGGCCGGGCACGGCGTAAACCGAGCGGCCTTGTTCGAGCGCTTGCGTGACGCTGATCAGGGCTCCGCTATTTTGGCCGGCTTCTACGACGAGCAGCCCGTGACTCCAGCCGCTGATGATTCGGTTGCGCATCGGAAAAGTCTGGCGATCGGGCTCGATCTCCATCGAGAACTCAGAAACGACGGCGCCGTTGCCACTGCGAATTTTCTCGGCCAGAGCGGCGTTCTCCGGCGGATATAACTTCATCAATCCCGAGCCAATGACCGCGATCGTCCGGCCCTTCGCCGCCAGCGCGCCTTGATGAGCGGCGGTATCGATCCCGCGCGCAAGACCACTGATCACAGTGAGACCGGCGTAGGCGAGCTGATAGGAAAGCTTCTTCGCCGATTCCAGACCGTAATGCGTGGTGCGCCGCGAACCGATGACGGCAATGGCATGTTGATCGCGCTCGCTCAGTTCGCCCCAGACATAAAGAACGATCGGTGGCGCGTGGATCTCGCGGAGCTGGCGCGGATAGAGCGGCGAGTCGGTTGTGATGACAGTCGCGCCGAAGTCGCTGATGCGTTGCAGTTCCGCGGGCAGATCGACGATCGTTTCCCAACTCACGATCTGATCGGCGACATCGCGGCCGATTCCTTCGACGGCGCGCAACGCGTCGCGCCGCGCGGCGAGAACGCGGTCCGGCGTTTCGAAAACCTCCAGCAGCTTCCGCAGGCGCACCGGCCCCATGGTCGGAAGCATGTTGAGCGCAATGCAGGCTTCCGTGGGGGTCATGGATTTAACGGCGCAGCTCGAGGGAGTCTCGCCCTATCAGGAACAGAGTGTCTAAAACGGAATCTCGTCCTCGTCGGGCGCGGAGGGAGCTGCTTTCGGTGGTGGCGCCGGCTTGCTGGAACGCGATCCGCCCGAGCTTTCCTCATCTCCACCGCCGCCGCCTCCGCCGCCACGGGGAGCACCGAGCATCTGCATATTTTCCCCGATGACTTTGAGCTTGGTCCGTTTTTGTCCGGACTGTTTGTCATCCCACGAATCGAGCTGAAGCCGGCCTTCGACAAAAACCGGGCGGCCTTTTTTTAAGTATTCGCCGGCAACTTCCGCCGTTCGTCCCCAAAAGGTCACATCGACGAAGGTGACCTCTTCGCGTTTCTCACCGTTATCCGCAGTATAAGTGCGATTGACCGCCAGACCTAAATCCGTGACGGCGGTTCCCTTGGGGGTGTATCGGACCTCTGGGTCGCGGGTGAGGTTTCCGAGGAGGATTACTTTATTGAAACTGGCCATGCCGCTTTTCTAGCGGAATTATGTGGCCTCGGCCAACTTTTTCGCGGACCGCTCTTTCTTCTCCCGTTTCGGGCGCAGCTTCTGGTAATGCTGCCGGTAAACTTCCGGGTCGAGCTTGAACTTCGCGCGCAGCTTCGTGACCAGCTGCGAGTCGGCGTGGAAAATGAAATTCACGTAGTGCCCCGCATCCAGTTCGCCGGCGACGTAGGAGAACGGGCGCTTGTCCATTTTCTGCACCTGCTCGATCTCGGCGCCTTCCTTTTGAAACTCGGACTCGAGGCGATCGACCACGTCCTTGACGGTATCTTCCCTGCCCTGCGTGTTCAGCACGAGCAAAGCTTCGTAACGATTCTTCATGATTCTTTTGGCCCACTCTTGGGCCGGTCTGGTTCTGGATTTTTGTTGAACTGGTTCATCGCGGAAAGCAGGCCGTTGTCAATCGCGCATTTCACCGCTTCGGCCGCGCGGGCGATGGTTTTTTCGACGAGTGGACGTTCTTCCTCGAAGAAGCGACCGAGGACATAATCGACCGCGCCTTCCCTCGGTGCCGCGCCAATCCCTACCCGCAGCCGGGGAATCTCTTCGGTGCCGGTTTGGACAATGACCGACTCGAGCCCGTTATGCCCGCCGGTACCGCCGTCGGGCCGGATCCGTAATCGCCCGAGCTCGAGCACCATGTCGTCGAGAACGACGAGAGTCTCCGCGGGCTCAATTTTGTAAAAACTCGCGACGGCCTGGATTGGTTCGCCGCTGCGGTTCATGTAGCTCGTCGGCTTAACCAGGATCGCCTTCTCGCTCTTCGCCCAGAGAGCGTGCCAGGATTTTGAATGCTGCCATGAGACTCCCCACTCGGCGGCGAGCCGATCGACGACTTCGAAACCGATGTTATGGCGCGTGCCTTTGTATTCGTCGCCAGAATTCCCGAGCCCGGCAATCAAGCGAATCTGTGGAGTCGTTTCGTCCACATCCGCTAACCCAAAGTCCGAAATCCAAAATCCAAAATGGATTATTTCTTCTCTTTTTCCTTCGGCGCCGCGCCACCCGGGGCCGTCCCGGCTTCCGGTTCTTCCTTCTTCTCGCGGATCACTTCGGGTCCAGCTGCGACTTCGGCCACCGCTGTCACCGGCTCCTCTTCCACGGTCGGAGCCAGGACAGAGAACGCCGTCAGATCCAGCTGAATCCGCGTGCTGACCCCGGAGGGCAGCTGGATTTCGCGCACGTGAATCGAGTCACCGATATCGAGTGCGGAAACATCGACGCGAATGACATCCGGCAAATCGCGCGGCAGACATTCGATCGCGAGCGAACGAAGATTCTGCTCGAGCAAGCCGCCCATGTTTTTGACACCGTTGGCCGTTCCCACGGGTTCGAGCGGGACCTCGGCCTGGATCACTTCGTCCTGCGAAACCGCATGGAAATCGATGTGCAGCACGGCGCCCCCTAGCGGCGCATGCTGCACTTCCTGGACGAGAGCCAGCCGGCTCTTCCCCGCAATTTCCAGTTCCACCAAAATATTCTCGCCTGCAGCGTGACTCAGAAGCGCATTGATATCGCGCTTGGAAACCTGGAGCGCCTCCGGTTTGTCCTTCGAGCCGTACATTACCGCCGGCACCGAGCCGCTCGCCTTTAATTTCCGCACCGCCGCACGCCCAATGGCTGTTCGCCGTTCCGCTGTGAGTTTTACCTGCTTAGCCATGTCTCAATTCTTTCCGTCGTTATCGATCTTGAACAGCGAAGAAACCGATTCGTCGTTGTGGATTCGTTTCATGCCTTCGCCGAGAAGCTCGGAGATGCAAAGCACCGTGGTCTTGAATCCCTCCACTGTGCGCACAGGCGTACTGTTCGTCGTTATTAATTCCTCGATCTGGGATTTTTGCAACCGGGGAATGGCGACATCCACCAGAACGGCGTGGGCGACCCCGGCGTAGATTTGCAGGGCCCCGCGCTCTTTTAGAACGGTGGCCGCGGACGAAAGAGTGCCGGCGGTCTCGGTCAGGTCGTCCACCAGGAGCACATCGCAGCCTTCCACATCACCGATCACGTAAAGTGCTTTTGTCTCGGTCGCGCTCTTCCGCTGCTTGGCGACGATCGCCAGGTTCGCGCCGAGCGCCTGCGAATACGCGGACGCCATTTTCAATCCGCCGACATCGGGGGAAACCACGACTGTCTTGCGTGTCAGCCGCGTCCGCAGGTATTTGAGCAAAACCGGCATGGAATAGAGATGATCCACCGGGATGTCGAAAAATCCCTGCACCTGCTGTGCGTGAAGATCCATCGTGAGCACCCGGCTTACCCCGGCCGCGTGCAACAGATTCGCCACCAGCTTCGCCGTGATCGGCACGCGCGGCTGATCTTTGCGATCCTGTCGCGCGTAACCAAAAAATGGGATCACGGCCGTGATGCGATCCGCGCTCGCGCGGCGCGCCGCATCCACCATGATCAGCAATTCCATCAGATGCTGATTGGTCGGCGGCGAGGTCGGCTGGATGATGAAAACGTCCCGGCCGCGGATGTTTTCCTCGATCTTTACGTAGGTTTCGCCATCCGGAAATGAGCTGATCGTGGCCTGGCCCAGGGGCGTACCGATGCAATCGCAAATGCGTTGCGCCAGCTCCCGATTGGCGGAGCCGCTGAAGACCTTCATCTCGGGTTGAAGCGCGAACATGATTTCGAAGGAGCGGCTAACTTAGGCGTGCCCACGCGGCTGGCAATCGCCGATTCGAAAGACTTTTCCGGTACAAAAAAACGGAGGCGACAGGATCACTGTCGCCTCCGCCAAACAATGGAGATAAGAAAAAAGGAAACTGCTTAGGAATTGACCTTTGCCATCCGGCGGCGGCGCAGCACCGTGGTCGAACCAACGGCCACGAGCAATCCGAGGATCGGGAAGAGCGCGCTCATTTCCGGAACGGGAGCCAGGTTGCGAACCAGCGTGAACTCTTCGAAGCCGCCCGCAGTCGTGACATCGGCCGAACCGAAGTTCGTATACATGTAGACGAAGTCATTCGCGTTGGTGCCCGCAAATGCGCTGGCCGGGATGTAGAAGAAGGCGTCGCCCGAGCCGCTGCCGTGGTTGCGTGCCGCATCAAACAGAACTTGGTTGTCGCCACCTGCAGTGTCCATGCTGTAACGGAGAGTGCCGAGCTGGCTGAGATCAGTCGTCGTCTTGCTGCCGGTCCCAGAAGTGTAGAACTGCAGGTTTTCGAGGCTAATGGTCGACTTCGCGCCGTTCGGCTCATTCAGGTCCACCATGACCACATAGTAAAGCGTCCCATTTTTGGTCACGGCCGTAGCCTGTAAATCGGAGAACTTGATGTCGTGAGTCCAGGGACCGCCTTTGTCGTCAAACGGTGTTCCGCCCGAGGTGTTATAGCCTTGCTCGGTCGGCGAGGCTTGGACCCGGAGGAACGGATCGATGTATCCGGTGCCGGTTGGCTGCGGCTGGGTGAATTGGAAAATGCTCGTGCCGTATTGATTCGTAAAGCTGCCCAGATCGTTGCATCCGTTAGCGCACGTTAAGTCGACCACAGTAGCCTGCGCGGCGCTTGCGATTGCGAATATTCCGGCGGCGATAAGGGCCGCGGTGAAGTTACGTTTGATCATTGGTTTTCTCCTGATTTCCGTTTTGTTATTGCGATTTATTGGTGCCGTTTCCACAACCTTTGCAGCTACGGCTATCTCTTATGTTTCCCATATTTGTCATAATTGATTCTCAACGTCAATAACAATTCTTATGCCCTTGGGAAAATTTTTTCCTGCCCGGCCCTCCTTTTACGGCCACCGCCCCTGTAGAGGCAAGAAAAAAAAGACAATTCTCATGAAAATCTTTCCCTCTGGATTCCTCAAAGTTGAGGCGGACACTACGCCCCGACCGGGCAATCAGCCCTGCCACACGCACCTGGACCGGGCTCCTTCGCGGGGCTCCGAAAGATGTTTTGAAGGCGAAAACCGCCGTCGTTAGGCCGAAAACGAGGCGCGCAGCTTCTCTTTTTTCGCTGCGGCGTCTTCCTGCAGCCGCCGGAGGTCGAGGGTCAATTGCTTCTGGAGCGAGTCCGCCTCTTCCAGGTTCCCGGTTTCCCGGGCCTTGTCGATTTGGTCCTTCAGAAACAGCTCCCGCTCGGCGATGCGCGCCTTAAAGGTCGAATCGATTTCCGCGATCTGCTGTTTCTGCTCGTCGGTAAGCGCAAAGCTGGGCGCTTTTTTCTCGAGGCGCTCCATCGCCAATTCGTAAGCCGATTTCATCTTTCGCTCCTGCTTTGATCAGGCTCCTGAACAACCGTGGCGGATTGCGGTTGCCCAATCAAATCTTAAGTTAGCCCCGCGATGTCCCTGATGATTCGCCTTTTGAGCACCGATTTCGACGGCACTCTCGTCGCGCATGGCAGCGATCCGGTGCTCGATCGCGGCTGCATGGAGCATATCGGGAAACTGCAGGCCGCCGGCGTCGTTTGGGCGATCAACACCGGGCGATCCGTCGATTTACTCCAATCGGGCCTGACCGATCTCGACTTCCCGATCCATCCCGATTTTATCCTGACCAGCGAGCGCGACGTGTTTCGTCCCTCCGCGCATCGCGGCAAATGGGAACCGTACGGTGATTGGAACGAACGCGTCGCGCGCGAGCATGCCGAGCTTTTTCAAGCGGCTGAATCGGTCCTCGCGGAGGTCGTCGATTTCGTGAACCGGAAAACCAGGGCGCGGCTCCTCTATCACAGCGCTGGTCTTGAAGGGCTGGTGGCCGAGAACGAGGAGGAATTGGAGCGAGTGGTGAGATTCATCGATCGAGCCCGCGCCGTGCATCCGAAGTTTCATTACCAGCGAAACACCGTTTACCTGCGCTTTTGCCACGCCGATTACCACAAGGGCGCGGCGCTGGCCGAATTATCGCGTCTGCTTGAAATCCCGCCCGAACAGATTTTTGCTGCCGGCGATCACCACAACGACATCTCGATGCTGGATGGCCGATTTGCGCGGTACCCTGCTTGCCCAGCTAATGCAATTCCCGAAGTGAAGGCGGCCGTTCAGTCAGGCGGCGGATATGTTGCGAGCAAGAATCACGGCGCGGGCGTGCATGAAGCGCTCTTGCACTTCGCTGAACCGTAACGCGGGCTAGCCCAAATTGAGCCGCGGCTCCTCCTTCAGAATCTCGTTGAGCGCCGGCCATTGGACGGCGCTATCCATATCGCTAAAGGCGTGCAGGTAGACCGCCACACTTTCCGCCGGATATTTCTCAAGCAGCCGGCGCACGGCGGCCGCGATCCTCTCCTTCGGCGCGGTCGCCGGCAATTCCTCCACCGTCCCGTCCTCAGCGTGCTCGATCTCCATCGTATCCAGGAAATCGCACAGCATTTCCTTGTTCGCGCCAAGCAACCACGCCTGCAAGACATGGCTCGCCAGCGAATCACTGATCTTACGGCTGAACGCGGAATGCATCCAGGGGAAGCGCTCCGCCGGCGGTTTTCGCTCGATGAAAATGCTGCGCAAATTTCGCTGGTTCGCCAAGCCCTGGATCGCCGCTTTGTAAGCCGGCTTCTGTTCGGTCTGCAGAAAGGTGAATATCTGCACCGCCAGCGCGGGCGACATCCGTTGGAAAATTTCGTGCGATCTCATCGGTCGGCGGACACGATGCCAGCTTCCGCGATTTCGTCCACCGGGTTACGACTTCGCAACCGACAACGCCGGGGGCGCGTCCGCCTCGATTTTTCCGGCGAAGCGGTTCGTCATGTAGGTGAGAAGCAGCACCCAGAACGTGAGGGCGATGCTGAAAAGCGGGAACTGCAATGCGAACGGCAGCGAATAAATGATCGCCATGAGCGGGGCCCAGACTGCCCAGGTCGCCAGCAAAGTTGGGACGATCTTGTCGCGATAATGGCCCCAGGTCAGGGCGCGGCGCAGAGACTGCCAGGAAAAACCTTCGTTTTTCCACTCGTAGACGAGCACCTCGAGCGGAGCCGCGATAAAGGGATTGTAGCCGAGCTGATCGACCAGAATCTTCGCGCTCACGACCCAGACAGTCGTGACATCGCCGAACCAGACCGCATTCAGCCGATACATAAAGTCGACCAGGATTCCATCGACGCCCCAGGTTGGGATAGTGAAAGCGAGATTGCGCAGGTTCGCCCGCCGCGGGCGACCGCGTTGAAAAAACACGATCACGAATAGCTCAGGCACGATGGCGCCCGCGAGCACCGCGGCAATAACGACGAACGCGAGACCGTGCCGCTCTTTATAGTGAGCGAGACGGTTCAGGAAATCCGCGCACGCCGGACTGAGGTAATAGGAAATCAGGACGGCAAGCATCGCGCCTTGCAAAATGAAGGCTGGGACCGCGTTCGCCCTGGCTGCTTCCCAGCCGAGCGCGAGCGAGGTGCGATCTTCTTTGCGAGTTGCAATGGCCATTTTCGGAACCTCACACAAAGTCCACAACGGACACAGAGGAAAGAAGGATCATGTCATCCCCTTCGTGATCCTTTGTGCCCGTTGTGTGAGTTCGCTGAAGCTTTGATGAACTTTGCGCGTGGAGTAACCTGAACGGTGCAGACAACCGGCAAACGATCGATCCATTCGCTTGTCCTCGACGAGATAACCGATTATCTCGCCACCCAGAACGAGCGCCCGTACCGCGCGAAACAGATTGTGGATTGGCTCTACCAAAGGCGCGTGGGTGGGTTCAACGAGATGAGCGATTTGCCGCAGGCGTTGCGCGAACGGCTCGCGCAAGAGTTTGCGTTCGGTAATTTCGAAACCGTCCGCGTTCTCGGCTCGCAGGACACGACGCGAAAATTTCTCTTTCGGCTCGGCGATGGAAACCTCATCGAATCGGTCCTGATCCCCGCTTCGCCTTCGCTTTATGGCTCCACCTCGGACCGCCGCACCATTTGCGTTTCCACCCAGGTCGGCTGTGCTTACGGTTGTAAATTTTGCGCGAGCGGTCTCGACGGATTTTCGCGGAACCTCGACGCGAGCGAAATCGTGCAGCAACTGCTCGCGGTAGAAAAAGCGAGCGGTGAGCGGATCGACAATGTGGTCTTCATGGGGATGGGCGAACCGCTGGCCAATTTCGCCAACGTCGTTCGCGCCATTCGGATCATCAACGCGCCCTGGGGTCTCGAGATCGGCGCGCGCCATATCACTGTCTCCACCAGTGGCCTCGCACCACAAATTAGAAAGTTGGCCGATGAACCGCTCCAAAGCCGGCTCGCCATCTCCCTTCACGGCGCGACCGACGACGTGCGAGACAAGATCATGCCGATAAACCGCAAGTATAACCTAACGACACTTCTCGCCGCCTGCGACTACTACGCCAGCCGCAAGAAGCAGCGCATCTACTTCGAATACATTTTGATCGCCGGCATTAACGACGCCGAAGAACAAGCTCATCTCCTGGCCCATCACGCCCGCCGCCTGGGCGCTCGCGTCAATCTCATCCCTTACAACACGGTCGAAGGCCTCGAATGGTCGCGCCCTTCGCGAGAAAAGCAGGAACGTTTTCTCTCCATCTTGCGCGGCCATCAGGTCGTCGCGACGCTCCGCCGCGAAAAGGGCCACGACATCGATGCCGCTTGCGGCCAACTGCGTTTGCAAACGAAACGAAGCGAAGACGGCGTTATAATCGCCGCCGTCAGCTAAAGAGACCCAAGATCAGCCCCGAAAGGGTTTCGTGGAGCTCTGTCGGATGCCGCTTTCCGTGAAAAAGGATGAAACGCCGAATCCAATCGCAATAAATCTTCTCGGTTCGAATGCTGTAGTGCTTGAGCCGGATCGCGTCCCGGACTCGGTCCAGCAGTTTCGGATTGCGCGGCGCGGCCTCGGGGATAGCTTCACCTCCCCATGCTGACACCCGCCCCGTCGAATCTCAAGCTGATTAGACCCCAAAAATGCGCCTTTAAAGGCCCAATTATTGGGCCTAATTCTCGTTAGATGTTGTCACCGATGGCCCGGCATCCGATTCCCGAAGGTATGGTTCGGTTCACTCACGCGCTCGTCGAGGATGCGTCGCTTCGTTCATGGTTCCTTAGTCTGGAGAGTCTCTCAGCCTCATTGCGCCGAGCCGCCTTTCGTCAGATGGCACAGCAGATGAGATCGGACAGAGAAGACCCGGAGTTGGCTGCGGCGATTTCTGCCTTGGTGCGACCCGAGATGTATGATGCGATTCTCAAGTCGGTGCGAGAGCGTTGCGAGTTATGATTCTCTCCTGCTAAGATCACTCTGTATGCCACGCGCACATCTAACCAAGCGCTGGAGCGAACCGCCACCCGCCGTGCGTTCACATTTAAGATGACCAAAACAGTTTTCAGCCGAAGCCAAGCGCGCTCTCGGTGGCAGTCGCTCAGCTTTTTCTCGTTAGGCCCGTGAAGATCGCCCTAGTAGCAAGCATTGCAGTCGCATTCGCCGGCTGTGCACTCGGCACCGGCAGCGCGCCTCCGCCTCGCGATGGCATCTATCGTGGGATATTCGAGAAAAAATTCGAGGTCAGTTCCCTCGAGCCTTGCGGCAGTTCAGAGCGCTGGTGGGTCACCGGTCGTGTAGAGCCGCTCATTGCTGCAGTCACATCATCTCGTGGTTTCGTTGGTGGCACTGTTTACGTTGAGCTTCGTGGACGCGTCAGTTCCCGCGGCAGACATGGTCATTTGGGTGGCTATCGGCGCAAGTTCATCGTTGATCGCGTATTGCTGGCGAGGAGGTCTCGCGATAGTGATTGTCGATGAGCACGCCAAGGCCTAACCATGCGATGGAGCGAAGGGCGGACCGCTGTGCGCTCCACTTTTGAGATGATTTCACCACTCCCACTCCGAGCGCCACGCGTTCTCGTCCGCCGTCGCTCATCTTGTTCTCGTTAGATGTCATTGCCACGCCACACCATGTTCAAAAGTGGATGGATACGACTCTGGGTTGTTCTGACCTGCTTCGTGCTGGTCGGCACTGTTACCGTGTCCAGCATTTACGTGTGGGGTCGCGACGTGTCTTACACCTTTGTCAGCGTTACTATATCTGATACCGCCAACCCCGAAGACCGACAACTCGCCGAGAGCGTGAAGCAGGAGGCGACTACGAAGACATTTACCGGCCAATTCCCGTATTCGCCGATTCTGACTCTGGAGTCCCTCGCTGGACGCGGCGCGGTGACTCAGGTGGGCGTCCAGTGGCTTGAGCCAGGCGGGTGGTCATTCAGAGATCGCGATTTCTTGGATGTGTTCGACAAGAAAGAGATTACGGCGTCGGAGATGATCGGTCGCGTTTCAGGCTACGTTCATAGGGCAAGATTGCGCAGGACGGTTTGGTTTCTCGTCTTCGCAGTCGGCGCTTGCGCGGCTACACTCGCGCTTGGTATTGGCGTAGGATGGATACGCAGAGGATTTGCACGATGATGAGCCCGTTTATCGAGTCGTTCCAGAAGGAGCTTGGCACACGCCTCGCACACGGAGTCTTAGTTCTCCTTGCGTTTCTATTCTCCACAGCGGCGTTTGCCATCCCTGCAGACAGGGCGACAGCACGACTTGCACTTCTCATCCTAGCTGCACTATCTCTCGTAGCGCTGGCTGTCGGCTTGTTCATCCGGTATCGCCGCAGCTACGTTCCCGATTCGTCGTGGCCTGGAACGATGACGAAGCGCAGCGACGCGCGCGCGCGAATCTGCCACAACTGCTACGTCACAAAGCACGTTGCACTACCGCTGATTTGGGATCCCGATCATCAGCGCTGGGGCTGCGGCGGCTGTCGAACTCAGCTGAACAAACCATGAGATCTAACCAAACGATGCAGCGAACCGCGAGCCAGCCTACGGTCTACGTCCTGCGTGTTTGCCATCCACCTTTTGGCTGCGAGTCACGCTTTACCGGGCTCGCCGTCGCTGATCTTGTGTTTCGTTAGGTCAGAATCGGATGACTGTTGCACTCCGCGAAGTCACGAAGGAAGATCTGCCGACTTTTTTTGAGCATCAGCTGGATGCCGAGGCGACACGTATGGCGGCGTTCCCCAGCCGCGACCGCGACGCCTTTATGGCGCACTGGGCCAGAATCATGAGTAAGGAGACCAACGAGACCGGAATCCTAAACACCATCCTCGCGGACGGCACCGTGGCTGGCAACGTCGTCTATTGGGAAGCGGCGGGGGAGCCGAACA
>QHNH01000041.1 GCA_003218375.1 Verrucomicrobiota bacterium | reverse complement strand
CCAGCGACGGGCGAACAGGTCTGGTATGACGACGAGTCCGGCTCGATCACATCTGCGCTCGCCGTCAATGAAGACACCGTTTACATAACTAACGGTGGAGATGCCATCGCCGTCGATCAATTCACCGGGACGCGCCTTTGGACATTCACGCCTGCGGACTTCCGTCCGTTGACAGAGACACCGGCTATTGCCAATGGTGTGGTCTACGTCACCGGCGGCAGTGCCGTCTTCGCGCTCGACCAATCGACCGGTCACAGAATCTGGCGGCACAACCTCGAGGCGCAGTCCAAAATCTCAGCGCCCTCCATTGCTAATGGCATAGTCTACGTCGGCGGCGTCGCCCTTTATGCCTTGAACGCCGTCGATGGCCACGTCGTCTGGAGGAATCGTCGGGCCGGCGTCAACGTTAGCACGCCGGCTATTGCCGAGGGCAGGGTTTTCGTCAATGCCGAAGACCCGCAGTTCGGATTGTGGGCCTTCGATGCGCAAAACGGTGCGTTCCTCTGGAGGAGCGAAATGCCGGGGGAATCCGAAGCCACTGTCACTGTCGCCAACGGTGTTGTGTACGACATTGCCGATGATGGCGAGCTGATGATGTTCGAGGGCGCGCTCGGCACCTTCCTCGGTTCGCTCGCCGACCCGGACGGCAAACCATTCAGCTCCGTATTTGGCTCTCAGCCGATTGTCGCCAACGGCACGGTCTATGTTGCTACCGGTGAATTCCAGTCGCCCAACCGCGTCGATGCTTTCCATCTTCCGTAATTACCCAGCGCGGCAGCAAACGTCTGGGGCGCGTCTGAGCAACTAACAAGAATGGAGTGGGCTGGCAAGCCACGATGTAGATGGGAAGCAACCGCGTCGCCAGGATGATGGGAGGTCAATCCTCACTTTTGACGCAAAGCGACGCATTATTAGCGAAGAAGATTGGAAACGTGCGTCCATGAGGACTGGGCCCCCTTTAAACCTCAAAACCGGCGCGAGAGCTCAACCAAACTGTCACATGTTCAGATGCGCCCCCGATCGATACCGGCACCGACTTTGTAACTCTTGCCTATGATGCGGCGACGGGGAACAGACTGTGGCGCCGTCGTTACAACGGACCGGCAAACAACAGCGATTCGCCATCCGCCATAGCTGTGAGCCCGGATGGAACAAAAGTCTTCGTGACCGGCCTTAGCTCGGGCGTTGCTTCGCCCGACTTTCCATTCGACTATGCCACTATCGCTTACGGGACCTTCGACGGCCACAGCTTATGGCTTGGCCGTTACAATGGGTCGGGAAATAAATCCGATGTGCCTGCTGAGTTGGCGATAAGTCCTGATGGAAGCAAAGTTTTCGTCACTGGCTCCAGTGACGGGATAACCAGCGGCACGGACTATCTCACCCTAGCTTACCCGGCTACTCCACCGTAGGAAGCAGCTTCATGATAAACAACTGACCGTCGATTCTTAGCCATTCGCTTCTGAAGTTATTTTGTCCGATCATGACGACAAGAATGCGATGATGTTCATCTTTTCGCGACATCAACTTTGGTTTTGCCTGTTATAGTGACGTTTCGCAGATGGGAAGCCCAGTCAAATTCTACGACTGCGTTCCCTTTCTTTTACCGGCGCTGCGCAACCGCAGCGCAGATTGCCTGAACTACTCGTGCGTCTCGATCACGTTGCCGGTCCCCGTCGTAAACGCGATGTGAATGGCTGCGAAACTTTGCGGTATTCGATTGCGGAGTCACGCAACGGGATACTCGTCCGACCGCCAATGGTATATGCTTGGCTCCCTCGCGTATGAATCCAACGCCTACTAAAATTAAGACCACGGCGATCAAAATTGTGCCGAGATATGCCCGTTCAGCGTTGGATGATGTTTTTGCTGGACATAGTCGAGGATTCTTGGTTGAAACTACTTTGGCAGCAACCGCGGACACTCACCGGTGCGGGAGAGGCGGTTAATGCAGGCCGTGCTGATTTCATGTGATATCGCGCCAGGGTAAGTCCACTTTTAATTCCTGGCCCCTCGCAGTCGTTGCACCTCTTTCTTCGCGACAGACGCTGCTGAATTTCCCTACCGATTCGCACTAGCTAGTCTCGACCGCCCAGGAAAGAGCAGTCGTCCGGGAATTCTTCAAAATTAATGATGTGGGGGAGCTGTATGATTGGTGCAACGAAGCCGTCGCCCGGAAATCCATTCGGCGGTCCGCCGTCGAAGGTCGCCCGATCTGGCTGCAAAAAATCTGAGTCTTCCGTGTTGCAAACACCATCAATTCCGCTGCCCATTGTCACGTTCACTTCACCTCGGAAAATAGCGTGATGAAACTCCAGCAGATCCTGACCGGTGCCTGCATCGACGCTGAATCTGCCCGTGAAGTTCGGATGTTGATAGCCATTCGGCTCCTGCACGCCGTCGATGAAAATAACGTCATCGCCGTCGCCCGTCTCGATCCGCGTATCGTTTTGGACAGTAACGCCGAGGAGCTCGACCGTGTCGTCTCCTGTTC
>QHNH01000040.1 GCA_003218375.1 Verrucomicrobiota bacterium | reverse complement strand
AGCCAAGGTGTGATACCGATTGCGAGAACAAGGTCGAAGCTTCCGTCGGGGTGCGCGAGGTGGTGTGCGTCCCCTGCCTCAACAGTCACTCTGCCTTCGACTCCGCGCTCTCGAACCAGCGCGGACGTTTGCCGAAGCATATCCTCGACTGTATCAATGGCCTGTACGCGGAAACCGAGTTCGGCCAGCGCTACCGAGAATGAGCCGGCGCCGCAACCGATGTCCAGCGCTCGCTCGCCTGCGGTTGTGCCCAGCTCATTGATCCATCCAAGAACAATCTCGCGTCTCTCACGATAAATAGTGGCTGAGACCGTTTCGCCCTGGTAGACATCTCGCCAATATGGCGCCGATGCAGAAAAGTACGTATTAACAAGATGTTGTTCCGTACCGGCGTCACCGATCGCTGACATAGCTTTGTTACTGTCCCGTTCCTTTGAGAACGGCAGGAAGAGTAAGCAGAAGGATTCGTAGATCCAACCAAAGGCTCCAGTTCTCGATATAGGCAAGATCCATGGCCATATTTGTTTCAAACGAGGGATCGCGACGCGCCTTTACCTGCCATAGACCAGTGATACCTGGACGAACTTCAAGACGGCGGCGATGCTCGAGATCGTAGAGCTGGTAATCATCTACCGGGTGAGGACGTGGACCGACCAAAGTCATCTCGCCACACAGCACATTCCAAAGCTGCGGTAGTTCGTCGAGGCTGCTCTTGCGTAGGAACCCTCCGAAACGGGTAATGCGAGGATCGTCCCATAACTTGAAGAAAGGTCCTGATCGTTGGTTTTTTGCTCGCAATTCTGCTTTCAGCGCGTCGGCATTAGCGACCATCGTACGCAGCTTCCAGCAGCAGAACTTTCGCCCTTTGCGGCCGACGCGCTCGGCGCAATAGAAGGCTGGCCCGGGAGAGTCGAGCTTCACCAGCAACGCCAGGACGCCGATCAAAGGAACAAGTAAAGGAGCAGCGCAGAGGACCAATACGACATCCAGAGTGCGCTTCATGAACAATGCCACGGCGGGAATTGGTTCCCGGTGCAGCGAGAAGACTGGCAACTCGCCCAGAACTTCTACTTGAGGCTGCACGGTGGCCGGCTCCCAGAATTCGGGAACCACCTTCACGTTCCAATGATTGCGCCGAGCCTCATCGGTCAACTTCCAGATGGTCGATCGCTCGTAGGGCGGGGCAATGAAGATGTCGTCGATGTATTCCGCTCGGGCGATCTCAGCCAATTGGCTGATCGTGCCCGCAACGTGTATGCCATTCGAGTGCGCCTGATTATCCAGGAACCCGCGTACCACCAACCCCCAATGGGGATTTGCCGATATCGATCGCGCCAGCTCCCGTCCGCAGGAATTGGCCCCGACAATCAGCACATTGCGCACCTTGCCTGCCTGCACGCGGTGCGTAGCCGTGTATCGATCCCATGCACGCCACGCGGCAAAGGCACCGAGGTTCATCATTCCCATCCACAAGATTGCTGAGATCGAAAGCGGCTGCCCCGACCATCCGACGAATGCTCCGAACAGCAGACACGCCAGACCGACGGCCTTTGCAATCGCCACGGCTTCACCCGTGCTCCACTTGCGCAGGCGATATAAACCAAGACTGTGGCAGCACAGAACAGTAAGAGCCGTATACAGCATGAGCAACGCGCGAAGCTGGTTGGCAGCATGCATGCTCACGGTGTGCCGTCCAGCGCTCACGTAAAAAGTGAGGCACGCGCTCAGAGAACCAAACAACAGGTCCGTCGCAACGGCAGACAGTTGCGTCGAACTGCGGCCGGGAAATTCCCACCAACGCCGAGCTGTACTAGCCGTGCTGCCCGAGCGCACAAGCGAGATTCCGGCGCCAGGCGCCGACGCATCAGGCGTGATCGTCGCAGGCGCCCGTTGCGGAGCCTGGGTGATGGGAATGGATACCGGAAATGAATCCGGCGCGTTGGGAATAGTCGCCATGTGGGTGGAGTTCGCTTATTGCGTCTCCATCAATCGCGCAGCCTGATGTGTCTTTTTGTTTGTAGAGCTTGCCGTATAGCTAGATAGGCTCTACTTCGTAGTCTTCTATAGAAACAGCAAGCGAACGCTGGATCGGATCAGCAGAGATTACTAGTGTGCGGTTCGACTTCACTTCTGTCAGGATGCCTTCGAGTCCATCAAGGCAACCGCCACGCACCCTTACGCGTTGCCCGGCGCTGAGAAATGGATGCTCCCAACAGGGAATGTCTTGGTCCAACAGAAGACGAATACTTGCAATTTGCTCGTGCGGAACTGGCAGTGGTTCGCAACCAGAGCTCACAATGCGGACTACACCGGGAGTACGCAGTACGGTGATGAGTCGCTCAGACGTGGGAGGAATTTGCACGAACGTATAGCACGGGAACAGCGGGAACTCTATGTTCTTCTTGCGATCACTCCATCGCTGAAGCTTCGTGACAACCGGGAGAAAGCTCTCGATGGATTTGCTGCGCAACAGAGTGTCCACCTTCTTTTCATGACGAGCCCGAGTGTGCACAGCGAACCACGAACAATCATGGTCAACGCGGCTTAGGGCCGGAAGGGCCGTCGATGAAGTCCAAGTCTGAGTGGCCATAGCTTCGCCCTGTGAGTCACATCTCCTTGTGAGCCCAAAATCCGCAAAAACAATCGAGTAGTAGCCTGCGCTGCCGCCACAACGGCAACGGCAGTGCGTGCCTACAACCTGCTGTAGATCGCCTCGGGTACTGGGCCGTCGAGCGGCGGCTGCAGTGCGCCTTGATGACGAGCGCTACTCCATCAGACATTGCACCCAGCACGACTGAATCGGTGTAAAGCGATGCAGGAGGCGAATCGACGAGCACGTAATCGAAGCTCCGCCGCAGTTCCGCAATGTATCCTGCAAGCCTCTCGGATGCGAGCAACGTATATGCATCTGGCATTTCAGTACCCGCCGTCACGAGCCACAATCTTTCTTGGGGGAGTTGCCGCGCGTAACTGCGAATCTCGGCAGTCTCAACCAGGGCATCAGCCAGTCCGGCGCCGTTCTCTGCATCGAAAAGCTGGTGCAATGACGGATTGCGCAAATTCGCGTCCAGGAGGCACACGGTCCCGGTATTTTTCGTTGCCAACAATTCGGCGGCTCGGCTGCACAGATACGTGCACCCGCTGCCTCCATCGAGTCCGGTAAAGACGACAACGTGCGGAACGGGCTTGGTCTCGAGAAACAGCCGATTAACAAGCTTCTGCTCCTCCAAACTCAAAGAGGCTTGGGGATCACTCGCAGAGCTCCGCTCAGCCGGTAAGATGGATGCCACTGGGTTCGCAATATTTTGGGTAGCAGGAAGAGACAGCACATTGCTATAGCCTGCACCCGAACCATTCAGCTGCTGAAGAAGTTCGAAGTTCCTGCTCATACGTTTGCTCCTTCCGCCTTGCACCCCCTGAACTGTGCTGCAGGTGAGGCTTCGGTGCGCCAATGAGGCGCAGCCGGCACATGAGGTTCAGGGCTGCGCGGCACGTTCACTCCCGCGTTCTCTTCAGCTCCGCTTTTCTCCAGCAGCAAGAGCGGGACCGCGAAGGCACATTTCACCGCCAGGGTTGACACACGAGTCACATGCTGACGTGTTCTGGGAATCAGCGACCCAGACGTATACTCCCTTGCAGCTCTGATCATCCGCGACACTGCTCGCATCATCCTGCTCAGGCGCTGTAAGAACGTTTTAGAATCGAGCCATCGCGTGCTGGGGGGTCTGTGCCGGCTTCGCGACGTGCCGGGCGAAATTAAGACGACAACTCCTCGCAACCAGATTGGCAGAGCAGTGGCAGGAGGGAGTTCCCGAATTGGGTTTGGTCTGCGAGTACCCGAAGCGCGTGGCACGCCGACAACGGATACAGTCCTGTTGGTATCGTGATCACTTTTTTTGGCTCTGCGTCAAGCACTGGCAATTCGATCGGACGGATGTCCTCCACGGTCTGGGTTTGGCTACCCTTTAGAACGTGCTCAATCGCATCGAGATCACGGGCAACTTCCATCACGATTTCTACGTCTATTTGCCGCTTTCCTGTTGCGAACGCTATCGACAGACTGTTAAAGCAGTAGTTGTTGATGACGCGAGGAATCCCGCCGCTATGCGCAGCGATGTGGCCAACCGCTTGCGGAGTGAATAGTGCCGGGCCGCTATATCCAGCGACTTGCAGACGACGAGCAATATAAGTTGCGACTTCCTCTCGCGATAGCGGCTTGATCTGCATAATGAGCGAGAGCCGTTGCCGCAGTTGCAGAAGTTCGGGGCTGGCAATCTTTTCTGCCAATTGCGGTTGTCCCGCCAGAATGATCTGCATCAATTTGCGCTGCGGGTTTTCAAAATCGGAAAGAAGACGGATGGTCTCGAGCACGGAAGTGCTGAGGTTCTGCGCTTCGTCGACCACGACCACTACTTGGCGTCCGGCGCGGGCTTCCTTCAGTAGCTCGGTCTTTAGCTCCTCGTGCATGCGGATCGGATCGTAATCGTGAACCTTAAGACCGAGATCAATCAGCAGATACGCAAGGAATTCACGCGAGTCACACTGCGTCAAAAACAAGAAGGCGGTGCGCGCTCCGCTTCCCAGCTGCTGTAACAAGTTGAACAGCAGCATCGTCTTTCCCATTCCGGGCTGCGCGATCATTGCCATAAAAGCCCGTTGCGACTGTACTCCGTAGAGTAGTGACGCCATTGCCTCGCGATGACTCGCCGATGGAAAAAAGAAGCGCGGGTCCGGGCTGACGCCGAAGGGCTGTTCACGCAGGTTGAAATGCTCCAACAACATCAGGCCACCTCCGTGCCGGTATCCAAGCCAGGATCGACATCGCTGGTCAACCTGAGCGCGGGACAATATGGGATTGCGGCAATCACCGGAATGCTCAATTCGCGGCGCATTTCCTCGGGCGTGCGGAAGCTATCGTCGAAGTACTCCGCGACGAAGGTAGTCCCCACGGCCGCAAAGATGGCCAAAAGAACCCCTACGAGCAGGTACCAACTTCCGGAACGGGCCGGCAGCGCGGGTGCGAGAGGCTCCTGCGCTACGGCTACGTTTAGACTGCGCCGCCGGTCCAGAGCGTCGGTAATGCGCGACTCTTCCCGC
>QHNH01000039.1 GCA_003218375.1 Verrucomicrobiota bacterium | reverse complement strand
CGCGGTGGCTTGCGAGATCTTCGCCGAAAGATGGACCCCGATCATCCTTCGGTCGTTATTCATGGGGGCGGACCGTTTCAACGAATTGCTTCGCGGCGCGCCCCTGATTTCCCGGTCGCTCCTCGCGAAACGCCTACGCGATCTGGAAAAAGCCGGCGTCATTCGCAGGGCTCGCGTCCCTACCGGGCGCGGATACTGTTATCAGCTGACGCGAGCGGGGGAGGAATTTCGAACGGTTATAGAAGGTTTAGGGAACTGGGGTCAGCGCTGGACGGTACGGGTCAAGCGAGACAACCTGGATGCTGGCCTTCTGATGTGGGCCATTCGACGACGAATTGCGCTGGATCGCGTGCCTGCAGGTCGCGTCGTAGTGCAGTTCGATTTCAGAGGGATCCCGCTGACGAAGCGCGGATATCGAAGATTCTGGCTTCTCTTGGAGCGCACGCACGTCGATTTGTGCGTGGAAGACCCCGGATTCGAGGTGGACCTCTACGTTGACGCTGATTTGTCGGCGATGACAAAGATCTACCTGGGTGACGTCAGCTTTGCGAGCGCCTTGCGCGGCGGCGATGTGCGGTTGAGCGGTCCTCGCGAACTTGCTCGAGCATTTCCATCTTGGTTGCTGCTGAGTCATTTTGCCAAGGTGCCTCGGCCACAGCGGGAATTGCGGGCTTCACTTCAGCCGTTAAACGTCGCTAAAGAGTCCTCCGTAGACCACCACGCCGATAGGCAGGTTGTGCAAGCGTCGTAAGGCCTTGAAGTCTCAATTGCCCGTATGCCTCGACCCTATAAAGAAAGGAAACGGGTTCGGTGTGCGTTCTGGCGCTAGAGCTTGGCCTGGAAGTACTCCCATTGCTTCTTCTGTTGGATCATGAAATTTGTGAATGCAGGATGGCTTCGGAGGCTGGCCAGGTTGGCATCCTTCTCGAACAGCGTGTAGCACGGAAACCCGTCGTCCGCGGCCTGCTGCAAGTACTTCAGCGCCAGCTCGGGCTTGTTCATCCGGGCGTAAGCGGACGCGATGATGTACGCAGTGTGATGAAAGTGCCAATAGCCTTGCGCTTTCGTGAGGCCTTGGCGAATGCCCTCCTCTATCAGCCGGATCCCTCCGAAGGAACTCCGCGACTCTCTGTTTCGCCTCTTCCTTCCGGCCGAGCTGGAACAAAGCGAAGGACGTCTGGAAGGCCCATAGCGACGGGTAGAACCGCTGTGCATCGCGAATGGCCGCTAACGATTCTTCGTATCTGCCCTGGTACAGAAGATTGATGCCCACGCGGAAGCGGGCCCCGGTGTGTAAGGGATCGAGGGCCACGGCTTTCTGGGCCTCGTCGGCGGCCTTGTCGAGCAGGCAGACGTGGTTGTACACGTTCGCAAGCTGGTGATGCGCCTCCGCAAGACTGGGGTTCAGCTCGAGCGCGTGACGAAATTGCTGCACCGAGCGCTCATATGCCCATTGATTGGTAGGCGACAACAAGAGAAGGCCGCGGGCCACATACGCCTCGGCGAGGTTCGGGTCCAATTGAAGGGCCTTCTGCACGGCCGCGAAGGCTTTCTCCTCCCATTCTCTGTTCTGCGGTTCGAAGCCGGATCCGCGACGTTGGTATGCGGAGCCGAGCGCGGCGTGGGCAGCCGCAAAGTTCGGATCCAATGTCACGGCCTTTTCAAGCAGCCGAATGGAAGCTTCAGTGCCATCCCGTTTCCCGACGTGGGACTGCGCACGGAGGTAATCGTCGAAGGCCTCGGGACTCACCGACCGACTCCACGAAAGGCGCACCGTCTCCTGCGGGGTCAGTGGGAGATCCATCTGGCGTGCCAGATCGCGTGCGACCTCGATCTGTACGGCCGAGAGGACGCCGACGTCACGATCGTATGTCTTGGCCCAGCGCTGCCGGTTTGTCGCTGCTTCGATCAATTCGGCGCTGATCTGAACCTGCTTGCCGGTGCGTCGGACCGTGCCCGTGACCACGGCGTCTACTCTGAGTTCGCGGGCAATTTCGGAGAGAGGCGTCCTGTCCGCGTTGTAACGGCTCGCTGCCGTGTGCGAGATGACACGGAGCGCCCTCACTCGGGCGAGCTCGGTTGTCAGCGCATCCGTCATGCCCTCGGCGAGATAGTCCTGCGTGGCATCTCCTGTCACGTTTTCCAATGGCAACACCGCGATCGATGCGATCCGCAGCGCGTGCGCACCGTTGGAATTCCTTCCCTTCGATGCGCTCAGCGCAAACCCGAGGAGCAATGACAGTACGAGAGCCGCTGTGCCAAATGCAGCCCATGGACTTCGCCACCATGGGAGCAGTGTGCCTTGCGCCGTCGCTGATCCGGTCTCGTCGGCGTGGCTTTCTACCTGGGAGATAAATCGGTAGCCGCGCTTTGGCAGGGTCTGGATAAAGCGTGGCGTATCCGCTGAATCATTCAAGGCATCGCGTAGCCTGTTGATGGCGTTGTTCAGCCCGTGGTCGAAATCAACGAACGTGTCGCGTGGCCAGAGTTTTTGGCGCAGTTCATCGCGCGTCACCACGTTGCCGGGACGCTCCAGCAGCATGGCCAGAACTTGAAGGGGTTGGTCCTGCAGCCGGATTCGCCGGCCGTTCCTGATGAGCTCTCCTGCGCGCAAATCGACTTCAAAGGGCCCGAAGCGGACGGGCGGGGCGGTCGCAGAGGAGCTGGGCATGGCTGACCCTCGATCTCATGGCCAGTCTATCACTGGATTCTCAAGGAGATAGCGCGGGAGATTCATGGGTGAAATTGGAGATGCCTGCGGGATTGCCTGATTGCGCCGCGTATCCCACGGTCTGCCTTCACGCGAACGCATGGCCCAAAGGAGAAACGATCATGACAAGCGACCTTCGAAGGATGGGTTCCTCTCTTGCACTTGCCAGCTTGCTGCTGTGCTTGGCACAGTCAGCGACAGCACAGCTGTATTCAGCCTGGTCAGCACCGGTCAATCTCAACGCCCTCACCCTGAGAGATGGCACGGCGTGCCCGCCAGTTGTGAACTCGGCGTTCAACGACACGCACCCGGCCATTTCCAAGGATGGCTTGAGCCTTTTCTTTGCGTCGACGCGACCGGGCCCGGACAGTAATGGTGAGGTTGGGTTAGGCGACTACGACCTGTGGGTCGCGCAGCGCGAAAGCGTGGACGATTGCTGGCTGCCGCCGGTCAATCTCGGGGCCGTCGTGAACAGCTCTGCGATAGATTTTGCTCCCAACCTAAGCACTGATGGCCATTGGTTGTTCTTCCACAGCAAGCGTCCGGGAGGCTGCGGCGCCGGGGCGAATCTCTGGGTCACCCACCGGCGGCACAAGCCCGACGCTCTCGGTTGGGAAACGCCAGTCAACCTGGGGTGCACCATTAACACGCCGGGCTTTGATAGCGCGGGCCCCACCTACGTCGAGGACGAGCAAACGGATACTCGCTTTCTCTATTTCACGCGCAAGCCGACGTCCACCGGCCCCGCTCCGGACGATTTCCTTTACGACGTCTACGTGAGTACCTGCACTGCAGAGCTCGCGGCTTGCAACCTGCGAGGTCTTTGGCAATCAGCAGTACCCGTCGATGCGCTCAACTCGCCCTTCCGCGATACACGGACCGCCATCCGACAACGTGACGGCCTGGAGATCATCCTTTCCTCCGGCCGGCCCGGCACCCTCGCCAGCGAGAACCTGTGGGTGTCCACGCGGGCGACCATTCAGGATCAGAGCTGGCTTCCCGCGGTGCCGATCAACTGCGAGTGGCAGCAAAACGTGACTGCAATACTTAACCTAATGCCGCTGCCATTGCCGTGTTCTTCGTGGGCTCCTGTCGATCCTGCCGGAACTACTTTATTCGTCAACTCCGC
>QHNH01000012.1:231027-238664 GCA_003218375.1 Verrucomicrobiota bacterium | reverse complement strand
ACGCGACGGAAGTCGAGAAGACTTACAACGAGATCAAGGCGCTGGCGTCGCCGAAAGTGCAGATTACGACAGCGCAGATCGACCGGGACAACACCGGTCGGGTCTCGGCGCGGCTGAGTTTGTTGCTCGCGCCGGAGGACAGCGAATCCGTCATTGCAAAGATCAAAGGCATGGCGCGCGTCGAGAATTTCCAGGTCACGACAGAGCGCGTTTCCCAGGGCGGTGACGGCCTGGGCGAAAATGCGAAGACCGAACGCGACAAGGTGGAGTTGAACATCACTCTCTCGCGCGACGAACAGGAAACGGCGTTGCAGCAGACATCGCTCCGGATTCGCACGCCCGAAGTGAACGATAAAACCAAGCAGCTCCGCGCGATCGCCGAGCAGCAGGGCGGCCGGATCCGGAGCTCGTCGTTCTCGCGCGATCCGAACGGACGCGAATACTCGACCGTGTCGTTGCGGGTGCCGATGAAGAATTACAACGCGCTCATGCAGGCGTTGAATGGGCTCGGCAAAGTCGAGAATGTCAGTGTGCGTCGCGACGATCGGCCGAACTCGCAGATCGATGAGTCGAATGCGCCGGCGGATGTTTCGATCCAGGTTTACAGCCAGGGGAACATCGTTTCGGAAGAGACCGGAATCTGGGCGACGCTGCGCCGAACCATTGGACAAGGCGCGGCCGCCTTGATGTGGAGCGTGCGAATGATCGGAGTCGCGCTCGCGTTTCTTGCGCCCTGGGCCCTGATCATCGGCGCTGTCGGCTGGGTCGCGCGGCGCGTTTCGCGCGCCCGCGCGGCGCGGAAGCAGAGCGGAACATAGACTTCCAGTCTGTGCGCCCAGCGGAGTTTCACTCCGCTGCATCGGAAGCAGCGGATAAGATATCCGCTGGGCGCACAGGCAGAATGCCTATGTTCCGCCACAACTCTGATTTCACCATTCCGTGTCGAAACAAATGCTGACTCACCAACGCGAATCCGGCGGTGCGAAGGAACGGTGAAGGATCGCCCAATTCCTTCGCTTCGATTCCGGCCGTGAATTGGAAGAAACGATACATCGCCGCCAACCAAAGGCCGGCGCGCCACCGCGCAAATCCTCCTGGTGGAATGCAGAAGTCCGCCAGGAGCCAGGTTGCGTTCACCGCCGCGGCGCGGGAGAGCTTGGCCACGATCTCGGCCAGACGATGTTCCGGAAAGCAGTCGAGGAAGAAATGCGTCACGATCAGGTCGAATTGATGTTCCGGCGACGACCATGACGCGATGTCCTGCGGAAAAAAATTGATCCGATTCGTGCGGTCCGGAAGTTCGTGCTCGATCCGTTGCCGCGCAATCTCCTGCATTCGCTGGCTCGCGTCCACGCAATCGACCGCGAGATCCGGATGACGCCGAAGCAATTCGCAAAGAAATCTTCCGTTCCCCTCCCCGACGATCAACGCGCGTCGAGGTGAGACGAGCTCCCCGAGACAGGCCACACGAGCGCCCTGCAGATCTCGGCCGAAAGCGATGGTTTCCAGTGTCCGGTACGACGGCGCGATGGCATCGAAGCTCACAATGTCGCCGCGATCAGTGGAACGATTGGCGTCAGCAAGACGAGATCGGCAAGCGCGGTGCGTCGATCAACGTCGACAAGACGCGCATTCAGCCACGCGAGCAGAAACGCGCTGACGCCGATACAAGCGAGAAGCGGAGCCGCGGATCGGGAGATTGTTGCCGTCACAAACGACGCGACGCCCAGAACGAGCGCGATCAATCCCGAACTCCGCGCAATTCGTGGATGCCGAGTGGCGATCGAGACTTTTCCCTGGGCCCGGTCGAGCCCATATTCCCAGTGGGCGATGCTGATGCAATTGAGCGCGCAGAGCGCGGCGAAAAATATCGCGGTTATCGCGAAGCCGATCGTGGCCGAATGCAGCGCCGGCAGCAAGGCGACCAGCGTGCCGGCCGAAAAAAGAATGCCAACCGCCAGCTCTTTCGCCGGAAGCGACCGCCAGATGAGGCCGAGCGGATGGTTTATCACCAGATAAATCAGCGCGAGCCCGCCCACGACGGCGCCGATCAGGAATGTTTCCAGCGTCGTCGTACGCCAGATGACATAAGCGTCAAAGCCGCCGACGAGCAGGATCGTAGCGATCCAAATCTCGCGATGGCGGAGACAAAATTCCTGGCGAAGAGACCGCGGAAGATCGGGTCTCAGTGAAGTGCAATCCGCGAATCGATCGGCCAGGTAAATCAGCCACGCGGTCAGGAAGAGCGCCACGCAGTTCCCGACCTGGAGGGGAATTCGGAAAGTCCGGGCGAAGAGCCAAAGCCACGCGACGGCGACGAACGGTGCGTCGAGGCAGACCAGATTCAGCCAAAGAAGCGGAGGGACTCGCCGCGGCGAGTCCCCGGACGCGCGGAAGCGCGTCCCTCCGAGTGAATGCGCTTGCTGAGTCTCCATTCGATCTTATTTTAGGTTGCGTCGCGCCCGAGAGCTACCGCCTATGAATTCAAAAGCTATTTCGATGAACAACAAGGCGGTGGCCGCGCTTCCCAAGCATCTCCTCCAATTCGCCGTCGACCAGCGTTATGACGAATACACGCCGGTCGACCACGCGGTCTGGCGTTTCATCATGCGCCAGAACATTTTCTTCCTCCGCGAATACGCGCACAAACTTTATTTCCAGGGATTGCTCGATACCGGCATCTCGTTCGACCGGATCCCGCGGATCGAGGAGATGAACGAAATCCTGGGCAAGATCGGCTGGGGCGGCGTGGCGGTGGACGGGTTCATTCCGCCGGCGGCGTTCATGGAATTCCAGGCGTATCGCGTCCTCGTGATCGCGTGCGACATGCGCCAGATCAATCATATCGAATATACCCCGGCTCCCGACATCGTGCACGAAGCGGCGGGGCACGCGCCGATCATTGTCGATAGCGAATATGCCGATTACCTGCAGCGGTTTGGGGAAGTGGGCGCGAAGGCGATGTCGTCGAAGAAAGATTTCGAGCTCTACGAAGCGATCCGGCATCTCTCGATTTTGAAGGAGCAACCGAATCCAGATCTCGACGCGCTCGAGAAGGCGACAAAGCTCGTAGAAGACCGCCAGAAAAATCTCGGCGACCCATCGGAGATGGCGCTGCTGTCGCGGCTGCATTGGTGGACGGTGGAATACGGCCTGATCGGACCCCTGGATAAACCGAAGATTTACGGCGCCGGCCTGCTTTCCTCGATCGGCGAATCGGTGAGCTGCCTCGAACCGCACGTGAAAAAAATCCCCTACTCGATCGACGCGCAGAATGTCCCGTTCGATATTACGACCAAACAGCCGCAGCTTTTCGTGACCCGCGATTTCAAGCAGCTCGCCGAAGTCCTGGAAGAGTTCGCGGGCAAGATGGCGTTTCGAATCGGTGGCCTCGAAGGAATTCAGAAGGCGATCGACTGCAATAACACGGCGACCTCCGAATACTCGTCAGGCCTGCAAGTATCCGGGACGTTCACGGAAGTCATTACGGGCGGTGACGGCGCCGCCATCTATCTCCGAACGACGGGGCCAAGCGCGTTGGCATTCGCAAATAAGGAGATGGCCGGCCACGGTCGCGATTATCACAAAGACGGTTTTGGTTCGCCGATCGGCGACTGGAAAGAAACCGACCTCGCGGAAGGCCAACCGGCAAAATTGGAATTCGAGAGCGGGGTCGTGGTTGAGGGAAAGATCGAAAAACTGTTGCGGTGCGAAGGCAAACTAGTGTTGATCACGTTTTCCAATTGCACGACGAAATATGGCGATCGCATCTTGTTCGATCCGAGCTGGGGGACTTATGACATGGCGGTGGGTTCGTGCATTGTTTCCGTGTTCAACGGCGCGGCGGACAAGGACGCCTACAACCAGGTCGCGCTCGTTCCGCGAGAACGCACGATCAAATCGCCCTCGGACGCGAAGCGAAAGCGGTTGGAGAATCTTTACGCGCAGGTGCGCGACATTCGCGAGCGCAAGGTCGGCTACGAACGGCTGGGCGAAATCTGGGAGACCCAGCAGAAAGAGCACGGCGACGATTGGCTTCTCTCGATGGAAATTTTCGAGATCCTCGATGAGACCGGCCAGCAGAACGCGCTCAAGCAGCAGGCGATGACGTTTCTGAATGGGCGGAAGACGCTCGATAAGGACAACGCCGTGCTGATTGAGTGGGGATTCAGGCTGGTGACGTATCACAAGACGAAGCTGGAGACGGCCGGGCAGACGCGGTAGCCGCTTCGCTGTGCGAAGCGCGAGAGGGGCACCGCTTCGTTGAGACTTTGGCGTTAAATAGCTTCCCCCGCCGATACCCACGCCGCCCACAGGGCGGCGGCTACAGAGATCCTTTCGAATTGGAAAGCGTGATGTTCTCAACGGCCACATCCCCCGGCCGCGAGAGCGCGTAAGCTACCGCTGTTCCGATTTCGTCCGGCGACAGCATCTGCTCGCGCGGCCATTCGCCTTGCACTCCGTTCCAGATCTCGGTGCTCGTCGCCGCGGGATAGACGTTGAGCACTCGAATTCCGCGCGAGCGGACCTCTTCGCGCACCGCCTGCGAGAATCCCTCGAGCGCGAATTTGCTCATGCAATAGCTGCTCCAGTTCGGGAAACCGGTCTTTGCCGCAATCGAGAGAATATTCACGACGGTAGAACCGGCGGCCATGAACGGCAGCAGCTTTTGGGTCAGCAGAAACGGCGCAGTGACGTTGACCGCGAGTGTGGTCTGCCACTCTTCTAGCGTGATGTCTTGGAGCGGCTTCACGAACGCGATGCCGGCGTTGTTGACCAATCCATCGAGCGGCTCGGTCCCGATCTCATCAATCATCTTCTGGATCGCAGCCGGATCGCGCAGGTCGTAACAAAGCGAAATTGCCGTTGCCCCTTTCGCCGCAACGATTTTGCAGCTGCTTGCCAGTGCTTCTCGATCGCGCCCGTGTAACAGGAGACAATCGCCCGTGGCCGCGAGTTTCTCCGCGATCGCGCGGCCGATGCCGCGGCTCGCGCCGGTGATGAGATAGCGTTTCATTGGAAGAGGAAGAAAACGTCCAACGCCGAATTAAGAGGCCTGCTTACGCAGCGTGAAGCGGTTATTCGCGGTTTCCCAGAGACGGAGGCGCACGAGACGGCCGTCGAGGCGTGAATCGAACTGCGGCCAAAGCGATTGAACGATGTTCTCGCCGGTGGAAGGTCGCCCGCTGAATTCGTTCATCTCCAGGTCGAGATGTTTGTTTTGCCACGGCTCGAGGGCGGCGGCTATTCCGGCGCGCAGGGCATCGAACGACGTCAGCGTTCCGCTGCGCTCGTCGAACTCGCCGCTAACGGTCGCCTCGGTGAGATAAAGATGGCCGTGACCGCGGGCGTTATTGCACTTCCCGTAGAGCGCCACGTTTTCCTCAGCGCTTAACTGCTCGCTCTTCAGGCAATGGGCGGCGCTGAAGGGCGCTTGGAATCCGAGGAAAAGACTACCCGCACTCCAGTACTCGGCGAAGAAATCGGAACGCTCGTGCAACCGGACACGATTGACCTGGAACCATTCGGAAGCTCGCTGATGAATGTAACGCGCGAGCGTCTCGGTCGTAACCGGCTTGTTCGTTAGGCCGGGCACTTCGAGGTTGAGGTTCTTGTGGTCGAGCTCACGGCGCAAAGAATCGAGGCAGCGCGAGATTTTAGCGGAGGCGGCCGGCGAACCCTGGAAGGTCAGGCGCGCGCGGTAATTGTGACCGTGACCGAACGGGGACGCGGCCACGCCGAAAAGCTTTTGGTTTTCGGCGTCGCCAAGCTGAGGCGACATCGTTTGGCGCGCCGCGGAAAACTTGAACCAGTAATTCGCCTCGCAGTTTCCGTCCGAATAAAACGTGGCGCTGCGATCTTCCGATTCCGACAAGTGGCAGGCGACCAGCCTGGCTTGTCCGTCCTGGAAGAGCGGAGCGGCGGCGGCAAAAAGCTCGCGAGCCACGTTTTCAGCGGTCGGAGGAACACTGGCGAAAGCGGGATTGTCCTCGTTTAGAAATTTGTGGTCGAAACCATCGTGCAAGACCTGGCCGACCCGTTCCTTAATCTCGCTGATGTTCATGAGCATCCCGGTCCCCGGATCGATGGCGCCGGAAAAAACAAAGTAGGCGACGTAATTCCGCCCGGCACCGTAGCGCGCCGACGTCTCGAGACCGAACGCCGCCAGGTTCTCCGCGTCGCTCCAGTCCTTTACGAACAAACGCCGCGACGCCGAGAATTCGAGCCGCTTGCTGACCGTCAGGAGCATGCGGTCGTTAGGCCAACAGGGCGAGAAACTCCGAGCGCGTCCTGGCATCCTCCTTGAAAGAGCCGAGGAGACAGGACGTTTTCATAACTGAATTCTGCTTCTCGACGCCGCGCATCATCATGCAGAGGTGCTTCGCCTCGATCACCACCGCGACGCCACTTGGCCGCAGGCATTTCATTAAGGCATCCGCGATTTGCACCGTCAGGTTTTCCTGGATCTGCAACCGGCGAGCAAAGACATCAACGATGCGTGCCACCTTCGAAAGACCGATCACGGCGCCATTCGGAATGTAAGCGACATGCGCCTTGCCGACGAACGGCAGGAGATGGTGTTCGCACAGGGAATAAAGCTCGATGTCTTTCACGAGGACGATCTCGCTCGCTTCCGAATCGAAGATCGCGTTATTGACGATGTCGTCCAAGTCTTGGCGGTAACCATTGGTGAGAAATTCAAAGGCGCGCGCGGCCCGGTGCGGCGTCCGGAGCAAGCCCTGGCGCTCAGGATCTTCGCCGACCGCCTCCAGTAAATCGCGGAACGAGCGCTCCATCCCGGCGAGCTTGGCCGCACCGCAGGGACGCAGACTGGCGATCCGGCGTTCGGCCGCTTCCAGTTCCGTCTCGTGATTTTGTCCAGGCACTTTTAATCCAGCCAGCTCAATGGATATTTTTCGTCATCGAGCGCGACGGCTTGTTCGGTCAGCTCGAGCGTGTGCTGGGTGTCGAACATGACGGCCAGTTCTTCCGTGCGCTGCGCTTCCTTGCTGGCCATGATCGTGCCGGGATGCGGCCCGTGTGGAATGCCGCGCGGATGGAGCGTGATCGAGCCCGCTTCAATGCCTTTGCGCGAACCAAAATTTCCGCGCACGTAAAAGAGCACTTCGTCGGCTTCGACGTTGTCGTGCACCCACGGGATCTTCACCGCTTCCGGATGATAATCGAGCATGCGCGGCGCAAAGGTGCAGACGACATAGCCGCGGATCTCGAAGGTCTGATGGATCGGCGGCGGTTGATGGACGGTGCCGGTGATTGGTTCGAAATCCTGGGCGTTGAAGGTGAAGGGATAAATAAAGCCGTCCCAGCCGAGGACATCGAATGGATGATGGGCGTGCACCACTCGCGTCCAGCGCGGACCGTCTTTCACCAGGACTTCCACGTCCTGATCTTTGTCGATGGTGAGCAGCTCAGATGGCCCGTGGAAATCGCGCTCGGAATACGGCGAGCCCATCCGGATCTGGCCTTCATGATTCAGATAACGCTGCGGAATCCGGACCGGCCCGCTCGACTCGAGAATGAGGTAGTCCTCCTGCTTCACGTCATCCGGGACGAGCCGGTAAGTGATTCCGCGCGGGATGACAATGTAATCTTCCGCGCGGTAACGGAGTTTGCCG
>QHNH01000012.1:0-230917 GCA_003218375.1 Verrucomicrobiota bacterium | reverse complement strand
GCCGCAGTGGCGCGTCGGTTACCTTCTTTAGCTCCTCGCATTTGATCAGCTTCACTTCACGGACGCGCGTAGGCGGCCGCAGGTGATACATGATCGAGTAAGCTTCGTTGAACCCCTCGGTGGTAATGACGTGCTCGTAAGCGATGCCTTCGTTCTTGTAGGAAGGCCCGCTGCCGTTGCGATGGAACCAGATGTGGTGCTTCCGCGGAATTTGGCCGAGCTTCTGATAGTAAGGCATAAGGTTTGTTAGGCGTGGAACTCAGGTTTGGCGGCGAAAACGGACTGACCCTCACCCCAGCCCTCTCCCTCAGGGAGAGGAAGTCTGCAAAATCTCATCCTTCGCGTCACGCCAAGCTCCTTCTCCCTAAGGGAGAAGGCTAGGATGAGGGTCACGGTGATATAGGTCGATTTCAAAATCTGCCTGCGAATATTCCTATAAGTTACCTCGCGCCTCCTGCTCTTTCTCTAAGGCTTCGAAGAGCGCCTTGAAATTACCTTTGCCGAAACTCTTGGCGCCTTTGCGCTGGATGATCTCGAAGAAGAGAGTGGGCCTGTCTTCCACCGGCTTGGTGAAAATCTGGAGCAAATAACCTTCGTTGTCGCGATCAACCAAAATGCCGAGCTGCTTTAACGGCTCGAGATCTTCATCGATGTGGCCCACGCGAGCGGGCAACTCATCGTAATAGGTCGTCGGAATATTCAGGAACTCAACGCCACGCTTCTGCAGATCGTTGACCGTTTCGATGATGCTGTTGGTCGCCAGTGCGCAATGCTGCACGCCTTCGCCCATGTAGAAATCGAGATACTCTTCCACCTGCGATTTCTTTTTCCCTTCGGCCGGCTCGTTGATCGGGAACTTCACAAAACCGTTGCCGTTGCTCATCACCTTGCTCATGAGCGCGGAGTATTCGGTCGAGATGTCCTTGTCGTCGAAGGAGAGGATGTTCCGGAATCCCATGACATCCTCGTAAAATTTCACCCACGGATTCATCTGGTTCCAGCCGACGTTCCCCACGCAATGATCGACATACATGAGCCCGGTCTCGGGCGGATTGTAGTCGCTCTCCCATTTCCGAAAGCCGGGCATGAAGACGCCGTTATAATCGCCGCGCTCGATGAAGAGGTGAACCGTGTCCCCGTAAGTATGGATGCCGCTCATGACGAGGCGCCCGTTTTCATCCTTTAACGTCGTCGGCTCCAGGAAACTCTTGCCGCCGCGCTTCGTCGTCTCGTTCCAGGCGGAAGTCGCGTCCTCGACTTTGAGGGCGAGAAACTTCACCCCGTCCCCATGCAGCGCGACGTGGTCGGCGATCGGGGTGTCAGGCCGAAGCGCGGTGGTGAGAACTAACGTCAGCTTATTCTGCCGAATGGCGTAGCTGGCGCGATCTTTCACGCCGGTTTCCGGGCCGGCGTAGGCGAGCGATTGAAAGCCGAACGCCGTCTTGTAATAATGCGCGGCCTGCTTGGCATTGCCGACCCAGAACTCTACGTAATCGGTTCCCTGGAGCGGAAGGAAATCGGCTTCCGCGGAAGCGCTTGTTTTCGAAGCAGCGATGGTCGTTTCCATAAGCGTGAGCGATTACTCGGACGAGCCAACGTTAACCGAAAGCAGTCAGCTTTCAATCTTCCGTGACGCGGGCTTGGCGCGGCGGTCACGCCATCTCGAATCAAGGAGTGAAAATGTCGGCGATTGATGTCCTGGCTTGTCATCGCAGGCTCCAGCCGGGTATTCTGGCGAAGCCGGTAGCAGGTAACTTTATCAGAAACAAAACCCTCCCGTGAGTCTTCGTTTCCTTCTGCTGATGCGGCACGCGAAGCACACAAGAGGACGCCTGAAAACGAAGCCAAAAGGGCCGACTCCGCTGGACGACATCGCCTCCTCCCTGCAAGAGATGGCGCAAAGTTCATCGGCCTTGTGGGGCTCCGGCGTCTCCGCTGCGTCCGAATTGTCAGATCAAACCAAGAAGGCTGTGCTCACCGACCGGGGAAGGTACGAGACGCTGGTCGCCGCCAAGCGTCTGAAGGAATTCCTTTCGGAAGGGAATGCGAAAGCAACGCTTGGCGGGGTGCTCTACTATGACGACCCGGAGGCGACTGAGGCAGAGGAGACAGCGAAAATGTTCTGCAAGGGTTTCGAGTTTGGCACGGGATACATACCGACAAAATCGCCATCGCTCGGTCCTAAAACTCTGCCGTCTGACTTAAGAAAAAGGAAGGGAGAGTCGCCCTTGGAGCGCGCAGTGAAGAAAGAGGCGGGTGGACTCGTCGCCGACAAGGAGAAGAACGCCGTCCTTGTCGTTGGACATCAGCCAGCTATTGGATGGTTGGCGGGCGCGTTGCTCGACCGGCCGGTTCCGATCGTCCAATCGGAGATTCTTTGCATCGACTTGGAGGCCACGGGAGGACCTGCCCTGAGGTGGTGTATTTCCCCTCCGGATGAAACCGTATTGCAAGCGTTGCAGGACAAGATCAAATCGAAGATGGGCCTCGCGAACCTCTTGAGCGGGTTTATTACCGCTGGGCTCGGCGTCTTTCTTGGTATGCTGGCCGACGACAAGAAAATGAAGGCGCTGGGGGAACAGGCTCCGGTTGTTTTTATCGCTGCCGCCTGTCTCTTGCTAGCGGTCGCGCTTTATCTGCGGACGATGTTTTCGTACGATACGCTCCTAATGCCGGTCCGGTTTTGGGCGGAATCATCTTCCGGAACCAGTCATCGGCCTCAATGGATTGTCGCGCGCCCGCCCAGCGGAGCGCATTGGATTCTGTACCAGAACATGCTCCGAATTTGGCAATGGCAGTTCATCCCTGCCACCTTTCTCACGCTTTCGGGCTTGTTCCTGCTTTTGAGCAGCGTCGCTTTCGGCACTCCGACGAATGCTCATCACGTTAACTCGCCTATTTCGCCTGTGATCATTGTATCGGTTCCAGTCGCGATCCTTTTGCTCATCCTCTCCGCGAAGACAAAGGACATAGTCCGAGGCGTTCGCCGAGGCTGGCGTAACTTTTGGGCCTGCCACGGGCTTGTTCCGAAATTCCGCTACCTCTGCGGCCCGTGGCTCGGTTCCGAAGATTAGGCGCTCGCAGGTTCCGCCGCCGCGCGAATAATTTCCCAGACGCGGCGCACATGCTCCTCGGTGGTGAGGATATTGCCGAGGCCGAGACGCATCACGATGCGGCCACGCAATTTTGTCTGGGTAAGGTAAGCCTTGCCGGAAGCGTTGATACTGGCCACGGTCTCGCTGTTTTTTCGATCGGCTGCCTTGTCATCGGCGTTCTTGAGACGAAAACAGACCACGCCCATCATCACGGGCGCGGAGATTTCAAAGCGCGGATCTTCCTTGACCCACGAGGCAAAGAGCTGGGCGAGCCGCAGGTGTTCGCGAATTCGCGCGGCAATTCCTTCCCGGCCAAACGCCCGCCATACGACCCACGCTTTGAGCGCCCGGAAGCGGCGGCCGAGCTGGAGGCCGTAATCCATGTAGTTGATCTCGGCGCCGGCCGGATCGCGCAGATGCAGGTATTCGGGGGCGAGAGTGAAGAGGCGGCGCAACCGCTCGATGTCGCGGACATAGAGCGCGCTGAAATCGAACGGCACAAACAACATTTTGTGAGGATTGATCACAAGCGAATCGGCTTCCGCCCAGCCATCGGTCACCGATTTGTGTTCAGGCAGAAGGGCGAGGCCGCCGCCGTAGGCCGCATCGATGTGCAACCACATCTGGTACTGGGCGCAGACCTCGGCGATTTCAGGCACCGGATCCACGCTGGCCGTGGACGTGGTCCCCACGGTAGCGACGACCGCGAGGGGTTTGAATCCATGCCGCAGATCGGACGCGACTGCTTCGCGCAAAGTCGCAACATTCATCCGAAACTGGGAATCGCACGCGAGCCTTCGGACATTGTGCTCGCCCAGTCCGAGGGCGATCGCCCCTTTGTCGACGGAGCTATGGGCCTGGTCTGAAACGTAAATGCGAAAGATCGGCAGCTCGGAGCGCCCCGAGAGACCCAGCGTTCGCACCGACGTGCTCGCTTCCTCCCGCGCGACCGCGAGCGCGTGCATGGTCGAGATGGAAGCGGTGTCGTAGACGACGCCCGAAAATTCATCCGGCAACCCGAGCCACTGCCGCAGCCAATTGAGCACGAGGGTCTCCAGCTCGGTGGCGGCCGGTGAAGTGCGCCACGTCATCGCGTTGACGTTCAGCGCCGCGGTGATCATTTCGGCGAGGATCCCGGGGCTCGTTGTCGTGCAACCAAAATAGCTCATGAACTGCGGATGCGCCCAGTGCGCCACGTTTGGAACAATGATGCGCTCGACATCGGCAAGAATCTCTTCCAGCGAAGCGCCCGTTTCCGGCGGAGTTGTTTCCAACTGCGCCAGCACCGCACCGGGTTTGGCGTTGGGCGCGATCGGACGTTGGGCGATGTTTTCCCGATAATCCGCGATCCAATCCGCCATTTCATGGAGATGTTTGCGGAAAACATCCGGCCGAATGTCGCCTAATGATTCGGCAATCTCGGACGCTTCGGGTTTCATTCGTTAGGTCTAAAACGCGAAGCCAAAGCTGAAATGGAACGCGCCCACATCTTCGCCCGCGCGCCGATCGGGATTGTAGCCGTAGTCGAGCCGCACCGGACCGATCGGCAATTTGTAGCGCAGGCCCACCCCGACGGCGTAACGCATATCGTCGAAGCCGGCACTGACCCGCTGGAACGGGTCGGTCGAGTTCGGCAGCAGATTACCGGCGTCAACGAAAACGGCGCCGAGCAGTTCACCATAAACCGGGAAGGTGTACTCGACATTGAAGACGGAGAAAAATTCGCCGCCAATCGGGTGGTCCTGATCGTGCGGACCGAGATCACGCTCGGCGAAGCTGCGCACGGTGTTGTTGCCGCCGTTGAAGAAACGTTCGTCGATCGGGATTTCCGCCGGCGAGGTACCTTTGCTCTCGAGGCTGTGGATGATTCCCGCGCGCGCGCCGAACGCCAGCAACGTCCGATGATCGGGGAATCCTGGCTTTGGCTCGTGGCCGATCGGGATGAAATAAGTTAACCGCGCGGTGCTGCGGACGAAATCGACGTTGCTCCCGATCGCGCCCGTAGCAAAATCAAAAGTGTTATCCAGGACAAATCCGCGGCTCGGGTTCACCTTGCTGTCCCGCAGGTCGAGCGTCTGGGTGATGCCGATCGAGCTGACGAAATACGAGGTGTCGCCGAGGAGGATCGATCGAATATCGGCGCTGGTGACATCGACATGTCGCGCGGAGAAAACCAGACCCACTTCATATTGCTTCGTTATTTTCCGGGTGAGATCGAGGCGCAGCCCGGTCTCGAATTTGGAGTAGCCGTCGAAATCGAACGTGAGCGCCGAGAGCTTCGCTTTGAACCCGAAATCGCTGTCGAAGAAATAGGGGTCTTCCCAAAGAATTTCCCATTTGTATCCGCGCTCCGACCATTCCGCCAAAGTCGAGATCGGCCGGCCGTAACCGAAGAGATCGCGGTCGCGATAGCTCGCGCCCACAATCGCGCCGGTGTAGGACCCATAGCCGAGCGCCAGACCGAGTTCCTTGCTCTTGGCTTCTTCCGCTGAAATATCCAGCCGTAACGCATCCCCGCCGATCGGCGTCGGTTTGATTTGGAGGACCGTGAAAAGCCCAGACTTCATCAGTTCGCGGAATTTCTCGTCCACCAGCTCGGGGCTGTAAGTCTTGCCGCTGAATTTGCTGAACCGCTTCTCCACGTAACTGGGCCGGAGTTTCTCGAGTCCTTTCACTGTCACGCCGTCGAAATGGTAAAGCCGGCCCGGCGTGATCGAGACAAAGACCGGCACCCTGCCATTCGTCGCGGCTTCCGGGTTTCCGGTCGCATCGACTTTCACTTCGTAATAACCGCGCGCCCGATAATAGGTCTGCAACCGGCGCGGAATATCGGACACCCGCCCGTCCGTGTAGGGCTGTTCCACCAAGTCGAGCATTTGGCCCTGCAACGCCTCCGATCCGTAAATCGTCTGGCCGGAAAACGAGATTTGGCCGAACGAATATTGGCGGCCCTCCGTGATCGGAATGGTCGCGTCGACCCGCGAGCCATCGTCCGCGTAATGGTAGATCGGCTTGTCCACTTTCGCGTCGAGATAGCCGTTCGTGATATAGAGGCGATGAACGAGATCGGCGCCTTCCTCGACGTCCGCCGCGACGAACGGAAGTTTGCTCTGCAGTTTCGAATAACGTTCCCGCGTCGGGCCGACCGCGTAATCGAATAAAATTTCCGACGGCTGATGCTGGTTGCCGACGAAATTTACCAGGCCCAGCGTGACCAGCGGCCCTTCGTTGATATCGAGCACGAGCCGATCGCCCGATTCGATCGTGTAACGGACGCTGACTTTCGCGTAGCCGTGCTTGCGGTAAAACAGTTCCAGAAAAAACGCGGCGTCGTCCCCGCGCGCGGCCGTGAGCCCGTACTGGTCGATCGTCGCAATCTGCTCCTTCAATATCGAGCGAAGTTCCTTCTCCTTGAAAGCGCTCTCTCCGTGGAATTCGATCACGCTCGTTCGCTGCGCTTTCTTTTCCTGCTGCTTCTTGACCGCGCGCTCCGCCCTGTCCTTCTCTTCCACCTTCGGGACCTTCACCGCCGTCTGCGCCAACGCCGCCGCGCCGACGAACGAAAGCGCGATGGCCAGGCCTAACGAGGCCATCTGCAACCAGGCCGTCCTGCCTGCGCGCCGGAGTTTGGAAAGAGCGCGGCTCATCTCACTTGAATCGGATCAGATACTTCACCATGCCGCGAAAATCTCCCCCAACCTGGAGATCGCCGATCAGCATAAACTGTTCGTTTAATTTCAGCCGTGCGGTCGCCGTTTGCTGGCCAGTCCGCGGATCGACGTTGCCCACATCCACCTGCAACTTGTCGAATACCGAGTTGCTCTTGGTCGCCTCGCCCTTCTTGAAAATTTTCCGGTAAAGCTGCTGGATCAGGAGCATGGCGGCGCGCCCGGCGAGCACGTTGTTGTTGCCCACCAGTTCTTCCCGCGTCGTTCCGGTCGCGAGGAGCGAAATGATTTCCTCCTGTGGCAACGGCGGTTCGCTGCTGAAAACGGCCTCGGGCGCGAGCGATGTGCCGAAGACGTAAACGTGGACCGTGTAGTCGCGAATCAACGAAGTGCCCTGCAAATCGATCTTCGGATTGAACGAATCCTCCGGCTCGAAGTAAAGAAGTCCGGACGAAACTTCCAGCCGGCTGAAGGGCAGCGTCGCATCCACGTTCTCGAGGCGGACGACGCCTTGCAGCTGGGGACGCAATCCGGTTCCGGTAACGTGCAGGTCCACGATCGCGCCACCCGTCGCGAGATTTCCGCGGATCAAAAACGGGTCCTTGGTTTTCACCATGACGTCGAATTTCCAGTCGCGGATCGGCGGTTGCGGCACGGAAAAATCAGGACGGTCCGACGGCGGCTGCGGCGCGGGCCGGCCGGGAAGCCCGATCGGGATCAGGTCCACATTCTTGAGCAGCGAACTGTTCGTTAGGGCAACGTTGCCGGTGACGGTCGCGGTCTTGAGCGGCCCGACGACTTTCACATCGGCGTCCGCCCGCGCGGTCAGCGTATCGTTTCGGGCGACGAGGACGCTTTGGGCCTTCAATTGAAAATCGAGATTTGGTTCCGTCAGCTTCGGAAATTTCACCTGGCCCGCGACCGAGAAGGGACCGCCCGCCAGGTCGCCGTTGAAGCGCTCGAAGTGCAGGGTGTCGCCCGCGAAAGTCATCCGGGAATGGAACCCGCTGAGCGACGGCAGGGTCGCGTTAGTGAACCGCGCCATGTTGATGGTGATGTCGCCGGACCCGCTCAGGACCGGTTTCGCGATCGTGCCGTTGATGTTCACGTCGAGGGCGAGATCGCCGTCGAGCTGGGTGATGCCCGGGAGAAATTGCCGGAGAAAATTCACGGAGCTGCGCGGCATCTGGACCTTGGCGGTCAGCGGCGTTTCTTCATTAAACCGCTTTTCTTCGATCATCTTCGGAATGTCGAACGGAATATTGCCGGTAATCAGGACCGGCTGGATTTTGGTCTGCTGGAGCCGGCCGTTGAAAGCGAGCTGGTTGTTTTGCAACTCCGCTACGAGATCGAACGTGGCCGGCTCGAGCTTGGGATACTCGGCGCTGTGGAGATCGCGCATCTGCACGTCGAGCCGGCCGGCGACCTGCGCCAGGGTTCCGTTCGCGTCGAGCTTCACGTTGATCAGGCCGGTGCCGAGCGGCGGCGCGCCCAGGTCCGCGAAAAGTTTTTTCAAATCCAGGTTCTCGGATTGAAACGTCACCAGCACTTTGCCGTCGGAGGGAAAGAGCGGGTTCCCGGTGCCGATGTTTTTCCAAACGAACGGCAGTGACACGTAACCAGTCGCGTACTTCGCCTGGCCCTGGTCGATCTGGACTTTGCTGATCTCGAGGGTCGAATCTTTCGCGGTCAGGTTCGCCTGGAAATTCATCTTGTCGCTGCCGAGAAAAATCGTCGGGACGTTGAGACCCTCAGGCGAATAATCCGCGTCGATGTTTGCCTGGAGCGCCTGGAGGTTCGCGTAGCGTCCTTTCTCGAGCTTCAATTTCAGGGTCCCGGAATTTTTCCACTCCGCGGCGTCGCCGTTTCCCTGCCAGTCGATCACGAGCGATCCGGCGATCTCGTTCTTGTTGCCCAACGCGACGAGCAGCGGTTTCAAGCGCGCCAGGTCCGCGACGTTCGCTGATAACGCGCCGGTGTAATGCCAGGGCTTGTCCAGCGAGAAGACGCCGTGACCGCCGATGAAATCGCGCTCGTTCAGCTTCGCGGTAAAATCGTTTACGTAGACGACATTCCGGGAAATGACGACCTGGGCGCTGACTTCCGGGATCGTCACGGTGCGAAATTTCAGGTTCGAGCCGTAGATCGAGAGCTGGCCGTCGGCCTTTCCATTTGTCGTCGTGACCTCACCGGAAACCTGGACCGGGCCGGTGATTCGATTTGGCGAATCCTCCGGCCAGTAATCGCCCAGCTCGATCGCGCCTAACGACACCGAAAACGTAGCGGGCTGCGTCCGGAGTTTCGCGAGATCGTCCGGCAACAGGTAGCTGCCGGACACGGTGAACGTGTTTTCTTTCCGAAGCGCAACAAAACGCTCGACCTTCACGTTCGGCCCGTCGCTCGTGATATCGGCGACCGCGGAATCGAACAGGTTTTCGCCGGAATGCCCGTCCGTCATCTCGACGTGGATCTCGGAACGCAGATCCGCGTAATACATTTTCCGCTCATTCGTCGGCGGCACTTGCTTCGTGGCTTTAACGGTCCCGGTGAATTGCGCCGCGCCCGTGTCGCCGTACGCGATTGGCCCACCCGAAAACCCGAGGTCGGCGCGCAAGACCGCGTCCTTGATCTCGGCGGTTCCGGTAACGGTCGCGGCGCCGGTGAGCGGTTGCGCGAAACGAGCCGTGAGCGATTGCAGATCGGGCAGCGCTCCGTTGATCTCGAATCTGGCGCCGTACCGGCCAAACTCCCGGATGTGATTGGGAAGTTCCGTTGTTCCTTTGAACCCGATCTTATTCAAGCCATTGGTCGCTTCGCCGGAATCCACCGTCGCAACGCCGTCGCGCGCGGCCACGCTCAGCGCGACACGATCGAAGAAAAGATTTTCCTGCCGCAAATTGTTGATCTGCGCCAGGAGCGAACCGGTCCAGGTGCGCGGCGCGTCGATTGTGCCTTCGGCCTCGATGGCCAGACGCTGGACGTCGCCCGCCAGAAAATCCGGAGGTCGACCGATGTATCCGCGCAGGGTGTCGAGCGAAACGTTTTCCGCGACCAGGCGCAGTTTCATGTTTACCGAGCGCGCCGTTTCTTTGAGGCCGAGCGAGCCTGCGATTGTGCCGCCGGCCAGGGACGCATCGAGCACCACCTCCAGCGATCCCGCCGCGATGTGGGATGCATCGAATGCAATCAGCCGAAACTGGTTCCCCTCGTCTAGTACCAGCCCGCTCACGACCAGGTTCTTGTTCGTGTAGGAGGTTTTTGCCGCAACGTTCCGCCAGGCATCGGCATTCGGAACCTGAAGGACCGCCGCGCGCAGATCACCGGGATTCTTTGGATCGAGGCCGAGATCAAAATGTTCGAGAACAAAGTCCGGCTTCTCGGCGGTCGTCGAGCGAACGAGCAAGTTCGCGTCGGAAATGGAGAGACGCTCCGGAAAAATCGGGAACAATTTCATCGGCTGGTCCGGCGGCGGAATCGTCGGCTTGAGCAACGCTTTCGCTGGATCCAAAACAATCCGCGCTCCTCGCATCTCGGCGTTCTTCAGGAATTCCGTTCTGCCATACCACATCCAGTCCCAAAGGCTGTAGTCGGCCCGGATGTAATCGACCTCGATTGATTCCACGATCGTGGGACCAATCGGCGAGACATGCAGGTTTCGGATCGCCACGTTGGTAAAAATGCTGCCCTCGAAGGTGCAATCGATCCTGACGTTCGCTTTCGCCGCGTAACGATCGGCATACGCGCGTGCGATCCGGAAAAGGATCGGGCGATGGAAAATCAGGGTTAGCGCCAGGAGCAGCAGCAAGACACGCGCGGTCCACCGCCGCCAGGTGCGGCGCGGTTTGCCGAGGGCGTTGCGATCTTCGTCCACGCGGGGCTAACTTATTTCCACGAGGGTAAAGAGCAACCGGGAGCCTGATTGCTTGCTCGCGCGACCACACATGGCGATGCTTGTCGGCCATTCATGAGCCCGGAAAAGCTATTCGATTACCTCGAGGGAAATCTACCGGCGGACCAACGTGCCCTGATCGAAAAGGAAATAGCCGCCGATCCCCAGCTCCAACGCGAGCTCGGCATCGCGCGCGAAATGCATCGGCGCTCCCGCGGTTCCCGCGAAGTCATGGTCGAACGCGAAGATCCCGAGATTCCCTCGCCGGCGAAGCCGCTCGGGCGCCGCCTGATCACCGCCTTCGCCGCGCTGGTATTGGTCAACGTCCTCGTCGGGATCGCGTTCATCATCGGCAAGAAAGACGGCACCGGCGAAGTGCGCGCGCGCGAAGCGGCGACGCGCCAGCAACTGGAAGCATCGCTCCAGAGAACCGCGGAGACTTCGCTGCCGCTGCCCACGATCGGCAATGAAATCTTTTTGCCGGCCGCGGCGCCCGAATGGGACCGGGTGGCCGACAACGTTATCCTGCTCGCGAAACAATGTGGCGGGACTGCCGCGAAGGCGCCGCCCGCCGAGAAAAGCATGGTGGTCGTGATCGACCTGCCCTCGACGCGCGCGGACGAATTCCGCCGTTCCCTGGCGCCCCTTGGCCCCGCGAATTATTCGCCGCCTCCGGCAGAGAAGCCGGCGCCTCCCGAGAAACGGACGATCATGCAGGTGCGAATCGGCGACCCGTTGTCCTCCCCTGCTCCGTGACGGCGAACAGAAATGATTGCGATCACGTTTGCGTTGCCGGCGGAAAGTTCTGACCTCGTCGCCCTGCTCGAGAAGCCGAACCTGATTTCTCGCGAAGGCGTGGAAACTGTTCGCGGCCGGCTTCACGGAAAATCCGTGGCCGTGATCCACACTGGTGTCGGAACAAAAATTTGCGCCCAACGGATGGATATCATTCTCCGCCGCGAGCGTTTTGAATATCTGATCAGCGCGGGCTTCGCCGGCGCGCTCGAGAAAGAACTTCGCATCGGCAATTTGCTCATCGCCGAAAATTTTTCGAGCCCGCAACTCTTGCGTTCACCTGGTCTCGATCTGGCGGATGACGGGATTTTTCTCGGCAAGCTGCGGACCGTTTCGGGAGTGATCGACTCAAACGCGGAACGCGAGCAGCTCGCTGCGAACACCGGCGCCGCGGCGGTGGATATGGAAACGGAGGTCATCGCCGATGCCTGTGCGGAACTAGACCTGCCATTCCTCTCGCTGCGGGCCATCAGCGACACGGCCTCGGAGCCGTTTCCCGCGCCAGCGCATGTCTTGTTCAATGTCGAGAAACAGAAAACGGATTTCGCCCGCCTCGCGTTTTATTTGGTAACGCATCCGGGCGCGTTCTCGCGGCTCAATGCGTTCCGCGAGCGGGTAGCAGTGGCACGAAAGGCCCTCGCCGACACACTCGACACGATTTTGCGCGCCGATCTCCTGTAGCCGCCTCGCTATGCGAAATCCCTGGAGGGACGGGCGCTGTCCGTCCCACTACGTTGGGACGACACGGCGGTCGTCCCTCCAGACGCGGCGATACAGCTCCGCGCCTACAGCACTGGCTCCACGTGCACGAGGACGTCGGCAATCCGCGCGTCGGTTTGCTTGATCGCGTCCTTTACCCGATGTGCAATGTGGTGGCCATCGCGCACGGAAATGCCTCCATCGACTCCGACGTGCAGATCCACGTAAAACGAAATCCCCATTTTGCGGACGAGACATTTCTCCACTTCCAGCACACCCGGAACCGAGGCCGCGGCTTGCTGGATGATCGCGACAATTTCGCCGCGTGGGGCGGTGTCGAGCATCTCGTGCAAGGCCGGGAAGAGAAGCCGCCATCCGTTCGCCGCAATGACGGCACAGGCAAAGAGAGCAGCCCAATCGTCCGCGCTCTGCCATTTTTCACCGCCGATGAGCGCGAGCGAAATCCCAACGAAAGCCGCAACCGAAGTCAGCGCATCGGCGCGGTGATGCCATGCGTCGGTCTGGATAGCGGTGCTCTCGATATTTTTCCCGAAGCGGATCACCGCGCGATAAAGGAATTCCTTCACCGCGATCACGATCACGAGCACGACGAGGGTGAATGGCGCCGGCCCGTGGTGCGGCGTAAAAATTTCCTGCACGCTTTGAATGGCGAGCGCGACGGAAGCCAGCAGCACGCCCATGGCCACGAGGCCGGCCGCGAGCGGCTCCGCTTTTCCGTGACCGTAGGGATGCGTCCTGTCCGGCGGGCGCGCCGCGAATTTCAAGCCGCCCCAGATAACGACCGAGCCCGCAATATCGAGTGCGGACTCGATTCCGTCCGCGATCAGGACATAGGAATTACCGAACAAGCCCGCCGCGATTTTCGCCGCGGCGAGCACGACGTTGACCATCATTCCGGCGAGGGCGACCCGGGCGCCGCGTTGCATGTTGCTGGCCGGATCGTTCGAGATAGGCTGAACGCGCTCCGCCATCATGAGTAAGACTTTTAAGGCCGCGATCTACGAAACGCACGGGAATCCGGCGGAGGTTTTGCGGGTGGTCGATTGTCCGTGGCGCGGGTTGGGACGATGATCTCGGCTTGAAAATGCGTGCCGGCTAAATGGAAGAGTGCGTTGACTCAAGTGCACGCTTTGGCGGGGCAAGCCCGCCTAGCAAGTCACCGATTTGCCAAGCCTTGGTGGCAATCACACGCATCGATCCGAGAGGTCTGTCTTACTTCGGCTGCGGACAATGAGGCTGCGGGAACGGGTCCGTTCCCCGATATTTCGCCGGCCTTTTCTTGATCGAGAGAGGCGTTGGAAGTACGACCGTTGCCAGCCGCTCACTCGCGACCCCTTTTCGTTTCGCGACGATCCGGTAGCTGAATGCCGCGTTACTAGTGCCACCTTGCTGCTCGCGCACTTGGAAACCCGTGGCGGTGCGCCGCGTCACATAGAGTCCTTTGGTCTCGGCGTATGGAGTCACGAATACGTGATAAGTCCCTTTCTTGAGACTGACAAGAGTAGCGAAGTCACTGTCCAGTGTGATGTTCGCCTTGCCGTTCTTGAGCGTACCTTTTCCAAAATCTTCGAACCAGCTTTGCGGGCTCTCGATCGCGCACAGCAGCCGGTGTGTTCCGTCCACGTGTGGGACGATCGCACCTTTCAATCCCGTAACCGTCAAATCGCCGTCGATCAAGACGGGACCGACAAAGTGTCCGGCGAACGAGCCGGGGCTGTCACTCGTAACCGACCCCAGGATTCCCCTGTTCCCTTGCCCCCAGACACCGACCGAGCTCTCCGAGCGACCTACAACTCCAGCATTATCAAGCCCCTCGCCCAAGACGCCGTACCCCCCATCCCGTACCTGTACCGATCCCCATATGCCCACGGAATTGTTAGATCGGCCCACTACGCCAGCATTGTCTTCGCTTTCGCCGAGCGCACCATATCCAGATCCGCTCACGCCATGAACCCCGATCCCCGCCCCTCCTTTACCAGGCCCCGGCAGGTCCGCAAAAGTTTCCAGCGGATTACCCAAGTCTCTCAGACTTGTCCCGAAAACGCCGGTTCCGCCCGGCATTGCGGCTCCAATAACCCCTACTCGGCCGCGATTGTTTTCACCAAATACTCCGGCCAGCCCCCGATTTCCGTTTCCCATTAAACCAAAATTCTCGCCGAAACCATAAACCCCAACTCCTCCTACCTGGGATTCCCTTCCTGCGCTGACTCGGACACTTTCGCCCACAACACCACATTGCTGACCTTGCACGTTGACGCCGTAGATCATGTCTCTGGCATTAGTTGAGAAGCCTGATCTCGGAACGCCGGAACCGGCAAAGGCAGGGCCCGTTGCAGTAAACTGATCGTCATGTGCCATTTGATATCTCCGTTGAGGGTGGGCGGTGAAACGTAACTGAAATGAATTCGCTTTTTGAGAGTTGGTTATTCATTCGCCGATAACCGTTAAAAATGTCCCCCGTCAGTTAAGCGCTAGTCAAGTCGGGCATCTTGGCAATTTCACGAAAGGGGAAAACGGCTTCAACTGAATGAACGACTGCCGCAGTCTTTTCAGCCCTGACGGACCTAGCATGAGCAATTTGGGCTCGGAATCGCATACCGCAATTCTTTCTGGGTTTCGATGAGGTATTCGTGGGCGGGGGCTGACCTCCCAACAACTCGAAGCCTGAGCCCTGGACGTAGCAACGCAAGAAAATTCACCGAAGTTCTGGCGCCTCGCGAGAGAGCAATCCGCAACGAGATGTAGCAATCGCGCCGCGTCGAGCGAAGAACAGCGCCCAGTACTCGGCCGACCTGCAAAGCAGTTGCATGTTGCCGACCGAATCGGGCGACATAGAATGAAATCCCGGCGGCACCATGGGTAAGACTTTTAAGGCCGCGATCTACGAAACGCACGGGAATCCGGCGGAGGTTTTGCGGGTGGTCGATTGTCCGTGGCCTGAGCCGGCCGCGAATGAAGTCGTGGTGAAAATGTCGGCGGCTCCAATCAATCCGGCAGACCTGAACTCGATCGAAGGCAAATATCCGATCAAGCCGGAACTGCCCGCGACGCCGGGGATGGAGGGCGCCGGAGTCGTGATTGAAGTTGGCTCAGAAGTTCGCGATCTCGCGGTCGGAACGCAGGTGATTTTGCCGCACAACTTCGGGACGTGGCGGGAGATTGCCGTTATCGCCGCGGACAAACTCGTTGTGGTGCCGAAGGAGATCGAGCCGATCCAGGCGGCGATGTTGAAGGTAAATCCGATCACTGCCTGGCGACTGCTGCACGACTTCGTGCCGTTGCGGCCAGGCGATTGGCTGATGCAAAACGCCGCCAATTCAGGCGCGGGACAATGCGTGATCCAGATCGCGCGAGAATTGGGATACAAAACGGTGAACGTGGTCCGGCGCGCGGAATTGGTGGATGAGCTGCGCTCGTTAGGCGGCGACGTCGTGTTGGTCGACGGCGAGAATCTTCGTGATGAAGTAGCAGCAGCGACGCAGCGCGCGTCGATTCGCCTGGCGTTGAACGCGGTCGGCGGTGAGAACGCGTTGCGGGTGGCGAAGTGCCTGGCGTCCGACGCCACGATGGTGACCTACGGCGCGATGAGCTTGCAGCCGCTCTCCATTCCGAACGGGATGCTCATTTTCAAAAACCTGCGGTTTACGGGGTTCTGGGTGAATAAATGGTACGACTCCGCCACGCTGGAGCAGCGCGCGGAAACGTTCGCGCCGATCTTCGAGATGGCGAAGCGCGGGTTGCTCCAAACGAAAGTGGAGAAGACATATCGCCTCGGCGAAGCGGCGGCCGCCATCGCGCACGCGTCGCAGCACAAGCGAAGCGGGAAAATTCTGTTCGATCTCGCGGGACCTTCAACCTGATGAACGCCCGCTGAAAGACGAACGCGCCAGCAGCACGGCATTGCTCATTGCCGCCAGCATGGTCATCATCGATGAGCACCACGAATACGCGGGCGCCAGGTCCGGGATCCCGGCAAAGTTCTGCGCTCAGTTTCTTCAAACTTATTCAGCCGGAACACGATTTTTCCTTGGAGTCGCCCGCCGGCCGTGGTTTTTTCGGATCGTAAAGTTTCTCGAAGAAAATTCCGTTCCCGGAATTTTGCGTCATTATGCGCTGCGCAAGAAATGCCTCGCTCGCTTCGCACGCGAAGCGCTTCAAGAACGAATCGCACAGATCGTCGTTCTTGGCGCGGGCCTCGATCCACTCGCGCTGACCCTCCACCGGGATTTTCGGGACGCGCGCTTTTGGGAAATCGATCATCCGGCAACACAACGACTCAAAATGGCAGCGGCGCGGGAGGTTGACGCCCGGCGATTTCATTTCGTCGCCGCGGACCTCGCGGCGGACCGGATTGATTCAGCGACGCTGAGCAGGACAGGATTCGATCCGGCGCAAAGGACTCTTTGGATCGCGGAAGGACTGTTCATGTACCTCCGGGAAACGGTGGTTGCGAATTTGCTAGGCTTTGCGGGTGGGCTCAGCGCCCGCGGGAGCCGGTTCGCTTTCACTTTCATGGAACCGCGCCGAGACGGGCGAATCCGGTTCCGGAGACAGACTAAGCTGGTTGATTGGTGGTTGAGCTGGCGCGGCGAGCCATTTGTCTGGGGACTCGAGCGAAGCGGCATCTCGCGACTCGCACGTTCTTGGGAGGTCGTACGAATTTTCGATGAGAACGATTTGCGCGCCCTGGATTCTTCCCCAGACGATTTCCCACTCGCGGCTGGTGAATTGATCTGCCTCACGGAAATCCCGTAAGGTCAGGTCGCGATGTTGACGCGACGCAAATTCATTCGAGCGGCCGGACTCCTCGCGCTTGCTCCGTATCTTGATGTCCGTGGCGAGCGCGAAATCTGGGTTAACGACATTCATTCGCAGCTCAACCGCACCCGAGTCAGCGCGCTGCTCACACCGCGCACGCACGACGAACTCGCCCAGGCCGTGCGTCGCGCATCCCGCGATCGACTGCCGATTTCTGTTTCGGGCTGCCGCCATTCCATGGGCGGGCAGCAATTCGCGACCGGCAGCCTTTGCATCGATTCGCGACAGCTAACGCGGGTTTTGTCCTTCGATCGCGAGCGTGGATTGATCGAAGCGGAGGCCGGAATTCAGTGGCCAAAGCTGATCGATCATTACCTGGAAGCACAGCAGGGCGTGACCCATCAGTGGGGCATCGCCCAAAAACAAACCGGCGCGGATACGTTTACACTGGGCGGCAGCTTGTCGTCGAACGTGCACGGCCGTGGCCTGGCGATGAAACCACTGATCTCGAACGTCGAGTCGTTCACCCTGATTAATGCCGAGGGAAAGACAGTTCCGTGTTCGCGCTCCAATAATCCGGAATTGTTCCGCGCGGCGATCGGAGGTTACGGACTCCTTGGTTTGATCAGCCGCGTCACGCTTCAGCTCGTCCCACGGCGAAAACTGCGCCGGGTCGTCGAGGTGATCCGTTCGGATGAGGCCACCAAGCGTTTTGCCGAACGGATCGCCGCCGGCTTCTTATACGGCGACTTCCAATTCTCCATCGACGAAAAATCGCCGGATTTTCTCAAGGTGGGAGTCTTTTCCTGTTATCAACCGATCGCGGACGACGCTCCGATGAGCGCCACGAAGCGCCTGAACGATGATGATTGGCTTGACCTCATGGCGCTCGCCTACACCGATCGCGCCCGGGCGTTTCAGCGATACGCCGATTATTATCTTTCGACCAACGGGCAGACGTATTGGTCGGATACAAATCAGCTCAGCGCCTATCTTCCAAACTACGCCCAGACGCTGAGGGAAAAGATCGGGAGCAAGAACGAATCGAGCCTCATCATCACGGAAATTTACGTTCCACGGGAAATGCTGGGCGATTTCCTCGTGGAAGCTGCGGAGTTACTGCGGCCAGGCAGGGTGCCGGTGATTTACGGCACGGTCCGCCTGATCGAAAAGGACGATGAAAGTTTTCTTCCCTGGGCGAGAGAATCGTACGCCTGCATCATCTTTAATCTGCTCACCATCCATACGCCGGCAGGCATGGAAGCGTCCGCGCAGGCGTTTCGGGCGCTCATCGACCTGGCGATCGCGCGCGGCGGCAGTTATTACCTGACGTATCACCGATTCGCGACCCGCGAGCAGGTGACCAAGTGCCACCCGCAATTCGCTCGCTTCCTCGCGCTAAAGAAGAATTACGATCCGGAAGATCGCTTTCAGAGCGATTGGTATCGGCACTATCGAGCGATGTTCGCCTAATCTACTGCTGCGGCGCGGGCTCTTTCTTCGGCTGGCGCTTCAGGAGAGTGATCTGCTTGATTCGCGCGGAATCGGACGGGCTCCACGTAGCCACATCCGGATCGTCCTTGAAAGCGTTGTGCACCAGACGGCGCTCGTAGGAATTCATCGGCTCGAGTTGCAACGAACGTCCGGAAATGCGGACCCGCTCGGCCAGTTCCCGCACCCGCTGCACGATCCGATCTTCACGCATTGACCGGTAATGCTCGCAATCCACGATCACCTTCGGCGCGTCCTTGTCTCGCGATTGAATGAGCCGGTTCAACAAAAACTGGATTGCCTCCAGGGTCTCGCCGTCGCGCCCGATCAAGGTATGACTTTCCTCCATGTAAATCTGCAGGGTCGGGTTGCCGCCTTCGCTCTGGGTTTCGTCGATCTGCACCACAAAGCCGAGATAGCCGAGGATCGTATCGAGTAATTCCTTGGGCGTCATGGTCGTCCTTTACGCGAGCGCTTCCCTGCCGGCGCAACTTTCTCCAGGACCGGCACAGGCTGTTTCCGGTTCTGATAAAGCTGCAGAATCGTGAACAGGTTCTGCGTCGTGTAATATAATGCCAGCGCCGCCGCGAAATTGTAGCAGAAAAATAAAAAGATCAGCGGCATGAACATCATCACCCGGCGCTGGGTGCTGTCGCCCGTCTTGGGCGTCATCCGCATGAGCCAGATGTTCGACGCTCCCATGAGGATCGGGAGAATGTTGATGGGTAGTCCGCTGGCGTTTCCGAGGATCGGGATCCAACTCAGTCCCGGAATGGTGAACAGCGTATCGGGCTGAGAGAGATCGTGCACCCAGATAAAAGGCGCGTTCCGCAGTTCCGCGGCCTGCCCGAGCATGCTGAAGAGGCCAAAGAAGATCGGGATCTGGATCATCATCGGCAAACAACCGCCGACCGGATTCACTCCGTGCTCTTTGTAGAGCTTCATCACTTCCTGGTTCATCCGGGTCGGATCGTCCTTGTACTTTTCCTTCAGCTCCTGCATTTTGGGCGCGAGCGCGGACATCTTGCGCATCGATTTATTCGCCTTGTTCTGGAGCGGCCAGAGAACGCCCTTTACGCACGCGGTCAGGAGGACAATCGACCACCCATAATTGCCGATCCAGTTATGGATCAGATTCATAAAATTGAGGAGGAACTGGCTGACGAGTTTGAACCATCCGAAGTTCATGATCTCGGCTTCGTTGTGCTCGAGCTTCGCGAGACGGCCGTAAAGTTTCGGCCCGACGTAGAGCTGAAAGCGAAGCGAGGCAGTCTGGCCGGGCTGAATCTGGAATCCCGGCATGCCCATCGCGCCTTCCAGGCCGAGCAGGTTCGGGCCTTCCGTCTGCTTAATGTCGAAAGGTCGGGCCCAAAGTTCCACCGCCTTCGCCTTGAGCGGCGTGATCAGATCCGTGAAGAACTGGTTCGTCATTCCGGCCCAGTCCGCGTTGTTGACCTTTTCGCGGTAGAACGGTTTTGCCTCGCGTTTCTGCACACCGATCAACGGGTAATTCTGGGCCGCGAACCAATTCACATCGATCCCTTCGGCTTTTCCGTTTACCGTCCAAGCCAGCCGGGTGTAGGTGGGCATATCCTTGGGATGGATCGGCCGCGTCGAGCCGAGGGTCACGAAATATCCCGCGTTGTTGTAGGGCTGCGCGCCGTCGTTCCGGAAATCCACGTCCATTTCCGCGACGTAGTTGTCTTTCTTTTCCGTTGGCGGCAGGAAGAAAAACTTTTTTCGAACCGTCATGCCTTCCGGGGTTTTGCGTTCGAATTCCACACTGCCGTCCGCTTGTTTCGCGATGGAATATTCGGGCAGCGCCGTCGCTTCCGGCTGATCGACGATGGCGCCGATCGGGATGCGATCGGACGCGTTCAAGACAACGCGGCGCTCGTTATCGACGGTGTGATTGAGCAGGACCGCTTCTGTGATCGCTCCGCCGCGATTCGTCAGGTGCAGCTCGACGTCGCCGTTGGTCATCGTCTCCGCCTTTTCGGCGAAAGTGGGAACCGATTCCGCGGGTGCCGGCGATGGCGAGGTCGCGGAAACCGGGGCCGGAGATACGGAAACGCTGGGCGACGTTGCCGCAGCCGGCGAATTACCTGCGGTCGCCGATGGAGAAGGCGCGGCAACGACCGGCGTGGGCGGCGGCAAATGGGTCGCCGTATAAGCGTACCACCCGATCAGCCCGAGGACGCAAAGCGCAATGGCAATCCATGCTTGTCGATCCATAAGCGTTGCCCGCCGGGCTATTCACAGACAATGGAGGCGGCCCGGCCGGCGGAATGTTTGCAGTGGAGATGCCGGGGCGGAACCGGATCGGCTCCCCGCCCGCCCCACGGGTGACAACGGCCCAACCGGCGCACACCCAGCCACGTTCCGCGCAAGACTCCGTGCGTCTCCAACGCCTCGAGAAAATAAACCGAACACGTCGGTTCAAAGCGGCAACCGGAACCCGGCCCGCCCAGGAACGCGAGCACGGGCGAGATCAGCAGTTGATAGCCGCGAATAAAAAGACGCGCGAGAAAAAGCATCAGGGCGCTAGAATAGAAGCGCGCTCCGCGAGGCGCAACCACTCATCTTTCAGTTGGTCATAGCTGGCATTGGCCGCATACGGGCGCGCCACCACCACGAGCCAGAGACCGGCAATCAAACGCGGTTGGGCCGTGCGGACAATATCACGCAGCCGCCGCCGGACCCGATTTCGGACGACCGCGGTGCCGATGTGTTTCGGCGTGACGAACCCGGCACGGAACGATTTTTCTTCCTTAAGTTTGAGCGCGCCGAGAACCAGGAGCCGGCCGCGCTCGGTGGTCCCCTGTCCTTTTACCCGCGCAAACTCCGCCGGCAACGTCAGCCGTTTCGTTTTCGGAAGAGTTTGGAGCCGGCTCGCCCTCGTGCCGGAGAGGGAAGAGGTGGATTCATTTTCCCTCAACGGTCCTGCGGCTGCGGGAGCAGGCCTTCTCCAATTCGCAGCATCACGTTCCTTGCTTCCATTCTCTGGCGGCTCATTATTGCCGTGTGGCTCCCCAGCGGCATCTCGCTCACGTTTCTTCATACTCTGACAACCCGATCGTGTTTTTCACGGCATGTACCTATCGAAGGAAAGCGATCCTGGACGATGCGCAATGCCACGAAATTCTTAGATCGATTTGGACTGACTCAGCTCGTAACGGCTGGTGGGTTGGTCATTACATCCTCATGCCCGACCACGTTCATTTCTTCGCGCGACCTGAAGTGGACGGCCAACCGATGGCCAAATGGATTCAAATGTGGAAGGGAGTGAGCTCCAGAAGAATTGCGAAAGCTTTTAACCTTCCGCCCCCAATCTGGCAGGCTGATTATTTCGATCATTATCTGCGCTCGACAGAGAGCTACTCGCAGAAGTGGGATTATGTGGAGCAGAATCCAGTGCGTGCCGGCTTAGTCGAGCGCTTCGAAGATTGGCCTTATCGCGGCACCAGTCACGATTTGATGTTGTGAAGTCGAGGTCCGTCGATCCGGTTGGAGGCGGCACGCCCTCGTGCCGGAGATAGAAGATGTAGCAGCGGTTTTCTCCCACGGCCTGAGGGCAGGCCGTCTCCATGGACGCTGCTCACCGGTACAGCAAAAGGCTTCCCGCAAATGATTCGCGGGAAGCCTTTCGTAGTTCGTCAGCGCCTGGATTACGGGCTGGGGCTTGATGTCGTCGTGGTCGTCGTGGTTGAGGTCGACGAACTCGGAGGAGTCGTCGTGGTCGTCGTCGTGTTTGTCGTTTCCTTTTTCTCGGTCGCCGGCGGATTCACGACTGTTGTGTTCTTCTCGACTTTCTTCTCAGGCGCAGGCGAATTCGCCGGAGCGACAACATCGGTTTTTTGCTCGCAGGCTCCGAGAAGTGCGGCGCCGGCTAAAATGCAGAGTAATTTTTTCATAGTTTGAATTGGGTTGCCCATCTTGGGACAATGTTTGAATCGAACCGCGGCGAGATTTCGGACTTGCCGAAACGCGAATCGAACTACAGTCCGTGCGCTTCGGCGACCGCCGCATAGGTGATCTTGCCGTCGCGGGTGTTGATGCCGCCTGTCAGAGCCGGTTGCCGTTTGCAGGCGCCTTCCAGGCCGAGGTCCGCGAGCAATTCCACATAACGCGCGGTGGCGTTGCTCAGCGCCTGGGTGGAGGTGCGAGCATAGGCGCCGGGCATGTTCGCCACGCAATAATGCGTGACCTCTTCTTCGACGTAAATCGGTTCTTCATGCGTCGTCGCCCGCGAAGTCTCTGCACATCCGCCCTGGTCGATGGCAATGTCCACGAAGACACTCCCCGGCCGCATTTTCTTTAACATGGCGCGCGTGATCAGCTTCGGCGCCTTTGCCCCCGGCACGAGCACGGCACCGATCAGCAAATCGGTTGTCGGCATCAATTCCGTCAGGTTCGCCTCGTTTGAATAGAGCGTCTTCACGTTCGGCATCGTCAAATCCAGGAAACGCATCCGCTCGCCATCGACTTCGAGAATGATGACGTCCGCTTTCAATCCCAACGCCATCCGCGCCGCGTTCACGCCGGAAGTTCCTCCACCGATCACCACCACGCGACCAGGCAACACCCCGGGCACGCCGCCGAGCAGGACGCCGTTGCCGCCATTGTGCTTGGCAAGGTAATACGCCCCCATCACCACCGACATGCGCCCCGCGATCTCGCTCATCGGCTCGAGCAGTGGCAACTTGTTGCCCACCTGGATCGTTTCGTAAGCGACACCCGTCACCCCGGATTTCATCAGCGCTTCCGTCAGCGGTTTGCTCGCGGCCAGGTGCAAATAAGTGAAAAGGATCTGCCCCTTGCGCAGGAGACCATACTCGGGCGGCAACGGCTCCTTTACCTTCACGATCATGTCCGCCTGGGCGAACACGTCCTCAGCGCGATCGATCATCTTCGCACCGGCGCCGATGTAGTCTTCGTCGGAATAACCGGAACCAACACCCGCGCTTTTCTGCACCAGAACGGTATGACCCTTGCGCGTCAGCGTCGCGGCGGTCGAAGGAATGAGCCCCACGCGGTGCTCTTGCGATTTAATCTCTTTCGGAACGCCGATGATCATGGTGAAGAGAGTGACATGTGACGAGTGACAAGTGACAAGCTAAAAAATGTGAGCACGACTCTTTTCTCGTCACTCGTCACATGTCACTTTCCCTAATTCAGTGACGGATCGTCCGGCGCGGCGGCGAGCATTTTGTACCAGGGACCGAGGCCGCGCATGATTTCGAACCAAAGCTTGGGCAAACGCGCGGGCGCCAGCGCGGACCGAGTGGGTTTCTGCAGGATCCACGCCTTTTGTTTCATCTCCTCTTCGAGCTGACCGGCGCTCCAGCCCGCGTAGCCGACAAAGGCGCGGACCGACGCGGGATCTTCGTCGACGAGGTGATGCGCTTCTTCGACGCCGACGTTGTGATTCAATTTCAGGCCCTGCCCCTTTTGCCATTCGAAGGCGGCGAACATGAGCTGGTTTTTCCCTACCGGTCCGCCGAGAAAAACGGGAATGTCGCCGAGTCCTGCCGGCGGCGTTTCATTGACCAGATCGGCCACTTGTTTATCGAGCGGGCGGTTCAGGATCACGCCCAGCGCGCCGTCTTCCTCGTCATGCGACGAGATAAACAGGACCGCGCGCCGAAAATTCGGGTCGAGCATGTTCGGATGGGCCACGAGCAGCGAACCGGCCAGGCTCAGAGGCATTCCGTCCCCGAGATTGCGCATGCGAAACTAGAATGCGCGGTCTTCCCCGGCGCAAGCGCTTTCAGCCTGTGGCCGGGATCGTCGATCCCGGCTACAACGCCTTCAGCTGTCGTTCGCGCAATTCGAAGACTGGACCCGCGATGTGGTTCTCCCGCCATTGCATCGTCGTGGCGGTCACCAGCTTCTGTGCGTCCGCAGGCAAATGCGCGAGCAAGGCATTACGCCGGCCTGGATCCAGTTCGCCGAAGATATCATCGAGCAAGAGCAACGGTGCCGTTCCTTCTTCCAGCTGGAACATTCGCGCCTGCGCAATTTTCAGGGCAAGCGCCACCGTTCGTTGCTGACCTTCCGATGCATATTGCTGCGCGTCTTTCCTTTCAACAGCCAGCTCGATATCATCGCGGTGCGGTCCAACGATGGTCTGGCGAAGCCGCAACTCCTTCGGGTGAGAGTTCGCGAGATCGGCGGCGAAATCTTCGCCATTTCCCGGCGCGAATCGGATCCGCAAACTTTCTTCGGCGGAGGCGCTGACCTGGCGATGCGCTTCTCCCGCCAGCGGCGCCAGGCGTTCGACCAGGCGCGCCCGCATCACGCCCAGTTTCGTCCCATGCTCGATCAGCGGTAAATCGTAGGCCGCAATTTCCCGCGGACGCGGGTGCGCCGATTTCAAGAGCGCATTCCGAGAGCGCAGCGCGCGTTCGTAGGCGCGAAGAGTCGGCCGGTAAAGCGAATCGATCTGCGTCCCGAGAAAATCCAGATAGCGTCGCCGCGCCTCGGAGCCGCCCCGGACCAGCTCGATGTCGGTATTGGCAAAAGAGACAACTCGCCCGAGGCGCAGGTACTCACCGAGGGGCCGTTGCTCGATCCCGTCGAGCGAAACTTTCCGCCGCAGAGCGCTGTAACGAAACTCCAGCCGATGATCCATCACTCGGCCCGAAACACCGAACGCCTTTTCGCCGAAGCGCACCACCGGCGCGAGCGTGGAGCTGCGCTGCGATTGCAGCCGCAGAAGAACGCAGGCCGCTTCCAGGATCGAAGTTTTCCCCTGCCCGTTTTGCGCGATGAAAAAATTGAAGCCGGGAGCAAACTCGACCGCAAGGGCGTCGAAGCAGCGGAAATTCCGGAGCTGAAGTTCGGCGAGCATTGGAGAAAAATGACGAATGGCGAATGACGAATGACGAATCAATGACTAATGACAAATGACGAAGAATTCGCGCGCTCGCGCACGCATTCGAATTTCGTCATTCATTCGTCATTCGTCATTCGTGCTTTGTCATTTCCGTTTCACAAATTGAGCAATTCCAGCTTGCTCGTCATCTGGCCGGGAATGCGCTTCGCGTGATAAAAGGCGCCGCTGATCGGCGTGATGTCGGCAGGCGTCAGCCCGACCGCGGCTCCAATGAAATTATGATTGCAGAACACACCGTTGGTCGCGTCGAGGCCCACCCAGCCGGCGCCAGGAAGAAAAACTTCCGTCCAGGCGTGGAGGGATCCTTCGGCCCGCTTGGTTTCGGAATCGCTCTCTCGCAGGTAACCACTCGTTAGGCGGGCCGCCAATCCCATCTGGCGCAGCATTTCCACGAGCAACACCGAGACGTCCCGGCAGGCGCCACGCCCGCGCCGCAGCGTCTCCGCCGGAGAGACCGCTTCGCCTTCCTCGCGCCGCTCGTAACCGATGCATTCATGGAGCCGTTTGTTCAAATCGACCAGCGCCTCGACCGTGCCACGCCGCTTTTTGCCCGTGGGCGCTTCCCATCCAGGCAAGGCCAGTTGTTCCTTTGCCCGCCTTTCCCGATAGGCCGCGAGCAAATCACGCGTGCGCACGTCGTAGGCGAACGGCAGTTCGACCGCGTCCGGGTCGAGAATAAAATGGAATGGATCTTTTTCGTCCAGGTCGAGATTGATCGCGAGCCGGAAGGTCAACTCCTTCGATCGCTCCGGGAAATAACAGGAGGCAACCGTATTTTCGAAAACGTCACGCGAATAGCGGATCGTCCCTTTCGGCGTTGTCGAGAAATCGAGCCGGCGCACCCGGCTGAAGCGATCGCTCCGCGGGAACAGGCGCAGATCATGGGGCGAAAACCCGACCGGCTCCTCGTAGCGGTAGGTCGTTTGATAGCGCAGCCCCAGTTTCATAAAAGGCAGGATAGTACGTAGGGAAAAAATTTGTTTAAGAATTTAAGAAATTTTGTTGCACCCGTGCACAAGCTCGGTTAATACCTCGGCAGATTCAAAAATGTTCTGGGGGGAACAGCCGCCCTTCACGTCCATCGGACGTGGGGGGCGGTACTTTTTTGGGGGTATGAGGTCGTGAATTCACAGGCGCCCGGAGCGCGGCGAAAGTTTTCCTGGCCGGCCGCGTTCACCCTGGCCGTGCTGGTCGTCGCCGCTCTTTGCACGTTCGTTTTCCTGCGCCTGGAAACCTGGCCCGCACGCACGGCCAGCCAGGGCACGGCGGAATTGGAACGCGTCGGCCGCGACGTCCGGGACGCCCTGGTGGAAATGGCGCAGCTCCAGCCGCGCGTCACCGTCAACAATCGCATTTACCTCGAGCGCACGACCGCGACCGCGCAGCTCGCGATCCTTTCGCGCCAGATCGAAGTCGAACATGAATTGCTGCATACCTGGGCTGGGAGCACCAAGCGCGTGAAGCTGCATGCGACCTTCACCGCAAAAGCCGGCTTCGATTTGCAACGCGACGTGGCGGTCGATCTGCGGCCAGATGAGATCGCGATCAGCCTGCCGCACGCCACGATCCTCGGCGTCGAGCAAAAGCAGGTCGACGTGCTCGCGTTCGAAAATGGTTTTTGGAACCGGATCTCGGCGGCGGACCTCGAGAGCCAGTTGGCGACGCTGCCGGACTTGGCCCGACAAAAGGCCGCCGAAAGCGGAATCCTGGCCGAGGCGGAGACGGCGTTACAAACGCAGCTCAACGATCGCATCCACGCCGAGCGCCCGGTGCATCTCGTTTTCCAGACCGCCAGCGCGAAGGAATAGGTGGATCGAGCGCTCCGCCGCGCGATGTTTGAATTTCCCGGCTTCGCCGGCACTTATTAAGCATCGAGCGGCGGAGCGCTCGATCCACCTTTCCGCTTCGGCATTTTCCAGCTAAAGCATTGCAACTCGATGCGTTCGAAACGAACTCTCATTCTCATTGCGGCATGGTTATTCGTTGCAGCGGCACTGGCTGTTTGTCTCGCGCCCCTCATCGTCGCGAACGGTTTGCGCCTCTGGGCGGAGCGCGTGGCGCGGCGCGAGGGATTGCAGCTTCAGTTTGAAAAAATCGAGGCGCCGCTGCTTCGGCCGGTAGTCGTGCGGAATTTGCGCATCGAGAGTGGACCGGCCGCGCCCTTCCGAATTAAGGGCGCCGCTTCGCGTCTCGAACTCGGTCTCAGTTTGTCGGGCATTTTCACTGGCTCGAGACGGCCGCTTCGTTCGCTGAACATCGAGGGCCTAACCCTGGACATTCGCAGAAATTACCCGACGCCGGCTCCTCCCAAACCGACCGGGTGGTCCGTCCTCGAAAACCTGCAGGCGGATAACTTCAACTTTTCGGCGGTCAACCTGCACGTCGAAAACGGCGCCACCACGCTCGATTTGCGTGACGGCGCGCTCACCGGATCGGAACTCGAAGCCGGCGTTTTCACCGCGCGCGAGGTCACGATCGCGGCCCCCTGGTTTCAGAAGACGCTGGCCAACCTGCGCGGCGCAACTTCATGGCAGGAAAACCGCCTCGCCGTCGGGGCGCTTAGTCTGATCCGCGGTCTCGATCTCGACACAATCACCATCGATCTCTCGCGGGTCGGTGAAAGCCGCATCACCATGGAAGTGAACCTCGACGCATTCGGCGGGAAGATTCGTGCCCGCGTCTCCAGCGAAGATCGCGGAGATAAAAGAATCTGGGACGTCGCCGGCAACGGCTCGGGAATTTCGCTGGCGCAAATGTCGGACGCGCTCGAATGGACCAATCGGGCCAGTGGTTCGCTCCATGCCAGCAAGTTTACCTTTCGCGGCGAACTGAACGACCTGCGCAACGCCACGGCGGCGTTGTGGGCCGAGGTCAGCGGCTTGACCTGGCGCGATCGCACCGCGGACACCGTCATGATCGGCGCGTCGCTCTACAATCGCGAGATCCAGATCGAGCAGCTTTTTATCAAGCAGCGAAACAACCAGCTCACCTTGAGCGGCGATTTCGCCTGGCCGGAACAGTTAGCTGACTGGATGAAGCCGGCGTTCCGCGGCGACATTTCGGCGTCGATCAATGACCTGGGCGATTTCGCGCGACTCTTTGGTTGGAGCCCGTCGGATTTCGCGGGCAAACTCGCGGCGAACGGCAACGTGAGCGCGCGCGAAGGAAAACTCGGCGGCCAGCTTTCCGTTTCGGGCCAGTCGCTCGTCGTGTTCCGCTCGCCGATCGAGTCACTCGAAATGAAGCTCGGCCTCGAAGAATCGCGCGTGACCATCACGCAGCTGGAGCTTCGGCAGAATGACGATTTCTTTCGCGCGGAAGGAAACATCGCGCTCAGCGGCGACCATCCGTATGACGCAACGGCCCAGACTTCAGTCGCTGACCTTGCGAACTATGCCGGCTTTGTTCCGTCACGCTTCCTGCCCGTTGCCGGCTCGCTCGCCGTGGAATGGAAAGGCCGCGGCGCGAATGGAAACGACTCCGGGACCTGGCACGCGCGCGGCCGCAATCTTCGCGTCGCGCAAGACGCGCTCGTTCCGTTCGAGGCCGAACTCGCAGCAGACTATTCGCCCGACAACATTTTCTTCCGGGAATTTCATCTGTGGAATCAACGGGCCGACTTCACCGCGTTCGTCACCGTCGCGAAAGATTATTTCCAGACGCAGGACGTGCGGCTGATCTTAAATGGGCGACCGCGGCTCGAGGGGAATGTTTATCTGCCGTTGTCGGTTGCGAAATTGCGCGGCGGCGCTCGCTGCCTTTCGGCACTCAGCGCGGACCCGTTCTTCGACGCTGATTTGTCGCTCGACGGCCTAGATCTCGCAGAGTTCGCCGCCGCGGTGAAAACCAAGCCGGACATGTCTGGTAGCGCGACCGGCCGAATCCAATTTTCGGGGACGCCCGCGTCGCTCCAGGGAAGGACCGAGCTGCATCTCCGCGATTTCGTTCTCGATGCCTCACCGGCTTTGACCGCCGACCTTGAGATCCAGCTCGCGCTCGGCATGGCAAACTTCAAGGCGAACGCGATCGCGCGCGGGTCTGATCCGGTGCGAATCGAAGGCACGCTGCCGCTCAAATTGGAAAAGCGCGACGCCGAATACGCCCTTTCCTCCGATGGCCCGTTGTCAGCGACGTTGAATTTCCCGGCGATCTTTCTCGCGAAACTGCCGACCTATCTTTCCCGCGGAGTTTTCACACGCGGAATCCTGAGTGGCAACATCAACATCGCCGATTCCGTTCAGCATCCACTCATCAGCGGAAGTGTAAATCTCGTCGACGGACAATTATTGCGTGGCTTAACGGTCTCGGCTGGCGTCACTTTCAAAGGACGGAATGCGACGATTGATTTTGTCCATCTCAGGGAAGCCGCCGGTCCTATCTTCGATGGAATTACTCCGTCTCTCGACGTCTCAGCGCGGGGTCAACTTGATTTCGCCGATCTGAACGACATCGAGTTACGGGTTTCTCCCGCGGCCCCAATTTTCGCCACCGCGTTGGATGCCGATGATTGCGTAAGCAGCATCGGATTCTTCGCCGGTGCTCCCGGCATCTTGCCTTCCAGGCAAGTTCAGGAACTTGGGTTCAGCGGTAGCGTATTCGCCCGATCGTTCACGATCTCGTTTCCCGATCCAAACAACGTTGATCCGCCCGACGTGTTCCCGTTTTGCCGCGACGGCCTGTCAGCCGGGAAGACCCTCACTCTTCAAATTGTCCCGGCCTTTATTCCCTGACATCATCCCACCGCCGGCTGCAACCAGGGCGCGAGTTTGTCGCGAAGTTCCGGCGTAAGATTGATCCGGAGGTTTGCGTCCATTTGGACGAAGCCGCCATCGGCGCGGCAAAACATCAGGCGCACCGGTTGCGTGCCCGGCGAGCTGGCCAGAACGGTCTGGACTTGGCGCAATTCGTCGGCCGTTGCCGCCGCGGAGAACGAGAGCACCAGCGGCGATTCCTTTTCCCTGCTCCCATTGCCGTTCCCATTGGACTCGTTAGGCAATCGCACCGGGCCAGTCGCCGTACTTAGAACTTTCGCCCGTTGCGCCACGGCTCGCAGCGAGTCGTCGCGCCGGTCCAATGTGCCATGCACCGCGATCACGCGTCCGAGCGCCAGCGCCTCGACAACGGTTGTGTAAACTTCGTTCCACAGGACGACCTCCAGCGTCGCCGTCAGGTCTTCGAGAAACACCACCGCGAACGGCTTCCCTTCCTTCTTCGTGAACTTCTTGTCGACCTGGACAATCGCGCCGGCGATCTTGAACGACGCGCGGTCAGGCAATTCGTTCAACGACGTGACGGTCTGATATTTTCCTTCGCTCAGAACAGCCGCGTAGGCGTCCAGCGGATGGCCGGTCACATAAAAACCGAGCAGCTCTTTCTCGTACGACATTTTCTCGTGCTCGGTCCACGGGACGGCGCGGCGCGAGGCCGGCTTCGACGCGGGCGCCGGCATCTCGTCGAAAAGCGAGACCTGCCCGCTCGCCCGATCCTTTTGGGACGCGGCCGCCGCCGCCATCGATTCATCGATGCAGGCAAACAACTCCGCGCGTTCCCGCCCGAGGAAATCGAACGCGCCGCACCGGATCAGGTTCTCGAGAATCTTGCGATTCGCCACGCGGGAATCCAGGCGCCGGCAAAAATCCTCGAGCGACGCGAACTCGCCGCCCGCCTCGCGTTCCTTGATCGCCAGTTCCATCGCCCCCTGCCCCACGTTCTTGATCGCGGAGAGTCCATAGCGAATTGCATTAAGTGTCGAGTCGGCGCCAGTCGCTTCCGGACTGAACTTCAAGCCGCTGCGGTTCACGTCCGGCGGCAGAATCGGGATGCCCATCCGTTTGCATTCGCCGACGAACGTCGAGATTTTGTCGGTGTTGTTGATCTCGTTGCTCAGCAGCCCCGCCATGAATTCCACCGGGTAATTCGCCTTCAAGTAGGCTGTCTGGTAACTGATCAACCCATAGGCGGCACTGTGGCTCTTGTTGAATCCGTAACCGGCAAACTTCTCCAGCAAATCGAAAATCGCGTTCGCCTTCTTCTCCGGGATCTTGTTTTCGCGCGCGCAACCCTCGATAAAATTCGCGCGCTCCTTCGCCATCTTTTCCTTGTCCTTTTTTCCCATGGCGCGCCGGAGCAAATCGGCCTGGCCTAACGAGTAACCGGCCAGCCGGCTCGCCGCCGCCATCACCTGTTCCTGATAAATCATCACGCCGTAGGTGTCAGCGCAGACTTCCTCCAGAAGCGGATGTTCGTAGCGAATTTTCGCGAGGCCCTTCTTGCGCTTGATGTAATCCGGGATCAGGTCCATCGGCCCAGGCCGGTAGAGCGCGCTCAAGGCGATGATGTCGTCGATCGCTTTGAAATCGAATTGCTTGCAGAACCCGGTCATGCCGCCTTCCAACTGGAAGATGCCGATCGTTTCCGCGCGATTCAGGAGCGCGAACGTCGCCGCGTCATCCAACGGGATTTGCGCGAGCGAAAAGTCCGGAACGCGCTGGCGGATTAACTCCTCCGCATCGTGCAGCACGGTCAACGTCCGCAGCCCAAGGAAATCCATCTTGAGCAACCCGAGATCGTTCAACGGCCCCATCGGATATTGGGTGATGACTTCCTTTTCCTTCGGGTCGCGGCGCAGCGGCACGTATTCCGAGAGATCGCGGTCGCCGATGACGATGCCGGCCGCGTGCACGCCGAAATTGCGCGAGCGGCCTTCGAGCAGAAGCGCGTGATCCCAGAGTTGGCGCGTCGCCGGCTCAGTCTCGATGGCGCGGCGCAGCTCAGGATTCGCCAGAGCTGAATCCGTCAGCGAGATATTTTGCTGGCCCGGTCCGGTCGGGATCATCCGCGCGAGCCGGTCCGCTTCGCCGTAGGAAAGCCCGATCACGCGTCCAACGTCGCGCACCGCGCTTTTCGCATTCATCTTATTGAACGTGACGATCTGCGAAACGCGGCGGTCGCCGTATTTTTGCCGGACGTATTCCAGCACCTCCCCGCGCCGGTCCTTGCAGAAATCGACGTCGATATCGGGCGGTGAAACGCGTTCCGGATTCAAAAATCGCTCGAAGAGCAATCCGAAGTGGAGCGGATCAATGTCGGTAATTCCCAGGACGTACGCCACGAGCGAACCCGCGGCTGAGCCGCGCCCCGGCCCGACGGGAATTTCTCTCTGCTTTGCGAAGTGAATGAAATCCCAGACGATCAGGATGTAACTGACGAATCCGGCCTTTTCGATCACGTCGACTTCGTAGTCGAGCCGTTTGATCAATTCCGAATCGGTCCCGGCGCGTTCGCCATAGCGATCATGCAAACCTTGGTAACAAAGCTCGCGCAAATACACTTCACGCGTTTTTCCCTCGGGCGCCGGATATTCCGGATACTTCGAGACGCCGAACTCGAGCGCGAGATTGCAGCGGTCCGCGATGACGAGCGTATTTGTGATGGCTTCGGGGTGATTCGGAAACAGAGCGCGCATTTCGTCGGCGGACTTGAAATAAAGCTCGGGCGGGTAACGCATCCGCCGTTCGTCGTGCACCATCTTGCCGGTGCCGATGCAAACCATGACGTCGTGCGTCTCGTGATGGCTCCGCTCCAGGAAATGCACGTCGTTTGCCGCCACAAGGCCGAGGCCGAACTCCTGCGCTAGCTTCGGCAGGATCGCGTTGCACTTCTCCTGCGCCTCGATCCCGTGGTCGTGCATCTCGAGAAAGAAATTCTCCGCGCCCAGGATGTCGCGGAACTCCGCCACGCTCTGCCGGGCCTTGGCAAGATTGTCGGACTGGATCGCCATGTTGATCTCGCCCTTGAGACAGCCGCTCAGCCCGATCAAGCCGCTCGAATGTTTCGAGAGCAGTTCCTTGTCGATTCGCGGTTTGTAATGGAACCCGTCTAGGTGCGCGGTGGAAATCATCTTCACGAGGTTGCGATAACCGACCTCGTCTTTCGCCAGGAGGGTGAAATGATAGGCGGCATCGCGCTGGTTCGTCGGGCGATCTTTCATCGCGCCCGGCGCCATGTAAGCCTCGCAACCGATGATCGGTTTGAGGCCGGCCCTGGTCGCCTCCTGGTAAAACTCGATCGCTCCGTGAAGATTCCCGTGGTCGGTGATCGCGACTGCGGGCATCTTGAATTCCTTCGCCTTTTTCATCAGCTCTTTCGTCCGCACCAACCCATCGAGGAAGGAGTATTCGGTGTGGAGATGGAGGTGAACGAAGGAATCGGAAGGCATCCGCTCGCACTATAACCACGCGCTGCCTGAAGCGGTCAAATTCACGAGGGAACGGGGCCGGAGAATCTCACCCAACGGTCACAAAGGATCACAACGGATTTCTGACTTTGTGGACCTTTGTGCCCGTTGGGTGAGGTCTCTTCGCCCCGGGGCCAACCAGAATTTTGCGTTCCGAAAATTTCGGGGTTGCACGTTTTGAGGCGCGTTGCTAAGAGAGCACGTGCGGCGATTCACCGAAACGAATTTGAGGGCGCGAGGGCGTTTCGGAATTCCCTTTGGGCGATTGCAAAACATCCACCCGCCGCAATTTTACCTCACATGAAAAAGCTCGAAGCGATCATCAAGCCGTTCAAACTCGAGGAAGTGAAGGAAGCCCTGGCCGAGCTGGGGATCGAGGGAATGACGGTGACGGAAGTGAAGGGCTTCGGGCGCCAGAAAGGCCACACCGAGATTTATCGCGGCAGCGAATACACGGTCGATTTCCTGCCCAAAGTGAAGGTCGAGGTCGTACTCGCCGATGAAATGGTGGACAAAGCCGTGAGTGTCGTGGTCGGCGCGGCGAAGACTGGCAAGATCGGCGACGGAAAAGTTTTTGTGCTCCCGGTCGAGCACGCCGTGCGGATCCGCACGGAAGAGATCGGCGAAAAGGCGGTGTGATTGGTTGAGAGGTTGAACGGTTGAGTGGTTGAGAGGATCGACCATTCAACCGTTAAACTTTTTCAATAACTGATCTTCTCAACCTCTCAACTCCTCAACCTCTCAACCTTTCACCATGGCCAAAGATAAAGACAAAACCGCCTCCGACGTTACGAAAATGATCAAGGACCACGACGTGAAACTCGTGGATTTCAAATTCACCGATCTGCCGGGCTCCTGGCAGCATTTCACCACCACCCTCACCGAATATAACGAGGAGATTTTCACCGATGGCCTCGGCTTCGACGGCTCGAGCATCCGCGGCTGGCGCGCGATCAACGCCAGCGACATGCTCGTCGTTCCCGATCCGAGCACGGCCTGGATCGACGTCTTCAACGCGGAGCCGACGCTGAGCCTGATTTGCACGATCGTTGATCCGATCACGCGCGAGCCCTACGACCGCGACCCGCGCGGTGTCGCTGAGAAAGCGGAAGCGTATTTGCAAAGCACCGGCATCGCGGACACCGCGTTCTTCGGGCCGGAAGCGGAATTCTTCATCTTCGACGAAGTACGTTACAGCTACAGCGGCAATTCTTCGTTCCATCTCGTCGACAGCGCGGAAGGACATTGGAACAGCGCCCGCGAGGAATTCCCGAATCTCGGTTACAAAATTCGCGCGAAAGAAGGTTACTTCCCGGTTGGCCCGGCGGACAGCCTGCAGGACATTCGCAACGAGATGTGCCTCGAGATGGAAAAGGCCGGTATCCCGATCGAACGGCAGCATCACGAAGTCGCGACCGCCGGCCAGGCCGAGATCGACATTCGCTTCGCGCCGATGAAGTCGATGGCCGACCACCTGCAATACTACAAATACATCGTGCGGAACGTGGCGAAGAGGCACAACAAGAGCGTCACGTTCATGCCGAAGCCGCTCTACGGCGATAACGGTTCCGGCATGCACACCCACATGTCGCTTTGGAAAGATGGGAAGCCGCTCTTTGCCGGGAACGGTTACGCCGGACTCAGCGAGATGGCGCTCTTCTTCATTGGGGGAATTTTGCGCCACGCGCCCGCGCTTACCTGTCTGACAAATCCAACCACGAACAGCTACAAGCGGCTCGTCCCCGGATTCGAAGCGCCAGTGAATCTGGCCTACTCGGCGCGCAACCGCTCCGCCGCGATCCGGATTCCCACTTACTCGGCAAATCCGAAAGCGAAACGAATCGAGTTCCGCACGCCCGATCCGGCCGCGAATCCGTACCTCGCTTTCTCCGCGTTATTGCTTGCCGGCCTCGATGGAATCCAGAGCCGGATCGATCCCGGCGATCCGCTCGATAAGAACCTCTACGAACTGCCGCCGGAAGAACTCGCCAACGTCCCGAGCGTCCCCGATTCGCTCCGCGGCGCCATCGAAGCGTTGAGCGCCGACCACAACTTCCTCCTGAAAGGCGACGTCTTTAACTCCGACTTCGTCGCGAACTGGATCGAGATGAAACAAAAGGAATACGACGCCTTGCGTCTCCGCCCCCATCCCTACGAGTTCGCGATGTATTACGACGTGTAACGACAATTCCTAGTCGTTGATTTGTTCAACCGTTAGACGCTTGCGGTCGGGCGCTCCAAAATCCATATTTCCCCCATGACACAGAAAGAACTGGTGCTCGATGCCATCGGCGAGTTGCCGGATGAAGCGTCTCTCGAAGATATCGCTGCGCGAGTTGAGTTCCTGGCAGCTGTGCAGAAAGGGTTGGACCAGCTGGATCGCGGCGAAGGCATTCCACACGCAGAGGTGAAGCGCCAGCTCGCCACATGGCTTACAAGCTGATCTGGTCGCCCGTTTCGCGTGACGACCTGCACGATATTGTTCGGTTCATCGCCAGTGACAATCCAGAACGAGCTGAATCGTTTGCCTATGAACTGATGGCGCGGACCGACATGTTGCAGGACCACCCAGAGATCGGCCGCAGTGTTCCAGAGCATCGCAATGTGACAGTTCGTGAGCTCATCTTTAGACCATACCGGATTGTGTATCGCGTCGATCACGAACGGAAGGTTGTCGAGATAGTCCGTGTCTGGCATGCCGCGCGGGGAACTCCGAATATTTGAGGACGCCCAACTGATAGGAGTCGCCGCCGTGCAAAAAGTAAACATCAAGGACATTGTCGAAGACTCGTGGTCGTCGCCGAGCGGGAAATTCGGGGGCGCGAGTAAAGGCTTATCTGAAGCGCTGGGGCGAAAACCGTTTTCGACCGACCTGAAGGAGCGCCATCCGTTCGATGTCGAGTTTACTCGGATTCCGCCGGGGAAAACGGCGTATCCGTATCATTCGCATAGCGCGCAATGGGAGTTCTACTATGTCCTCTCGGGCAAAGGCGCCGTGCGCCACAAAGACGGGACGACGCCGATCGAGACTGGTGATGCATTTATCTTCCCCCCGGAAGAGCCTCACACTTTCGCCAACGACGGGACTGAAGACCTTCTTATTCTCATCGTAGCGGACAACCCGATCGGCGAATCGTCCTATTATCCCGACAGCAAGAAATGGCTTGTCCGTTCGCCGGAGCGCAGGCTCATGCGCGGGGAGTCCCTCGAGTATTACGACGGGGAAGAATGAATGAGGAAATCAGGAAACAAGGAAAGGACCTTTCTGTTTCCTGATTCGAGCGGGGCTGCGGCTGTCTAAATGAAGCTTGATCCCCGGCGCGGCAATCTCAGCAAGACTGAGGAGCGACAGGTCGGTTTGCTCGTCCGCCTGATCGCGGCGGCGATGGGATGTTCTTTTCTTCTTTCGTGGAAGCTCTGGCTTTCGTCGCGCTTGTTCCCGCTAGCTCCCGTAAGCAACTACTTGCCGGAAATCCCTTATCCGATCGACTACATCTGGTTTCTTTCGTTGCTGGCTTTGCTGGCGGTGATTAGTTTTTTGCCCCGGCCTCGCAAGCTTGTCCTTATTTTCGTTTGTCTGGCGGCGTTACTCAGTCTGTGGGACCAGACGCGGTGGCAGCCATGGTTCTACCAATATCTCTTCATGCTGGCTGGGTTTGGGTTTCTCGCCTGGAAGGAGAACGATCCCGGCGGCAATCGGGCCGCCTTGGACGCATGCAGGCTGATCGTTGCCTCGATCTATCTCTGGAGTGGAGTTCAAAAACTCAACGTTACTTTCGTCCGCACGACGTGGCCTGATATAGCCGCCTTTCTCCCCAGCTCGTGGCAAGCCGCCGTCGCCCATTTTCCGCTCTGGTTGATCCTGGTTGTACCTTTAGTCGAGATCTTCATTGGGCTCGGCCTGCTCACGCGACGATTCAGAAGTGGCGCTGTCCTGGTCGCTGTCGCGACGCACCTGGCGATCCTGCTCTTGCTCGTTGCCAGCGGCGAAAATGTCGTGGTGTGGCCATGGAACATCGCCATGACGTCGTTTGTTTGGATATTGTTCTGGCAGGACAAGAAAACCACTGCGCGCAGAATCGTGATCGGAAAGAAAGCTTTCCAGATCCTGGTCTTGATCCTGTTTGGCGTGCTGCCTTCGTTAAACTTTGTCGGTCTTTGGGATGCTTATCTCTCGTCGGCTTTGTATTCCGGGAACACTTATCAAACGGCCCTCTACCTTGGACCCGCCGTCCTGGCCCGGCTTCCGGCGGCGATCCACCCCCACGTCTGGCAGAAGAGCGAGCCGTTCTTCCTCGATATCAACCGGTGGGCCTATGCCGAACTCCGGGTCCCAATTTATCCGGAGCCTCGCGTTTACCGGCAAGTCGCGAAACGGATTTGTAAATATGCGGAGGGCGAAAGGATCTCCCTCTGGATAAAGCAAAAGCCTCATCCGCTTACCGGATTGTTTGAAAGTGAATACTATGATTGCGAGAACCTGGCTGGACCCTGAAATTCTTCTTCGCCATCAACGCACCGAATTCGCCGGACCGTGTGAGAGAAACCAATGAAACGCCCACTTCGAGTCGCGATTTTGTTCGCTATGGCGCTGAGCATTGCCGCTTTGCTACCGTTATACATAGAGCGAACGATGACGCACGTGATGTTCGCCGATAGCAGCGGCGGCGCGATCGAGTGGGGTTGGAAACGATGCACGCTGCGGAGCTACTGGGCGGATTATCGGTACATGCGCCGGGAGCAGAAACCGGCGCTTTGGCTGGGAGTCAATCTCGCGCTGGCCTTGGGCTATGCGACAGTTGCGACCTTCGCTGTCGCCTGGGTTCTTGCACCCCAAAGGCAACCCTCATCCTAACCTTCTCGCTCAGGGAGAAGGAACGTTGAGGAGCGGCGGCGGCACATTCTTCGTTGTCATTTTGAGCGGAGCAGAGCGCAGTCGAAAAACCTCTAGCCTCGGCGAGCGTCAGCGAGCAAGGCAAATATGAGATCCCTCGACAAGCTCGGGATGACAACAAAAACTTCCTTTCCTTGAGGGAGAGGACGAGGTGAGGGGCAACGATATCAGACGTCAACGTCACTGCAGGCTCTGCACGACGCCGAATACTGCCGGGATCACCGATCCCGGCTACAACTAAAATCTTCCCAGCTGCCGGAACCACTGGAGCGCCCGCCGCACCTCGGACATTTTCAACTGGTGGCCGCCGCCGAATTGTTCGAGCCGGACGCGTTTGAATCCAGTCCGTTCCAGCGACGCTTTGACAAGGTTATGCGCTTGCGGCGTCGCGACCGGATCGCTGGCTCCGCTGCTCAGCCAAACCGGAACCTCCAGAAAACCGCGACCGGGCTGATAGGTCTTGTAGGCTTCGCCGAGGCGATCTTCGTTGATGCCGCTTAGGAAAAATCCGCAAACCCTCACCGAGCCACCTTTCGCCAGCATGGCGCCGAGAACGCCGCTGCGTTTTGACCCGCCGGAAAAACCGGCGAACGCGACCGGCCACTTCGCGGATTGCGGCCACTCCTTGCGAATTGCATCGAGCGCGGCGCCAAGCAGGCCGAGACGCCATTGCGTTGAGTCGAGGCGCGGACGGATCGTCGCGTCCGGTCCGAGAACCACCCAGCCCTCGGCCGTGGCGGGCGCGCGATACCATTCCGCATCCATCGCGCTGGTACGATTGAAGTCGCTCGTAGACGTCACGATAAGAATCGGCCAGGGCCGCGCCGGATCGAATCCGGCCGGAAAAGCGAGAACGGCGCGCCCCGTTTCGGGGCGGGGGTTACCGGCCTGCGCAGCGATATCCTGAAAATATTTCGAAACCGGAAAACGAATTTCGATCTTGCCGCCGGGCTCGATTTGCTGGCTGCCGAGCGTCGCGCCCGAAGAGACCGAAGCAATCAACCCATGGAAGACGAAACAAAATAACAAGAGCGTTCGAGACATTGTTTAGCTCAAGGTCGCTCGTCGGAAAGTCGCGTTCGCCTGGACGAGATCGCCGTCAGCGGCGTGAACGATGTTCGATAAACCGCAGAGCTTGAATCCGCGACCGGAAAGAAATTCGTTCATCTCCCAGAAGAGCCACGCGCCGGCGTAAAGCTGCTCGAAGAAGACTTCCGTGTAGATAACGCGCACGCCTTCGAGGACCCCGGCGCCGCCAGACAGGACGAATCGCTCGGCGCCTTGCAGATCGAGTTTGAGCAAATCGATCCTCTCCAGGTTCTCGCGCTTCATCACTTCCGGCAGCGTCGTGGTCGGGACCATAATCGAGTGAGCGACGCCAAGGTCGCGACCGAACCATCCAGAATTTCTCGGATCGATCGGGAGCAACGAACTCGACGCTTCCGACCGGTTGATTTCAAACTTTGCTTCGCCAATTCGGTCGGATAACGCCGCCGCGACGACGGAGATGCGCGGATCGCCCGCATATCTCTCGTGCAATTTCAGCGCGAGCTCTGGAATGGCTTCGACGAGGACGACGCGCTCCGGTTGGTGTAACCGGAGAAAAGCATCCGTGAAGGCGCCGCGGTTCGCCCCGGCATCGATCACGAACCGATAATCCATCCGCGGCAAATGCCGCAAATTGCGAAAGGCGCGGCGGTATTGCTTGTCGAAGAGCGACCGGAATTCCTGGGCAAAGCGACCCATGCCTCTTACATAGCACGCCCTCGCGCTCCTATGAAATGCCTTGCAACTTATGGAGATAGAGGGATGCTTGGCCTCATGAGCCTGATCGCTTTCTTCGGAAATCTCGGCGGACCCGATCTGATCATCCTGCTGCTGATTATTCTCGTTCTTTTCGGCGCCAAGAAACTGCCGGAGCTGGCGCGCGGCATGGGCTCGGCCATCAAGGAATTCCAGAAAGCGAAGGACGAGTTCACCGATGAACTCCATTCCGCCGGGAAAACCGATCCGGCCAAGACCGCCGATGTTCGCCCACCGGCCTCCACGGTTCCGCAGATCGAGAACCAGCCCCCGACTGCCACTGAGGTGCGTCCGGAAGATCAAGTCCGCGCGCCGAATCCCGACCGGACCGATCGGATCTGATTTGGAGGGACGACCGCCGGTCGTCCACGATTGTCTGATTCGCGAGGACGGGCAGCGCCCGTCCCTCCAAACATTTGACGCGGCCTCTACCTTGCGACACAGTCGCGGCTCGCGTTCGCCCCGATCTCGAGCGCGCTTATTTCATACGCTCGCCCATGGCCGAAACCGATCTGCGAAAAAGCATCAAGGAAATGCTCGTCAAGAATTTGATGCTCCAGACGACGGCGGAGGAAATCGGCGATGATCTTCCGCTCTTCGGCCCGGGCGGACTCGGCCTCGATTCGATCGACGCTCTGGAACTTGTCGTGAGCATGGAAAAAACTTTCGGCGTGGGCGTTCCGAATTCCGAGGTGGCGGCCAAAGCGCTCCGGACCGTCAACACAATCCACGATTACATCCTCGAGAAGCGCGCGGCCGCCTGACTGTTCCCGGCCCCGGAATGAAACTCGCCCTCTCTCTTCTGCTGCTGGGCGCGTTTGCCGTCTTTAGCTTCACGGTCAAGAACCGGCTTAACACCAAGGAAAGCCCGGTCACCGCGCTCAAGTTGTCCGCGCCGATGCCGGACTTCACGCTGCCGGATGCGAGCGGGCAGCCGGTGAAATTCAGCGATGTTTCCCGCCAGAATAAACTGGTGCTGATCAATTTCTGGGCGACGTGGTGCACGCCGTGCCGCATGGAGATGCCGGAGTTCGAAAAAATTTACGGCGCCAAGAAAACTCAGGGCTTCACGATTCTCGCCATCAGTGAAGACGCGGAGCGCGAGAAGCTCGACACGTATTTGAAAAACAAGCCGGTCTCGTTCCCGGTCTTGATCGACAAAGACGGCGCTCTCGCCAAGCAATTCGGCATCCGCGCCCTTCCGACAACGATCCTGGTGGACCGTGACGGGAAAGTTCAGCAAGTGATCGAAGGAGTCGAGCCTTACCTGGAATTCTCGATCGAACATTATTCCCGGGATCGTAAGCCTTGAGCGAGAACACTTCCGCGATCATCGAAGTGGAAGGGTTCACGAAAACCTTTCGGAGCCGTTTCCGGCGGCGTTCTGTCCGGGCCGTGAGCGATCTGAACTTGCGCGTCGAGCGCGGCAACGTTGTGGCGTTCGTAGGCCCGAATGGCGCTGGGAAAACAACGACGATTTACGCCCTGCTTGGGCTGCTCAATCCGGACCGCGGCCAGATCCGCTTATTCGGAATGTCGCCGAGCAGCGAGGCCGCGCGGCGCCGGATCGGGTTCCAATCGGAGATCTTTCACACCTACGGCTTCAAGACCGCGGAACGTGCGTTGCGCTTTTACGGTGAACTCGGCGAGATGCCGGCGGCGAAGATCGCGGCCGCGGTACCGCGTCAGCTCGATCGGCTCGGTCTCGGCGCTGCGAGCAAGCGCAAAGTCCGGGGATTCTCGAAAGGCATGATCCAGCGGCTTGGACTCGCCCAGGCGCTGCTCCACGCACCCGAGCTGCTCATCCTCGACGAGCCTACGACTGGCCTCGACCCGGAAGGCCGCAAGCTGGTGGCGGAAATTATCCTTGAGGAAAAAACGCGGGGGACCACCGTCTTTCTCAGCAGCCACATCCTTTCCGACGTCGAACGCACCTGCGATCATGTCGTGATCCTGCGCGAGGGAACCGTCGCCTTCTCTCAAAGCATGGCTTCATTGCGCGGCGGTTCGGACGAATGGGAAATCGAAGTCCTGAACTGCACGGCCCGGGCGCGCGAATCGATCGGTGGAGCAAACGTGCGCGAACAAGGCCCCGACGTCCTGATCCGTTGCTCGGGCTCGGACAAAAATGGATTGCTTCGCCGTTTGCTCGAGGCCGACGCTGAGATCGGCATGGTCCGCCGCACCCGGTCGCTCGAAGATTTTTACATGCAGTACGCCGGAGGCTCGTCGCATGGTTAAACTGCGAGCCATCACGCTGACGTCGTTCCAGGAAACGCTGCACCGCCGCGTCCTCTATCTGGTCCTCATTCTCGCCGTGCTCATCATTGCCGCGATGAGCACCGAAATGCTCTACGTGCGGATGGCACGGGAAGCAGGCGAAACGGAAGCCGTTGCGGGCATGGCGCGCGGTTTGTTTCAACAAATTTTGGCCACCTGGGATTTCGCAGCGTTTTTTCTCGCCCTGTTCCTTGGAGCGGTAGCGCTTTCCTCGGAACTCAAATCGAAGACCATCGTGACGGTCTTGTCGCGGCCGGTGGCGCGGTGGACCTACTTGCTCGGCCGCTGGCTGGGCGTGCTGCTATTTCTCTGGGCGTTCCTGTTCGTTGGCATTTTAGGCGCGTTACTTTGGGGCGCATTCTTCGGCCTTCATTATTCCGCCTTCTTCTGGCTGGGCGTCGCCGAGCTGTTCGTCAAGGCGATCTTCCTTAGCGGCGTCAGTCTTGGATTGAGCGTTGTCCTTCCGCCGGCAGCCGCGGGTCCCGCCGCCTTTCTGCTGACGATCCTGCCCCTGATGGTCCAGAACGCCATGGGGCATCCGCGATGGATTTTGCGCAGCCTCGCGACGGCCGCCTATTATCTCGCGCCGGCACATTTGCCAGTCGATCTCATCAGCGACAGTTTCAAGAAGGAGATGGTCGATCCGAAGTATCTTCTTTACGTGCAGGTGCTCGGCGAGAATCTCCTCTACACCGGCGCTGTTTTCCTGCTCGCTTGCGCGGTTTTTAAGAGACGCGAATTGCGGTTGCGCTGAGGGCTAGGCCGAGTCCGCGAGATTGATCGCGTCGATGAGTTCGCGGAACCGGCCGAAGCTGCGCCGATGTGGGGTGAGAATCAGCCGCGGCAAATCCCAGATCTCAGGCTCGTTTTTTTCCTGGCGCAACGCTGTCCCCTGAACGATCTCGCCGGTCCGGACGATATCGGCGAACTGTTGATTCAATTCCGAGAGCGCTTTGCGCGAAAGCTTTTGCGAAAGGCGAATGACGAGCTCTTGTCCGACCCACCGGGAGGATTGGTAGACGCGATAGAACCCGACGATTTCCGCGACCGCTGCCGGCACGTCCGGAACGATCTTGAAAAAGTGAAAATCCTCCGGCCCGATGTATCCAAATTTGAAAAGATGGTCGGTGAGGAATTTCATCCAGGTTTCCCAATAGGTCCCGCCCGGCCGATCGAGCAGGACAACCGGAATGATGCGCGCCTTGCCGGTCTGCATGAGGGTCAGGACTTCGAAGCCTTCATCCATCGTGCCGAAGCCGCCGGGAAAAAGCGCGAAGGCGTGGGTCTCCTTCACGAAATTCAGTTTGCGGGTGAAGAAGTAATTGAAATTGATCAGCTTCGGGTCGCCTTCGATGATCGGGTTCGCTCGCTGCTCGAACGGGAGGCGGATATTGAGACCAAACCCATGCTCGCGGCCCGCGCCTTTCTGGGCCGCGCCCATGATCCCGTCGCCGCCGCCAGTGATGACCATGTAATCGTGCGCGACCATCGTCCGCGCGAATTCTTCCGCGACTTCGTATTGCGCCTCACTCGGCGGCGTCCGGGCAGAACCGAAGACGCACACTTTGCGGAAGGCGCGGTAATTGGAAAACACTTTCGCGGCGTAGCGCATTTCCTTCAGCGACCGGTTCATCAGCTTCAGGTCGCCGGTGCCCATTTTGTCCCGCGCCATTTTGAGCGCGGTGATGATCATCTCCTCGATCAGCTCCGGGGATTTTTCCGTGCCCCAATCCGCCACGAGCTGGCGCACCCGTTCGTCGAAAGGCGGATCGATCGATGATTGGCGGCGCGACGGCTGGTCGTGGGTAGCGCCTGCGGTAAAATCTTCCACCGCGAAGTTTCGGCCATGCCTCGCGGAAGCGCACGGGGAAATTTTTGGTTACGTCATCAGGTCGGCGAGAATCTCCCGGATGTAACGGATCGGCAGCGAATAATGCCCGGCGCCTTCGACCAAATGAAATTCGCAGTTCGGCAACCGCGCCGCGACGTTTTCGGCGAGACGAGGCGCGAAGGTGCGATCTTTTGTTCCATGCCAGAGAGCGATTGGCGCCCGCACTTCTTCGAGGGGAAATCCCCAGGGCGTAGCATAGATATCCGCATCCACCATCACTCCGGCCGCCGATGAGCGCCATGCCTGCCGCGCACTTTCAAAGCAGATATCGAACGCACGAGATTCGCGCAGGACATTTGCGTCGCAAGGCTGAAGGAACTTTAGCAGGAGCGGGCGCAACCGGATCGGCATGCGCAGGGCGACGAACGGCCGCGCCAACTGAAACAGAATCTTAAGCAGGCGCGGCCGTGACTGCCGCAGCACGAGCATCCGCCGATGGATCGGGAGAAGCCCGTCCAGGTCATCCACCTCATCGAGCGGCGGCGCGCCGCTCACTACCGCGATTTTTTCCACGCGCTCCGGCGTCATCCACGCGCTCGCGTAGGCATAAGGCGCTCCGCCCGAGATCGCGAGAATACGGAAGCGCTCGATCCCCAGACGGTCCGCGATTTCGTTCAAGAACGGCGGCCAATCGATGAGCCGGCGGTCCGCCTGAAATTGCGAGTCGCGAATGCCCGGCCGATCGGGCGAGATGATGCGCACGCCCAGATCGCGCGCCGCGTCATCCGCCAGCTCCGCCATGGTGCGTGAACTCGGCCAGCCGTGACAAAAGAAAACCGGCGCGCCAGCCGGATCGCCATATTCGCTCAGCGCGATGGTGGCGCCATGCGGCAGAACCAGCATCTCAGTTCGATGGCTCATCAATCAGAAACGAAGTTTGCCTTTCGCGGCAGCGGGTCGGATAATGAATAATTCGATGCAGACACAGCCCTTCTCTCCTTCGTATTTACTCATATGAACGATAACCCACATCCGGCAGGCAAAATTTCTGTGCATGGCAACGGCGTCGGCACTCCCTCGCCCGACGCTGTGGAAAAGCGAGCGCGCGAAATCGCGCTTATTGCGGAACGCGATCCAGATGAGTTTACGGATGCCGATTGGGCCCAGGCCCGGCGCGAACTCCTGGGCACGCAAATGTCGAATGCTCCGGAAGAAACCGACGACAACGCCGAAGTGGTAGAGGAATGGAATGTGGTGGCGTCATCGGCGGGCCACCGCGCACCGCGGGTGGAAGACGAAGAGAACGTGGGCGAACATCTGGTCGAAGACGGAATTCAGGAAGCGGCGCATGACCAGATGGTCGAGGCCCGCAAGGAAGAGCTGGAGCAGGAAGGCTGAGCCATTTTGAAGGCGCCCGACACTCTCGTGGCCGAGGCACCGCTTGGCCAGGACGAAGTTGCCGACAACAGCGTCGGGCAGAGGGAGCGTTTGATCGAGCGCTATCGGCGGGTGCGCGATTTCACGGCGCGCCTTTGCCGGAATCTCCAGCCGGAGGATTACGTCGTGCAATCGATGCCGGACGTGAGCCCGACGAAGTGGCACCTGGCACACACCAGCTGGTTTTTCGAAACGTTCGTCTTGAAAGTCTGGATGCCGCGCTATCGCTCGGAAGTTCCGCAGTACGCCTATCTTTTTAATTCCTACTACAATGCCGCCGGCGACATGCATCGCCGCGATCTGCGCGGCTTGATCTCGCGACCGACCGTCGCGGAGACGTATCGCTTCCGCGAATCGATCGATCAGTGCCTGACGCAATTACTCGAGGGAGCGGACGAGCGGCAGCTCGCCGAGATCGAACCCGTCCTGACCCTCGGCCTGCATCACGAACAGCAGCACCAGGAACTTCTCCTCACCGATATCAAACACGTGTTCGCGCAGAATCCGCTCTACCCGGTGTTTGAAGAAGTCGCGTCGGACAGCCAAACCAGCCGCGTCGCCTCACAGCGCTTCGTCGAGTTCGATGAAGCGACGGTATTGATCGGCCACGATGGCTCCGAATTCTCGTATGACAACGAAGGGCCACGGCATCGCGCCTTGGTCCCGGCATTTTCGCTTTCGAATCGCTTGATCACGAACGGCGAATACCTGGCGTTCATGGAAGCCGGCGGTTACACGCGGTCTGAATATTGGCTTTCGCTCGGGTGGACAACGATCAACGAGCAGCGCTGGCGCGCGCCCTTCTACTGGGTCGAACGCGATGGCGCGTGGTGGAATTTCACACTCTCCGGTTTTCGTCCGGTCGACGAAGCAGAACCGGTTACGCACCTCAGCTATTTCGAAGCGGATGCGTATGCGAACTGGGCGGGCGCGCGTTTGCCGACAGAGTTCGAATGGGAACGCGCCGCTGCCGATTTGCCAATCAGTGGAAATTTTGTCGACGATCAGCGCTTCCATCCAGCAGCGGCAGTCCCGTCCTCAAACAGCGAACTGCAACAAATGTTCGGCGACGTTTGGGAATGGACCCGGAGCGCTTACCTCCCCTACCCCGGTTATCGCGCGGGCCCGGGCGCGCTCGGCGAATACAACGGCAAGTTCATGTGCAACCAGATGGTGCTGCGCGGCGGATCGTGCGCCACGTCTCGCGATCATATCCGGCCGACTTACCGCAATTTCTTTCAGCCAGAAAAACGCTGGCAGTTCACCGGCATTCGTCTCGCGCGCGATCTCTCATGAGCGGTGTCCCCGGCAGGGTGACCGTGCTCGATCTCGAGCCGGTCAACGCAGACTTTCTCGCCGAAGTTCTCGCCGGCCTGTCGAGCTCGCCCCGCACCCTGCCGTGCAAATTTTTCTACGATGAGCGCGGCGCGGATCTGTTCCAAAAAATCTGCGACCTGCCCGAGTATTACATCACCCGCACCGAGACTGAGCTGTTGCGCCGCTACGCGCCCGACATCGCCGAATCGATCGGGCCGAACGCCGCCCTGATTGGTTTCGGCACCGGCGCGGGGATCAAGACGCGCCTGTTGCTCGAGCATCTCCAGAACCCGATCGCCTACATCCCGGTTGATATTTCGAAGCAGCGCCTGCTCGATTCCGCCATTGAGCTAAGCCACGCCATGCCGGCGCTCGAGATCCTGCCGGTCTGCGCGGATTATTTGCAGGAGCTGCAATTTCCCAAGCCGCTGCGCAAACCCGATCATGTCGCCGTTTTTTTTCCCGGCTCGACCATCGGCAATCTCGAGCCGCCCGTCGCCGCGGAGTTTTTGCGGCGCGTCTGCCGATTATGTGGTCAGAGCGGCGGACTAATCATCGGCATCGATCTCCAAAAAAGTCGCGAAGTCCTGGAAGCGGCCTATAACGACAGCGCTGGCGTGACGGCCGAGTTCAACCTGAACTTACTCGTTAGGGCAAATCGCGAGCTGGGCGCGGACTTCGACCTGGCGAGTTGGCAACACCGCGCGGTTTACAATGAAAACGAAGGCCGGATCGAGATGCATCTCCTCAGCGCCGGCAAACAAGCCGTCCATGTCGGTGGCCGGGAATTCGCTTTTGCCGATGGCGAAAAAATCATCACGGAATTTTCCTACAAACACACCGTGGAAGGTTTCGCACGACTAGCCGTCTCCGCCGGTTTCCGCGAAGCTTCCCGCGTTTGGACCGATCCGCAGCAATTGTTCGCCATCTTCCATTTCGCCGTCGCGGAATAGCGCGCTTCTCTTCTGTAGCCGCGGCCCTGTGGGCCGCGTGAGAGTGGTCATCGCTTCTCCTCACGCTTCGCACAGCGAAGCGGCTACAGAAGAAGCTACAGAAAGGCTTCGCCGCGACGTTCAGGCTTCGCTAAAAACAAAACGTGAACGCGCTCGTTCAGCTTTCTGGCGTCAGCAAAAGCTACGGCGACGCCGTCGCCCTTCATCCTACCGATCTCGACTTCCCGCGCGGCAGAACCAGCGCCCTCATCGGTCCGAGCGGCTGCGGAAAGTCCACGCTCCTTCGACTCATCATTCGCCTCCTCGATCCGGACGCCGGCACGATTCGCTTCGACGGCGCCCCCGTCACCGCAGCAAACATTGCCGAGCTACGACGGCGGATCGGTTACGTCATCCAGGATGGCGGCCTCTTTCCCCATCTCACCGCGCGCAAGAATATCCTGCTCATGGCCGCTTACCTGAAATGGCCGATGGAAAAGATGCAGAGCCGGCTTGCGGAACTCTGCGCCCTCACCCGCTTCCCGAAACTCGCGCTCGATCGTTTTCCGCTCGAACTTTCCGGCGGTCAACGCCAGCGCATCAGCCTGATGCGCGCCCTCATGCTTTCGCCCGAGCTGCTGCTCCTCGACGAACCTCTCGGCGCGCTCGACCCGCTCGTCCGCGCCGCCTTGCAAAAAGACCTGAAAGAAATTTTTACGCGGCTCAACCAAACCGCGATTCTCGTTACGCACGATTTGGCCGAAGCCGCCTATCTCGGAGACGAAATCGTGCTCATGAGCGAAGGCCGGGTCGTCCAGCGCGGAACGCTCGACGATCTGCGCACGAAACCGGCCGGCTCGTTCGTGAGCGACTTCATCACGGCGCAAAGGAGTGTCGCGCTCACATGAGAACAATAGGTCGCATGGGTCTCATAGGTCCTATTGTGATTGGCTTGCTGGCTCACGCGGTAAACGCCGAGCCGATCCTGATCGGCTCCAAGAAGTTCACGGAGTCCTACGTTCTCGCCGAGATCGCGAAGCGCGCGATCGAGAACACCGGCGTCTCCACCGAGCATCGTCAGGGAATGGGCGGCACCATCATTCTTTGGCAGGCGTTGCGCGGCGAGCAGATCGCTCTCTATCCCGAATACACGGGAACAATCAGCGAAGAGATTCTCAAGGCTCCGCCGTCCATTAGCGCCGGGGAAATGCGCGAGCAACTTGCGAAATTCGGCGTCGGCATGACAGGCGAACTCGGATTCAACAACACTTATGCGCTCGTCATGCGGCGGGCGACCGCCGAAGAAAAAGCGATTCGCACGATCGGTGATCTGCGGAATCATCCCGAGCTGAAGTTCGGGCTCACCCACGAGTTTCTCGACCGGCGCGACGGCTGGCAGCCACTGGCCGAAAAATACCAGCTCCCGACGCAGAACATCATCGGGATCGATCACGGGCTCGGTTACGAGGCGCTGCGCAACCGTTCCATCGACGTGAAGGACGCCTATTCCACCGACGCAAAAATCGGCGAGAACGATCTCGTCGTCCTGGAGGACGACCTCCAATACTTCCCCCGCTACAAGGCCGTTTTTCTTTATCGACTCAATCTTCCTCCCGGAGTCGTCACGGTTTTGCGCCGGATGGAAGGAACCCTCGACGAGAAGCGCATGATTCAGCTCAACGCCGAAGCGGAACGAACGAAAAACTACGCGCGCGCCGCCGATCTCTACTTTCATGACGATGGTTCACCGCGGGGGACGAGCTTCGGCGAACCATTCGGGCACAAGCTTCGGCGCTGGACCTTGCGCCACCTTCAGTTGGCCGGAATCTCGTTGCTGCTCTCGATCCTGATCGGGATTCCGCTGGGGATCGCGGCCAGCCGCGGCGGAGTAATCGGCCAGGTGATCCTCGGATTTACAGGCGCCATCCAAACCATTCCGTCGCTCGCACTCCTCGCACTGCTCGTGCCGCTTCCGTTTTTCGGAATCAGCGTGCGCACCGCGATCGCGGCATTGTTTCTCTACGGTCTGCTCCCGATCGTCCGAAACACGGCGACCGGATTGCAGGACATCGCTCAGCCTGTGCGCGAATCCGCGATCGCGCTTGGGCTCGAGCCTTCGACACGGCTCTGGAAAATTTATCTGCCGATGGCATCGCGTTCGATCCTGGGCGGAATCAAAACCAGCGCGGTAATCAACATCGGGACCGCGACCCTCGCCGCGCTCATCGGCGCCGGCGGTTTGGGCGAGCCGATCCTGAGCGGGTTGAATCTAAACGATCATGTCACGATCTTGCAGGGCGCGATTCCCGCCGCGGTCCTCGCGCTGCTCGTGCAATGGGGCTTCGATCTGCTTGATCGCCTGCTGATTCCGAAAGGGCTGCGGCTGTAGGTGGATCGAGCGCTCCGTCGCTCGATGTTAACTAATGCGCCGAAAGCTTTCGGCGGTATTCTAACCATCGCGCGCGGAGCGCCCGATCCACCATGCCCATTGCCTCCATCAATCCAACGACCAGCGAGACGCTAAAGGAATTTGCGGCGATCGATTCGCGCCAGATCGATGAGAAACTGGCGAGTGCGGGGCGTGCGTTTCAATCGCATCGCAAGAGTTCATTCGAAGAGCGGGCAAACTGGCTGGGCGCCGCCGCGGATTTGCTCGAAAAAGAGAAAACCCAGCTTGCGCGGATGATGACACTCGAGATGGGCAAGCTCCTGGGCGCGGCTGAGGACGAGATCACGAAGTGCGTTAAGGGTTGCCGGTTCTACGCCGAGAACGCGGAACGATTTTTATCGCAACAGGAAATTCCGACCGAGACCGCCCGCAATTATGTTCGTTACGAGCCGATCGGGCCCGTGCTCGCGATCATGCCGTGGAACTTTCCGTTCTGGCAGGTCTTTCGTTTCGCGGCCCCGGCTTTGATGGCGGGCAACGTGGTGCTCCTTAAACACGCCGCGAATGTTCCGCAGTGCGCGCTTGCCATCGAAGATGTCTTCCGCCGCGCGGGCTTTCCGGATGGCGTCGTCCAAACTTTGCTGATCGAGACAGACGCAGTGCGCAGCCTGATTGACGACCCGCGAGTTAAAGCGGTCACGCTCACGGGCAGCGAACGCGCAGGGAGCGAGGTCGCCAGCGCTGCTGCGCGCCAGATCAAAAAGAGCGTCCTGGAGCTGGGCGGAAGCGATCCGTTCCTCCTCATGGCGAGCGCAAATCTGGAAGCCGCGCTCAAGACCGGCGTAGCCGCGCGCATCCAGAATGCCGGCCAATCCTGCATCGCGGCCAAGCGTTTTATTGTGGCGGAAAAAATCTACGATCAGTTCATCGCGGACTTCGTGGCGAAGATGCGCGCGCTTAAGGTCGGCGATCCTCTGGATCCGGCGACGGAAATCGGGCCACTCGCCACCGAAGCGATTTTGCGTGGAGTCGACGAGCAGGTTCAAAAATCAATTGCGGCAGGCGCGAAATTACTCAGCGGCGGGAAACGAATCGATCGGCCCGGATTTTTCTACGAGCCGACGGTGCTCGCCGACATTCCGCGCGATTCGCCGGCATATCGCGAAGAAATTTTCGGACCCGTCGCCTGCTTTTTCCGAGCAAAAGACGCAGCCGAAGCCATCGAGATCGCGAATGACAGTTCTTTCGGTCTGGGAGCGAGCGCCTGGACGAACGATTCGGCGGAGAAGGAACTTTTCGCCCGGGCGCTCGAGGCCGGGATGGTGTTCATCAATAGCATGGTCGCTTCCGATCCGCGGCTGCCATTTGGCGGCGCCAAGCGTTCAGGCTTCGGCCGCGAATTGGGCGCGGAAGGCATCCGCGAGTTCGTGAATATCAAGACGGTGTCGGTGGCCGGTCCGGCCGGTGACCGGCCGGAAGCTCCAAGCTCCAAGCACCAAGCACCAGAGAAGCTCCAATAATCAAAGAATGCTGAATCCGGGCCATTTTGGAGCTTTGATGTTTGGTGTTTCTCTGGAGCTTGGAGCTTGGAGCTTGGAGCTTCACTTGATGGCTCCGATTCGCAAGGAGCGGGATCAACCGCGCCCCGATGTAACCGGTCCCTCCGGTAATACAGACCCGGCCACTGCTATTTTTCGAGCGGCCGGATCTCGCCGGTCACTTCGATCACCACGGGATAACCTTCCAGCGTTCTTGGGACCGCGCGTTCAGCCTCCGGCGATTTCCGCGCGAGCATCACTTTGAGGCATGGCGTTTTCCCGTTCTCTAGGATGCCGACGTAAACGCCGACCACGCCGGGAATGGCCAGCAATTCCTTGTCGTGCGCGCGCAGGACGTCGTTGATGTCGCGCCGCGGTGTGGCTGAGTTCTGTTGTGCCATGGTTTGACTCGGTAGAATCGCACAAGCGATAAGCGCGGCGAAAACAAAAGCACCCATTCGCGCGAACGAACGGGTGCTTCGAAGTTTCAGGTTGAGGTTAGCGTTTAGTTTCCGACCATGGTCGCGCCGAGAAAAGTCAGCACCTCACCGATCGGATTGGCGATAGCAGTCGAGCTGCTGCCGGCGAAGAGCAAGCCGACGGCCCGCGGATTCGTCGTTATGTCTTCCACCATGAGGGATCCGGAATCGCCGCTGTTCAGGAATCTGCTTCCCCGGTTGGCGATGACGATCTGACCGGTGAAGGTCTTGGTGAAAGCCACGCCGCCCGCGCACTCGTTGTCGTACTGAACGCTGATGGTCGCATTCAAACCGGAGACCTTGCTGCGGGTCAAACCCGTGGTGCGTCCGCTTTTTTTCACCGGCTGATTTATGAAAGCGGCGACGGTTTGCGATGAGATCGTCCCAATCTCCAGGATCGCGCCGTCGGTGCGGACCTGGCCGGGAATTACCGCCGCGATTGCGCAATCGACGTTGCTGGCGGGGAGGGAGCTTCTTTTTACCAGAAGGGCCACGTCTTGTGCGTTGGCGGCGTTGCAACTTACATCAATGAGACCTGGCTGAATCACCGGGTCGCCGGTCATCGCAACCCTGCTGTTGCCGCCTGGGACAATGTCCGACTCGAAGACGTGATAGTTGCTGAGGATATGCTGCACTCCGCTGATCGAGACAAGCGAGCCGAGCGTCCCGCCACAGCAAAAGCCGTTGGCGAGATCGTAGCGCCAGCCACCGGAGGTGCCGAGTTGGATGGGCGGAGTCTGTATCGCGGTGTGGCTGGTGCCGGCCGCGAGTTTGGCCATGGAGCGGAACTTATCGGTGAGTTCCACCTGCACGTTTACTCCGCGACGGGTCCGCGGAAGACTACGGATTACTTCACCGGCATTACTCGCATCCTGGTCTACATAGACCAGCAACGAAGTATTGCCGGACGCATCGATGCCGACCGCTGTGCCGAGCACTTCCGGCTGGCGCATCCAGTCTGCAGTGACTTCACGCTGTACGGCCATAACGGCCCTGACATTTGCATGAGTCTCATCGAGCACACCCGCAGGCGGACCTGCGAAAGCGGTAAGGGAAACAAGTCCGGAAAGAATTCCGGCCGATAGTGCTGCAAGAGCACGGAGGAACTGACGTGGGGTTATCATGAGCGTAGTTTAACAACCGGAAGTTTTCCTGGCAAGCTTGAAAACGCGCTTTGCGAAAATACTTAACAGCTCTCAAGACGCTGCTCGGATTGACATTAGGGCCCGGTTGTGAATAAGATCGCTTCACTATGCGTGCGATTTGGAAGGGAAGTATCAGCTTCGGTCTCGTTTACATTCCGATAGCGGTCTATCCGGCGACCCGGGAAGAGAAACTCAGTTTCCGCCAGCTCCGGGCCACCGACCTGAGTCCGATCCGTTACAAAAAAGTCGCGGACGTGGACCAAAAGGAAGTTACCGCGGACCAGATTGTGAAGGGGTTCGAGTACGAGCGCGGGCGTTACATCGTCCTCAAGGAGGAGGATTTTTCCAAGGTCCGGATCGAGTCTACTCATTCGATCGACATTACCGATTTCGTCGATCTCACCCAGGTCGATCCGAAGTTTTTCTACAAACCGTATTTCCTCGAGCCGCAAAAGGGCGGCGAGAAAGCCTACGCGCTTTTACACAAGGCGCTTTCTGGCACCGGGAAGATCGGGATCGCGAAAGTCGTGATCAGCAATCGCGAGTATCTTGCCTCGGTGAAGCCGGATGGATTGTTTCTCGTCCTCGACCTCATGCACTTCGCCTCTGAAATTTTGACTCCGGAAGAACTAAAGAATGGCAGCGCGACGGCGATTACCGACAAGGAATTGAAGATGGCCCAGTCCCTCGTCGAGAGTATGTCCGTTGCGTGGGAGCCCGAGAAGTATCGCGACGAATACCGCAACGCGATGATGGAAATCATCGAGCAAAAAGCGCAGCACAAGGAGATCGCGAAGAAGCCTGAGACCACGGTCCGCGTCACGAACGTTGTCGATCTGGTCAAGGTGCTCCAGGAAAGCCTGAACCGGAACCAATCGCTCAAGCCGAAACGAAATGGCGCTAGATCGCCAAGCAGCCGTTCGACTGCCACGCTCGTCAAACAAAAGCGCCGCGTCGCCGCATAGTTGCGACTCCTTCTTCGGAGCGACGTGCTTCCGCACGTCCCACTCTTGGCCGGATTTTGAAATTTGGGACGTGCGGAAGCTCGTCCCTCCGATCAAAGCATCCCCGTCAACTGCTTTGCCAATCTCGGCCCAATCCCGCTTTCTTCGTGCTTGAGATAGACGAACACATCCGGCCACACCTTCTCGTTGTCTCCGATCGCCTTCGCCCATCGCGCCATATCGGCTTCCGTGTAATCCTCGCGCCGCAAACGCAGATAGCCATAGTCAGCCGTCGCCACCACCGGCGTGCTCAGGTCCGCGCTTTCCGCGATACAAAGCGCGATGTTCTTCCCGTTCAACAGCGCAAAGACTTCCTCGTCGAACCAGGACGGATGCCGAAACTCAAAGGCCGCGCGCAATCCCGCCGGAATATCTTCCAGAAAAGCCGCCAGCAGCGCGGTGTCCTTCTTGAACGCCGGCGGTAACTGGAACAGCACTGGACCCAGCTTCGCTTCGAGGTCCGCGATGACCTGGCAAAAGTAACGCATTGTATCGCCGCAATCGCGCAGCTTCGCGAAGTGCGTCACCTTCTGCGGCGCCTTTAAGCTGAACTTGAACCGCTCCGGCGTCGCGTCCCACCAATTCTGGATCGTCTTCGCGCTCGGGATCCGCCGGAAGCTGTAATTGATTTCGGTGGTTGCAAAGCGCTCCGCGTAAAACGGCAGCATCTTGCTCGTTGGCAAATCCTCCGGGTAAAACGTTCCTTTCCACTCCGGGTATTGAAAACCTGAGGTGCCGATCCAGTGATTCATGCTGTGATTTGGGGATAATGCTGCGCTACGCGTCGAATCAACTCAGCTTCGCGCATGAAATCGGGATTTCGGTAAGGTCCCGGCGCTTCCTGCCATTTCGAATTCTTGCGCGCCACCGTCGAAAAGCAATCGATCAAGCGCCGGCCGCGCCAGTTTACCAACTCCTGGCAAAGACACTTCAAACCGTTCTGCTCGCAAAGCTCGCGAAACAACTCGACTGTCATTTCCGGATCACGCTGATGATCCGCGCCGGCAATCTTTCGTCGACTCACCAGCGCCCGTGCCCGCCGCGACACCGATGCCGCGAATTGTCCAAGGTTCGAATGATGGATGAAAGCCATGCCATTCGTGGTCAACTTCGCCGCGAACTGGCTCACATAAGCCTCAATCGTTTCCCGGCGCACGTGGACCAGCGAATCGAAGCTAAAAATGAAATCGATCGTCCCATCCGGGATCATTTCGAGACTGCGGCCATCATTCAGGTGGTAGCTTATTTTTGGATCCGAGCCGAACCGCCGCCGGCAAGCATCCATGCCTTGCGCGTCCGGCTCCACGAGATGCAGATGATTGCAATGCTGCATCAGGTAAGAACTCCACCGTCCAAATCCCGAAGCGATTTCCACGATCGCATTCGCCGGAAGCACCGTCTGGATCCGCGGCAGAATGCTCCCAAACCACTGGGCCGCCGACCCGCCCCACGGCTCCGACCATTCCTCGCCCGCAGCAATCCATTCGTAGTCGGGTTTGGCCATCGGCGAATCATTTCGGCTCTTCCTGCGAGAAAAACAAATCGGTTTGCTCTGACCTCCGACCTCTGCCCTCCGATCTCTTCGCGCGTGACAATCCCTTTTAATGCCTCAGGATCGCCGCATGATCACCAAAAACATCGGCATGCTGCTGCTCGCCATTTACCTCATCCTCGTCGGCATAATCTCACTCATCCCCACGCTAGGGATACCTGCCATCGTCACCGGTATTTTGGCCTTGGTCGCAGGCATAATGATCCTGCTCGGGAAGTGACCGATGTAACTACTCCTCTTCGTTCAGTCAGGTTCAAGCCCGGAGAAGTCGTAGACCGGAAGGCTCCGTCGCTCGGTACTGTGACGGTCAAGCTCCGGAAAGGGCCAAACCAGGCGATGCCGCGAACGGCTGCAGGTCGAAGCCTGGTTAATCGTTATGAGTTATCTGTTACCGGGAAGAAAGCACACCCCGGTGGCCGACGCTGAGCTTTTGTCTCGGCAGGCGTTGCTATGAGGATCCACATAATGAAACTCTATATTCCATGGTTATGGATCGCGACGTTAGCGTTGTCGCCCATTTTGTCAGCAGAGGAGAAGGGGCAGGAGCGTCCCGATTGGGCGCATTTTTTCAAGGAGGCGGACGCCGCAGGGACAATCGTAGTGGCAGATGAGCGGCCGGATGGCGGAGGCACGGGAACCTATGAAGAAGCGCGTTCCCGGAAACGCTATCCGCCGGCCTCGACCTTCAAAATCCCGCATGCCCTCTTCGCGCTCGACGCCGGAGTGGTGCGCGACGAGTTCCAAGTCTTCAAGTGGGATGGCAAGGTCAATGCCATCGAGACTTGGAACCACGACCAGGACCTGCGCTCGTCGATGCGTTACTCGGTGGTGTGGGTGTATCAGCAGTTCGCGCGAGAGATCGGCCAAGAGCGGGAGGGACAATATCTGCGCAAGATCAACTATGGAAACGCCGATCCTTCCGGAGCCGATCCATTTTGGGTAGACGGAAATCTCCGGATTTCAGCCGAGGAACAAATTGCGTTTCTTCGTGGCCTTTACCGGAACGAGCTGCCCTTTCGAGTCGAGCATCAACGCCTGGTTAAAGACATCATGATCGTGGAGGCAGGACGCGGCTGGATCCTGCGCGCGAAGACCGGGTGGAGTGGAAAGGTGGGTTGGTGGGTCGGATGGGTTGAGCGGCCGACGGGTCCGGTCTTCTTCGCGCTGAATATCGACACGCCCAAGAGATTCGAGGACCTTCCCAAGAGAGAGGCCGTCGTGCGGGCGATCCTACATTCGATCAAGGCGTTGCCTTCCACGCCCTCTAAATGACGCTGCCGCAAATGCGTGAGTTAATTGTTATTCGTTTTCAGTTAATCATGGTAGAGCTCGCTCAGGCACCAGTGGTGACTGATCGTGTTGATTCACTCATGCCACTCGTTTACCCTTCGGGCTTCCCGTCTATGTCACGGCTTGCTAGTCCGTTCCATTGTAGCCCTCTGCCCCACTACCCGAAAGTCCGGTCTCGTTAGGCCGCATCCATGCGTTCTCGCAACCATAAAAACAATGAAAAGCCAGAGTAATATGTCATTCCAAGACGCGGTGCGCGGGTTTATGGCTGGGGACTTTTCCCGGCTTGCGCCGCTCTTTGATACTCCCTCCGATGGTTTGCCTTGTCCGGTCATTAATTGGTATGAAGAGGGCCTCTTCGGCAGTGAACCGCAGGCGCTGGCGGAGGCATTCACGTGCGCTTGTTTCAATGGCTACACCCATGTCGTCGAATATTTTCTTGCAAGGGGAATTAATCCCAGCGGCGGAATCAATACCGGCCTGAATGCATTCCATTGGGCGGCGAATCGGGGACAATTGAAGATCGTCGAGATTCTTATCCAGAACAACGCTCCACTTGAAACGTTAAACATGTATCATGGAACCGTCTTGGGCTGCACCGTGTGGTCAGCCATTCATGAGCCAAAGCCAGATCAGGTTCGAGTCATCGAAGCTTTGCTCAAGGCCGGGGCGGACGTCAGCGCGGTGGAATATCCGTCGGGGGACGACCGTATTGACGAGCTTCTTAAACGTTACGGAGCAACAAGATGACGACACGGCCTAACGATGCCCTGCAGCGAACGGCCACCGAAAGGAAGTCTAGTTCATTGTCAGAGTTATCTGTTATCGGAAAGAAAGGTTGCCTCCGGTAGCGGTCGTTGAGCGTGTGTCTCCTTAGGCTCATTACCACTCGAGATGCCCACAATCTTACGACCGCCCTTGATAATCTTGGCCGCGGGTGTTCTTGTCATCGCTTCAACCGCTTCTGGCCGCGCACCAGTGCGGCCAGTCGCCGTTCGGATCATAGATCGCCATGGTCACCCGGCGACAAAGGACCGGTTCGGCGACGTCGTCGGGAATGTGCAGGTCACGTTTTCCGACGGTCACCGAGAGACTTGGACGCGCAGCCTGCGATGCGAGCTTCCGAAAGTCTCCGCTTCCGGCGTTGTTGGCTGGACCTACGCAGCTGGACGCCACTCTCGGGGCGCCTGGATGAACGAGGTCTTATGCATCGCGACGAGCAGAAACGACATCACTCGTTTTGACGCCGCCCGCGCATTCATTGAGCTTTGGGCTTTTACCGAGCATGACAGCTGCGTGGTGATGCGCTCTCGCAACATCCATGGGCCTTCGTGGATCGAGCAATATCGAATTGCGACAGGCGAGCTCGTGGCCAGTTGCTCTGGCAGTGATTATCCTGAGCAGACGCCAGACTGGGCAAAGCCCTATCTCGACGATGACCAATAGAAAGGTTGCTTGTTTGTGTCTAACGAGACAGAAGATCAGCGGCTCCGAATGCTTTCGGAGTTCGCTGTCATCGCATGGTTAGGCCACGCCGAATGAATTACATCCAAGACTTCCTCGCTGAATTCAAAAGTCTTCCCGTGCACGGCCTTGCTGCTTTGGGGGTCCTTTTGCTCTATGCGATCGAATCGGAAATCCGGTTCGGCGCGAAAGCACGCACCATGGCTGCAGGGCCGGCTGACCGTTGGAGCACGATCGCGGTTTCCATCGCGTCATGCGTGCCGGTGATCGGTTTCATCCTTGCAATGCGTGGAGAGAGGTCCGCGCTTCTGCGCACTCTGCCCCTTTGGCTGCGCGATCCCGCCACCCTGCCGGGCATGCCGCTGATTGCGTGGGTCGGTGTCGGGCTCGGGGTGACCGGGCTGCTCTTGCGGTTATGGGCACTTCTCACCTTGCGGCACCGATATACCCGAACGTTGCGCGTGGATGAAGGTCACCTGGTCGAGCGTGGCGGTGCGTATAAGCTGGTTCGGCATCCAGGTTATCTTGGTTCTCTCCTTTGTCTCAACGGCTTGGGCTTGGCCTCCGGCAACACTGTGGTTTTCCTGGCGACACTAGTCGCGACGATTACAGCCTACACCTACCGAATCCGGGTTGAGGAGGAAATGCTAGTCACAGCCTTTGGGGCATCCTACGAGCGTTTTCAGCGCGAAGTTCCAGCCCTTTTGCCATTCCCCCGATGACGGTAAAGCCGTTTCGCGAGACATTGCAGCGAGACTAAAACGCTTTCGGACTCGACGAGCTTGTTTGACGTTAAAGCCATGAAAGACGGAAAGTCCAGATCCACCGTTTATTGTCCTATCGCTCCCACGGGACTAGGTCGTGACGATTGCCCGCCAAACACCTAACCGATTTGATCTACGTCCTAGTCCTTGTTTCCGCAACGCTAGAGGCGGAGGAGAAGAACTGGCTACTGAGTAGGCTCGGGCCGCGCGAACGAACGCCAGACCAGGAAGGCGCCAATCGCGATGGTAATGACGAGGCCGAGCCCGAATTCGTCGATGATGTATTTGGTGGGGCCGGTGTCGCGGGTGAGCGGGGTGAAGATGGATTGGATGAAAAGGTTGTGACTGCCGTGGAAGATGGCGGCGGGCCAAAGGCTTTTGGAACGGAGAGTTAGCCAGGCCATGATGAAGCTGTCAGCAATGACCATGAGGGTGAAGCAGATAAGGCTGTACCAGGCTGATGCGCCTTTGTTGTAGTCGGCAAAGAGTAACACGGGGAAATGGTAGACGGCCCACATCAGGCCGCTGATCAATCCCACTCCGGTGAAGCCGACGACCTTGTTTAATTCCGGGACCAGAAAACCGCGCCAACCGATCTCTTCGCCGAGCGCGCGCGAAGTTTTGCCGACAAGGCCCAGCGTGGCGGTGAAAATTACGAACAAGACCAGGACGAGTGTTGGAGGCAGGTTCGACCAGCCGAATTGTTCGGCAGTGCGTTTGAGAAAATCGGCGTCAAGGAACCCGCCGAGCGGTGTGAGCCAGACGATGAGATAGACGGGCAAGGCATAAGCCAGTGGAATAAGGTAAGCGAGCCAGGCAGGGCGCGCGCCGCCCCACTTCCAGGGGAGATCGGCGATCGGTTCCCGAAAAAATCTTTTCGTGGCGAGCGCGGCCAGGCCGGGGCTCCACATTGCGCCGGTGACATAGAGCAAATTGCCGGCGTCCATTCGACCCCCGAACAGGACGAAAGCGTTGAAGACATTGCTGAAGAGAAGAGTGAGCGCGTAAAAGAGCGCGATCTTCTTCCAGACTCTCGCGGCTGGCTCAGTCACGGCCGTAATCTCGATCGCCTAGCCGCGCAACGCTTCCGTGAAGCGAACCAGCTCGTCTGCGAGCTCCGCGATCCGTTGGCCGACTTCCTTGTCCTTTAACTCGTCGCCTTCGAAGGCGCGGCCGGTGGCATAGACAAAACGCGGGATGATGACGGAGCGAAAATCGAGCATAAGGCTGTTGGCGAACGCCATGACCGACATGTAGCTGTTCATGCCCCCCGCGGCGCAAAGAAACCCGACTACCTTGTCTTCCCAGGCACTGCCGGTCAGCTCGACGAAATTCTTGGCCGCGGCGGCGACATCGTAATTATAGATCGGGGTCGCAATCAGAATGCCGTCCGCGGATTCGACCGCCGTGCTTACCTTCTGGGCGGCTGGTTGGGTATAACACTTATCGGCGTCACACAAGGGCAAACCCAGCTCGCTGATGTCGAGCCACGCACCCTGGACCTTCGCCTTTTCCAAATGCGCAAAAGCAATCCGGCCCATCCGGCGGCTGTTGCTATCCGGATTTCCGCTGGTGCTGACGACAAGATATTTAGCCATTGGGTTATCAGGGGCGACGATTGTAGGGCGAGCGCTTCGCTGGCCGCGATTGGTACCTGCGGCAGGCGGCGCGCCCGCCCTACAAAAGATCAATGGATGCGCTATTCGGCCTTCATGTCGGTATGGAAGACGCAACGCCAGTCGTTCCCTTCCTTTTTCCAGATCGACGCCGCGTTCATTTTGCCGGAGGCATCTTTGCCGCCTTCAGTTCCTTCGAACGTCACCGGATAGGTGAGCAACGCAGCATCCTTGTCGATGAAGACGACGTCGATTTCGCCCAGGGTATACGATTTCAGGTCGAGCGTCTTCACCTCGGTCATCTCCTTGTCGAGCTTATTGATGCCGCTTGCATAAACGCCGCGGAAATCGGCGGAGAAGATCTTTTTAAAGTCGTCCCACTTCTTGTCCTTGATATTTTGCCAGGCGTTCTTCTCCGCCATGACAAGGGCGTCTTTGTCCGCCGCCAGCACAGCGGCGGAAGTGGCGAAGAGTGTGACCAGGGCAAGTGCGATTAGCTTTTTCATAGGTTCCTTTTGTTAGATTGGCCGGCATTAGATCGGAATCGGGAGTAGCGGTCAACTACGGGCTCCCGAACGGATTCTGCCTGCGGAGCGTCCCTTGCTGACCCTCACCCTCCCCTCTCCCTTAGGGAGAGGAAGCTTTCGTTGTCATCCCGAGCTTGTCGAGGGATCTCTCACTTTGCCTCTCCTCGCTGACGCTCGCGGAAGCTAGAGATTTTTCGACTGCGCTTCGCTCCGCTCAAAATGACAACGCAACAATGAATGCCGACACCGCTCCCCGAAAGTTCCTTCTCTCTGAGGGAGAAGGTTAGGATGAGGGCCATTGCGCGAGAGGAATGGGCGAAAGCTCCGCATTGAAGACCCGCACCTGCATGGCGTAATCTGCATGCCTCTATGAAACCGACGCGATTCTTTGCGGTGGCAGCGTTCGCTCTTTATTCGATCTTTCCATCACCCATGCGTGCCGAGCCCACTCCTGCCGAACGGGTCGCTGAAATCCAAAAGGCGCTCCAGGCCGCGAAATTGGACGGCTGGCTCTTCTACGATTTCCGCGGGAGCGATCCGCTCGCGGCGCGCATCTTGAGATTGGGCGACCACGCCTCCGGTTCGCGGCGCTGGTTCTATTTCATTCCCGCTACCGGCGAACCAACGAAGATCGTTCATTCGATTGAGCGGGCGAAGCTCGACGCGCTCCCGGGCCAGCGCGTCATCTACCGAGGCTGGGAAGAACAGCGTGCGCTCGTCGCCGGCGCCATCCATGGACCGGCCGAGAGTCGCCCTCGGAACCACGTCGAGAAACGAGTCGCGATGCAATATTCGCCGAACAACGACATTCCTTACATCTCACGAGTCGATGCCGGCACGGTGGAACTAATCCGGTCGTTTGGCGTCCAAGTCGTCACCAGCGCGGAACTGGTCCAGCAATTCGAAGCGGTCCTGACCCCGGCCCAAAAGCAATCGCACATCGACGCGTCCGACAAATTGCACCGCGTCCTGATGGAAGCATTCGCCGAGATCGGCCGGAGCATTCGCGCTGAAAAGCCGATCACCGAATACGACATCCAGCAATTCATCTCGCGGCGGCTCGACGAGGAAGGAATGACGAAAGAGGACGGCATCGTCGCCGTGAACGCAAATACCGCGAACCCGCATTATTTCCCAACGCGCGAGACGGCGTCGCCGATCAAGCGCGGCGACTTCGTCCTGCTCGATATCGTTGGCAAACTCCGCCAGCCGGGCGCGATCTACACCGACCAGACCTGGACCGGCTTCGTCGGAGACACCGTGCCGGAAGAATACGTCCGCATCTTCAACATCGTCCGGGAAGCGCGGGATGCCGCGACGGAATTCGTCCGCAAAAATGTGCGTGAAGGAAAACGAATTCACGGCGCGGAAGTCGACGATGTCTCGCGCGGCGTGATCAAGCGCGCCGGGTACGGCGAACAATTCACCCATCGCACCGGCCACTCGATCGGCGAGGAAGGCCACGGCAACGGCGTGAACATCGATAACTTCGAGACGCGCGATTCGCGTTTCATCACCGCCGGCGTTTGTTTTTCCATCGAGCCAGGCATCTACCAGGAAGGCAAGTTCGGCGTCCGCTCCGAGATCGACGTCTACGTCGGCGACAAAGACATCGAAGTCACCGGCCAACCCATCCAGATCGAGATCATCCCAATTTTGAAAGCGCCATAGACAGGGCTGCGGCCTAACGACACTTATTGTTTTGACATGCCAGCCGGCTTTGCCGCAGCATGATTCCCTCCCCGATTTCCCTTCATCCCTCATCCCTCACACAACCCTAGGAGAACTCCCATGTATTACCTCACCAGATCGCGCGGACTGCGGCTGGCGGCACAGGAACTGCCGGCCGGCACTTGCGCGCTTGTCGTTGCCGAAATGTTTTATCGATTTCATTCATTCACCATCGAGTGCCTGGCGTTTCTCGCGACCTGGTACGTGTTCAGTTGGGTGTTGAGCAAGGCGTGGCAACTCACCCATCACCGGAGGGACGTGCTTCCGCACGTCCGACTTCTCAGCGATTACCGTGAACGAGTGGGACGTGCGGAAGCACGTCCCTCCGACATTGAAGGCAGCGTGAAAACCGGAGGGTACCGCCGTGGCTAAGCGCACTAAGAAGACGGCAACGAAATCGCGCGGCAAAAAGGCCAAGCCGGTGTCGCGAAAACCACAACAGACGAATGCGCAGCTCGCTCCGGGACCGCGGAAGAACAAGCTCCAGGGGAAACTCGGGCACATCTCGCGCAATCACAAACGGCGCGCCGTCTGGTTCCAGGCGCGGGCGTCATGGCCACTCCGCGAGGCATGCGTGGGAAAACTGGTGGCCGAGCGCGCGCGGGCGGAGAAGGAATTCGCGCCGGCCCCGGGAACGGCGCAATGGGAAAATATTGGGCCGACTAATATCGGCGGCCGCATCACGAGTCTGGTCTGCGATCCGGCAAAACCGAATCGGATCTGGGCCGGAGCGGCGGGCGGCGGCGTCTGGCAAAGCACGGATGCGGGCCGGACTTGGAAAGCGCTCTGGCATTTGCAAGACGTGCTCAACGTCGGCTCGCTCGCGATTCATCCGACAAATCCGAAAATCCTCTATTGCGGAACCGGCGAAGCCAATCTCTCCGCCGATTCCTACGCGGGCGTCGGAATTTACCGCACAACGAACGGCGGCAAGACCTGGACGCTGCTCGCTTCCTCGGACAAAGCGGGAATCCCGAGTCGCATCGGGGTAATCGCGATCGATCCGCACGACCCCGATCACATTCGGATCGGCGGGATTGGGTTCGGCAAGGTCAGCCCGCAGGAACACGGATTTGGCGGGATGTATACTTCGCGCGACGCAGGCAAGACCTGGACGCGCGAGACTTTCATCTCGGCCCAGAACTATTGGTGTCACTCGATCGTTTTTCATCCGACGCAGCCGCAACGAATTTTCGCCACGTTCACGGCCCAGGGGGTGAGCAACGGAATCTGGCGCTCGACGGATGGGGGCGCGACCTGGTCGCACCTAACGAATGGTTTGCCGGCGCCGGCCCAGTTCAATCGCTCCATCATCGCGCTGGCGCCATCCGATCCAAACGTCCTCTACCTTCAAGTCGCCGCCACGAGCGAGAATGTGCTCGGCATCTTCCGCACGAGCGACGGCGGTAACACTTGGAAGAGCATCGCCGGCACTCATTTCGCCAAAGAAGGGCAGATGACCTACGGCAATTCGATCGTGGTTCATCCCACCGATCCGAACTACGTGCTCTGCGGCGGGGTGGATTTGCACCTAACGACCAATGGCGGCACCAAGTGGCAAAAGGTCACGCGCTGGGACGCGGACCGCGGCAAGCCGGATTACGCACATGCCGATCATCATGCGCTGCTCATGCCGGCGGCGCTGCCGGGCCGCGTTTACGATGGCAACGATGGCGGCATGGATGTGAGTGATGATGGCGGCGGCACCTGGCAAAACCGCAGTGTCGGCCTCGGGTGCACGATGTATTACGACCTCGACGTGGCGCCGAGCGATCCGCTGAGTTTCGGCGGCGGCGCCCAGGACAACGGCACGCTGGTGACAACGACCGGCGGGAGCAACGATCATTTCGAAATCCTTGGCGGCGATGGCGGCTGGATGGTTTACCACCCGGCGAAGGCGAACCAGGTCTACGCCTCTTATTACAACATGAACATCTTCCGCTTTCGCGGGCAGCAGTCGCGCGACGTCTCGCCGCCGGCGTCGGACAGCGAAAAGGGAAGCGTCTGGATGGTCTACATCACGCTCGATCCCAACAAGCCGGCAACAGTGTTCACCGGTTCCACCCGAGTGTGGCGTTCGAAGGATGACGGCGATACGTGGAAGGCGGTTTCGGCTTCTCTCGATGGCAGCGCGATCAGCGCCATCGAAGTGGCGCCGGCGGATTCGCAACGAATCTATGTCGCGACCGAGAACGGCGGTTTCTTTCGCAGCCTCGATGGCGGCACGACCTGGAGCCCGAACATGGCGGGACCGGAACTGCCGGGAGTGACGATCACGCGTTTGGAATCGAGTCCGACGAAAGCGAATGTCCTTTTCGCAACGGTCGCGAACTTCGGGAACTCGCATGTCTTTCGCTCCGATGACGGCGGCGCGCACTGGAACGATGTCGATGGTGGCCGGCTCCCGGATGTGCCGCATCACGCGGTGGTCGTTTCGCCGGATGATCCGCGGACGGTGTACGTCGGGAGCGACGCAGGGGTTTACGTCTCGCACGATCTTGGTGGAACCTGGAGCAGCCTGAAACGCAATCTGCCTAATACGATGTGCGTCGACCTCGTCTTCCATCAAGGCGCCGGGACGCTGACCACCGCGACTTATGGCCGGAGTCTTTGGCGGCTGAAGGTGCGCGGCGCGAACTAGCGCTGCGAATGCGATTCCTGTAGCCGCTTCGCTATGCGAAGCGTGGGGATCAGGCCACGTTCGCTCTCACGCGGCCCACAGGGCCCCCGGCTACAGAAGAAAGCTTACTCCGTTTTCCCAGTCCGCTTTTGGAACCAATCCGCGCGACGGCGCAAATTATCGGCGCCCTCGGGAATTTTTTCCGATGACGGCTGCACCGCACCGGTCTCTTCGGTCTCGCTCTCCTTCTTTCGCGCGCGAGCCTCGTCTTCGGGTTTCGTTTTTTCGGATTCTGCCACGGGTGAATCTAGCATCAGCACGGAGCAGCGCATCTCTTCTGTAGCCGCCGCCCTTGGGCGGCGTCGGTGCATGCAATGCAACTCTCGCGCTTCGCACAGCGAAGCGGCTACAGAAGAAGCGGCGCATGCAGCCGCGGTGATTGACACGACGGGCCGGACAGACTTATCCCTTCGGGGTGAATAGAAGCTACCGCTGGATCATCGTCGCCATCGCGTGCGGTTGCTTCCTTGCCGGTTCCGCGTTCGCCCAGCAAAAAATCCGGGTCGTGACGAAGCCGGTGCAGCCGTTTTCCTTTACCGAGAACGGGAAGCTGATGGGCTTTAGCATCGATCTCTGGGAAGCCGTGGCCAAGGAAGCCGGTTTCCAATTCGAGACGCGAAATGTCGAGACCGTTCCGCAAATGCTCGACACGCTGAAGAATCGTCAGGCCGATGTCGCCATCGCCGCGATCAGCATTACCGCCGAGCGCCACGCGTTCATGGATTTTTCCCAGCCGTATTATGATTCCGGCCTTCAAATTCTCGTGGCCACGAATACCCAAGGCAGCGGAAGCCTGAGCGCGAATTTAGCGCGGACCTTTTTGAGCTGGACAACCGTGAAGGTCGTAGGTGGCCTGCTTCTCGTCATGCTCGTCATCTCGCATTTGGTGTGGTGGTTCGAGCGGCGAAAGAACGCGGAGATGTACCCGGAAGCTTATGGCGCCGGAGTATGGGAATCCTTTTGGTGGACTAATAGCATGCTGCTCTCCGGCGGATGCGAAGCCAAAGGACCCATGGGCGTGCCCGCGCGGCTCCTGGCCATTCTCTGGATGGTAGCCAGCATCATCCTCATCGCCTACTTCACCGCGGTCGTGACGACAGAAATGACCGTGAAGAGTCTGACCGGCGACATCAGCGGCCCGGGCGATTTGCCGGGCGTGAAAGTCGGCACGATCGCGGGCAGCACCGCTGAGTCCTGGCTCCGCAAGAACAAGGCAAAGGTCTCGCCTTACCCCGATGTTCCGAGCGCGGTCGCTGCCCTCAACTCCGGTGAGTTAAAGGCGGTCGTCTATGATGCGCCGGTTCTTCGCTACTATCTCTCGAAAAGAACCGGAACACGCCTTCGGCTGGTGGGCCCGACGTTCGAGAAACAGTTTTACGGGATTGGGCTTCAACAGGACAGTCCATTGCGGCTTCCGATCAACCGCGCGTTGCTGGCCCTGAATGAGCGCGGCTTCATGGACGAGCTGCAAAAGAAATGGTTCGGCTCGACTCCAGAATAACTGGCAAATGAAAGCCACCTGGCGCAGAACAACTCTGGCCGAGAGCGAGCAGACCATCGTGGTGGAAGGCAATCACTATTTCCCGCCCGACTCGATCGACCGCACGCATTTTACCGAAAGCGAGATCCACACGACGTGCGGATGGAAGGGCGAAGCCAGTTACTACGACTTGGTCGTGAACGGCGAGATCAACAAGGACGCCGCCTGGTTCTACCCCGACCCGAAGCCGGCCGCAGCCAACATCAAGAACTACGTCGCCTTTTGGAACGGCGTCGAAGTCGGCTAGCCGGATTTATCCCGCCGCGGGCTTCTTTCCGCTAGCTGTCGATGAAGCGGACTCAGCCGGCCCATTCGATTTACTTCCACCTGATGAGGCACCCGCCGTGAATTGCCGGATAAACTCTTCGAGCGGCTTGGATGTAGCTGCGTTCTCCTGAAGATTGATCCCGGCTTTCTCACTCAGAAGTAAGTTCAATAAAGTCTCCAAGACACTGCCCCCAGTCTGACCTTCGCCTTTGCCAGCACCTCCGCTAATGAACAGACGCTGGGGGACTAGCGGCTGCACGCTTTTTGAAAATTGTTCGGCAAAGATGTTCAGGGCGTAGAGACGAGGATCGCGGTACGCGCCTACTTTTTGCAACGTAACGGCCGCTTCCGCAAGACCCACTTGAGCTATACGGGACGATTCGCCTTTGCCGATAAGCTCTTTCGAGCGCGCCTCGCCTTCCGCCAGGGTGACTTGCTTCTTGGCTAACTGTTCCGCTTCGGCAAATTCGGCCTGGCCCTTGTTGGCCGCGATCTCGATCGCAATCGCACTTTGGGTCAACTCGGTTTGCCTTTGGGCCTTCGCTTGTGCTTGATTCAGCTTCACCTGCTGCTGGGCCGCTTCCTCCTGTTTGTTAAATGTGGTCCGCTGTTCGTCGGCCAGCCTTCTGAGTCGCAACTGATCGAACAGGACATCAATTGGGTCCCCTTCGCCTACGACGGCTTCCGACTCGGGCCGCCCGATTAAGACCGCCACGACGTTGATGTCGTAGTTCTTGAAACGCTCTCCGAGGGCTTCGGTCGCCTCCTTTTGGATTTCCTCTCGCTTAGTCAGCAAGTCGAGCATGTTAGATGTCTGCGCGACGTCGCGGAAGTAAGCGGTCAGAATCGGATCGAGCGTTTGAGTGATAAGCCGCTTCACGTCACCAAAACGCTGCACGACCGATGGCGCCTTCTGGTAATCGATATGAAGGACCAAGGACAAAGGCAGAAACGGTTCGTAACCATCGGCCGTGATCAAATCTATGCTGGTGAGATTCTCATCGTAGCGATGCGCCTCCGTCCGGCCACTGATCCAGCGGAGAACGAAATTGATCGTCGGAACCAGCTCGACCTTCACCGCATAAGGGTTGAGCGCATACTTGCCGGGGGCCAAAGCTGAGCGCCAAACACCGCGCTTTCCCGCTTCGACTTGCTCGCCATAACGGAAAGCGTCACCGGTCGTATCGCTTTTCCACCGTTCCAAACCACCGGTTAATGAAAAATGTCCCGTCCGTCAGGACTTGCAGTTGTTTGCCGCGCCGCCCGCCCAGTTCCAGGAAAGCTTCAGGATCCTGGAAGTAATTATGATCCCGCGAGCCATCGGGCGACTTCACTTCCGGGGCGATGATTTCGCCAGAAGGGATGGTAGGTCCATCCTGAATGCTGACCACGCCTATCGTGTCGACGTCCGGATTAAAGTCAGTGCCTGCGACTGCCTGCGGCTCCTTTGACCCAGCCTCGCTCGCGATCCCATCGGTCAAACTCACACGATCACGGCCGCGGCCTCTCGCGGCCGAACCTATCACGACCGGGTCGAAGGCCTGCAAGGAAGCCAGTTGCGCTTTCCAGGACTCATAACGTTCCGCCGCTTCGCGCACAGGCCCCGAGAAGACTCGCTCGTCGCTAATGACGACGAAGAGCGCCAGGTTGATCGCATAAACGCCCTCTCGCAGAATCCCGCGCTGGCGTCCGCGTTGTCCGCCCGACTCAAGAAACTTTACGGCATCTTGAAAATGGTTCGCAGCAACGTTCCTGCCCAAGGTTTGAGTCGGCTCCAGCGGCACACCGTCGCGCGCATAGACGTAAGCCATCTTCCCCTCGCCTACTACGACCAGCGGCTCCTTGTGAATGCGGTACTGCCATGGGTAAAGCCCGAAATGAATTCCGCCGCGCAGAAACCTGGCTTGAAATCCTGCCTCACCGTTGCGTGCTATAATTTGCCCTTCCTTAAGCGAGCCTTTCCCGCTCCAGATTTTCTCGATCGTCCCAACCTGGGTATGTGGGATGTAAACGATACCGAGCAAGCGCGGCAGAAAGAAAAGCAGGAAGAGAAGAAGGACCGCTCCGCCGAGCCAGGGGAGCCAGGGGAGCCAGGTCGGATCGATCGCAGCAAGCATCGGGATGTTCATAATTTGGGGCACTCTCCAAGGGTTGACAGGAAGCATCGAAGAGCGGGCTCTGGAAATCAAATCACATGAGAACGCGCTTCGGAGAGCACCGTTCCCCTGTGGATTGCGAACCAGGATGTGCGTTCGGAATCCGTTTGCTCCCATTTCTGATCGCGCTAATCTCGGGCGCTATGAGATTCCTGGTCGCTGCAATATTTTCCATCGTAACTTTGGCGGTCTCCGGTTCCCGGGCTGAAACCGAGGGCAAACCGCAATATGGCGCCTGGGGTTTCGATGCCGCCGGTGCCGATTTGAAGTCCAAGCCGGGCGACGATTTCTTCCGCTACGCGAACGGCGCCTGGCTGGACCGGGTCCAAATTCCTGCGGACAAAGCGGCCTATAGCCTGCGACTGGCGATGAGCGACCTGACCGAGCAACGGCTCCATGATCTGATGGAAGAGAATGCGAAGAAGGCGGAACCAAAGCCGGCGACGATCGAAGGCAAGGTAGGCGAATTTTACAAATCGTTCATGGACGAGGCGCGGATCGAGAAGGCCGGTGCTTCTTCGCTCAAGGACAAGCTGGCCGAGATTCAATCAGCCAAGACCCGCGAGGCGCTGGCGGCATTGATGGGGCGGCAGAACGCCGATTTCCACGGCGGGATCTTCGGCATTTTCATCGATGTCGATATCAAGGATCCCAAGCACTACGCGGTCTATCTCGGGCAAGCGGGACTTGGCCTGCCGGACCGCGACTACTACCTGAAGCCGGATTTCGCGGCGAAGAAGGAGAAGTATCAGGCTTACGCGGCGCAACTGCTTCGGTTATTGGAGTGGCCGGACGCGGACAAGCGCGCGGCCGAAGTGGTCGACTTCGAAACGAAGATCGCGGATGCCAGTTGGACTAAGACCCAGCAGCGGGATCCGATCGCGACTTACAATGCCATGTCGATCGCTGAGCTGGAAACGCTCGCGCCGAAGTTTGCGTGGCGACCATTCCTTGCCGAGGCCGGCCTCGGGAAGGTCGAGCGAGTGGTGGTGGGAGAAAAGTCGGCGTTCCCGAAAATCGCGGACATCTTCGACAAGACATCGCTGGAAACACTGCAAGCGTGGCAGGCTTTCAACATCGCCGATCACGCGGCCCCTTATCTTTCGAAAGCTTTCGTCGATGCCTTGTTCGAGATGCGGAACAAGACACTCTCCGGCCAGGCGGAACAAAAGGTCCGGTGGAAGCGTGGAGTGCAGGCGGTAAGCGGTGGTGACTACGGGGCTGGAGATCGTTATGATCGGTTCGGCAATCTCGGCTGGGCGGTGGGCCAACTCTACAGCGCGAAATACTTTCCGCCGGCGGCAAAGGCGAAGATCGAAGAGCTGGTCGCAAACCTGAAGATCGCGATGCACGAGCGTATCAAAGGTCTCGATTGGATGGGAGAAGCGACCAAGGCGCAGGCGTTGAAGAAGCTCGATACTTACAACATCAAGGTGGGTTATCCGGATAAGCCGCGCGACTACTCCGGCGTTGAGATTCGCGACGACGATCTCATCGGTAATGTGCGCCGGGCCGCGGTCGCCGATTGGGCGTTCTACGTCCAGCGACTGCCGGGACCGGTGGACATGTCGGACTGGGGCATGACTCCGCAGACGAATGACGCTTACAACGGTTCGCTGCGCGACATTGTTTTCCCGGCGGGCATTCTCCAACCGCCCATGTTCGATGCCAACGCCGATCCGGCGGTGAACTACGGTGCCATCGGTGCCGTGATCGGTCACGAGCTAACGCACGGGTTCGACGACCAGGGCCGCAAGTTCGACGCGGAAGGCAAGCTCAACGACTGGTGGACGGCGGAGGACGCCAAGACCTTTGAAGCGCGGGCCAAAGTCCTGGGCGATCAGTATTCCAAGTTCGAGCCGTTACCCGGCGCGAAGGTGAACGGCGAGCTGACCATGGGCGAGAACATTGCCGATCTCGGTGGAGTGGTGATCGCGCTCGATGCCTATCGCGCGTCGCTTAAAGGCAAAGCGGCGCCGGTAATCGACGGACTGACCGGCGAGCAGCGTGTGTTCCTGGGCTGGGCGCAGGCGTGGCGCGGCAAGTTGCGCGACGATGCAGTCCGCCGCCAAGTCGTGAGCGATCCGCATTCGCCGCGGCAATATCGAGTCAACGGTGTGATGCGAAACATCGACGCCTGGTACGACGCCTTCAAGGTGAAGCCCGAGGAGAAGTTGTTCGTAGACCCGAAAGCGCGCGTGCGGATCTGGTAGGAAATGCGCAGCCTCTTTGACCCTCATCCTAACCTTCTCCCTCAGGGAGAAGGAACTGGCTTCAAGGAGCGGCGGTTTCTAAACCGCCGTGTCGGTGGGTCGGCGATTTGGAAATCGCCGCTCCTTGGATTTCTCCTCTCCCTGAGGGAGAGGGCAAGCTTGAGGGTCCTGGGAGTTGCACCTTAAGTTCCCAAGCTTTCGCGTGTCTGACTGGTGAAAGGACTAGTTATGACACGAGCTTTACTCTACCAGTCGCAACATAAATGGCGTCTCGGGGTGGCCTTGGGCGCCGCGACAGTGATTCATCTGGCTGCTCTTGGTTTCGCTAACAATCACAGTCCAACCCCGGCCGGTCCGCCCAACTTCTCGGGCGAACCGACTGAGGTAGCGTTGGAGCCAGCCGAACGGATTCCTGATCCACCGACAGACTTATCCGATCCGCTGCCGACTCCTCCTCCGACTGAGCAGTCGTTTCCAGAGGAGCGATCCACTCCTCCGCCCGTGCGAAGACAGGCCAGCAAGTTCACGCCGATCGTAAGACCAAACACCAACACTCATCCTGGCTCATTGCCTTTGTCATCGGCGAAGGTGTTTGCCGTCAGCGCTCCGCGGCCAGAGTATCCTTATGAAGCAAGACGGCAGAAGATCACCGGTGATGGAATCGTCGTCATGACAGTTGATCCCGTCACCGGCAACATAACCAGCGCCTCCCTTTCGAAGACAACCGGCAGCCCGTTCCTGGATAATGCCGCGGTGACTGGATTCAAGCGGTGGCGTTTCAGGCCGGGGACCGTTTCCTCGGTGACATGCCCCGTGACCTTCACGCTCACCGGCGCAGCCTACTAGCATTCGGTCTTCTGTAACTGCAGTTGAGCTTCGCGAAGCTCGGACGTCCTTTCGCGGACGGCGTCGGCGTAGGCGGCAAGCTGCATGTCGAGCTGCAAGTGGAGCCGTCGCGTCTCGAGCAGGTTACTCATGCGAAGGAGCACTTCGAGTTGGTCGAAAGGCTTGAGAAGGAAATCGGTCGCGCCGGCGCGCAGGGCTCGGAGCTTGGTCGTTTCGTTTGCATCGGCCGTGAGGACGATGATGGGCAGGAAGCTTTCGCCAGCGGCAGCCCGAAGCGATTCGAGAACCGTAAAGCCGTCCACATGCGGCATCATCAGGTCGAGCAGGACAAGGTCGGGCTCGAAGCTGACGCAGGTCTCCATGGCCAGGCGAGAATCGGTCACCGCTTTGACGCGGGTGTAACCGCCTTCGGCGAGCATCGCCTCCAGCAGAGCGACATTCGCCGGCTCGTCATCGATCACGACAATTCTCATTTTCGCAAAGAGCGCCGCGTTCGGCAGCCACCGTTGATCGATCTGTTCAGGTTCGGAATTCATGGATTGGGATAGAGGTGGGCGTGAAGCGATCCCACACAATCTGCGTTATTAAGCAGCCGGCATTCCATCACGGCCGGAGATTACGCGGCTTGGCGCGACGACCAGAACGTCTCAAGGCTGGCTGCGAGCCGATCCTCCCCGAACGCTCACGCGTCAAGCTGGCATTGGCCGAACGAGGGCCCTCTCACGAGCGCACGGCTTCGAAAGAATAGCCGCCAGCCGCTGGCGAATAGGTTTTGCCGTCTCCCGAGAGATATGCTGGACAAACGGAGCCATCCGTCAAAGCAAAAAATCGGGTCTCCTTTCCGTGCCAGCAACTCTGTTTTCCCTAAAAGCAGGACGCTTTACTCGGATAGCAGCTCGCTTTGGAGGTAAGACGACTCTGTTTGTCGTCAAAGCAAGTCGTGTCGAGGTCAAAGCAACTCGGTTTTAGAAAAAACCGACTCTGCTTGCAGGCAAAGCAAGTCTGTTTGTGGTCAAAGCGAGCCGCTTTTGCGTCAAAGCAAGTCCGTTCGAGATCGAAGCAAATCGCTCTTAGGAAAAAGCGACTCTGTTTGCAGCCAAACCGAGACGCTTTAACGGTCGCGAAGCAGCGCTCGGAACAAAAAGTTCTTGCCTGCGATATCTCTCTTTGGCTTTAATTCGGGTTCATGTCCCCTCGCAGGTTCCTCTGCCTGGTATGGTGCGTCAGCGTTTTGACGGCATCGAACGATTCATTGCAAGGGCAGGCGCCGCCGCTTCCGAATCCCAACCCAACCCTTCCCCCCGTTTCGAATAGTACTCCGCCACCGTTACCGCCCCCATCGGTGCCGCCGGTTCCGGCAGTTCAACCGACCGGGAGCGCCCCGCCGGCAGTGTCGCCGCCGCCGGTGCCCCCGGCGCCTAACCCTGCGCTGATCTTGCCGCCGCCGCCGCTTCCGCTTCTGGCGCAACCTTCTTCAGCACCCTCCGCCGCCGAAATCCAGCGCTTGACTCCTATCGTGGAAGTCTGGCGCGCGGGCGCGCTATCGCCTCAGGTGCCATTGCGCCATGGCAGATATGTCGCGCCTGCCTTTATCGCCGATAACCAGCCGGTCATGGTGCGGCTGCAATTCGATCCGCTGGCTCGGGGCAAAACGGTTGTCGTGAGACCGGGTAAAGGCGCCATTCTCGATCCACCTACGGAAGTTTTGCAGGTCCGGCCGACCGGAGAATGCGTGGTGACGGTGCGCCTGCTGGAGAATGCGCCGCGGGCTCATCTAACCTTCCACTGTGGCGGGCTGATGACGACGCTGCCCTTGTCGCGTAATTCTCTGGCAAAGGTGCAGGCGAACGAAAACGCAACCGCGGCGGGCGCGCGATGAAGAAGCTGCTTTTTCTTGCTGGTATTTGTCTCGTTGGTCTCGGCGCCGGTTCGGTCGTAGCGCAGACACCCGCCGCCACACCGGATGAGAATCCTGAGGGAAATACTGGAGCGCTCAAAGCGCAGGTTACTACTGGCGCTTCGTACGATGCTCACAGTGGCAATGCCACTCGCATCGTCAACGATCTCCATGTTCCGGGGGCGCTGGGGGTCTACGGTCTGGATTTTACCCGCTACTGGAACTCAATTCCCAACGACCATGACAATCCCTACGCGCAGCTACCGACCGACTTTGGCTTCTCCGGCTGGTCCCATTCCTGGGGTTGGTATGCCTACGAAGAGGATACAAGCGAAAAGATAGACCCGATGGACGACAACAGTGAAGAAATCTTCACTACTGCAATAACGATCACTTTTCCAGACGGTCACGCCAACAGATATAAAATCACCCGTTCCAACCAAGGACACGTAGGACAGTTCACCCCCTGGCAATACGGCCCGCCCTACACAGCCGCGGAGCAAAACGGATTTCTCATTGGCGGGTCGGTGCACGATTTACTAAGAGACATGGCGCCGGATGGCTCGCAGTTCTGGCTCGATCTGGCCGATGGCGGCGCGGTCCATTTCATCAATGGCCCATCGGTTTATTATGCCACTGAGGTCTTTGACCCCCACGGCCTGCGCACGCAACTTGATTACGATGGCAACGGTCACCTCAGGACGGTGACACAGGACGGCGGCCGGTCTCTGAACATTGAGTGGAGCAGCTACGGGAACCTCGGGTGGGCCATCCACAGCGTGAGCAACGGTGGGTCTGGTGGCTCACAAACGGTTATCTATCAATACCCCGATATTCCGGGCGCGGTTTGGTTGACGCTGAGCACCGTGGATTACCCGGAAGGCGCGCAGGCGGTTTATACCTATGCCAATTGTTACGGAGACTACCCCTGTAGCACGAACGATTCAGCCGTTCCCTTGCTCAAGGTCGCTCAAGACCCACACTATGCCGGAGCCATGACGAAGATCCGCTATACCTACCGCGGAAGCGCCTGCCAAATCCAGGACCACCCGCCGGAGGCCTACGAAGGTGCTAAATTCGATTATTATCTCGCCCCGGAGAGCGCGATTAGTGCGGAAAAAAGCGGCGACACTGGAATCACTGTCTCCAGTTTCGTCATCGGTTGTTTTACCGGGACGCGCTCGGAAACCAGCGGATTCGGCGCCTGGCGCTTTTTTAACTTTGGCCGCTCCACCCAGTCAACGGAGGTAAACAGCGCGGGCTATCAGTTAGTCAGGCTGACCGATTTTACCAACTCTCCGAACCCTCCTTTTGAGCGCCAACGGGGCGGCAACGAGCCCAGCGATGTGTGGGATGGGCGCAATATTCACAGCCGGTTTGTTTATGCGGATGGGAGCGGGCAGCCGACTGAAATCCACCACACCGGAGCAGATGGCAGCGCCAGCTATTATGACCGCACTAACGCCGGCAACTCGGAGGCACGAGACCCACTCCTGATCCACAATCCTTTCAATCATTGGCTCTTTAGTCACACGGACGAACGGAATCAGACTACGATTTACACACGGGATTCTCGGCGGCGCGTCGCGCGAATCGATTACCCGGATGGGAGCGCGGAAATTTTCGCCTACAATAACTTTAACCAGGTCACCAGCCACACTCTGCCCAGCGGCGCGGTTGTCACTTACTTTTACGATGCCCGTGGCCTTCTCCAGCGCGAGTCCAATTCGATCGATGGCTGGGACGCCCGGAAGGAATACACCTACGACAGTCTCGATCGCGTCTGGAGAGTCTCGGACGGGCGGTCCCGGAGCGCGTGGAAGGATTTTAGCACGCGAATGACCTACAACGGGCGTCATCAGATTCTTACGGTGGAATATGCGGGGATGAATAACGCGCCGGATAACCCGATTGTGCGCTATGGCTACGATGGTAACGGGAACTGCACGTCGATCACAGATGAACTTGGTCATCCCAGCTCGTACGAGTATGACGACTACCGTCGCTGCCTCTCTTATACGGAACCGCTGAATGCTCCGGATTGGAACGGCGGGGCGAACGTTCCTTCGCGCCGCTGGGATTGGATCTACGATCGTTACATCGATGGGATCGGCTTGCGCGACGCTTCGAGCCACACCAAGAATGAATGGCGGGTGCAGATTGAGCCGATATACAATGGAGCCTGCGAGCGGCGAGTGACGGCGCGCTGGCACGACCTGCAAAACAGGGTTGTGCTCGAACAGGCCGGTTGGGTCCAACCCTGCAACGCGCCGACCGGTTACTGGTTTGCCGGACCGGATATCGAAACCCACTACTTCACTTACGACCAGAACGGACAGAAAAGCAGTTACACCGACCCGCTGAACCGCATCACCACTTACGATTACGACCTGCGCAACCGCCCTTGGAAGACGAACGAAACGGTTAACACCGTGCCCCGGACGACCGAAACGCTTTACGACTATGTCGGCAACAAGACCCGGATGAACTTCCCGGTAGAAGCCGCTGGCCAACGCAGCCAGCAATGGCTGGACTACGATGCCTTCGGCCAACCCGGCCGCTTCATCGATGAGCGCGGCAACACCACGAACCTAGGTTATTGCTGGGGCCCGATGAAGAAGCTTTGCACGGTGACGACCCACCGCAGCAAGGATGCGGGTGGGATTGAAGATCAGCCCACCGTGTTTTGGTCCGACCCCATGGGGCGGCCGACGCGAGTAATTTTCCCCGATGGGAGTGACGAAGCGAGCAGTTATGAATTTGGCCAGCTCAAGACCTGGAAGACGCGCAAGGGCCAGGTCAAGACCATTACTTACGATCCGCGCGGCCGCGAGGTAAGCCATACCTGGAGTGACGATACGCCGGGGATCAGCCGCACCTGGGACAATGCCAACCGCCTCAGTGCGATCTCCAACTCCGTCGCTAGCCTCGATTACCAGTACGATGATGCGGGACAGCCAAAGTACGAAGGGACCACGATCGTCGGCTCCGGGAACTACACTCACGTCAATTACCTGCGTTATCCCGACGGCAACGTCTCTCACATGCAATATCCGAATGGCATCTGGGTCCGCCACGATTACAACGCCAGAGGGCAGCTCGAGCGGATCTACCAGAACTGGGGCAACAGTTGGAACGTGCCCGTCGAGTACCATTATCTGGCGGATGGCAAACTAAATTACAAAAACCACGGGTCTGGCATCCAAACCCTGTTTGGTTACGATGGACGCGGTTTCACCAGTCAGGTGCACAATTTTAGTCCGTCGTCCGGGCAAGAGTTCACCCGCCGCAACTATTACCGCGATGAACGCGACCGGATCACCTCCTTCCAGAAAGGGAGCGGAAACCCCGTCAATCCGATGGAGGATGGGCGCGGCGACCATTATTGGTACGATGCCGAAGGCCAATTGACCGACGCCTACTACGGCGCCATCGACCCGGTGAACAATCCCAATAATCCGGTGCGGGTCGATTATTTCCCCTACGACGAGCTGGGGAACCGGCTTGGGTGGAACCTGGTGACAAGCAAGGGCTGGTTGAACTTTGCCCGGAAGGACAATGGCCTAAACCAGTATCGGGCGTGGTGGAACTATTCGATCATCAATCACGATGACGATCTCGGGCTGCCGTGGGGGACGCCAGGCGCGGCCAATGGGGTGCTCATGCAGGACGGCTGGATCACGGCGGGATACAACGCGCTGAACCAGCCGAAATTGATCTGGAGCGCGAGCAACTCAGGTGGCGCTTTCCTGTGGTTGGGCTACGATCCGCTGGGACGATGCGTGAAACGCTGGTATGCGCAGGGGGACGGCTCAGCGCCGAGCGCGCCGATGTACTTCGTCTATGACGGATGGAACCTGGTCCAGGAAGGCTACAGCCCGTGGAGTCCGACGCGGTTCTACATCAATGGCGCGCGAGTGGATGAAATCGCGCAGAGCTATAATTCTGCCACAGGCGTGCTGGCCTACCATTACTACGACGCGTCGGGGCATTGCACGCTTTTGACCGATTTGAATGGCAACATCATGGAGCAATACTACTATGACGCCTTTGGCTACCCGTATTTCTACAATGGGTCGGGCAACTGGCTGGGTTATTCGCCACACGGAAATCGCTTTCTGTTTACCGGAAGAGAGTGGCTGAGCGAGCTGCGCCTCTACGACTACCGGAACCGGATGTATCAGCCCGAGCTAGGCCGCTTCCTCCAGCCCGACCCGAAAGAGTTTGGAGCAGGAGACTACAACCTGTATCGTTATTGCCACAATGATCCGGTTAACCGAAGCGACCCTTTCGGGCTGATCGATAGAGACATCGACAAAGACCTGGACAAGAAAGGCATTGAAGCGTCCCAAAATTCCTTGAAGGCAGCTAAAGACGCGGGCGACCACACTGGCAGATCACAAGCGGTGCAAGAAAAAGATGGGAAACGGTCGCTAGGTAGTAAAATCGCCAAAGGTTCCACGACGACGGAAAAAAGAATGATAGGGGGACGGCTCCAAACTATTACCACGCAAGAAGAAAGAGCGCCTGTCGACCCGGGGCATAAACCGGTGGGAGTCGGCCACGCTCACATGGACAAGACTGGCAAAGCAGATCCGAACTTTACCCGAGCCGACTACGGCTCAGCTAGAGGTTCGAAGACAGAACCGGGTATTCCGGTCTACAAAGTGAACGAATCGAATCCAAGCCAGATATTGCGACTGACACCACAAGTGGATTATCGAGATGAACCCACAATAAGGCCTGTGTCGCCGTAACCGCAATCATGACACCATCGTTCGTGACGCAAATAGTCCTCGCACTCTGTGTGGTTATATCACTGGAATGCCGCGCATCTCGGCCAGATGAAGATCATTTGGTCCCGGTAGAGGAAGTGGTCGGCTCAAGTGCTGCTTATCAGGAACTTTGGCAACGGAAGCTGCTGCTTACTCCTGGAGAAACTGCAAGGTTCGTCAGTTTACCTGGGACCGTCGGTGTGGAAACTGCAATATCGGTTTACAAAGCCCCCGGGAAAGAAAATTCTCTTCCCGGTGATTATTGGGTAACGGTGACGCAAGCGTCTGAGCGACTTTGGAACTGCGTTGCACCGGGCCCCGAAGATCGCGTCGATCCGCAAACCATACGCGTTGAAAGATGTGATGCTCCCATAGCCGAGGCGACCGCGCTCGCACTGCACAAGGTCTGGCTGACCATGTTGTCACGGTCGCGACCGCAGCAGAAATCCAATGAAATCGTCGTGGACAGCAGTAGTGAAATTTTTTCGGCTACGAACTCGAGCGGCATCGTTTTGGAAGGCGAAAGCGCGACATCTCGAAGACACAACACAAAGGCGTTAATCAGCATCGCGGCTTCGTTGCTGGACTACTGCGATGCACCCGCTCCAAAACGTGCGGAACTCACGCGTAAGATCAAGAAAAACACATCGAACCTGCTCGCACGAGTTGCATCAACTAGCGGACGCAAGAAGTAGCAGCCGGCGTCATCGCCAAAGTCGGCGATCACGCCTGAGCGCTGAGAGGGATCTATCAGGGGTCAGAGCTTACTATTGACACAATGGAATACGGGAAAGCGGAGCATCAGACCTATGGCAATGGAGTGGTGACCGCGTTCGCCCACGATGCACGTGGGATGACGCAGGTGGTGCATCATCAGCGAGCCACGCTGTTCGAGAGTTATGCGCTACGCACTTACGCTCGCGATGAACGCGACCGGATCACCTCCTTCCAGAAAGGGAGCGGCAACCCCACCAATCCGATGGAGGACGGCCGGGGGGATCATTATTGGTACGACGCGGAAGGGCAATTGACCGACGCCGACTACGGAGCGATTGATCCGGCGATGAACCCTCACAGTTACGTCCGGGAAGATCACTTCTCCTATGACGCCCTGGGGAACCGGTTCGGTTGGGACTGGCTGGCCAATCGCGGCTGGATGAATTTCGCGCGGCGCGACAACGGGCTCAACCAATACAGTAGTTGGGAGAACAATCAGCCCAATCCGCCCGGGCATTGGGGCTCGGGGATTTTTTACGATGATAACAGCCCTTGGGCGCCACACACGAGTTTCCCTGGCAACGGAGTGACAATGGCGGATGGTTGGATCGTGGCCAGCTATAACGCTTTAAATCAACCGGTGGCAATTGGGAGCTTTGCCACCTGGGTGACGGGCAACTGGATGGGGTTTGGGTACGATCCTTTGGGCCGGTGCGTAAAACGCGTGATCGGTCCGAGCGCCGACAGCGGGACAGCGACCTATTTTTATTACGACGGCTGGAACCTGGTGCAGGAAGGAACCAGCCCGTGGACTCCGACGCGGTTCTACATCAATGGCGCGCGAGTGGATGAAATCGTGCAGAGCTATAATTCTACTACTGGCCTGCTGGCCTACCACTACTACGACTAATGAGGCAACCAACGCATGACCGTGCGAAGCTCTTATCAACCAGGCGTTGCAACCAAAGGTCCACCCACTCCATCGGCTGTCCTCGTCAACCACGCTTCCCGCTCAAGGCCTCTTTCAGCCACGGGATAACTACGAAGCGAGTCAGCAACGTGACCGGCACCCGCTATGTGCCGGAAGATTGCACGGGAGCCGCCAGCAGTCACAGGCCCAGGCAAGGTGGGCGGAGTGGGCAGATCGGCGCCGGCACCGGCGCGCTCCAATGGGATGAGCGCGGCAGGCCGACGCCTCGACGCAGCGAGGCGGCTACAGGAGAGGGCAGAAGAAAACGCCCAACGCCCAACGTCGAACGCCCAATGTCGAATGAAGACAGCAGAAGGGCTCAGTCTGTGAATCTCGACATTTTCGAAGCCAGTGACGAGTGACATGTAACGGGTGACGAGTTCCCCGGGAGCGGTTTATCATTTGCTGGATCGCGGTGATCGGTAGGAAATGATTTTTCGCCAGATCGGGCTTGCCGAGGCCGCATGAAGCCGCTAGGAAAGCCGCCTTCGCATGCTGTTCAATTCGCTCACGTTCGTCGTTTTCTTCGCCGTGGTCGTCACGCTCTACTGGAGCATTCGCTCCTGGAACGCGCGGAAAAATCTGCTGGTGACCGCCAGCTACATTTTCTACGGGGCCTGGAATCCGCCGTTCGCGGCGCTGCTTTTCTCGACGACGGCGATGGACTACTGGCTCGGGGCACGCATCGCCCGGGCGCAGGGACGGCGTTCGCGGAAGCTGTGGCTCGTCGGCAGCGTAGCCATGAACTTGAGCATGCTCGGATTCTTCAAGTATGGGAATTTTCTCCTGGAGAACTTCCAGTGGTTCATGGCGCGCCTTGGCATCATTTACCAGCCGCCACATCTCGACATCCTTCTGCCGGTAGGCATTTCGTTCTACACCTTTCACTCGCTCTCTTACACGCTCGACATTTATCGCGGTGTCCTCCAGCCGACAAAGTCGCTCCGCGATTTCGTCCTCGCGGTTTCCTTCTTCCCCCAGCTCGTCGCGGGACCCATTGTGCGCGCGGGAGATTTTCTGCCTCAACTGGTTCGCGCGCCCGGTTTGCGTGTGGGCCAGTTCCTTTGGGGAGTGCTTCTCATGACTCTGGGCTTGTTCGAGAAGATAGTGCTCGCGGATACGATGCTCTCCGGCGCAGCCGACCGGACCTTCACTTATCCGGGACCTTTAATTGCGCTCGATAGCTGGCTCGGCGTCATCGCGTTCGCCGGTCAGATCTTCTTCGATTTTGCCGGCTATTCCATTTGCGCAATCGGCGCGGCCTTGTGTCTTGGGTTTCATCTCAAGGATAATTTCCGTTTCCCCTACGCGGCCATCGGGTTTTCCGATTTTTGGCGGCGCTGGCACATCTCGCTTTCTACGTTCCTGCGCGACTACCTCTACATTCCGCTCGGTGGCAACCAGGTCCGCCCTTTCCGGGTCGCGCTCAACCTGGTAATCGTAATGTTTCTCGGCGGCCTCTGGCATGGCGCTGCCTGGACCTTTGTCGTGTGGGGATTACTCCACGGCTCCTACCTCGTCATCGAGCGCGTGCTTCGGATTTTCTTCGAAGAGAAGGCGTGGGCGAATAACTTCGGCATCCGTTTTCTCGCCGGGGTGGCCACCTACGCGGCGGTTTGCATCGCCTGGGTCTTTTTCCGTGCCTCCGATTTCGCCTTAGCTTCGCGCATGTTAAGCGGAATGTTCGGCCGGCACGCCAGCGGTGACGCCATCCTTTCCACGCGCGAAATGTTGCAGGTGGCGATTGTAACTCTCTCCATGCTCCTGGTGCACACACTCCTCCGGGATAGCAACATCGAAACAGCCGTCACCCGCCTGCCGCGCTGGACGGTCACCGGCGCCTGGGCCCTGATGGCCTGCGCCATCATTCTTACTCAGGGAAGCAGCAATGCCTTCATCTACTTCCAATTTTAAACGCATCCTGCGGCTGCCGCGCTTGTTCTTCCGGAAGCCGACACCGGCAGAAAGTGTGCACGGCGGGCCACCCCTTGAATTCGAGCGACCGATCCCGGCCTTACCCTGGCGCGGAATGACGGTGATCGCAGTCTTGATTGTCTGGGCCGCAACCTTCGCCTGGGAACTCCATGTGCGCTCGGTCGGTTACACACCTACTCTGAACGACACCGAAGACCTTTGGACGCAAGTCCGCCGCCGGGTTCAGCCGGAGTCACTAGTTATAGTAGGAGACTCTCGGCCGCTCTTCGACCTGGACTTGGATGAGTTGGAGAAAGGACTCGGGAAACGGCCGATCCAGATCGCGCTGGCCGGCAGCTGCGCCTATCCCGTCCTCGCCGACCTGATCAACGACGACAAATTTCATGGCACCGTGATTTGCAGCATCGTCCCCGGGATGTTCTTCATGCCCGGCGGCCCGCTCCTGGAGACATCCGAGAAAGCTCTCAAGCGTTACCGCACCCAGACGGTCGCCCAGCGCGCAAGTCATCACCTGGGCATGTTCCTGGAAGAACATATCGCCTTTCTTAAACAAGAAGATCTTACTTTGGAGAGGCTTCTCGCGAAATTGCCTATCCCGAATCGCCCGAATGCGCAGGTGCCTCCGACTTTCCCGCCCGATTTTCAAACCGTGGACCATGAACGCCGCATGCGCATGACGGAAAACTGTGCGCAGCCCGGCGAGCTGCAGACCAGAATCCGGCAAATCTGGCTGCCGCTCTTTACTCCACCGCCGCCACCGAGCTTTGTGCCGAGAGAAATTTTCATGGAACAGATGGGCAAGGCCGTCGAAGCGCGATTTCGCGACACTGTGGCCGCGGTCAACAAGCTTCGGGCCCGCGGCGGCAAGATTGTCTTTGTTCGTTTTCCGCACAGCGGCGAGCTAAAGAACCTGGAAGATCGTTTATCGCCGCGCGCCAAGACCTGGGATCCCCTGATCAACAGCACAGGTGCGCCGGGAATTTACTATTCAGATTTTCCCGAGCTGTCGGGATTCAATTGCCCTGAATGGTCCCATCTATCCGCCGGCGACTCCGTGGAATTCACGAAACGTCTCGTTCCGCATTTGCGAACGGCTCTTGGCATGTAACTGTTCGACTAAAGGGAGATCCTGCTATGAGACCAGCTTCGTTAGTCCTACTTATCGCGCTCTTCGTGCCGTTCCGCGCCAGCCACGGACAAACGGAAGTGCACCCACAAACTTCGGGAGCTGCGGGAACCATCCTGTTCCAGGACGATTTCTCGAAACCCGCGAACGGCTGGACCGTCGCCAAGACCGACTACGCCGAGTTTGGTTACAGCGACGGAGAATATCGAATCCATCTCGTTAAACCTGATTTCAATACCTACTCGATTCTGCCCCGGCAGAAATTTGATAATGTCTCCGTGGAAGTAGATGCGCGCCTTGTCTCCGGCCCGGCGAACGGTGTCTTCGGCATTCTTTGCCGGGCGGAAGCTAATGAGAGTAACGCCAGTAAAGCTTACATCTTCGCGATCCGCGCCGATGGTGTCTTTGCCATCCTCAAGCGGACCAGCCCGACCTTCTGGGATGCGATCGCAAGCGGCCGCGGCTCGAAGGCGATCAAGCCCGGCAATTCGACCAATCGTCTGCGCGCCGATTGCTCTAGCGGCAAGCTTACCTTCTACGTCAACGGCGAGAAGGTCCTGGAAACGACAGATAACTCATTCTCAGGAGGCCTGGTTGGCCTGGCGGTGACTACCCAGCCAAAAAGCGAACCCATGGATGTGCGCTTCGATAACTTTGCCGTGCGCGCCATTGCCCCTTAGCGAGTCTGCTCCTCTGACCCTACGGCGTCAGAAAGATTTTTCCCGAATACGGATCTTTGACTTCGGTGCCGCTGGGAAAACCGCGGACATCGACGTAGCCGGATTTCGGTGCATACGGGCTGGTGACAAATCCCGGCTTATTCGGGACCGGGATGGCGTAGGGAATATCACGCTTTGAATTTTTTTGCGGCGGCGCGGAAGCGAGGCGAACCGAGGGCTGGCTTAACGTGGCGGTAGGAGTAGGCGTTGGCGGCGGCGGCGCAGTAGACGAAGGAGGGTAATCCGCCGCGTTTTGTTCCGATCCTTTCGTCTTCGGCCGCTTGCTTTGCGGCGGCGGCTTCGGCTTTCGATTCTGTCCCGGATGAGCAATTGAGTTTCCGAGCGCCTTGAAGAAATCGCCCAGCGAACCCGCCAGGACCGGATTCACGGGCAAGCAGAGCGCGGCTATTGTCAGGCCAATGAGGATTCTGTTTTTCACCGTACTCATCCGTTGCGGAATAGTTTCATGCAGGGTCCGCATGGGTTCAACCATTCGGCCCCTGCGGCCCACGGAACCTTTCCAGGGAAAGAAAATCGATCCGATGACGCGATCCACCATCCAACGCCAGGTCCGCCGCGATTTCTCCGATGACGGGTGCGAACTTGAAACCGTGTCCTGAAAAGCCACCGCACAAGACCACATTCGAATGCGCGGGATGCCGGTCGATCACGAAGTTGCCATCGGGCGTGAGACTGTACATGCACGGCGTCGCTTCGCGAAAAGTAGTCGCGGCGCCGGGCATCCATGCCTCGAGGACTTGCGCGATCGGCGTTACATCGCGGGCGATGTCCACCTCGCGATCGATCGCGTCCGCCGTAGTTATCTGGCCGAGTCCATGAAAGGCGACCTTGAGCCCATCGCCGAAATCGGGGAACCCATAAAGCGGCGCGGGCAATCCGGCCCGACCCAGAAGAAACGCCGGGAAGCGATCAGCGGCGTAAAGATTCGTGCTGGGGGAAAACCACGCCTGCACGTTTCGTTGCACGCGCAGGGAAACGCCAAGCGCTTCGAGCGTTTCCTTGAACCATGGGCCTAACGAGAGAACAAGCGCCTTGGCTGAAAGCCGCGTGCCGTCCGCCAGGTGAAGCTGGACCGCATGATCGTTCGCTTCCCAGCTTTGCATGGTTGTCTCAAAGCGCAGCTCCGCTCCGGCTGTCTGCGCCGCCTTCAAATGCGCGCGCACCGCGCCCTCGGGATTCAGGACGCCGCCATCCGGCTCGAACAGGGCCACTTCGTTTTCCAACAACATCAGAGTTGGATAGCACTCCCGCACTCGCTCCCGGCTCCATGCTTGCATGGGAAGATCGTGCTCCGCCGCGGCCCGTTTCGTTCCCGAAATGATATCGCTCCCCTCCTCGCCTACCGACAGCACGCCGGTGGTGCGCAACAATTGCTCGCCCGTTTCGCGTTCGAGGGCGCGCCACAATTCATAGCTGCGTAGAACGAGCGGCACGTAGGCTGCATCTTCGAAGTAAGCTTTCCGGATCATCCGGCATTTGCCGTGGGACGAACCGAGATCGTGCGCCGGCCCGAATTGCTCGACCGCGATCACCGACGCTCCGCGCGCCGCACATTGGGCCGCGATCGCGCTGCCTATTCCGCCGAGGCCGGCTATTGCTACATCGTAGGTCATCCGGGCCTCAGCCTTAGAAGTAACATGCCGCTGCACAAGAGCGAGCGCCCGGGTCGCGTCAAGCATCTCGTGGCCGCAGGCAATCGCTTTACATCGGGGATGGCGAGATTATCTGAAAGGGCGCCATGGAGTTTATGATTCGCCGCGACGGCCGCGACCTTGGACCCTATTCCGAGGCCGAGGTGAGAAGCCGCCTTGTTGCCGGCACGTTCGCGCTTTCGGACCCGGGCCTCGGTGAAGGCGCGACGGAATGGGCGCCGCTCTCCGCCTTCCCGCAATTTGCGACGAGCTATCACCAGCCGCCTCCGAGCGAAGCGCAGCCTTTCCTGACCAGGCCGGCGTTGCCGGTCCAAGACCTTGGCTCTTACACCGCCGCTACCTTGCAGCCAGACGAACGTCCGCTGCACCAGACAACGATCCATTGGATGGCGCTGAGCGGCTCAGTCATCGGCGCCGTCCTTTCGCTCATCGTTATCGTGCCGATGGCGATGTTCGCTGCCTGGCGCGACTTTTATTGGGCGTGGCTGCTTCTCGTCATCCCCGCCGGGATCTTGCTCTCCGCGGCGGTGACGGTGAAGACGAGCGAGCTGGTCATCACCGACCGGCGCGTCATCATCAAAGTTGGTTTCATCCAGCGCCACACCTTCGAAATGTTTATCTCGAAGATCGAATCGGTCGCCGTGTTCCAGAGCGTGCTCGGCCGGCTCTTGAATTACGGGACCGTCGAGATCCGCGGCACAGGCGGCTCGTCCGAATCTTTCGCGACGATTGCCGCGCCTTTGCTTTTTCGCGATGTCATTCAACTAGTCCAAAGCAGCTCCGAAGGACGCTAACCCGGCGGCGCCAGTTCTTGCTATTTTCTGCTGCGCCGAACCTTGGTCGGCTTCACGCGATAGGAAACGTAAACGCAGCCGTTCTGGAAACGTTTACATTCGAGTAACTCAAGGTTGATTTGCCGTTTCATCTCGTGAAAGAGCGGGATCCCCGAGCCGAGTAACACGGGATGAATGTTGAACCCAATCTCATCGATAAGTCCCGCGTCGAACAGGGAGCGCGCCAGGTCGCCTCCTCCCATGACGCAAATGTCCTTGCCGTCCGCTTTTTTCAATCGCTTCATGAACTGGACGGCATCACCGGAAACGACCTCAAGATTACCTTGTTTGTGCGGTTTGAGGGTCCGAGAAAACACATAGGTCTTCATCCCCGAGTAAAGATTGTCCTTTCCCTTGCTCATTTTGAGCCCGGCCTCGTAAGTCTTGCGACCCATTACGATGGTATCGATCGTCTTCCAGTAGTCGCTCATAATCGTGGCCGCTTCTTTCGACCACATGAGCCAATCCACCGCGTCGTCTTTCCGCGCGAAGTAGCCATCCAGGCTGGGTGCGCCGCCGAAGGTTACTTTCCGCATGTCCTAGTGCTCCTTCGGAATCGCAAAACAGACAATCCGATCCGCGTCGCGATGGTTCGACCACAACCGTTCGCCATCGAACGCGAGCGACCGGCATTGAAAGGGCACTCGCGCGAGCTCTTCGATAGCAGGCGCCGCTTCCCGCGGATCGAGACGGGCCAGACGCCAGTCGCCTCCGTTTTGCTCCGTCCCTCGCAAGACGTAGATCACCCCATCGACAAACACGTGGCCGCTGATCTCGGCTCCAACCGCGATCTCGAGTAAAATATTTCCCGCGGCATCGAGCTTCAGGATCCTATGTTTATACCATTGGCTGAGGTAGAGGTGCTTGCCGTCATAGCTTAGGTAAGATCCCGTAAACTCCGGGCACGCGATCCGGTCCGACTCGGAAAATCCTTTCCCGGCAATGTATCGCCGCAAATAGCGATCGTCCTCGTCGCCTTCGCCCAGGGTGAACCAAAGGGAATCACTGGTGGACACCGCGGCCCACGGCGTCCCCGGCGCTTGCCTCTCCTCGGCTACCTTCCAGTTTTTGCGGTCCATTCGATAGACGCGCTGGAGATCACGCGAACCAAACCAGAGTTCGCCCCGGTGCCAAGTGAGCGCTTGCGGGGTGGGAGCGGGAGAAGGGAGACGTTCAATCTCGGTAATGGCCGGCAGGTCCCGCATGAATCGGAATCTACCTCGGCGTCGCTCCCGCAACAATGCTCTTTACAAACCGATTCCAAACTGTGCAGGCTCAGCCAGTCCGCCACCGGAATCCTCCCGTCTCCCAACACCATCCAACCCTACCCTGTCCCTATGAATAATTCCGACACTCACTCCGGCACCTGGCTGCAACGCCTCTGGTGGATTATTCGCGACCTTTACCGCGAACTGAAGCCGTGCCGCTTCAGTTTCATCGTCGCACTCCTGACCTGTCTGGTTTTCCTTTCTGTCGCGCAAGGCACTGAGATCCTGCGCACCGTAGGTGAAGGCATGACCCTCGGGTATTCCTACGGGCCACGCGTCTGCGGATTTTTCGCCACCCTTGTGATCTGGGCGACTTGCAGTTGGTACGCGGCGCGCGTCCTTCTTTACGTCGATTTTCCGAATGCGGCGCGCGGCGGTTCCTATTCGAAATGGGCCGAGACGCATGTCCCTCGGCTGCTCGGCATCGCACCCATGTTGATCGTGGGCTGGGGTTTCATCGTCGCGGCTGCGCCGTACGCCAGCAGCTCGCCGGCGAAGTTCTTGATGCACCTCCTCGCCGGACTTTGCGTCGTTCTGGCGATCGTATTTTATGTGCTCCTCATTTTGCGCCGCCGATGGGTCGGGTCCGCACAGCATGTCAAACGCATCAGAGATCTGGGACCGGCGACGATCAGAGCCGTCATCATCATGTTACTGGCGTCGTTGATTCTCTTCATCGTTTTCGCCATCAATCCAGTGACTATTCCGCAATGGCTCGGGATGGGCACGATCCTGTTTCTCGCGGCTGCCTGCTGGGTCAGCGTGGGAAGCTTTCTCGTTTACCTGAGCGGCCGCTGGCAATTCCCAGTGATTACAGTCCTGGTCGTGGAAGCGTGCCTCGTAAGCCCGTTGAACGACAACCATATCATCCGGACCGTTGCGCGCGAGGACGGCGATCGTCCCGACGTTATCAAATCATTTAGACAATGGTACGACTTCGCCGAGAAGAATGACGGCGCCGGAGTCGTCCATCCGCTTTATGTTGTCGCGACCGAGGGTGGCGGAATTCGCGCCGCGTACTGGACAGCGACGGTGCTCGGCGAGTTGCAAGACAAGAATCCGGGTTTTGCTTCGCATCTCTTCGCCATCAGCGGAGTATCGGGCGGCAGCCTGGGCGCCGTCGTTTTCAATGCGTTGCTGGCCGAGCCCACAGCGAATGGCAAGCTTAGGGAAAAGGCGGACGCGATCCTCGGCCAGGACTTCCTTTCTCCTGCCCTCGGCTCGATGCTCTACCCCGATTTCATCCAGCGCTTTCTCCCCTTTCCGGTCGCTTACTTCGATCGCGGCCGCGCGCTCGAGCTGGGCTGGGAGCGAGGATGGGAACAAGTCATGGGAAACAACCGGCTAGCCGGCTCGTTCGTCGAGCTTTGGAAACCCGGCGTGCGGGAATGGATGCCGGCGCTTTTTCTTAACGGCACTTCCGTCGAGAAAGGCCACCGCATCATTACGACCAACCTGCGCCTGACTAACGTGTTCCTCGATGCCGAAGACGCTGCCGACACCCTCGCCTCCGGCAAGCTTCCCGCAACGAAGGCGACCTGCAACATTCCGCTCAGCACCGCCGCCGACATGAGCGCCCGGTTCACCTACGTAAGTCCGGCCGGCCGTTTCCGTGGCGGCACCCACGTCGTGGACGGCGGTTATTTCGAAAACTCCGGCGCCATCACGGCCTTGGAGATCGTCCAGCGCATCGACGATTGGTGTGACCACGAGGGCATTCGCAACGTCGATGTGAAAGTCATCATGATCAGTAACGATCCGCGCAAGCCATCGCTCTCGATCGCTCCTGCCAAGCCCGGCCCTGAGTCGAACGCGCCCGGTCGAACGGAGCCAGTGACCGATCGCGGAGCGTTCCTCGGCGATGTGATGGCGCCGGTGTATGCGTTGCTCAACACTCGCGACGCGCGCGGCGTCTATGCCCAGAAGGCGATTCGCCGCGAGCAACGTCCCTTTAAGGCTGACGAGCCGGACCGCCTGCCTTCAGACACAAAAGACATTGTCTATTTCGGCCTTCTCGACATGGACGTGCCTTTGCCGTTGGGCTGGATGCTTTCGCGCGAGGCTGCAAAGACGATGACCTCGCAACTCTACAAGAACGAAGGCAACATCAAGAACGGCGAAGGCATGGACGAAGTGCGGAGGTCTCTTCTAGGACCCCCAAGATAGTTTTAGCAACGCAATATGGCGCGCACGAAAGTTTTTATCAGTTACAGCCACGCTGACCGGCGACTCCTCGATCGCCTCCATGTTTTTCTCAGGCCACTTGAACGCAAGGGTCTCGTCGACTGGTGGGACGATACCCGTCTCCAGCCTGGTTCAAACTGGCGCGAAGAGATAAAGCAGGCAGTCGCCAACGCCAGAGTGGCGGTCCTTTTGATTTCGGCAGATTTTTTTGCTTCCGAGTTCATTCACACCAACGAATTGCCGCCCTTACTCGAAGCCGCCGGCCAGGACGACGCCGTCCTGTTGTCAGTGATCTTGCAGCCCGTGAATCTCAGCGGATCGCCACTCGGCGAATTTCAAGCCATTAACGATCCCGCGCGACCGCTCGGAAAGCTAAGAACCACCGCGGGGCGCGATGAAGTTTGGTTAAAGCTCACACAGGCGATCGAGACCGCCCTTCAGGCGCCGAGTCGGACAACGGGACCACAAGAATCTGGCGCAACCTAAAGTGGACACGCAGCCGAACCCCATTCCGTTCCGCTGATCATGCGCTCGGGACCTCTCCGCTAGCTATGGCTCGAACCAAGGTTTTCATCAGCTACAGTCACGCTGACCGAAGATTTCTCGATCGACTCCGCGTCTTCCTGAAGCCGTTGGAACGCGATGGCCGCGTCGATTGGTGGGACGATACTCGCCTTACAGCGGGTTCAAAGTGGCGTGAGGAAATAAAGACGGCGGTCGAAAGCGCTCGGGTAGCGGTCCTCTTGATCTCGGCAGACTTCTTTGCTTCGGACTTCATTCACAAAAACGAATTACCACCGCTCCTGGAAGCCGCCGCCAGGGACGAAGCTGTCCTCTTGTCGGTGGTGCTGCAGCCTGTCGATTTCAGCAACTCGAATTTAAGCGAAATTCAAACGGTCAACGATCCCTCGCGACCGCTCGGTAAACTAAGGACCCGCGCGGAACGCGATGAAGTCTGGGTCCAGGTCACCAAGGCCATCGAGGCTGCGCTCAGCTCGGCCGGGCCTGCTGAAGCTACCGGGCAGGATATGTCGCCGGTCCCTTCGCCTTCGATGCCGACTCCTGCGCCGGAGCCAGCCTCAAAACGCCGTCAAAAAAAAGGACCATTGAAAGGCGCACACACGCCCCCCCCTTCTCGCGAAGAACCTGAAGTCGGCACGATCAAACCTGTGACTCCCGCGAGGGTCTTCGTTCCGGCGTTGTTGAGGCCCGACCCATTGGGAACGTCCCCTCGGCGGCAAAGATCATTCTTGCAGACTGTTTGGTGGCGGGCAATCGAGTTGTGGGATGAATTCAAGTCTTGCCGCTTGGGTCTTCTCTCGATTGCCATCGGATCGTTCTTTTTCTTGTATCTGGGACAAGGCGTTGAAGTATTACGCGTAGTAGCCGAAGGCAACGCGGGCGATCAATGGTATGCGCCCAGGGTTTTTGGATTTTTCGCCGCTCTAGTGCTGTGGGGGATTTGCAATTGGTATAGCGCAAGGGCGCTGTTTTACTTTGATTTTCCAGGGGTCCGGCGCCGCCTGCCGAGCACAGCTTCGTGGGACGCTACCATTGATGCTCTCCAATCCTTGCTGCCACGGTTACTAGGTGTGGCGCCGTTTCTCGTTATCGGCTTGGGGTTTCTCGGGGCAGCGCGAGCTTATGACTCGTCGTCACCGGTAATATTCTGGCTGCGGCTGTTTGCGCTTGTTTGCCTGGTGCTGGCGATCGTCTTTTACGGACTTCTAATTCTGCGGCGACGATGGGTGGGAAAGATGCCAGCCCGCGAATTGGAAAGTTTGGGGCAACTTGATCGAGGTCGGATGATCGAGTTAGCCTCTATCGGCTGAGTAACATGCTTGGTTTCGCTGTTGCTCTTTGTCGACTGCGCGATCGATCCGGTCTCCCTTCCGCAATGGCTCGGTATGGGAACGATCCTCTTTCTCGCGGCGGCCTCATGGGTAAGTGCGGGTAGCTTGTTAGTCTATCTCGGCGGCCGCTGGCAATTCCCTGTTATCACGATTCTGATCATCGAGGCCTGTCTGGTTAGTCCTTTGAACGATAACCACATCATCAGGACTGTGCCACCGCAGGAGGGGAGCCGGCTCGATGTTGTCCAATCCTTCTCTCGTTGGTACGCGCTCGCGGAAAAGACCGAGGGTGCGGGCGTGCCTCACACGGTGTTTGTCGTCGCTACAGAAGGTAGTGGAATTCGCGCTGCTTATTGGACGGCAACCGTTCTCGGCGAGCTCCAGGATCGGAACGCTAATTTCGCCTCACATCTTTTCGCGATCAGCGGCGTCTCGGGTGGCAGCCTGGGCGCCGTCGTTTTTGATGCGCTTTTAGCCGAACCGAATCCATCGTCTTTTAACTTCAAGAGCAAGGCGGACGATATCCTCGGCCAGGATTTATTTTCTCCCGCTTTAGCTTCCATGCTGTATCCGGATTTCATCCAGCGGTTCCTTCCCTTTCCTGTTCCTCACTTCGATCGAGCGCGTGCTCTCGAACTGGGTTGGGAGAAAGGCTGGCGGAACACGATGAAAAATGACCGGTTCGCTGCTTCCTTCGTCGATCTCTGGAAAGGCGGCTCGCGCGAATGGATGCCATCCCTGTTTCTCAATGGCAGCTCCGTCGAGAAAGGTAAACGCATCATCACCACCAATCTCCGGCTCACTACGATTTTTCTCGATGCGGAAGACGCCGCCGACAGGCTCGCCGGGTATAAGCTGCCTGCAACCAAGGCCGCCTGCAACATACCACTGAGCACCGCTGTTAATATGAGTTTTCGCACATCCCCCTTTTTTCCAGCCGGCCCGCTTCCCGGATGGCTCGCACGTAGTTGATGGTGGTTTCTTCGAGAATTCTGGTGCTACGACAGCGTTAGAGATCATTACTCGGATCCGGGATGTTTGCCGCGTGAAGCAATGGAATAATGTCGATGTGAAGGTGATCATGATTAGCAATGACCCGCGAAAGGGTTCCAGTGTGATTTCTCCCGCGAAGGCGGGACCTGCGCCATCCCCGTCGCAGCCCGAACGTTCTGCCCCGGTCACGACCGAGGGCGAATTCCTGGGCGATCTGACAGCTTGGCTTTATGCGTTGCTCAACGCCCGCGACGCCAGGGGCGTCTACGCCCAAAAAGCCATCGCTCGCGAGCAACGTCGCTTCAAGGCCGGCGAAGCGGAAATACCTTCCGACACTCCGGACATCCTTTACTTTGGGCTGCGCGAGACCGAGGTGCCTTTGCCGCTCGGTTGGATGCTATCGCGGGAAGCGGCGAAAGCGATGCGCAATCAGCTCTATGTGAACGACGGCGTCATCCACAACGGCGAATCGATCGACGACATTCTAAAGAGTTTGCCGCCCGTTACACCTTAAAAGACATCACCGTTCATTTCTGTTCGCCGTTTAACGGCATAAGCAAGTATGCTGGTGGTATGGAAATGATTTCGACGGCGAACGAAAAGACGAACAACAAGGCGGCTGATGTGATCGTGCGGGGGAACGCGCGTGAATTTCTCCAGGAAGTCGTCACCGGCCAACATCACTTGCGCGCGGATGAGCCGGTGAGTTATGGCGGCGGCAATGCGGCGCCCGGGCCCTACGACTACTTGTTGATTGGGCTCGGCGTTTGCACGTCGATGACGATCGGTTTGTACGCGCGCCGGAAACAGATACCGCTCGAGAACATTGCCGTTTCGCTCCGGCATTCGCGAATCCACGCGAAAGATTGCGCAGAGTGCGAAACCAAAGAAGGCATGCTGGATCGGATCGCCGTCGACATCGAGCTGACCGGCTCGCTCACCGCCGATCAACGCTCTCACCTCATGGCCGTGGCCGCGAAGTGTCCCGTCCATCGCACCCTCAAATCCGAGATCGATATCCGGCTTCAAGGAACCTCTTAATCGGCGGTTGCAAACCGCCGCTCCTTGACGCGGAACAGCCTTTCCTCTACCAATGGCTAACTCTCGAAAGGAAATCTCATGATGTTGCTCTCGTGTGGTCTTATCGCGGTGATCGCGCTTTTCCTGCTGATCTTTGTTGTCGGCGCTTACAATTCCCTCGTCAGCCTGCGCAATCGTTACAAGAACGCCTACTCGCAAATCGATGTGCAATTGAAACGGCGCTACGATCTGATCCCGAACCTGGTCGAGACGGCGAAGGCTTACCTTGCCCATGAGCGCGGGACCCTCGAAGCCGTCATCGCCGCGCGCAACGCCGCCGCCACCGCCAACACCCGCGCTGCCCAAAACCCAGGCGACGCTTCCGCGATGAAAGAACTTTCGTCGGCTGAGTCGGCTCTTGGCGGCGTGATGGGACGCCTGTTCGCGCTCGCCGAAGCTTATCCTGATCTCAAGGCCAACACTACCATGCTCAGCCTCATGGAAGAGCTGACTTCGACAGAAAACAAAGTCTCGTTCGCGCGCCAGGCTTACAACGATTCCGTCATGGCCTACAACACGCGGCGCGAAGTTTTCCCCACCAACCTCATCGCAGGTCCCTTCAACTTCGGGCCGGCCGAGCTTTTCGTCATCGAGAAGCCGGAACAAAAGGAAGCTCCCAAAGTTTCGTTCTAGGTCTTTCGCTGGAACCCCGCGCCGGTGGACTTCTTCGAGCGTCAGGATAAAGCCCGACGCCACACTACCCTTCTCGTCGTTTATTTCGTGGTCGCCGTCGCGCTCCTCATCGGCGCGGTTTACTTCGTCGTCGCGCTCATTTTCGGCGGGATCGAATTAAAGAATGCTACAGAGGAGACGACAGTCTCCTGGTCGCACGCCAAAATGTTTCTCGCCACCACCGCGGGCACGCTCGGCATTATTTCCGCTGGGAGTTTCTTCAAGACCCTCTCGCTCGCGCGTGGCGGCCGCGCGGTCGCCGAGCTCCTGGACGGCCGCCTCGTCAACCCGAATTCCACCGACGCCCATGAGCGCAAGCTACTGAACGTGGTTGAAGAAATGGCGATCGCCTCCGGCGTGCCGGTCCCGCAAGTCTACGTCATGGATGGCGAAGCCGGCATCAACGCATTCGCCGCCGGCCATTCCGCCAGCGACGCCGCCATCAGCGTCACGCGCGGAGCCATGACCATGCTTAACCGCGACGAGCTGCAAGGCGTGATCGCGCACGAGTTCAGCCACCTGCTCAACGGCGACATGAAACTCAACCTGCGCCTGATGGGTCTCATCTTCGGCATCCTTTGCCTCACCGTCATTGGCCGCATCCTCGTTCGCGCCCGCGGAAAGAACGCGTGGCCGTTCCTCCTCCTAGGACTGGCCCTGATCATCATCGGCTGGGTCGGCGTTTTGTTCGGCCGCCTGATTCAGGCCGCGGTGAGTCGGCAGCGCGAATTTCTCGCCGACGCATCGGCCGTCCAGTTCACGCGTAATCCTTCGGGACTCGCCGGCGCCCTGAAAAAGATTGGCGGTATCAGTGAAGGTTCCGCGTTGCAATCGCATCGTGCCGAAGAAGTGAGCCACTTTTTTTTCGCCAATGGTTTGAAGAGCGAATTGTTCGGGTTCGCGACCCATCCCCCGTTGATCGAGCGCATCCGCGCCTTGGATCCAAGCTTCGATGGAAATTTCCCGCGGGTCGTGTTGCCCGACGCTCCCGCGGAAACTCCCCCGCCGCCTTTGCCTGGCGTTTCGCCTCTCGTTCAACCGCCTCCGCCACCTCCATCGCACGCGCAACCGCCGCCGCCTCCGCTTCCAACGGCCAAACCTCCGCCGTTACCGATAGTTCGTCCTCCGCCGTTGCCGGTTGCTCCTGAAACAGTCGCGCAACAAACCATCATTGCCGATATCGGCCAGCCGCGGACCGCACACCTTCAGTATGCTGTCGATCTTCACCAGGCTGTTTCGCCGTCGATCCAAACTGCCGCCCACGATCCGTTAGGCGCTCATGCCCTTGTCTGCGCTTTCCTCCTGGCCGCAGATGCAGCGGCGCGTGAGAAACAGCTCGAAGAACTGGGCCGCGCTACTTCCGAAGCGGTCCGGCAGGAAACGACTCGTATCTGGCCCGCGGTGCAAGGTATCCCGCCGCACGCGCGAATCCCGCTCGTCGATCTCGCCCTGCCCGCGCTGCGCCGGCTTTCGCCTTCCCAGTTCGAGCAGTTTCGCGGCGCGGTGAACGCGCTCATCGTCAGCGACAAGGAGACCGATCTTTTCGAGTTCATGCTGCAAAAAATCGTGATGCGTCACCTGGACACCCGCTTCTATCCCGAGCGCCGGCCGGTCACCCAGTTCTACGACCTGCATCCCCTCGCCCGCGACGCCGGGATTCTCCTGTCCGCCACCGCCTATGCCGGCGCCGACGATCCTACCCAGGCACGAGCCGCCTTTGCCCAGGGCGCCGAGTCGTTAGGCCGAATAGCCCGGGCCGAAATCCCATGGCTCCCGCCTTCCGAGTGCGACCTCACCCATCTCGACGCCGCCCTGGACCGCTTCGCTCAATCGGTCTCGCAAATAAAAAAGAACGTCCTCACCGCCTGCGCCGAGACCGTCGCCTTCGACAACGTCATCCAACCGCGCGAAGCCGAACTCCTCCGCGCCATCGCCGACGCTCTCGATTGCCCGATCCCGCCGTTTGTGCAGGCCTAACGATTCCTACCAGAGCCACGCTCGCGGCCAGCGTCTGGCAAGGAACGCATCGACTCCCCAGACGCGCCCGGCGCGGGCGAGACAGACGACGAGGGCTATGAAAAAGACGGCGGCGTCTTCGCTGTCGGGGGACCAAAACATCCGGGCTTTGGCCAGCATGTAGTTTAGGAAAAGCGACATCGCGACGAGGGCGCCAAGTCGGGTGACCGTTCCGGTGAGGAGTGAGATCGCGGCGAAGAGCTCGCCGGTCATGACGAGGTAACTGAAGAGGGTCGCGTGCGGGATGACGACTTGTTGGACGAACTCAGTGTACCATGACAGCGCTCCGCGCCGCACCACACCATTAAGAAAGCCGAGCATTTCCGTCGCGAAGGGAGTATCACGCGTGAGCTTGCCCAGGACCGTGATGAATAGGATGACGCCAAGATAAATCCGCAGAAATGCGAGCAAAGCGCGAGAAGTGGATTGAAACGAATTCGACGCGCTCCTACCGGCCGTCTCGTCCGGAGCAGTCATGGTTTTTGCGCAGGCGCATTTGACTCCACGGACGCAGCCTTCGGTTTCAACTCCCAAAGCACATTGATGATCTTCCAATCACCATTGAACTTCGCGACTTCAAGGTAATCGATCCAGTCAGACGCGACGATCTTGACCACGGCCGCGTTATTGAATCGATCGAGAATGGTGACCTCTTTCAATTGTCGATCAGCGGGCGTCTTTGTTCCGCCGCCATCCCGCGTCCGCTGCACCAGCGTCATCGCTCCCATGTGATTGAATTGGCTGCGGCCAGTCTTCGGATCGGTTGAAATCATTCGCTTTGCCAACTCGGGATGAAGCGCACGCTCCATCCGCGCCGCATCGCCGGTGTACCAACCTTCGATGTAATTGAGCGCGGTTTTCTTGATGGCCGCGCTTTCATCCATCGTTGTCTCTTGCGCGAACATCGCGGCATTTCCCAAGAACACGACGCACAGTGAAAGGACCTTGTTCATGTGCTTTTGGCAGTCGGTTGCCGCGCAAGTTTCAGTGTGACGACAAATTGCCCTGGATGATCTGGAGCGGAATCTATCTTTCCCTCTCCGTTCCAGCCGCGTCCTTCCTCATCGGTGAATTTCCAATTGATCGCGGAGTTGTTCGCCCCGGCGAGGCTCACTGTTATGGCTCCCTTTGCGTAAGGCGTGTTCGAAGTAATCTGGTGGTTAAGAAGATCGGCAATCGCTTCGATCGAGTTTGGTTCCGAGACCAGCGCTTTGACTTCCCAGTGATCCAGATCGCCATCGGTCGAAAGTATCTTTCCCTTCACGTCCTTCAGATCGGAAAAGTCCGGCAAGTATCGATCCGCCAAGGCAGCGCGAGCATACTTCGAATGAGGGTCCCACCGGTATTCCATGTTCAAGGCGATGGCCTGAGCTTCGCCTTCGCCGTTAATTCTAGCGACGAGGTGGAAGGCTCCATCGATCCCGGAGGAAAGCCCAGCGGTGGTGATGATCTTGCCGTTATCGACGTATCTTTGGTCGTGGACTACCCTGGTCTTGGGCGAAACCTTTTGGAGCTTGTCGATCGCGTGTTGAATCGTCGTAGCACTCAAACCGTCGAGTAAACCGGCTTTCGACAAAATGAACGCGCCGGTGCACACGGACATGACATGGGTCGAAGCTTGCGCGTTCGTTTGCACCCACTTGATCAGTTGTGGATTTTCCAGCGCCTGGCTTACACTCCCGCCGGGGACAAGGAGAATGTCAGCCGGCGGACTATCGGCGAAGGTATAGTCGGGCATGATCTTCTGCCCGAAGCTGGCATGAATCGGCTCGCGTTTTTCTGCGACGCCATAAACCTTGAAGCCTGCTTCGCCAAAGACTTCCCATGGCCCGGAGTAATCGATAACTTCCGCGCCATCGAACAAGAGCACAGCTACGCTGATCCGCTTCTCCTTGTTATCGACTTTCTCGACTAGCGTCATCCCGCAGCGGGGGCACGCGCCAGGTTTGTCGAAGACAAGTTTGTCACATTCCTGCCCGCATTCGGGGCAGACAAAGACGCGTTTTGATGGCGTGGGCGTAGCCGTGAGAGTAAGCGCCGAAAAGAGCGCACTTAGAAGAGCGAAGATAGTTAATCTTTTCATTTGGATGTGATGTTATTTCATTAGCTACAAAAGCGATCGAAGCTTCAGCGCGGCGGTTAGTCTCTTGTCTCCGCGCTCGAGTGAAAGCTGGCAAGTCGTCCCGTCCTTTTGCAGGAGCTCTTGCACCTGCCAGAGTGCATACTGATCAAGCAGTTCCCCATCGATCGCGGTAAGGCGATCGCCTGGCTGAATACCGGCTTCGGTAGCAGGTGAGTCCGGGACGAGAGCGCGAACGGTGAAGACCCTGAAGTTGTCATCGCCTGCTTTAAGGACCAAACCGCTCCCATCGGCCTTAAATGGATCTTTCAAATGCGCGTTCGGCTCCAGAATCAATTGCTTGTGCAAGTAATCGATGATGACAGTGAAGCGCTTGAGGATGTTAGCGCCAAGATTGACTCCCAGAGTCTTGCTCGCAAACGATCCCTGGGTGTCGCTCGTCAACGCCGCCAGAGGTTGGTTGATGCGGTAAGGCCCGATGCGGACGGCGGCCAGACGCGCCATGACAAGCTTCGCTTCTCCTCCTCCGGCTCCGTTATCGAAGGCAGGCAGGACTTTGCCGACCTTATCCTTCAAGTGATGCGCTTCTACGATGTGAGTCGTCACCGCGGTGCCGCCGGCGCCCGTATCCAGGGTGAACTTCACTGGAATCGGCGGTTCTCCGTTAACCATGAGCTCGCCATCGATCTGCAGATCATAGCTCCCCCACAGAGTAAACGGGATCGCCTGGGCCTTTCCGGCATAATGGTAGGTTGCCGGATCATGCAAAGTAAGCAGCTTCTTTTCGTAATCGATCTCCACCACGAAATTCTGGATAATGTCGTGCCCGACATCGCCGTAGACGCGACGAGCGATCAAGGGCCAGAGCCCCGCCATCGAGACGCTTGTTCCGGCTCGGGTAGAGGCAGTGACTCCCTCGGGGAACTCGAACTTAAGTTCTTTGATCTTTCCCGCGACAAACGATCCTGAGCCGGCGCCAGCGCCTGTAGTTGTTCCGCTGGTCTGGATTCCCATCTCGGCCGCCAGCTCCGAAGCAACGATGGAATTGAAAGAACCGGTGTCGAGCTCGAAAGAGAAAGGCCCCTTTCCGTTGACGTGCATCGACAAATAAATCCCGTTGGCTATGAGCTCGAATGGAAACGTGACCGACCGTTTTCCATCCGGAAAATGAAAGGTGGTGACTGGTCGCATCGCGCGCATTTCACCTTCATGCCGGTCTTTTGCTTCGACCAGAGCCATTCCACTGCTCGGACAATTGCCCGGCTTGTCGAAGACGATAGCGTCACTTTCGCAGCCGCACTCCGGACACATGTAGATTTTCAACACTGGTTCCGTCGCCGGGCTAAGTATAGCTAGTGACGCTAAGAGAGCTATCGTTAGGTATCTTTTCATGTTGTCGTCCTACTTCTTCCCGCGAGCCGGTTGCTTCGGTCGCTTGCGGATAGCTTTTCCGTTTTGCGAAGAGTTCGCACGCGCGTCGAACCGATTCCGGTAACTGCTTGGCTTCACGCCGAAGCGCCGCTGAAACGCGCGCCGAAAAGCATCGTCGCTCTGGAACCCGACCGCGGCCGCGACGCTTTCGATGGTTTGAGTGCGCTCGGTCAGTCGCCGGCGCGCGTCATCGAGTCGGAGATTTTCCACAAAGGCCGCGGGGGTTCCGCCGAAAGTTTGCTTGAATCGCCGGGCGAAATGGCGCGGCGAAAGGCAGGCCCGCCGTGCCAGGGTCTCGAGCGAAAGATCGGCCCGTAAATGTCCCAGCATCCAGGAAGCGAGATCGGCGAAGCGATCGGACGAATCGCACTGAAACTGCAGCGGCTCGGAATATTGCTTCTGCCCGCCGGGTCGTTTCAGATACACGACCAGCTCCCGCGCGACCGCGACCGCGACGCGCGGTCCGAAGTCTTCCTCGATGAGTGCCAGGGCGAGGTCCACGCTCGCCGTAATCCCACCGGCGGTGAAAAACGATCCATCTTTCACAAAGAGCGCGTCATGATCTACGTTGAGCTTCGGGAAACGGCGGGCCACATCCTGGGCGAACCGCCAATGAGTCGTTACGGTGCGGCCGTCGAGAAGACCCGTCGGCGCGAGCGCATAGATCCCTGTGCAGACCGAAGCGATGCGGCGAATTTTCGGCGCACGATCCGAAATCCAACGCGCGATCGTCGCACTCGCAGGACCGATCCGCGCGCCTCTGCCTCCGGGAATGACGAGCGTGTCGAGCGCAGAAGCATTGCGCAAAGTGGCGTGGGGCTGAAAGAGCAAGCCCGATTCCGCGCGAAATGGTTTACCGGTCAGACCGATAATGGTGACTTCGTAACATCGTTCCGGCGTCCCGTTGTTACCGTGGATGGCCGCAATCGTAAACGCATCGGAAGGCCCGACGAGATCCAAACCCTGGACGCCATCGTATCCTATCAACCCCACACGGAGTGGTCGCATTCCGCCCAGATTAGCCTCGAACTCGGATATCCCAAATGACAAACTTCCGACGAATCAGGACATTGGAGGTCCGCTACCCACCGCGGCGCTCCTGGGGCTCTTACTTTCTGCTTCCTGCTTTCGATTCCTCCTGCTATGGCGTCGACTATGGCGAACGTAATTACAGAACTTACTAACCAGTCGATCTTCGGGCGGATCGGCAACTCGATTGTCGGAATGCTCTTCGGTTTTCTCCTGCTCATCGGCTCGATCATTCTGCTTTTTTGGAATGAAGGACGCGCTGTCGCCACGGCCAAGAGTCTGCGGGAAGGCGCGGCCACCGTGATTGATGTGCCGGCGGACAACGTCGATTCGGCGAACGAGTCCAAACTCATCCACGTCACGGGCGAGACTTCGGTAACCGACCCGCTTCAGGATCCCATTTTCAACGTTTCGGAAAAGGCTCTGCGGCTCAGGCGCAACATCGAGGTCTACGTTTGGAAGGAGAAGAAGGAATCCAAATCGCGCGATAAAATCGGTGGCGGCAAGGAAACGACCACGACTTATAGCTACGAGAAAGTTTGGTCGCCCGATCTTATCAAGAGCAGCTCGTTCAAAAGCGCGGAAGACCATCAAAACCCCGCGCGGGTCGAAATTCCGAAGAAAGAGTTCGTGGCCACCGATGCCACGCTCGGTCAGTTCCGGTTGACTCCGCAAATCATCGGGAAGGTTAGCGGCGACGAAACGTTGGAAGCCACGAACGACCAGCTCTCCCAGGTCTTGGAGAAGTTTCGGTCGAAGCTCAAGATCGATGGGAATCAGTATTACCTGGGCACGGATCCAGGCAACCCGGAGATCGGGGACGAGAAGATTTCCTTTGGCGTGCTGCGGCCGGGAACCTTGAGTGTGGTAGCGGCGCAGACGAAACAAAGCTTCACGCCTTATCTGACTACGAATGAGCGCGAGATCGAGCTGGTGGAAACCGGCAACATCTCGGCCGCGCAAATGTTCGCCCATGCGCAGGCAGCGAATCGCACCCTGACCTGGATCCTCCGGGTGGTGGGTTTTGCGGCTATGTTCTTTGCCGGCATGCTTGTCCTCGGGCCGATCTCGGCGATGGCTCGCATCCTTCCGTTCCTCGGCTCCCTCGTCGAACTGGGGTTCGCCATTGTCTCGTTCTTCCTTTCTGCGATCGTGTCGTTGCTGGTGATCGCGGTGGCCTGGATAGTCTATCGGCCGCTGTTGGGAATCGCTCTCATCGTGATAGCGATCGCCTGCATCGTGATGTTGAAGCGCCTACACACGAAGCATGTCGCGACCGCGGCGGCGTAACTCCGTGCTCCGAAAAGCGCAACGATTACGGTTGCTTCTGCCTTTCTTCTAAAAGAGCCTGCAGCTCGGCAATTGCTTCCAAATCCTTCGCCCGGCCCGCTGCTTTCTTGATGCGAATCAAGGTGGGAAGATCAACGCACTTAAACTGGATCCCGAAAGCTTCGACGTCGAATGAATGCGGAAGAAGGTCGTTGTAGCTATTTCCGCCGGAGACTTCGCCGAAGAGATCGAGATCTCCGAGATTGGTTGTCAGACTGAAATTCAAACCGGCCCGAATCGTTCTTTCGTCCCATGCGAATGGCAAAGCTGGCGGCGCATCGCGAAGATACGGAGAGCGCGGCTCAAGGACGCTGGCGAGGCGCCTGATATTGTCGTCCGTCCGGGAATAAAGCAGGTCCACATCGTAGGTCACGCGCGCAGAACCGTGCACAATTCCGGCGACACCACCAATGAGAATGAAATCGACGCCACCTCTTACGAGCTCCGGAAGAAGACGCTCGAACTCCGCGCTCACGACCGGCGCGTTTTTCTCGTGACAGACCCCTGGCGTGCGTTTTCTCCGGCGCGGCGAAGTTCGGAGGTAAAGCCACGAAACTTCACAAATTTTTCCAGCCGCTGCGCCGGTGTCAGTTTCAAGTTTTCTCGCAACAGGCTGTGATCGATCTCCCGCAGGTAATCCTCGATTTTAGCCGCGCCCATGGCTCCAAACCTTATCACAGACGCTCCCGAGCGTAAACGGTCGCCGGTCGCTCCATTAATCTTTCTAGTTCCCACTTCCTCGTTTCTACTTGCCCGATGAGCATCATCGGGCGTGTCGAGAGCCTCTGGCGGTATCCCGTCAAGAGCATGCGGGGCGAAGAGATGGAGGAAATGTTTGCAGGATACCCCGGCGTTTACGGTGATCGCCTTTTTGCTTTTGAAAGCTCAGCCAATCCAAAGGGCTTCCCGTTTTTTACCGGACGCGACCAACGTCAAATGATTCGTTACCGCGCGCGCTTCCGAAATCCGGAAAAAGCAGCGCGGCCGGTCAACGTGGGTGAAGCGGAGAAATTGTCTCCAAACCTGAATCCGATCTCGGCTGACGTATCCGAATTAATGGTCGATGTCGAAACGCCGGATGGGAAAACTTTCGCGATCGATGACCCGGCTTTGATCGACGATCTGCGATCAAACATCGAGGGAAATCACAAGCTCACATTGCTTCGCTCGGACAAGGCAATCACTGATTGTCGTCCGCTGTCGATCTTCGCCGTGCAAACGGCGAAAAGACTGGGCGAGGAAACCGGCGTCGCCGTCGATAAGCGTCGCTTCCGCGCAAATATTTATGTCGATCTGCCTTCGTCCAACGGTTTCGCCGAAGATAAATTCGTCGGCCGCTCGTTGCGCATCGGCTCAAGAGTGACCGTTGCTGTTCTCCAGCGCGATGCGCGTTGCATGATGATCACGCTCGATCCCGACACCGCGGAAAAAACGCCGGCGATATTGAAAGCCGTCGCGCAGGCGCATGAAGGCATGGCCGGCGTTTACGGCGCCGTCCTAGTCGAAGGAATGATTCGCAAAGGCGATTCCGTCGAGTTGCTGGACTAAGCAACTTCCGGCTTCAGCGCGATCTTCCCCAGGATCTTCGGGTCGAGGAAAAACCACGCGGACGCCGGCCGCTGTTGCGTTGCGCGGGATGACCGCTGCCGCGCGCGGAATTTCCCGGTGACTTCGGCTCCATTCTCGGCGCAGATTGCCGGCGTTGTCCTCGGCCCCGCTCGTCGCGCGGTGGAGCGGCGGCTTTGTAATCAAATCCTTCCGCGCGTTTCCGGACGATGCCGCGACCGATGAATCGCTCAAGCGAACGCAACGGCCCGTGATCTTCCGGCGTGATGAAACTGATCGCGTCGCCGATGGCCAGGGCGCGGCCGGTCCGGCCGATGCGATGGACGTAGTCCTCCGAATGCATCGGAAAATCGTAGTTCACCACGTGCGAAATTCCGTCCACGTCGATCCCGCGCGCGGCGACGTCCGTGGCCACGAGGACGCGGACCGCGCCCGACTTGAAATCCTTCAGGGCGCGGAGCCGCTGATTCTGGGAACGGTTCGAATGGATCGTGCCCGTTTTGATGCCACTGCTTTCGAGACGGCGCGCAATCCTATCCGCCCCATGTTTGGTGCGAGTAAAAACAAGGACGGTGTCGAATTGCGGATCGCCCAGGAGATGAAGCAACAGCGCGGACTTCAGATGCGAGGGCACTTCGTAAACAAATTGCGTCACCGTTTCCGCGGGGTTCGCGCGCCGGCCGATCTCGACAATCTTCGGCGAACGCTGGAACTCGTGGGTCAGCTTTTCGATTTCGTGCGAGAGCGACGCGGAGAACATGAGGGTCTGGCGTTTTTGCGGCAACGCTTTCACGATCTGGCGAATCTGCGGGAGGAACCCCATGTCGAGCATGCGATCGGCTTCATCGAGCACGAGAAATTCGATTCCGGAAAAGTTCGCGGCGCGTTGACCCATCAAATCGATCATTCGGCCCGGCGTGGCCACGACAAGATCCACGCCCGAACGCAACGCCGCCAGCTGCGGACGTTCGCTCACTCCCCCAAACACCGTGGCCATCCGCAGCGGAAGATGTTTCGCGTAGGCGCGCACATTCTCCTCGATCTGGACCACGAGCTCTCGGGTCGGCGCGATCACGAGCACGCGGGTGCCGCGCCGATCGCCGCTGTGAATGGAAGCGGCGAGCATCGTCAGGATCGGTAAAACGAACGCCGCCGTTTTTCCCGTCCCGGTCTGGGCGATGCCGATGAGATCGTCGCCGGCCAGAATAGGCGGGATCGCCGCGACCTGGATCGGAGTAGGCTCAGTGTAACCAGCATCGCGGACCGCCTGCAAAATCTGCGGCGAAAGTTCAAGTGCGCGAAAGGGCATGAGAGCCGGGACTATCGTCGTTTATGCGCGGATCGCACCTGTTCTTATTCGCGCCTAACGGAAGCGCGACGTCATTACCTTGCGGTTCGCAATCGGACCCTGCTTCCAGCCCGCGATCGTTTTCGTAAGAACATCGAGGCGCAAACTGCGTTGCGCGAGGTCGGACTTCAGTTGGCGCTCTACGCGCAGCCGCAGATCGCCGTTCGGGCCGCTTTGTGCGAAATCCCAGGCATCTTCCCCTTCCGCTTCCAGCAGGCTCTTCTCCAGCGCGCGCGTTGCTCGTTCCAATTCCGCGAGGGTTGCGCGCATCTGGCTCACACTGGTCTGCGCGCCGGTCCCATTCGATTCGATGTCGATGAGCGCGAGCAGAATTTCCAAATGGGCCACATCGCCGGCGGCGTACGCTTCCTGGACTTCGTGCCAAAGAGCGGAGACTCCGACGCTCGCATCGTCGCGCAGGTCCGGATGAAGTCGCCTGACCAGGATGCGGTAAAGCGCTTTCACCCGTGCATCCCTCGCCTCTTCCGCTTCCTCTTCCTCTTCTTCTATCTCGATCCGCTTCTGTGCGGTTCGTCTTTGAACATTTCGGGCTCGAGGTTCTTCCGGCGCCCCGCGAAACATGTGGGACTTGAAAGCCTCGAAGGTGGTCAAGTAAGCCTCATCGTCCATCTTGTCCGGATTCGTGCCGAGCGATCGTTTCACCCATTCCTGGAAAAGCGTTTCCTTTTCGAAATCACTCAGCTTCCCCGCCTCGCTATTTCCTTCGCGCGGACCTGCGGCATCTTCATCGTCCGGCCCGGCCGTAGGATTTTCCCGTCGAAACATTACCCGTTGGTAAGCGCTATGCGCATCCTGGAAACCGCGGCGCATTTCCATTTCCACTTCGTGGACCAGGGTCTGGGCGTCACGAATCTGCGTCTCGACTTCGCGCGCTTTGCTCAGCAGCGTGCCAAACTCCCGGGCCCGCCAACGAACAAAGGCCGGCTTGTCCTTCCGCTCGAAGTGATGCCATTGCCGGCGCGCCCCTTCCAGACGCGCCTTCGCGCTCGTGCATTCGGCCGCCGCGCACTCGCGCAAGCGCTCCTGCTCGATCCGCACAATTCGGCGATCGAATGCCTCATCCTTCTCCTTCCGCGCTATTCGCGATCGTGACACCCGTGGAATTTACCCAGATGGCGAGGACGGAAAAGCGTTGGCGCATCGTTAATTCGTCATCTGACTTCCGACCTCCGTTTCCACAATTGTAACGCTCAACCACGGGCCTTGTGTCCGTTGAAGCGCCGCGCTCCAAAACCAGGCCGACACGTCGGTCCATTCCTGGCCGTGCTGGTCGGCGATTCGTTCGCGAACGAGAAGCCGGTGCTCGCCACGAGCCGCGAGAAAGCAGCTCCAGCGTTGTCCGCTCTCATCGCGAATCGCCGGATGCGGTGTCACCGCAAAGCCGGCGCCGCGGAAACAATCGGCGCTGGAATGCAGCTGCCGGCTCGCCGTCGTGACCCAACGAAAGATTATTTCGCGCTGGCCATCGGTAAACTTCGCGATCCGGCCGGGAAAGTTTTCGTTGAACTTCTGGTCGCGATCGCTCAAGGGAATCTGCTGGAGCTGCGCGCCTTCCCAATCTTGTGGCCAATCCGGCAGGGGGCCGGAGAACGTCTGGCGATTTAGCGCTCGCGACGGCACCAGGGCCGTAACCACGCAGATCGCCAGGAAAGTGGCGCGAATGATCAGGTCGCGGATTGCCATGGCGTTCTACCAGTCGTTAGGCGGACAAGGATGAAAATGGCGCCCGCGAAGAGCACGACGCCCACTCCGGTGTGCGTCCAATCCGGCAAAGCAACGATGCGCGCTTCCTTAAAAAAAAGCGCCGTCGCGCGAACCATGTTGGCGCCGACTACCAGGAACACCGCGGCGATGAGCGCGAACAGACTCCGGCGATTGCCGAGCTGGCTGAAGACGGCGAGCGCGGCGGCAAGGTAAATACCGAACCACAGCATCCGCACCCCGCCGCAGGGTGCATCCACCATGATGGTTTCGCCGCGCCAATGCAGCAGGGTCCCCTCGCGCGTGACCGCAAAATCCAGCGCGCGCAACGTGACGACCGAAGCTTCCGCCGCGACGACGCGCAGCGGATAACCAAGATAGAACTGCACGGTCGCCACCACCGGCAACGAAAGACCGAGCAGGGCCGCGTTCGCGACAAGATTCTGCCGGCGAAACACGAGTGTCGCCACCGCCGCCACCGCCAGGAGAGCGCGTGGCAGCGGCGACATAATCGGGAAGAGCAGCGCATAAACGCCGAGGAGGATCGCCGCGCACACGATTCGTTTTTCGCTGCGCGGCAATTCCATTCCATTTCGCACCAGGACAACGGCCAACGTCGCCAGCGCGATGAGGCCGTAGGGCTCATCGCTGCCATCGCAGGTGCGCAGCGCATACCAGCGCCACACCGGCCAGAGCGCGATCGCCAATGCGACGAGTGGCACTCGCGGCGAAGCGATCAGGCGGAGGCGCATTTGATTTTCCTCGAGCGATAAAGGCGAGCGCCCAGCACAACGGCGACCACCGTGAGCAGCGCCCAAGTCCCGGGCTCAGGCGTAGTTTGGATCGGCGTTCCGACCGCGCTGTTCTCCACGCCTGCCGGCATTGGCAAAGGCTGTTTCACCGTCTGCGCGTTGCCGCCCGGATTACGCACGACGTCGTCAACCGCGACGAACGAAGTGTAAGCGGTCAGTAGATTGTAGGTCAGGCCAAGGTTCGTTACCTCCTTCACTCGCTCGTCCGCCGCGCCCAGCGCGCTGTAATCGGCGAGGGACGCGATCCGGGCTCGCGCCCAAAGGTAGGTTAACGCGTTGCTCCGCTCAATCGATCGTGCCTCCGCGAGCGGGAATTGCGCGGTGAAATCCCCGGCGCCGGTTTTGCCGCGGAGCGAGATGGCGCCGGTGGCCGCGCCTTTCCATTTACCGAAGATCACGGCCGGCCTGTCCGCCAGGAGATCGGGCACCGCGCGCGGTTCGACGTCGTAGACATCGAGTCCCCCGAAATCGACGGCGATGTGGGTCAGCAACGGCGAGCCGACGTAATCGCGGAATTTGCGCACCTCGTTTTCCGCGTCATCGGGCTTTGTGATGACGAAAGGTTCGCCTTGTCCGGCTCGCGCCATGCCCTCGATCAGGTGGCGGTTCACCGACGACCCGATTCCAAACGCGAACAGGTTCGCGCGGTTGAGATTGTTGCGGATGAGATCGAAAGCCTGCGCCTCGCATTCCACATAACCATCCGTGATGACGACGACGCTGCGGGCTGCCTCATTCGAAGCCGGCAACGCGAGCGCTTCCTTGAGCGCGGGCAAAAGCTCGGTCCCACCGCCGCCCTGCTCCTGATCGATGATCGCGAGGGCGTGGGAAAGGTTGTCCTTCGTCGCCGAAACCTCGTTCGGGGACAGCACTCTCGAACCGCCGGAGAACAGGACGACGTTGAACGTGTCGTTAGGCTTGAGGGTCGCGAGCAATTGCCGGATCAGGCTCTTGGCGGTCTGAAGCGGGAAACCGCGCATCGACCCGGAAACGTCCACGACAAAGATGTAGTCGCGCGGCGGGAGCGCGACCGGCGCGGTTCGCTTCGGCGGTTGAACGGTGAGCAGGAAAAAGTTTTCCTTCTCGCCTTTGCTCAACAACAGGCCGGACTCAATCTTCGAATCCGCAAGACGATACTTGAGGATGAAATCGCGATTGTTCGCGGTGGCATCGGCGGGCTCGAGGGTGATCGTCGCCCGGGCCGGGTCGCGGAACTCCGGCTTCACGGAATGGGTTTCACATCGCAAATCCAGAAGCGGCATCCCGGCCGCGATCTCGACCGCGAGTCCAAAGGTGGACGGCGACTTTTCGCCTTTCACGAGATACGGATTCTTGACCCATCTGTCGGTTTCCGGGGTGGTCGACTCGGGCTGGTTCGAATAGCGCGGTCCTACGACCGTCGGGTAAACGAACTGATATTCGCCGCCTTCAGGAACCAGCAGCTCGGTGTAACGCAATTCCACTTCCACGGTATCGCCCGGCATGATGTTGGCGACGTTCATCTGGAAAACGTTCGGCCGATGCTGTTCGAGGAGGGACGCGCTCTTGCCTTCCGTTTTCGCCTTTTCGTAGGTGTGCCGCGCTTCCTGGCGCGGCTCGACTTTCGCCTTCAGCAGATGGTCGCCGATCTTCATCTGCATTCCATAGACGGCCGACCGGGTCGATCCCGGAAACACGTAGGTCGCTTCCAAAGGAACGCCGCCCGCGTTCGAGTAAGTCTGGGTCACGCAGACATCGGCGATAACACCGGCGATTGTGGCCCGGACGTTGGTGGATTTGAGCGGCATCACGTCGGCACTGCTTTCGCCGCCTTTGACGTGGAAGTAGGGCGACAAGGTTTTGTCGGCGGTAGCGCCGGATTCGCTCGCTGAGATTCGACTGATCGGCGAGAGCGCGAGCACCAGCGCGACCAGGGTTGTTTTTGTTTTCATGCCGCGAGTGTCGCGACCGCGTGTGAAAACATTTTGAAGCCGATGTGAAATCGACGTGAAAACTGACGATCGGCGGAACATAGACTTCCAGTCTGTGCGCCCAGCGGATATGCTATCCGCTGTTCGGATTCGCTTTGCAGCGGAGTAAAACTCCGCTGGGCGCACAGGCTACAAGCCTATGTTACCACCTCGGCCCCTCGCGGCAGGATCAGTTCGGCCACGACGCCGCCCGCTACCGCATTCTTCACTTCGACCGAGCCGCGATGAAGGAGCGCGACCTCACGTATGAACGCGAGTCCAAGGCCAGAGCTCTTTTTTCCCGTGTCCGGCCGCGGCAACGAGAAGAAGCGCTCGAAGATTTTTGTCTGCGCAAACTCAGGAATCCCGGGGCCGTTGTCGGTGATTCGAACCACGCATGAATCGCCGGCACTCGCGAGCGAAGCCGAGACCGTCCCGCCCGCCGGCGCAAATGCGATCGCGTTCTGGAGCAGGTTGAGGATGCCTTTCTCGATCAGGAATTCGTCCGCCGAAATCACCACCGGCGCCGCCGGGAGTTCCGCCAACAGCTGAATCTCTTTCGCCGACGCCTGAGCCGCGACGCTCGCAACTGCGCGCCGCACGATCTCCACTACGTCCACCGGTTTGCGATCTTCAAGCGATTTCTTCGCTTCTACTGCCGAGAGCAGGAGCAGGCGATCGACGATTTCCTGGATGCGTACGGTTTCAGCCTGGATGTTCTCGAGAAATTTTTCCCGTTGTCCGGCCGGCATCTCTTCGTGAAGCAGTTCGGCGGCGCCGCGAATCGCAGCGACCGGGCTTTTGATTTCGTGCGTCAGCGTCTGGACGTAGCTCTCGATATATTTCCGGCCATCGAGGGCGTCCCGCATTTCTTCGAACGCCCGGCCGAGCGTCGCGATTTCCGACGTGCCGAGTTTCGGGAGCGGCGCGCGCCGCACGTCGCGGACGGCGCGGGCGTACTGCGTTAACCTTTCGATCGGCCGCGTGATCCAGATCGAGAGAAGCGCGCCGGCAATTACGACTGCGGCCGCGGCGATCGCGCCCATCACGAAAATCTTTCGCCGCGTTTCCTGCATGAACGTGGCCATGCTTTTTTGCGGTTTGGAAACCGTGAGCACGCCCACGACCTGGTCGCCGCTCATGACCGGCGCAGCGACGAAAAGCACCGCGGACGTGGGATCATTGGGATCGGCGCGGGTCGAGCGCGCGCCGTATTTCCCGCGCAAGGTGAGCCAGACATCGTTTTGCCGCGAGTAATCGAGACCCTCGGCCTGTCCACCCTTGGAATCGAAAATCACGATTCCTTTGGCGTCGGTGACGTAAACATGGAGGTCGATGTCCGTTTTTTCCTTGCTGTAAATCTTCGCCAGGAAAGGACGGGACCGCGCCCGCTGAAACGATTCGCGGAACTGCGCGATGTCGATCTTGCCACCCGGACTCTGGCTCTCGAGCAAGGCGGCCAGCAGCCGCGCGGTATCGACCATCGGCTCCTCGATCGATTGCATGTAGCGCGGCTTGATCTCGCTCACGTCGGTGATTTTCTTCACGAGGTAAAAGAAACCGATCCCGACAATCAGGAGGTGCGTGAGGATAATGCGCGCGCGGATGCTCACGTTAATCCTTCAAGGAATATCCCAGCCCGCGATGGGTCCGAATGGGATCTTCGTCATCGCGAACGGCGCGGAGCTTGGCCCGAAGCGTCTTGATGTGCGCGTCCACAGTGCGATCCAAGGCGGTGTCGGGTTCTTCCCAAGCCAGTTCCATGAGTTGGTCCCGCGAATAAACGCGCCCCGGTTTTTGAACAAGCACCTTGAGAAGCCGAAACTCGTAGCGCGAAAGTTGCAGCGGACTGCCGCAATAACGGATCTCGCAACGCTCTTCATCGATCGAAAACAGTTTGGACGTTTGCGGTTGCATGGCACCGCCCGCCTCGGTGCGGCGCAGGATGGCTTTCACCCGCGCAGTCAGCTCGCGCGGCGCGAACGGCTTCACCACATAATCGTCAGCGCCGATCTCCAAGCCGACGACGCGATCGATTTCATCCTTCCGCGCCGTGACGAAAATGATCGGCACAAAGGAGCCGGCCCGCATCTTTTTGCACAGCTCGAATCCGTTCATGTCCGGCAGGCCGACATCGAGAATCACGAGCGCGAACGCGTGCTCGGCAAACGCGCGCAAGCCATCCGCCGCCGTCTGGCACCAGGTCGGCGCGAACCCCTCGGTCTTCAGCGCGTAAATAATATTGTCGGCGATCGAGGGTTCGTCTTCGACCAGCAAAATTTTTCGCATCCCGCCAAACCTTAGCGCGCCCAGCCTCGCCTGCCATCCTCTTCGACGGCGGATTCTGTGTCTCGCTCGATTTTCGACCGCATCCGTGAAACATTTATGGCCGGAACAAGATCCAATGACTGCCGGCGAATGCTCTCATATTGAAGCCGTGGAATCGATCAAACGGCCGGGTCGCCTCGCGTGCGAAGAGTGCGAGAAAATCGGCGCGGCCTGGGTTCATCTCCGGACATGCCAGAAATGCGGCGTCACCCTTTGCTGCGACAGCTCGCCGAATCGCCACGCCAGCAAACACGCGCGCGCGATCGGCCATCCCGTCATCGCGTCGGCTCAGCCTGGCGAGCGCTGGCTCTATTGCTACCCCGACGACGCCTTTGCCGAATATTAGGGTTCCGGCCCGCACCATGGTGAGCTTCTTCCGGGACTGGAGCCCAGCCCGGCAGAAAATTGTCCAAAAAATAGTTGACCGATCAGTCTAGACGATTATTTTGGGCGCATGCCGAGAGTAAGTGACATGAAGGAGCGCCTGACGGATGCGGCGATGGACTTGATTTGGGAGAACAGCTATGGCGCCACTTCCGTTGATGCGATCTGCGATCGAGCGGGCGCGAAAAAGGGAAGCTTCTATTATTTCTTCAAGTCGAAGTCGGAACTCGCTGCCGCCGCCTTGGAAGCAGAATGGAGAAAGCGACGCTCGGACATGGACAGGATCTTTTCGCCGACCGTTCCGCCCCTGGAGCGACTCGACCGTTATTTCGATTATGTCCACGACAGTTTGGCCGAGCGTCAGAGCAAATGCGGCTCGGTCCTGGGTTGTCCCCTATTAACGGTCGGGAGTGAAATCAGCACGCAAGATCAGGTGCTCCGCAATACCGTGGACCGCATCCTCGACCAAAAGATCAGCTATTTCGTTTCGGCCATACGGGACGCGCATGCGCAGGGACTAATCAGTGCGCCGGATCCGAAGGCGAAGGCGAGGGCGCTGTTCGCCTGCTACCAAGGGACATTGACGCAGGCGCGAATTCAAAACGACGTGGAACTGATTCGCAATTTCAAGGAGATCGCGCTGGATGTGCTAGGGGCAAGACACGCCCCGGCAACTTCGTAAAAGCTCTCTTTTTTTTCCGATTTTATAGACGACTAGTCAAATACACAACGGAAGAAATTAACCCGATGAAAATCAACCTACCATCCGATGTCCCACCAGATTTCCTCCAGACCGTTGCTCGCGCCCTCACGAACCTCAAAGTCCGGCTTCAAAACGATTACCAGCAAGCGTATCCCGACCTCGCGGAAATCATCCACCTCGTGCTGGATGAAGAAGAAGTCAGGGCCCGGGAGCTGTCGACATTCCCGCATTTGTTTCTGCCTGATTTGGTCGAGGCCCACATCGCGAAGCTAAATCTCCAACCAGCAGACCCGAGCCATGAAGACCTTCGGGCACTGCAGGGTTTCTCGGGCTTTCCCAGCTATCAACCGGCGTTTGCCTTCTGTGGATGAATCAAAACCACCAACGATAAGAAAATAAGAAGAAACAAAATGAAAAATGGAAAACTGATAAACCAGGTTGCAGTCGTAACCGGAGCCTCGAAAGGAATCGGAGCGGGTATCGCGAAGCATCTCGCCGCGGAGGGCGCGGCTGTCGTGGTCAACTACGCCTCCTCAAAGGAGGGCGCGGACCAAATCGTTGACGAAATTGCCAAGCGCGGCGGAAAAGCGGTCGCCATCCAGGCTGATGTTGCGAAGAAGAAAGACATCGAACGCCTTTTCGCGGAGACCAGAAAAGCATTCGGCCGGCTCGATATTCTGGTGAACAACGCCGGCGTCTACCAATTCGCACCTCTCGAAGAGGCGACGGAGAGCGAGTTTCATCGCGAGTTCAACACGAACGTTCTCGGACTGATCCTGGCAACGCAGGAGGCGGTGAAGCATTTCGGCGCCGAGGGGGGCAGCGTGATCAATATTAGTTCGGCGGCTACAGCCATCACGCCACCGACGTCAGTGATCTATACCGCCACCAAAGGGGCCGTAGATGCCATCACCCGAGTGTTGGCGAAGGAGCTGGGCCCAAGAAAGATCCGGGTGAATTCCGTCAATCCAGGCGGGGTTGAGACCGAAGGCTTTCATTCCGGCGGATATGCCGGAAGCGATTTCGAGAAACAAATGGTCGCGCAAACGCCGTTGGGTCGTCTTGGACAGCCGGGCGACATCGCTCCGGTCGTTTCCTTTCTCGCTTCCTCGGATGCGGCGTGGGTCACCGGCGAAGTTATTTATGTGGCCGGTGGATTGAGCTGAATCCACTCAAGACGCACGAGCCCGGGCCCTGAAAGTTCACAAGAATGACACGTGACAAATGCCGCCGCTAGGCTTGGTATGGGGGCCACGCTTCGGCGGCGGACACCTTCAAAAAGAGGAGATGCGATGAAATTTGTTGTCAGTCTCGGCCTCGTGCTTTTGTTAATCGCCGAAGGCGGCTGCAAGAGGACAGCTCCGCCGGCGCCGGGCCCCTTACCCGTCAACGTTCTCACCGTCGTCGAGAAAGAGGTAAACGAGTGGGATGAATTCACTGGGCGTCTGGAAGCAGTCGAGTCGGTGGAGATCCGGCCGCGCGTCTCCGGTTACATTACCGAGATCCATTTCCAGGCAGGCGCCATTATCAGAAAAGGCGATCTCCTTTACGTGATCGATCCGCGCCCTTACCAGGCAGACTTCGACCGGGCCGCGGCCGAATTCGAGCGCATGCAGGCTCAACTCAAGCTGGCACAGATTGAATTGGATCGCGCGAAAGACCTGCGCACCAAGAATACGATCTCGGCCAGTGAGTTCGACCAGAAGGCCGCTGCTTATCAGGGTTCCGCCGCCGCATCGGCCGCGGCCGAGGCAGCAAAAAATTCCGCCGCGCTGAATCTGGAATTTACCCAGATCAAATCGCCCATCGAAGGTCGGGTGAGCGACGCGCGCATTACGCTCGGCAATCTCGTCCAACCCGGGGCGGGCGCGGAGAGCGTACTGACCACGGTGGTCTCGGTCGATCCCATCTATGCGAAACTCGACGGCGATGAAAACGCAATCCTCAAGTACATCAAACTGAGTGAGGAAGGGAAACGCGTCAGTGCTCGCACCGAGAGAATTCCAGCCTTCGTCGAGCTCGGCAACGAAACTGACTTCCCCCACGAAGGCGTTGTCGATTTTGTCGATAATCGACTCGATCCCGGGACGGGCACGGTCCGCGCCCGCGTGGTCCTGAAGAACTGGAATCCCAACTTTATTACGCCGGGATTCTTTGTTCGCGTCCGCATTGCCGGCGCGGCGCCGTATCACGCCGCTCTCATTGACGACAAGGTAATCAGCTCACAGCAAGGCGTGAAGTACGTCTTTGCCGTGAAAGCGGACAACACGATCGAGCGCCGCAACATCGAGACCGGAACGATATTCGAGGGCAAACGGATCGTGAAGAGCGGACTCAAGGACGGCGAGAAAGTTGTCTCCACGCGACTCCAGCTATTGCAGCCGGGAATGACGGTGAAACCAATTCCAGAGGCGGAGAAGTGAATGCGGAGTGCGGAATTCGGAATGCGGAATCTAGGAACCTAAATGAGCGACCGTGATTTGAAGAAGCGAACGAAGGCGTTTGCGCTTCGGGTTTTGAAGCTTGTCGACGCGTTGCCGAAAACCACGGCGGGTCGTGCGCTGGCGTCGCAGATCGTGCGGTCGGGGACGTCGGTGGCAGCAAACTATCGCGCGGCATGTCGCGCGAAATCGACGGCGGACTTCACTGCCAAAATGGGCATCGTCGAAGAGGAAGTCGACGAAACCTTGTTCTGGCTCGAATTACTCGAGGATTCCGGACTTGTAGCCGCCGCGAAGCTGGCTGCGATCAAGCAAGAAGCTAACGAACTGATCGCAATCAGCGTCGCTTCAATCAAAACCGCGCGACGCAACCGCGCTCCGAATTCCGAATTCCGATGAACTTCCCTCATTTCTTCATCGACCGGCCGATCTTCGCCGGCGTGATCAGTATCGTCATCACGCTCGTGGGTGTGATCGCGCTTTCGACGTTGCCGATCGCGCAATATCCCCAGATCGCCCCGCCCACCATCCAGGTCACGACGAACTATCCGGGCGCAAACGCGAAAGTCGTTTCGGAAACCGTGGCGACGCCGATCGAGCAGCAGGTCAATGGCGTGGAGAACATGCTCTACATGTCTTCGCAGAGCACGAGCGACGGCAACATGACGCTCAGCATCACCTTCAAACTCGGCACCAATCTCGATACAGCCCAGGTATTGGTCCAAAACCGCGTCGCCATCGCGATTCCCATCCTCCCGGCCGACGTGCAGCGAATCGGGGTGACAACGAAAAAACAGTCGCCCGACATTACCATGGTCGTGCATCTCGTCTCGCCGGACGGGTCGCTCGATCAGCTTTTCACCAGCAATTATGCCCTGCTCCAGATTCGCGACGAACTCGCGCGCGTCGACGGCGTGGGCGACATCAATGTCTTCGGGGCCCGTGAATATTCGATGCGGATCTGGCTCGATCCTAACAAGATTTCTTCGCGTGGGCTGACGGCGCAGGATGTTATCCAGGCAATCCAGGAGCAGAATGTGCAGGTTGCAGCAGGAATCATCGGCGCGCCGCCGGTCCCGAAAGGGGCGGCGGCATTTCAATACACGGTCAGCACCCAGGGCCGGCTCGCGGATGAAAAGGAGTTTGGCGCAATCGTAATCAAGACCGGAATCGACGGACAAGTCACCCGAGTGCGCGATGTCGCGCGAGTTGAGCTTGCGGCTCGCGACTACACGGTCAACAGCCAGCTCGGCGGAAAACCGGCAACCGCGCTGGCCATTTTCCAGCTTCCGGGTTCTAACGCACTCGCTACCTCCGACGCCGTGCGCGCGAAGATGGCCCAGCTGAAGCAGCGCTTCCCCGTCGGCCTCGACTACACAATTGTGTACGACCCGACTGTGTCGGTGCGCGAGTCGATCCACGAAGTTCAAAAGACCCTATTCGAAGCAATCGCACTGGTTGTTCTCGTGGTGCTTGTCTTCCTTCAAACCTGGCGCGCGGCGCTCATTCCGCTGATCGCCATTCCGGTTTCGTTGATTGGCACCTTCGCTGCGATGCAGGCCTTCGGATTTTCGATTAATAACATCTCGCTCTTCGGGCTTGTTCTTGCGATCGGCATCGTGGTCGACGACGCCATCGTGGTCGTCGAGGCTATCGAGCACCACATCGAAGACGGCCTTAGCCCGCGGGACGCGGCCCGCAAAGCCATGACCGAGGTGGGTGGCGCCCTGGTCGCGATTGCGCTCGTGCTTTGCTCGGTCTTTATCCCCACCGCGTTCATCAGCGGAATCACTGGCGCATTTTTTCGGCAGTTCGCGCTCACCATTGCGGTCTCGACCGCGATCTCCGCCCTCAACTCGCTTACGCTTTCGCCCGCGCTCGCCTCGCTCCTCCTCCGGCCGCGCGGCGCGAAGAAGGATTCGTTTCAGCGTGTGATCGATGGCCTGCTTGGTTGGTTCTTCAAAGGATTCAACAAAGTCTTCGCGTGGAGCTCGAACGCCTATGGCAACACTGTCGCGCGGCTTACCCGACTGGCGGTCATCGTTCTGCTCGTCTATGCAGGTTTGCTGGGCCTAACCGCGCTCGGTTTCAAAGTGGTGCCGGGCGGATTTCTGCCGACGCAGGATCGCGGCTACGCCATCGTCTACGCACAGTTGCCCGACGCGGCGTCGCTCGATCGCACGCAGGCCGTCGTCGACAAGATTACGAAGATCGGGCGCGAAACGCCCGGCATTCTCAACACTGTCGAGTTCGCCGGGTTCAATCTCTTCGGCGGCAATCAGCCGAATACCGCCGCCGTCTTTCTGCCCTTCAAGGAATTCTCGGAGCGCACTACGCCAGAGCAGGGGATGCCGGCGATTGTAGCGAAGATGAACGCGCGCGTGCGCGCCGAGATTCCCGAGGCCCTTGCCTTTGTCTTTCCGCCGCCGCCTGTGGCCGGCATTGGCAATGCCGGCGGCTACAAGCTCTTCATTCAGGATCGCAGCAACGCCGGCCTCGAGGAACTGCAGACGCAAGCTTTCGCGATGATGATGAAAGCGAATCAAACGCCCGGCCTGACCAACAACCTAACGACGTTCCGCGCGAACGTGCCGCAGCTCTGGCTGGATGTGGATCGCGTCAAAGCGAAAAGCATGAACGTGCCGCTGAGTAACATCTTCGGCACGCTCCAGACTTATCTCGGTTCGACCTACGTGAACGATCTCACGCTCTTCGGACGAACCTATCGCGTGACCGCGCAGGCTGACTCAGAGTTTCGTCTCAAGCCTGAAGACATCCGCCTGCTCAAAACGCGCAACGCCGCCGGTGGAATTGTTCCGCTCGGTTCCGTCGCGACGGTCAAGGAAGTGAGCGGCGCCGACAAGATCACGCGTTACAACATGTTCCCGGCGGCCGACCTCAGTGGCCAGCCCGCGCCAGGCGCGAGTACGGGCGACGCCCTCGCCGCCGTCGACCGTCTCGCGAAAGAAACTTTGCCTACCAGCTTCACGACGGACTGGACGGAGATCGCGCTCCAACAAAAACTCGCGGGCAACAGCGCGATCTACATTTTTCCGCTCTGCGTCTTGTTCGTCTTCCTTCTCCTTTCGGCTCTGTACGAAAGCTGGTCGTTGCCGCTCGCGATCATTCTCATTGTGCCTATGTGCCTGTTCAGTTCGATCGGCGGCGTCTGGCTGCGTTCGATGGAGAACAACATTTTTACCCAAATCGGCTTTGTCGTGCTGGTGGGGCTCGCTTGTAAGAATGCCATCCTGATCGTCGAGTTCGCGAAACAGATTCAGGACCGCGATAAAAAAGATCGCTTCGCCGCTGCCGTCGAAGCTGCTCGTTTGCGGTTGCGTCCGATTCTGATGACTTCCTTTGCCTTCATTTTCGGTGTCCTTCCGCTTCTTCTCAGCAAAGGCGCCGGTGCGGAAATGCGTCAGGCCCTTGGGACCGCCGTCTTTTTCGGAATGCTTGGCGTCACGGGCTTCGGCCTCTTTCTCACCCCTGTGTTCTACGTCGTGATCATGCGGTTCAAGGAACGCCGCAACCCTTCTCCATCCGCACCCACCCAATCCGCGCCACCGTTAGGAGCGGAACCAGCCCTCTAAGTTCGCATCGCATCACGGATACGAATCTTATCAACGGGCTACTCTCCCGCGGCGTGTTTACCCAGTTTCTTGAGCAGCCGCAGCAAAGTAAGCCGCTCGTTTTCTGAAAGAACGCTCGCAATAGATTCCATCGCGGCTGCGTGCTCGCCAAACCCGCGCGTAATCAGCGCCCGTCCCTTCGGGGTCAGTTCCACCTGGCGCACCCGGCGGTCCTCGGCGTGGCCCTTGCGCGAAACCAGCCCTTTCTTGACCAGCCGATCAACGGCCACGCTGATCGATCCAGGCGTGAGCCAGACCTTCGGACCCACTGTATTCACCGGGAGTGGTCCTTTATGAAGGAGCGCTTCGAGGACACGGAAATCCGAGTCGCCCAATTCCGTCCGCTTGATGCTGCTCGCCGCGTGCGGGAGCAGCGCCTGAAAGGCTTTCATGAGGACGAGCCAGAGATGCACGCCTGAGGAGTCTTCGGTTTGCCGGGTTCGCTTTTTTTTCATGGGGAATTGTTCCTTGACAGATATATTGATATCAATATACTTCGTATCAAACAAAAGAAACTAACATGAAAATCACTATTATCATCGCCCGTTTTCTTCTCGGCCTCATCTTTCTGGTCTTCGGACTGAACGGATTCCTTCACTTTATTCCTGCACCTCCGCCGTCCGGAACGGCCGGTCAGTTTGTGGGAGCGCTCTTCGTCTCCCATTATCTGGTCCCGATATTTCTGCTCCAGATCATTTCGGCGGTTCTGCTCCTCCTCAATCGCTACGTCCCGCTCGCGCTGACGCTGCTCGCTCCGATCATCGTCAACATTCTGCTCATTCACATCTTGATGCTTCCGAGCGGTCTGCCTCTGGCTCTGGTCGTGACGGTGCTGTGGATCGTTGTGTTCCTGAGCGTCCGCTCCGCCTTCGCCGGCCTCTTTCAACAGCGCGTTGCCGCTTGAACAAGAATCACCCACCAATGGAGATCGGCGTAGACAGTTTCGTAGTGGCAACCGTGGACGCGGCCGGTCGGGCAATCGATCCGGCACGACATCTGAGCGAGTTACTCGAAGCGATCACGCTCGCGGACGAGGTAGGCCTCGATGTCTTTGGCATCGGCGAGCACCACCGCCGCGAGTTTCTTGATTCCGCGCCCACGATGATTCTCGCCGCTGCCGCCACTCGAACCCGCAAGATACGCCTAACGAGCGCGGTCACTGTGTTGAGCGCGGCCGACCCGGTGCGCGTGTTTCAGGAGTTCGCGACCCTTGATCTACTTTCGAACGGAAGGGCGGAGATCGTAGCCGGGCGCGGCTCATTCATCGAAGCGTTTCCCCTCTTCGGCCTGGAGCTCGAGGACTACGATTCGCTCTTCGCCGAGAAGCTCGATTTGCTTCTGAACATTCGCGAGAACACACACGTACATTGGTCGGGCAAACATCGCACCGCTCTCACGGGACAGGGAGTTTACCCGCGCCCACTGCAGAACCCGCTACCGGTCTGGCTCGGTGTCGGAGGCACTCCGAGCTCCTTCGTTCGCGCCGGCATGCTCGGGCTCCCGCTAATCGTCGCGATCATCGGCGGGGAGCCGCACCGCTTTCGGCCTTTGATCGACCGCTACCGGGAAGCAGGTTTGCGCGCCGGACACTCTCCCGAGCAGCTTAAGGTTGGCATTCACTCGTTAGGCTACGTCGCGGAGACCGAGGCAAAAGCAACCAACGATTTCTTTCCCGGTTATGCGAGGAGCTTTTCTGAAATCGGAAAGGAGCGCGGCTGGCCGCCAGTGACACGCGCACAATTCGATGCCCTGCTCGGACCGACCGGAGCGCTCATCGTCGGCGATCCGGAAACCGTCGCAGAAAAGATCCTGCGCTTGAACGAGTCGTTAGGCGGCATCTCTCGCCTCACGTTTCAGATGAGCGTCGCGGCATTGCCCCACGCCAAACTCATGCGTGCGATCGAGCTGCTTGGGACGCGGGTTGCTCCTCTGGTGCGAGAGGCACTTACGTCCGAGACAGCAGCGATGCCTCTGCTGGCGAACTCACATGCAACCGGCTGAACGGTAATCGAAGAGGAGACAACCCATGCCCTACAGCATATCGACATTACTGACCCGCAATCTTCAGGAGGTTTTCGGTGAAAACAATCCCGCGCTCCGGCGCGCCGTCATCGATGAGATCTGGAACGAAGACGGCGTGTTCTACGACCCCAAAACGGGCGTCTACCGTGGCCGCGACGAGATCGATCGCATCGCGGGCGCCATCAAGGCTACTCACCCTGACTTTCAATATCAGCCAATTGCGAAACCCGAGGAACTGGGCAATGGCGGCCGGGTCAAATGGGTAGCGGGCCGGCCTGGCGAGGCGCCAGCTTACGCCGGGACTGATTTCATCATTGCCCGGGACGGCCGGATCGCCGCCGTTTATCTCTTTTTCGACAGCCTGCCCTGAATGTTCGAAATCAAAACACGCCATCAACCAGGTATATCATATGATTAAGATCGCGATCATTATCGGAAGCACCCGCCCGGGTCGAAACGGCGAGGCCGTGGCGAAATGGGTTCATGAAGTTGCGCAAAAGCGAACTGATGCCGCGTTCGAACTCGTGGACATCAAGGAATTCAACCTGCCGCTCCTCGATGAGCCGATGCCGCCCATCATGGGGCAATACAGTAAGCCTCACACCAAAGCATGGGCCGCCAAGATCGGCTCTTTCGACGGCTACGTTTTCGTCACGCCCGAGTACAACCATGGAGTCTCCGGCGCGCTCAAGAATGCGATCGATTTTCTGTTTGCCGAGTGGAACAACAAAGCGGCTGGCTTCGTCAGTTATGGCGGCGCCAGCGGGGTGCGTGCCGTTGAGCACTTGCGTCTGGTCCTGGCGGAGGTGCGAATGGCCACCGTGCGCAACCAGGTTTTGCTCTCGATGTTTACCGACTTCGAAAACTTCAACGTCTTCAAGCCCGGGCCGACAAAGGAACAGTCGGTCAACGAGATGCTGGATGAGCTGATCGCGTGGGGAGGCGCCCTGAAGACGCTTCGGGACAAATGAGCACAAAGCCTGAGAAGAAACGCATCACTTAACAAAATCAAAATTGTGAAAACAAAGAGCGAGAAACTAATCGCCGTGGTCGGCGCAACAGGACATCAAGGCGGTGCAGTGGTAGGTGTGCCCTGCAGGCGAACGGCCAATTCAAGGTGCGCGCACTGACTCGCGATCCAGACAAGCATCGCGAACTCGCCGAGGAAGTCATCGAAGCTGACTTAGATCAGCCAGAAACCCTGAAGGCTGCATTTGAAGGGGCGCACGGCGTTTTTCTGGTCACCAATTTTCGAGAAAAAGGTTCCGACGAGTTCAAGCAGGCAACAGCGGCGGTACGCGCTGCCAAGGATGTCGGTATCCAACACCTTGTCTGGTCCACGCTGCCTAATGTAGAAGCGATCAGTGGCGGCAAGTTCGACGTTCCCCACTTTACCGGCAAGGCCAAGATTGATCGGATCGTGAAGGAAGCCGGGTTCCCGCATCATACGTTCGTCATCGCGCCTGGCTACTACCAGAATTTTGTGGGCTTTCTCGCTCCGCAAAAGCAGGCAGACGGATCCATGGGCTGGGCTCTTCCGCTTGATCCCGGTGTGCGTTGCCTTCACATGGGCGACATTCGCGAACTTGGCGACATCGTTGCTGGAGCATTCGCACACCCAGATCAGGCCGGCCATGGCGAGTATCTGCCACTCATCGGTGATTTCCTGAGCTTCAACGAAATTATCGAAACGTTGAATGGACAGGGTCACACATTCTCATTCAAACAGGTATCCAAGGAGGTTTTCGCTGCTTTCTTTCCTGGGGCCGCCGAGTTGGCAGAGATGTTTGGTTACTGGGAAGCTCATACCTACCTGGGCTCGGACTCGTCCGACCGAATCGCGCTCGCGAACAAAATAGCAGGCAGGCAACCGACCAGGTTTTCGACGTGGGCGCGAGTTAATGTCCCGATTAAAGAGGCCGTATGAAAACCGCGATTGTAATTTCTCGATTCATTCTTGGTCTTGGCTCGGAGGCGAGAAAATGAAGGTCATCGAAGATTATGGAAGGGCGATTGAGAATTCAGACGAGTATTTATTTAAACACGTTTTTGCTCCTCAAGTCTGTGTCGAGATACCGGCTGGAACAATCTTCGATCAGCCGGCGAACGCAGCAGCCTATCAGTTGAGTCAGGTGGCCAGGACTGCTCCCGGAATAAAATTGTACCTTGGCGGCTGATGCAGGGAATAATTGGCACCTTCTGGGCTTTGAAGGCGAGTTGGAGGGCCAGAAGCTTCAGGCAATCGATCAGGTGCACCTCGACCAAAATGGCAAGATCGATCACCTCATTATCTACATGCGTCCCATCCCGGTGGCCGTGAAGTTTGCCGAAGCCATCAGTCGAAGGCTTCAGCCTGCGAAGTAGGTGCTATCGACACGTTTGAAAAGGCTGGCTGGGTGAACGAATTTTTCGCATGAACGAGGTGAACTCTTGCTCGACCACGTCTTCATAACCGTCAAGGATCTCGATCGATCGATTGCCTTTTACGAGACGGCCCTCAAGCCGCTCGGCATCGCGCATGCCATCGATTACGACGGCAAGGATGGCCCCGAAGGACATCCCGACCTCAAGGGTTTCGGCCGGGACGGCCGCGTATTCTTCTGGCTCAGGCAGGGCGATGCCGACGCCAAGGCTACACATATCGGCTTTGTCGCCAAGAGTGAGGCCGAGGTGAACGCGTTCTACGAGGCAGCAACGGCGGCGGGCGCGACCGACAACGGCAAACCCGGCGCGCGCCTGTATTACGATCCCCGCTATTACGCTGCGAACGTTTTCGATCCCGACGGTTATAGCCTCGAGGCGGTCTACAAGAGCTGGCAACACCGCCAATCTTAGAGCCTCGGAATTTCAAAGAGTCATCAGTCCTATTTCCAGTAGCCGAACTCTCAGCAGTCCACGAAAGTAAGGGGCGGAGGAAAAACATTATGAAAATGAAGGCGGCGCAGATCAGCAAACCGGGCGGGGATTGGGAATTAGTGGAACGCGAAATCCCGGAGCCAGGCGCCGGGCAGGTTCGCGTGAAAGTGGAGGCGTGCGGCATTTGCCACAGCGATATGCTCGTGAAGGAGGGTATCTGGCCGCGGCTTCAGTTTCCCCGGGTGCCGGGTCATGAGGTCGCGGGCCGCATCGATGCGGTCGGCGGCGACGTTACGGGATGGAGCGAAGGTCAGCGCGTCGGCGTGGGCTGGCATGGAGGACATTGTTTCGTCTGCGAACAGTGCCGCCGCGGGGATTTCGCCATGTGCGTTAATCGCAAAATCACTGGGATCGATTTCGACGGCGGATATGCCGAGTACCTGATCGCACCGGCGGCGACGCTGGCGGTGATTCCCGATGAATTGCCAGCGGAAGAAGCCGGGCCGTTCATGTGCGCGGGCGTCACGGTCTTCAACGCGCTCCGCCATTCGGGAGCGCGCGCCGGCGAGGTGGTGGCGGTGCACGGAATCGGTGGACTGGGACATCTCGGCGTGCAATACGCCCGGCAGATGGGATTCAGGACCGTTGCGCTGGGCCGGGGAACGGACAAGGAAGCGTTGGCGAAAAAATTGGGCGCGCATCATTACATCGATTCGGGCAGTGCCGATGCGGCCGCGGAATTGCAAAAGCTCGGCGGCGCGCGGGTGATTTTGGCGACGGCGCCGAACGCCCAGGCGATATCCGCGCTGGTGGATGGATTGTCGGCGGACGGCAACCTCCTTGTACCCGCCGCACCGGCCGAACCACTGACTGTGAGCATGCTGCCATTAATTAATGGAAGGCGCTCGGTGTCGGGCTGGTACTCCGGCACGGCGAAAGATTCGCAGGACACCTTGGAATTCAGCGCGTTGACCGGCGTGCATCCAATGATCGAGAAATATCCGCTCAGCCGGGTGGCGGAAGCCTACGAACAGATGCACAGCGGCAAGGTGCGATTCCGCGTTGTCCTCACGATGTCTGACGCGGCCGGCGACTGAAAATAATCGAATATATGGATCATTCCGATCTCCCAACACCCATCGCTAGCTATATCGCCGCGGAGAACAGCGGGGATACCGAGGCCTTGGCCCAGTGCTTTGCCGAACGGGCCGTCGTGCGAGACGAAGACAAGACGATCGAAGGCTTGGCCGCCATCCAGCAATGGAAGGCTGAGACCACGAAGAAATACCAGCACACGATCGAACCACTTGCGTCCGTTCAGAAGGACGACAGGACCATCGTCATCAACCGGCCCACCGGGAATTTTCCTGGCAGTCCCATCGAACTCGAGTTCGTCTTCACACTCGACGGTGACAAGATCGCGTCGCTGGAGATCCGCTCATGAGCGAGGATCTGGAATTGAATGGCCGCCGCGCGCTCGTCACGGGCGGCACGCAGGGGATTGGAGAAGCAGTGGTCGCGCGGCTGCGGGAGGCTGGAGTGAAGGTTTTCACGACTGCTCGAAAAGCGCCGAAGGAATTTCCCGACGCGAACTCGTTCGTGGCCGCGGATGTTTCCACCGTAAAAGGCTGCGCGATTGTGGCGGACGCGGTCCGTGATCGTCTCGGCGGCGCCGATATTATCGTCCATGTCGTCGGCGGATCGTCGGCGCCGGCGGGAGGCTTTGCGGTGCTCGATGATCGCGAATGGTCTCGCGCGTTAGATTTGAATTTGTTGTCGGCCGTGCGATTGGATCGCGCGCTATTGCCGGCGATGCTGGCCCAGGGCTCGGGCGTGATCGTCCATATCACTTCCATCCAGTCACAGTTGCCGCTTCCCGACGCCACCATCGCGTATGCCGCGGCGAAAGCCGCGCTCTCGAATTACAGCAAAGGCCTGTCCAAGGAAGTGAGTCCAAAAGGAATCCGCGTGGTAAGAGTTTCGCCGGGCTGGGTGGAAACAGAAGCGGCGGTGCGCCTCGTCACGGAACTGGCGAAAAACACGGGCACCGATTACGAAGGTGCGCGCCAGGGCTTGATGAAGTCACTCGGCGGCATTCCGATCGGACGGCCAGCGAAGCCGAAAGAAGTGGCGGACCTCGTCGCATTCCTCGCGTCGCCGCGCGCCGCCTCCATCACCGGGACGGAGTACGTCATTGACGGCGGGACGGTGCCTACCGTCTAGCATACCCAAGGCGGTCGATGCTCTCGCCGTGGGTGGATGAGGACATGACAAATCACAACACCGCGGGACCAGTCGCGGCCGCCACGGCCGTATCGGCGGCGCACCGTGCGCCTGATGGCTCGTTTTGCAACCCCTGGCCGGACAGTGAAGTGCACGGGTACCTCGATGTGCTCCGAATGCTGCTTGAGCGTCACACCAAAGCACGCGCCAAGACTCCGCGGCGCGGCACGTTCCCGATTGCAACACCCGAGATTTCCTATCCACGAGCGGGCGACAGCGATTTCACGGCTACCTGGGTCGGGCATTCCACCGTGCTTCTCCAGTGCGGCGGCCTCAATGTGCTGACCGACCCGGTGTTCAGTCAGCGAGCGTCTCCAGTGCAGTGGCTGGGGCCGCGGCGAGTCATGGATCCGGTGCCGCCGCTCGACGCCCTCCCGCCGCTCGACATCGTCCTGCTTTCCCACAATCACTACGATCACCTCGACAATCCCGCCGTGAAGCGCATCGCGAAAGCACATCCGCACACCACCTGGATCGTGCCGCTGGGTCTCGGCGCCTACATTCGGAACTGGGGTGCCCGCGACATTGTCGAGTTGGATTGGTGGCAGCAGACGGTCCGAAACGGCCTTCGCGTCACGGCGACTCCTGCGCGACATTTTAGCGGCCGATGGCTGCGCGATCGCAACAGATCACTTTGGTGCGGGTTCGCGTTTGAGATTAACGAAAGGCGCTCATTCTTTGCCGGGGACACGGCGTATCATCCCCAGTTCGGCGAGATTGGTGCGCGATGTGGGCCGTTCGACTTCGTGATGCTCCCGATCGGCGCCTACGATCCTCGCTGGTTCATGCATGTGGTGCACGCAGGCCCGGAAGAAGCAGTGCAGATCTACCAGGATTTAATTGCACCGCATCCCGGCGCGCCCCTCCCAATCCTGCTTGGTATGCATTGGGGAACGTTTCGACTGACGCAGGAGCCGATGGACGAACCGCCGCGCCGTACCGCTGCGCGCTGGCGTGCGGCCGGGTTGGAGGCGGATCGGCTCTGGATCGCGCGCTGCGGTGAAACGCGAGGTGTAGCGGGTTGAATGTTTCGGACGTTCTTGCCGCCTACGAGATCAAAGAAAGTTAACGAGAGCCTCGGTCGTCTCTTTCGGCCGTTCCTCGAGAATCCAATGACCCGTGTCCTTCAAGACAATTAAGCCCGGAGTGTCCGCGACCAGCTTTGCTTGTTCGCCCAATTCTTTGCCTAACGACTTCTCCCCACCGATCGACAACACCGGCATCGTCAGTTTCGTCTTGGACAACTGGGCGAACTGCGTGGCGAGCTGCGGCCACGACGCGAAATAGGCCCAGGCTGCGCGCATGCGGCCAGGTTTCGAGTACGCTTCCGTATAGGCTTTGCGCTCCGCTTCCGGAATCGAATGATTCTTGTCGGCGGCGAAAACGTTCCAGAAATATTCGAAGTAAGTGCGCTCCCGTCCTTGCACGAGCGCTTCCGGATATTCGCCGTTGAAACGAAAATGCCAGATGTTTGGGTTGTTGTAGATCGGCTCCCAGCCGGGGACGCCGGGAAGAAACGCGTCCATCAGGACAAGCTTCTCGGTTTCGGCCGGAAACTGGGCCGCATAAGCGTACGCCACCATCAATCCGATATCGTGTCCGACTACCCGGGCCTTCTCCACGCCTAACGAACGCACGAGCGCGTGAATGCGCTTTGCCGACGTTATCATGTCGATCCCATCCGACGGAATGGCAGAGTCGCCGATGCCCGGCAGGTCCGGCGCGATCACGGTAAACTTCTTTGCCAGCAGCGGAATAATCGGCCGCCACATCCGCGACGTCTCCGCATACCCGTGCAACAGGATTACCGCTGGTCCCTGCCCCGTCGTCAGATAATGGATTTCCACGTTGTCGATCGTTGCCTTGCGCAAAGCGATTCCGTCTGGTTCGGCGCCGCAAACCGCAGAGGCGTGGAGGGCGAAGGCCAGCAGAAAACCGAGCAGGGCCCGGGTTGCGCAGGAATTAGAAATCCGTTTCATAAAAGGATCAAAATGTGTCAGAGATTCGTGTAACCTCCGAAAGTTAGATTCCAGATCATCTGTCATGAAGGACGACAAAGACAAGATAGATCCAAGTGCGGTGGAAGATCACGATGGCATCCTGACCATTCGTGGCGGCGGCGCGCGGCGCGATTGGAACGGCATCCATTATAAGCAAGGTATGTCGGCGAAGAACGTGGGCACGACCAAGCTATCCGCCAACATCGCGACCATTCCGCCCGGCGGAGTGGCTTACGCCCACATCCATGTCGGCTTCGAGCTGATCCTTTACATTCTCGAGGGCAAGGTCCGCCACGAATTCGGACCAGGTCTCAAGCAAGTGCTGGAAAATCAAGCGGGCGATTTCATCTACATCAAGCCCGGCGTGCCCCATGAAGTCTTCAATATGAGCGACACCGAACCGGTCGTCGCCTTCGTCGCCCGCTCTTCGGCCGACGAGTGGGATAACATTATTCCGTACGACCGCGGTCAACAGGGCTCCTAGCTGGAGGTCTCTCCCTAAGGGACGAGAAACAGCTTCTTCGTGTAAGGATCTACCACGACGGAGTCATGGGGAAACCCGCCAACGTCGACAAATTTGCCTGACGAGAACGGGCTTTCGACCATATCCGCGTGCCCTGGCACTTTGATTCCATAAGGATACGTAGCCTTGAGCGCATTCAATTCGTCCCGCGCATTCGGACTACTTGGCGGCGGTTTCGTGTCCTTGGTGGTCTTGCTAAGCTCTGCCTTGGGGCTTTCCTCTGTTTCGCTCTCCATGCTCTTCTCTGTAACCTCGGGGCTCTCCTCCGTTCCGGGTCCAGCGGCGGGGATGGGGGGATTGTCATCTTTGGCGCTGACGAAAGCATTCTCGGTGTCGTCCGAGAGCGGTTCATCCTCTCTAATTCCAGGGATGTCCTCCGTCGCCCCATCCAGGCTCGTAAATCGAGGAGAAGTTGGACTCGCGTTCAATTGTTTTATCGCGGACGCCAGGGAACGCGGCAAATAAAACTCCAACCGGTAATGACCTAACTTAATCTTGGCTCCGTTCGTCAGGGCGAGGATCACATCAAAGTCATGGACAGTCGACTGCCTGCTGCAAAGCGTGACCACAAATCGATAAGCTTTGTGCGGCTCCAGGTTTACCGATACCGGACAAGGGACGGAGTAATCTTGCCGATCATGATCAAGGACTTGAATAGACTCGTAGTCCGCATTGTCCGGACCCTCCGCTGGGGGCGGCGGCCCACTTGCGGCATTGATCAGGTTTACGGCAAAAGGCGTAACTACCGGTTTTTTTGACCCGCTCGAGTCGACGTAGCTGTAGGTTAACGAACCGGAAAGCCTGGCCCGATCTGAATCGGAAATCCTTTCCACGTTGAACTGTTCCTTGATCAAAGATGGCATCGAAACTTCGCGGGATTTTGTTTGAATGTTGCCTAAAGGCAACTGGAAAGGAGCGGTCGTTTTCTTCTCTTTGCCTTTCGGAAGGAAAGTAGCGACCACATTTTCTATCTTTGAATCCAGCGCAACGCCCCAGCCATCATTTTCGAGCGTAAGTTCCTTCTCGCCATCCGCGAGGTTCAATGTTTTCGACCAGGTCAACACAGGCCGGTTGTCTGGCTTCGAGGTCGCGACCTTCAAAATCAGTTCGCGAACAAAAGTTGCTTCGGCCGAATTGTTCACAACTCGAAAATCAAGAACCGGGAGACCAAAATCAGCTTTCCAGAGCGGTCGGACTAACGTGCCTTCCTGAATGTGCTCCTCTCGATAAAAGGGTATCGGCTGCAATCCTGCGCCCATGCTCGACGATATCTGCATGGTAAACGGGAATTGGCTGAGCACTCCACCGGGCGTGTGCGCACGCACGAACCTCATGATTCCCTCCAGATTCGACAGGAGCAACGCGGTCGTCGAAACAACCGACAACAGCAGGAGCAACGCGGGTTTGGTATTACGCAGTCTCCACCACTTCTTATCTGGACCGGGGGCTTCGGTTTCTACCGCGTCCGACATAGACTTTGCGAAGAGGGGTTAAAAAAAAAGGGAACTTTCAGGCTGCAGGCTAGGCAAGAGCTGCAGGCGAAAGCAAGCATAAAGTTCGGCCGCCGACTGAAGCCTCCCAGGCGGGAGCAGGAATTTCACGCTAGTCCTTACGGGCGAGATCCCAGGCCTGGAACCGTCCTGCTTTCTACTTTGTTTCCAGCCTTGCCGACTCCATCACCTTATCGATCTTGTCCTTCAACACCGGGTTATCGTCGGTATTGCTGGTGAACAGGATCTCGAGGAGCTGGCTTTCGTTGGAGGTCGCAGGGATCTGCGTGTGAAGGAGGCCGTCCCGCAGATTCTTCGGCAGTGCGCGCGGTGCGACGTAACGCAGGTCGGCCCAATTGCGATCATCGATGGTGACGATCTCTTTCTTCAACCAGTTGACCTTCGGCAGCCAAGACATTCCTTTGGTGTATTCCGCTACTTTGCTCTTCAAGTAGTCGGCGAGGCCGTCCGGCTGCAAGCCATGCGTCCCGCGCGTGATCGTCCCCCACCGACGCCAGAGTGAGTCGCTTCTCGATACTTCCGATCAGCGCCTACTCCGCCCAACCGGCACTAAGCAATTGCCGCGTCTCTTCCACGCCGGCGCGCCAGATCTTCATCATCTCCTCGTCCGCGCGCTGATAGCGGCCGCCATAGTTTCCGTCTTTCAAATAGGCCCGCAGCGACTTCGGATCGAGCTGACGTATAACGCCGAGATCGCTCATCGGCTTTTGTACCGGCGGCAGGTCAATCTTCACGAGCCGGGTCCAGGGGAAATTCTCCATCCAAGAGGCATGCGACGCGACCGGATCGATGGCCTGCACCTCTGCCCACACTTTTGGCGCATTCCACCAGTTATGAAACTTGATCCGCACCTCCGGATGCTCGGCCGTCCATTCGCCGATCAATCCTTGCGCGGGCGCGTTACCGCCGTGGCCGTTAACTATCAGGACGCGTTTGAACCCGTGCTCCACCATCGCGTCGAGAATGTCGCGCAAGACCGCCAGGTAGGTTTGCACTCGCAGCGTGATCGTTCCCGAAAACGCGCGGAAGTACGGCGTGATGCCGTAGGCCAGCACCGGAAAGACCGGCACGCCCAGGGGCTCCGCTGCTTCAATGGCGAGTCGCTCCGCCAAAATGCTATCAACGCTCAAACTCAGATACGCATGCTGCTCCGTGCTTCCGAGCGGTAAGACGCAGCGATCGTCGCGTGCGACGTATTCCTCCACCATCATCCAATTCATGTCCGCGATGCGCATCGATCCGATTCTATCTCGTAGTTTCTTTTTGGCTATTCCTTCGTCACAACCTAACTGCTACATTTCTTGATATGAATTACATCCTGGCTCTTGCCTTTGGAGTCGGACTGGTGGCCGGCTTGCGTGCGCTCACCGCGCCCGCCGCTGTGGCCTGGGCGGCGCAATGGGGATGGCTCCATCTGCACGGTTCGCCTCTTTCGTTTATGGCGTCCACATGGGCTGCCATCCTGTTTTTGGTCCTGGCAATCTTCGAGTTGATCGGAGACTTGTTACCCGGGACCCCGAAGCGAACTGCGCCCGGACCATTGGCTGCACGCATGCTTTCGGGAGGCTTGTGTGGCGCGTGCGTGTGCGCATCCGCGAATCAATCCTTGTTCATTGGCGCGGCGCTCGGCGGGCTCGGCGCTCTACTGGGAGCCTTTGCCGGTTACGAACTTCGAAGACGCCTGGTCGCCGGCTTGAACGTCAAAGACATTTTCATCGCGATCCCTGAAGACTTGATTGCCATAGGTCTCGCCTGGTTTTTCGTCACGCGCTGATTCCTTGTCGCTCCTCGATGCTGACACGCTCCCTCGTTTTCTACTTTCTACTTTCTACTTCCCACTTTTTTTCCCAGTTCCCTTCTTGGCGGCCGCGAGCCGCTCCGTCTTTTTGCGGCGCGCCGCGCGTTTTCTAACATTGTCTCTGCCTTGGCTGTTTCCCATAAGACGTCACCCTCCCTCTTTCCCGGCCGATACCAAGTGATTTCGTCAAGGCCTGCCTGCCATGGCCTCGGCGACTATGGAAGTATTGCTGGTCGTCTGCAGCGCCGATCTCTCCAAAATACCGACCTATTTTTCGCGGCGCGTGGAAGCGCAGAAGAACATCGAGATTCTCTTTTGACACCGAATCCAGACACATTTCGGAGAACTTCGGAGGAACACTTTCCGTAGTCTAGTTGTGAATGGCGTGCGTCCGTTGAAAATTTCCCGACCTGCCGATTCGCGTTGGAAAAACCATTATTGAGAGAACCCATCATGAAAAACAAGGCCCTTAGGCGATTCGCCATTTGCTGCGCACTACCGATTTTCTTAGCCACATCTCCAGGCGCATCTGCACAAAGCCAGCAACCTCCGAAGACAATGCGAGGCGCCCTATCGATCGAAGCCAAAGCCGTCGAGTCGCTGGACGTGAACCTGAAAACCTTGAGAAAAGCGGCTGTTTGGAAGCAGGGCGATCCGGTGAAGGAAGTAAATCCGCGAAAGCATTACGACCGGGAAAGCCGCGTCCTCGAGATGCTAAAGAGTCTTGGTCCCCGAATTCCAGCGCTGGACTCCCTCTTGGGCTTTCAAACAAGGACGTTAGAAAACCGGCTCGCACTTGCTACTGCCAAGGAGCTCAAGCCAGGTAAGGTCAATATCAACGGACTGCCGTTCTCCGGGGTCACTCCACCCGATGTGAGCGGTGCGGTCGGTCCGGCGCACTATATCCAGGCCATCAATACCTTCGACGGCACCACTTATATCATTTACAAAAAGACAGACGGGAGTGTCGAGGCAGGCCCATTCTTGTTGAGTGATTTGGGAGGACAGGGTGTTACCGGGCATGGAGATCCGATCGTCTTGTATGATCAGCTGGCCAATCGCTGGTTGCTCAGTGAGTTCACAGAAACCCCGGTCAATGCCGTGCACGTTTACATCTCTAAGACGGCCGATCCCGTCGCAGGCGGCTGGTTTCACTATCGTTTCGACACTCCAAATTTCCCGGACTATCCGAAGTATGGCATTTGGCCGGATGCCTACTACATGACGTCCAACGAAAACGATGGACCGGCGGTCTATGCCTTTGATCGCGCCAAAATGCTTAAAGGTCAGCCCGCCACCCTTCAGCGCTTTCTGGCCGAGCAATTGAGGGGCTTCGGCTTTCAAGCGCTGACTCCCGCTAATTTGGATGGCGCCACCGAACCCCCCAAGGGCTCTCCCTTCTATGTCATGCGTCATCGAGATGATGAAGTTCACAACCCTGATTCTCATAATCCCGATGAAGATTTCCTCGAATTGTTTGAATTGCGGATAGACTGGGTCAACCCGGGGAACTCCAGTATGACGGGTCCCACCAATCTCCCGATCGCGGAATTCGACTCTGACCTCGGCGGGCTCACCACCATGAGTTGCTTTCCGCAGAAAGGCTCAAACGTTCGGCTCGACCCGTTGCGCGAAGTCATTATGCATCGGCTGCCCTACCGGAATTTTGGAACTTACGAGACCCTGGTTGGCTCATTCGTGACTGATGTAGATGGCAAGGATCATGGCGGAATCCGATGGTTTGAATTGCGAAAAGTTGCCGGGGGCAACTGGGCCCTGCATCAGGAAGGGACGTATGCTCCAGACAGCAACAGTCGCTGGATGTCCAGTGTTGCCATGGATGGCAAAGGAAATATCGCCATCGGATATTCGGTCACCAACAACACCATGTTTCCGAGTCTGAGATTTGCCGGCAGATTGGCGTCGGACCCGATGGGCACCATGCCGCGAGGTGAGGTAACGCTGATCAATGGAACCGCGGCGAACGCGAGCAATCGATACGGCGACTACTCCACGCTGAGCATCGATCCCGCGGATGATCACCTGTTTTGGTTCACTGGAGAGTTTAACGCCGCGGACAAATGGTCGACCCGCATTGCTACCTTCGGATTCGAGGAATAAGCTAGCAGCGGGATGAATCTGGGTTTGCCAGCATTTTGGAGCGGGGTCACCATCCTCCTGCTGGGCACGGCGACGCAGGCGCAGGAAAAAGTGGAGCAACGACCGCAGCCCCGCCAGGCGATCCAGGATTACTTGAGTTCCCTCGATGGAGTTCGGCTCGGGAAACGGCTGCAACTCCAGACGCTTCAAAGCGACGATTTGCGAAAGATATTCGACCGCTGTGAATTCCTCGTCCTGCGTTATCCACGTTACCCGATCGAAATCGTCCCCGTGGAGCCCTTGCGCGCAAATAATCTCTTCGCCGTATGTGATGGAAAGGTCATTCGTATTTCGGATGACACCGACCTAAAAGATTTTTTTCTCCAACGCTTTCCCGTGTCGGCGAAGGACGAAATTCGCGCCGCCGGAGTGCGAGGCTGGTTGCAGCTCGCGCAGGAGTTGCATCAGGATGGATTTATCAAGTTTGGAGGTCCTTTAGTAAAACCTGGGGGTTTACAATTTGAAGGCGCCGTGAATGTGACCGAAGGAAGCGGTGAAGGCAGACTGCGAGTCATCATGGAGTTCACAAATGGCAGGCTTTCCAAGCTCAGTTTCGAGGGAAACGTTGTTCCCGGGACGCGGCAATTGAGATAGGGTATTTGCTTCCTAATCGCTTCTTTCAACCGCCAGCTTCGCGCGTAGCGCCTCGAGCTCGCGCCGGCGCGGCTCGAACCGATTGGTGATTGATTTTTGTTTGCCCGAAACCACAACAACGAACGACCCGAGCATGGTGGCTCCAATAAAGACGTAGCTCCAGGCGGTCACCGCGCCACAGATCAAACCGATCGTAATTTCGGCTGCGAAACAACACGATATGCGGTGATTCCATTCCTCGATTCTGCGCCGAACGACCGCGTGCAACGCCGCCTCGTTCATGGCATAAAGGGGATCACGGTGCTTGCGCTCCTCGCGCGATCACGCCAGCGCCGAGGCAAGTGCCACGCGGTTCTTCTGCGTTTTCTGCGAGGATTGCGGCCAGCGCGCCGGAACGTTAGCTTCGCTTCACAGCACGGCACTCCATGTCCATCCGAATCCTCGTCACCGGCGGCACCTTCGATAAGGAATACAACGAGCACACCGGCCAGCTCTTTTTCAAAGAGACTCACATCGCCGAGATGCTCCGGCTCGGACGTTCGCGCGTTGAAGTCGCCATTCGCACTGTGATGATGATCGACAGCCTGGAAATGACCGACGCCGATCGGGCCCTGATCGTGCAGAACTGTCTTCAGTCCGAGGAGGACCACATCGTCATCACCCATGGCACAGACACCATGACCGAGACGGCCGCCGCTGTGGCGCGCGCTGTCTCCGGGAAAACGATCGTGCTCACTGGCGCGATGGTCCCCTATGCTTTCGGCAGCTCCGACGGCCTCTTCAATCTCGGCAGCGCCTTGTCGTTTGTGCAGATTCTGGCGCCGGGCGTTTACATCGCCATGAACGGCAAATGTTTTCCCTGGAACCGTGTCCGCAAAAATCGTGAGCGCGGCGAGTTCGAGGAAATTCCGGCGGAGTGAACGAAAAAGTTGCGCCGAAATTCTTCGCGACGCCCGGGCATTTCCGCGCCTGGCTGGCGAAGAATCACGATCTCATTTCGGAACTTTGGGTCGGCTATTATCGGAAAGATTCCGGCCGGCCAAGCATCACCTGGCCGGAATCCGTCGACGAAGCACTTTGCTTCGGTTGGATCGACGGCATTCGCAAGAAGGTGGACGATATAAGCTACAAGATCCGCTTCACTCCGCGGCGGACGAAGAGCACCTGGAGCGCGGTGAACATCGCGCGGATCGGCGCCCTTACGCACGAAGGCCGAATGCAGGCCGCCGGGATTGCCGCCTTCGCGCGGCGACAGGAGAATAACTCCCGCAAATATTCCTTCGAGAACCGCCAGACCGCGAAACTATCCGCCGCCGATGAGCGTGAGTTCCGGCGCGATCCGATCGCCTGGAAATTCTTCCAGACGCAGCCTCCGGGTTACCGCCGCCTCGCTGCCTGGTGGATCGTTAGCGCCAAGCGCCCCGAGACTCGGCGTGCGCGCCTTCAGCGGCTCATCGCCACCTCGCGCGCACGCCGTCGAATCTGATTTCTGGAGCAGCTTCGCTCTGCGAAGCTGCTCGGAATTACCGCCAGTCGCTCTCGATCCAGACGCGATGATGGCGAAAATGGGTCCGGGCATACTCGGCGCGGTAGTCGCCGCGGCGGATATAATGTCCAGGGACCCACCCTGCGCGACGACGGCTGTAGTGACCCGGCACCCAGACCCAGTAATAGCCTTCGTGCCAGTAGCCGCCGCCGTGGTAATACGGCCGGTCGCCAACGCTGACCGAAAAATCGATCGCTTTGGCTTCCGGCGCCAAAGGCGTCGTCACTGCCACGACTGCTGCCAGCAAGATGAGAATCTTCTTTTTCATATTGTATTTGACCCCTTCGCCCGAAAATTATTCGCCGCAACCGAAAGTTTTTTCGACGGGCCACGAACCCTGCCGGGCGAAAGAGGATAGAGAATAGAGGATTGAGAATGCCTTACTAGTTCGATTCTTCGCCAGTTTCTATTCTGATCCGAACGCGTAATCTTTCTTTCAGTGACGCCCGACGCCTCGCGGCTGTGACAGCCGCCACGATAGCAGAAGCCTAACGAGACGTTCCGCCGTCGCGGATTGCTGCGTGGACTCCGGCGACGACAGTGCTGCCTTCGCCCACGGCGGCGGCACAACGTTTGACCGACCCGGAACGAACGTCGCCCGCCGCGAAGATTCCCGGCAGACTCGTCTCCAAAGGTTCGGGTGACCGCGCCGCGTTCGCCCACATCGGGTCGGCAACGACGAGCGTTCCTGTCTTAACGAAGCCTTTGTTGTCGCGTGCGATCTCCGGCGGCAACCATTCCGTGCACGGCGTCGCGCCGATCATGGAGAAAACCGCGGGCGTTTCGACCGTGCGGCGTTCGCCCGTCTTCGTATTTTCCAATTCAACCGCCTCGAGCACAGAGTTACCCGTCATGCGCCGAATCGTGGTGTTGGAAAGCAGCTTTATGTTTTTCTGCGCCAGGACCCGCCGCGCCAGGTAATCCGACATGCTGTGGGAAAGATCGTTTCCGCGAATGACGAGCAGCACCCTGGTCACATCCTGCGACAGATACATCGCCGCCTGGCCCGCTGAGTTTCCGCCGCCCACCACTATCACCGTCGTGCCGCGGCAAAGCTTACTCTCGAAAGCAGTCGCCGCGTAATAAACTCCGACGCCCTCGAAGCGTTCGCGGCCTTCGGCCTCGAGCCGGTTATAGTTAGCGCCGGTCGCGATCACCAGGGCTTTGGCGCAAAGCGTCGCCATGCAACCTTCGATCTGGAGACTGACTCGATATTCGTCCTCCGGCTTGTAGGTCAACGTCAGCGCTTGCGACGGTGTGGAAAATTTCGCCCCAAACCGATACGCCTGGAGCTGCGCGCGCCAGGTAAGATCGCCTCCACTGATGCCGGTAGGAAAACCGAAAAAGTTTTCGATCAACGATGACGACCCTGCCTGGCCCCCGGGCGCGTAACTTTCGAGCACCACCGTATGCAGACCTTCCGAAGTCGCGTAAACCGCCGCCGCCAACCCTGCTGGCCCCGCGCCCACGATCGCGAGATCGCACTTGATCTCGTCCTCATCTCCGGCAGCGAGCGGTCGCAGCAACCCCGCGACTTGCGCCACTTCGCGGAGCGAAGGCCGGCGCAAAGGCGTGCCGATTGGTGTGATGAGCGCCGGCAGTTCTCGGTCCGCCAAATGAAAACTGCGAGCGAGCGCGACACCTTGCTCGCTCCGCACATCGATAAGGCGATGCGGGATGTGATTCTTATCGAGAAAATCATCGAGCTGCCGGCCGTCGCGCGAATCCGGGAAAGCCAGGATCCGGAGCCCCGCAAAATCGCGATCGCGGTTCAATCGCCGGCGGCGCATGATCAGGGCATTCACGATCGTCTCCCCGATCGACGGTATCTCCGCCAGCGCGCGCCGAAGTTGCGCCGCGGGAATTTGCAGCACTTCCGCTGTTTCCGATTTCACCCGCGCGTTCGCCAGCGCCGACGTCCCCATCAGCATTGAGACATCACCGAGAAAATCCCGCGGATGCGACGTGGCCAGAATCTGTTCGACGCCGTCCCGCGCCTCAAACGCTTCCAGTTCTCCTTCCAGCGTAATCGTGAGAGGAAATTCTCGCTGACCCGCCTTGAGAACAAAATCACCGCGTCCCAACTTCCGCCGTTTTCCCAGCGGCTCGAGAAGCGCGAGCTGTTCGTCGGTCAGCTTCGGAAACGCGATACTCTCCGTATCGCGATAAAACTGCTCGTCGTTCTCTGCAGCTGTCATCGCCTTTTCCTACTTCGTACTTTCTACTTCCTACTTTTCTTCAAACGCTTCCTTGTTCACCACGTACGGCATTTTCGTGGGATCGCCACCATAGTTTCCTTCCAGCACATCGATCACCGCCTGGGCCGTGCGCCCCGCCATGCCTTTATCGGGATCGACGGAGAGCCGCGTGATCTGCCCACCGCTGGCGAAGTGATGGAACAACCGGGCGCGGTCGGCTATTTCCGGATCGAGCAGCGGCGAATCCGGCGGGAGCGGCTCTTTTTCGAAAACGTCGAGCGCCGCGCCGGCGATGATTTTGTCTTTCAACGCTTGCGCGAGCGCCTTCTCGTCCACCACCGGACCGCGCGAGCTATTGACCAAATACGCCGTCGGTTTCATCAGCTTCAGCGTTCTCTCGTTGATGAGGTGATAGGTCGGCTTATCCGTTTCGCCTTCGCGTAACAGTGGCACGTGGATGCTCACGTAATCGGCGCCTTTGAGCGCCTCCTCGAACTCAACATATTTGATCCAGGTTTTCTCCTTCTGGATTCCCTTCGCGTGTCGCAGGTCCATCAGCTCCTGGATCGAAGCGATGTAGGCATCGTTATGATACGCCGGGTCGTAGCAGAGCATGTTCATCTCAAACCCCGAACACTTCTTGATCATCGCCAGCCCGATCCGCCCGGTCCCGATGATGGCGATCGTCTTGCCCGTGATCTCGTCGCCGAGGAACGGGAGGAACGGATGCCATGACGGCCACTTCTGCTCCCGCACCAGCCGCTCGCTCGCGTACATCTTGCGCGCCAGCATTCCCATCATGAAAAACGCGAACTCGGCCGTCGCTTCCGTCAGCACGTCCGCCGTGTTCGTGAACGGGATCTTGTATTTGTTCGCGTCCGCCCGGTTAATGTTGTCGAAGCCCACCGCGATTTGCGCCACGACCTTGAGTGAATCCTGTCCCGCTTCGAAAACTTCGGCATCAATCGGATCGCGGAGCGTCGTGATCAACGCGTCGATCCCGCTTTTCACTTTCTCGATGATCAGATTTTTCGGCGGCGCCTCGGGCCCCTGGAAAACTTCGAGCTCATAACCCTGCTCGCGCAACCGGTTCTCCGCCGGCTCACCGATCCGAGAGGTCGCAAAGATTCGTTTCTTGTCGCTCATAGCTGCCAGCATGGAAGCACGTGATCACCGCCGCGACAATGCCAGCCGCGATTCGCGCTTTCAGCGCTGATGAATTTGTTCTGATTCGGGACCCCTGGGGCGTTGCCCCAGGCTGGAGATGATCGTCGCGCCTTTGGCGCTAAAACCCATGCGACGAGACACAGACATGTGTTAGCGCCAACGGCGCGGTAATATTGCTTAGGCATTCTCAGCGCCAACGGCGCTGACTCATTTTCCACCTGGGGCAACGCCCCCATGGAAAAATGTTTTTGTTCCTAGCGCCAGCGGCGCTGACTCATTTTCAGCCTGGGGCAACGCCCCAGGAGAAGATGCTCTCCGCAAGAGCCGAGCGCTGAAAGCGCGAATCAAAGCGTGGCTGCTCGCTTCAATCCCAGACGTAGCGTTCGTCGAATTCGACGCCGTACTTGTGCAAGAAATCTCGATACTCCTCCTGAAAACTGTGGGTCCGATGATGCTCTTCCTGGTTCGCCAAATATTTCAGAACGGCATCGAGCTGACTGGGACTTACTGAGAATGCGCCGTAACCGCGCTGCCAGAAGAAGCCCCCGGTACTTCCGATCCAGCGACTTGATCCATTTTGAAGATGTCTTCTTCACCGCCTCGACAAGGTCCGCTTGTGACAAGGTCCTGGGCAGCATGGTCACAAGATGCAGATGATCGGCAACACCTCCAACACGGACCGCTTCTGCGTTCAAGTCACGGCAGATCGTCGCAACGTAGGCTTGCATGCGCGGTCGAACTTCGCGGTCCAGCCATGGTTCGCGATCTTTCGTGCTAAAGATGATATGAATGATGACCTTGCTGAGGGACTGAGGCATCGCAGAATCATCGCCCAAAAACCGCTAGAGGTGAATCGCGCTTTCAGCGCTCACGATCTTTTTCCAGAGGACTTGGGGCGTTGCCCCAGGCTGATATGACGCCGCGCCGTTGGCGCTAAGAGGCCGAGCCGCCGCAAACAAACATGGTGTCGCCCAGAGCAGACCGTGGTTCATCCTCGCCGCGCATGGCGTTTAGCGCCAAAGGCGCTGTTCATTTCAAGCCTGGGCAACGCCCCAGGAGACTCAATCGGAGCGGTTGCCCTACAAATTCTTCGCTGCCCAACTCCCGACGCGATCCAGCGCTTTCTCGATGTTGTCGATCGAGTTGGCCACGCTGAAACGCAGATAGCCTTCGCCAAAATCGCCGAACGCGGTCCCGGACAACGCGGCGACTCCGGCATCGTCAAGGAGCGCATCGGCCAATTTCTTCGACGGCCATCCGGTCTCTTTGATGTTGGGGAAAACGTAGAACGCGCCCTTGGGCAGACGACAGGAAAAACCTTTGATCTTGTTCAGGCCGGCGACCATCACGTCGCGCCGTTTCTTGAACTCGGCGCACATCGATTCGACCGACGCCTGCGACCCGCGCAGCGCCTCGACGCCGGCGACCTGCGTGAAGCTGGCCGTGCAGGAATTCGAATTCGTCATCAGCCGCGCGATGTGCGTGGCCAAATCCGCGCGCATCACGCCGTAACCCATCCGCCAGCCCGTCATCGCGTAGGTCTTCGAAAAACCATCGAGTAAAATGCAGCGCTCCTTCATCCCATCTACCGACATGATGGAGTGATGTTCTCCCTCGAAAATGAGCCGGCTGTAGATCTCGTCGGTCAGCACCATGATATTGCGATCGCCAATCGCCCGCGCGATCCCGTCGATATCCTTTTTTGTCAGGACGCCGCCGGTCGGGTTCTGCGGCGAATTCAAAATGATCAGCTTCGTCCGATCGTTGATCAGCCCCGCGAGCTCATCGACATCGAGCCGAAAATCCATTTCCTCGCGCAGCCGGATCGGAACCGCTTTCGCGCCGACGTAATTGATCATCGACTCGTAGATGGGAAACCCGGGATTGGGATAGACGATCTCATCCCCTTCCTCTGCCAGCGCCAGGATGCTGAAAAAGATGACCGGCTTCCCGCCCGGAACCACGACCACTTCCTCCGGAGTTGCGTTCACCCCGCGCGTCTCGCTCACGTATTGCGCAATCGTCTCGCGCAATTGCGGCAAACCGGCCGATGGCCCGTAATGAGTGAATCCCTTATGCAAAGCATCCGTCGCCGCGCCGATGATGTTGGCGGGCGTATCGAAATCCGGCTCCCCGATCTCGAGATGAACAATGTCGCGCCCCTTCGCTTCCAGCGCCCGCGCTTTCACCAAAACTTCAAACGCGGTCTCCGTGCCGAGACGCGCCATCCGCCGGGCGAGGCGAAGTTGGTTTGGAGCGGCCGGGTTCATGACGCGGGAATCAGCATTATAGCGTGGCGGCGCAATTTGTCTTTTTTAACAATGTCGCTGTTCTCTACGCAACTTTTCGCGGGCCTTCGCCAGGCCGATCCACACACGCGTCAGGGCCGCGGGGCTGCCGCGTCCGCTCGGTTACGAACCCGGCGGCGGTCCGCGTCGAGGAGGCGCTGTTGGAATAAGATTGGGTGGAACACCCGCGGCTTGAAGGATCGCGTTGCCATTCGCCGGATCCCGCCACATCACTTCGCGACTGATCCGCTGCAAGGCGTTGTTGCGCGTGGTGACATCGGAAATGCTTTGGGCCCAGTTCACCGCACTCGTCGGATCCGTTGCCACCATGGAAGAAGCCAGCGCGGCAACTGCCGTGTCATGAGTGCTGCCCGGAGAGATCGCGCTCACCCAGCTCGCCGCCGCGGTCGCATCGTCACGCGCCCATTGCCGAACCACCTGGGAAATGGAATGTGAACGCGCACCTCCATCCGGCAGCGAAAGCGACCAATTCGCCGCCGCCGTCGGATCCTGGCTCGCCCATGTTCGCACCACCTGGTTGACCGGCGAACGCCAGCCCTCTTCGGTGTTATCCTGCGAAGCCTGCAACGCCGCCGCTTGCGGATCGTTCGCCGCCCATTGCCGGTAAATCACCGAGCTTAACGGCTCGTTCCCGCGAAACTCGCCCAGGCTCGGAGCAAGTTGAAGCGCGCCGACGGGATCAGTGCCGGCCATGAAGCTGAGCACGCCTCGCAACGCCATGTAACGAAGATTTGGGTCCGGCAGCGCCTTCGCCCGTTCCAGGGCCGACTGTAAATCCGTGGTCGCAGCGCGTTGGAAAACATCATCAGCCAAATATTCGTACCCGCGATTCGAGGCGGCGAACTGCAACGCTCCATCCGGATCGCTCTGCACCCAGCGCGAAATCAACAGGCGCGACGCAAGCTCGCGATCGTTGTTGCCGGGAATTTTCCGGATTCGCTTTAACGCGTCTGCATACTCCGTGGATTTCAGAGCGTTAATGAACGCCTCGAGATTGCTCATGCGATGCTGCGCGTCGCGATCGCCCAGAATCGCGTCGAGGGATTTCTTCAAAGCCGTGCTCGATTTCGACGACCAGAGCTGTTGAGAGCTCGTGCTTCTTTCCTGCGCCGTATCGATCGTCGGTGACACAGACGTTGAAGAACGAGTATCCACCATCGTCTCCGAGACTTTCGGCGTGGGCCCATTCTGTTTCGCTAGAAACCCGCGCCCGACGATTGCCCCGCCAATAAACGCCGCCGCGATTATCAGAGTCTGAGTTAACGAAGATCGCGTCATCATCCCGCGTCCATCTTGCGCGGTCAGCCCAAGAAGGCGATCCCAAAACCGCATTCTCCATTCTCAATCCTCCATCCTCGCTTCCATTATGCCGCACACGCGACTTGTTGTTGCTGCTGTCTCTTGGCATATTTCGCCGGCGATCAACTCGGCAACAGACTTTTGAAAATGGATTATGTGATTCACCCATTAACCGCCGCGGATGAACCGATCCTGTGGGAGATGTTGTACCAAGCCTTGCGCACGTCGGCGGATGCGCCACCGCGCGATATTGTGCAGCAACCCGAATACGCCCGTCATGTCGAAGGCTGGGGCCGCCCGGGCGACACTGGCTTTGTAGCCTACGATGCCGAGAAGAAGGACGAACTCCTGGGTGCCGCCTGGCTCCGTTTGCCGCCCGGCGAAAGCGACGCGAATCCCACGCCTGAGCTAGCCTTCGCTGTGAAATCCGGCCATCGCAAACGCGGTATCGGCGCCGCCCTCCTCACCCAACTCGTAAAAGCGAACCCGCAATACAGCGCGGTTTCGATCAGCGCCGGTCCGAACAATCCAGTCGTGCGCCTCTACGACCGTTTCGGTTTCAAAATCGTCCAGCAAAGCGAAAACGCCGTCACCCTGCGCAGAGAGATCTGATTTTCCGTATTTGTCTCGCCCAACTGGTCACTTGTCACTGGTCACTCATCACTGGCCCCGTGACCTCCGACCTCTGACTTCCGTTTCTCTATCTGTCGCAACGTTTGCGCCCATCGTGCATTGTGCCTGAGTGCATTTGCAGTCGAGCGAAGCGATAGCCGAGCAGACGCTGATCGAACGCGCCAAGGAGGACCCACGAGCATTCGGAGATCTTTTCGACCGCTACTACCCGCCGATCTTCGCTTACATTCTGCGCCGCGTCGGCAAATGGAACGATGCTCAAGACATCGCCTCGGAAGTCTTCCTGAAGGCGCTGAAAGGATTGTGGCGCTTCCGTTGGCAGGGCATTGCTTTCTCTGCCTGGCTTTACCGAATCGCGACGAACGAGATCGCAACTTATTTTCGCCGGGCCGGACGTGCGCCGCTCTCGCTCACTCAACTGGTTGAGGAGAGCGGGTTCGAGCCGGCGAGCACGCACGATCTCATCGCGGAGAAGCTAGAGGCTGAACGACAACTCGAGCGGTATCGCGATTTTCTAATCGCGAGATCGAACATTGCGACTCTCCCCATGAAGTATCAGCACGTGATTGCCCTCCGCTTCTTCGAGCGCAAGAGCGTGAAAGAGATCGCGGAGATCCTTGGGAAAAAGGAAGGAACGGTAAAGTCGCTCCTGTCGCGCGGGCTCGAGCGGCTCAGAAAACTCATGTAAACTGCAACCTTTCCCCTGGCGCTGCATTGTAATCGCAGATGGACGAAGAAAGCCTGAGCAAGAAGCTCGAAAACATCAGTCCACCGGAAATCTCCGCTCCCGCGCATCAACGGCAGTTGAAGCTCACGCTGCTGAACGCGTCGAAGTCATCTCTCCTCGGTGCGTTTCTGGTTGTCGTTCCATGCATATTTATCTTCGGAATTTTCCTCAAGTACCAGCTCCGAGTGCGCACCGGCTGGATAACTGCCGTCGAGGAATGGATGCTGCGGATCGATCACACCTGGCTTTGGTTCATTCCCCCGCTGCTGCTCGTCGGCGCGCCGCTCGTCGCCCTCACCATCAACCTCCTTGCGCTCCTCCACGTCCGGTTGGTTTCCGCAAGACGTGAACTTCAGATCACGCTGAAGCTGAAGCCGGCGAATCTTTGCGTCTGCGCGCTCTGTCTGCTCATTCTTGCCGCGGTTTTCATCCACGTCATCGGCGAACGCGCAGGTGATTAAGCTTCGGCCCTCAAGGTGATGGCTTCATACTCGCGCATTTCGCTTCATAGCTCTCGATCAAGGCCGCGATCTGGCTGTGGAAACCATCTTGCGCCGCATAGAGCGCGCCGATCGGATCGGAAAACTCTTTCTGTTTGAGTTCCTCTTCAATCGTCAGGAGCAATCCCGCCAGCGCCTCGATATTCGCCCGGGAATGGAACTCCATCTCCTTGAGCTTCGAGAGAACGACCTGGGATTTCTCGTAGTCGCCCGGCGCCTGCTCGACCGGATTCTTCTCGGGCTCGGTCGCCTGCGTGTTTGCATCGTCGGCAGCTAACACCCCAGTCTCTGGAGCGCGCTTCTTCTTTTTCGACTTCGCGCCCGCGCCGGGCGCATTCTCGTGGTGTGCCTTTTCCTGCTTTACCTTCTTATTGTGCGCGACATTTCGTGGATCGGACATTCGTTACTCTACAACATCTTCGCTCTCCTCGCCTGCCGCCCTCCGCGCGGATTCGAATCTCAGCTGCGCAGAGTTCGCAAGTAAGCTGTCAGTTGCCGGATTTCAGGTTCGCCCAGTTTCTTGGCGAATGACGGCATCTCGCCTTTGATTCCACCAGTAATCACCTGGTGAATGCGGGCATCGCTCTTGTGCAGATCATGCAAATCCGGTCCTTCATCGCCGCGCGCATCATCTCCGTGGCAATGCGCGCAATTCATTAGGAAAAGATGGCGGCCTTGCGCCGCGTCCGCGATCAGAGCTGCCGAAGCCTCCGGGGCCGCTTTTGTTTCGCCAAGCAACATTTCGCCGCCAACGAAACCCGCCGCACCAATCAGGGCGCACGCGCAACAGGCCGCGATCAGATAAGAGGCGAAAGCGCGCGGCGAGAATTCGTTCCGCACCACAACGCGCCACAGCACTAACCCCAGGATCAAAACGAACGCGGGCCAGACAAGAAGATGGTGAAGACGGATCAGGCCGGTGCCGAGGACCTGCCATTTGCTCAGGGCCAATCCGGAAGCGACGGCACCCACCGCGCCGATGCCAGCGAGAATTATGAGCCAGTAACCGATCGCGTTGAAGTCGCGGCCTCCTGGCACTCGCCCCCGAAAGAGCGAGAGAATGTCGAAGAGCGTCGCGACGAAGATCAACGCGATCGGAAAATGAGTCAGGCCGCCATGGGCCCGTTCCCAAAAGAGCGAGTTCATGGCTCATGCGAACTTTAAGCACCGATCCTAGGCGAGCGTGCTATCCACGACCGCGAGGGTATGATTTCCCTCCACGTAATTGATGTCGGTGATGCCGAGAACGGAGCTAAGTCTTTCCGCTTCCACTTTCATCGGCCCTGGCTTGGGCGCGCTGCCGGGCGCGGGTTGCGGGAACGCCGTCGACATGGCGGTGTGAAAGGTGATGTTGCCTTCCACTTTCTTCACCGTCTGATGAATGTGGCCGTTCAGGACCGTGACCGATCCGAACCTTCTCAGAAAACCAAGGGCCTGTTCGGCGTCGTCCGTCCCCCAACCCCATTGCGGATAGACCGCCCAGAGCGGGATGTGCGCGAAGACGACGATCGGTGTGCTGGCGGAAAGGGGCGCCAGATCTTTCTTCAACCACTCCAGTTGTTCCACGCCGAGAATCCCGAGTCCGCCCTCGCGGATGTTCAGGACATTGACCAGGCCGACAAAATGGACGCCCTTTTTGTCGAAGCTGTACCAACCGCCGCCGAGCGCTCGTTTCGCAAATCGTTCCCGATAGGCGGCGCCGTTGTCGCTGATCACATCGTGTTCGCCAGGCACATAAAATATTTCGCCCGTCTTGATCGTTTTCAGATTTTGCTCGAGCGCGTCGAACTCTCCTGCTTCGGAAAGGTGACTCAGGTCGCCCGTGTGCAGAATGAAGTCCGGCGGCGCCGGCAGGCCATTGATCTTGCTGATCGCCTTTTGCAGGGTCCCGATGACATCCTTGTTTGCCTCTTTGTTGAATCCGATATGGCTGTCGCTAATTTGCACGAAACTGAAATCTCCCGCCGCCTCCGCCGCGACGGCGCCAAGCACCTTGGACGTGAGCACTCCCCCGCTTATCGTCCACAGCACACCCGTGCCGGCCCAGGCCATGCATTTGAGGAAGCCGCGCCGATCGACGCCGTCCGGATTGTCATTCGCTAAAATGTGGTTGTGATCATTCATAATTATCCTTTGTCTTCTGATCACGGTGACTGCGCGCCCGATGCGTTTATTCCCGATTGCGGAAGAATTGCCGGGCCGGGAATAAAATTCAGCCGTTCGCAGTCTGGTTATGAATGATTGAAAGTAACGTCACGTGTTCCGATTGACCGAGCCCACGCGCTTGTCCGAATTCGAGAAGCAGATTCTGCCGCACCTCGATGCCGCTTACAATTTGGCCCGGTTCCTCATGGGCAACGACCAAAACGCGGAAGACGTCGTGCAGGAAGCGTCCTTACGCGCATTTCGATTCTTCGAAAGCTTTCGCGGCGAAAACAGTCGCGCCTGGTTTTTGAGTATCGTCCGCAACACTTCCTTTACTGCTCTGAAACGCTATCGCTCGGATGAAGCCAACGTCGTCTTCGAGGAAGAATTACATGGCGGCCAAAGTCACGAGATGGACGCCGGCGTCGCAATCGATCGGGCACAGGACCGGGAAACTGTTCGAAGGGCTATCGAGCAATTGCCCGCCGAATTCCGGGAGGCGATCACCCTGCGCGAATTGGAAAACTTTTCCTACAAGGAGATCGCCGGCATCGCCGGGGTTCCCATCGGCACCGTCATGTCGCGTCTCGCGCGAGCCCGCCGCCAGCTTCAGATGATCCTATCCAAGACCTACACGAAATGAGTATCGATCATAGCCAGGTCCCCGAGCTTCTTCACGCCTATGTAGATGGCGAACTCGATCTGGTTAACGGCCAGGAAATCGAGCGACACTTGCGCACCTGCGAAGATTGTCGCCGCATCGAGCAACAGATTCGCGCCTTGCACGAAGTCGTGACCAGTGATGCTCCCAGTTACCGGGCGCCCGCGCATTTGCGCAGGAACCTGCGCGCTGCTCTCCGCCGCGAAGCGAAAGAACCCGGACGCGGAATTTCCTGGCCCTGGCTGACCTTCGCCACCGTGACGGTTTGCGCCATCTTGCTTTTGGCGGCCGCGCTGTTCCAAAACACGCGCGCGACCCAGCGCGCGTTGGCTGACCAGGTCATCGGCAACCATGTGCGCTCACTGCTCGCCACGCACCTTGTCGATGTGGCCTCATCGGACCAGCACACCGTCAAACCGTGGTTTGACGGCAAGATCGATTTCGCACCCGAGGTGCGCGATCTCTCCAATGACGGTTTTCCGCTGGCCGGAGGACGGCTCGATTATCTCGATGGCAAGACGGTCGTCGCACTCGTCTATCACCGAAACAAACACCCGATCAATTTGTTCATCGCCCCGGTGCCTGCGAAAGGCGACACCGCACCCGAGTCCATTAACCGCCGCGGGTACTCCCTATTTCACTGGACCCATAGTGAAATGGATTATTGGGCCGTGTCCGATCTAAACCAAACTGAGTTGCGCCATTTCGCCGATCTTCTAGCGCGCTAGCGAGGTCGTCCGACTCTCCTATTCGGCATTGGATGTTCGGCGTTGGGCGTTCGGCGTTTTCTCCGTCTTCCTCGGATCTCCGACTTCCGACACGCCTCCTACGGCGCGGCCTTCCAGTCGTCAGCCGCTTCCAACACCGTGCGCGGCCCGGCGCCATTCAACCATGCCAGCGCATCCTTGTCGCCACGAAGATACGCGTCCCAAAACGCACTCGAGAGCGCAAGGCTGCGGCCAGCGCGTCACAAGCTCTGGCGCGGATTTTTCTTGTCACTGGTCACATGTCACTCGTCACTTCCGCCATGAGCTTCATCGATCTCAAGCAGTTGCCGTTCGTGGGAATGTCGTATGACTTCGTTGGCGCAAATCACGGCGCACCCTTCTCCGCCTACATCGTCAACGCCAGGCCCGGGCAAGGACCGCCTTTGCATAAGCATCCGTACGTCGAAGTCGCATTCACCCTCGAGGGCTGCGCCACCATCACCGTCGGAGACGAGCAGCGCGAGGTAAAAGCCGGCAGCATCGTCGTAATCCCAGCGAATACGCTGCATCGATTCGTTAACTCTGGCGACACGCTCTTGCATCAAATCGACGTTCACGCGAGTCCGCGCTTCATCCAGACGAATCTCTGATGATCCCCGACGAATAACTTAACAATTAACCAATAACTGCGAGACTTGGCTCGCCATGTCTTCGGTCGTTTTCCTTCGCGCGGTGAACGTCGGTGGAACTAACCGCTGCCAGCCGGCGCTAATCGCGAAGCAGTTGGCCAGGTTCGGTGTCGTCAACATCGGCGCCGTTGGCACGTTTGTGGTGCGAGAAGACGTGAGCGAGTCCGTCTTGCGCGCAGCCTTTGCACGAAAGTTACCATTCAAATGCGAGATCATGATCTGTCCGGCACGCGACATCATCGAACTTACATCGAAGGATCCGTTCTCCGGAGAACCGTCCGGACCGACCATCACCCGATTCGTGAGCGTGGCAGCCAAACCATTTCGCGCACGTCCTCGTTCCGAAGTAAGTCGAACATCAAACCTCAAACCTCAAACATCCCAATTGCCTCCTCTTCCGCTTAGTCTGCCCTCGGAGGATGACTGGCTGCTGAAGGTGATTGCGATCCAGGGCCGATTCGTCCTGGGTGTGTATCGTCGGGAGATGAAGGCGATCAGCTACCTCGGCAAGATCGAGAAGCTGCTCGGCGTCGCTGCTACGACGCGCAATTGGAATACAATCCAAAAGGTCGTGAAGGTTCTTAACGAGGGCTAGCGGTGGGTTGGTGCTTCAGCGCTTGCCGGCTTGCCAAGCCGTAGCCTCTTGTCGCGCCGTAGTTGCGACGAAGGCGGATGGCGAAGGCTGGTCACCACCCGTAATTGGAACACGATCGAAAAGATCGCGAAGACTCTCGATTAGTTAAGCGCCGAAAAGTTGGTTGGGTCCATGAAGTAACGGTCGATTTGCTCCACCAGTGGCCCCTTCGCCTCTGATTCGGCCTTCACCTTCTGCCATTCCGGGTCGGCCTGGAACGCGGCCCAATTCTTCTCCGCCTCCTGACGGCTGGGATGCTCCAGAATGTAGATAAACAGGTTCTGAGAACTGGGGGCATCTTCAGGCGACCAATAACCCACACTCTTCATGTTGTGCCGCTTGAAGATCGAGTCGGTGTGATTGCCAAAGCGAGCTTTGAGAGCGTCCATTTTGCCCTCCTTCACGTGATAGAGGCGCAGCTCGTAAACATGGTGCGCGGCTTCTGCATTGGATCCACGGAGCGTGCTGAAGCCGAGCACTAACCCAGCGCCGCAAAGAAAAGATAAAACATAGGACATTTTCATATTGCCGAGGATACAACGCCGATCCATCGGCGTCGAAGGCAGGCCCCCGGTGAACCACGATTTCATCCAGACGAATCTCGTCTGACTATCTTCACCTCGTTGCTTCGAGCACCGAAAGAATATTGCCGGCTGGATCTTTGAACCATGCGATAGTCGGACCGTTTCCGCGCATGATCCCCTTCTCATCCGTCTTGATTTCCGGTCCGTCATACTTCTCGAAACGCACGCCGCGCTTGCCCAATTCGTCGACCGCCTGATCGACATCGCCCACCGGGAAATTGAGGACGGTGAATGTCGCCGGAACATGATCCGCCTTCGGATAAATGAGAACATTGGCTCCGCCGGCGAGATGCAGCGTCAGTAGTCCGTGCTCTTCTGTGACGTTCAAACCCAGGGTCTGGCCGTAAAACTCTTTCATCTTCGCGATGTCGGGAGCCGCAAACCCACTGAACGCTTTGCTGTCTTTCAGCATCTCCATTACCTCGCGCTCGTATCTGGTTCCATGAGGCCAAAGACATTGCCGGCTGGATCTTCCGCGTAGGCCAGCCAGCCCATTTTGGGAATTGCCATCTTCGGCACGCAGATCTTTCCGCCGCGCTGCTCAATCTTTTTCGTTGTCTCATCGAGTGACGGAACGGCGATCGTGTTGATCGTTCCCGGTCTCTGGCCTTCGCGCGGACGCAAGAGCCCGCCATTGATTCCTGCATCCTTCTCGTCGCCCGTCGTGACCAGCCAGTACTCAACCGGACCACCCTCGAACTTCTTGAACTTCCAGCCGAAAACATCCTGATAAAACGGCTGCACCGCTTCCGGCTCATCCGTGTAAATTTCAAAGTGAACGACGCGATTCATAATTCCCTCCTTCGATTTTAGGAGCGACCACCCTGGGTCGCGCCTTTGTATTGGTCGTGATAACGGACCCAATCCTGGGCGGCGCCGGGTTTTTCGTCGCGGCCTTTGGCGGTCAGGTCTAGAAAATTGTAGGTAGTATTCATCAGGTCAATCCCGCGCTCGTACGACGAGTAGGTGTGGTAAATGTCGCCGCTTTTGTCGCGATAAAACGCGCTGACACCTTGCTTTTCGTCAATCATTTCCGCTTTGTACTTGCCGTAGTTGTAGGGCAGCACCCCGCTCCTGACCTGCTCCGGCGTGAACGACACGTTGAAATCATGATTGAAGTCCGTGTCGAACGAGGAAACCCATTTGAAGCGCCAGCCCATCCGCTTCTTGAACGGCTCGATTTCTTTCAAGGGCGCGCGGGAAACCACAGCGAAAGCCGTGTCGCGCTGTCCAATGTGAGGGTTCACGCTGTCGAAATGATCGGCCCAAAATGAGCAATGCGAGCAACCTTCCTTCCAGCCCGGCCCGAACATGAAATGATAAATGAGGAGCTGGCTCTTGCCGCCGAATAAATCGCCGAGCGTGACCTTGCCGGTCGGCCCGTCGAAGACGTACTCTTTTTCGACTTTAACCCAGGGCAGCTTGCGACGCTGAAGGTTTAATTCGTCGCGCAGCTTCGAGAGCTTCTTTTCTTTCACCAGAAGTTTCTTGCGAGCGACAAGCCATTCCTTTCGCGACACCACCTTGCGGTTTTCGATTCCGCGGACGGTTTTGATTTTGGGCATTTTGTTCTCCAGAATTAAACAGGCCAGTGCTCCAAGCGAACGGGAGAGGATTGGCGAGCGCCGGCGTCGGTCAAATTCCGGCGACTAGCCGGAATTTTCCAGCTCTTTTTCGCCCGCTCCAATCGAGCGTTGTGATGGAGCACATCCCTCCATGGCGCGCGGAAAAAGCTGGCTCCGCGTTTCATCTTTGCTAGACCTCAAGGGCGACGGCCGGCATGAGCAACCACGTTTTCGTAAGTCATTCGCACCAGGATGCGCCCGCCGCGGAGCTGATCGTGGAGGCGCTCGAAAAACGCGGGGTGACCTGCTGGATGGCGCCGCGGGATGTGCCGCCGGGCGGTTCCTACGCGGAGGCGATCCTGAATGCCATCGAGGGCGCCAGCTGTTTCGTCCTGATTTACAGTCAGCATTCCAATGTCTCTTCGCACGTCCTCCGCGAAGTGGAGCGAGCCTTAAAGTTCGACCTCAATATTGTGCCGATCCGGTTCGATAATTCGGCGCCATCGAAAAGTCTCGATTACCTGCTGGCTACGGTGCACTGGCTGTCGATCGGTCCCGGGAATCAGGGGCAATCGATCGCCAAAGCAGCGGACCAAATCGCCGCCTGTCTTGCAAAGGCGGGAAGCACGCCGCCAGGTGCGGAACCGGCTCGAGTTCCATCTTTCCAATCCCAAGCGGCGGCGCCGGTCGCACGTCGCTCGACGCGATCTTTGGTTTGGATAGCAGCCCTGCTCGTAATCGCGGCGTCGCTGATTTATTGGCTTCTTGCCAAAAACTCAGCGCCCGCCAAAAAGACCAACGAAGTGGCGGCGATCACAGCAGCCCCTTCGCCGACTCCTACTTCGCAGCCGGATCAAACTGAGCTCCCCGTGGCGGTGACGCATCGCTACTTTTCTTTCTTAGCCAAACGCAATGCGACCGCGGCCTACAATCTCCTCTCGGAAGAATTTCGCCGGCATCTTGCCATCGCGAGATTCTCCCGCTCCGTCGGTTTCAAACCGGCGGTAAAATTGGCGGAAGTCACTCCTGTTTCCAAGACCGATCGGGCCGCCAGTGTCGCGGTCGTGTTCGAGGACACTGATCCGGCCGCGAACCAGGCTCGTTGGAAAGGAAACATCGACTTCGTCCTGGAATCCGGGGCGTGGCGAATCGATAGCATGAAAGGACTCTACCCAGCAAGTGGCCGGCCTATTCGTGATTCGACCACCGACGACGAACCGATTCCGAACGTCAGTCAGGCAACCCCCACGCCCACGCCGACGCCGCAACCAACTCCGTCGCCGACATCAATTCCATCGCCCATCCCGGCGCCGCAAAAGATGCACGGCATTGTGCGCGGACCCGACGGCGGCGCGACTCTCCACGAGCGACCGTTTGCCAAGGCTGCAGTGGTCACGCCGCTAAGGAACGGCGACCGGCTCGAGATCGATCGGATCGAAGGCGACTGGCTCCACGCGACGACGGACGAGAAGAAGAGCGGCTTCGTCCACAAGAGCAAAGTCAGGATTAATCCCTAGAACCGATTGAAGACACGGCGCGCCCGCATTGTCGCCACCGCCTTCTGTGAATGGACGTCGGCCCCTGATTTTGACTGCTCGTCTTCGTTTTCTACCTCCTACTTCCTACTTCGAGGTGCGCCTCCTGGCTCCTACTTTTCAGGCGCCTACTTCGCTTCAAGAGACTCGACCAGTGCACGGTGCAAAATACCCCACGCTGCCCCCTGTCCCAATGACAATGCATGCTATACGTGAATCACGTATAGTAAGGGCCGGAGTTCGGTGAGATCACGGCTACCTGAAGCCCCCAGGTATCGGGCGCGTCGACTATCCCTCGACCACCGCACCGGAGAACTGTGAGAAGGCTTTCGCCACTTGCACTCCATTCCGACCTCTGATATCCGACTTCTGACCTCCGCAATGTTCACCCCTCAATTCCTCGCCGACAAAGCCGAGCGCCTGCTCGACTTCGGTATTGCCTGCTGCGGCTGAACGCGGGCGTGAAACAACTTTGATCTGACGAGAGTCACAGACTGAGGCGATTCTGCCCTGTCTGTTGCGGAATTTGATCGGGTGCTGGACGGTACCAGTCCTCTTTACACGATTGTCCTGCAGCTCTTAATATGCCCCCGACGCGCAAGCAATGATCGCCATTTCATATCGCCGCGAAGATTCGCTACCGATTGCGGGCAGGCTTTACGATCGATTACAGGCGACGTTTGGCTCACGCAATGTATTTATGGATTTCGACTCGATTCCGCCTGGTGTCGATTTCCGAGAACGAATCAAGGAGACAATTGAGAAGTCAGACTTCGTTATTGCATTAATAGGTCCTCGCTGGCTCGGCGAGCAGAACGACGGATCGCGGCGAATCGATGAGCCGATAGATTTTGTCCGCCTTGAAATTGCATACGCACTCAAGGCACGCATTTGTGTCATCCCGCTTCTAATCGATACAACGGCGATGCCGAAACCCGAGAAGTTGCCTCTAGACATTCAGGCTCTCGCATTTCGTAACGCGCTACCGCTCGATAGCGGGTTGGATTTTCACCAGCACGCTGACCGGCTCATAGCAGCTCTCTCAAATCAAACAGATGCGGAATGCGTAAGATCGAAGCCATCAATGCGTCGTTCGGCTGCAGATAGAGCGACAGTCGTCACGTCGGTTACCGCTCGATCAAACAACGCTCGGAGAAGGATGATTCTCATCGGTGTCGCGGTATCCGCTTTCATTGTCGCGTCGATTTGGATGTTCACGTGGCAGCACGGCACCTACGTATCGAGCCAATCGCGATCCGAGCAGTCGCCGGCGCTCCAGCCGCCGCCGACAGCAACCCCGCAGCCCTCACCGGCGGCGCCTATAACACCGACCGCGGATGCCCCAAAAGCCGTCGTGACCGAGAGTCCGGAGAATCGCTTCGTTGCCGCTCCTCCGGTGACCATTGAAAAGACGGCGGAACGTTTCTCCGGCATTTGGAAAGGCCAGGTCACAACTTGGAAATACCAGAATCTCGCGGCTCAACTTTCGATCGATGACAACGAAAGCATCGTCATTTTAAGCTACAATCCAGAAGGAGAGAATTACAGCCATGGCCGCGCTTCAAACACGCTGCGCAACTGGCGCCGCGATGGGCCGAATCTTCTAACAGCGCCGTACGAGAATGCGCGCGACGGTAAAATGAGTATTGGATTAAGTGGGACAGGTGCTGATAGCACTTTGGTATTTCACGGCGGAGAAGAGCTCGGAGAGGGCACTTTCCGACGAGCTGAAGCGTCAACCAGCACTGCATCGGTTGCCACGCCTCCGGCGCTACCAATCAGCCCGACTACGACGCCGAAAAATAAGAAGCCTTTTGCGGGAACTTGGCAGGGCGTAAAGCGCCTCTATTGGAAGGGAAAGTTAAATAAAGATTACCACGAAGACTACACATTGATTATCAATGAAGCAGAAAATGAGATAATCTTTCAAGACAGGTCGCAGCGTCTCGAATCCAAAGGCTGGTATCATGTTAATTCCCGAACGCTCGCCAACATGGCTTATAAAGCTATGCAGGAAGATCATGGCATCGTGTCAAATGAGACATGGCAAATGATGAGCGCTTATGCTGCACCCGCGATTCTCGTTTTGAGTGACGATGCTCAGACAGTTACGCTTACAGAAACCGGAGCTAGCTGGCCGCCGGTTAAGGGAAACACCACAAAATATGGAGTCCGAATTGTAACGAACGACAGCGTTACCCGTGCGACTCTTCACAGAAAAAAGTGAGTCTGCGGGATAGTTTATTGATCCGAACGCAGCTACGACTCGCTCGTGCAGGCCGGGCGCGACCTCGCCGCCGCCGTGGCCCAGGTGCCCGGCTACAATCCCACCGCGAACGACATCCAATCCGCCAACCTGGTCCTCGCCATGAAAGCCTTGGCCGACAAGAACTACGCCGTCGCCGCCGCCCGGACCGAAGCCCAGGAAGCGATCGATGCCCGCTCCGGTCTCTACGATCGTCCCGACACCGGCCTAAAGTACGTCTTCCAACAGGTCAAAGCCGCCGTCGCCAGTCAATTCGGCCGGCAAAGTAGCGGATATCAAATGGTGGCGGGGATTCGGTACTGACGACTATCATTTCAGAGCAACTGTCGAGATTCCCGGTCTATTCAACGGTACCGTCTACCGAGCCGCAATGTGTCGGGATACTGCGACGACTAAGACACAGAAGGCTCCCACCGCCGCGATAATCTTAAAGATGTTGTCAGTAATCCCCTTGACGTTTAAGCGGGCGACTGTGCCGCGCGCTGCTGCTGAGAATCCGAGTGCAACATACATTATTAACGTTCCGTTGAGCGCATAAAAGGAGTTTTGCACAGTATCTTTGGCTATGAAGTTGATCGCATCGAAAAAACCCAATGCTTCCGCTACACCAGGCGGAATTGAGTTCTCATGTCGCATTTGAAATAATTGCCACCAGTGCAGGACGCGCTCGGTAAGCATCACCGTGACAAAGAAATCGAGAAACACAGCAATCATGCCCGGTATGGTTCCCAGGACTCGCCGAGGCCCGCGCTTCGTTTCGATATGCACCCGCAATAGCCGCAGAAGAACGAAGCTCTTCAGAGCCAATAGGTAGTCCCAAACGAGAATCTTGAAAGCTATCGCAATTACGATAGCGGCCGATGCTTCTCGGATTCCCGTAGGTCGCTCAGATTGTTTCGTCAGAATCTCGATGAATCCATTGATAGAAATGATACCCAGAGTGAGCAACGTGCTGCAGATCACAACCAGTCCGTAGAAAGCAAACGACAGCGGCTTTGAACCAATTTGTGCGACTTTGACAAAAAGATTGAAGAGCTTCGACTTCTGATGCTCTGTCAGAATGTAGTCGAATACGATTATCAAGGCCGCGATCGGACCGAAGGCGGTCAAGAGCGGAGTGATGTCTCGGAGGTCCATGCGTTAGGTGACTGGCGCAATATTCCACTGTTGCGTCGCCCTGCTTTGTTGAGTTTCGGTGCGTCTGTCGCAAAAATTACTCTACTCGATGATCTTCCCCCGCCTGTCTGTCGGCTCGCGCCTCAGCTGAGCTGTTTCTTTAGTTCCTCAAGAATCGGGCTCGTGCCCTTAAAGATTCGATCCGTCGCGGTCTCCGCGATTGCATAGTCAACATGCCCCTGAGCTTTCCACAATTCTTGCGGCGTGAAACTCGAATATGCGATAAAACTATCGCCTGGTTCTAATCGCATTGGAAGGCTCTTATTGTCAGCCAAAATAGGACGCAGAATAACGAATCTGTGAGAAGAGCCTTTTCGCATGAATCCCACTGTATCTACCGTCACCACTTTATTTCCATCGTTTTGAACTTCAACGCAGAGACGTCGTTCTCCTGTTAGTTCGTCCGCGTTTACCATATCGCTATCACTAATATTCCAACTGTAGCTGCCTCGTTTAACTCCCGATGCATAGAGTTTCGGAATCACTCGTAGGCTGACACGATTCCTTCGGAGATCGATGAGGAGATTTATGATTCCAAGGCCCGCCCCGAGGATTGCGATCGCAAGCGTAATGCCGTCGCGCGTAATGACGATTTTCCATTCAGCGAACATATATTACAAAAGCAAAATGGTTAGTCTGTTAACCTCGGGACGACCGAGAGTTTCATCTGGGGCGCGCGAATCTTTTAGCGATATCCGGCGAACGTTGGCAAGGGAAAGCGCAGGTTGAAAGTAGGAATTAGGAAGTTGGAAGTAGAAAAGCCGAAGGAAAGGGCATGGAGGCGTCGTTATGCGGAGCGGCGGGCCGATCGCCGGGCTGCGGGCTCACGGCAGCGACGGAACTGATGTTGATGATGCTTCCGCCGTCCGCGCCAAAGGCTTCGGCTGCTTTCTGCGAGACGAGGAGAAGGCCGAGCACGTTGAGATTGAACTGCCGATGGAAGTGTTCCTCGGTCACTTCGGCCAGCGGCTTAAAGTCAAAAATTCCGGCGTTATTGACGAGAACATCGACGCGGCCGAAGGCGGTCATGGTTTCGGCGAAAAGGCGATCGATATCGGGTTTCTGCGAGACGTTCGCCTGCACGGCGATGGCTTTGCCGCCCTGGCTGGTGATGTCAGCGACAACGCGATCCGCGCCTTCTTTGCTCGAGGAATAATTGACGACGACGGAAGCACCGGCGTGACCAAGGTGGGTCGCAATGGCTGCGCCGATACCTTTGGAGGCGCCAGTGACGATGGCGACTTTGCCACGGAGTTTCTGTGAATCAGTAGACATAGGAGTTTTTGTTTTCTGTAGTTGAAGGAAAGCTCTGGCTGCTTGTCGTCATTGATCAGGCTTATCCAGTGACTCTACAAAGCGGTCGCGCCGCCGTCGACCGGGTAGTTGGCGCCTGGAAACAGAAAAGGGGTCAGTCGGAGTCGCTCAGGGTTCATCTGAGGCGCGCGATTCTTTTTCCGAGATCGGGCGAGTATTAGCAAGGGAAACCCGCCATCGTCCCGCAGTCGCCGGGACTACGGCGTGGCAGGTCTCGTCGTCAGACCAAACTGTCTTTGGAAACGCTCTGGCGGCAATAGACGAGAAACAGAATAGCGAAGAAAAGGAACGAGAGCGTTTCGAGATTCCAGGTGATGTCTGCGATTGAAAGGTAAGTCCGCAGTCGGTCCAGGTTGTCGACCTTGTTCGAACTGAACAAGCCACGGCCAGACGCGAGCAGAAGGGGGTTGGCAAGCGCGAGCGCCAACCAGATTCCAGCGGACAGCTGCATGCCGAACATAATCCGACTGGGCTGTTTTCGTCGCAGAAAAGTGATCCCGATCAGGATCAAAACGATCGGGGACACCCGGAAGACTAGTCCTGCCAGTTCAGCCTGGTAAAAGCCCTGTTCGGTGGCGGCGGCGATCATGATTGCGTTCCCTGTCAGCTCAACGGCCCATTGCTTTACGGGCAGCGGCGGCTTCGGAATTGTTGCCCGGCTTGGACGTGTCGACTCGCATTCGGCCTTTGCCAACGACCCACATTTTTCCACCCGGTGTTCCGACGTAGATGTTCTTCCGAGCAAGGCTCGCGAGGTAAATGAAGGTCTCGACCGGCCGGTTGCTTACGATCTGGTTGACATACAGCGCGGTGAGTCTGGATCCAGGGGGCAAACCGGAATTTCGTTCGCTGTCAACCATCATGGTTTTCGAGAGAGGATCGATCCGCTCGATCGTTGAGCCGTCTGCCGAGACGGTGACGCGGAAATGGCCGCCCAAAACTACTTCAGCGGACCTCGGAGTCTTGCCGAGTGCGTAAACGAGAAACCGATTCCCGTCAGGATCACTGAGCACGACGTAATCGTAGCCAAGCTTGAAGAGCCGACCTCGCAGAGCAGCGCGAGCAGTCTGGACGGCTCGTTGTCGGACCAGATCCGTCGCTCCCCGGTTAGGGCGTTGGCTCGTCCGCACCAACTCGTTCCCGAGACGCTCTAAGGTCTTCACGTCGAACTCGCGAATCTCGCCGGCAAACGCGGTGCTGATGTTCAGGAGAGTCGCAACCAAAAGGGGAACGAAGCGCATGATGAGAAGTGTTAGCTCATGCGGCCGACGAGGAGAAGAAAAAGATCGTTTCGGCGAGGCGCCGAAACCAGCACGCGAGACGCGCGCGCTACCCATTCACGTAAACCTCCGCTCTCTTATGACGTGGCTGCGGATTATTTTTTCGAAAGTTTCGCTTCTTCGAGCAGCAGCGTTTCCACATCGGCTATCACCAGACGGGGATCGAGGGTACCGGAGCTGTAGATGTTTCGGATGCGGGCGTCGCGATCGATTAGGAACACTCGAACAGTGTGGAAGAGTGGGCCCTGCGGATCGGATGGATTCGGGCGTTTATCCACGGTCTGGTCGTAGGCGGCGAGGATGGATTCCAGGTCGGTGCGCGATTTCGCGGTCGTGAAGCGCCATTCGCAGCCGGCTTTTTCTTCGCGGATCGCGTCGGAATAATCGGCGAGGCGCTGCGGCGTGTCGTAGTCGGGATCGAAGCTCATACTGATCAGGCGCATGTTTTTCGCCAGGGTCTGGTCGTCTATGCTGAGCTGATGCAATTGGTTCAACACGCCGGTTGCATAAGGACACGCTTTGCCTGCGGCGCAGCGAGTGTAGATGAAGCTCAGGACCGTGACGCGGCCGTGGGTCAGGTCGCGGAGGTTTACTGATTTGCCGGAGGAATCGAGGAGCGCGCCGTCGCCTGCGGTCTTCACAACCGGCAGGGTGTAGCTGCCCGGCGCGGGTGGGTCGTAATCGTAATCGGGGTCGCGAGGAAGATCGGTGGCGAAGGCAGCAGCCGCGAGGAGGATGACGAGAAGCATTCTGGGGAGCACACGCGCCCTCGCGTGTCCGTTGCGCCGCCTTCGCCGCAACGCGTTTTCTGATTGGGGAAAAGTCCGCGATGGCGAGGGCGCCATCGCCAGCACGCGAGGCGCGTGCGCTCCCCGGATCATTGATTAGTCGCCACGGTGCGAGCGGGGCCGATTTTGGTGGAGCCGAAGAGCATGTGATGCGGGCGGCCCAGTTTCAGCGCGGTGAAATCGAGATCGAAGGTGGGCTTTAGTTCTTTGCCGTCCCAGGAGTAACCGCGCAAAAACTGTTCGTTATCGGCGCCGCCTTTGTCCCAGCGGGCGAGAAGCGAGCTGGTGAAATAGAGCCGCTTCCCGTCCCAGCTTTGCGATACCATGTTGACCTGCTTCCCAATCGGTTTCTCGTAGATCTGTTTCGGTTTTTGCGGATCCGAAACGTCGAAGACACGGCATTTGCCGTCACCGAAACAATCGACAAAGAGGGTTTTGTCGTCCGCGCTCAGGCTGATGTCGACGGGAAGGACACCGCCTTTCACGTCGCTAATTGGCGCGACCTCCTTGGCCTGCCACTCACCTTTATCGTCCGCGTAAACCAGCCAGAGCTTCGAGGTCAGCGCGGTCGCGGTGAAAGCGTAGTTATGCTTGTCACCCCAAGCCCAGCGAATTTCGAGCGGCGCGCCGGGCACCTGGAAGACTTTCTTCGGCTGACGGGTATGGAAATCCCACATCACCATGGTGGAACCAAAATGTTTCATCGCCTCGGCGTCGGCGGTCAATTTGCCGAAGTCCATCGTGTAGTTCGTCCAGCCGGTAAACGATGAGGTGAGGAGCGCGTTTTTGCGCGGCAAAACCCGCGCGTCATAGCCGTAGCCGTCGGCGAACTGCGCGTCCGCCGCGCCGTGCGCATCATCCTTGGTCGGCAGCCAGTGGGTCGCGATGTAGTTGCCGTCGTTCGCGTATTCGACCAAGGCAGTCTTGCCGCCTTTATCTTTCGCGTTCGAGAGACACGGAATAAGCACGCGTCCAGGCAAGGCATAAGCGCCATGGGGCCCGAGAGCGCCACCGGTGGTTTTCTCGAAATTGTCGATAGTCTTCATCAACTTCGGTTTCGCCGGATCAGTATGGACGTCGAAGATAAATACCTTGCTGTTTTCGAGACCGGCGAGCCAGAGCTGACGGCGGTCGTCGGTGAATCCGCCGTGATGCGCCTCGTTGCGGCCTTCGACGGAAACGCTGTTAATGACTTTGCCGTAGGTAGGCGAGCCGGGCTTTGCATCCACGGTGACCAGTTTGTCCGCGCCATCGCCCAGACCTTCGACGCCCAGTGTCCAGACATAGACGAACTCTTCCTGCCCCTCGATGCGAGCGAGATAAGGCGAAGAGCAAGTTTCATCGGCTCGAGCAACACCCACACTCAAGGTGAGAGTAAGCGCGAGGGCGCTGGCTAGGACGCTGCGGGTAACTAAAGTGTTTCGTGGCTGGCCGGGGCTGGGTGTTTTCATTTTGGTGTCCTTGGTTAGGCAGCGGTCAGTCATCGTGCCCTCGAGGTCAGCCGAAGCCGCCCCGCCCTTACTCTTTGCCAGCCGCTACTCGTGCGATTGCGTTAGCGTTAAAAACGGGTCAGGCCCCGGTATAAAGACCGGCGCCTTTTCTGACAAGCTTTTTCGCTTTCGCCGCAGCGGAGCTCCCGCACGGCTAGGGCCGAATTGGTTTCAGCGAGTTAATGATCTTCTCGAATTCGGCGACGGTGATGCCGGTGGCGGAGAAGCCGTGGTATCGGCCGAGCACCGGATGGCCTTTCGGGTTTTTGGCTTCTTCGGACTTCATGTTGACGTCGCTCGCCCAGTTGGCTTTGATCTCTTTTTTCCGGCCAGCTTTCCCCTGCCCTTTCGGGGAGTAGATCAGATACATCGGGCCGAAGGGAAATCGATCGTGAACGAAGCGCTACCACCAGTCCGGCTCGGACCGTTGGAGTATTCGAGGTAGTAGAGCGGGAAACGCCCGGCTGTGTTTTCGTCGGGGCCGGGCTCGTCGTAGGTGATCGTGACGCTCTTTAGTTTGAAGCCTTTGGGTAGCCAGGCGGGGACGTAGCAGAGGATGTCTAATTTCTCAAGGTCGGCGAGAGTGGCGTGCGGCGTGGAAGAATGCGCCGGCTGCGGGTTAAGAGATACGAGCGATGAGGCTAGAATCGAAAATACGAGGCGTCTCATTTGTTCTGATCGCATCAGATGCTCGCGCGGCGGGCGAGAAAGAGCACAGGCAAAGATTGCAGCCGACACGGCTGCCGCTACAGGAGTTTGGGACGGGCCAACTACAGACTAGCCGGTGGGGATGTGGAGCTTGAAATGGTGCCACACCCACAACACCAGGATCGCGCCAAGGATGGAAACGATGATGCCGGCGGGGTGAAAGGACGCGCCTTCCCTGGGACGGAAAATCAGGTGCGTGATCAATCCGCCGACAATGGAACCGACGATGCCGAGCACGATCGTCCAGAGAAACGACATATGCATGTGCATGGCCGATTTCGCTACGACTCCGGCGATTAAACCAACGATGATGTACCAAATGAGATGAAGCATGTTACCTCCGTGAATTAAGAGTCAGAACCGAACAGCCGAGAGGCATATCACGGGCACATTCCCAAAAGCGACCTAAAAGAATTGCGGATTGCGGAGCCTCCGGCGACATCTCTCTCTCCCGAGGGTTCGTCGCTCATTTCGATCAACTGCGGCTGAGATAGCCGCCACTACACCGGACTGTAAACTTCTGCGCCTTTCTTCGTGAACTCCGCTGCCTTCTGTTCCAATCCATGTTCGATCGCGTCTTCTTCCGTCAGATTTTGTTCTGCCGCATACTTCCTCACGTCCTCAGTGATTTTCATTGAACAGAAATGCGGGCCGCACATGCTGCAGAAGTGGGCGGTTTTCGCGCCTTCCTGCGGCAAGGTCTCGTCGTGGAACTCGCGGGCGGTCTCCGGGTCTAACGAAAGATTGAATTGATCCTCCCAGCGAAACTCGAAGCGCGCCTTGCTGATGGCGTTGTCGCGGTATTGAGCGCCGGGATGGCCTTTGGCGAGGTCGGCGGCGTGGGCGGCGATTTTGTAGGCGATGACGCCGTCCTTCACATCCTTTTTGTTCGGCAAACCGAGATGTTCTTTCGGGGTGACGTAGCAAAGCATGGCGCAGCCGAACCAGCCGATCATGGCGGCGCCGATGGCGCTGGTGATGTGATCGTAGCCCGGCGCAATGTCGGTGGTGAGCGGGCCGAGGGTGTAGAAGGGCGCTTCGTCGCACCACTCGAGTTGTTTCTCCATGTTCTCCCGAATCAGGTGCATGGGGATGTGGCCGGGGCCTTCGTTCATTACTTGGACATGCTGTTTCCACGCGCGCTGGGTCAGCTCACCTTGTGTGTAAAGCTCGGCGAACTGCGCTTCGTCGTTCGCGTCCGCGATTGAACCGGGCCGCAAGCCATCGCCGATGGAGAAGCTGACGTCGTAGGCGGCCATGATCTCGCAGATCTCGTCCCAACGAGTATAGAGAAAACTTTCCTGGTGATGGGCGAGACACCATTTCGCCATGATCGAGCCGCCGCGGGAAACAATCCCCGTTGCTCGTTTAGCCGTTAAAGGGATGAAGCGTAAGAGCACGCCGGCGTGGACGGTGAAGTAATCGACCCCTTGCTCGGCCTGTTCGATGAGAGTGTCGCGATAGATTTCCCAGGTCAGCTCCTCGGCGCGGCCGCCGACTTTTTCGAGCGCCTGATAAATCGGCACGGTGCCGATCGGCACGGGCGAATTGCGAATGATCCATTCTCGAGTGGCGTGGATGTTTTTGCCGGTGGAAAGGTCCATCACGGTGTCGGCGCCCCACTTCGTCGCCCAACGCATCTTCTCGACTTCTTCCTCGATCGAAGACGCGACGGCGCTGTTGCCGATGTTGGCGTTGATTTTGACGAGGAAATTGCGGCCGATAATCATCGGCTCGGATTCGGGATGATTGATGTTCGCAGGGATAATGGCGCGGCCGCGGGCGACTTCGGAGCGGACGAATTCGGCGGTGATCTGTTTGGGAATTGCGGCGCCAAAGCTGTCGCCGGGATGAGAGAAAGCGAGGTCGTTGCGGGCGCGATCTCTTGTAGCGGCGCCCTCTGGGCATCGACCGTCTCCATTTCGACGGCCAGAGGCCGCCGCTACAGAAGAAAGTGCGAAAGAAGCGCAACCGAGATTCTCGCGGATCGCGATGAATTCCATTTCCGGCGTGATGATTCCGCGTCGCGCGTAAGCGAGTTGAGTAACGGCGTTACCGTTCTTGGCGCGAACAGGCTTGCGTGGCGCGGAATTGGGGCCTTGGAGCTTGAAGTTTGGAGCTTCTCTGGAGCTTGAAGCTTGGGATTTGGAGCTTCCGTTCGCATGCGCCGCATGCGTAGCGGACAAGTATCCGTCATCGATCGGCGTGACGACGCGTCCTTCGATTTCGTCGACATCGCCGCGCTGGAGAATCCAGCGCTGGCGCAACGGCGGGAGGCCTTGTTCGACGTCGCCGTGAAAATCGGGATCGGCCCAGGGGCCGCTGGTGTCGTAAACCCGGACGGGCTCGTTGACTTCGAGCTGGCCGGACATGGTTTTCGTGGGCGCGAGAGAAATTTCGCGGAAGGGGACGCGGAGATCGGGATGGAGTTGGCCGGGAAGGTAGATCTTCTTGCTGTTCGGGAGAGACGTTTGGACAGGATTAACAGGATTTTCGGGATTGGAGGAGGAGCCGTTTGAGTTTTCTGTCTTCATCTTGTTAATCCTGTAAATCCTGTCGTTTCCTTCCTGCTTTCCTACGTTCCTGATTCACAAAAACAGAAAAGCCATGCGCGGCAAAAACGCATGGCTGAAAAATCCTACTTCGGACCTCGCTCCCTTCGGCGGAATTACCCGCATCAGGTTCAAGGGGTTCGTCCAGGACGTCTCAGCCGTGTCGGCTCCCCCGCTGTGTGCCAAAGGCTAAAGTAGAAAGTAGAAAGTAGAAAGTAGAAATTCGGAGCGAGGATGGAGAATGGCGAAGAGATTTGCAGCGACGCTATCCTCTATTTCTCCATCCCCTATCCTCGCTCACGCGACCTCCGCTCGCGCCCGGACTACTTCTTGGCGGGTGTCTCTTGTTTTGCGTTGGTGTGGAAGATGGCCATCCAGGCGCCGTTTTCTTCCTTCCAGACCGAGCCGGCGTTGAACGTGCCGGAATGATCCTTGCCATCATACGTGCCTTCAATCTTCACAACGTAAGTCGTCACGATGACATCCTTTTCGTCAGAGAAGGCGGTGTAATCGCTGATGGTAAACGACTTCATGTTCCACTTTTTCATGTCGGCCAACTCCTGGTTCAGGTCCGAGATGCCTTCGGCGTAGACGCCGCGGAAGTCCTTATCCACGACTTTCTTGAAGTCGTCGGCATTCTTGTCCTTGAATGCCTGCCAGGCGGCCTTTTCTTTTGCCATGATGGCTTCCTTGTCCGGTCCGGCGATCGAGACACAGACGGTCGCGAGAAGAATGCCCAATACTGCGGTGAGATATTTTTTCATAAGTCCATTCGGTTCAGTTACGTGAACTTCCGAGAGTGAGGGTCACCTCAGCGGGGGTCAACGAGAAACAGAAGCGAGGATACGGGGAGGAAGCGTGGATGGAGGATTGAGGATGGAGAATGGCGAAGAGAACCGCAGCGACGCTATCCTCCATCCTCTATTCTCTATTCTCGCTGACGCGAACTACGGTTCGCGCTCTTGCTCGGGGGTCGTGATCGTTGACGGCGTTGGCGTCGGCGCTGGGTTCGTGACGGGGATGAGGGCGGGATTCGACGAAGGCTCAAGGCGAGCGGGCGGAACGGCGAGATCGACAACGGTGATTTCGCCGGCGGCCTGGGCGCGGTATTCGGCGACGAGCATGGGGCGCTGTTTTTTCTCGACGAGCGCGCGGTAATTCTCGATGCCGATGGAGAGGGATTCGGCGAGTTGTTTGCGCCAGGCGGGATCGGCGATGCGTTTGCTGTCGCCGGCTTCACTGAGGAAGCCGCCTTCGACGAGGATCGAAGGGATATTGGTGCGGCGAAGGACGGCGAACCGGGCGCGCTTGATCCCGCGATCGAACTCCTGGAGGAAATGGCCGCACATGGAGTGATAAACGGCGGCGGAAAGCTCGAAGCTCTGCGCTTCCATTGGACTGCCGGCCTGCATGTTGACGAAATGGAGCGCGAGCGAGTCGTCGTTGGTGGAGGGCGCGCCGCGCGGGGTGAGCGAGAAAATCTCAAACCCGGTGGCGTTCGGGTTCGAGCCGGTGGCGTTAAAATGAATGCTGACGAAGATCGAGTCCTTCGTCGCGTTGGCGATGCGGGCGCGGACTTCGAGCGGAATGAAGACATCGTTCTCGCGGGTCATGATGACCTTGAATCCTTTCGCCTGGAGAAGCGGGCGAAGCTGACGGGCGATATCGAGCGCGTAGGTTTTCTCGTTACCGAACGCACTGGCGGCGCCCTTGTCGAATCCGCCGTGGCCGGGATCGAGGACGATGGTCGTGACTTTGCCGCTGCGCTGGATCATTTGGGGGCGGAGCTGCGGCTCGATGGTTTTCGCGAGGTCGATGCGCGAGACGAGGAACTTGTTTTCGTGCGCGATGACAGGGAAACAGAACCAGTTCCGGACGCCATTCACGATCGTTTCGCGGCTGTCGAGGGTGACCTGGAGCATGTTGCGGCCGTTGTTGAGGACGACGGTCTTGCCGCTGGAATCGACGTTGCCGATCAGTCCGTAGAACTTCGCAATGTTATCGACGCTCAGGTAATCGCGCGGGCCGACCTTGATGACCTGCCAATCGTGGTTCGGAGTCGGAGAAGGTTTGGCGGCGGGTGTGGCGGAAGGTTTGGATTTCGCGGATGACTTGGATGAAGCCTTTGATTTCGAGAAAGAGACCGGCGCGAGCGAAAGAGAGAGAACACCCGCGAGAAGAATGGGGAAGAATCGCGGGGCGTTCATTAGCTATAAAGGCGCAGGATAGATGCCATAAGGGTATCGGATACCGGATTGGAGACGGATTGACGGCGCGATGTTCAATTTGCGGTGACGCCGATGAAGTTTAGACAGGATTGACAGGATTTTGTGGATTGGGAGAAGAGCTGGCCACGTCGGACGTCAGCGACATGAAATCTGAAACCAGGAAGCTTAGAGAACCCGAAAATCTTTTTCTGGCTGCCTGCATAGTTCCTTCGGAATTCCGATCCAGTTAATCCTGTAAATCCTGTCCATCTTTCCTGCGGAGTTCCCATTGGGGATTTAGCGATTGGACAACGCGGGCGTTTCAACGTTCCGTGTCGGATGTTTAAGCCGATCTCTCTTTTTCTGACTGGGTTGCTGGCAGCCGGCCCTCTGCTCGCGCAAACCGAACCGAACAAATCGCCAGCAGCCAAAGACGCCGACAAACCGCCGACCGTTAAGGAGCCGGCGAAAAAACCGGCGGAACAAAGCCCGCCTCCAGCCGCGGGCCAAAGTCCGGCGATCGCGCCGAACACTTCTGCGGACGCGTCGGCGAAGCCGCAGGTGGATAAGAATCCGCCGCCGCTCGATCTCAAGAACATGGATACCTCGGTGAAACCGGCCGAGGACTTTTATCTCTTCGCGAATGGCGGCTGGATTAAGAACAATCCGATCCCGCCGGAGTTCTCGCGCTGGGCTTCGTTCAACGAGCTGGCGGAAAAGAACAACGACGCGTTGCACGAAATCGCCGAGAAAGCGTCGGGCGGCGCAGCTCCGAAGGATGCCAAGAAGCCGAAAGCAGACAAGTCAGCCGCTTCTTCGGCTGACGTCCAAAAAGTCGGCGACTTTTATTCGAGCGGAATGAACGAATCGGCGGTGGATACGGCGAAGGCGACTCCGCTCCAGGACGAGTTCAAGAAGATCGACGCGATGAAGGATCGCAAAGATGTGCTGAAAGAGATCGGGCGGTTCCACTCGATGGGGCTGCACGCGTTTTTCTTTTTCATCTCCGGCCAGGACGACAAGGACAGCACGAAGATCATCGCCCAGGCTTACCAGGGCGGACTCGGATTGCCGGACCGCGATTATTACACGAAGGCCGACGAAGCATCGCAGAAACTGCGCGACCAATACGTCGAGCACGTCACGAAAATGCTGACGCTCGCCGGCGCGTCTGCGGACCAGGCGGCGGCGGACGCGAAGAAGATCCTGGCGCTGGAGACTTCGCTCGCGAAGCCGGCCCGGACCCGGGTGGAGCTGCGCGATCCGCAAAAGAATTACAACAAGATGAAGCAGGCCGATCTCCAGGCGATGATGCCGGATTGGAACTGGGCGGATTATTTAAAGGAACTCAAACTAACGAACGCCGGCGACATCAACGTCGGCCAGCCTGATTTCTTCAAGGCCGCGAACGAAATTTTCAAGACGACCTCGGTGGATGATTGGAAGCCGTATCTGCGCTGGCATCTGATCAAAGACATGGCGCCGACGCTTTCGAGCGATTTCGTGAATGAGAATTTCCGGTTCTTCGAAGCGACGTTGCGCGGGACGAAGCAAATCAAGGCGCGCTGGAAACGGGTGGTGACCAAGACGGACGATGAGCTGGGCGAAGCGCTCGGCAAACTTTACGTGGCGGAGAAATTCCCGCCCGAAGCCAAGGCGCGCGCGCTCGAGATGGTGAACAACATCAAGGAAGCTCTCGCGGAACGAATCAAGACGCTGGACTGGATGGACCAGCCGACGAAGGACCAGGCGTTGAAGAAGCTGGCGGCGTTTCAGGTGAAGATCGGTTATCCGGATAAGTGGCGCGATTATTCCGCGCTGAAGATCGATCGCACGTCGTATGCGCAGAACGTTCTGCGCGGGGACGTGTTCGAGGTGGACCGGTTGATGAAGAAGATCGGGAAACCGGTGGATCGCACCGAATGGGGCATGTCGCCGCCGACGGTGAACGCTTATTACAACCCGAACATGAACGAGATCGTGTTCCCAGCCGGCATCATGCAGCCGCCATTCTTCGATCCAAAGGCGGACGATGCGGTGAACTACGGCGGGATGGGCGCGGTGATCGGGCACGAAATGACGCACGGGTTCGACGACCAGGGCCGGCAGTTCGATGCCGTCGGGAATTTGCATGATTGGTGGTCGAAAGCGTCGGCCGATGCGTATGACGTGCGCCGCAAAGCGGTGGTCGCGCAATACTCGGCCTACGAGCCGCTGCCGGGAATGCACATCAACGGCGAGCTGACCCAGGGCGAAAACATCGCCGACATCGGCGGGGTGAAGCTGGCTTTCACGGCGCTGCAAAAGGCGATCGCGAAGAAAGGGCCGCAGCCGAAGATCGACGGGTTCACGCCCGAGCAACGGTTCTTCCTCGGGTTCGCCCAGATCTGGCGGAACACGCAGCGCGATGAAGACCTGAAGCTGCGCTTGAATACCGATCCGCATTCGCCGGGACGTTTTCGCACCATCGGTCCGCTCTCGAACTTCGTGGAATTCCAGAAGGCGTTCGATATTCCAGATGGCTCGCCGATGATTCGCTCGGCGGATCAGCGGGTGAATATCTGGTGAGCGCGCGCGCGGCGCGCGCAGTTATCGGTTATTCTGTAGCCGCCGCCCTATGGGCGGCGCGAGGTTGGGCTTTGCATCAGGACAACTCCCGCGCTTCGCATAGCGAAGCAGCTACAGAAGAGCGAAGAATCGCTTCGCGGGAACGGCGGTTTTTTTATGAAGATGAAGTTGAGAATTTCGCTACTTTAACGTCGCCATTTTCGAGTGGTAAGCCCGTTCGGCTGTCGATCAACAAAACGAAACCAACATGAAGCCAACAAAATCTTTTCTGATCATCGGAACGATCATGGTGTGCGCGTGGAGCGCAGATGCTCAAACTTCGCCAGCCAAACCGGCGGAGGAAAAACCATCGAGCGAGCTGGCCCCGCCTCCGCCGATTCCATCGACGTCGTCCGCGGCAGATAAGTCCGCGCCAGCAACAGTGGAGAAAACTTCGCTGCCTTTCGATCCGAAGAACATGGATACATCGGTCAAGCCGCAGGACGATTTTTATCTTTATGCGAATGGCGGCTGGATAAAACGCAATCCGATTCCGCCGGAGTTTTCGCGCTGGGGCAGCTTCAATATGCTGGCTGAGCATAACAACGATGCCCTGCACGACATCGCCGAGAAGGCGGCCGCAGCAGCGCCGAAAGTCGCAGCGAAACCAAACCCGGAAAAGGCGGCGGCGGTTGATCTGCAAAAAGTGGGTGACTTCTACGCCAGCGGAATGAATGAGAAAGCGGCCGACGACGCACGGGTGAAACCGCTGGCCGATGAATTCAAGCGGATCGACGGGTTAAAAGATCGCGGCGATGTCCTGAAGGAGATTGGGCATCTGCACGCCATCGGCCTGACGGCGTTGTTTCGATTCGGCTCAAATCAGGACGCAAAAAACAGCACGATGGTGATCTCGCAGGCGACTCAGGGCGGGCTCGCTTTGCCGGATCGCGATTATTACACGAAGGAAGACGCCGCCTCGAAAAAGCTGCGTGACCAGTATGTGGAGCACATGACGAAAATGTTCGCGCTCTTGGGCGAGGCACAGGACCAGGCGGCGGAGCACGCGAAAAAAGTGATGGGCATCGAGACCGCGCTCGCCACTCCGGCGCGCACGCGGGTCCAACTGCGTGATCCGCAAAAGAATTACAACAAGATGAAGCAGGCGGACCTGCAGGCACTGACCCCGGATTGGAACTGGGCGGATTATTTCAAGGAACTCAAACTGACCGACCCGGGAGACATAAACGTCGGCCAGCCGGAATTCTTCAAAGCGGCGGACCAGGTTTTTGCGAACACGCCGGTGGAAGACTGGAAAATTTATCTGCGCTGGCATTTTCTTCACGGCATGGCGGGGAGTCTCTCGAAAGATTTTGTTGAGGAAGATTTCAATTTCTTCATCAAAACGCTGACAGGCGCGCAGCAAATCAAGCCGCGCTGGAAACGGGTCGTGGCGAAGACGGACGAAGAACTGGGGGAAAGCCTCGGGAAATTGTACGTGGCGAATTACTTTCCGCCGGAAGCCAAAGCGCGCGCCCTCGAGATGGTCAATAATCTCAAGGAGGCATTGGCCGATCGCATCAAGACGCTCGATTGGATGGACGAGCCGACCAAGCAGGAAGCGCTCAAGAAACTCGCGGCGTTCACGGTGAAGATCGGGTACCCGGACAAATGGCGGGATTACTCTTTGCTCAAGGTCGACCGCGGTCCCTACGCGTTGAATGTGTTGCGCGGCGAGACGTTCGAAAAGAACCGGCAGATCGAGAAAATCGGCAAACCGGTGGATCGCAGCGAATGGGGCATGACGCCTCCGACGGTGAATGCGTATTACAATCCAAACAGAAACGAGATCGTATTTCCGGCCGGTATTCTTCAACCGCCGTTCTTTGATCCGAAGGCAGACGATGCCATTAATTACGGCGGCATCGGCGCGGTCATCGGCCATGAGATGACCCACGGATTCGACGATCGCGGCCGGCAATATGATGCAGTCGGGAATTTGCGGGATTGGTGGACGCCGGAATCGGCCAAGGCTTACGTCGAACGCTCGAAAGCCATCGTGGCCCAGTATGCGGGTTACGAGCCGCTGCCGGGATTGCATATCAACGGCGAGCTGACCCAGGGCGAAAATATTGCCGATATCGGCGGCGTTAAGATCTCTTATCTCGCGTTGCAAAAAGCGATCGCGAAGAAAGGGCCGCAGCCGAAGATCGACGGGTTTACGCCGGAGCAACGTTTCTTCCTCGGGTTCGCCCAAATCTGGCGGAATAATCAACGGGACGAAGACCTGAAGCTGCGGCTCAACACCGATCCGCATTCGCCGGGACGTTTCCGCACGATCGGGCCGCTCTCGAACTTCGTGGAATTCAAAAAGGCGTTCGATATTCCGGATGGCTCGCCCATGATCCGGCCGGCGGATCAGCGGGTGAATATTTGGTGAGAATCCTCACACAGAGGGCACAACGGATCACAACGGAATTTCTGTAGCCGCCGCCCTGTGGGCGGCGTGGGACGAGACGGTAATGAAATTCGCTCTCACGCTTCGCACAGCGAAGCGGCTACAGAAGAAGGCGGCTCCAATTCATGAATCTGCGGAAGTTGTTTATTGACGTGTTCGATCCGCAGCCGGGAGAGACGGCGGTGGTGATGGTGGACATGCCGCACGGCGAACTGCGCGATAACGACGCGTGGGAGGCCCGTCGCGTGATGGCATGGCGCTGGCATGCGGCGCTCGCTGAATTCGGAAAGGAGCGTGGTTTCGAAGTTTCTCCGTTTGTTAGCTTCGAGGCGACCGGAATGAACAACGGACAGTTGTCAGCGAACGGTACGCGGTCCGGCGTGGACGTGGTGCTCGAAGACATTGGAGCGCGGACGACGCTGCTACTCGCGATGACGGAATTCTCCGCCTCGGCGCCGCTGATTGGATGGACGAAGCGTTTTCCGCAATTGCGCGCGGCCTCCATGCCGCGGGTGGCGCCGGAAATGGAATCAACAGCGCTGGCGGCCGATTATGCGCAGGTCGCGCGTTCCTGCGAGCGGCTGCGCCAACGGCTGGCCAGGGCTCAGACTGCCGAGATCGAATTCTCCACCGGCGACCATCTCGTTCTCGATTTCCGTTTTCGCATCGCCGAAGTGGACGACGGACACTTGCATCGCGATGCCCCGGCGCCGCGCCTGATCAATCTGCCGAGCGGCGAAGCGTTCATCGCGCCCTATGAAGGCGAACGAGATGTTCCCAGCCTAACGAATGGCGTCCTTCCCCTTCCATACGAGAACGAGATCGTCCGGCTGCGGGTGAATCGAAATCGGGTGGAGGAAGTGCTCGGCGAGACCGCGCCGTCGCGGAAGCTGCGCGATTTTCTCTTTGCTGATTCCGCCCGACGCAACATCGCCGAGCTTGGGCTTGGGTGTAATCCGAAGGCGCGCGTATGGGGAAACGTTTTGGAAGATGAGAAAGCCGGTCCGCATATCGCGCTCGGACGGAGCGAGCACATTGGCGGCGTGACCGGTCCGGACGCGTTCAACGATCCGCGCCATGTCTGGCACGAAGATTTTGTCTATGCGCGTGAATCGCCAATCCAGATCCGGAAATTAACGCTCGTTGACGCCGCAGGTAATCGCGAGCCGCTCTTCGAGAACGGGTCGTACATTCCCGAGCTTGAAATCGGAATCTGACTGTAGCCGCCGCCCTGTGGGCGGCGTGGGATCCGGCGACCATATCTCCCACGCTTCGCACAGCGAAGCGGCTACAGAAGAATTAATACGCCTGCCCGCGGATGAACTCGGTGAACGTGCCGTGATCGGTCTTTAAACGGAACGGCAGGCTCAGCACTTTCTTTCCGTCGATCGCCTGGAAAACCATGAAGTGCAGATGCGGCTTGCTGGCGAATCCGGTCTGCCCGGAAAGACCGATCGGCTGACCAACCTTAACCGCGTCGCCGATTTTCACCATCGCGCCATCGGTCTGGAGATGGTGGTAATCGGCAAACGTCCCATCGGCATGCTTGATGATGATGTAATTCCCGAGCGGCTTAAACTTCGGGTCCGTTCCGCTGACCGTGGAATCGTCGCGCACTCCGACAACGCGGCCCTCGCGCGCCGCGCAGATGATGGTCCCTTCCGGCACGTCCCAATCGACCGCGTTCTCGCTGCCAGAGCCTGCGAAATGACTGAAGGTTCCGCGCGGACCCTGCATGACCACATAGCGCCCCGGCCCGAACGGCATCGCGTAATCCGCATCGTTCTCGGTCGAATTCCGCCGTCCGCCGTATTCCCACCGGAAATAATAGTTGTATCGCCAGGAGCGCGATTTGTCGGCTTGTTTGAAGCGCGCAAGGACGAAAGAAGAACGGCCGGCCGCATCGACGGTGAATGGCACCGGTCGCGACGAAGTCATGTTCGTCAACGTTGCTTCGAGCGTGACCGTGAATTCAACGCAGTAATCGCTCTTCATGATCAAGGTGACGCCGTCAGCGCTGCGTTCCTGGACGACACGAAAGCCGGTCTGTGTATCCTCAGCCGCAAAGAGCGTCCGCGAGACGAGAAGGAAAAACGCGAAGAGGAACCTTCTATTCATGCGTCGGGAACCGAACCGGCCGGCGCGAGAATGGCGTCGCGCATGCCGTGGAGTAACTTCTTGTCAGCGGGGACAATCGTGGCGAGCGCGCCACTCAGTTTCACTTTTCCGTTTTCGACAAAGTAATAAGGGCAAAGACGAACGCGGCCCCGCGTCGTTTTCACTTCGCCGGTGTCGTTATCCCAGGAGCGATGATCGAGCAGACGCGCCTTATGGAAACGCTGCATGATCCGCGGCGTGGTTTGAAATGTCGCGAGGGCCTCTTCAGTCGCGCGCTCCCATTCCACCTGCGGAACATCGGAGCCGACGACGATGCCGCGGCTTCCCCAACCCAGGGGCGAAAAGCCGCTTACCTTAATGAGGAGATCGCGTTCCCTCTGGCTCAGCTTCGCCGCTTCGCGCCAATCATGAATCTCGAGTCGCGGAATCACGGCGTGCTGCGGCAGCGGCGTGGGATCAAGGGGCCAACTATAAGGAATGACCTCCTGCAATTTCAGGAAATATTTTTCGCCCAGCTCGCGCCGCCAGAATTCCCGGAGCGGCTGTATCCAGAAAAGCGCGAACCACATTTTCTCCTCGAGAAACGGTTTGATCGGCGGCGTGATCCGGACGGCGCCGTTGCGGACCGCGTCGAGAAGCGCGAAAATGCGCGGAAGATTCGGGAGATCGAACAGCTCGAAGAAGCGGTAAACGTTTCGGCCGGACGCCGGCTCATAGGTTTCAGCGTCGAGGACGCGCCATTCGAGATCCGGATGTTTTTCCCGCAACTGCGCCGCGATCCAATTCATTTCCGGGCGATAGGTCGACGCCTCTTCGGAGATCACGATATCGCCGCCGTCAGGCAACAAACTGCGAAAACCTTCGATCATCGCGTCGCTGCCGCCGAGGATGTCGTGACCGAGCGCGGCATAGGTTTGATTCAACCAGCCGGTCAGACCGATTCCACCGGGGACGGAATCGATCTCGGCGATTGTGTAACCGGCGTCGGTGAGAATCAGATCAGGCCGGATGACCAGCGGCACATCATCGCGGAATTGTTTCTGGCGCGAGAACTCGATTAGCTCAGCGGGCTTTCCGGCGTCGAGATACTGCGCGATCCACGCCGGTTGTTTGCCGTTGGCGCTGCGCTGATAAAGCTCGTTGCACGCGCGTTGAAAAACGTAAAGACGATGTCCGAGCTGCTCGAGTTCCTTCGCGAATTTGTCGTCAATCGGAAACGGGTCCGGCGAGAGGAGAAAATCCTTTTCGGCGAAAAGGCCTTCTTTGGGGAAGGCAGAACGGATTGAGGCGAGTAGGTGGGAGTCGGCGGACATCGTAAGATACTAAAGCTCCAAATCCCAAGCTCCAAGCTCCAGAGAAACTTCAAATTCCAAACATCAAATTGGCGTCTACGTCGCCTGGCGCTTTCGGGTTTGGTGCTTTGGTGTTTGGTGCTTCTCTGGAGCTTGGTGCTTGGAATTTGGAGCTTATCTGCCCGCCGCCATCTTCTTCAGCGCGCTCTTCACTAATTCCTCCGCCGTCTTGATAGCCGGTTCTCGTTCCTGCAATTCGCGCACCGCCTTGTGCGCATCGACCTGTTTGTATCCCAGCGCGATCAGGGCGAGCACGGCTTCGTTCGCCTGGCTTTGCTCGGGGGTCGGCGCGTGCCCGGCGCTGGCGGCTTCCCAAGCCGCGACCACGCCGAGCTTATCCTTGAGTTCCAGCACGATTCGCTCCGCCGTTTTTTTCCCGAGCCCGCTGATCTTCGATAACGAGGCGATGTCGGCATTGACGACGGCGCTTTTAAAATGGCTCACGCTCATCCCGCTCAGGACCGCGAGGGCGAGTTTCGGACCGATGCCGCTGACGTTGTTGACGAGCAAACGAAACAGGTCGCGCTCGGCGGCGGTCATGAACCCGTAGAGAATGTGCGCGTCTTCCCGGACATGGAGATGAGTCAGGATCTCAACGGGCTGTCCGGCGGCGGGCAGTTTATCGTAGCTCGAGAGCGGAATGAAAACTTCGTAGCCGACGCCGCCCACGTCTACGATCGCCTGGGTGGGCAGGGCCGAAGCGAGCGTGCCATTGAGAAAGGTGATCATACGGAATCGTTAAAACGTGAAACGTGAAACGTTAAAACGGTCCCCCGATTTAACAATTTAACGATTTGTCGATTCACGATTCGGCGGGTCACTGCGATTGCTTTAGGATCAGGGTCAGGTCCGTTGGCCGGCCTTTGACGATGGTGAAGCCTCGGGCGCGATACGTTTTCCAGTCGGGATGAATCTTGGCCGAGAAGGCTTGAGCGACGGAGGTCGGGACGATGACAAAACGCGGACCGGGAAAGTTCATGAACTTCTCGAGCTGATCCGGGTTGAGACCGCGAAAAAATCCGTGGGCCCGGCTCCGGAAATACCAGATCACGCTCGGCTCCGCGTAATCGATGTTCGCGAAATCCATTTCCGGGAGAAGGTCGTTGCGCGACATCTTGTAAAGCTGCGCGGAAGGAAAGGTGGGCGCGATCAGCGGGAAGGCGATGAAAGAGGCGGCGAGCGACGCGACGACGGCGCCGATTGCGGCGCGTTTCGCGAAGCGCCCCGATCCCACTACGAACAGGTGGCGCGCGAGCAAGAGCGAGAGCAACGGAAACGCCGGGAGCGTGTAGTGCGGCAACTTGGTTTTCACCAGGCTCATAATGATGAAGACAATGAGGATCCCGGCGATCAGATATTTGTCGATGGCGTCGCGTTTCCTCCAGAGATGTTTCACGAGCCCGGGCAGTTTGATAGACCACGGAAAGAAACTGAGAAAGACGAAGAGAAAATAGAACGGCATCGCGGCGAGATAAGTGTTCCAGGAATTCGCGCCGTGGCCTTCCATGACATTGAAGCTGCGGTCGACGACGTGACGGCCGATGCCGACTTTGAAGAATTCGCCGTTCGTCCGAATGAGCGCGGGAATTCCCCAGGTGGAGACGATCGCGAGTGCGCCCAGCATTCCGGTGACAAACCAGAATCGGCGGGTGAGCGAAATTTGTCGGAGAAAAAGTTTTGTGCTGATGACGGTCAGGAGCGGAAGCCAGCCGAGCGGGCCTTTGGCGAGGAAGCCGAAGCCGAGGGCGATGTAAAAGGCGAAACGCCAGTATTTCAGACGGCGCGCGTGGTTGGCCGACGGCTCCTGGCCTAACGAGTCGGCGAGCAGCTCAAAGCCGGCCCAATACCCGGCGGTGACGAAAAAGACGAGCCACATGTCCGCGACGGCGGCCTTGGCGTGGATGAAGACCTGGAGGCAAAGCGTGAACACGATCGCCGCCCACCAGCCGATGCGTTCGCTGCCGAGCCGGCGGCCCCAGGCAAAGAGAAGGACGGCCGTCAATGCCGCTGCCACGGCCGATGGGAACCGCGCCGCGAAATCATTTTCGCCAAAGACGGTGTAGCTCGCGATCTGCGTCCAATAAATGAAGGCCGGCTTATCGAAGCGATATTTGTTGTTTAAATACGGGATGACGTAATCGCCGCGCTCGCGCATCTCGCGAGAGGCCTCGGCGAAGCGAGGCTCGTCCCGGTCCACGAGCGGAATCGTCCAGGTCCCGGCGACGTGGAGGAGAAGCGCGCCGAGGAATACGAGAATGAAATTGCGGATTGCGGGTGGCAGAGCCGAGATTCAAAGATAGGGGCGCGTGAAAGACAAACGGGAATTTCGAATGATTGCGGCGGTGGGGTGGTGGTGCCTGATCCTTTTGGGCGCCGCGGCCCTGCTGGTGGCGAGCTTTTATCTGGATGTGAGCGCGCAGTCGTGGATGACCCAGCACCGCGAACCTGGCGTGCGAGATTTCATGAAAGCCGTGAGCCGCTATGGCGACTGGCCGGAACATCTGATTATCGGGTTCGCCCTGATCGCAATCGCGTTTTGGCGCGGCAGCAAGAAGTGGCTGCGAATTTTCGCGGCGATGATTTTGGCCTGCGCTTTGGCGGGACTTGCCGCGCGCGTGGTGAAGATCTCCACGGGTCGCGCCCGGCCGAACGTCCAAACCGAAGCCACCTGGAATGGACCTAAGCTCAGCTCGCGCTTTAACGCTTTTCCCTCCGGGCACACTGCCTTGTCGACTGCATTTTTCGCGACCCTCGCCTTCGCGAGCTGGCGCATCGGCGCAGGCTTTTTGGTTATTCCAATTCTAATCGCGTTCTCGCGAATGTATGTGGCTGCGCATCACCTGTCGGATGTCGTCTGCGCCGCGATGATCGGGATCGTCGCGGCGTGGGTGGTCGTGGGGTGGCGGCCGCTCCAAATCCGGAGTCTAAAATTGCACGGAACATAGGCCTCCGGGCCTGTGTGCCCAGCGGACATTCTGTCTGCTGTCCTTCCATTTCAGCGGGCCTCAAGCCCACTGGGCGCACAGACTCAAAGTCTATGTTCCGGGCGGAAGGCCTTGCCGGGCGTCGCGCTGATGGCACAATTCTCGCGCGCCGAGATAACTGGAGGGGTGGTCGAGTGGTTGATGGCTCCGGTCTTGAAAACCGGCAGGGCGCAAGCCCTCGTGGGTTCGAATCCCACCCCCTCCGCCAATCTGCCGCGCAGGCAAGATGCCGAAGATGCGTTCGACAACCATATATGTTCATGTGAACTTGAGCAGTGCCCGGTTCGCAAAAGAGAGCAAAAAAGAAGTTTGTCCCGATCGTGGAGGAAGCGCCCCCGCCCTCGCCGGCGATCCATGGACGAAGCGCTTCCTGGAATCCGGCGAACCGGTTTGAAAAGCTGCATGTCGATTTCGGCGATGCGGACGTGGTCCAGATCGATCCGACCAGCGAAGAAGAAGAGAGGCCGCGGCGCGAGACGCAGTTCTTTCGCGACCTGACGAAAACGATCATCGCGCGGAACGACAGCCCGGACGTCGGGTTCGAGACGAGCGTAAATCCGTACCGCGGTTGCGAGCATGGCTGCATCTATTGTTTCGCGCGGCCCACCCATGAATATCTCGGGCTGTCGGCCGGGTTGGATTTCGAGAGCAAGATCATGGTGAAACAGGACGCGTCGAAATTGCTCGAAGAGGAACTCTCCTCGCCGAAATGGAAACCGCAGGTCCTTGTCATGAGCGGCGTGACCGATCCGTACCAGCCGGTCGAGCGAAAGCTGCGGATCACGCGCGGTTGCCTCGAAGTGCTGGCGAAATTCCGAAACCCAGTGGCGATCATCACAAAGAACCGGCTGGTAACGCGCGACATCGACCTGCTCGGGGAACTGGCGAGCCATCATGCCGCGGCGGTGAACGTCTCGGTGACTTCGCTGGACCCTGAAATCCAACGCGTCCTCGAGCCGCGCACCTCATCCCCGACCGCGCGGCTGGAGGCGGTGGCGGCGTTACGCGCGGCGGGAATTCCAGTCGGCGTGATGGTGGCACCGATCATTCCGGGGCTGACGGACCATGAGGTGCCGAAGATCGTCGAGGCGTGCGCGCGGGCCGGTGCGCAATTCGCCGGCTACACGATCGTGCGATTGCCGTGGGCCATCGCGCCGCTCTTCGAGCATTGGCTCGACGAGCATTTTCCAGAGAAGAAAGAGAAGGTGCTCTCACGCATCCGCCACATCCGGAACGGAAAGATCAACGACGCGCGCTGGGGATTTCGCACCAAGGGCGAAGGAATTTTCGCCGAGCAAATCCGATCGATGTTTGAAGTGGCCTGCCGGCGCGCCGGAATCGACGGGCGGCCGGAACTGTCGACCGCGGCGTTCCGGCGACCGGTTGAGCAGATGAATTTGTTTCGTTAGGCGGCGCCCCGAACTTTGCGGGCCGGATCGTCGAGCAGGCGTTGTTTGCGCATCACGAACCACATGGCCCACGCTCCGACGATGCCAAATAGGACCATGGTGGGATACCACATTTGCCAACCTTTGTGGACGATGAGCCATCCAATGATCGGCAGAAAAATGGCGGCGCCATAATATTGAAAGGAATCAATCACGCCGGAAGCAAACCCGGCCATCTTGCGGCCACCGATATCCATGGGCGCAGCCGTGCCCACCAGTGAATGGGTCGCATTCACGCTAAACGAGACCAGGATGATAAACAGGCAGCTGAGAAAAATCCCCATCGCGTTCGGTTGCAACAGTCCAGCCCACATCGTGATCGACCCACCGATACAGACTATTGCCACGATGAAATAAAGTCCCATGGCCACCGGAGACCGGTGTCCGCGGAATACTTTGTCCGACACCACGCCGGAGGCGAAAGATCCCGCCACCGCAATCAGAGGGGCAATATTCATCGTCCAAGTGACCGAGGATGGCATGTTGTTCACGTCGAAATGTAAGTATTGATCGAAAAAAAGCAGGGGAAGCTGCTCCGAGCTTTGCCTAACGACCCCGGTGCAGGCATAGGCGATCGCGTAAAACCAAACGAGAGGATGGCGAAAGATCGTCACGAAACTTTCTTTCATGCCCACGCGAACATCATCGGAATGGGCGCCTCCTGCCTCGCTCTCGTCCTTCACACATCCCGAAAAGCCGGTCTGCTCGGGGGTTTCCTTGGGCACAATGGCAACGAGAATCGCCATGACCGCGGTGACCAGGGGCGGTAATCGAAACAGCCACCGCCAGTCACCCTTGGCCACAGTCCAGGCGCCAATCGTGAATCCAGCCAGAATGATCGGCGCCAGATTGTTAATGGCGACCTGTCCTAACTGGATCATGAATCCGAAAATTCCGGCAAAGGTCCCGCGCTCGCTCCGATTGAACCAGGCGGCATTGATTTTCACCATGCCGGGCGCGCCAAACGATTGAAAATATCCGTTCATTAACCAGATAAGGGCAAAAGTGCTGAAGGTGCCGGCGAAGGAAGCAAAACCAAAAACAAGATTGACCGCGATCGTGCCGATCCCGCCGATGATCATGGACCTGCGACCGCCGATCCGGTCGCACAAAAGTCCGTTTACGAGCTGGCCGGTGCCGTAAGCAATGTAAAACGCGCTCAGGATTCCGGTGATCTTGGTGTGATCAAAACCGAATTCCCTCTCCATGCCAGGCGCAGCCCAGCGGAAGTTGTAGCGCAGCATGTAAAACGACGCGTACATGCCTCCGAGAATGGCCCAGTTGAGTCCACGTCGGGCCCGAAAGCCCGGCGGATACTTGATAATGCTGCTCATTGCGCGAGCGCTACCATGCCCGACGCCAGTCGAGACCGACAATCAAAAACGCTTTGTGCTTTGCCGAACATCTCTGAAGATGCCGAACGTCATGGCGCTCAATATCGAATCTCTCCACATCGGGATGAAGGTGCGCCATCCGCAATACGGCGTCGGGTTCGTCAGGTCGTTGACTGAACACACAGCCGAGATCGCGTTCGACGACGCGCCGCGGACGATCGCGCCAGCCTCGAGCGATCTGCAACCGGCGGAAGCGACAGCCACCCTAAGTGAGCTCCAGGTTCCGCTGACGAACCTCATTCGCGAAACGGCGAACGCGACCGTCGAGGCGCTGGGGTTGGAGAAAAAAGACGTGATCGTCGAAGGCCTGGCGAATCGTTGGCAGAACGGGACGCTGTCGATGCAACCGGCCGACGCGTCACTCCAGGCGAAGGATGTGCCGTTGGAAACTTTCTTTCACAAGATCGTCATGATCCGGAACAATCTTCGGGTGCTCGAACAAAAGGTGAACGCGAGCGAGAAGCTGAGCGACACCGACAAGTTCGAGCTGCAACAATACATCACGCGCTGCTATGGATCGCTCACCACGTTCAACATCCTGTTCAAAAGCAAGGACGACCATTTCCGCACCGGCGGGTGAGCAGGTAGGGACGCCTTTCCGAGGCGTCCGACTCTTCTCCGCTGAAAGCGGTTGCTCTCGACGAAGTCGGACGTTTCGGAAAAACGTCCCTACCTGTTAGGTCGGCGGTTTCAAATTGCCGCTCCTTGACTCACGATGATCACGACCGCTACCAGGGCGCACGTAATTCCGATGATCTGCACGAAGCTGAGGCGCTCGCCCAAAACGAAGCGCGCCAGGAGCACGGTGCTCGCTGGATAAAGAGAGGCGAGCGTAACGACGATGCTGAGGGGACCGACTCGGGCGGCGATCATATAAAGAGCGTTCGCAGCCATATCGAGCGCGCCGCCGGTCGCGGCGGTCGTCGCCGCCGAGCGACCCATTCGCAGCGTTCGTCTCGTGAAGAGAGCGATCAGGCCGAACAAAGCAATCGAGGAAAATCGTGCCGCCATCAGCGGCCACATTCCGGCGGCTATGGTCGTGCGCGCCAGTGAAAGGAAAAATATTCCCACGGCGACGCCCGCGAGGAGAGCCAGCCCGAGACCAGGTGGCGGACCGCGCCGCCCCGTTTTTTCCAAGTCCGCTCCGCTCTCCGATGCCGGTCGGCTAACGAAAGCGATCGCAACGAGCGCCAGCGCGACGCCGGCGAGTGTCAACGGTCGCAGCCGTTCGCCAATGACAAAGGCGAACACGACTGGAATCATCGCGGCGATGACGGCGGTAGTCGGCGCCACGACCGCCATCGCGCCGACCGCCAGGGCGCGGTACAAAAGCGCGACGCCGATGCCGCCACTCAGACCGGCAATGAAACCCCAGGTCCAATCGTGTGATGAAACGGTGGCGGCGGGAAGGAAGGGAAGAAAAAGCGCCAGCAGAACCAGGCCAACAAACTGGGACCAGAAAACCGTGGCGATAGTGTTCGCGCGGCGCGCCGTTAATCCGCCGAAGAAATCGGCGGAGCCGTAGAGCACCGATGAGCCGAGGGCGAGTAGCTCAATCATATGACCTGTAGCGGCGGTCTATGACCGCCGGTCACGCGATGAAGGAGGAAAAATTCGGCGGTCATAGACCGCCGCTACAGGTCCCACTTCTTCGGCAGCTTTTGTTTGAGCGTCTCAACCGGCTCAAACAGGTCGCCCATTTTTTCGACGCGACGCAGGACTTTGTCGGACGGAAAGACGAGCAGTTTCGCGTTCTTTTTCTTGAGCGTGCTTGCGACTTCCTCCCATGTCACCGGCGTCGAGACGGTCGGCTGCTCCTTGGCGCGCAACGAATAGACGTTCACCGTCGTCTTGTGCTCGTCGTTCTGGCTCCAGTCGACGAACACTTTTCCTTCGCGCAGCGCTCGCGCCATCTTCGAGATGACCAGCTTCTGATGCTCGCGTTCCAAGTGCTGAGCCAGCGCGAGAGAGAGAGCTTTCGTCTCCTCGAAAGTCGTGGCCGTATTGAGCGGCACGTAAACCTGAAGCCCTTTCGACCCGGAGGTTTTCGCCCAGCTTTTCAACTTCATGCTGGCCAGCAGATCGCGCAGCCAAAGGCCGACCTGGCAGCATTGGACGATGTCGGCAGGCGCGCCCGGATCGAGGTCGAACACCATCATCGTGGGGCGGGCCACGTCCTTCTTTCGGGCGAGCGACGTGTGAAGTTCGATGTCGGCGAGGTTCGCGGCCCAGACGAGCGTCGGCAAATCCTGGGCGAGGCAGTAATGCATGTCGCGTTGGTTGCCTTCGCTCCAGACCTTCGCGGTCTTCACCCAGCTCGGGCGATGGGCCGGACAATTCTTTTCGTAGAAGAACGGCTGATCGACGCCGTTCGGATAACGCTTCATGGTGAGCGGCCGATCTTTCAGGTGCGGCAATAGGACCGGCGCGATCCGGATGTAATAATCGATCACCTGGCCCTTGGTGAACGCGGCCTTGGGATAAAGCACCTTGTTCAAGTTCGACACGGCGAGCTTTTTCCCCTCGACGATTAACTGCGCTTTTTCACTCATAGGTCATACAGGTCCCATATGACCTATGCGAAGAAGCGCTCCGGCGAAAGGAGCGGCTGGGGCTTGCAGATTCTCGCGACGCAATGCTCCCAGCTTTCGTGGCCGCTCAGAATCTGGATCTCGACGCGGAGAAAATAAATCGGCACGTCGGTCTTGGCGAGGCGTGGCAAACGGACGGCGTCCTTTTCTGTGGTCACGATCATCTCGAGATCGCGACGGACACAGCGGGTGATGAAACTGTTCAGCTCCGCTTCGGTGTAGCGGTGATGATCGGTGTAGCGCTTGGAAAGCTCGAGGCGCGCGCCGAGTTTGCGCAATCCTTCCTCGAAACTTTCCGGTGCGGCGATGCCGCAAATCGAGCCGATGTAGGTGTCGCGCAGCCGTTCGAGCGGGACCTGCTCGCCGGTGAGAATGTCCTGCAAATGGAGCGGCTGGTGCGCGCACTCGATGATTTCCGCGGTGCGATTGTAACGGCGAATGCGCCGGATCAACTCGTCGTTAGGCTCGCCCGTGCTCTTGGTGATGAAGATGTAACTGGCGCGCCGGAGATTGCGCGGTGGTTCGCGCAAAGTGCCGCGCGGCAAAAGGTGGTCGTTCCCGAAAGGCGCCTGGCGATCGATCAGGACGATATCGAGACGATGTTTGAGGTGGAGATACTGGAGGCCGTCATCGAGCAGAAGCGTATCGGCTTTCAGTTCCTTGATGGCGAAGAGGCCGCTCTTCACCCGGTCCTTGTCCACGACCACGATGACGTCCTTGAGATTGTTCGCGAGCATGTAGGGCTCGTCGCCCGCGGTCAGCGAATCGAGCAACAGCGTTTTTCCATCAGAGACGATCCGCGGCGGCGCCGGCTCTTTTTTGCGGAGGAAATGCCACCACTTTCGCGGGGCCCGGCGCGGCACACTCTTGTAACCACGGCTGAGAATGGCGACGCGGCGTCCGCCGGCGCGCAGGGCGCGCGCAAATTTTTCGACAATCGGGGTCTTGCCGGTCCCACCGACGGTAAGGTTCCCGATGCTAATGACGAGGCAGCCCAGGGTATGCTCGCGGAAGATGCGATGCCGATAAAGGAAAAGGCGCAGTTGCACGAGGCGTTCGTAGACGAACGAGAGCGCATAAAGCAGCGCGCGGAGGAGCGCGGCGCGGATGCCATGGCGACGCTCGAGGATCACGTCGATGGCAAACTGCTCGAGACGCTCAGTACGCTGGGACATTGAAGCGAGGATGGAGGATTGAGGATGGAGGGTGGTTAAGAATGCGGGCGCCGCGGTTGTCGGCGGTGGTGAGGATGGTACGAGCAGCGGACGAGTCCGCGGCGGCGAGCATGGCGCGGGCAACTTTTTCGGGAGAACGCAGGGTGATGGCGCAGATGGTGGAACCGGAGCCGCTGAGGAAAGCGCCAAGAGCGCCGGTGGATTCGGCGGCGGTAATCACGTCGTCGAGAAACGGGATCAGTTTTTTCCGGAACGGCTGATGAAGATGGTCCGCGAAAGCGCCGCGGAGCGCTAGGTATTCGCGCGCGGCAAAGGCGGCGGTGATGGCACAGGCGTTTCGCGCATTTTCCACCGCGTCCAAACGATCGACGCGACGAGGCAGCAACCGCCGGGCTTCCGACGTCGCGATTTCGAAATCGGGAATGAGGAGCACAAAATGCAATTGGGCGGAAACGGTGAACATTTGCCGGTCAAAGCCGCGAACGACGTTGAACCCACCGTAGCACGCGGGAGCGGCGTTATCGGGATGGCCCTCGAGCCCGGCGCAGATCTCGAAAATCTCCCGGCGTTGCAGCGGACGCTTCGCCAGCTCGTTCAAGCCATAAAGGACGCCGACTCGAATCGACGCGCTGCTGCCGAGTCCGCGAGAAGGCGGGATATCGCCCGCGATCGAACACGAAAAGGGGAAAGGCCTGGAGCCAGCGCGTTTGAAGAACGCGTTCCCGGCCCCGCGCGCCATCGCCGGCAGCCGCTCCCCTCGCCCGCCCGAAACCGTGACGCGATTGTGAATGCCCAAGGCAACGCCGAGGCAGTCGAAGCCAGGTCCGAGATTAGACGTGCTCGCCGGGACGCGGACGGTGGCCTGTTGCATGATTCAGAGCGATCCAAAGCGAAGCGCGATGCCATTGTAACCGGCACGGCCTAACGGGCAAGAGACGGACACGCAGGGCCCGACAACCGAATGAGGTAGAGACCGCCGCTGACGCCTCCTGCTTTCCGCCATGAAAATGTCCGAATGGATCGACCCGGGTGTGCACCGAGACTTCATCGCGCAGCAGACCGACGCGCTTCGCCTTTGCACCTCGCCAGACGGCTGGGCGGAACGTTTCGGCGTCGACGTCCTGATCTCCTATAAAACCGACGCCGCCCTTGAGCGCCTCAAGACGGAACTCTGCCTCTGGGCGCTCAACCTCGATTTCAAGTTCCGCCGCGTCTTCGCCCGGTTTCTGCCCAAACAAAACGCCGACCGGGAAGCGCCCAGGTTGATCCTGGGCGATCCGGACACGAACGTGCAAAGCACGGCGCTGGAACGGACCTTGTGTTACGGGATCGATTTCAGCGCCGGCTATTCAGTCGGCCTCTTTATCGATCAGCGCGAGAACCGGCGATTCGTGCGGGACGTCGCTCCGGCCTCATTGCTGAACTGCTTCGCGTATACCTGTTCTTTCTCGGTGGCGGCGGCCACAGTAGGGGCAAAAACGGTCAGCGTCGATCTCTCCAAAAAGTCGCTCGCCCGCGGGCGGGAAAATTTTGCGCTCAATTCCCTGCCGACAACCGACCATCGTTTCCTGGCGGATGACGTGATGGCGGTATTGCCGCGGCTGGCGCGCAGAGGCGAGAAGTTCGATGCGATCATTCTCGATCCGCCCACCTTCTCGCGGTCTCACCGGGGCAAAGCGTTCCAGGTGGAGCAGGACTTCGAGACGCTGCTGCTGGCGGCACTGGAAGTGGCGGAACGCAACGCACGCATCCTGCTTTCGACGAATTGCTCCACTCTGGGCGAGCGCGCGCTCGAAGTGATGGGGCGTTTTTGTCTAAAGGCAACGCGGCGGGCGGGCAATTTTCATCGCGAAGCGCCCCTGCCCGATTTTCCGTCGGGAGTCGGAGCGGCAACGATTTGGCTGACCTTGCGATAGGTCGGCTCTCTTCTGTAGCCGCCGCCCTGTGGGCGGCGCGAGGGAGCAGCCACGTTTTCTCTCACGCTTCGCACAACGAAGCGGCTACAGAAGAGGCACGCGCGCGACCCCAATTTAAAACACGCGACAAAGCGCCGCTATTCGATACTTAATTACCATGGACGAAGAGTTTTCAGGAACCTCCGGCGACATCGCGGAGCGCGGGCTTCGCTACACGAAAGATCAATTCGAGCAGATCCTCGAGCAAACCGAAGAGTATGTGCGGGAAAACCCGGGGCGCTCGATCGCCTACGCGCTCGTCGCGGGTTTCATCCTGAACCGTTTGCCGATCGGCCGAATCTTGAGCGCGATCATGCGGCTCGCGTTCATTGCCTTCAAACCGGCGATCCTGGCCTACGGCGCGACGAAGCTCTATCAGGCCGCCCAAGGGGAAGAAGAGTAGTGACTCTTCTGTAGCCGCTGCCCTGCGGGCAGCGCGAGACGCGCGTTGAGAAGTCACACCGCCCTCACGCTTCGCACAGCGAAGCGGCTACAGTCCTACTTGTCGAGGGTGAAACCGACTTTCACGGTCACCTGCCACTCGTTGACTTTGCCATCCTCAATCTGGCCGCGGGTTTCGACCACTTCGAACCAGCGCATGTTGCGAATGGTTTTCTGGGCGCGGGTCAGCGCATTCGTCACAGCGTCTTCGATGCTCGTGGCCGAAGCACCCACCAGCTCGATCTTTTTGTAAATGTGATCGCTCATACTTTCACTGTTGAGCGCGTCTCCGGCGAAGACAAATCAAATTAACTGTAGCCGTCACCCTGTGGGCGATGTCGCAATAAACGAGGCCCGCTCTCACGCTTCGCATAGCGAAGCGGCTACAGAAGAGGAGGACAGAAAACGCGGCTACAGGTTTTCCATTGAGCGCGGCGGCGAGTTCGCTAGCCTCTCCTTTGCCATGGCGGAAAACATCGAGTCGCATCTGGTCGAGAAGCGGGTCTTCAAACCGGCGAAGCATTTCGTCAAAGGCGCCCGGATCAAAAGCCTCGCCCAATACCGGCGGATGTATCGTGAGTCGATTAACCGGCCCGCAAAATTTTGGGCGCGCGAGGCGGGCGAATTGGTCTGGCAACGGCGCTGGAAGAGCGTGCTGAAATGGAAGGCGCCATTCGCGCAGTGGTTCGCCGGCGGGAAACTCAATGTCTCGGAGAACTGCCTTGATCGGCATTTGACCGGGCCGACGCGGAACAAGGTCGCGCTCCTTTGGGAAGGCGAACCGGGAGACAAACGGGCGCTGACTTTCCAGCAATTGCACCGCGATGTCTGCCGCTTCGCGAACGTGCTCAAGCGAAACAAGATTCGGAAAGGCGACCGCGTCATCATTTACCTGCCGACCATCCCGGAAGCGGCGATTGCGATGCTCGCCTGCACCCGGATCGGCGCCGTGCATTCCGTCGTCTTTGGCGGATTCAGCGCGGACAGCATTCGCGATCGAATCGCGGACTGCGGCGCGATCGCGGTGATCACCGCGGATGGCGGTTACCGGCGCGGCGCGATTGTGCCGTTGAAGAAGAACGTTGACGACGCGTTGCGCGGCGGAACGTCGGTGAAACGCGTGATCGTTTTTCGGCGCGCCGGCAATGACATCCATATCGAAGAGGGCCGCGATGTCTGGTGGCACCGCGAACTGGAGTATGTGGACGCGCATTGCCCGGCGGTCGCGCTCGACAGCGAGCATCCGCTTTACATTCTCTACACGAGCGGTTCGACCGGAAAGCCGAAGGGCATTCTCCACACGACCGCCGGGTATCTCGTCGGGATTTATTCCACGATGAAATATGTCTTCGATGTCCGCGACGACGACGTTTACTGGTGCACGGCGGACGTCGGCTGGGTCACTGGCCATAGCTATGTAGTCTACGGTCCGCTGGCGAACGGCACGACGACGCTCATGTATGAAGGCGCGCCGAACTGGCCGGAGCCGGACCGCTTTTGGCGGCTCATCGAGGAATACGGCGTGAGCATTCTCTACACGGCGCCAACGGCGATCCGCGCGTTCATCCGCTGGGGCGACCAATGGCTGAAGAAACACGATCTCTCGTCGCTGCGGTTGCTGGGCTCGGTGGGTGAACCGATCAACCCGGAGGCCTGGATGTGGTATCGCGACAAGGTGGGCGGCGGGCGTTGCCCGATCGTCGACACGTGGTGGCAAACGGAGACGGGCGCGATCATGATCACGCCGTTGCCCGGTGCGATTCAGACGAAACCGGGGAGCGCGACGCTGCCGTTCTTCGGCGTCGATGCCGCAGTGGTGGGCGAAAAGGGCGAGGAAGTGGGCGCGAACGCTGGCGGTAAGCTGATCATTCGCAAGCCGTGGCCGGCGATGCTGCGGACGATTTACGGCGACAAGGAACGCTACCGGAAACAATACTGGAGCGAATTCAAAGGCAGCTACCTGACAGGCGACGGCGCGCGACGCGACAAGGACGGATATTTCTGGATCGTCGGCCGGATCGACGATGTGCTGAACGTCGCGGGACATCGGCTCGGGACGTCTGAGATCGAGAGCGCGCTAGTCAGTCACGCGAAAGTGGCGGAAGCCGCCGTGGTCGGCCGGCCGGACGAATTGAAGGGCCAGGGCGTCGTCGCGTTCGTCACGGTTAAGGGCGGCGTGACGGTCAGTAGCTCGTTGAAAGCGGAATTGCGCGAACACGTCGGGATTCATATTGGCGCGATCGCCAAGCCGGACGAGATCCGGTTCGCGGAAGCGCTGCCGAAAACGCGCAGCGGTAAAATCATGCGGCGGCTGCTGAAGGAAGTCGCGAGCGGCAAGACGGTGACCGGCGATACGACCACGCTCGAAGACTTGAGCGTGCTGGCGAAGCTCAGCGCGGAGGAATAACAGGATGCCTCTTCTGTAGCCGCTTCGCTGTGCGAAGCGCGGGAGCAAACGTCCATCTCTACCCCAGCCTTCGAGCCGCCCACAGGGCGGCTGCTACAGAAGAGGAAACACGCTGCTTGAAAACGTCTTTGTCAAAACCTGACTTCGGTTAGCCTTACCCCGTGAGTTTCATTCGAACAGGGCTGCGCGAGATCGGGCTGAAGATTCGCCGGCAGAAAACGCGCATCGCGTTGCGGCACGAGAAACGCGTCCTGCAAAAAAGCGAGATCAACCTGGGGCGGGAAGGTTGCTCGCAGGCCGTGAACTTTCCGGAGGTGCGCAACGAGATCGTCGCGCTCAAGAAGCTCGAGCAGGAACAAAAGGAAGTCGCGCTGCGGATCGCCACAATCGAGGAAGGAATCCGCAAGATCGAGTTGCAGCGGGATCAAAACGCGAAGGAACAAAACGCGGCGCTCGCGAAACTCGAGGAAGAAAAGAAGCCGATTCTTCAGCGACAGAACGAGGCGAAGGCGGCGGCCGATCTTTGCGATCGCGAGCTGGCGAGTGTCGAGCGCCGGCTGCAGGAAAATGATGCGGCGGACCGCGAGCTGTTGAAGAAGCTGACGGAACTGCAGGCGCAAGTCCCGCCGCCGGATGATCTCGAGACCCAAATGGCGGGAATCAGCGCGCGCCGGATCCGTTTGCCCGAGGAAAAGGCCGAGATCACCCGGGCTCGGCTCGGCGCAGCGGACGCTTGTCGCGCGGCTCGCGAAAAACTGGCGGCGCAGGAAGCCGCGGTGGCGGCGATCGACAAGAACATCGCGAAGGTGCGGGAAGAGTACGAGGCCCGGGACCGGGTATTGAACGAACAGAGTCGCGCCCAGCAGGACGCATTGAAAGATGCGCGCGGCCATCATGAGATCGTCGAGGAAAAAAAGAATCCGGCCTACCTGAACATCGGCCGCCATCTTGCCTCGCAGGGGATCGCGCCGCCGAACGCGCCGCATTTGCTGGCCGATGTGCAGAAGCATCGCGCCGCGGTCGAGCGCCACTCCCAGCACACGGCCGAGCTGGCGGTGCTTTCGAGCCAGATCGACAAACAGGAGCTGCGGAAATTCTACTTCGCGGGCCTCTCAGTGGTCGTGCTCATGGCGATCGTCCTGCTGGTCGTGTTTCAATCGCCCCAGAAACGCGAATGGCTGCCGCAGGAGACCGACACGATCCTGTCCGTGAACCTCGGGCAACTGGAGCGCGAAGATTTGCCGAAACGCTGGCGGAAAGACCAGGCCAACGAATGGCAAAACGTCTGGGCCGGATTGATCGCCAGCGCGCAACGCACCCCAGTCTTGAATCTCTCCCGCGACGCTGCCCGCGTGACTCGCGCCATGGCAACGACGGATTCCGGCACAACCCATGAGTACGTCCTGGTGGAAGCGGGCACGGACGTTTCCCGGGTCGTCGATTCGATCGAACGCGACAAGGCGTTCGAACGACGAACCATAAGCGGATTGCCGATGTGGTTGCGCCCCGAGTATGCGCTGGCCCGGGTGGGTCCGAAAACGCTGGCCATCGGCGGCGAGAACGAGGTGGCGTCGCTGGCGCGCGTGCGGCTTGGAATCGATCCCGACCTGAAAATAACCGGCCCGCTCTTCGATCGTTTGCAGTCATTGAAAGAAGGCAATGCGCTCCGGCTCGTTTCGCGCGAACCGGCGAAGCTCGACCGAATGTTCTCTCCTATTTTCAATTCCGAGCTGCTGGAGAAATGCGATCTGCTTGGCCTCTCGTTGACGCTCCAGAGTCCGGTGAAAGCGCGCCTGATTCTAAAGGCGAAAACGCCGGAGGCGGCCGGCGAGCTGGTGGCCAGAATTCGGAACGAGCCGCAACGCCTCCTCAAACTGGCGGAGTCGGATTTCCTCTTCTACGCGCAACCGCCCGAGGTTGATGTCCAGGGCATGAATGTCCAGGTCCGCTTCGACGTTCCTGAAAATAGCGCGCGCCTGCTGCTGCAACGTCTCGCGAAAATTGTCCCTGCTCCCGCCGTGGCAGCGGAATGAGATTCGTCCACGCGTGAGCTTCCGAAGAATTTCCCGGAGCCTTCTGCTGCCGGCCCTTTTTTTCTCGAGCCTCGCGTTCGGCAAAGGCAACGATCCAGACGAGTTCGTCGACATCAAAAGCGTCGACAAAACGATCCTGATCGATCTGCGCTACGCGAGCTCGAACAACGTGGCGCAGCGGCCGTTGTATCCAGTCGGGACTCCGGCGCTCGTGCGCGCCAGCGTGGCGAAGCGGCTCGCGATCGCGCAGGAATATCTCCGGAAAAAAGGCTACGGCTTGAAAATCTGGGATGCCTATCGGCCGCAGGCGGCCCAGGAACAACTCTGGCGCACGACGCATAACCGTTCCTTCATCGCCGACCCGAAGGAAGGGCGAGGTTCCATGCATATTCGCGGCGCGGCGGTTGATGCCACCCTGGTCGATGCGGAGGGACACGACGTGCCCATGCCGACAGACTTCGATAGCTTTACGCCGGCAGCGTTTCTGGAATACAACGGGCGCGATCCGATCGTACGCGCGAATTTGAAACTTCTCCAAAAAGCGATGGCGCACGGCGGCTTCTACGGTTTGCGCACGGAATGGTGGCATTTTTGCGCCCCGGACTGGCACCTGTTTACGCCCGTGCCCGACCTCAAGGTAGCGACCCAATAATGGAAACGATCCTGCGCGATCTCCGGCAGCCGGAATACCTGCACGTGCTGCTGAATCCCATTCCGGTTTATGGCCTGGCGATCGCGTTGTTTGGATTGATCGCGGCCACATATCTGCGCAGTCGCGGCGGACAACTCACGGCGCTTGTCCTGATTTTCGCCTGCGCGATTTCGGTGTGGGCGGTGGTGCGCCAGGGCGACCTCGCTTACAACCCGGTCCTTTCGATGGCCGACGAAGACGGCCAGGCGTGGCTCAAGGCGCATGTCCATCGCGCCGATGAATTGATCTTCCTCTACTATAGCCTCGCGGCACTTTCGGCCGGCGCCATCTTTGTCCCGAAGAAGTGGCCGCGCACTGCGCGGCCGTTGGTTTTCGCGACGATGCTGCTCGCGATCGTCTCGTTAGGCGCGGGGACTTACATTGCTTACGCAGGCGGGAAAATTCGGCACCGCGAGTTCCGGAATGTCCCGCCGCCGAAGACCGAGGTCGAACCTCGTTAGCTGTTTGTGACCACCGGACCGAGCGCCGAAGAAAGCAGCGCGAAAGGCCACGCCGGCGCTCTCAAGAGAGAACTCGGCCTGCGCGATCTCGTCCTGACCCAAATCGTGTTCGTAGTCGGCGGGAGCTGGGTGGGCGCCGCGGCGAAGCTCGGCCCATCGCATCTCGCTTACTGGCTGCTCGCGTTTCTTCTCTTCTACATTCCGCAGGCCGCGGTCGTGATCTATTTGAACAAGCTCATGCCGCTCGAAGGCGGCCTCTATCAATGGGCGAAGTTCGGGTTCAACAAATTCGCCGGGTTCATGGTGGCCTGGAATTTGTGGCTGCTCGCGATTTGCGTGATGGCACTGATGGCTCTCGTGGTCACGACGAACCTCTCCTACGCCATCGGCGAACGCGCCGCGTGGATGCCCGCGAGCCGATGGTTTGTTTCAACGATCAGCATCGCGCTTATGGGCTCACTCGTCCTGGTCTCGATTCGCGGACTCGCTCTGGGCAAATGGATCCACAACGTCGGCAGCCTGGTTACCATCCTGACTTACGGCGCGCTCATTGTCCTTCCTTTCGTTAGCCTGGCCCGCGGCGATCTGAAGGAATATCACCCGTTCACCATCGCAGCGCCGACCATGTCGATTCTAGGCCTGAATATCTTCAGCAAACTGGCCGTCGGCGCGCTGAGTGGTTTCGAATATGTCGCGATCCTCGCCGGCGAAACCCGCGCGCCCGCGCGCAATGTTGGCCGCTCGGTCCTTCTCTCCGCCCCCGTCATCGCGCTCATGTTCATCCTGGGCACAAGTTCGGTCCTCGTTTTCTCCACCGACAGCAACCACATCGATCTCATCGGTCCAGTTCCGCAGACATTGAGCATCGGGTTCCGTTCCTTCGGCTTCGTCGGCATGATCGTTTCGGTAGCGATCCTGTTACTCGCGGCGCGCGCCATCTCGGTGACGAGCATCTTTTTCTCAGGAACTTCGCGGTTGCCGATGGTGGCCGGGTGGGACCATTTATTGCCGGCCTGGTTCACCCGTTTGCATGCGCGCTGGAAAACGCCGGCGAACTCGATCCTTTTCGTGGGCGCGATCACCCTCGTCTTTGCCCTGGCCTGTCTCATCGGCGTCGGCCCCCAGGAAGCATTTCAAGTAGCGGACAACGCCGCGGGTATTTTTTACGGCATTGCCTATCTGGTTTTCTTCGCCATCCCGCTCGTTGGAGCGGCAAAAATCCGCGGGGGCGCGCCGATCTGGGTGCGCATCGCCGCGGTCTCCGGTTTCCTGGTCACGCTGGTTTACATTGTCTTCGCGACGTTTCCGATCGTGGACGTGGTCAACCGGTATTGGTTCGCCGGGAAAATCATTGGCGTGACGGTAATCACCAACCTGATCGGCATCGCGATCTTTGCAGTCGGAAATCGGCGCGCGGCTACGAGCTAGCGCAATTCTCCGCGACCCAGCGCAGATATTCCGGTGATCCTTCCGCGACGCGCAGACAGATGATTTCGGGGACGTCGTAGGGGTGGAGCGATTTCAGTTTTTCCTGGAACGCCGCGGAGCAAGCGGTGGTGATCTTGAAAAGGACGAGCGTCTCCCCGCCCTGCTCGATATTCCCTTGCCAGCGATAAATCGATTCCACCGCCGGCACGATGTTCGCGCACGCCGCAAAATTTTCCGTCACCAGTTCACGCGCAATCCGCCGCGCCGTTTCCACGTCAGGAAAAGTGCTGAGTGCCAGCAGAACTTCGTCCGCCATCGGTCAGGCGAGCTGCAGCGCCGCCGCGCGACAAATCCAACCGCCGCCCACGACCACATCGCCATCGTAAATGACCGCCGCCTGCCCGGGCGTGACGGCTTTCTGCGGCTCGTGCAGTTCGATGCGGGCGCGACCGTTCTCGAGCGGCGTCACCGTCGCGTTCGTGCCGGGATGGCTGTAACGAATTTTCACGGTAACCCCGAACGGCTCGTCGGAATCGCGCGGGACGATCCAGTTCGCGCGGTCGATCTCGAAATCGTCCGAGACCAGATCCTCGGCGGAACCGACAATGACGCGATTGGTTACTGGATCCAAATCGACGACGTAACGCGGTTGCGGAGAACCGCCGGGCAAACCTTTGCGCTGCCCGATCGTGAACATCTCGATGCCTTCGTGTTCGCCGACGAAATTCCCCTCGAGATCGTAGATGCCGCCGGGATGAAATTCTTCTTCACCAAGATGGGAACGGAGAAATGCCTTGTAGTCGTTGCCCGGAACGAAACAGATTTCCTGGCTATCGGCTTTGTCGGCGACCTTCAGGCCTAACGAGCGCGCGATCTCGCGAATGGCCGGCTTTGCCATGCCGCCGAGCGGGGTCAGGGCGCGGCGCAATTGCGGCTGGCGCAAACTAAACAGGAAGTAAGACTGGTCCTTGCGCGGATCGACACCTTTCCGCAAAATCGCGCGGTCCGGGTGGTGTTCGATGATGGCGTAATGGCCGGTGGCGATGTAATCGCAGCCGAGCGCTTGCGCCTTGCTCCAGAGATTGCCGAACTTCAGTTTCTCGTTGCACATTACACAGGGATTCGGGGTGCGGCCCGCCTGGTATTCGCTTGAAAAATAATCGATGACGAGGCGCTCGAATTGATCGGCTTCGTCCACGACGTAATGCGGAATGCCTAACGAATGGGCCACGCTCCGCGCGTCCGCCACGGCCTGCGGCCCGCAACATTTATCCTCAGCGCGCGAGATGCAGTCCTGCGGCCAGACTTTCATGGTCACACCGACGACGTCGTATCCCTGCTGGCGAAGAAGATACCCCGCCACGCTGGAATCGACGCCGCCGCTCATGCCGAGGAGAACGCGTTTTTTCATGGGTCGGTAAGGTAACGCATGCGACCTATATGTCATATGGGACCTATGCGAAAGGGGCGGCTGATAAATTCGCTGCCCCGCAGGGTAAATCGCCAGGGAAATTCCTTCGAGCGGGTGATCCCGATCCGCGAATCGGTCACCACCCGAACCTCCGCTTCGCTCCGCGGGAGCAGGCAACGCCGCGAGTCCGCACAGATGCTCAGCTCGTGATGGCGCTTCGTGATATCGAGCGCCTGCGCCAATTTTCCGGGGCCGGAACAAAGCCGGTGCAATTCTTCCACGCCACGGCGCGACCGCATTACGGACAGTCCGCGCCGCGGTTCGAGGGCGCGAATCAAAATGAGGCCGCTGCGCGCGCCGCCTTTCACCAGCAGGTTCAACATCCAGTGGACGCCGTAGTTCATGTAAATGTAAATCGCGCCGGCGTCGTTGCGCTCGACAAAGGCCCGCGTGCTGGGCCGAGTGAAAGTGTGGCACGCCTCGTCGTCCAGAGTGAGATAAGCCTCCGTTTCGACGATGATGCCGGAACATTTTCCCCAAACCAATTCCGTACCGATGAGTTCTCGCGCGCAAACCAGCGGATCGCGCTCGAAGAAGGTGTGCGGCAGGAAAGGAGTATTCGCCACTACCGGCCGTTACGGTTCGTAATAAACCGGCAACGTGATGCTGCACTCGACCGGTTTTCCCTCGCGGAACGCCGGAATGAATGACGCCACCCGGAAATCCTCCGCGGCGGCCCGCCCGAATCCAACCAGCGGCGGATATTCCGAAACCAGCCGCAACTCTTTCAAGGCGCCGGTCGCGTCGACTTTCATTGCCAGTTCTACGATGCCGGTGAGTTCTGAGGTCACCGTATCGTTCGGATAATGCAGGCCCTCGAACTTCGAGCCGCGCCCGACAAACGGCTGCGGCCCCACGAAGTCACTTTCCTTTTTCAGCTCCTCGGCTTCCTGGTTGGCAAAAATGCGCAGACGCGGTTTTCCATCCACGACTTTGAAGGTGACGGTCCCGTAAAAGAGCACATAGACCGGTTCGCGATTGTAAACCGCTGGAACGAAAACCGCCGTGTCGAGGCAGCGGACCAATTCTCTCTCGAGCAACTTCGAGTCCGGCGATTGCCGGTAGGTCCACGTGCTGGCGACCGCGCCATCCTTGCCGACGGAACAGCAGAAAAGAAGCTGCGCATCTTTTTGGCCATCCCGGATCAAGCCGGCGGTATCCATGCGATTGATGACGGACTGGGGCCCAGTGCCGAGAAGGGCCGGTCGATATTGAGGCAGCCGCGCTGAAGCCGGAGTCGCTGAAGGCGAACCGCCCGGCGCCGGCGTTGCTGAGGGCGATCCCGCGGCGCGCGGCGTTGCCGAGGGCCGCGACGGCGACGGCGTTGGTGAAGGTCTTACCTGCACTTCCGCGGCAAAAAGAGTCGTGCCGGCGAGCAGAGCTGCCGCAGTGGATGACCAAAATCTAAGCATGACTGCCTACGCAACGCAGTGCTCGCCCTTTCGCAAGGTCAATTCTCGCCGGGGCCAGCGTGTGCTCCAGTGCCCGAGAAAAGATCGGTCCGCGCCACAACCAGCGTTGACCGCCCTGGATTCGCCTATCTAAGATCACCGTTTCCGGCGGGCTTGGAGCGCATAAGATGGAATCGACCTACGATGTTTTCGGTGCGGGAGATCTTCCCATGTTTTGGCCATCCTTCCTGGCCTGGGGAAAAAAAACCGCGAAGACCAGGCGAGAAGTCGGCGGCAGCCAGGCCGCCGAAATCGGAAAACGCCGCATCCTGGTGGTAGACGATCACGACGATACCCTCCGCTCGATGAAGCTGCTCCTCACGCGTCTCGGCTACGAAGTCCTCGCCGCCGAAAATATGACCGACGCGCTTCACATCGCGGAAGAAGAGCCGTTCGACATTTTGCTAAGCGACATCGGCTTGCCGGACGGCAGCGGTTTGGAATTGCTGAAACGCATCCGTGAAATGCGTGACGTCCCCGCCCTGGCGCTCAGCGGATTTGGCATGGATGAAGACATCGAACGAAGCCGGGACGCCGGATTCTCCGATCATCTCACGAAGCCGGTCAGCATCGATCGCCTCCAAGCTGCTATCGCCCAGCTCGAAGAACAGAGCGGTTAACGCTCGAGGACGGCCTCGGGCCGATCTTCGGCGCTTTGCTTGCGAAAGTGCAACTGGCCTACGCGCCGGCCATCTGTTTGGGAAATGGTGACGAGGTAATCGTTGATCCGCACCTGCTCGCCTTGCTTCGGCAGATGGCCGAGCAGATGGGTGACGTAACCGCCGATCGTGCTGACATCGGCGCTTTCCAATTCGAGCCCGGCCAGGTCGCGCAGCTCGTAAAGCCCGAGCGCGCCGTCGACGGAAAACTCCGTCTCGTTGATTTTGCGGAACTCCGCCTTCTCGCTGTCGAACTCGTCCTGGATGTCGCCCACGATTTCCTCGAGCACGTTTTCGAGCGTCACCATGCCGACGGTGCCGCCGTATTCATCGACCACGATCGCGAGATGGGCGTGCCTGGTGAGAAAGAGGTTCAGCAATTTTTCCAGCGACATCATTTCCGGCACCGGAATCAGCTCGCGCTTGATCCGGAGCAGGTCGGGGTGCGGATCGCGCATCATCGGCATCAGCTCTTTGATGTGAATGAGGCCGGCCGCGTTATCGAGATGGCCGCGGCAGAGCGGAAAACGGGTGTGGCGCGATTCGAAGGCCTTCTTCAAGTTTTGCTCGAAACCTTCCTCGAGATCGAGGAAGACCACCTCGCCGCGCGGCGTCATGATATCGCGAACGACGCGTTGCCGAAGGTCGAGCGCGTTCACGAGCAGATCGCGCCCAAGTTCCGAGACTTCATCGGATTTTTCGCTTTCGTCCAGGATAAGGCGCAATTCCTCTTCGCTGTGGGCCAGCTCCGAACCGGCCACCGGTTTGATGCGGAGCAGTCTTTGGAGAAAGAAATTCGAGGATTTGTTCAGGATCCAGATCGCCGGTTTGAAGAGGATGTAAAACGCGCCCAGCGGCCGGGCGAGCATCAGCGAAACGGAAAGCGGGTTTCCGATCGCGAGGTATTTCGGGGCCAGCTCGCCGAAGACAATGTGGAGGAACGTGATCCCGACAAACGCGAGCGTAATGGAGATGGTCGAGACGAGCGCGTGCGAATGCACGTTCGCCAGAAGGAACGCGGGCTCGAGCATGTGCGCGAGAAATTGTTCGCCGATCCAGCCCAGGGCGAGACTGGCCAGGGTAATGCCGAGCTGCGTCGCGGAGAGGTAGGCATCGAGATGACCGCGGACGTGCTTGGCGAAAACCGCGCGCAGATTGCCTTCATCCTCGAGCGCATCGAGCTGGCTGCTCCGGACCTTCACGATGGCGAACTCGCACGCCACGAAAAAGGCGTTGAGCAAGACCAGCCCCAGGATGACCGCCAGTTTGCCCAGGATGATGAGAGGCGAATCCCAGTGCTCAACGACGGCGTCCGCCAAGGGGAGGAGCGCGAGAAATGGAAATAACAAAGAGTTCATGGAACGGATGCGCGCCGCACACCCGAAAACCCGTGAGCCGGTTTCCTACCAGCTCGACTTCGTCACACCCGGGATGAACCCGCCCGAGGCGAGTTCTCGGAAGGTCAGGCGCGAAATCTTGAATCGGCGAATGAAGGCGCGGCGGCGGCCGCTGACTTCGCAACGATTGACCACCCGGGTGGGACTGGCATCGCGCGGCAGTTGGGAGAGGGCCAGATAATCTTTCTTCGCTTTGAGCTCAGCCCGCAGGGCCGCGTATTTTTTCACGGTCGCGCGCTTGCGTTCGTTGCGATTAATCCAGGACGTTTTCGCCATAAGGGAACGCGGAAAGTAGCCAGAGCGCCTGGAAATGCAAATCCTTTCTCCCAGCCAACCCTCCCGGGAGGTTCACACGAAGGACACCAAGGATCACAACGGCCGGAATTTATCCTCTCTGCATTGGACGTTGGACGTTGGGCGTTGGGCGTTGGACGTTGGGCGTTCCCGATTCTGTTCATGTTTCCACTTAACACTGCGACCTTTCCTTCCAATACCACCGACCTCGCCCGGCGCCTCAACGAAAGTCTTCGCGATCTTTTCCATCTCCCGAGCGATCCCGTAACCATCCGCGAGATTTCCTATCCTCACCTGGCGAGCCTGGCGGTTGCGCTCGACGGCGCTCAGTTCCGCGGCCAATCGCCGCCGATCCCCTCGGCTGGAGGCGAATCAATTCCAGCGCTCACAGTCGACTCTTTTACCGCTAAAGGCTCCCAGATTTCCGTGGGGCCGGCTGCGATCGACTTCGCCCTCGAGGCGCAAAACGTCCGTCTGCATCGGGCCATTGACTCTCAAGGCGATGTCGTCCTGTTGCTCCAGAGCGCGGCAAATGGCCGGATCGCGGTCTCCGCGTTGCCCGCGGATCTCGAGGCATTGATCGCCCAGATGGCTAAAGTCGAAGCGGGCCGGCACGGCGTCGCTATCGACAGCGTGCAGCTCTCGCTGCGGTCGAACAGTCCGCGGTCGCTCGCGGCGGAGGTTCGCTTGCGGGCAAAAAAACTATTCGTCAGCGCATCGCTCCGGATCACCGGCCAGATCGACCTCGATGAAGAACTCAACGCGAGAATTTCCCGTCTCGATTGCACCGGCGTAGGCGCGATCGCCGGCATCGCCTGCGGCGTCCTCAAACCGCACCTGGAAAAAATTAATGGCCGCCAGTTCCCGCTCATGTCGCTTCCGCTCGGCGAAGTCCGTTTGCGGGATGTGCGAATTGCGGTTGCCGATAAGCTTTCCATCACCGCAGAATTTGGCGATTCGCGAGTATAGGTCGTATAAGACCTATTTGTCGTATGATCATCAAAATCGGTTTCGACATTCAATTCGAAGTCCCGGCCCCCACGCCGATGATCCTGATGCTCTACGTCCATCCCTCGCGTCAGGCCGACTTGCGCGCCGAAGAAAAGATCGTCGTCGAGCCGGACATTCCGCTCACCGATTTCACCGATCTCTACGGCAATCGCTGTGCGCGAATCCTCGCGCCCGCCGGCGACATTCACTTCGCGCTCGAGACCTTCATCGAAGACAGCGGCCGGCCCGACGAACGGATTCCCGACGCCATCCAGCATCCGGTCGAAGAGTTGCCTAACGACACGTTGCCGTTTCTTCTCACCAGCCGTTACTGCGAAGTCGACAAGTTGTCCGACATCGCCTGGCAGCTCTTCGGCAACACCGCTCCCGGCTGGGCCCGCGCCCAGGCGATCTGCAGCTGGGTCCATAACCACATCACTTTTGGCTACCAGTTCGCCGATTCCACCAAGTCCGCGTTCGACGTTTACAACGATCCGCGCGGCGTTTGCCGCGACTACAGCCACCTGGCCGTCGCCTTTTGCCGTTGCCTGAACATCCCCGCACGTTACACCACCGGTTACATGGGAGACATCGGCGTGCCTCTCGTATTGCCGATGGATTTCAGCGGCTGGTACGAAGTCTATCTCGGTGGCCGCTGGTCCACCTTCGACGCCCGCCACAACGTCCCGCGCGTGGGCCGCATCGTCATGGCCCGCGGCCGCGACGCCGCCGACGTCGCCCTAACGACCAATTTCGGCAGCGCGAAACTGAAGAAGTTTTTCATCATCAGCGACGAGATGCCGGCGGAGAGCTGAAGAAAACCCCGAACGCTCAACGCTGAACGCCCAATATCGAAGTCTGAGCACGCGATTTTCGCCGTCAGTCCTCTGATTTCGACATCGGACGTTCGGCGTTGGGCGTTCGGCGTTTTCTTCAGTCTTGTTTATTGCCGGCTCAAGCGCCGGAAGAGCCACCACCCCAGCCCGAGAAAGAGCACGTTTGGAAACCAGACGAGGAGCTCGGGGTGGAGTCTGGGATTGGCGCGGAGGGTGTCGGCCACAATGATGAAGAGAAAATAAAAAACACCAATGACAAGGCTGGCGGCGAAGCCGAACGAAGTTTCGCGGCGATGCGCGGTGATGCCGAGCGGGACGCCGACCAGCGCGAAAACGAGACAGGCGATCGGAAACGAGAAACGCTTGTTGATCTCGGTCCGGCTCGAGCTCCGCATTTTCGGATCGTCGGCTTTGAGTTGTTCGAGCAGTTGCTCGAGGGAAAGCATCGAGCGGCTGGCCCGGCGTTTTTCCTTTTCGTAAAGATCCTCGAGGCTGATCGGCAACGTTCCCTCGGCCACGTTGATGCCGTCTCGCATCCGGCTGAGATCGTGGGGGTCGACATCGTCGCGCTGCGAATAGCGTGCCTTATAAAGATGCATGAGGATGCGGCGGTTCGGCAGATCGGTCTCGAGCATCCCGACGCGCGCATGGGTCACTTTCATCGGCATCGATTCCTCGTTGGTCTCGAAGACGAGAATGTTCTCGAGCCGGTTTCCTTCCTTTTTGCCGACGTAGATTTTCCGGCCGGGAAATTGGTCGATGACCTGATCGCTCCCGAAGAGCGCCATGGGATTGCGGGTGGCGAGATTGAACACTGTGCTGCGCATTTCCTCCTGCGCGGCGGGGGCCACCTGGACGTTGAGCCAGAGCGACGCGGCCGTGCAAAGCAGCGCGATGAGCACAAGCGGAATACAGATGCGCCCGATGCTGACGCCGTTGGAACGCAGAGCCGTCAGCTCATTGTCCGCCGAAAGCCGGCCGAAAACGAGGAGCACGGCCGTGAGCAATCCCCATGGGATTGTGAAGATGAGCGAGAACGGCAGGACGTAGGCGACGAAGCCGACGAGATATTCGACCGGCAGATCGTGGTTGACCAAAAGCGGGAGGAGCTTGCGGAAGATGTTGCCGATCACCAGCACGAAGCTGAGCACCACGATCGCGAAGACCAGGTTCACAATGAGCTGCCGGCTAACGTAACGATCGACGATTTTCATCGCTGCGCTTTGTTAGTGCGGTTCACGGGAAGTGGCAAGTGATTGGAACATGTCAGCGATTCGGATAATGCGATATGTCGTATCGGTCGTATGCGACTCATTTCTGTCTCGCTTTTCCTCGTGATGATCGCGATGGCCACCGCGGCCGACCCGTTAGGCCATTCTCGGCAATGCGTTGTCGTGGTGGCCCCGGCCTGGAACTCGAAGACCGCTGTGCTCCGCGCCTTCGAACGGACAAGGCCCGACAGCAATTGGAAGATGCGCGGGACCGCCGTTCCCGTCGTGCTGGGAAAAAATGGCCTCGGTTGGGGGCGCGGTGTGATCGACGCGAAGATCAACGACGGCCCGCGCAAGATTGAAGGCGATAACCGGGCGCCGGCTGGAATTTTTCGGCTCGGTCCGGCCTTTGGCTACGCACCCGCACAGCGCGCGCATTGGATCAAGCTCCGCTATCTGCCCTTCACCAGCGACACCGAAGGAATCGATGATCCGCGCTCGCGTTTCTACAACCAGCTGGTAAATCGCTCGAAAGTTGCGCAGGTCGATTGGCGAACGTCCGAGCGGATGTTGCGCGCGGACGATCTCTACAAATGGGGGGTTGTGGTCGCCCATAATCCCGCGGCCACGCCCGGCGCCGGCTCCTGCATCTTCTTGCACATTTGGAAAAATCCATCCACGGCAACCACCGGCTGCACCGCGATGGCCGAGCGAGACCTTGTGAAATTGTTGCGTTGGCTGGATCCAAACGCGCATCCGATCCTGGCTCAAATGCCGCGCCGTGATTACGCGATGTTGCAATCGAGTTACGAACTACCGGCGATCCACGAGAAACCGGCGCGTTAGACTCGTCAATGGTCACTTGTCACTGGTCACTTCCACAGCCTTTGCTACCTTGGTGACCCAATGAGCGGCGAGATGTATGACGTGGCGATCATCGGCGGCGGGCCGGCCGGCAGCGTTGCCGCCGCGCTCCTCGCGCGCGCCGGGCGTCGCGTCGTTGTGTTCGAGCGCGACAAGTTCCCGCGCTTCCATATCGGCGAATCGCTTCTCCCTTTCAGCATGCAGGCTTTCACCCGCCTCGGGCTCCACGAGAAATTCGCGCGCGCGGGTTTCATGGAAAAGTTCGGCGGCGAAATGTATGGCGCGTGCGGCGGCGATGGCGTGAAGTTTTATTTCCAAGACGGCTTTCGTTCGCAGACCGACCGGTCCTATCAGGTCACGCGCGCGGATTTCGACAAGGTCCTTCTCGATCATGCCGCCGAGAGCGGAGCCGAAGTCCGGGAAGAAACCGGCGTCGATAAGATCGATTTCTCCGACGACGCTGTCTCGCTCACGATTTCACGGAGGGACGAGCTTCCGCTCGTCCAAGGACGTGCAGAAGCACGTCCCTCCGAGAATGAGAAGGAGCCGACGAATCAGATTCACGCCCGCTATGTGATCGACGCGAGCGGACGAAACTCCATTCTCGGCGCGAAATTCAAGCTCAAGAAAAACTACGAACACCTCCAGAAGGTTTCGGTGTTTGCCCATTACGATGGAATGTCGCGGGCCGAAGGCCGGGATGGGACGTTGACGCGGATGGTGCGCGCGATCGATCGCTGGTTCTGGGTGATTCCGTTGACGGCCACCCGCACGAGCGTGGGCGTCGTGCTCGACGGCGACGTTCTCAAGAAATCCGGGATGAGTCCGGAAGATTTTCTCCAGCAGGCGATTGAAGAACAGCCGATCCTGATGGAAACGATGCGCGACGCAGAACGGGTGACGCCGGTGCGAACGGCGGCCGATTTTTCCTACCGCAGCACGCGGTTAACCGGCGATCGCTGGCTGCTGGCGGGCGACGCCGCTGGGTTCATCGATCCGGTTTTCAGCAGCGGCGTTTTTCTTGCCGTCCTCGGCGGCGAACAGGCGGCCGATGTCCTGCACGAAGTGCTCGATCATCCGGGAAAACGCAGGAAGCGCTTCGCGCGCTACGAGCGCAAGATCAACCAGGCGATGGACGTTTACCTCCGTTTTGTCGATGCCTGGTATTCGAAGGAATTCATCGAAGTGTTCCTGCATCCGCAGGACATGTTCCAGATCCCGCCCGCCGTGAACGCCGTTCTGGGCGGCAACGTCGGGGACAGCTTCGCCATCAAATGGCGGATGTGGATTTTTTATCTGCTCGTCCGGCTCCAGCGATACATTCCGCTTTGCCCGCGGCGGACGCTGATTCCGCAAAAGGAATCCGCTGGCGCGGTGGCGCGAGAATTGGAGGCGGTGTCGTGAACGTGAGAAAGTTTGGAGCACCACTGCTCGTCGCGCTCGCATTTTTTTTCTCCGGCTGTGGGACCATTCATCAATTCATCGGTCCGGCTCGAGACTGGCAGGCGCGCAACGGCCAGCTCCTCTATCACGGCAAGCGGACAACTTTGATCGGCGAAGTGCTGGTGCGCTTTTCGAAAGCCGGCGACTTCGAGCTCACCTTCACGAAAGGTCCGGGCGTGGCGCTCCTGGAGATTCGGCAGGACGCGAACTTCTTCAGCGTGAAAGGACCGTTGGCTGGCGTCAGTTGGTCCGGGAGTGTGGCTCACGCGCCGGGCCGGTTGCGCGGCTGGCTGCAGCTGCGGGACAAACTCATGGCGCTGGGGGACAAGACTTCCCTGACTCATTCCTACGGCGGCGAGACGTTCACGTTCCGGTTTTGACCTGCGCGGGTTGAAACGCGACCGTCGCCGCTGCGGTTCGCAAATTTTCCATGGCCTTCCATTCCACCATCGCCCAACTCGTCACCCGACGCCGCGGACTGGTCTGGGCCGCGGTGGCTTTGCTGTGCGCACTTTCCACCGCCGTCCTGGTCCTGCGAATGAAGCTGGACACGGAAGTACTGAATCTATTGCCGGGCGGTTTCGAATCCGTCGAAGGCCTCAAGATTTATAATCGCGATTTCGTCCAGGTCCGCGACCTGACCTTCGCGCTCGTCTGCCAGCCGAACGACGTGGACAAGCTCGAAGAATTCGCGCCCCAATTCGCGCAACGGTTGCGCGAACAATCCTGGTGCCGCCGCGTTCTCGCCGGCGTCCCGATCGAGACGCCGGAAGGTGTGCGCGATCTGCAATCGATCGCCGCGCCGCTTCTCTTGAATCTCGAACCGGCCGCATTCGCGGAAACTCTGGCGCTGTTGCAGCCGGCGAAAATCAAGGAGCGTTTGCATCGACTCCACGAGGAAATCGAAGCGGGCTCGCCGCGGCCCCAAATCGAGCTGGGCCTCGATCCGCTGGGCGTGATCGCGCCGGCGCTCAAGCCTTTTGCCGGCAACGCCTCGATCGAGGAAGATCAACCGCTCACTTCGCCGGACCGGACAATGCGCGTTTTCCTCACGGTCACAAACCAGCCGGGGATCGGTGCATTCGATTGCCAGAAACTGATGCGCGAAGTGCAGGCGTTTCAGCGGACCGCTCACGAAGGCTGGGATGGCGGGCCGCTGCAGATTTTGGTCACGGGCCGCTCGGCTTACGTCGCGGAAATCTCGTTGAGCATGCGGCACGACATCATCATTACGCTGCTCGGCTCCATCCTGCTGGTGAGCGGCGTTTTCTACGCGGGCTTCCGCCGTTGGCTGCCGCTCCTCGGAATGGGAATTTCATTGCTCCTCTGCTGCCTCGTCGCGCTCGCGGCCGGACTTCTCATTTTCGGCGAACTGAACATGGTGACGGTCGGCTTTTGCGCGATTCTCATCGGGCTCGGAGTCGATTTCGCGATCCTGGTTTTTGGCCGCTACCAGCAGGCGCGCGATGACGGCGAAGATCATCCGGCAGCGGTCGGCGAATCCGTCAAAAATCTGGGCCAGGCGATTTTCTTCGGAGCGCTCACGACAGCGGTTGGCTTTCTCGCCCTGATGCTGGCGGGGTCGCGCGGATTTACGCAGCTCGGTGTCCTGATCGCCCTCGGCATCGCCTTCGCCGGCATTTTCATGATGACGGTTTTCTTTTTGTTCCTCCCGCGCAGGAGCCCGGCGCCTGGACATGACTGGATGTTCACGCTGGTGAAACGCTACGTGCGCTGGGCCGTGCTCCATCCGGCTCGAGTGCTCTGGACCTCCGCGCCGCTGTTGCTGCTTCTCACCGCCGTCGCGTTCTCACCGCGGCCACCGATTATCTTCGATGTGAGCACGCACTCGATGGAGCCGAAGCGGAGCGACGCCGGTTATGCGCTCAAGACGATCATGGAAAAAATGCCGACGCGCTGGGAACCGGTCATCGGCATGATCAAGGCGGAGAATGCGCAGCAACTCCACGATTACTGGCGGAAAGTCGAGCCACGGTGGGCTGCGCTTCAGGCCGCGGGCAAAATAAAAGGTTTTTCCACACCCGCCGCGCTGGCGCTCTCCCCGCAGCGGCTGGAAACCAATCGCCAGAAATTGCACTCCGTAAATTTTCCGGCGGCGCGGGACGCCCTCCAGATTGCCCTCACTAATGAAGGGTTCAGCGCCGAAACATTCGAGTCCGGTTTTAAACTTCTCGACGATCTGAAAGCCGCGGCCGATCCGGCGACCCATTTGCCCGATTGGCGGGAAACGCTTCCGCAAACCTCGGGCTGGTGGTTCCTGATCGATCGCTATTTCGCCCACGATCCACTCCTCACCACTGGTTTCGTCACGACGAACGAGGCGGTTGCCACTCAGGAACAAAAGGAGATGCTGCATCGAGATCTTCCTGTGGCCGGTGTCCCACTGGTCCTGTCCGGCTGGAGTTTTACCCTCACCGACCTGGTGCCGTGGTCGCATCGCCAATTGATTTTGATCAGCGGATTGATGGCGCTCTTCGATGCCACGTTGCTCGCGCTGCTCTATCGCGATTGGCGCCTTTGGCTCATCCAGGTGGCGACGCTCGGCCTGGCCGTCTGCGCGATGATCGCTTCGATGAAATTGCTTCAGGTACCGCTGAATCTGTTAAACGTGCTCGCGTTCCGTCTCGTCCTCGCGATCGGCGTGGACTACGGCATCTACGTCCTGCTCGTGTGGCAGAAGGCGAGAAAACTCGATCACGATGTGGCGGGAGTGGTGAAACCTGTGATTCTCGCGGGACTGACCGCGATCTGCGGTTTCGGTTCCCTGGGCGCCGCGAATAACCCGACCCTCGCGGGCCTCGGTTACGCCTGTGCTCTCGGCTTGTTTTGGAGCCTGGCTGCGACGATCTTCTTCACCTTACCCGCGGCCGCTGCGGCTGAACCGAAGTCGTGGCGCGAAGAATCTTTGCACCCGCTCGTCAAAGAACCTGAAAATGTTTAACCGATTTCTCTCTCTCTCCCTCTTACTTGGTCTTTGCGCTCCCCTGCTCCGCGCCGAGCCTCTCTCGCCCGCCGATCTGAAAACGCTCCTCGGCCGCATTCGCGAGAAACGCGCCGCCGCCCCGCAGGTCCAGGCAGATTTCCAGGAAGAAAAAAACGTGAAGATGCTGAACAAACCAATCGTCAGCTCCGGTAAGATTTGGTTTCAAAGTCCGAACAAGTTTCGCCGGGAAGCAAAAGGCAATTCCCCCAGCATTACCGTGAGCGACGGCCAGCAGCTTTGGATTTACTATCCGAAATTTAATTCCGCGGAGCACTATTCGTTAGGCAAACACTCGCCCCTCGATCCCGGCATCTCCGCGATCACCGCGAGCCTTAATCTGGAAAACGTCGAAGCGACCTATCACATCTCGGCGACAAAGGAGGCCGACGGTTACCAGCTCCAGCTCCTGCCGCGCAACCCATCGCTGAAACGTTTTCTTCAGACGTTTACGATCAGGATGAATAATGAGTTGCAGGTCGCCCGAACGGAAATGGTCCAGCCGAACGGCGACCGGATCGTCACCACCTACTCAAACGAAAATCGAGCGTCGATTCCGGCTTCGACTTTCGAATTCACGCCGCCGGCTGGCACCGACGTTACCACCCCGCTGGCAAAATAATCTCTCGACCAATGGGGGTGAGCCTTGCTAGAAGGATCGCCCCATGCAGCGGTGTTCCCCCATTGCGTTGACGGCGAGTTTGCTTTTCGCCGCGATCACTCTTCAGGCCGATCCCGCGCCCGAGCCGGTCGGAATCGTCTCCCGGATCAAGCGCGTTCCGGTCGAATCAACCGCGCTCGCGACGGTTGGTTACAGCAAACGGCTTCGCGCCCTTGAGATCGAATTCCGAAATGGCGCCATCTATCGTTACCTCGAGGTGGCGCCGAATGTTTATGACGCGCTGCTCCAGGCGCGTTCGAAAGCGCGGTTCTACGACAAGAACATCCGCCGAAAATATCGGTCGCTCCATGTGAGGCGGCGATCGGAGTGAAGAAGCCCGGCTCAAAGAAAAGCGTGCGGCGCGATATCTTCGTGCTGACGCCGGAGGAGAAGAGAACCATTTACTTCATCACGACCGCGTTCGTGCTGGGCCTCGTCACCATCCATTACCGCGCCGCCCATGCGGTCCCGCCCTCGAAAATTGCGATTAACGAAACCGCCAGTACGGCCGCGCGCCCGGCGCAAAAGCGCGCGGAATCAAAACGGCCGAAACCGGCGAACTGAAATTTCGGAAAGACAGCCGGTCCTTTTCCATTGTATAAAGGCTCGGCGTTTTCAGGCGCCGCAAACCAGGACTCAAAGCCTATGTCTCTTATCTTCGAACGCATTGTCACGGATGGCATCGCCGCGGTCTCCTATTTGATCGGCGATGACGAGGAAGGCACCGGAGCGGTAATCGATCCGCGACCGGACGTGGAAGTTTATCTCGAGCTGGCGCGCAAGAGCGGCGTCTCCATTACCCACATTTTCGAAACCCACATTCACGCCGATTTGGTGAGTGGCTCGCGCGAGCTGGCCGATCGCACCGGCACGGCGAAAATTTACGCGAGCAGCGAAGGCGGCGCGGAGTACGGCTTCGATCGTGAGGCGGTGAAGGACGGCGATGAATTCAAGTTTGGATCGCTGATCCTGACGGCTCGTCATACGCCCGGCCACACTCCGGAGCACGTCAGTTACGTTGCGGCCGAGGAAGATCATGCCGAGACGCCATGGGGAGTTTTCACTGGCGATTCGCTTTTCGTCAGCTCGGCGGGCCGGCCCGATCTTCTGGGTCGTGACGCGGACAAACTGGCGTCGCAACTTTACGACACACTCTGGGGTTTCTACGCGAAATTGCCCGACGGCGTGATCATTTATCCGTCGCACGGGAGTGGTTCGCCGTGCGGCGCGGACATCGGCGAACGGCTCGATAGCACGATCGGTTACGAGAAGCGTTTCAATCCATATTACCAGCGGAACGAGCGCCAGGCGTTCGTCGACTACGCGCTTTCCACGCCGCCGCCGGAACCGACTTATTACAAGCGGATGAAGAAGGTGAATGCCGATGGGCCCGAAATTCTGGGCCGTTTGCCAATCATTCCCGCGCTGGCGCCGGCGACGTTCAAGCGAATGGTCGAGGAAAAAAAATACCAGCTCGTCGATACGCGCACGATGCTGGCGTTTGGCGGCGGTCACATTGATGGCGCGTTCAACATTGCTGCTTCTCCGATTCTCTCGATCTGGGCCGGCTGGCTGCTTGACCCGGAGAGACCGATCCTGGTCGTGCTGGAAAGTGACGGCGACGTGGAAAAAGTGTCGCAGCTCTTTGTCCGCACCGGTTACACGAAATTCGCCGGCTATCTCGTCGGCGGAATGCGCGCGTGGCAGAACGCCGGTTATCCGCTGCGTGAGTTGCCGCAAATGACCGTGCATGAGTTGCACGCCTCACGGAATGGTTTGCAGCTCCTCGACGTGCGCGGGCCCGCGGAATGGAAAAACGGACGTATCCCCGGCGCGGTTCACATTTTCCTGCCGCAATTGGCGAAGCGCTCCGGCGAGCTCGATAAGCAACGCCCGGTGATCGTTTACTGCGCGACGGGCTACCGCGCCAGTCTCGCCGCGAGTCTGCTGCAACAGGAGGGCTTCGCCGACGTCCGCAATCTCCCCGGAAGTTTCCACGCCTGGAAAGCCGCGAAATTCCCGGTCGAGAAATGAGCGAGGGCCTGATCGTTCGCGAACAGGAACCGCTCAATCTCGAGATGCCGTTCTCGAGCCTGAGCGGATTCATCACGCCTAACGAGTCGTTTTACGTCCGGTGCCACTTCCCGATTCCGGAAATCTCCGCGGAGGAATGGCGGCTGACCGTAGAAGGCGAGGTCGGTGCGCCTTTCGAGCTAAGCTACGACGAGCTGCTCGGAATGGAGTCGCGCACGATTGCGGCCACCCTCGAATGCGCGGGGAACAACCGCATTTTCCTCGAGCCGAAAGTGAAAGGCGTGCAGTGGGGACTCGGTGCGGTCGGCAACGCGTCGTGGACCGGCGTTCCGCTTTCCGCCCTGCTCGATCGCTCCGGGCTCAAATCCAATGCGCTCGAAGTGATTCTCGAGGGCGCGGACGAAGGAGAGGTCGACAAAACTCCGAAACCGGCAGGCAAGATTTCTTTTTGCCGCAGTCTGCCACTCAAGAAAGCGATCGAGGATGTGTTGCTCGCTTATAAAATGAATGGCGAAAAGCTTTCCGCCACACACGGCTTTCCGTTACGCGCCATTGTGCCTGGCTGGTATGCGATGGCCTCGGTGAAATGGCTGCGCCGGATCGTCGTCACGGACAAGCCGTTCAACGGTTTCTATCAATCGCTCGATTACACTTACTGGGACCGCTCCGGCCCGCTGCCCACTCTCGCGCCGCTCGCCGAGCAACAAACCAAAGCCGAGATCGCGCGTCCGGAAAACGGCGAAACCGTTGCGGCCAATTCCGTCTACCGCGTCCACGGCGCGGCCTGGAGCGGGACGGCAGAGATCACGCGGGTTGAGGTTAGTTTCGATTTGGGCGGCAGTTGGCAGGATGCGAAACTTCTCGGCGAACCATTGAAGAATGCGTGGCGCCTTTGGGAATACGAATGGCAGACGCCTGCGAAAGCAGGACGCCATACGATCATAGCACGCGCGACCGATTCACACGGAATCCCCCAGCCCGTCGATCGCAGCGGCGATCGCGGCACTTACATGATCAACCATCTCCTGCCTCTCGAAGTGGACGTGTCTTGACCCAATATTCTGATTAGCAACCGACCGATTGGCGGCGTGTAAAAGTTTCTGCTTTACAGCCGGATTCGTGGTCGGACACAATCGGACACCCAATCCCTTCCCCTATGAAAACTCCCCTTGTCCGCGTCCTGGTCCTGTTCGGAACTCTGCAATTGCTCAGCATCGGAGGTGCGGCGCCGCCAGCTCCGCCGCAGAAATTCCCTGACTACGGCTTCCAAGCCCCTCCAGGCCCGTCGCCGTCGCCGAACTTCGTCCTGAGCCAGGATTATCCGACCAAGAAGCCGGACCCCAGCAAGCTGCCGGCGTTCTTCGCCAAGTTGCCGAAGGCTGTGACCAATACCGACTTTGCCGGCTGGCACGACTACATGATGGCAGTTCGAGATTATTGCTTTGAAGGTAACCTCGAAATCGATTGGCGCGTGCAGGAGAACAAGGTGCGGAAATGGTATCACATTCCGTGGCAGCATTACGGCGATACCGGGCGCGAAAGCGTCCATGGGTTGACCAAGGAAGCGCCAGTGCAGCCGGGCCAATTGGCGGCGGGTCAGGGCCGGCCGACACCGACGGAAAATTACCAGACCTATGCGGTGGGTTTTTTCAATGATTTCGGCGGCTACTCCATCGGTCAGGTGTGGAAAAATCATTTCGCGCCGGACGCCAGTGCGACGACCACGCCTAATGGTTTCCTGGAAGGCACCGTGATCTCGAAGTTGCTCTTCGTTGACGTGCCGAGCGAGCAAGTGCCCTCGCTGGTCAACCCGGTGCAATGGATGGGCTACATTCAGAAAACCTACCAGGAGTTCGCCAGGTCGGTGCGCTCGGTGAACCTGATTCAAATGGACATCGCCATAAAGGATCGCCGCGCGCCCGACGGGTGGTTCTTCGGGACATTTCAATACAACGGCCAGCTCGCGAATAAGGGGGGTTGGGAAAATCTCGTTCCAGTCGGGATCATGTGGGGGAACGACCCGACGATAACCGACAGCACTTATACCAATCCGACGCCGACGGAGACAAAGATCAATCCCAACCTGAAGGAATCGGCGATCAATCCCAATCCCAAAGAGCTGCCCCCAACCCATCTCGGTTGGAACGGGCGCCTCAACGGCCCTGTCGATAATCCGCAGAGTTCTTGCATGAGTTGCCACATGACTGCGGAATACCCAGCGCTCTCCGCCATGAGTCCCCTTTTCACGGCCAAGCCGCCACCGGTAGGATCGAAAGATTGGATGCGGTGGTTCCAGAATGAGAAGTGCGCGGTGCCGTTCGACGCCAAAGCCAAGTCGTCGGACTTCAGCCTTCAGCTGGCAATTAGCCTTCAGAATTTTGACGCGGGTTACACAAAACTAGGCGGCATCTACGCCGCGCCACCACAGCCGACGCCTTCGAAAAAGATCGCTCCGATGTCCCCGGGGGCCGAGCTCCAAATGAGAGCGATGGCCCCGTCCGAAGCGGCCAAAGCAGCCAAGGAGACCGAACCCGTTAGCGACGGTGAGATCATCCACCCGATCCTGCGAGACGTTCTCCCGACCGAGCCACCGAAATAATTTTTCCTAGTTAAAGCTAACCCCGCCCCGAAGAGAAAAATTCCCATAAAACTTATTCAAATCAGGCCGGTCGCTCTCGCGGCTGCACTGGTTACCGTGTCGCTCCTGACGAGTTGTCCTGAGCGCGATTCAACTACAAAAGCAACCCCGGGCGGTCCGACGCCAACCCCGCAACCTGCGGTTTCGACCGCTTCGGTTTCGCCTCGCCCATTGCTGCCCGTCCTTAGCTCTGACATTCCTTTCGATATCACCTTTAGCGGCGATGGCAGCCTGGAAGGGTTGCAGCATGATTTCGACGTTCTCTCCTGGAATACCTTTATCGCTCTTAACTGGCCTGCCAAACCGAACGGGCAACCGGACCCATCCATCCAGATTGGAACCAAGGACGCGCCCACGGTCTGGCAGAGTTGGAAGGAGGCTTACGAAATCTTCCTTCCTGGGGGCGCGCCGCCTTCACCGTGGGGAACGCTCCGGACCGCGCCGGAAAATTGGCCGCCCGCCTGCAAGGCTCTCTTCAAGGACGGCATGACACTTCTTAATCAAGTCGGCAAAACCCCGAATGTCCTGAACGATTCCACTCAGCCTTTTAAGACCGGCCCGCTCATCGATCAAAACGGCCGCTACGCCCGGTTCGAGATCGTGGTTAACGAGCCGATGTTCGATTCGATCGTGGCGAATAAGCTCTATAGCAAAAAGGGCCAGGCCACTGCCAGCAGCGTTGTTTTTCCCTGTAGTTCGGCCAGTCCAAGCCCCGGTAATGTGGGCGCCATCATGGTCAAGGCGTCGTGGAAGATCTTGAGCGACGAGGAAAAGAAGAGCGGCCGCTTTCATACCACTGAAGCGATCGTTTATACCCCGCCTTCCAGCAGTCCACCGGTCGCCGAAAAATGTGAGCTACTCACGGTTGGTCTGGTAGGTCTTCATATGGTCCACAAGACGGCCGGGGCGCCGCAATGGGTCTGGTCGACCTTCGAACACGTGGATAACTGCCCGACCGAAGGAGAGACGCCTTCGAAACCACGGTATAACTTCTTCAGCAAAGCGAGTCCGGCTCCTTCACCTAACGAACCACCGCCGCGCCCGTGGGATCCAAACAAGACCGAGCCGTCCGAGCGCCGGGTTCAAATCGTGCGCAAGATCCCCATCGAGCCTGCCCAGAAAGCCTTGAATGATCTTTTCCAAGCCGCCTTGGGCAAGGTGAACCCCAAGTCAGTCTGGTTGAACTACGAACTCGTCAGCACGCAGTGGCCCACCAATCCCGCTGCGACCTGCGATGTTGAAACCTCAGCGCCGGTGGACCGGATCGGCACGCCGGCTCCGCAGTTCCTCGGCAATAGCACCCTGGAAAGCTACATCCAGGGCAAGGTCCCGAATGTCTCTTCCAGTTGCATGGAGTGCCACGCAAACGCAACGACCTATACCAGCGCGCGCCCGAGTAATATTCCTATTTTCTCCGATTTCACCTACCTGCTCGAGCGAGCGCAATAGCGGACCCAACGTCATGCCCGTATCCCTGGACCAATTTGTAAGCCTCTCTTCCGCGCTAACGGGCGTGAATGCAGCGCAGCTCAAGCCAGCGCTTGATCCTATCGGTATCGCCAACCAATACCTGGCGATGATCAACAGTCAGGCAAGCAAGGTCTCGTCGACTACTTTCAGCGCGCTGGTTTCTACTTTCGAAGCTCAGGTTGGTACCCTGGGTAGCCCGAACAAAGCGGCCGCGTTCGTCCTTGATGATCCCACGCTCGGGCCAGTCGCGCGAAGCATAATCAAAATGTGGCTAATGGGCACGTGGTATGACCCCGCAAATCCAGGGACCGCCATCCAAGTCGTTTCGTCGCAGGCCTATAAGGAGAGCCTCGTCTGGAAGGTCATGCAATCCCACCCGATGGGCTACAGCATGTGGAGCTTCGGTTATTGGGCCCAGCCGCCTCCCGCTTTCGAACAATTCATCCAAACCAGCAGCGGAAATTCGGCCAATGGCGCAAACTAAGAAATACGATGTCGTCATTGTCGGCGCCGGGCTGGCTGGCTCCATCATGGCCTACAAACTGGGCAAGGCCGGAAAGAAAGTGCTCGTTATCGAGTCTGGCGCCTCCGTCCCGACAAGCCGCGAAGCTTACATGGAGCACTTTTACACTAATCTAATCAAGACGCCGGAATCAGCCTATCCCAACAATCCCAATGCTCCCCGCGCCACCGTCGTTGATTTGTTCAATTGGAAGGACCCATCCCAAAGCTACCTGGATCAAAGCAGTTCGCCCTTGCCGTTCAGCAGCACCTATGAGCGCCGCGGTGGTGGCACAATGTGGCATTGGCTCGGCAGCAGTTTTCGTTTCGTCCCCAACGATTTTAGACTTCAGTCAGAGTACGGCCAGGGAATTGATTGGCCCATTGCTTACGAGGACCTCGGCCTGCCCCAGCCGGGTCGCTCCACCGCGTATTACGACGATGCCGAAAAGGAAATCGGTGTTTCCGCGGATGTGGCTCGTCAAACTTATCTCGGGCTTACTTTCACGCCGGGTTATCAGTATCCTAATCCGGAAATTCCCCTCACTCTTACGGACAACTTGTTCGCCGACGCCGTAAACGGCAAAGAGCAGTTTGAGGGACAGGCCGTAACCGTTTCCCCGACTCCGGCCGGCCGAAACTCGCGTCCGTACGATGGACGGCGCGTCTGCGCGGGCAACACAAACTGTATTCCGATCTGTCCCATCCAGGCGAAGTACGATCCGACCATCACCCTTAACAAGGCGCTCGACACTGCTGACGGCGCGGGCCAGCGCAATGTAAACGTAATGTATCAAACCGTCGCCGCCAAGGTGAAGCTCGACCAGGAAAATAAGATGGTCGTCGGGATTGAATGCATCACTTACGACAATCTGGAAAAGAAGTCGCCGACCGGGACGGTCGTGGTTACTGGCACAATCTATGTGATCGCCAGCCATGCCATCGAAACTCCGAAGTTACTTCTCAACTCGAACGAACAACTGCCGGCCGGCGTCGCCAACGGTAGCGGACAGGTGGGTAAGAACCTGATGGATCATCCTCTGTTTCTGCGCTGGGGACTCACCAAGGATCCAACCTTTCCGTATCGCGGCCCCCTGGCGACGGCCGGTATTGAAAGTCTTCGCGACGGACCTTTCCGCAGCGATCGCGCGGCCTTTCGCGTCGAATTTGGCAATGAGGGCTGGAACTTCGCGGCAGCGGATCCGGAAAACACCGTGTTCGACTTTGTAGACGGCACAAACAACAACCTCAACAATCCGAATTGCGAGAAATTGTTCGGCGTGGCGCTCCTTAACAAGCTCAACGAAATCTTTACGCGTCAATGCCGTTTCGGATTCCTCGTTGAGCAATCGCCGGAAGATTCAAACACGGTGACCCTTTCAAACCTGAAAGACGACCTCGGCATCCCCCGCCCGAAGATCAACTATAATTTATCCGATTACACGAAACGCGCCTTTGTAGCCGCGCAAAAGTTGACCGACCAGGTATTCGCCGCCGCGGGGGTAACGCCATTTGAAAAACCGCTCGCTCAACTCAAGAAAGCCGGCGGCTATTTTACCTACACCGACCCGAAAACAGGAGAGACCTATAATTTCGATTTTTTTGGATCAGGCCACATCGTGGGCACGTATCGGATGGGGACGACGAGAGAAAATTCCGTCGTCGATCGCAACCAGCGCTCCTGGGACCATCCTAATCTGTTCCTGGTCGGCAGTGGAGTTTTTCCTACGATTGCCACCGGTAACCCGTCACTCACGATCGCGGCCCTGGCATTCTGGGCTGCGGACAACGTCTTGAAAGACCTGGAAGGCGCCAACCCTTCTTCTCGATGAGCAAGAAACTGAAAACCCCGACAACACAACCTGTCTTGCCACCCATTCCAGATGGGCTGTCGATGCCCTTTTACTACCATTCGCTTTTGAACTGCGAGCTGTTCTTCTACGTTAAGCCCGACATTCTCCAGCCTTACCTTTCTGATACCGGGCTAAGCCTGGCTTTGATGGATGACTACGGAATCGTGACCTACAACTTCCAGAACTATACCGCCCAATTCGCCGGCTTCGATTCAGTGGCGCTCGAGCTCGAATACAACATCCTCGCCTATCCCACTTCACGTGCAAAAAACACCCCCACGCTTACCCTGGCCGAGTTTCTTCACGGGGACGACCAGACGAAGCTGATCGGCAATCATCACGTCCATGTTGCCTGCACCAACGCCAACGCCGTCGATGCTGGCAAGAAACTTTTCAGCGAGCCAAAGCTCCTCGCGAATATCAATTCAAACGTCCCATCCCCGAACAGCCCGGCAGTCGACACCTGGAGTTTTGTTTGTTCCGACTACGACCAGGCAAATCCCGGGAACACTCAGCCGATGATTCTCCAGACGGACATCGATCTCCGTTCCTTCGAGCCGGTCATCGGCAATGCTTCGCCCAATACCGAATACGGCTACGTGAATAACAAACTTGTATCCGCGCGCTGGAACATTTACGGCGAATTCCTGACCTATTCGCCAGAATCCGGTCGGCCGTTGAACGTGAAGCTCACCTACGGAACGAGCGCCCTCCCGATGCGGACGGATGCGCAGAAAATGCTGGACGGCGCGCGTTGTGGAGCCGTTCGAACTTTCCAATCGGCTCCAGTCGCCACCCAGGCGCGCGCTTTCTTCGTCGACCCCTAGTTCTTCGCCACGCCCGGCGCGGCGCCCTTCAAGTACTTGTCGAGGAAATCGAGGATCGCCTTGTTGCCGCGAATCTCGTTCGCCTTTTTCGTGAAGCCGTGGCCTTCGTTATCGAAGACGACGTACTCGACCACGCCTTTCTTCTTCTTGATCGCCTCGACGATTTCATCCGACTCGGGCTTGATCACGCGCGGATCGTTCGCGCCCTGCAAGACGATCAGCGGTTTGGTGATCTTGTCCGCGTGAAAGAGCGGCGAAATCTCCCGCAACATATCGAGCTGCGTGTTCGGATCGCCGATCTCCGCGTAAAGCGATTTGCGCTCCGCTTCCCAATACGGCGGGATGCTTTGCAGGGTGCGGACCCAGTTCGAGACACCGAAGATATCCACGCCCGCGTTGAATTCCTCCGGCTTGAAGGCGAGTGCGGCCAACACCATGTAGCCGCCGTACGAGCCGCCCATGATCCCGATTTTCTTCCCGTCCACGTAATCGAGCGTCTGCAAATATTTCTTTGCCTCGACGCAATCCCAAAGCGGCTCGCGCCCGTGCTTCTGGTCGTCGGCTTTGTAGAACGTCTTGCCGTAACCGCTCGACCCGCGGTTGTTCACGTCGAGCACGACGTAGCCGTGATTCACCAGGAATTGCACCGAGGCGATGTAGGGCATCCGCGCCTGCCCGCCCGGTCCGCCGTGCACCCGCACGATCGCCGGCGCTTTCTTCGCCGCGGTCGCACCGTGCGGTTGATAAAGGATTGCGGGAATCTCCGTTCCGTCGAAAGATTTGTAACGCACCACCCGCGAGTCGATGAGATCATCCGCGTTAATCTCCGGGTTCAGGCTTTCGGTTAACTTGAGCGGCTTCTGGGTCGCGAAATCGTAAACATAAAGATTCGCCGGCGAACGAGCGCCCTCATAATAGAACGCCATCCTGGTCTCGCTCTCGGAAAAGTGGATGCCGCTGATGTCACCTTCCGGCAATGGAGGCATGGCGACCGGTTTGTCCGTGGCGCCTTCGTAAACTTTGATTTTCGTCCGCGCGTCTTCATTCGTGCCGACGACGCGATACTTGCCGGTGCGCGAGAAAGACATGAACGAAACGTCCCAGTTTGTTTTTTCTGTGACCGCTTTCTCTTCGCTCGCCAGATCGTACCGGATCACCGACTTAAACTCGCTGCCGTCGTCCGAGAGGAAGTAGAGGAACTTCGAGTCGGGATCGAACGTCTCCGGACTGTTGTTCGCGTCGCCGGTATGCGCGGTGAGGTTCTTCATCTCTTTCGTCTCGGTATTGTAAAGGTAAACGTCCGCGTCGTTGGTGTTGTTGCCGGGCTTGCCGAAGGCGATGAATTTCTTGTCGTTCGAGATCGCGCCGATCTGGTAGCCCGTCTCGTCCTTGTAAATCAGTATCGGCTTTAGATCGGCGATGCTCATTTCGAAAATGTCGAAGAACTTCGGGTCGCGCGCGTTCGTGCCGAAGAAGAACGATTTCCGGTCCTGGCTCCAGGTATAGAATTGCGCTTTCGTTTTTTCGCCCGGCGTCAGATCGCGCTCGGTCCCACCGAGCTCGCGCAGATACAGGTGCTCATTCTCGTTGCCGCCCTTGTCGTAGCGGTAAAGGAAACGCGCGTCTGCCGGAAAATAGGAAACCGCGTAGGTGCTTTCCTTGGTCGAGTTCGTCAGCTGTTTCGGTTCACCGCCTGCGACCGGGATCGAGTAAACATTGAAGATTCCTGTCTTGTTGCTGTGGAAGAGGATTGACTTTTCGTCCGCGGAAAAGGAAGCGCCCCCGAGCCGGGTCGTCGCCATGAATTGCTCGATCGTGTACTGCTTCACGGCCCCAGGTTCCACGGGCTTTTTCTTGGAATCCGGCGTTTGCTTCGTGATCAAGGCCTTGCTCGACACGTCCGGCTTTTGTTCCGGCGACGGCCTTTGGGCGCGAACGCTGGACATAAACGGGGCAAGACTAAGGATCGCGATGAAGAGCGCGACGGCCGATAAACGCTGCAGGGTGAAATTCGTTAGATGCATGTTGATTAGCTATTTAGCGGATTTCTTTTCGAAAGAAAAGAGTTACTGCTGCTACGGTGCGGCTTGAGTTCCAAAATCAGCAGCGCGCCGGCCGGCCAGGCGTTTGCCTAAATTGATCGCGGGCAGCTCGACGGCGTAATAAACGATCGCACTGATGCCGATGGTCACGAGCAGGGTCGGGATGAGATAGGCCGCGACTGGCCATCCGCGAAAAGCGCTGTGGCTTTCGGCGGCAACCCAGACGGCCATGGGAATCATCACGACAAGATGAAAAAGGTAGATCGAGTAGCTGATCCGCCCAAGCCAGGCCACTACCGGGTTGCGCACGCGCAACCAGATCACCCATAAACAAAAAACAACCGGCGCCACCACATAGGCCGAGAACCAGGTCCGGCTAGGATGAATCAGGAACCGGAACTGACGCGTCCCGCCGACGGCCAGAATCACCAGCGTCAGCCCGACCAGGATCCAAATTTTCCGGTTCCGCTTCAACGATTCGCGGAACCCTTTTGTCTCGTCGTAAACGATCCGAAAGTAGGCGCCCCAAAACATGATCCCCAAATGGCGCGGCAAATTTTTCCAGGCAGCCGAGATATCGTCATCGATCGCGCCCAGTTGCTTTGCCCCTTTGATCCCAAGCCACACCAGCGAGAGCGCGATCACCAGACCTGCCAGGACGCGCTGATCTTCCAGCCGGCCGACGCGCCAAATCAGCCAGCAGGAACAATAGAACGTCAGCTCGGTTTCCAACGTCCAATAGAGTCCCATGACCGGTGATTGCCCGAACAGGTCCGGCGCCATCGTAAAGTTTGCCGCCGCCATGGCGCCGGTAACAGTCCATCCCTGCCACCACCAAATGAAGATCAGCCCCGCGATGACCGACACCCAATACGCGGGAAACAGACGAAAAAAGCGGCTGATCACGAAGCGGCGTCCCGTGCCTTCGCGCGGTCCCCGCAGCGTCCCATAAATAACAAAGCCGCTGATCGCGAAAAACAAAACGACCCCCGTGATGCCGAATTCGAAGTAGCGCGGCCAGCTTTTCCCGAGAGCATCGGGAGTCTGTCGCGCCACCGGCAAAAACTTTTCCCAGATATGCGCACACGCCACCATCAACGCCGCGACCGCGCGCAACGTATCTATATGAGCGAGCCGATAGGCCGTGGGGCGCGAAGTCACAGCGTCTCGAGCGCCTTCATCGCTGCGTTATGGCCGGGGATGCCGCTGACGGCGCCGCCGCGTTGGGCGCTCGAGCCGCAGAGGAAGACGTTTTCGAACTCGGTTTCCACGCCCCAGGTGCCGGCTTGTTCGCTATGCTCGGCGAAGGGAAATGTCGGCGCGTCGTGGAAAATATTGCCGTGATACATGCCTAACGACTGCTCGATGTCGACCGGGCTCTTGCTTTCGAGGCACAGGCTTCCGTCGCGTGCGACGGCAAGGCAATCTTCCAGCGGTTCTTCCAACCATTGGTTCATGCTTAGGAGGAATTTCTTCTCGGCACGGGTTCGCATCGCGTCGTTTTCCTTTGCAAAAAGCGAGTAAGGCGCGTCGAGACCGAACAGTGTCATGGTTTGAAAACCTTGTTGCCGCAGGTCGGACCCGAGAATGCTGTCGTCGGTCAAAGTGTGGCAATAGACTTCGCACGGGGTCTTTTCCGGCAAGCGGCCTTTCGCGGCCTGTTCGTAGCTGGCGTTCATCTGCTCGTAACCTTCTTCGCTGTGGAAAGTGCCGCGGAACGCTTCCGCTTCCGGATACTTCGTCGCTTTCAGTTTCGGCAACCGACGGAGCAGCATGTTGATCTTGAACACACTCCCCTCGTCCGCCGCGTTCGGCTCATAGGGCCTACCGGAATATTTCGCGAGGACGTTGCGCCCGAAATTGACCAGAAGAAATCGCGCTTCGACGCTCTGGCGTTTTCCATCGACTTGAAATTCGACAATCTTTTTCTTGCCGCCTAGATCGACGTCGATCAGCTCCACGTTCGTCAGAAATTCGGCGCCGCTCTTGCGCGCCGTTTCTTCGAGCTCGGCCGCGACCGCGCCCATCCCGCCGACCGGCACCTTCCATTCGCCGGTCTTGTTGCCGATCAGGTGGTAAAGAAAACAGCGGTTCTGCACGAGCGATGGATCGTGCGGGTGGGTGAAGACGCCGATCTTCGCGTCCGTCAAGACCAGGCCGCGCACCAGATCGTTTTGCAGGTAACGCTCAATCGCGCGTCCGAGTGGTTCCTCCGCCAGGCTGCGCCACGCTTCCCGTAAGACTTCGTCGTTCTGGAAGCGCCGCTTGAATTCATTTTTGGCGACGAGCGGTTTGAGCATCGAATCCCAGGCGTGCTCGGCAAAGACGCGCGCGAGATTGTAAAACTTCTTCATCTGCTCGTGCTCGGTCCGGTTTCCGGTCAGCTCGAACATCGCGTGAACGAGCCGATGGTGCGCCGGCGCAGCTCGAGGTTCAATCCGAGATCGCGAATGATCTTCTCGGGAAAGAGGCTGACGAGATATGAGTAACGCGAGAGGCGCGCATCATAATCGGGAAACAGCTTTTGCGAAGTGGTCGCGCCGCCGATGTAATCGTTCTTCTCCAGCAACAGCACGGTCAATCCCGCGCGCATCAGGTAACTCGCCGCGACCAGCCCATTATGTCCTGCGCCGAGGATGACAACATCGTATCGGGTCTTCACACTTTTACTTTGCTTGGGTTTTATCCGGTCTCCGCCGCGCGTGATTGAGGACCGATAGGACAAATAGGACAAAAAGGCCAGCGGCAGCAAGGCCGCGCCATGGAATTCGATGCGGGAAAATCGGCTCGGCTGGCACGGGAACTTCTGCCATCATGCGGTGATGCGGGTCTTGATCGCGGACGACCAGAAAAGTGTGGGCACGTCATTGGCGGAGATGGTGCGCCGTTGCCAGCACGAAGTCGTGGAGGTCGTCAGCTCCGGCCTGGAAGCGATCCAAGCATTCGGGCGTCATCATCCCGACGTGGTCCTGATGGATTATCAAATGCCGAAGCTCAACGGCGCCACCGCCTGCCGCAATATCATGGCGAAATACCCGGAAGCCCGGGTCATCCTGGTCTCCGGAGTGGTGCGCGAAATTGCCGACTCCGGCGCGCTCGCCATCCTCGTAAAACCGGTGAAGCTCGATGCGCTCTACGCGGCGCTTTACGATGCCGCCCAGCCGCGGACCTCAGCCTGACGAATCGTTGCCTTCGTATTTCGCCGGGATCGGGTGCGCGGCGCTCTCGTGTTGCCAGTAAATGTTTACGATCCACCAGCGCGAGCCGTCGTGGAATAACTGAAAGCTGTTAATGCCGCGCATGAACGGTTCCGGATCGTCCTCGCGATGGCGCGATTCATATGTGCTCCACACCTGCGCGATTTGACCGAACTGCTCCGTCCGCCGCGCCACTTCCGTTTCGTAGAAATCTTTCTCGGCGAATAACGGCTCGACTCGCTGTATGTATTCCTCCACGTCCAGAAGGAGGGGCGCAAGATCGACATCGTTCCTTCCGGGGACCGTCGCTGTCGGAATCAAACGCGCACCCGGAAGGAACAATGAACGTTCCCGATCCCAATCGCGCCTCGCCCCCGCGGGTCCGGAGATAACATCGTAAGCCGCGTGAATGATGGCATCGATTGAAGAGACGTCCGATGGAATGGTCATGGCGCTGAGGCTATCACACGTCAGCTCTCTTCCGCCATTCGACGTTGGACGTTGAACCTTGGACGTTGGACGTTCGCTCTTCCGAATGAAGTTTCTTCTCACCAACGATGACGGCATCGACGCCGCGGGTCTCGAGGCGTTGGTAAACGCGACTCGAACACTCGGCGATCCGGTCATTGTCGCGCCGGCCGGTCCGCAGTCAGGGGTGAGCCATCGAGTGACGTGGCAAGAGGGCGTGCGGATCGAGCCGCGGGGCGATAAGCGTTACGCCATCCATGGGACGCCGGCTGATTGCGTGCGGCTGGGTTTATTGAAGCTGGTTCCCGACGCGAAATGGATCCTGAGCGGGATCAATCACGGCGCGAATCTTGGCGCGGATGTTCATTATTCGGGGACAGTCGCGGCGGTGCGTGAAGCTGTGCTACACGGTTGGCCCGGGATCGCCGTGTCGCACTACCGAAAATCGAAAGTCGAGTTCGATTGGAGTCGCGCCGCAAGATGGGTCACTCCCATCCTCGCCGATATCCTCGCGAAACCGATCGAGCCGGGCCTCTTTTATAATGTTAACCTGCCAAACCTGCCGCCCGACGCTGAGAAACCGGACGTCGTCTGGTGCCCGCTCGATCCGAATCCCCTTCCCCTCAATTATCGGCACGAAGAAGAGAGCGACCTTTATTTCGCGGGCGAATATCAGCTGCGTCATCGAGCGCCCGGTGCGGACGTTGACGTTTGCTTCGGCGGGCGCATCGCGGTGACAGCGGTGCGATTACTCTGATTTTGTCTGGGTAGCGCACGCGTCTCGCGTGTGGGCGACAGCGTCTCGCCGTCGCGAACTTTTGAAGATTGTTTCGGCGAGACACCGAAACCAACACGCGGGACGCGCGCGCTCCCCAGAATAGTGCGATGGGCATTCGCCGAGCGCTCCAAACAGAACTGCGTCTGGCACGAAAGGTTCTGCCAAAAAGGCATGCGTGTTTTGATTGCCGACGACCAAAGAAGTGTGGGAATGACGCTCGCGGCAATGGTCGCCAACTGCCAACACGAAGTAGTTGAAGTGGTTGCCTCCGGCCTCGAGGCCATCCAGGCTTACGAGAAACATAAACCGGACGTCGTCCTGATGGATTACTGGATGGCGAAGCTCAACGGCGCTACGGCCTGTCGCAATATTCTCGCGAAAGATCCAGCCGCCCGCGTCATTTTGGTTTCTGGCTGGGAGCCCGACTACGATCTGGCCGCCGACTACGGCGCGATCTCACTCCTTTCCAAACCCGTGGACCGCCAGCGCCTTGAAGCCGCGCTTGCCGGCGCGGCGCAAATGCTGGCGTTCTGACGTTGCCTGCCCGGTCTTGCCGTTTTCTGGCGGCGAGCGTCGCAACGTTTCTTTCCCTTCCCCTAGCCGCCTCTTCGAAATTCCGAATGCGGCGATTCGCTTTGAAAGCGCCGATTACGAACGCCAGCTGACGCACGACATGAACTGACCGTGGATGGCATCCCTCTGGTAAGATACGACATCATCGAAGATTTTCGGGTGTGTCCTCAGTCGCCTATTTGCCAGCAGGATAAATGAATGATGGATTCAGTGTCTCCGGCGAATATGATTCTTAAAGTGACCTTCATCGGCAATGCGACGAAGCCGCGGATGTGCCTGGATAAGCTGTTCACTCAGCGCCTGTAAATCGGGATCGTTCGAGTTTTGACCCCATAGAACGAGATGGCCGTGGAACGTATCTTGCACGATTACCGCCATTTCCTGTAGTGGGAGCATGAATTCGATCGCCTTGGCAGCGCCCGCGTCGGACCGCAACTGATACGGATGCTCAGAGAAAAGCGTATGAACAAAACGATTTCGCTCGTTGATAAAATCTGCAAATAGCTGGTCAAAATTATCGGCGATTTCAGTGCGTTTCCGGAGCTCGGCTATGAGCTGTCCCAAGGTGCGTTTTTGGTGTTTGGCACCGGCGTTAAACAGTGCGCGCAAACGGATATTCGCGTCCTTTGGAAACACCCATGTCAGACAAAATGAGATTTGCAGTTCGGTAATTTGCAGTGCATGCAAAGTCAGTCCGGCCTCAAAGATCGCGCGTCTTTGGACATCGCTCATGTGATCCCACGAAGTGTTGCCTTTCATGTAAAGCGCACTACTACAAAAAACCCCTTTTTCCATATGGTCGAAAGATTTGTGCGCCTCATGCGGACGTTTGCAATGCGAAAAGGTCTCAAGAAGAAAGTGAATCTGCGCTTTCTGGACGACTCGAACCGTCCCCGTGTCTTCTGCGATGAGCCGGCAATCGTTGCTCGGGTTGCGTCGCAAATACGGCAAGAAGCACTTCTCTGTTTTGGCGATTCTACGAAAGTGCTGATGCGCGGCCAAACCCGGAACCACGCGGGCATGGTTCCAGGATTGTTTAGGCCTCCGAATGATACGACTAACTCAAAACTTTTATTGAAAGCGGAGGCCAGATTGGGACGGGAAATCCAGAAGATCAAGCTAGGCAGACTGAAGCGTCCGCTCTTGGGAGCACTCTTGCAGCATTACGGCTATTGTACCAGTTGGCTCGACGTAGTGGATAATCTGTGGATGGCGGTTTGGTTTGCGACTCACACATTTGAACGACACGCTTTATCTGGAATGACCACTTCATTTACGAGGGAGAAATCAGGGTGGATCTATTTCATCGCATCTAAGGTTCGTAACTCCCAAGAACTCTCTTGCGCTGATCTACGCGCGGCTCATCACCCGCTGAGTCTCCGACCTCATACGAGTGGGTCATTGCATGTGTTGAGTTTCCCGTCGGCGAGCGTTGGAAGATCGACGGCTACCTTGGAAGCGCCGATTTCTTTTTTCCGGCAGCAACCATCGATGACACACTGCGAAGGCTGATCGACAAAGATGTAGATGGCATTGCTGCCAGCATTGAACAGGAGTTTGGATTACCAACGGCAAGTCTCGGTCGAGCGTCTGCTCTAATTAATGCTCGGATGTAAGCTCCGGCGGCAAAACTCCCACGAGCTACCCGTAAATTGTCTTGCTGGTCGTTGTTAAGAACTCGAGTAGTCCGCTATAGCGAGCATCAGTTTGGCGGCAGAAAAAGATGCAATTCAATATGGGATCCGCTTCGCAACGATCCGGGTTTCCAATAACTGCTCGCTGGCAAAGAGCAGTTCGGCCTAAGAAGTAGCGGAAGCTCGAACCGGGAGCGAGACGTGGTGATTATCAGTTGACCGGAGGCAAAAGGAACGAACGTTCGCTCTAGATCATGCACATCAGCGACATCATCCAGACCGGGTCGCCGACGTTTTCGTTCGAGTTCTTTCCGCCAAAAACGCCGGAGGCGGCGGAGAGCCTTTACCAGACGATCCGCGAACTGGAAGAACACATGCCGCATTTCGTCAGCGTGACTTATGGCTCGGGTGGTTCAACGATCTCGCCAATCTCGGACAAATCGTCGGCGCGATTGGCGTCATGATTACGCTTGTCTATTTGGCGATTCAGATCCGCGGCAATACCAGAGTCGCGAGTTCACAAGCCCGACATGCCATCTCCGAGTTCGTGATGATGAAAATAGGTCTCGGCATGCAGCAGAAATTCCCGGCGTGCTGAATAGAACCGTTGCACCGCAAGATTCCATGAGCATTCAAGTCAAAGAAATTGCCTTTGTCTATAATCAGGTCACCGACATCGTGCGTGCACGTCGATTTTACGAAGAATTTCTCGGGCTGATAGCGGGCGTTGAGTACGAGGGCGCACCGGGCAAGTGGTGGATTGAATACGATGTTGGCGGTGTCACGTTCGGTATTACGAACTTCGAGCCATTCGTCGGCGGAGGCGGTGCCGTCCTCGCGCTTGAAGTCGCCGACATCGATGCTGCCTTTGCTGCTGTCCGTGCCGCAGCGGTTCCGATTACTGAGGACCTGGCAGAGTTCCCGCGTTGCCGCAGCTTTAGCCTGAAAGATCCTGACGGAAACGAAATTATTCTCCACGAGCTAAAGCCGGCTGATCAAGTTCCGAAATTCGACTCGGCGCTCGCTAAGAAAGTCGTCGCCTCCTACCTTCATGAAGCCACAGGCCGCACCGTCGGTTATCATCAGCCCGCGGCCGACGGTCGCACCCATTTTTTCGCTCCGAATGGCTTCTTCGTCGCGACAGAGAAATTAACAGAAGGTAACTAAGAGAACGAAGCGCATGTCTTTATTTAGGATCCCGAAGCTCTTTGTTTCCTTCGTTTCCTTCTGTAGGAAATTCAGGGGATCTGCGGTCCTTGGCTAACCGGAAAGGAATCAAAATGAAGGTAAGTAAACCTATCTGCTTCGCCGTTTGCGCAATGTTGGCTGCTACGGCAGCCGGCGCCGACGAAACGGTCATCGTCAGCAATATCCTCGGGCCCGAGGGTCCGTTGTACGTTGACGGCAACCTTTACTACGTTGGCTGGGTCTCCCACACGCTGTCGAAATGGGATGGCAAAACGGCCACCGTCCTGAATCACACTCCGGGCTGCGGCCATAACGGGCTGGCGCTCACGAAACGAAAGACGTTCCTCCTCGCGTGCACCGAGGAGCATGGCGCCATCCTTGAACTCGACATGACCGGCAAGCAGCTGCGCCGTTGGGATGCCGACAAAAACGGCAAGCCATTCGACGGCGGCATCAATGATATTGTGGTGACCGCCAACGGCGGCGCCTATGCCACGGTCTTCGGCCCGTACAAGGACCTGCCAACCTCAGTGGCGGGAAAAATTCTCTATCTTGCGCCTGGCAGCGAGAAATGGGTCGAGGTCGCGGACGATCTCAATTACGCCAACGGAATAGGCGTCTCTCCAGATCAAAAGACCCTCTACGTCAGCGAAACCGTTGGGAACTGCATGTTGAAATTCAAGATCAATGACGACGGCTGGTTGAGCAACAGATCGAATTTTGCTCTGCTAAACCTTCTCACAAAAAACAAAAACGAGTCTTGGTGGCTCGGGCCCGATAGCATGAAGATCGACAGCAACGGTAACATTTATGTTG
>QHNH01000011.1 GCA_003218375.1 Verrucomicrobiota bacterium | reverse complement strand
CCGGTCACGTAGTGCTGCGCTCGACTGACGCGGCCACGGCCGGCTCGGATTACAAACTTTGGACAACAGTGAAGGTACCCCATGGATTTTCCCTGCGGCAACATGCCGAGTTGCTCGCAAGAAAAGTTGGCGCGGAACATTTTCGTATCATGCCGGCCAAAGGAATCTTCACGCTTGGTGTGGGCCATGTTCGCCGCAAAACGATTGCACCGGGAAGCAAAGCGAACGAGCCGGCCAGGATGATTCCGGTGCAAACTGTCGATCTGAGCGAACCAGAGTGGGAGGTGTTGCTCGCGCTGAAACGTGAATTTAGGTCGGACGAAATTCAAGCGACGCCATGGGCGGCGCGCGCGAATGAAGCTGGCGTTCCGCTAGAAGAATTTTATCGCGTGGCGGAGGAATTGAACGCGCGAAAAGTCATCGGGCGTTTCTCGACCTTTCTCGAACATGTCAAGCCATCTGCCGGCGGGGTGCGGGTCACGCGCTTTAACGCTTTGTTTCATTGGGCGGTGCCGCCTGGCCGCGAGATCGAAGCCGGTGGCGAGGTGGGCCGTCATCACATCCTCACCCACTGTTACTGGCGCGAAGCCGGCCCCGAGTTTCGCAACGTCAACATCATGGCGGTCGCCCACGGGACCGACAAGGAACTGCTCCTCGAGCACAAACGCGCGATCGATCGCCATCTCGAGGCGTGCGGCATTCCCGTTGCCTACACGAATGTTTTCTGGGGCGGCCGGAGCGAGATCAAGCCGTCGGAAATTTCGCCGGACACGTATCGCGCCTGGTTGAAGGGAATGGAGAGGGAGGTTGAAGCGTTGAAGCGTTGAAGCGTTGAAGCCGAGCGCCGATGTCTATTGGCTTTTACTCTTCCGCTTCAACGTTGTAACGCTTCAACGCTGTAACCTTCCATGAAGACTCTCATCGCGAAATTGCGGAACGGGATTGACCTCACTTCCGGCGACATCAATTACGCGATGTCGATGTTGCTCTCCGAATCGACGGAGGACGGGATGAAGGCGGAGTTCCTCATGGCGCTGCATCGCAAAGGCGAAAGCGTGGAGGAGATCGTCGCCTTCGTTCAGCAACTGATCGACCGCGCGATCGATCCGCTGATCGACCGGAAAAACTTGTCCGGGCCGATGCTCGATGTCTGCGGGACCGGCGGCGACGGGCTCGATCTTTTCAACGTCTCGACGACGATCATGTTCGTGCTTGCGGCCGGCGGCGCGGCGGTGGTGAAGCATGGGAATCGCAGCGTCACCTCGCGCTGCGGCAGCGCCGACGTGCTCGAGGCGCTGGGCGTGCAGATCGCGTTGCCGCCCGCGCGCTTGAAGGAATGCGTCGAGCGTCACGGGCTCTGCTTTATTTTCGCGAGACAATATCACCCGGCATTTCGCGCGATCGCCGAGATGCGGAAACGTTTGGCGCGCGAAAATATCCGGACGGTTTTCAATTTGCTCGGTCCGCTCCTGAACCCGGCGCGCCCGGCGCGGCAATTGATCGGCGTTTTTTCCCCGCGGCTGACCAATGTTTTCGCGGACGCGCTCCGTCGCCTCGGCCGCGAGCGCGCCTGGATCGTGCACGGCGTTACCGAAACGGGCGAGGGGATGGACGACATTTCCACCAGCGGCGTGACCACGTTCGCGGAGCTGTCGAAGGGGAAAGTAACCAGCGGCCTCATCGATCCGCGTTGGCTCAACATTCCGGCGGCGCCGCTCGACGAACTTCGCGGCGGGGACGCGGCGGAAAATGCCGGCTATCTCGAAGGTATTTTGTCCGGCAAAATTCAGGGCGCGAAACGTGATTTGACGCTGGTGAACGCGGCCGGTGGATTCGTGGTGTCCGGGCTTTGTCGCGACATGAACGAAGGAATCGCCCGAGCGCGGGAGCAGATTGATAGCGGACGAGCGCTGGAAAAGCTGCATGCGTTGCAGCAGTTCGGCTAACGGAACATAGGCTTTCAGCCTGTGTGCCCAGCGGACATTCTGTCCGCTGTATCCTTTTCAGCGGAGTGCAACTCCGCTGGGCGCACAGGCTGAAAGCCTATGTTCCGTCGAGCCTTCGCAGCAATGCGATTGCTAATTTCGAGCGATCGATCTTTCGCCCGGCCGCCATCGCCAACGATCCGGCGGTGGCGCGCAGCTCTTCCGGGAAATCATCAGTTGTCTGGTTCACGTTAATTCCGATGCCAGCCACGGCGACGTAACTTCCGTCGCCGGTCGTGCGGCCTTCCACCAGAACGCCCGCGACTTTGCGGCCCGCGATGTAGATGTCGTTAGGCGGCTTGATGGTTGGTGTGCAGCCCGTTTCTTCTGCGATCGTCGCGGACACAAGTTCCGCCAGCTGCGAAGTCAATCGCGGTGAATCGCGCAGCGTGATCGCGGGTCGAAGCAAAATCGAAAACCACAGCCCTTGATACGGCGCCGATTCCCAACGCCGGCCGTATTGTCCGCGGCCTTTTGTCTGGCGCTCGGCGAAAACGACGAAGCCCGCTGCCGCGCCGCGCTCCGCCGCGGCCCAGGCCAGGTCGTTCGTGGACGGCGTTTCCTCGACGACCACGATCTCGTTTCCGATCCCGGATCCTGCGAGCTCCGCGCGCAGCTCCGTCGCGATCAAGCGATCGCTAGGTTCCGACATGCGTCAGTTCCAACGACAGATCGATGGCGCGCGCCGAATGAGTCAGCGCGCCGACGGAAATGTAATCGACCCCGGTCGCCGCGATCCGCCGGACATTCTTCAAGGTGATGCCGCCGCTCGCCTCGAATTTCACTTTCCCTTTTCCTGCGGCCACGGCTTCGCGCATTTCCGTCGGCTCCATGTTGTCGAGCAGGATGACGTCGATGCCGTCGACCTCGAGAAAGGAACGGACTTGTTCAAGCCGGTCCGCTTCCACCTCGATGCGAAGGCCGGGCCGTTCCTGCCGCAGCCGTTGGATCGCGTTTACGAATCCGGAGAAACCGGCGCCGGCGTTCAAATGGTTGTCCTTCACCAGGACCATTTCACTCAGGGTTGAACGATGATTCGCGCCGCCGCCTGCGACAACCGCCGCTTTTTCCAGGGCCCGCAACCCCGGCGTGGTCTTGCGCGTATCGAGAATCTTCGCGCGCGATTTGCCGATGGCTTCGACGAATTGCCGGGTGAGGGTGGCGATGCCGCAGAGCCGCTGCAGGAAATTCAGGGCCACCCGTTCCGCCGTGAGGATGGAGGCGGCCGCGCCGCGCACTTCCAGGATTGTCTCGCCGCCCGAGAGAGCGATGCCGTCCGGCTGAAGAATTTCGACGTTGAGTTTTGGATTCACCCGGCGGAAAACTTCGGCCGCGATTTCGGTTCCGGCGACGACGGCGCGTTCGCGCGCCACGATACGGCCCAGCGCGCGCAAATCTTCCCGCACGAAAAACTGCGTGGTCGTGTCGCCGTCACCGAGATCTTCCCGGAGCGCGATCTCGATTGGATCTGGAAGCGGGTCGCTCATTCGGGATCGGGACAACCCGGGGCGCGATAGACGCAGTTGCCGCGCACATAGGTTTCCAGGGTCGCGTGGGGGCCGCCTCGATAAATGCAGAGCGCGAGAATGTCCTCGGTGGAAAGATCGTCGAGACGCGCGCCGATTTTTCCATAAGGCAACAGCGCCGGAAGATCGACCACGAGAAGGTCCGCTTCCTTGCCGACATCGAGCGAGCCGATGCTGGCAGATTTGCCGAGCGCGCGCGCCCCGCCACTCGTCGCGAGATAAAACGCCTCGCTCGGGCGCATCCGGGGAAGATGTGGCTCGATCATGGCCCGGGCTTTTTGCACGGCGAGCGCGCTCCGCATGACCTGCCACATATTGAGCTCGGGTCCTGCGGCGACGTCCGAGCCGAGGCCGATCGCGATGCCGGCGTTCAAGAGCCGGTCGAGCTTGAACAGGCCGCTCCCAAGAAAAAGATTCGAGGTCGGGCAGTGCGCGACGTTTGCCTGTGCGGCGGCAATGGCGTCGATCTCCCGGGCATGGAGATGAATGCAGTGGCCGAGCATCGTCTTCGGCGTCAGCAATCCGCACTTCTCATACACATCGGTGTAATCGCGCGCCGCCATGTGGAGATGGTGGACTTTTTCGATTTCCTCGGCGTTCTCCGCCAGGTGCGTCTGGAGATACGCGCCGAATCGTTGCGCCATCTCGGCCGCGCTCCGCATTAGTTTTTCCGAGCAGGTAACGGCAAACCGCGGGCTAAACGCGTATTCGAGTCGGCCCTCCGCAGCGCCGTGCCATTTGCGGCAAAGCCGTTCACTTTCGATTAGCGACACGGAAAGGATTTTCTTCGGCTGCAATTGGCCGTAGGACCCGAGGTCCATCATCATCTTGCCGAGAATCACGCGCAGGCCGCTTTTTTCCGCCGCCTCAAAACCGACCTCGCAACTGTCCTCGTAAATCGCGGCGTAAACCATCGCAGTCGTCGTTCCATTTCGCGCCACCTCTTGAAAAAACAGCGGCGCTTCCTGGCGCGCCCTTGGACCGGTGAACTCGCGTTCGACCGGAAAAATGTTTTCGCGCAGCCAGGGCAGGAGCTGGCTTTCGCCGCGGGCCACAGCCGAATACTGCGGCAAATGTGTATGGCAATCGATCAGCCCGGGAAAAATGGCGGCGGTCCCGCGATCGAACCAACGGATCGGCGCCGGACGCTGGCGTTTCCGCAGATCATCGTAAGCGCCAACTTCCGCGATTTTACCATCGGCGATGACGATGGCGCCGTCGGGATGACTACGGAGCGATCCGTAGGCCGGCGCGTCGATCAAATATCCCCGGATTCCGAATGGATTGGGCGACATGGCGGAAGGAGCCTAGATTGGACTCGCGCCATTACTGGCGGAAAGGGCGGGATTTGCCCACAAAAAAAGGATTCGGGCAGCGCACGCAGGAGAAACAACAAATACGAGAAACGTGCCGCCACCCGAATCGCCTTAACCTGTTTATTTTGACAGCGGAACGCGCTCGCCGTTCGAAATTTCTTCTCAAGGAACGGCGCTTTCCAAATCGCCGCATCTTATTTGGCCGGCGGTTTGGAAAGCGCCGTTCCTTGAAGCTACAGCAGCAGCTCCGTTTGCCGGACCGTTCCCGCCCTGGCCGCCTCGTCCCGCACTTCCTGAAGTAACGACTTGAACTCGCACTTTTCCAGAGCGGCGATCAAGGCCGGGTAATCGGGCTTGATCCGCAGATCGTCGATCGACACCGGCAGCGGCGTGTCGCAGTCCAATTCGACCATTTTGCGGTTCTGTTCGATCTGCGGCCGGTTCGCCAATAATTTCTCCCGCGTCCTCTCGCTTTTGATCTGATCGAGATTTGCCATGAGTGCGTCGAGATTGCCGTGCTCGGTCAGGAGTTTGGCCGCGGTCTTCCGTCCAAAGCCGGCGCTCGGAATGTTGTCGACGGTGTCGCCCGAAAGCGCGAGAACGTCGCCGATCAGTTTTGGTGGCACGCCCCATTTCGTGGTGACTTCCACTTCGCCGAGCAGTGCAAACGCGTCCTTCGGCGAAACGAGATCCGCTTTCGCCGTGGTGTAGACCTTCACGCACGGGCCCACGAGCTGGTAAAGGTCCTTGTCGTTCGTGGCCAGGACGACGTCGATGTTTTTTTTGCAGGCGGCGATCGTGTAACAACCCATCAGGTCGTCCGCCTCCGTGTTCGGTAGCGAGATATTTTTGAAACCGAGCAGCGCCGTCAGCTCCTCCTGGATGAAATCAAGTTGCGGGACCATCGGCTGTGGCATTTCCTTTCGCGTTTCCTTGTAAGCCGGTTGCAGCGTCATCCGTTTTTCCGGCAGTCCTTCGTCCCAGAACACCGCGCCCAGCTCCGGCTGCAAATGTTTGATCATGAGCCGGAGCGTTTTCGTGAACCCGAAGATCGCGTTGGTCGGTTCGCCCCGGGAATTCGAGAGGTTCTGGATCGCGAAAAACGACCGGTAAACGTAGTAATGCCCGTCGATAAGGAGCAGCTTCACGCGATCAACGTAGCGCGAATCGCGTGAGGTCATCATCAATTTTCGTCGCGCGACACATAAGACACTTGGCGGATGACCCTCACCCCAGCCCTCTCCCTCAGGGAGAGGGAGTTCCTTCTCCCTGAGGGAGAAGGTTAGGATGAGGGTCCGTTGGCGATTCGCTCGATTCGCGATTAAAAGGAGATCGCAATGGCAGATGAATGGATGGTGCGAGTGGAAGGGAAGGAATACGGCCCGGTCGATACCGAGACGTTGCGCGAATGGAAAGACGAAGGGCGCCTGATCCGTGCGAACGAGCTCCAACCCGTCGGCGAAGACCGATGGATCCCCGCCGGGGAATTCCCCGAGATTTTCGCCGATGAAATTCCGCCGCCTATCCCGCCCTCGACATCGACATCGAGCGGCCAAGGTCTTGGCGGAATATTAGCGGAGAGTTTCCGGATTTTTCGGCGCGGGTTCCGCCACTTTCTCGTGCTCAGTCTCTTGACCGCGCTGCCCTCCTTTTGCGCGCAGTTGAGCGCGCCGCCCGGAGACATTTCCAGCGCGAACGCCCTCGAACCTGGCGCGGCGGTCGCAGTTCTGTTCTCATTTTTCATGGCGCTCCTGGGCCTCGCTTTGTGGCCGGTCTTCATCGCCGGGATCCAGATTGCGACTGTGGAGGTGCGGGAAGGTCGGCCGCTCGGGACTCTCGAACTCTTGCGGCGCGCCCTTGGATTCTGGCCGCGAGTCGCCGCCCTTTGCGTTTTTGTTTACGGCAGTTTCATCCTTTGGACTGTGATCCCCGTTTTCCTTATCCTCGTCGTCGTCCTGACCATCCCGCCGGAGATCGGCTTGTTTCTCGCGCTCGGGCTCCTCGCGTTTCAGGTCTGGATCACGGCGCGCCTTTTCACCAACTTTCTTTTTTGGCAGCAGTTCGCTGTCCTTGCGGGGTCGGACATCAATCACTCCTTGCGGCAAAGCAGGGCGCTCGCGCGGAGCGGGCAGGAACGCCCGTGGTATTCGCGGCCGTTGTGGCGCGGCGCGGTGCTCGCCTCGCTCTGGTGCGTGGTCGTGCTCCTCGTGAACATCGAACCCGAGTGGCAGTTGCTCCAAACCTACTTTCACCAGTTGGCAATCCAGGCCGACCCTCAGGCGATGGTCCAAGCCCTGACGAACGCGAAGCCGCAGACCGGAGGGATGCTTAACTTCGGGCTCGGCCTTCTCCAGATCGTTCTGCGTCCTCTGCTCGGCATCTCCTTTGTGGTTCTCTACTTCGAGAGCAACGGCCCGAGCTTCGTGTCCGGTCCTCAATCACAGAGATGATTACTCTGCGCGTTTTCGACAGCGCCGTGGAAGCGGCCATGGCCAAGTCTGTCCTGGACGATCATGGAATTTCCTCCAGCCTGGCCGACGAAGCGGCGCATCTTTACGGTGGCGCGCCGGGAGCCATCCCGGTTCGACTTCTGGTGCGCGACGATCAGGCGGAGGAAGCGCTGCGAATTCTCGATGCGCCCGGCCCGGCCTTGCCGGAGAATTTCGATGTGATGACGGACGCGGAAACAGTCGAAGAGAAACCGGCGCCGGATGTCGCTATCGAACTGCGGAGTTTGCAACGAACCGTCCGCCGTCTCGTTGTCGTTTCGACCGTGCTCTTTTTCGTCCTTTTTTGTTTTGTCGCCTACTTGCTGACTGATCGGCCGGACTTTGCGGGCCGGCTCTGGTTGAATATGAATTCAGCCACGCGCCATTCGGACTTCGAGAGAGCGCGTCGAATCGCGGAGACCGCCGTGAAACAGTATCCACACGAATACTGGTCCCACGAATGGCTTGCCAATGCGGATCTTCGACTAAAGGACTTTGCCGCTGCAGAGGCCGAGTATCAGCGTGCCTACTCGCTGCTTCCGTCTGAGGAAATCAAGAAGCGCTTGCAGGAAGTGCGCATCCAAAGGCAATCCCAGGCGACGACGTCCACCAGTCCTTCGCCGACGCCCCAGTTGTCTGCGAGCCCGGCAACTAATTGAGCGTGACGTAGGGGAGCAACCCATGCCGGCCGCCTTCGCGGCCGAAGCCGCTTTCCTTGTAGCCGCCGAAGGGACTGGTGGGATCGAATTTGTTGTAGGTGTTGGCCCATACCACGCCGGCGCGAAGTTTGTTCACGATCTTGAAAATCTTGCTGCCTTTATCGGTCCAGACGCCGGCGCTCAGGCCGTAGGGCGTGTTGTTCGCGCGCTCGATCGCTTCTTCCGGCGTGCGAAATGTCATCACGCTCAAGACCGGGCCGAAAATTTCTTCCTGCGCGATCCGGTGCGAGGCGGTGACGCCGGTGAAGAAGCTCGGCGGATACCAGTAGCCTTTCGCCGGAAGTTTCGCGTTCGATTGCACCAGCTCCGCGCCCTGTTTCAATCCGCTATCGACCAGCTCGCAGATTTTAGCGAGCTGCATCCGGGAATTGATCGCGCCGATGTCGGTGTTCTTGTCGAGCGGATTGCCGACACGCAAGGTCGCGATCCGATCGCGCAGCTTGCGGATCACCTGCGGGAACACGCCTTCCTGGACGAGCAAACGCGAGCCGGCGCAGCAGACGTGGCCCTGGTTGAAATAGATTCCGGAGATGATGCCCTCGACCGCCTGGTCGATCGGCGCGTCTTCGAAAATGATATTCGCGGCTTTGCCGCCTAATTCGAGCGTGAGCTTCTTCTTCGTTCCGGCGACTGCTTGCGTCAGAATCTTTCCGACGGAGGTCGAGCCGGTGAACGCGATCTTGTCCACGTCCGAGTGATCCACGAGCGCCTTGCCGGTATCGCCCGCGCCGGTGACGATGTTGACGACGCCGTCCGGTAATTCCGCCGCCTGGAAAATCTCGGCGAGATGCAGCGCGGTGATGCTGGTCGTCTCCGCCGGCTTAAGCACGCAAGTGTTCCCCGCGGCCAATGCCGGCGCGAGTTTCCACGCTGCCATCAAGAGCGGGAAATTCCACGGGATGATCTGGCCGGCGACGCCGAGAGATCGCGCCGTCCGGCCGGGAAATGCGTAATCCAGTTTGTCGGCCCAACCGGCGTAATAGAAAAAGTGCGCGGCGACGAGCGGCAGATCGATGTCCCGGCTTTCCTTGATCGTCTTGCCGCCGTCCATCGTCTCGAGCACCGCCAGCTCGCGCGATTTTTCCTGGATGAGCCGCGCGATCCGGAAAAGAAATTTTCCGCGCTCACGTCCCGGCATCTTGCTCCAGACATTTTTGTAAGCTTTCCTCGCCGATTTCACCGCGAGATCGACATCCCGCGCGTCCGCCTCCGCGATCTCCGCCAGCTTCTCTTCCGTCGCCGGGTTGATGGAATCGAAATATTTCCCCGACTTCGGCGCGACAAATTTCCCGCCGATGAACAGTGGATAGCGCTTCTGGAGCTTGATGTAATCGTGTGCTTCCGGCGCCGGCGCGTAACTCCATTTGTCCCCAAAACTGAGCCGCCGTTCGCTGACCGGTAACGCCACCCGCTCATGGGCCGCCGGGACGTTTCGCGGAAGGACGATCAATTGGGGGCGTGATTTTTTTCGTGGCATGGCATCGGGATCGAGTGACGTTCTGCCATTGTTAACGCAATCTGGCAACGGCGGAGTGGTGGAAGAAAAAAGGGGTTGGAGGATTCGGCGATCCCCGCTACGGCGGCAAATTGTCTTGCCAGGCAATTTTTTGGCGCCGCATAATCCGGCGTGACCGGTTGAATCCCCGCTGCGCCCCCAATGGCCGAAAACGAAAAGCGCAAACTCGATATTCCGTGGGTGACGTTGTTGCCTATCGTGGCGGCGCTCGCGGGGGTGGTGGCGCAATACAAACCGCTGGTCAGCGTGCGGCCGGCTGTTCCGAGTGAAAAATCGGTGGCGCTCGCCGCGGACCAGGACGTGGACGCGCGCCTGTGGCAGGACCCGCTCGGCGTCGTCCAGAAAGAACGGGCGGCGCTCGAGGCGGATTTGCAGGTGAAGAAGGTAGCGCCGGACCGGGTGCAACGGCACACGATAAGCGCGCTGGCGGATCGGATCAGGAAAAGCGTGTTCCAAACGGACGAAGGCCACGTGCTGGTACTCGCGGTGATGCTCGATTCCGGGCCGTACTTGGAACAGGCTGAATCGCGGTTGCGGGCGCGCCAGGCGGTGCTGGCAGGATTGAGCGAAAGCGGCTACGTGCCGGTGGATGGCGAGCACATCGGGTTTACCGTCCAGGAACCGTGGCCACTCGTCGTGGATTCGGGACCATTCCCCGACGCATCCGACGCGAAAGCTTCCCCGACCCCGGCTGGCGGCTCGCTCTTGTTCGCGTGGGAGCAATGCGCCGCAGTCGGCGATTTCCGGCCGAGCGCGGCGCAGGCAATACCCGAAGTTGGAGCGGAGGTGATCGAACGGATCATCGTCCTCTGGTTGCCCGCGGCGAGTTTCAACTCGAACCCGCTGGGAAATTTCGCGGAACTGCTGATGAAACTCGCCGACAACAAGCCGCATGATCGCTCCGAGTTTCACGTGAAGTTGATCGGGCCCGCGAATTCGACCGGGTTGGCAACGATGTTGCGAGAAATCACCGATTGGGACGACAAGAATCCCCGGCGCGACCAGGCGCTCAACGGCGTCTCGATTTTTTCCGCGCGCGCGACGGCCTCGGAGAAAGAGTTGCGGGACGAAGCGGCGATCAATCCGGCGCCCGGGGTTGGGCCACCTCTCGACAAATCGATCGAAGACCTGATCAACGGCGGCGTGCCAGGAAACGGCCTCCAATTTTATCGCACGGTTCTGGCCGATGATTCTTTGCTGGGCTCCCTGATCGATGAGCTAGAGCTGAGGCAGGTGCACGTCGCTCCCTGGCATGACGGGAAGCAATGGAACAACGGCGACCACGTCGCGGTCCTCACGGAATGGGACAACACCTACGGCCGCGCGCTTGCCAGAACATTCGAGCACGAAGCGACTACGCGGCAGGCACCGGAAAACGTCCATCACCAAATCGATTTCTTCCGTTACATGCACGGCATCGATGGCCGCCTGCCGGGCGACGCGCCGAAAGAAACGAAGCAGGACGATGCCCCAAAGACTGCGGCCACGCACGCGCCGGGCGAAGCGAGCGAAGGTTTGAACCAGGCGGATTATCTGCGACGCCTCGCACACCGGCTCAAGGAAGAGGAAACGCGCCGGCAAAATGCCGGTGGCAGTCCGCTGCGCGCGATCGGGCTGCTCGGCAACGACATCTACGATAAGCTTATGATCCTGCGCGCTCTGCGCCCGGAATTTCCTGGCGCGATTTTTTTCACGAACAATTACGACGCGCATTTTGAGCTGCGGGACGAATGGGACGACTCCCACAACCTTGTGATCGCGTCGCCCTTTACCGGCACGTTCCTCCTCACGAACGGAAATCGCATCGCGCCGTTTCGAGACAGCAACCAGACCTCGTCCTATGCGGGCACTCTCTTTGCCATGGGAAAATTAGGCGACATCGCCGACATCACTAACATCGCCAACATCGTGCGCCAACCCCACATCTTCGAGGTCGGCCGCAATGGCGCCCACGAATTGATCCGGCCGATCTCGTCGCCGAACCGGACGTCGATGCTGAAGCCGAACCCGGTTCCGTCGATCGGTTTCGGCGCGTGGCTCATGGGACGGCGCGTGTTCGGTTATGTGGTGCTGGCGGCGGGGGCGCTGTTTTTCATGGCCGGCTGGATTATTCTGAGCGTTGTCGATCGGCGCCGGCCCGGTGGCGGCGGATGGCGGGACCGCTTGAAACGCGGCAGCGCGAGCACGCCGTTCTGGCTGCTCTTCGGGATCCCGGTCATTCTGGTGCTAGTGATCGCGATCGCGAACGCTGGCGATGCGGCCCTGGAGCCGCTCGTCTTTGCGTCCGGCATCAGTGTTTGGCCGAGCGAAATGCTGCGGCTGCTGGCGTTGCTGCTCGCGATTCATTTTCTGTTCAAGGCGCGGCTCGATCTGCGCGAGAACGAAGAGACGCTCACGAAGCGTTATCGGCTGGCGGAGTTGTCGGCGGACGAATCGTTCTGGAAAAAAATCGAGATCGGCTTGCGCCGCTGGCACAAGGCGCATGGCGAATGGCTGGAATCGAACGCGCGTTTCACCGCGAAAGAGGCGTGGCACGCCTACCTGTTGCGGAACCAGTTTTGGCCGCGCGCCATTCGCATCGGCGCCCTCTCCATTGTCTACGGCGCATTTTCCTTCTGCGTGCTGCGGCTTTTTCCCGAAGCAATCGCACCCGCGCGCGGAACCACTGCGGCGTTCGCGGACCACTGGATTCGGCTGGCTGCGGTGTCCGGCTTGGTGGTGCTCATGTTTTACGTCGTCGATGCGATCCGCTTGAACACGAATTTCATCCGGATCGTCACCGGCGGCGTGACACGTTGGCAACCGAAGCTGGCCGTGGCCGGCGGGCGGATTCCACCTTTGAAAAAGCAAGAGCTGGCGCGCTATTACGACATCAAATTCGTCGAGGAACGAACTGAAGTGATCGCGCCCCTGATCTGGTACCCGCTCATCGTGCTAGCGCTGATCGTCCTCGCCCGCTCGGCTTATTTCGACAACTGGTCGTGGCCCCTCAGTCTCGTCCTCATCTTCACCATCAACGCGCTCTGGGCCTTCGGCGCTTCCATTCTTCTCCGCCGCGCCGCGGAACAATTGCGCCGCGCCGCGATCCGCAGCCTTGAGTTCTTGCGAGTGAAGAGCTACAACAGCCCGGAGCGCCGCCAAATGTTTGAAGAATTAATCGCGGAAATCCGTGGTCTCAAGCGCGGCGCGTTCGCTCCGTTGAGCGAGCAGCCTTTTGTGCGCGCGGTGATTCTTCCTTCCGGCGGGCTCGGTCTGCTCGCCGTGGCCCAGCGTTTACTCAATATTTTTTAACGGGCCCTGAACTTGGTTACGGCAGCGAAAAGTAATCGCCGCTCTGATAATTGCCGTCGACGACCTTGGCGATTTGCATGAGGACGTCGTTGGCGAGGGTGCTGGCGCCGAAGCGGAAGAGCTCGGGGGTGAGCCAATCGTCGCCGAGGGTTTCCTTGAGCATGACGAGATAGGCGAGGGATTGCTTGGCGGTCTTGATGCCGCCGGCGGGTTTCATGCCGATGCGGACACCGGTCTCGTAGAAGTAATCGCGGATGGCTTCGAGCATGACGAGCGTGACGGGCATCGTGGCGGCGGGAGTGACTGTGCCGGTCGAGGTCTTGATGAAATCGGCGCCGGCGCGCATGGCGAGTTCGCTGGCGATCCGGACGTTGTCGTAGGTCTGGAGCTCGCCGGTTTCGAGGATGACTTTGAGATGGGCGGCGCCGCACGCTTCTTTTGTCGCGGCGATCTCGTCGAAGACGCGGTTATGATTTCCGGCGAGGAACTGGCCGCGATCGATCACCATGTCGATTTCATCCGCACCGTCGCGCGCGGCGCTGCGGACTTCCTGGAGTTTCAATTTCAGCGGCATCAGGCCGGTCGGGAACGCAGTCGCGACCGATGCGACTTTCACGCCGGAATTTCCGAGGAAGCGTTTCGCGGCCCGGACGAGATTCGGATAAACGCAGACGGCGGCGCAGGGCGGGACTTCGTAGCGCGGGTCCATCGGCTGCATCGCTTTGCGGCAGACGAACGCGACTTTTCCCGGCGTGTCTTTTCCTTCGAGCGTCGTCAGGTCCATCATCGAGATGGCGAGCTTAAGGCCGGAGAGCTTGGCGGAAGTCTTGATGCTGCGCTTGGCGAAGGCGGCCGCCCGTTCCTCGACCATGATCTGGTCGATGGTGAGGTTGAGCCGCCCGAGCGCGGCCGATCCGCTGCCACTTTCGGCGCGAGCGAGCGCGTGCATCTTAGAAGATAATGCCTGCATCGGAATTCCTAGCATGGGCTCAAGCCGTGGCGGAGGCCAACTCAATAATTTCGTGAGCGCGCCGGACGACGCCCAATTCTTGATTCGCATGGCCGAGCCCGAGGACGCGGTGATCGTCGCCTGGCATCGCGCCCGGATGTTTCAGGACATGGGCGAAATTCCTGCGGCGATGTTCGACGATTTTTCCGCGGCGTCGCGAGCCTGGACGGAACGCGCTCTGATCAGCGGCGAATACATCGGCTGGTTTGCCTTTCCGAAAAGCCAGCCGGACTTGATCGTCGCCGGCGCGGGAGTGCAGCTTCGGCAGGTCCCGCCGCATCCGTGCCGGCCAGCGAAGAACGATATATTCGCTAAAGGCCGGCACGCGATTGTCCTGAATGTTTTTACCGAACCGGAATGGCGGAAACGCGGGGTCGCGATGCTGTTGATGAACGAAATTGTCAGCTGGGCAAAGGACGAGAAAGTCGATCAGCTGGTGTTGCACGCCTCCGCCCAGGCCCGCTCGCTTTACGAGCGGATGGGATTCAACCCAACAAACGAAATGCGGTTTAGCGGCGAACTATGAAAACGCTCGGAATCATTGGCGGGATCGGGCCGGGATCGACGGTCGATTACTACCAGACGATCATCGCGCTGTACCGGACGCGAAAAGCGGACGGGAGCTATCCGCCGCTTTTGATCAACAGCATCGATGTTCAGCGCGTGCTCGCGATGGTCGGCGCCGGCCAGCTCGCCGCGCTGACCGATTGGCTGCTGACGGAACTGGAAAAGCTGGAGCGCGCGGGCGCGGATTTCGCGATCATGGCGTCGAACACGCCGCATATTGTGTTCGACGAAGTGGAAGGGCGATCGCCGCTTCCGTTGATCAGCATCGTGACGGCAACCTGCGAGATCGCGAAGGCGCGTGGCCTCAAGCGGCTCGCTCTTTTCGGAACGAAATTCACCATGCAAGGCTCGGTGTATCGCGATGTGTTTGCGCGGCAGGAGATGACGGTCGTTGTCCCGGATTCTCCGGACCAGGATTTCATTCACGAGAAATATATGAGCGAGCTGGTCGCCGGAATTTTTCTGCCGGAGACGCGTGCCGGATTGCTCGCGATCGTCGATAAGCTCGCGCACCAGGCCGGAATCGACGGCGTGATTTTGGGCGGAACGGAATTGCCGCTCATCCTGCGGGACCCGGCGCACCACGGGATCCCGTTTCTCAATACGACGCGGATCCACTGCGAGTCCGCCATCGAGCGGATGTTTTCCTAGCGGATGAAGATCGCTGTCATCGGCGCCGGTGCGGTCGGCGGGTACTTCGGCGGGCGCCTGGCCGCGAGCGGAAATGAGGTTGTGTTTCTCGTGAGAGGAAAAACTTTCGAGGCGCTCCGGGCGGGTTCGCTACGGGTCGAGAGTATCAAGGGAAATTTCGAAGTAAACGTTCGCGCAACGGACGATCCGGCAGAAGTCGGAGCCGTGGATGCGGTGTTGGTCGCGGTAAAAGCCTGGCAGGTGCCGGAGGCTGCGGCTGCGATCCAGAAAATGCCGGGCGGGGAATCCGTTATTGTTCCGCTCCAAAATGGGATGGAGGCGCCAGTGCAGTTAGCCGCAGTGGTCGGAAAGGAACGCGTCGCGGGCGGATTATGCCGGATCGTGGCGAAGGCGAACGGCCCCGGTCAGATCGATCATTTTTGGGCGGACCCCTCCGTTGCCTTCGGCGAACTCGAGCCGTTGGCGAACGCCAAGGTTCTCGCGCAGCTGCGAGACGCGTTCGTCGGCGCGGATGTTCGCTGCGATATCCCGCGCGATATCGCGGCAGCGATGTGGGAAAAGTTTTTGTTCATCACGCCGTGGGGTTCTCTCGGCGCGGTCACGCAATTGCCGGTCGGTCCGCTTCGCGCCGCGCCAGAATTGCGCGCTCGTCTAGTGCAAGCGCTCAAAGAAGTTGCCGAGATCGCGCGCGCCGAGGGGAGCGATCTCGGCGCCGAAAGTGTGAACAAGACCCTGGCGATTCTGGATGCTCTGCCCGCGGACACCACTTCATCGATGCAACGCGACATCATGGCGGGCCGGCCTTCGGAGTTGGAAGCGCAGACCGGTGCCGTGGTGAGGTTCGGAAAGAAAGCCGGCGTGCCGACGCCGGTGCATGACTCGATCTACGCCGAGTTGCTGCCGCTCGAGCAGAAGGCGCGGCAAGAGCTGACCTAGACGAGGTAACAGAACGAGGCCGAGCCGTCGGTTCCGGATCAAGCGATAACGACCCTTCCGGGGTGCCGTAAACTTTTTTGCGCTTTTTTGAAGAATAGTCTTGCGCGTTTTTCTCCACGCCCTAAAACGACCCGGACTTAACCGACCATTTGCCTCCCGAATCGTCTTCTCCTTCCCCAGAATTTCCTGCGTCAATTCCCCCCGGCCAACCAACCATCATGAAAATCAGCCCCTCGAGCCTATTGAAACGGAAAGTCACAGACCCGATTGATTTATGCCTGGCAATGGCATTTCTGGTGGTAGTCCTGATGCTGACGAGTTTGAGCCGAGCGCAGGCGTTTGATCTAACGCTCGACGATCATTCGACACGGCCCTACTACGACGCGCCCCTGAGTGCGTTCGATTATCCGTCACCGGCAAATGTGACCATCGTGACGGGGACACCTAATTGGCCGTTCAACAATGTTAATCTTACGAATGTTCGGATTTGCAATGCCCAAGGCGTGCCCCTCATATCGGGAATCAATATCCCATTGGGAACACCCTTAGGCACGGTGGTGTATTCAGGAGTTCATTTTAATGGCTCTCCGTGGCGGTTTACGACCGGGACTGACATCTGGGGTTATCCGCATCATATCGAAACTTATTTTGGCGATCCGAATCCCTACGTCGGCGACGCCGTTGGAGATGGCTGGACAATTACCTACACCAAAAGCGGCGATGGCGGCTGGAATGGCTGCGACCCGGTTTGCGGGAGTCAAAAATCGAGTGGCGGCGACCAGATCTGGACTGTTTATGCAGGGCCGGCCCCTACGCCCGCGCCCGAGATCCCGAATCCTGAACTGACGGAATGCAGCACGAAGACTTCCGGCAATCAGTCCGATTGTGGATCATGTAACAACAACTCGCCAACCACCAGTTATGCCATGGCGCGCTATAGCATCCACGCGATGCTTGTGAGCCTTAATATTCAGGATACGCCGCTGCGTTACTCGCCGGCGTATGGGCCGGCGATAGATTTCACGGTTACCTACAACCAAAGGGAATCGCAGCAGCCTGCCGCCTTCACGTATTCGAACCTCGGATCAAAGTGGACTTTTGCTTGGCTTTCCTACGTAACTGATGATCCGAATTCTCAATTGCCGACGACCGCCGTCTACCGATCGGGCGGCGGGGCGGATCTTTTCGCCTATGATACGGCGTCGCAGTCTTTCCTGCCCGATGGGCGAACTCATGCCACATTAGTGAAGACCGGCGCGGCGACCTATGAGCGACGCCGCTCCGATGGCTCCAAAGAAGTTTTCGGACTTAGCAGTGGCGCCACTTCTTACCCGCGGCAAATCTTCCTGACGCAAATCGTTGATGCTACCGGAAATGCGGTGAACATCGGATACGATGCGAGCTTCCGCGTCACGACGATCACAGACGCGCTCAGCCAGGTGACAAACGTTTCCTATGAGATGCCGGGCGACCCACTAAAGGTCACGAAGGTGACCGACCCGTTTGGGCGATTCGCAACCTTCGAATACACGAGCGGTCTGCTCACCAAAGTCACGGACGAAATCGGCATCCAATCACAATTCACCTACGCGGCGGGGACCGATTCGATCGATACCCTGACCACGCCCTACGGCACGACCTCGTTCACGAGTGGCCAGACTGGAACGAACCGCTGGATCGAGATCACCGATCCGCTGGGCGGTAAGGAGCGGGTGGAATACCGGGACCAGGCGCCGGGCATCAGCGCCAGCGATGCCGTGGCGCCGACCGCCACCGGCATTGTCAACGCCGGTCTCGACATGGCCAACACCTTCTACTGGAGCAAAAAAGCCATGCAGGTTACCCCGGGTGATTACACCAAGGCGAAGATAACCCATTGGCTCTTAAAACCGGACGGCACTCCGGCGGACGTAATTTCGAGCGAGAAGCAGCCGCTCGAGAACCGGGTCTGGTTTACCTACGCGGGCCAGCCGGATTACCTGCACGCCGGCCCCAGTGCGAACCCGACGCAAACCGCCCGGGTCCTCGGCGACGGGAGTACGCAGCTTTACCAGTACGAATATAACAGCGTCGGCAACACAACCAAGTCGACCGACCCGATGGGCCGCGTCACGACTTACATCTACGACACGAATCAGATTGACCTGCTCGAAACCCGGCAGACGACCGGGACGAGCAACGAACTGCTCCGGAAATTCACTTACAACTCGCTCCACCTGCCGCTGACAGATACAGACGCCGCCGGACAGGTGACGACGAATACTTACAACGCCCAGGGTCAGATCCTGACCCGAAAGAACGCGAAGAACGAGACCACCACCTACGCCTACGGCGGCACCGTCCCGGCCGAATTGCTGGCATCGGTCACCAGCCCGCCGTTCAACAGCATTTCGGCCGTGACCACCTTCAGCTACGACAGCTTCAAACGGCTGCAGACCGTGACCGACTCCGACAATTACACGGTCACGACGGATTACGACAACCTCGACCGCAAAATCAAGGTCACCTATCCCGACGCGACGTTCGAGGAGTTCAAATATACCGATAACGTGACCGGCACGATGACGCTCGACCTGACCGGGAGCCGCGACCGGCGCGGTCTCTGGACCTACCGGCATTACAACGCGAACCAGAAGATGGATTCGATTACCGACCCGGCCAATCGGACGACGCAGTACGGATATTGCCTGTGCGGCGCACTCGAAACGATTACCGACCCGAAGAACCAGACCACCACCTTCAATCGCGACATTCAAAGCCGCGTTTACCAGAAGGTTTTCCAGGATGGCACGACGATCGATTATCTGTACGAAGGCCAGACGGCGCCGAATGCCGCTGGGGCGACCAGCCGGTTGCAATCGTCAACCGACGCCAAAAGCCAGCAGACGAATTATCTCTATTTCGCCGACGACAACGTCCAGCAGGTCAGCTACACGAACCTGGCGGGGCAACCACTCACCCCGCCGACTCCGAGCGTCAGCTACACGTACGACCCGAACCACAATCGCGTCGCCACCATGGTGGACGGCACCGGGACCACGACCTATACCTACAATCCGATCGCGGTTCCACCGGCCCTCGGCGCCGGCCAATTGGCATCCATCGACGCGCCTTTGGCAAATGACACTATCACCTTCGGCTATGACCAGCTCGGCCGGACCACAAACCGCTCTGTCAACGGCGCAGTCAATAGCGAGACATGGACGTTCGACAGTCTCGGACGGATCAGCACCGACGTAAACAAGCTCGGGACGTTTACATACACGTACGTGGGTGTGACAAACCGTTTGAGCAAGCTGGCTTATCCTGGTGGCGCTTCTGCAAATTACCTTTATTTCCCAAACGCCCAGAACAAACGCCTCCAGCAGATCAAGAACCTCAACAGTAGCAAAAATAACAACCTGATCTCGCAGCAGGACTACATCTACGACGCGGAGGGTGAAATCCAAACCTGGACGAAAAATTACGCCGGTCTTTCGGCCCCGCAGCGGTTCGACCTTAGCTACGATAACGCCGATCAGCTCACCACCGCGCCGCTAAAGAACGCCTCCACCAACGCGCTCATCAAGCAATACACCTACGGCTATGACACAGCCAGTAACCGAACATCGGAGACCGTGGCAACTACCACGACCACCTCAACGCCAAGTAACGTCAACGAGATCACAAGCCAAAGCGGAGGCGTCAACCGAACACTAAGTTACGATCTCAACGGCAGTATCACGAGCGACGGCGGAACGCGGACCTTCGAATGGGATGGCGCAAACCGTCTCATCGCGATCAATTACACCGGGTTCACTACCCGATCCGAATTCACCTACGATGGTTCGAATCGGATGGTCAAAATTGTCGAAAAGACCGGCGCGACGATCAATTCGACTCGGAAGATTGTATGGCTCGGCCAACAGAAACTTGAGTTCCGCGATGTGGCTGATGTCGTCACACAGCGCAACTACGCGCAGGGCCAATACGTCGGCACGACCGCGTATTTTTACACGCGGGATCACGTCGGCTCGATCCGAGAAATGTTTACCGGTGGCGGCACCGTTGTTGCTCGATATGACTACGATCCCTACGGACGCTCAACCACCGTGCTCGGCACCACTCCCACCGATTTCAATTTCACCGGCCTTTATCGCCATTCCAAGAGCAATTTGGATTTGGCCGTTTACCGTGCTTATGATCCCGATTTGGGCCGGTGGCTGAAACGGGATCCACTCGCAGAGGAGGGCGGACTCAATCTTTACGTATACGTTGAGAACAATTCATCGAATGGGACCGATGTTCTGGGGCTCATCAAAGACCTGTGGTTCGCAAAATCCTACACGGCGGCCGAAGAGGGGGCGAAGGACGACGTCCTACAGGCTAGCGGCGGGAACGTGGTCAAGTACCTTCGGGGCGAAGCTGGGCAGCGCGCAAATGAATGGGGCGGGCGTGTCTGCAAGAGCAAATGTCCGCCTGATCGCACTAAACCCTATTATTACACCGGTCCGACCGAACAATATCCGGGCAAAAGCTATCCCGATCAGTTTGAGAAGTGCGCTAGCAAGAATGGCCAAGAGGATGAGCTGATCGGATACCATTACGCGCACCCAGATGGGACTGACATACCTCGTTTCGACCAACAACAAGTCCGCAGACATTTCGGAAACAAGCCATTGATGCTCGGCGTTCCAACAGGCCCTGTTTCTTCCCCCCAGGCAAAAGCTATCCCTTACGGTCAATGGCCGTGACAAATTATTTGAAACGGTTGGCAGATGCCGCAATGATGAAACCAGTCTTTGTTCCACTAATGGCCAAGCTGCGCATCGTGCTTTTGTTGCTGGCAGTCGGTATCACTAACAGCCCTGCCGAGGTTCCCGAGGTCTCGCTCGTTTCCCTGATTGCTACCCCGGAGCGATTCGACGGAAAATATATCAATGTGCAGGGCGTCGCCTATTTCGATTCCAAGCACTACATCAATGCCATATTTTTGACACGGGAAGACAAAATACGGGGCAACGCCGCGAACGCCGTCTTTTTGTATCTGTCACCGTCACTAGGCAACGTTGATCGGTTAAACGGAAAGTTCGTCACTGTGCAGGGAACATTCAGTCCGGCGAACAAAGGCCATTTAAATGTCTTCCCCGCTTGCCTTGTCGACGTCGACCGCGTTGCGGCTGTGCAAGGGCGGGTTGGGAATTAGAGGGGGTAGAGGAGCAGTCCTCAGGATTGCACTCCTGCGTTCAGACACATCCGGAGAATGGCAGGAATAGGGTCGCGCCTAAAACATTTAACATTTGCGGTCCTGCCATATGGCCCCTTGGTAGGGCGGGAACTTCGCTTAATCTGTCAACCCTCATGAAAGCATTATGTGCGATAATGGCGGGCGTGATACTCTCGGTTTCTTCCGCTGGAGCTCGCATTGAGACGCCTAAATCTTCGGCCTTGCGGACGGAACACGATATCTACGAAGCCGTTCTTCGCTGGCGACTGGATGAAAACCCGCTTTCCGCAAATGCTCCATGTTACGTTTATGTCGCTAACGGCCATACCGCCGGGTTCGCGGCGCGGTTAACCGCATATCGTCTTATTGTCCGTGCAGGGGCCCCCGATTCCAAGCGGCCATCAGATCGATGGTACTGGATTCGCCTTGGAGAGGTCCGGCCCGAACGCGCGGGGGTCATGGTGCGAGATGCCAGGCACGGTCTTAGAGCATTGCACCTCAAGAGAAAAGCGGGTCGGTGGCAGGTGGTAGTCGACGAGCCTTTTATTCTTCACTAAGCGGGGGCACAAACGCGTCAGAGGCAGGGATAGGGGTCAGGGCGCGCACACAGCAGCACACAGCAGGTCAGTCTTTAAGATTGGCAGATAGAATCTTCTCGCTCGAAAATCGGATGCTGGGTCTTACAATCTTAAGGAGCACGAGGGCGGCAAAAAGAGGTCCGACATTTCGCTCGAATTCGCACTAAAGATTGCCACTTCGTACGGCTGGGGGGTGAAACGCTCTCCCTGTGGGGAAGCCGCCGTCGAGCGGATGTTTTCCTAATGACTTATTTCTCGGCCGCGGCGCGCCATTCTTCGCGCGTCTGCGCGATCAACGGCGCGAGCTGAATGTAGGTGCGGATAACGTAAATGAGGTAACCGAGCAATCCCAGGCCCTGGACCGCAATCAAAATATAGTGGCCTTGGCGGACGACGAAAAAATCGGGCCGGAGGTAGATGACGAGGGCGCTGGCCACGTTGGAAAGAAAGATCAGCGGGATCAGCAGCCTGATGTTGAGCAGCTGGTCGGCCCCCACCATTCCATAAAGACGGCTGCCGACCGGACCCGCACTGTCGCGCCCGCGCAACGCGACGATCCGCATGTCGTAGGCGAACAAACACCAGACGACGACCGCGTAGAACGCCGTCAGGACGAACCAGGTGAACGGGTCGTTGAGATGGGTGAAGGCGAGCGCCTCGACCAGGGCGCAGGCGATATAGAAAAAGTTGTGGACGAACTCGAGCGGCCACCGAATCAGGGTGAGGGTGTGGATGAGGGACCGCGACCAGAAGAGCAGAATGATGACGAGCCCGGTGGCGACATAGGGCCAGGCGGACGCTTGTCCCATGGAGAGGACCTGCCGGGCATTATCGACCAGGAAATAGAGCGCGACGCCCTGGATGATGCTGCAAAGGGTCAGCTCGATCTCGACCACCATCGAGTCGAGTTCTTTTCGGCTGCCGCCGGACGAAGTCACGACGCGAGTGGTATCCGGTTCAGGGGCCGGATGTCAATTTCTGCCCATAAGTTTGCCGCAACCGTTACTTTCCGAACGAATTCCGCAGAAATCCTACGCGTGATCCCCTCAGCAAAACCGATCTAAGACAGCGGCCCTCGATAAGGCCCGGATTTTTGTGACCGGCCCTGCTTTAGGAAAATCAGCGCAGGCAACATCCCGTTGCTGGCAGCATAATTTTTGCTGCTTCTTTCGGTTTTCGATTCAGCTCCGCCCGGGGCTGGCTCGACCGGTCAAAGTTTCAAACCCGCCACACCTATGAAGAAAACCACTTCACCACCGCGGCCGAAAGCCGCCAAAACCGCCCCACGACCGAAAGCCGCGGAGACTCCTTCCCCGCGCCCAAAGTCCGCGGGCAACGGGTCGCGCCTTAATGGCGATCGGCTCGACGAGAAACAACTGCTCAGCGCGCTTACAGCCTTCAAGCGCGGTGACTTTTCCGTCCGGCTTCCGGACGACTGGACCGGACTAGGGGGGAAAATCGCGGACACATTCAACGACGTGATTAGCACGAACCAGCGGCTGGCGCGGGAGCTGGAGCGAATCGGCCAGGTGGTCGGCAAGGAAGGGCGGATCTCGCAGCGGGCGTCGCTCGGCGATGTTTCGGAAAGCTGGGGGGAAGCGATCGGGTCGGTCAACGGGTTGATCGGCGACCTGGTCCATCCGACGAGCGAAATGGCGCGCGTCATCGGCGCGGTGGCGAAAGGCGATCTGTCGAAGACGATGGAGATCGAGATCGAAGGGCGACCGTTGCAGGGCGAATTTCTGCGTACGGCCAAGACGGTCAATACGATGGTGGATCAGCTCGGCGCCTTCGCGTCGGAGGTTACGCGCGTGGCGCGCGAGGTGGGCACGGAAGGAAAACTGGGTGGTCAGGCCAAGGTCAAAGGCGTGGCCGGCACTTGGAAGGACCTCACGGAAAACGTGAACCTGATGGCGGGTAACCTGACCGCGCAGGTCCGTAACATTGCGACGGTCACCACGGCGGTGGCGAACGGCGATTTGACCAAGAAAATTACGGTCGACGTCAAAGGCGAGTTCCTCGAATTGAAGGACACAGTCAACGTCATGGTGGACCAGCTTCGTTCGTTCGCGTCGGAAGTGACCCGCGTGGCGCGCGAAGTCGGTTCGGAAGGAATCCTCGGCGGCCAGGCCCGCGTCGAAGGCGTTTCGGGCACATGGAAGGACCTCACCGATTCGGTCAATTTCATGGCGCGCAACCTGACGGGCCAAGTGCGCAACATCGCGGACGTGACGACGGCGGTCGCGCGCGGCGATCTGTCCAAAAAGATCACGGTCGACGTGAAGGGCGAGATCCTGGAGTTGAAGAACACCATCAACACGATGGTCGATCAGTTGAGCTCGTTCGCCTCGGAAGTGACGCGCGTGGCGCGCGAAGTCGGCACCGAAGGAAAACTGGGCGGCCAGGCGGACGTAAAGGGCGTCGCCGGCACGTGGAAAGATCTCACCGATTCGGTGAATTCGATGGCCGGTAACCTGACCGCGCAGGTCCGTAACATCGCCGAGGTCACGACCGCAGTCGCGACCGGCGACTTGTCGAAGAAGATCACCGTCGATGTGCGCGGGGAAATTCTGGAGTTGAAGGACACCATCAACACGATGGTGGATCAGCTTCGTTCGTTCGCGTCGGAAGTGACGCGCGTGGCGCGCGAGGTGGGTTCGGAAGGTGCGCTCGGCGGTCAGGCGGATGTGCGCGGCGTCGCCGGCACCTGGAAGGATTTGACGGACAACGTGAACATGATGGCGGGTAACCTGACGGCGCAGGTGCGTAACATCGCCGAGGTGACGACCGCGATCGCGAACGGCGATCTGTCGCGCAAGATCACGGTCGACGTTAAAGGCGAGATCCTCGAGATGAAAAACACGATCAACACATTGGTTGATCGGCTCAGCTCGTTCGCCTCGGAAGTAACGCGTGTCGCGCGCGAAGTGGGCTCGGAAGGAATCCTCGGCGGCCAAGCCGAAGTGCGCGGCGTTTCCGGCACCTGGAAAGACTTGACCGACTCGGTGAACTTCATGGCCGGCAACCTGACGGCGCAGGTGCGAAACATCGCGCTGGTCACGACCGCGGTCGCGAATGGCGACTTGTCGAAGAAGATCACCGTCGAGGTGAAAGGCGAAATCGCCGAGTTGAAAGACACCGTGAATACGATGGTGGACCAGCTTAGCTCGTTCGCGTCGGAAGTGACGCGCGTGGCGCGCGAAGTCGGCTCGGAAGGAATTCTCGGCGGCCAGGCGGAAGTGAAAGGCGTCGCCGGAACTTGGAAAGATCTCACCGACTCGGTGAACTCGATGGCCGGTAACCTGACCGGCCAGGTCCGAAACATCGCCGAGGTTACAACCGCAGTCGCGAACGGCGATCTGTCGAAAAAGATCACGGTCGATGTGAAGGGCGAAATCCTTGAGCTGAAGAACACGATCAACGTCATGGTCGATCAGCTCAGCTCGTTTGCGGCGGAAGTGACCCGCGTGGCGCGCGAAGTGGGCACGGAAGGACGGCTCGGCGGCCAGGCGGATGTGCGTGGGGTCGCCGGGACTTGGAAAGATCTAACCGACTCGGTGAATTTCATGGCCGGTAACCTGACCGGGCAGGTGCGAAACATCGCCGAGGTCACGACGGCAGTCGCGAACGGCGATCTTTCGAAGAAGATCACCGTTGATGTGAAGGGCGAAATTTTGGAGCTGAAGGACACGATCAACACGATGGTGGACCAGCTCAGCTCGTTCGCGGCGGAAGTGACGCGCGTGGCGCGCGAAGTGGGAACGGAAGGACGACTCGGCGGCCAGGCCGACGTGAAAGGCGTCGCGGGCACGTGGAAAGATTTGACCGACTCGGTGAACTCGATGGCCGGTAACCTGACCGGCCAGGTGCGAAACATCGCCGAGGTCACGACGGCGGTCGCGAACGGTGACTTGTCGAAAAAGATCACCGTCGATGTGCGCGGGGAAATCTTGCAGCTCAAGGATACGATCAACACGATGGTCGATCAGCTCCGCTCGTTCGCGTCGGAAGTGACGCGGGTGGCGCGCGAGGTGGGCTCGGAAGGGAAGCTTGGTGGCCAGGCGGACGTGCGCGGTGTCGCCGGCACCTGGAAAGATTTGACTGACTCGGTGAACTTCATGGCCGGTAACCTGACCGGCCAGGTGCGAAATATCGCGGAAGTGACGACGGCCGTCGCGAACGGCGATCTGTCCAAGAAGATCACCGTCGATGTGAAAGGCGAAATCCTCGAGCTGAAGAATACGATCAACACAATGGTCGATCAGCTCAGTTCGTTCGCGTCTGAAGTGACGCGCGTGGCGCGCGAAGTGGGAACGGAGGGAAGGCTCGGTGGTCAGGCTGATGTGAAGGGCGTCGCTGGCACCTGGAAAGATCTGACCGACTCGGTGAACTCGATGGCCGGTAACCTGACCGGTCAGGTCCGTAACATCGCGGAGGTCACGACGGCGGTCGCGAACGGCGACTTGTCGAAGAAGATTACCGTGGACGTGCGCGGCGAAATTCTCGAGCTGAAGGACACGATCAACACGATGGTGGACCAGCTCCGCTCGTTCGCGTCGGAAGTGACGCGGGTGGCGCGCGAAGTCGGTTCGGAAGGTGCGCTCGGCGGCCAGGCGCGAGTCGAAGGTGTTTCCGGCACGTGGAAAGATCTTACTGACTCCGTGAATTTCATGGCGTCGAACCTGACGACCCAGGTGCGAAACATCGCCGCGGTTACGACGGCGGTCGCGACCGGCGACTTGTCCAAGAAGATCACCGTCGATGTTAAAGGCGAGATCCTCGAGCTGAAGAACACCGTCAACACGATGGTGGACCAGCTGAATTCTTTCGCGTCGGAAGTGACCCGCGTGGCGCGCGAAGTGGGAACGGAAGGACGGCTCGGCGGCCAGGCCGTCGTGAAAGGCGTCGCCGGCACTTGGAAAGATCTTACCGACTCGGTGAACTTCATGGCGGGCAACCTGACGAACCAGGTGCGCGGGATCGCGAAAGTAGTGACCGCGGTCGCGAACGGCGACCTGAAACAGAAACTGCTCGTCGAAGCGAAGGGCGAGATCGCCGCGTTGGCCGACACGATCAACGGCATGACCGACACGCTCGCGATTTTCGCGGACCAGGTGACGAGCGTGGCGCGCGAAGTGGGCGTGGAAGGAAAACTCGGCGGCCAGGCGAATGTGCCCGGCGCGGCCGGAACGTGGCGCGATCTCACGGACAACGTGAACCAGCTCGCCGGCAATCTGACCTCGCAGCTGCGCGCCATCGCGGACGTCGCGACCGCAGTGACGAAAGGCGACCTCACGCGATCGATCCAGGTCGATGCCCAGGGCGAAGTCGCGTTCGTGAAGGACAACATCAACGAGATGATTCGCAACCTGAAGGACACGACGTTGCGCAACGACGAGCAGGACTGGCTCAAGACGAACCTCGCGAAGTTCACCCGCATGCTGCAAGGCCAGCGCGATCTGCTCACGGTCGGCCGGCTGATTCTGTCCGAGCTGGCTCCGGTCGTCTCCGCGCAACAGGGCGTGTTCTATATGATGAACGTTTTGGCGGAGGAACCGGAGCTCGAGCTTCTCGCGAGCTACGCCTACCGCGAACGCAAAGGCGTGAACACGCGCTTCAAGCTCGGCGAAGGATTGGTCGGCCAGGCGGCGCTGGAAAAAGAACGCATCCTGCTCACGCGCGTTCCGCCCGATTATGTGCAGATCAGCTCCGGGCTCGGGGAAACGGCGCCGATGAACATTGTCGTCCTGCCGATCTTGTTCGAAGGCCAGGTGAAAGCCGTGATGGAACTTTCCTCGCTCGAACAATTCAACCCGACGCACCATGCCTTCCTCGATCAGCTCACGGAAAGCATCGGGATTGTGTTGAACACGATCGAGGCGAACACGCGGACGGAAGATCTGCTGAAACAATCGCAATCGCTCGCCTCCGAGTTGCAAAGCCGGCAGGAAGAATTGCAGCAGACCAACCAGGAGCTGGAGGAAAAGGCGCGGCAACTCTTCGAGCAAAACGAAGAGGTCGAGCGCAAGAACCGCGAGGTGGAGCAGGCGCGCCAGGCGCTCGAAGGCAAGGCGCAACAGCTCTCGATCACGTCGCGCTACAAATCGGAATTCCTCGCGAACATGTCCCACGAATTGCGCACGCCGCTCAACAGCCTGCTCATTCTCGCGGAACAATTGTCGTCGAATCCGGAAGGGAATCTCACGGCCAGGCAGGTCGAGTTTGCGCGCACCATCCGCGGTTCCGGCAGGGATTTGCTCCGGTTGATCAACGACATTCTCGATTTGTCGAAGATCGAGTCCGGCACGGTGACGCTGGACGTGGGCGAAGTGCATTTCGACGAGATCCGCCAGACGATGGAGCGGACTTTCCGGCACGTCGCGGAAGGGAAGGGCGTCAATTTCCAGATCGACGTCGACCCGCAGGTGCCGTTCGCCGTTTGGACCGATGCCCAACGGCTCGACCAGGTCTTGAAGAACCTGCTCTCGAACGCGTTCAAGTTCACCGAGCGCGGTTACGTGAACCTGCGGGTGGCGCTGGCGACAGGGGGATGGTCGCCGGAGAATCAAAATCTCAACCGCGCCGAAAACGTCCTGGCCTTTTTCGTCAGCGACAGCGGCATCGGCATTCCGACCGACAAACTGACGACGATCTTCGAACCGTTCCTCCAGGCGGACGGCAGCACGAGCCGAAAATATGGCGGCACTGGATTGGGACTCGCGATCAGCCGTGAGTTGGCCCGCGTCCTCGGCGGCGAGATTCGCGTCGAGAGTTCCGAAGGGCGCGGCAGCACGTTCACGCTTTTTCTCCCGCAAAAAAACGTCACCGCGCCGTCGATGGAGCGGGTCGCGGCCAGGGTTATGCCGGAACCGGTCGAACCGGAGGCGCCACGCGAACCAGCGGAGCCCGATCTTATGGAGTTCACGCTCGCGGACGATCGCGCGAACATTTTACCCGGCGAAAAATCGGTGCTCATCATCGAGGACGACCGCGACTTTGCGCAGTGGCTTCTCGACTTGGCGCGGCAAAACGGATTCAAAGCGGTCGTGACGCCGCGCGGAAAAGCCGCGCTCGCCCTCGTCCGTGAGTTCGCGCCATCCGCGATCACGCTCGACCTGAGCCTGCCGGACATCGACGGCTGGCACATTCTCAACTGGCTCAAATCCGACCTGACGACGCGCCACATTCCGGTGTTCGTCATCTCGGCGCGGGAGGAGCCCCAAAACGCATTGCGACTGGGCGCGCTGCGGTTTTTGACCAAGCCGATCGACGAAACGGAGATCAAAAAGATTTTCGAAAAGGCGAATGAGATGTCGGAAACGAAGGCGAAAAAGGTGCTGGTGATCGAAGACGACGAAGGCCAGCGCAACAGTATTCGTGAGCTGATTGGAAACGAGACCGCGCAGGTCGAGGAAGCCCCGGATGCCCGGGTGGCGCTGGAAAAATTACGGAGCGAACCGATGGATTGCGTCGTCCTCGACCTGATATTGCCCGACATGTCCGGGTTCGAGCTGATCGAAAAGATCCGGGACGAGAACGAGCACCTGCCGATCATCGTTTACACGGCGAAAGATTTGTCACCGGAAGAAGAAGAGAAGCTGAATCGCGTCGCGCAGCAGACGATCGTGAAAACGGTGCGCAGTCCGGAGCGGCTCTTCGACCAGACGGCGCTCTGGTTGCACCGGGACGCGTCGACGTTACCCGAAGACAAACGCGAGCTCCTCCGGCGCTTGAACGATCCGAACGAAATCCTGGCCGGAAAAAAAGTGGTGATCGTGGACGACGACATCCGAAACATCTTCGCGATGACGAGCATGCTGGAGCGCTATAAGATGGAAGTCCACTCCGCCGAGACGGGCAAGGCCGCGCTCGAATTACTCAAGAACGAACCGGAGACGGACCTGGTGCTGATGGACATCATGCTTCCGGAAATGGACGGCTACGAAACCATGCGCGCCATTCGCAAGATGTATGGGTTCGAGCAACTGCCGATCATCGCCCTGACGGCGAAGGCGATGAAGGGCGACCGCGAGAAATGCATCGATGCCGGGGCGAGCGATTACATCGCGAAGCCGGTGGATACCGAGCGGCTCCTCACCCTGCTGCGCAATTGGTTGCACACTTGATCATGCTCGCAGACTCCAACGCGAAGGAGCCGGCCGACGAAAAGGTCAGCATCCTCGTTGTCGACGACCGGCCTGACAAGCTGCTCGCGCATCAGACGATCCTGGCGGAGCTGAACCAGAACCTGGTTTGCGCGAAGTCAGGCAAGGAAGCGTTGCGCTGTCTCTTAAAGCAGGATTTCGCGGTGATCCTGCTCGATGTGAACATGCCGATGATGGACGGGTTCGAGACTGCCGCCCTTATCCGGCAACGGCAGCGCTCCGAGACCACGCCGATCATTTTTATCAGCGCGGTGAACGACACGGAGACGCACGTCTCGCGCGGCTACTCGTTAGGCGCGGTCGATTACATTCTCACGCCGGTCGTGCCCGAAATCCTGCGCGCGAAGATCGCGGTCTTCGTCGATTTGTTCAAAAAGACCGAGCAGGTAAAACGGCAGGCGGAAGAACGGGAGAAATTGATTCGCGAACAAGCGGCCCGCGCGGAAGCGGAAGCGCGGCAGGAGCGATTCGCGTTTCTTGCGGACGCGAGCAACGTCCTGGCTGGTTCGCTCGATTACGAGGAGACGTTTCGCAATCTGGCGGCGTTAATCGTCCCACGAATAGCAGATTTTTGCATTGTGCTCGCGGCCGAGGAAGAAGGCGGCATGCATCAGGTAGCTGTGGCGCATCGCGATCCCCTTGATGACCCGACGATGGAGAAATTAGCGTCGGAGTTTCCTTCCAGCCAGGCCGCGGAAATCGGCGGTGCGCATGTCCTCAAGACCGGGAAGTCGCAGATGATCTGCGATGTTCACAACGGCGAGCTGCGCGAGGTGTTCTCAGACAAAGCTGACCGTGAATTGATTCGTTCGCTTTCCGCCAAATCGTTCGTCGCGGTACCATTGCGCGCGCATGATCGCGTTCTCGGCGCGATCGTCATGATCAACACGAGTCCGGGCCGGATTTGCGGGAACGAAGAGCTTTCCCTGGCGGAAGAACTGGCGCATCGCGCCGCGCTCGCCCTCGATAACGCCCGGCTTTACAAGTCCGCCCAAAAAGCGCGCGCTGAATCCGAACGCGCCAACCGGGCGAAGGATTCTTTCCTTGCGATGCTCAGTCACGAGTTGCGGACGCCGCTCACGCCGGTCCTGACCTCGGCTCTCGCCCTGGAACAAACGGACGATCTGCCCGCTGAACTGCGTGCCTCGTTACAAATGATTCGCCGCAACGTCGAGCTCGAGGCGCGCTTGATCGACGACCTGCTCGACCTGACTCGGATCAGCAAAGGCAAAGTGCAATTGAGCCTGGAAGAGGTCGATGCCCATTCGCTCTTGCGGAACGCGCTCGAAATTTGCCAGGCAGATATCGACAAGAAGCAACTCTTCCTCCAGACGGATTTCGCCGCGGAGAAAGTTTCGCTCGAGGCCGATCCGGCGCGCCTGCAGCAGATCTTTTGGAACCTGATCAAGAACGCGGTGAAATTCACCCCGCAAGGCGGCCGTCTCCAAATCCGCACCCGGAACCTTAACGGACAATTACAGGTGGAAGTCTCCGATACCGGGATGGGGATCGACGCCGAAACGCTTCCGAAAATCTTCAACGCTTTCGAACAGGGCGAGCGCACTCAAATGGGCGGCCTCGGCCTTGGCCTCGCAATTAGCAAGGCGCTCGTGGAAACGCATCATGGCCAGTTGACCGCGACCAGCCCCGGCCGGGATCAGGGCGCCACCTTCACCGCGGTTTTTCCAGTCGGTGAATCGAGCGCCGGCAGTAGTCGCGCCGCGATGCCGGTCATGGCGGCGGCGCGCAAATCGATGCGGGTGTTGCTCGTCGAAGACCACGAAGACACGAACCGCTCGCTCACCCAGCTTCTCCGGCGGCGTGGCTATCACGTGCAGCCGGCGCATACTGTCCAGGCCGCGCTGGCGGCGGCGGCGCAGGAACCATTCGATGTCCTGGTGAGCGACATCGGTCTGCCCGATGGAAGCGGCATCGAGCTAATGGAAAAACTAAAAAGCAATCATCCGATTTTTGGAATCGCGTTGACCGGGTTCGGCATGGAAGACGACTTGCGAAAGAGCCACGATGTCGGTTTCCATCATCACCTCGTGAAGCCGGTGGATTTAAACCGGCTCGATGCCCTGATTCAGCAGGCTGATTCGGTCACAGCCGCGGCGGGCGCTCCAACGCGATAGGCGCGGCGGCTATTCCACGCTTCGCTCCATTATTGATGGATGCGCTCGCGGATATCTGAAAGACTCATCCGCAAAGCCGGTGGGCCCCGTCAAGAACCCTCATGGAGAACCAAAATACGAGCGCGGTTAATGCAAGCGCTACCATGGTTGAATTGGATGATTTCTTTTGGGACGACCTGCTTACCCGGATTCACGAGAACGAAGTTGTTCCGATAGTCGGGCGCGGCGTAGTCACGTTTGGTCCCGACGATGAGTTGCTCTACCCGTGGCTTGCGCGGCGATTGCCTGCTGAGCTAAAGCCTCCGCTGGCCTTCGAAAACCCTCCGCGCGATCTCCAGCAAGTCGTCGATGCCCAGCGAGCGACTAATCAACGGATCGAGCGAATCTACCGGCTTCTTAACCTGATCGTAAAGGAGCCGGACCTTCGGCCCGGTCCAACGCTCGCTCGATTAGCAGCAGTCGAAGGATTCCGGCTTTTCATCAGCGCCACCTTCGATCCCTTGCTGCCACGCGCCGTCGAGAGCGCTTCCCCGGGAGGAAAACCCGACGAACGCCAGCGGGCCAGCACTCTGCGCGGCGCTTGCCCGGACCTCCCGCAAGAACTCGACCTCCTCGAGCACCGTTTCGTTTATCAGCTTCTCGGCTCCGCCCAACCGTACCCCGACTTCGTCATTTCGGACGAAGACATGTTTCGCTTTCTCCTCCACCTCGACCAGCAACTGCCCCAGCTTCCGAAGCTTTCCGAAGCTCTGCAAAAGAGCCACTTCCTCGCCTTGGGACTGAGCTTTGCCGACTGGCTCATGCATTTTTTCATTCAGGTGGTCAAACATGCTCCTCTCTCGGAACTCGATCGCACCGATCTCTTCATTTTCGAAAAGCTCGATTCAGCCGAAAGAGCGCAGGAAGTTATTTATTTCAGCCGCCTAACCAAACAAATCCAAGTCGTGGCGATCGACCCTCTCGCCTTCGTGGCGGAGCTTCATGATCGCTGGTTCAAGGAACACCCCGCGCCGATTCGCGAGCCTTACGCTATGAATAAAGAACAACGTGAAAAGCACCGTGCCCCCGGCTGCATCTTCGTCAGCTACGCCACGCCCGATCTGGAGATTGCGCGTTTTGTCGTGAGTCAGCTTCAGAAGGCCGGCTGCCTCGTTTGGTTCGATAAGGAGCAACTCCAGCCCGGCGAAGACTGGGAAGAAGCGTTGCGCAAGGCGGTGGAGGATCGTTGCGGGCTGTTTATTAGCATCATTTCCAATCACACCGCCGAGCGACTTCAAGGTTACAATATCTTCGAGCGCAAGCTTGCCGCGAAACGGCGCGAGAGGCTCGCTGACAACGCCATCTTTTATCTGCCCGTGCGCATCGACCAGGGCGAACCGCTCATCCCGGAGAATGAGCCCCGCGGCACCGGAAAAATCCAGGCTGTCCGGAAGGAAGGCGGTTATCTCGACGAAGAATTCATCGGATACCTGCGCGAGAAACAGCGCGAGAATTGCGCGGCGCTCGGCTATCCTTCGCCGCCGATCTAACGATGCCGGCTGACCTGGAACACCCCTGGCTCGGCTTGGAGAGCTATCAGGCGGAGACTCGCGCTTACTTCTTTGGACGTGACCTGGAAGTTGCCGAGCTGCATTTGCGCCTGCGCAGCCATCCGTTGCTGGTCCTCTACGGACGGAGCGGACTCGGAAAAACAAGTATCCTCAATGCGGGACTAATTCCCCGGCTCGTCGCCGAGCAGCAGGTTCCCGTTCTTCATCGATTCGACTACAACAACGAACGACTTGGACCAACGGAGCAACTCAGGTTGCTTCTTTTCTCGTCTCGCGAAGATGAAGACACGTGGAGTTTCGGGAACGCTGCTGCCCGGTCCGATCAATGGGCGAAGGAATTGCGAGAAAAACTCTCGTTCCTCGATCTTCCCGAGGATTCGGCCAGCTGGTTTTGGCTTCGCGTTCACTGGCGCGCGGAGCGGCCCGCGATTACTCATCTCATCCTTGACCAGTTCGAGGAAGTCTTCACGCGCGGCGCTGAGCGGAAAGGTCTGGTGGAAGAGATTCGCGATAGAATCGCAATCCTGCTTCATGGCGGCGTTCCTCCGGCGATTTCCAGCCTGATCGCAAAAGAGGACACGTTTCTCGATTATTTTGATCCGGATTCGCAGCCGGTCCGTGTGATCCTTTCCCTGCGCGACGATTATGTTTATGCGCTGAATCGTTGGCGGCAGCATCTGCCTGCGCTTGGAGAGAACAATTTCGAGCTTCGTCCATTGCGCGGTTTCGCCGCTCTCGAAGCGATCTTTAAGCCCGGCGCGCTCCGCTGCCATTATCGTGGCGAAGTCGGCGCCGCGAACAAAGTAGAGACGGGATTGCCGCCGATCGTGAGCGAGGAAACGGCGCGTCGAATCGTGCGTTTCAGCTCAAAAAAAGGCGAAGAAATTTCCATGGAGGACATCGAAGCCGTCCCTCCAATTCTTTCACTCCTTTGCCGGGAGCTGAATGAGCGCCGCTTCACATCGCCGGCAGGCGGCAAGCAAGCGCCTGCCGAGGAAATTACCTTTCAAGAAAGTGATGCTGACATTGAAACGATCATCACGGCGTTTTACGAGAGGTGTCTCGCTGGGCGACCGGAGGCGGTCCGCATTTTCATTGAAGAAGAGCTAGTCAGTTACAGCGGCGCACGTCTCGCGCAGGACGAAAAGAGTGTCCTCAGGGTCTTTGAACGGGGCTGCGAAATCCCCGGCGCCGCGGGTGACCGGCGCGCCCAAGGTTTCGGTGATGCCGATTTGGCTCGAGCCTGTCTGCGCGATCTGGTGAATCAACGCCTGCTCAGTCCCCTCGGCGGCGAAATTTCCAGCTATGAGTTGATCCACGACCTTCTCGCCGGCGTAGTGGAAAAAACCCGCGCGAACCGCCGCGAACGTGAAGCCAGTGCGCGCCTGGCCGCGCGCCAGCAGGAACGGCTCCGGCGACAACGCAAGATCGCGCTGGTGGTTGTCGTTGCCCTGGTCCTGGGTTGTGCGGCCTTGGTGGCTTACGCGTATCGCGCGCGGCAAGAGATTAAGTTTCGCACCCTACTTGATTCCGGAACGTTCCTCCTGGAAACGGGCGACAATCGCCAGGCGCTCGAGAAGTTCAAGGAAGCCACGCGAATCAACTCCTCTGAGGCCGAAGCCTGGTCTGGAATGGGAGACGCTCTCCTTCGCCAGGCTTATGGCTCAGACGATTCAATCGATGCAGCGATAACCTTGGAAGCAATCGCGGCCTATAACAAGGCAGTCGAAATCGAAAAAAGCAAAAACTCTACCGCCACCGAGCAGGACATGAGCAAAGCCAATCTGGCAAAGGCTTATGTTCGCCTGGGGAACGTCTACGCCGAGGGAACAGACCCTGATTTTCCCAAGGCCGAAGCGCTCTACAAACAAGCGGCGGCGACCGACCCGGGATCGCCGTATCTGTATGTCGGCTACGCGAGGGTGCAGATGTCGCAATGGCACTTTCGTCTCGCGATGGAGCAATACGAAGCAGCGCTGAAGGCCGCCAGGCAGCGAAACGAACCGAACTACAGCGCTCACGCCGGCTTGGCCGAGGTTTACCTCATCCTGGGTCATTACGGGCTCGCGATGGATCAATTCAATCGGGCCATCGGAGCATATCCCGATTCGTGGAACGCAAGGTTCGGCCTCGCGCACGCAATTCATATGAACGATCCAAACGATCCTCGCGCAGCCGAGCTTTTCAAAAGTCTGCTCGGGTCGGAAATGAAGCGGCTCGATTCTCTCACCCGGATGTATCTCGCTGCCATGCTGCTCGAGAAAGCAAAGCCGCCGGCGGATGCGCCTCTCCTCGCAGAGGCGGTAACACATCTCGAGGAAGCCTACGCGAAAGATCCGTCCGCCTTCTCGGCGTTTCAGCTCGGAATCGGTCGGGCACTCCAGGGTAATTCACAGGAGGCGTCAAAGCTCTGGGACGAAGCGTCCAGACTTCCATGGGGAAGTGATCCGCTTCAGCAGCAGACGTATTCGCCGCTGCTGACGATCCTGCGCAACGAATCAGGCGCTTTGATCCAGTTACAGAAAATAACTGATGTTCTGGCGCAGGAAAGGGCCGCCGGCTTCCTGACGACAGTCAAGCGGGACGCGGAATTGATCCGGCGTTCCGGACTTTACGACACTCAAATAAAGCCGGTGATCGACCTGCTGGACGCGTCGATTAAAAAAGCCCGGGAGGGTAACTGACCCGATTTGGATTGACATGGAATCCGTGCCACAGAAGATCGGCAGTATGTTCTCACCCCTCAGGATTTCTAGTCCGCTCAGTATCTTCGCAGGCGCGGTTCTGTGCGCAGCGCTGAATGGCGCAACCAGCTTTGCCGGTTCGACCCTAACCTACGATCCCAAGGATTCGCCTATCGTGGAAATTCCCACGTCCGCGCCCGTGGTGAGGGAGTCGCGTGGATTGGTTACGTTAGAAGGTCCGTCGGGAATGTTTCTTAACCCGACGAGTGCTACCTTGCCGCAGGGCGTTTTCGCTATCGGCTACTGTAGCGTGTTGACCAATCAAGATACAGACATCCTGGGCAACCATATGTTTATTAGCTACGGCGTTCGCGACTGGCTGGAGCTAGGGGTGGTGGCCAGCATGATTCACTTCAGCATGAACGACGAACTCCCGGAAGGCGATTATGGTTACGCTGGACCAATGGCTCGCGTGCGTTTACGCCGGGATGTTGGAATGTGGCCGGAAGTAAGCCTGGGCGCGTATGCCAAATTCGGAACCGATGCCTTTGATTCGAAGAATGTTTTCATCGCAGCTTCCAAGACCGTTCCAATCGACGAAAAAGGATTTCTAAAAACAATCACCTTCCAGGGAGGGTTTCGCGAATCCTGGCTCGAAGCACCTGATAGAAACACCAATCGGTTTTACTGCGGAATAGAGGTGCAGCTTCCCTGTAATCTTTATGCCGTCGGCGAGGTCACGCAGTTCGCCTCGCGGAAGGACCAATTCACGCCCTGGGCCGCCGGTCTCCAGTGGCGCGGGAAAAAATTTGGTCTCTCAGCCGCAATCGTCCAGAGCGGGGATGATAAGCCACCCAGCATCTACCTTGGAATTGGCGGGGGCCTGGGCGCCGAACCGGTGCGCATTCCCACTCGACCGGTTGCCCGGCCCTAGAATCGCGTCAGAATTCCCTTTTCCACGAAGCGTTTGTGATAAGCTGCGTGCAATAGAAGGAACATGAGCCGTATTCTGAGCGCTATTCACATGGGAAAGCTTTTCTATTTCGCCTTAGCCGCACTGCTGGCGAGAGGCGCGCTCGCCGCTAACGCGGTCGACGAAGAGAAACCGCACGGACGCTTTTGTCTCTCACTCTACGAGCCGGGTCCGCCGGAAAAGGAAGAGGCGTTTCAAATTTCGGCGCCGGCCGGCGCTGGCAAAACCGTACGTGCCTACATCGACGCGAGTGATAAATGCAGCGTCCTGGTCGCCGCGCTGACCAAGGACGGGAAACTGGTGAACGCTTGGCGGCCACAGCTCTCTGAAGTGCCGGCGGAATTCGAAGAGATTCTCCTGCCGAAGACGCCGGTGAAATGGGATTGGTCGACAGCTAGCGGACCTTTCGATCTCTATGTCTTGTTCCTTGCATCGGGTTCGAAGGAAATCGAGGAAGCCAAGAAGCTCATCGATGCGATGCAGAACCCGAAAATCGACGACCGCATCCTCGCGATGCAAACGGGGAAGTTGAAGGAGCTGATCGGCAGATTGGCGAGCGACAAGGATCGGACGAACCAGGCGCCGGTGAGCGAGCCGGAAGTAGGTGGAGTGTTTCGCGGCGCCGCTTTTCCCTGGCGACAATTCGCCCGGAGCGTCAATTTTTCCGCCGATCGCCCGGGAGTGCTGGTGCTTTCCAGCGATAGCGTGAAATGACGCCTGGCGGTTCGGGCGGGGCCAAAGTTGCCGGAGAACAAATCTGGCTCAGATCGCCCTGGCCGCTGCTCCTGGTCATCTGCGGCGCGGCCGCGCTCTGGACCTTTCTCGCGGGAGACCCATTCGAAGGTCTCGAGATGCGGTGGTTCGGCCAGATCCTCCGCTGGCGTTACGAACGCGGAATGGCGCCGCCGGCCAATCCCAGCATCGTTCACGTCGATATTACGCAGGTCGATTTGCGGAAGACGCCGACGCTGGAGCTGGAATACCAAAGCGCCGCCAACATTATCCGCCAAGCGTCGGAGCTAGGCGCGAAGGTGATCGCGTTCGATGTTATTTTCGGCCGCGGCACTCAAGCGATGGCCGATCCAATCCTGAAAGAAATCGAGCGCGCTAAGTCGCAAAACAAAACGGTAATCCTGGCGGAAGCGCTGTTGCCGTCGCCGGAAGATGGAAAAGAGGAACGGGTCCGCTCCTTTCCTTTCCGGGAGCGACTGCTGTCCGTGGGATTAATTAATGTCCGGGCCGATGCCGACGGCGTGCTGCGGAGTTACGATTACGTGCACGAAGCGGCTGGCGGTAAACGCGAGCCGTCCCTTGCGCTCGCGAGCTACTTCGCCTGGCGTGAGATTGCATGGGACGTCGGAGTCACCTTTCCGTCACCCGGCATCCTGCGTTGGGGAGAACTCTCAAGCGATCTTACATCGATAGAACCACGCGAGCTAAAGGCCAATACCGTCCTGTTGAACTACCGAAGCCCATGGCCGGGAAAAGGCCCCGCGGCTTTTCGCCATTACAATGTCCCTGAACTGGATGCACTACATGCGGCTAGCCGGGAGACGAACGCGCAACCACTTTACAACGCCATTGTCCTTGTCTCTTACTACGGAGCTGGTCTCGGTGACATGGGCACTACCTCGATCGCGGCCAATCAGCCGCGCGTCGTCTTACACTCGACCGCGCTCAACGATCTTATCCAACGCGCCTGGCTCCGGCGGACTCCGCGCTGGATCGATGCGCTTGCGATCCTTGGCTTGGTTCTGCTGGGAGCGGTGGCGACATTGTTCCGCGGCACGGTGTCGTTGTTCCTCATCTGGATCATTGGAATTGCGGCCTGCTGCGCCCTGAGCGCGATTACCATTTTCAAAACTGGATGGGTCCCGGGACTGATGAGTGCCGGCGTGGTTTGGACCGGACTTACCCTGGTAGAGTTGGGTCGGAGACAAAGCCACGAGTTCATTCAGCGACTGAAACTTCGTTCCACGATGAGCCTCTACTTTTCGCCGCACATCATGGAGCACGTGCTAAAAAATCCCGGATCGATGGAGCCGCAACAGGCGGAAATCACCGTGCTCCTCACCGACCTTCGCAACTCGACCCCCATCGCGGAGTTGCTCGGGCCGCCGGGCATGTTCCAGCTTCTGAACCAGGTCTTCGAATCCCAAACCCACGCTATTCTCGCCGAAGACGGCAGCATGGAACATTTCCTGGGCGATCAGTTTCTTAGTTACTGGGGGGCGCCCGATGCGCAACCCGACGCGACCGATCGCGCGTTTCGCGCCGCGCTGAATCTTATTTCTGGGATGGAAGAGCTGCGCGAGAACCTGGAGCCGAAGTTGAAACCACTCTTTGGTTATGGCGTGGCTTTGCATAGCGGCACGGCTCTTATCGGCAACAAAGGTTCGGCGCAACGCCTGGATTACGGCCTGGTCGGAGACCTGATCAACGCGGCGGCCCGCGTGGAATCACTCACGAAACACTATGGGGTCCTGTTTCTAATAACCCGGGAAGCTTATGCCAGGTTGTCTGTCCCACCGATGATTCGCCTGATCGATAAGGCGATCGTGAAAGGAAAATCAGTTCCGCTGGAGCTGCTCGAAGTAAAACATCCTCATAGTCCGGATCATTTTGATGAAACTCTGGAGCGATATAACGCCGCCTTTGCGGAGTACGAGCGGGGCGGCTTCGAAAAGGCGGAAAGAATGTTTGCTGCCTTGCGCGATGAAAGACAGGATAAGCCTGCTGCGTTAATGGCGGAGAGGTGTCGCGAGCTCACGATCGAACCGCCTCGGGACTGGAACGGCATTTATCAGCTCAAGACGAAGTGAGATTGCACACATGACCCGGGACAACGTTTTCAACAGCGCGATGACACTGCTTGGCCGCCTGGTCCTTATTGTCCTTTTATCGGTTAGTCTCGCGATTCCTTCAGCCATTTTTTCTGAAGAGGCGAAACCAGCCCCGGCGAAACCGGATAGGACTGAGCTGGAGACGCAATTCAAGAAGATTGACGCTGATCGCGCCGCGGCGAAGCAAAATACAAAGGAACGGACCGACGCCGCGAAGAACGCCATGCAAATCGAGTCGGATATTGCGTGGCTGGCCTTTGATGCGGGCAAGTTCGATGAGGCCGCGACCTGGTTCGCGACCAGCGCGAAGCTAAAGGAAGACAGCCACGTTAACGCGCGCGGTTACTGGGAAGAGTATCATCGAACGACCGCGGCCGAACTCGATGGTAAAGTCGATGGGCAAATCAAGAAGCTCCAGGACCAGCTGGCCACGGCCGAGGAATCCAAGAAAGAGATTCTGCGCAAGCTTATCCACGGATGGGAGAAGAACCGCTACCTCGATCGCTATAACTCCGTCACGAGCCTGGAGCAGGTTGCTCGAGACAATAACGACGCGGAGGGCCTGTTGAAGTATTGCGAACGCGAGCTGGAGATTCGCCGGTTGGAAATGACCTACCTCCAAAAGGCCAAGGCACCGAAGGACGAGGTCAACGAAAAGACAGCGCAACTGGCGACTGCCCTTGAAAGAGTGGCCAGCGCGCAGGCCGATCTGGCTCTTTTTGAGAAGGCCGAAAAGAATGGCCTGGAAGCCCTTTCCTTGCGGCGCGCCTTACCTGAGGAGATGGCCGAACGCAAGCTGGAGGAAAGCTTAAGTTCTCTGGCGCGAATGTACGCCTATAACCTCGGCGATCTGAGAAAGGCGCGGGATTATTATCAGCAGGCATTGGCCAGTCTCGAGGCCTCCGTCGCGGTGCGAAGGAAGGCGCTTGATGAAGATCGTTACTACTCTCCCGAGCAGAAGGCGGCCATGACCAAGGAGGAACTTGCCAAGCACGAAGAAATGCAGGCCCAGACCCGGGACATGAAGATCGCGCTCGATGCCATGGCGCAAGCCATGGCTCTGGTGAACCTGGGCGAGATAAGTCAGGAAGAAGGCAACCTTAAGGACGCTTCGACTAACTATGAGAAAGCTCTGAAGGTGGGCGAGGAACTCCCTAAGGGCGGCTACATTAATGTCTTCGAGATCTTCCGGGCGCGGATTCGCGCGCGCGTCCTGGGCGACCTGGCCTCGTTGCATACCGAAAGCGGCGAAGTCGACCTTGCTTCAAAGGAGCTAAACGAAACAATCGCAATCAAGCGAAGCATCGGACAGGATGACTGGACGGCACAATCGCTAACCCAGGCAGCCGACCTTGCCTATGTGAAAGGAGACCTATTGGGCGCGCGCCACCTTGTGGAACAAACCAGGCAAATCTTTGCCGCCGCGCACAAGTTAAACAGCGTCGTCACGTCGACCGGCTTCCTGGCGGTTATCGCACGGGATGAAGAGAAGTTCGATGAGGCAGCTAATCGCGCGGAAGAAGCACTGCTCCTGGCGCGCAAGACGGGAAACCTTGCGGCGGTTTCGGGTGCAGCGCGGACGTTTGCCTCGATTCGGGTCAAACAGAGTAAGCTCGACGAAGCAAAAAGGTTGATTGAAGAAGCGCAGAAGGCTGATGCCAGGACCGGCTCGGTGAGCGATCGGATCGCTACTCTGGGGATAACCGGCGAGATCCTCGAGGCGAAAGGAGAAAACGCCAAAGCGCTGGAAGCCTACCAGGAAGCGGTAAAACTGGTCGAAGGTGTGCGGGCAACGGCAGCGTCTGAGGCCGCGTTCGCTGACGTGAAGCGGAACTATCGTCCCTACGAACGGATCGTTCGCATCCTGATCAAGCTGAATCGACCGGAGGACGCATTCGATTACCTTAACCGGGCAAAATCGAAGAAACTCCAAGACTCACTCCGCCTTTCCAGCATGAAGAGCGAAGACAAGGCCGTTCAGGCTTTGCTCGAGAAAGCAAGCGGTGAGGAGAACAAGCTCAAGGCTGCTACGGCGCAACGCGACAGTGAGCAGGCCAAGCCGAAAGAGCAGCAGGACAAGGCCAAGCTCGAGAACCTAAGCCGGGTCGTGGCTTCTACCCAGGCTGAATGTTTTCGACTTAACGAGCAGATCAAGGCCACCAATCCGCACTGGGAAAAATTCATGACGCTCAATCCGGAATCGCTGAAAAAGGCGCAAAAGCGCATCCCGCCGGAAGTGATGCTTATCCAGTACGCGCCGCTGGGGGAGGAGCTGTACGTTTTTCTTGTCACGAAGACGAGCATGAAGATCCTCATCGCTCCGGGCAAGCCAGCGGACCTGTTCAAAAGGATCCTGGCTGTGCGCAAACAAATCACGACCGGTGAAAGCGGCGCACCGCTGACAAAGAACCTCGTGGCCCTTTACGATACGCTGATTGCCCCCGTCGAAGCAGATCTTGCTTCGTTCAAGGTGATCGCGTTCATCCCCAATGGCCTCCTCTATTACCTTCCCATGCAGGCCCTGGCGAAAAAGAATACCAGCGGCGAGGTAAGCTATCTGATCGAGGATAAGCAGATCGTCTACTTAACCGCAGCAGACGTGATGAACGCGGTCCAGCCGCCCGATGAGGAGAAAGCGACCCAGGGGATGGTAGCGTTTGGCAATCCCACCGGGGCAAACCTGCCTTCGGCCGAGGCGGAGGTCAAAGGAATCGCCCAGGTCTTTCCCTCCACGGACGTATTTTTCGGACCGGATGTAACTAAGAAAACCTTGGAAGCGCCGGACAAGCTAAGTAAGCGCATCGTTCACTTCGCGACCCATGGCATCCTCAATGCCTCAACACCTCTGGATAGCTACATTCAGTTAGCTGCGGGTGGGTCTCCTGAGTCAGCCCAGCTAACCTTGGGGGAAATTGGCGGCCTCCCTTTTAACAAAGTAGACCTCGTTACCTTGTCGGCGTGCCAAACCGCAGTCGGGAACAAAGAGCCTGATGGCGGTGAAGTCACCACGTTGGCGCATGCCTTTTCGAGCGCGGGAGCAACAACGGTGTTGGCGAGCTTGTGGAGTGTGGGCGACGAGAGCACCAAGGAGTTTATGGTGGAATTCTATCGTCAGCTGGCAGGCGGCGCGTCGAAAGCGGCGGCCCTGCAAAGCGCCCAGCTCAAGCTCCTGAAGAGCGCAAAGTTTTCCCGCCCGCTCTACTGGGCGCCGTTTGTTCTTATGGGCGATTGGCGGTAGGGCCGGATTTCGAACTCGACTTGGTAGAGGGTCATTCGCCATAGTCGGCGCGTGAAAAGCGTTTTCTTGATAACGGCCGTCCTATGTCTCGGCTCTGCGGCGGCGCTTTCGCAGGCGATCGATAAAAGCAAGCCGAACGGCCGGGCCTGCCTTGCGATCGTGAACATCGCGAACGGAGATGAAGAGGCCCTTCGCCCAGCGAGCACAGCGGGCGGGAACCAGAAAATTGTGGCGCACCTCGATGCCACGGCAGGCTGCGAGGTGCTTGTGAGTCCGTTCCTAAAAAGCGGGGAGCTGGTCCCCGGCTGGCTGCCTCAATATGTCGACCTCAGTCCAGGAAAAGAAGCTCTCTTGCCGAGGGCGCCGGTTTCCTGGAATTGGGTGAACGATAACGGGCCACTCGAAATCTTCGTTTTGTTCTTTGCACCGGGTTCCAAGGAGGGCCGCGAAATTCACGAACTGGTGAGTGCGATGCAGAAGGCGAGGGGAGCAAGGATCATTAAGTTCCAAGCCAGCAGATTGCGCGAGTTAATCGGCAAGGCGAATTACGACAAGGAGGCGGCGCTGCGTGCGCCCAAGGCGAATGCGGAAGTCGCCGGCGTGATGCGAATGGTGGTGGGATTCGAGTGGCGCGATTCGGCCCGGGTCGTCAATTTTTCCACCGAAAAGCCGGGGGCATTGATTTTCCCGTTCGCAGACGCGCATTAACTCGGCGCGATAAACTATTGGAAAAGATGTCGCGACAGGACGGCGATCCACGTTCCGAAAAGGGCCGCGCCGGCATAGCCGATTACGAGCCCTGCCAGCGCAACTGATTTCGCTAATGAGCCCGGGTCGGTCGACCGCGTTCTGGCCAGCGCGAGATGGCCGCAGATGATCGAAGGCACCGCCGTGAGTCCGAACGTGAGGAGAGCGAAGATGCCGAGGGTGACGGCCCAGATCGGAAGCGCTGATAACTCTTCTTCAGGGCGCGAGCTAGCTGGCGCCGAGATTGTTTTGCCGGCATCAAGCATGGTCCGATGATGACGGCCCACGCTCGCCAATTTGCAGGCGAAAAACCGCGGAAATTAATCGCGCAACAGGTTCCTTGTAGCTTCGTTGTCTGGTTGATAAGACAAAATCGATGAGTGAGCAAAACAAAGACACGATCTTGGAACTCGCAGCGAACCAGGCCCCCTTTGTTTTCGGAGTCAGCGGACATCGCGATCTCGTCCGGACGGATTTGCCTGAGCTGCGAAAACAGCTTCACACTGTTTTTGACCGGTTTCGCTCGGCGTATCCAAACGCTGCCTTCGAATTGATAAGCCCGCTCGCTGAAGGCGCTGACCGAGTAGCCGCGGAGGTGGCGCTCACTTGTGGAGTCAAACTCGTCGTGCCGTTGCCCATGGCGCAGCAGGAGTACGAACGGGACTTCACGACGGCGGAGTCGCTAAGTGAATTTCGGCGATTGCTCGTCGCGGCGAATTCGCAGTGGGAAGTAAGCGAAGACTCGCCAAATCCATCTTCGTCCTCGGACAGCAACGGGCGCGCGCAGAGATACGCGGCGGTCGGCGATTTGATAGCACGAACCAGCCACGTTTTGATCCTGCTTTGGGATGGACGTGACAATGAGAAAGTAGGAGGGACCGCCTGGGTAAAGAAGCGTCGCGAATACTGGCTCAGGGTTGCCGAGGAGAAAGGAACGTCGCCCGATGTCTTCGGTTATGTCGGGACGATTCATATTGTTACTCCGCGAGAAACTGCTGAGGGCGCGGCGCGACCGCGCGTTGAGATAATCGGAGAATTGCCTGGAGAGGCGCCCGGGTTACGCTGACGAGCGTTCCAGGCTGTAAACTCGGAATAAACCGTAGCTTTTCGCCAGCGCAGTAGTTCCGACCAGATCGCAACTGAATCCTTTCGACTGGTCTGCTGCGGCCAACGCCGCGAATTCTTCGCTCGCAAAGACTTCTCCTTCGTGGGTAATAGGTTCTATCCGCGCCGCACGACTCACATGGGCGCCGGTGAAAGAGATTTCCCGGACGACAGGATCAAAGTTCACGTAAACGGGACCGGCATGCACGCCGATTCGGATGCTCAACTGGCGAGGAAGACCCAGGTCCATCCAGTCTGTGTTTATAACCAGGTCTCGTAAGTCGAGGGCAAACCGGCCTGCGTCCTCAACTCCATTGAAGACGAAGAAGAGCCCGTCACCCCAGGTATTGACGTTGATGGGCGCCGCCGAGCTATCCGCCATAAGTCTCGAGACCCTTTGGTTAAACTGGGCAACGTATTTTGGGATTACCGTTTCCGGCAGCTTGCTGTAACCCACCACGTCCGCAAACATGATGGCCTTGATTTCCTGGCGACCAGACGCGCGCACCCATGCCTCAAATTCGTCGTCGCTATCGTCCGCGTCTATCTCGAAGGTTTCGGATCCAGTCAACATCGAAGGAGGTTTTGTAGCTATCGGGACAACCTTTACTGGCACGCGGTGCTTCCGCCAATAACGGACGAAGGATCCAGTTCCTCCGGGCGCGCCGGCGAATCCATCCCACACTGCTAACGGCGTTATCTCCAGGTCGAGCGATCGGGCGAAGAGCCGCGCCAGACCGTTCATGGCAAGGTTGCAGTATTCGAAGCCCGTGGCGCTGCCGGGCATATAAAGTTCGCCCAGGACGCGAATGGACGCAGCTTGAGCCAGGACTTTATGGAAGCGCTCGACCCATGCTCCTTCGGGCGCGATGGCGACGCTCGTTTTTTCGAATTCTTCAGCGGGCCACGGCAGCACGAGATGAATCGTACCGCCGCGCGCCAGCATAGCTTCCAGGAACAGGATGTCCGAGCCGGAAGCAGCACTTGCGAATCCTATGCCTGCATTCATGGCAGCCAGTTGCTTCTCCAGGAGTTCCTTTACCTCGCTCTCCTTTGCCATGGGAAACCGTGGATTGCGTCGATCAGGCGCATCGATCATGTGACCGGAAAAGACAACCAGCTTCGGGATAGGGAAGCAGTCGTCGAACCTATCGGCGTTACCATAAAGTTGGCGGGACAAGGCACGGGCCTGTTTTCGCGTCGAAGAAAAAGCGCGCAAGTTATCGCTTTCCGCGGCGACGGCCGCGCGATAGGCGCGTTTCGCCCCCTCAGCATCACCCAGGACAACCAATGCTTCCGCGACCGTAGCGTGCTTCCAGTAGTCGTCCGGCTGCGTCTGACAGATTTCCAGGACCGTCTTAGCTATGCGACTGGCCTTATCCGTCTCCTTGAGGAGAAACGCGATGGTTGCTGCGTTTATGCCTGGATACGAATCAGGCGGTGGAAGTTCGAAAGCGCGGTTATAGTAGTCGAAGGCTTGCCGCAAGTAATGTTCATTATCCGGGTTTGCGCACCATCGATCCTTGCAGGTGCGTCCCAGAATGCTTAAGGTTTCGCGGTTCGTTGGATCTTTCGCGACAAGCGCGTTGAGAATATCCTGGGCGCGACGCGATGATCCCATCTGGGCCAGGGCCAGAGCGATGCGTTGGTGGAGCCAGTCGTCATCCGGATGATTTTCCACCGCGGCGCGAGCCGCATCGTAGGCTGTGAGGAATTCGCCAGCGGAAAGCGCTCGTTTTACAAAGGCGCGGACAGCTTCGATATCGTCCATCCACTCCGTCCGCCGCCGCCAGAGTTCGTGGAGAGCGACGGACGCGCTGGGAACATTCTTAACTTCAGGCAGATCAGACACGTTAGAGAGAGAGCGCGTTCTTGGAACGGCGCTTGGCCCGTATTAGCCGAGCGTCACCGTGGTGACCAGAAATATCTGCGCCTCAGAAACCGGTTAGTGATGACAACAATCATGCTCTTCCGAATCATGATCGTGGTCGCATTCATGATCGTGATGGTGATGAGAGTGAGTGGACCAGGAAGGAAATGGATCGGCGAAGCTCGTCCAATGTTCCGGGCCCTCAGCCATCTCTTCATCCGTGAGCAGACAGGCATCGAGCTGGGATTGAAGGGTATGTCGGTTCGCTTCAAACGCCATGATTGCAAACGTCTGCCGGCGATCGCCGAAGGGCTCTTTCCATTCATTTCGGGTGCGCTCAGGCATCTCGGCCGCGCGACTGCTTTGATCGCGCGCCGCCCGCCAGGCGCCCGCCGATGCGCAGTGAAGCTCCGATCCGGCAAGGTTGAGTCCACCGACTTCATCCATGCGAGTGGCCAGCCAGAAAAATCCTTTGGCCCGGAAAACACCGCCCAAGTTCTGTTGGAGGAGATTCCAAAACCGCCCGGGATGAAACGGTCGCCGGGCGCGATACGCTAGCGCGGTGATTCTGTCATCTGCGGTAAGGGTTGGTTCCTTGCCATCGAGCACTTGGCGCCAACCGGCGCCGCTTAAAGCCGCCTCAAAATCAAATGAGCTGGCAGGAAGATCATAGCACCTTTTGACGGCAGCCGAGTCCAGGGGCGATACGTTAGTTCGTGGGTTAAGAGCCAGCGCGATCGAGCGTGCTAGATCAAAGTCGCGATCGCCCGATGCAGCCTCGAAAAAAATATGACTAACGAACTCCATCTGTTCCGCAACGAAACAGGTTTGCAGCGAGTTTGCTCTGCGCCCGAGAATCGCGTCAAGTAAGTCGGCCGGTTGGATAACGAAGACAGTTGCCGTTAGCTTCGAAACGTCGTTTAAGGTTTGAGGAAGGTTGTCCGGGGCCGCAAACAGCGACGCATAAGCCATTGGAGGCCTGTCCGGTTCGCACTCAATGATCAGATGATCAATTGCGCGCTTCCCTGCGATCAGTCTTATCTCATGGACGATCCGGTCTGGATTAGACCCCGGCGGCAGGTGGAAAACGGTGACGCCTGTTGAGGCATCCGTTCGTGTGCTCGTTAGAAGGCCCGTCTTCGCAGACCCGATCGTATCCAGGAATGCAGTTACGGCAGGGCCGGCTGCAATCGACACGGACAAGAGCTCCCTGTCTTTGCCAGGCACGCCGCTCATAGATGCTAGCTCGAAGGAGGCGGGCGTCCGGCGCGGGCCACGGGCGCGGCTGGAACCTCGTCCTTGGCGACGACGTTTGGCGCGGTTACGTCGCTTCGCCATGGGATGGCAAGCCGGTGCATGATCGATTTCGCTTCCAACGGGGCCAGCCCAGGCATCTCGGAGACCAGGCGGGCGAGCAAGGCGCTCATGATCGGAGCCGCAAAGCTACTTCCAGTCACTTCTTTGGTAGCATGATTGTTCCAGGGCAGAGTTACATCCACGCCGCGCGCCGCGAATTCGACGAGGTGACCAGGTTTGTAAAAGAAGGTATGATCTTCATCGAAGCGAGCCATGTTGGTAGTGACAACGCTGGGAAAATAACCGGGCCATTCCGGCGTGGTGAAGTCGTAGTTGTTACACGCGGAAACGACGTGAATGCCCTTAAGATAGGCCTCGTCGATCCACTCCTTGTATTGGAAGATGTGTTCCGGCAAGCCGCATCCGAAGCTGCAATTCAGAATGTGATAACCGCGGTCGATCGCCTGCCGAACTCCCTCGCGGATGATAACGGTGCGCGAACCAAGGTTCGCGCCGAGAACGCGAATGCTTCCGATCTGCGCGTCCGGCGCGATCCGCCGGATGACCCCTGTCACGGCGGTGCCATGACCATAGATATCGCTGCCATCACCCAGTTTGACTTCGATCTGAACGCCCGCGTCGATCACGTGCAGATCGTCCACGAGAGTGAGGCCAGGCAACGCGGGATGATCGACTTCCACACCGGAATCGATCACGGCGATGCGGACGCCTTTGCCAGTGCCCTTTTCCAAAGCGCGGCGCGCTTCGTCCAGGCGAAAAGGACTAGGCTCTGGGGTTAGAGGCGGTTCCATCCTATGGCAGTGCCGAGCAGCCGATAGTCGATCAGATCGCGAACAACCGCAGAGGTCGTCTGGATGGCGTTCAGGTCCGGAGGCCCGAAGCCGGAAGGTTTTTCCCCCTTCGGCACCGGCTTGCCATCACGGATCTCGACGTCCTGAAGCTGGACGCAGGAAATAACTCCGCGCACTTCATTCAGAAAGTAGAGCGGAACGACGATCATGGCATAGGTCGCCTTATGCAGCGCCTTATCCAGAGTGTTACTATGATCTACATTGTTATAGACTTCGTTTTCGACGAACGGATGCTCGCTTGCCACCACGAGGCTTACAATCCCTTTGGTGAGAGGTTGTTTGAATCCCATGATCTTGGCGGTATTGGGGCCGCTGTTGTAGGCCACCACCAGATGCTGTTTGTCCTGGTCCAGCAGCCAGATACTTCCCTCATCCGCGCCGATGCGGGCGAACGTCTCCTTCAGGAGCTTGAGCAGCATCTCATCGCAGATGCTAAGGAAATTAACGGGCGAAATGGCGGCGCCAAGCTTGGCGAGATGTTCCTGCAAGGCCGGGCGCAAAGGCAGGAAGCGCTGCTCGGGAAGAAAGTTTGCGCGGGTCGTGGGCGTCATTCCGCTGGTTGTCTGAGCGCTTTGGCTTCGGTGACAAGCGCCGGGATCAACTGCGGTTGTTCCTGGAGCATTTTTTTCATTTCAACGCGCTCTTCCTCGGTGCACTTTCCACTGGCAAACTTGACGATCTTGTCCCGCAGCTCAGTTGGGATTGTCGCGGCGGCGCGTCCAGCCACTTCCTGGACGTCACCAGCAAAAAACTCCAACAGAATTTTGAAATCATCATTCACAGGTAAGAAGCGGTCAAAACAAAAACGCGGTTGAAATATTTACATCATGGTTTGGAGCCCACGAGCGGGTCACGGCGCGGTGGAGATTTACCGGGCGGCGTCCCGTTGTCTTATGCTCTTTCCTTAGACTCATCCAGCGACGCATTTTGTGAAATTATCTTTCCTGGTTCTAAAAAACATCAGAGGACCCGGCGCAGAGCTCCACGAAATCCTCCCAGCGCAGCTCCAGCCAGGGATCGACCTTCTTTAATTCCGCCAGAATAATTTTCGCCACATTCTGGCGGGTCACGTCGAGGGTGCGGCTGACCTTCGATTCATGCCAGCCCCACATCCGCGAAATTTCGCGCTGGCTGAGCTGATGAAGATGCACAAGCTTCAACATCAGGATCGCATCCTCATCCTGCTTCGCGAACGCGCGCTGGATCGCCGCCCGGAGGAGGTTAAGCAGCGGTTTTTCACTGGTCAGTTTTTCCGGCTGCGCTCGGCGCTCGAAGAAATCCTCCGGCGAATCGGGAGTGCTAGGGACATCGACGCGAAAACTCTGGCGCCGTTTCAAATCGACCAGCCGGTTCGTGGCCACGGTGAGCAACCAGGACTCCAGCGCGCAGCGGCCCTGGTATTTCGTCAGAAGGATCTGGCGATTTCCCCGGGGAGCGAAGCAATCGGTCCAAAGATCCGCGACCAGGTCCTCGGCCTCGGTCTGGTTCGCGCCGCGCGCGCGCAGGACGCCGACGAGCTTGCCGTGGTATCGGCTCCTCAGCTCCGAAGCAGCCGACGGCTCCCCGGCCAGGACGCGCTGGACGAAGGCAAGATCCTGTTCATGACGCGACGGGGCTTCGACGGGCATAAAGGAAAAAAAGGATGAGGTTGCCGGTTTGGGACGTCAACCATTTTGACCGGAGGAAACGTGCCTGGAGGGATTCGAACCCCCAACCTGCTGATCCGAAGTCAGCGTTTTCGATGTTTTGATCAGCAGGTCCCCTCGTGTAGATTTCATAGCGTCCTTTTCAAATCGTTAGCCAATCATTGGCCGGTTCCCCGGCGCCGATAGGCTCAGGGCGTCGTTACGCTCGTTATCATTTGCATCATTCTTATAGCAATTGCGCAGAGATTGTCTCCCGATGCCCGTTTCATTCGTACTCGGCAAGAATGCCTCGGTTGCGATAGTGGGAGAAGACCCCTCTCCCCAACCCCAGGGATTTTGAGTTGAGCAGGATTGGAAGTGGATGACGCGGCGGATGCATTAAGATCTGACAAAGTGCGTGTCGTCTCTCTTCACGGCTGCGCTTTTCCCTCCGCGCGGGCGGTTTCCGGGAAACGGCGGCAATCGCAAGCGCAGCCAATTCTTGCGGCTGCGTTATGTCGGGCTGGGCGTCCTGCACGAGTTTGGAAGAGCGTTTTGCGGTCGTCACGTCCACGTTCAGATCGAAGTTTCAACGACACCTTCTGACTTCGCCCTTAAATGTCGGCACGGGTGGGCCTGGCAGATCGCCATGAAAATTTTGTCGACAGTGCGATCAACTGAGTCATAATTTCAGAAGCCCCAACCCTCCATGCAATTCTTTGACAAGGTCGGCGCTGTCATCGAACAGCGATGGAAAGAAGCGAATTATCTCGAGTCCGCTTTTCCCGAGATTTCGGCTCAGGTACTCGGCGAAGCGGATGCAGTGGGGAATGTTGATCCATGGGAAATCGTCGCCTATCTTCAAGCGGCGTCGACGCTTCCCGAGCAGCAAACCGACACCTTCAGTGATCTCGCTCTCACCTTGTATCGAGCGTCTCGATTCGGCATTGATGTCTACTTTTGGTTGGATAGCACCACCTCTATCCACCAGCATAGCTTCTCCGGGGCGTTCCAAGTGTTGGCTGGCTCCAGCGTTCACAGTATCTACCATTTCAAGTTAGAGCAATTGGTAAATGCTCACTTCTCGATCGGCGAGGTCTTGCTTGGCGACGTTCAGATTTTGAATAGGGGGGACATCCGCAAGATACGCCCAGGACGGCCTTTTATCCATTCCCTGTTCCATCTAGATAGACCATCGGTGACAATTACTGTAAGGACCCGCCAGGATCCGAATACACTCCCGCAGTACAACTATCTGAAGCCGCATTTCGCCTTCAACCCTGCCTTCAACGACCCAGTGACGTCGAAGAAGCTGGAAAGCGCGGTGATGTTGCTGCGATTAAGGGATCCCGGGGCCTACAATTTTCTCGATGAACTAATCTCGCTATCGGATTTTCAAACCACGTTCTTAATCTTAGATGCTGCCTATCATCAACTGATAAACCATACCCGCGACCGATTCCAACCTTGGAAAGAAAACAAAAGGCCGCAGGATGATTTTCCCGACGAGAAGTCGCGCTTCCTGGGATTGCTGCGCAGGGCTCGGACCAGACATGGTAATCTGACCGATTTCATCTTCCCCGTATTGGACGAAACGCAGCGAAATAAGGTCCTTGTGAACTTGCGGAGCACTGTGTCAGCCAGTGAGCACAGGTTGTTTTTGGGCCTGCTTTTGAATGTCGAGAGCAGAGCTCAGCTCGTTGATTTGGTCAGACAACGGTTTCCCGATCGAGATCCAGTTGGATGCATTTGCACTTGGGTAGACGAACTTTACAAAACCAACAAGCCCGGATCTGATAGCAGCATTCTTGGAATAAAAAGCTTCGGACGAGTGCACCGCTTCATCTTCCGGCAGCTCTTGGAAGGAATTTCGACCGAGGAATTACGGATCAAGACAAATGGAGGAGATCTCGAAGTCTCTGAAGGTGAACGGATGAGGATCTGCGATAGCTTCGAAAGGTCGATTATACTCAAATCGGTCCTTCGGAACCCGCATGGGGAATCGACGATATCGACGCGTAAGATTGTCGAACCGGCCACGGCCTAGAATGCTGATAAACCCTCGGAGGCGACTAGCTTTGGACACCATGCGCAAAGACGGCGGACACATTCGGAAGGGTTGGCTTTAGGATGGAGACCCTGCTTCGGGATTTACGTCATGGCGTTCGAATGCTGTTAAAGCATCCGCAGTTCACCGTTCTGGGGATCGCTGCCATGGCCGTTGGCGTGGGAGCGAATACGGCGGTTTTCAGCCTGGCTTATAGACTATTAATCACGCCGCTGCCTTATCCGCAATCCGATCGACTCGTTATCATTCACGAGGAAAGAGGGCAAGGCCGGGGTCGCTCCGTCTCCTATCCAAATTTTCTGGACTGGCGTGAAGCGCAGGGCTCGTTGGCCGATCTTTCATTGGTACGCGAAGAAGAAGTCAACATCGAAGCAGATCGCGACATGGAACCCGAACGAGTCGGAGCTTTGCGAGCGACCTTCAGTTTTCTCAGTACTCTTCGCCTGAAACCGCAAATCGGCCGCGATCTGAACAAGGACGACGATACCCCGGGTGCGCGACCGGTCGCGTTGATCTCCGACGCCCTATGGCGAAAGCGCTTTGGCACCTCGGCAGAGGTAATGGGTCGCCAAATTGTTCTTGAGGGCGTTACTTATGAGGTCATTGGGGTGATGCCACCCGAGATGCGATACGGTCATCGGCCTCAGTTGGTTCTGCCTCTTGGCAACCTGCGCGCTGACCCTAGTCTCCTCAACAGAGGTAATCGCGCCGGGTTTGTCGTGGTCGGGCGACTGAAAGATACGGTAGCAACCAGCCAGGCCCAGGCGGAATTTGACAACATTGCACGCAGACAGGCTACCCAGTTCTCCGCTAACGTTGGAGTGCGCATTATCGTGCGGTCGTTTCGAGATGCGAAAGTGGACGGCCACCTGAGCAATTTGTACGTCTTAATCGGGGCGGCCGCCTGCATCTTGTTGATCGCGTGCGCGAACGTGGCCGGTCTGGTCCTTGCGCGGGCCACGTCGAGGCAGCACGAGTTGGCCGTGCGGGCCGCTTTAGGCGCCAGTCGAGGCCGCTTAATGGCACAACTGTTGACTGAGACTACTCTGTTGTGTCTGGCTGGAGGCGGGACGGGTTTATTGCTCGCCATTTGGAGTTTGAAACTTATCGCGGTCCTGAGTCCTGCGCCCGACATGCCTTTCGCCGGTGCTGAGATCAATGGCGTGGCACTACTCTTTACGGGGGTGGTCTCGGTTGGCACTGGCCTCCTCGCCGGAGCGTGGCCTGCGTGGCAAGCATCGATCGGAGCAACGCCAGCCACCGCACTCCGGGAGGCGGCAACACGATCCAGCGCCGGCCACGAGCGGCAGCGCTTCCGGGCGGGACTCGTCATAGCTCAACTTGCGCTTGCCCTAATGCTTTTGAGCAGCGCCGGACTTCTCTTGAGAAGCTTCTGGCAGACACAGCAGGTGGCGCTGGGGTTTGACCCGAATAATTTATTGCTAATGTCTGTCTCGCTGCCGAGCGCGCGCTACTCCAACGGGGAATCCCAGGCACAATTCTACCGCAACGTCATCGACCGGGTTCGAGCGTTGCCAGGCGTCGCGAACGCAGCCTCGGCTCTAAACATTCCCTTTGACGGGAGTGTTTGGGACTCGACCTTCCGAGTGAGTGGCCAGCCGCCGAGTGAGCCCGGACGGGAACCGAGGGCCGAAGTAAGCATAGTTTCGCCAACATACCTTCAGACAATGGGAATTCCGGTCCTGAGGGGGCGGGCCTTCGGTTCCGAAGATGCTTCCGGAGACGCATGGTCCGTCATTATCGATGAACTATTTGCCCGGCAGTTCTTTGCGGACCGAGATCCGGTCGGGGAGCATATAGACAATCATCAAAATCCGGCGAAAGGCCTCCCCCCGATGACTGTGGTGGGAGTTGTGGGACGAACCGTCAACGACGACCCGAGCGGGCCTTTCGAAGCCATGAGGTTGCCCCAGATGTACCTATGCACCAACCAAAATCCACAACGCGTGCAGACACTCATCGTTCGCGCCACCTCGGCCAACGCTTTGGCATTAGCTGCGGCGGTTAAACGACAGGTGTTGGCAGTCGATCCAAACCAACCGGTATCCGACCTGCGCACGATGCGGGGAGCTGTGGAGGAGGCCTTAGCCTCACGGCGCTCGACCATGGCCCTGATCACCATTCTGGCGGCGATTGCCCTCATCCTGGCGGCGATTGGCCTGTTCGGGATTATGGCCCTTCGCGCAGCCCAACGCACGCGAGAGATAGGCATTCGCCTGGCCCTAGGCGCCCAACGCGTCGATGTTTTGCGCACTATCATTCTAAGTGGCCTCAAGCTGACTGCGGCAGGTGTGATCATTGGTGTTCTTGGATCGCTTGTCTTGGGCCGTTTGATGTCGAGCTTGCTTTTCGGAGTTAGCGCCGCCAGTCCGGTTACGTTGGCCCTTGTCGTCTTACTTCTGACGTTCGTTGGAATCCTGGCGACGTACTTTCCAGCGCGCAAGGCGATGAAAGTCGATCCTATCATCGCCTTGCGTGAGGAGTAGTTCCGCGACCGCAAAAGCTATTTTGTCTCCACTGCCGGGTCGACAGGTCGCCTACCGAAATCACGCGTCTGCGAGATGTCTGAGAGACCTCCGCTGTGCAACGATAAAACGCGGGTGGCGCGCCGGATAGTTGCGGCTCGGTGAGCAATCATCAATTTTGTCAGGGGCAGATTTTCGAGATTGGTTAAGACTGAATCTTCACTAGTCGCATCCAAATTGGCAGTGCCTTCATCCATTATCAGTATGCGTGGACGCCGGTAGAGCGCGCGAGCCAGGAAAATCTTCTGGGTCTGTCCTTGGGAGAAGGGTGATCCGATGTTGCCCACCCGCGTGCTGTAGCCCATTGGAATCTTTTCGATGTCCCGCCGGATACAGGCTAGCTCAGCGCACTCCGCGACCTGCTCCATGTCTATCTCGGGATCGAACAACGCGATATTTTCTGCCACTGTGCCCGTAAGTAGTCGGTCGCTCTGGGTTACAACCCCTATTTGGGAACGAAGGATGGGCAACTCCATTTGCCTGATGTCAGCCTCGTCGTAGAAGATAGTGCCATCGGTCGCCACATACAGGCCTAGCAAAAGCTTCATGAGCGTCGTCTTGCCAGCGCCATTCTCGCCCACTAAGGCGACGAACTCTCCACGTTCGATTTGGCACGACACATCCCTCAGGACGAGATCGTCTACTGGACTGTAGCGAAAACTAAGATTGCGAATGGTTATCCCGCCCTTCAAGGATACCGTCGGCTCAACGGCAGGTTTCGGTTCGACCGAGATTGTCGGTTCGGCTTCGATCAATGGTTCGGCGACATCCGGGAGCTGGTGAGGCTGGCCCATTTCCGTCTCGGTGAAGACGATGTCCTCCAGACGATCGAGCCGGACACCTAAAAGGCGAAACTCAAAGATGCGCTCGACCAGCGTCATCGACCTGATGATAAAGTGCGAATTGTAGAACAAGATTGCGAAAAGCGTCCCGATGGTCATCGCACGGGAAAACACCCCGCTGGTCGCTATCAGGATGAAGGCGGCGAGATTAAGCCCAATCAACGCTATCTTGGCACTGCGTTGGGTGATATTAACCGTTCCGAACCTTCTTTGGGCGCCGATCAAAGCGGCGTAGTAGTTCGACCAATTACCAAAACGATTCTCCTCGAGCGCATTGACCTTGGTCGTAAAGATACTTTCCAGTGTCTCGATCAGATAACCGTTCTCTTCGCCTTTAGACCAGACGAGATCCTGCTCCCGCGTCCGAGTGGCTTGGTAGCGTGATGCGCGCACGCCAAAATACGCAGCCAAGGTGAAGACAGAGAGGAAGCCAAGTGGGATCGATAAAAAGAAAACGAGGCTCAAAGAAAAAACGGTCACTAAGCCGTCTATCAAAGCGAGCGGCAGACTGCTAATCAGGAAGTCTTCGAGGTAGTCGGTCGCCCGATAGCGCTCTATCAGATGGCCGATTGGTCGACGCTCGAAGAAGCCAAGCGGAAGCTTGAGGGCGTGTCCAAAAATACGCTGCGTCATCTGGAAGTTCAGAGTTGTTCCTGCTCGCAGGACGGCGTAGTCCCTTGTGAAATTCGCAAATCCGTGGAGCAACGCTGCGAACGCGAGAATGCCCGCGACCGCGTGCACGAGAGCCAAGTCTCTGTTGGCGATGGCGAGGTCGACAACGCTGCGGATGAACAACGGCTGGATTAAGACGAGCAGTTCCAAAAGGATCGACAAGGCCAGGACTTGAAGCAAAGTGGGACGGATTCGCCTGATCGAACCGATGAGATCAAGAATACTTAATCTCCTTTTTCTCGCGGCTTTCTTGAAATCGCTCGTGGGATTCAGTTCGATTAGAATGCCGGTAAAGTGATCTGAGACCTCCCCGCGCCGGAGGACCCGGATTCCTCGGCTTGGATCGTGGATGACAAACTTGTTGCCGGTGGCCCGTTTCAGCACAACGAGGTGCTGAAGGTCCCAATGAAGTAAGGCGGGTCGGCTTATAATGCGCAGGTCATCGATCTCGCACCTCACCACGCGTGCGTTCATGCCGATTTGGGAGGCGATTTTCGAGAGCCCGCGCATCGATAAGCCTTTTAAAGAGACGGGGGAGCGGGCCCGCAGGTCAGACACGCTGATGTTCATGCCGTGATAGCCTGCGACCATCGCGAGACAGGTCAGACCGCACTCGGCCGTTTCGGTCTGAAAGATCATCGGCAATCGCCGTTTCCGGGGGCGCATGTTTTTAACAAAAGTCAAAATTAACTCTTGACAATCTTTTTTTCGCAGAAAAACCTTGACGCATGCCAAACCCCAAAAAAACAACCCTGCATAAGCTCGCGAAGAAAATCGGCATTCGGAGCGCTGACCCCACCGCCGATCCGGCCGGAGAACTTCCAGGCGCAGTCCTTGAAGACCACTTGGAGATGATCGCGGCAGCGCACTTGGATATTCACAACAGCGCCCACCAGAGCGTACCGAGCCCCAACTGAAGGCGCGATCGTCCTGGTCTTGCTTCCCGGGCGAGGCGAGGCTCTAGAGCTGTCGCCTTGCTCAGGAATCGGGAGAATTGGAGCTTTGAGCTCAGACGCCGGTCAATGAGCATCTTGGTGAGCATCTTGGACTCGTCGGCGAGTGCCAATAGAACAATTGCGCCGCAGGTACCCCCTTACCCATGAATACGCCTGCGAAGGTCGACCAGACAAATGCCTACTTTGACATCGTCCTGAAAGTTGTCGAAAGATGCAATTTAAACTGTCCGTATTGCTACTATTTTAACCAAGCCTACGACGGCAACAAGAACGCGCCGCAGATGAGCGATCGCGTCATAAGCGAGCTCCCGCGTTTCCTTCGCCGTTCTGTTGAGAAGCTTAATCTAGCGAAGTTGAACATTGGGCTACACGGCGGCGAGCCCCTGCTCATGAGCAAAAAACGGGCTGATAATCTATGCACGAGGATCCGTGAACTCGAAGATACCGTTTCGATCAGTTTTTCGCTCCAGACCAATGGGGTGCGGATCGACGACGAATGGGTGGATATTTTCGCCAAACATCAAATCAATGTTGGGGTGAGCATCGATGGCAACAAAGAGTTACACGATAGCAAACGCCCCGATCACTTTGGCAGAGGGAGTTATGAGGCAGCGGTTCGCGGCCTCCGGCTTCTTCAGGAAGCCGTTGCGCAGGGCCGGCTAAGGTCAGCCGGAGTCCTGTGTGTGGTCCATGCCACGGCGGATAGCGAGAAACTACTTGAACACATCGTATCTGAGCTTGGTGTTCGGAGCCCGAGCCTGAATTTCCCGCACAGCGGGTGGGATAACCCCGCGACCGTAGAATGGAGCCGGCAGGTCGAATCGCACCGCAAAATCATCCGCTACTGGCTGGACAATCTTGTCTATCCGGAATTTCACCACGTGAGAAGTATTTCCGATGTCCTCTTGGCCTTGAGCTCCGATGAGGGGGCAAGGCGAAAGGATCGGTGGAACTCCCGCCGACATTACATTGCGACCATTTCCAGCGAAGGGGTCGTGCATGTCGACGACAATCTCCTTGGGGTAGATACGTCCTTGCAGAACAGCGAACTCACCATCTGGGATACTTCATTGGCCGACCTGGTCTCGACCCCGCTCTGGCAGGAGCTCGACGAAGCTGTAGACCACCTGCCGACCGAGTGTGAATCTTGCGAATGGTGCCGGAGTTGCCGCGGTGGCCACCTATTCAATCGGTTCTCACGCCAGAGTCGCTTCCGCAGAAAATCGGTGCTGTGCGACACGATCAAGATGATCCATGAGGAGATAGCTGGTTATCTCGTGCGCAAGAGGGTGGTAAAGCTCAAGGAATTGGCAGACCGGCTTTCCAACCCCATCTCAGTCACAGCTCGCGGCGAATTTGAATCCCTGATGTCGAAACCCAGCGTGGAGGAGCCAGCCGCTATGCTTTTATGAAACAGACGTCTTTCCCAGTCTTTTCCAGCCCCTTCGAAGGCGATTTTTTGACGCTGGCCGAGAGCCTCGCCTGTCGTCAGTTCGCGGGGACAGTCGACCAGGTAAATCAACTCGCGAAACGTCTCAATGTTACCGAGGTGCCGGTCAACATGGAAGCAGTCACCCCAGAGGCGCTAGGTGCTCGTTCCTGGCGGCCGGAAACCGGTTTTGTCCAGATGGCGCTGAAGGCAAAAAAGGACGAGGCCGAGGAGTGGAGTTGGATTGCGGGCCAGATGGCGCTGGCCGCATTTGTCTGTGGCGCTGCGCCTTCCCTCGATGTGGAGATGGTCGCACACCACCCGACAACGGTGGCTGGTCATTCCTTCGAAGCGGGAAATCTGATACTCAAAGGCGAGGGAGATAAACTGCTCCTTAGAAGTGGAGACGGTCAGGACCATACTTTTACCCTGTATAATGGAGATGAAAATCCGCCGGTGTGGCTCCTGGAACCGGAACAAGACCTGATTCCACTGGGAAGTGCGGGAAGGTGTGTGCGAGCGGATGGCCAGTGGGTGGAGCATTGGAATGCAGACGCACCCAAGGACGTTTACAACGGGAGTTTCGAAAGCTTCCGCCGGCAGATAATCGATGCTGCCGATGTTTTGGAACGGTGTGCGCCAGTCTATTATGTCTGGGTGGCCACTTTACTTCGAGAGCTCGTCCCATTGAGAGGTGATACACTGGGCGGCGGAACAAGTAGCCGCTCGTTTCTCTTCTGTCCCGGTCAGATCCATTTCTCCACCCCCGCTACTCTTCTCCAGACAGTGAACATGATGGTGCACGAATGCTCCCACCAGTTTTTCCACATGTTACAATGGAGCATGGCGATGGTGAAGGAAGGTGCCCCAGAAGTGTTTTCAGTTCTTAAAAATACAAGCCGGCCTTTGGACAAAGTGCTCTTGGGTTTTCATGCCTTCGCCAACATGCGACTTGCGCTTGGCTTCTTGCGGGCGAACCCGGAGGGACTCGAACTAAAGGAGCTTGCGGATCACGAGCGGGACGTGAGCTCCATCGTGGGTAGCTTGGATTCCAGTCTCCAGCCTTTCGTCGACGACTACCTTGAGCCGGCAGGCAAGGCGCTTTATGCCCCCCTGCGGGCAAAACTTGTGGGCGCTGAACTGCTCGCAGCATGAGAAGGCATCCATCACGGTGACTACAGCGAAGCAAGAATCCCCGTCTAGACTGAACGAAGAAAAGCGCTTGTACCGTGCCGAGGCACTCGAGTACCAAACTACCCGCTTTCTGGGCCGTCCCGTCAACTTCCATTCCTGTTGCAAACAGGCGACGATCGCTTCTTATGCGGCCTTTTTGGTCGTGGTCGCGTTAGCCTTGACGCTAAAATACGAGCCGCGGGTCGAGGGCGAGCTTTCGACCTCGGCAGACGGCAGCCGGTATGTCGTTCGCGTTGTTAAGTCGGAGCAGCTTGCTTCGCTGCGAGCGGGGGACGAGGTCTACCTGCAATTGGCGAGCATGCATTCTCGACCAAAACTCCTGGTGAACTCTGTCGACGTGGAGGGTAAACTGATTGAGGGTCACGTGCACGATGGAACCCGGCTGCTCGGTGCCAATAGCACGACCTCCGCGGTTGCCGTTCTTCTTCCCAGACGTCGTCTTTTCTTTCGCTAGTGGGACTTGTGAGTCCGCGCAGGAAGCGAAGGTTGAAATGGTATGGGCTCCAGTAAGAGTCCTTGGGTCCTTGGCATCAGTGCCTCTCATAATGGCGGGGCCTGTCTTCTCAAAGGGAACGAGATCGTTGTCGCCGTCCAAGAAGAAAGATTAACCGGCTGCAAACGGGAGCGGCTTTTCGGAGCCACCGAGAGCTTGGCGGTTGCATACTGCCTTGAACAGGGCGGCATATCACCGAAAGATCTCGACTTAGTCGTCCTTGCTACCCAAGGGCGTGCTCGTTCGGCGAAGCAGGATATATTTCTTAACCCGCAGCTTCAGATCGCCCGGAACTCGCTCGATGTGCTCACCATTTCCCATCACGTCGCCCACGCGGCAAGTGCGTATGCCCTCTCGGGATTTGAGCGATCCGCGATCCTCGTCGTGGACGGGCTTGGATCTCCGCTCGAAGACTTCAGCCGGGAAGAGCGTTCGTCAGTTCTGAGCCTTTGCCCGGACGCTTGGGAACACATTTCCTTTTACGCGGCTGAGGGTGCGACCCTGAAGCCGGTGCGCAAGCAAGTTGTCGAAGGCAGTTTATGGCTCACCGAGCCGCAAACTGGCATGCCTTCATTCGGAAGTATCGGCGGAATGTATTCCGCGGTAGCCCAACAAATATTCGGCGACCCAATGGAGGCCGGGCAGGTAATGGGCCTGGCGCCGTATGGCCGGCCAAGACACGCCCCTCGAGACTTCTTCCATGTCTCAAAAGAGACCCTGGTATTTCACGATATAGTGCCGAAGTTCTACCGCCATAATCGCCGTTGGCCGCAATGCAAGCGTAAATACGAGGATCTTGCCTGCTCTGTCCAAGCTGCGCTTCATGTTGCCATCCACGAGCTGGTCGACAGCCTCCGTAAACTGTGTCCTTCGGAAAATCTCTGTTATGCCGGTGGAGTGGCGCTCAACGGCAGCGTTAACGAGGAATTGCACCGCTCCGGCTTGTTCAAGAAGATTTTCGTGCCGGCGCCGGCCGAAGATAGCGGCGCGGCAATCGGCGCAGCATTTGTCGGTTTATGGCATGCGACCAACGCCTACCGCCCTAAGCGTACGGTTACCGATGCCCTTGGAAAGCGCTACCGACTTCGAGATATTAACGTTTCCCTGAATAGGATGCGGGGAATAATAAAGAAATCAAACAAACCTAAGATCATTGTCGAAGCCGCGGAGAGGATTAGCGCAGGTCAGTTATGCGGCTGGTTCCAAGGCGGCGCCGAGTTTGGCCCCCGGGCGCTCGGACAACGTAGTATCTTAGCCGATCCACGAGATATCAGCACCAAAACGCGTCTCAACGAGGTCGTGAAAAGGCGAGCAAACTTTCGCCCTTTTGCTCCTTCGATTCTTGAAGAAGAGGCAAGAAGCTTTGTTAAAAAGGCAGAACGCGACTTCATTAGTCCCTTCATGTTACGGGTCTCGCCTCTGACGGCCGAAGCACAAATGATCGCGCCCGCGATTAGTCATATCGATGGGACAGCGCGCATTCATACCGTAAATCGGGCTGCGAATCCTCGATTCTATGAGTTGATCGAACAGTTTCGCCGGATCACGGGAGTGCCAATATTGCTTAACACATCGTTCAACTCCAGAGGTGAGCCTATTGTCGAGACGGCGGACGATGCGCTCTGGTGTTTCTATTTCTTAGACTTGGACTTTTGTGTCATCGAGAATGCACTTGTCGAAAAGCAGCCGAACTTATCACCTCTAGATCTGTATGCGGTGATTACGTGTCCGAGTTATACCATTGTCGTCCAACAACGAAACGAGGCGCGTGGGCGTCGCCGAGAATCGACGCAGGCGTTCCTCCAGTTCCGCACGCCTTGGGGCCGCGCCACTCGTTCCATCGGCTCTCAGGACTTCCGCGTCTTCCGCGCAATAGATGGCAGGACCAACGGCTGGGAATTGCTTAGCAAATTGGCGGCAAAGCATGACGGCATCACAGCGTCGACGGTTATCGATAGTTTCATACGGCTCAGAAGGATGTCGTCAATAATGTTCAAACGAAATCCCTGGACATGATAGGCGACGCTCCCTTTGCGGTTACCTGAAGGCGGCGACGATGCGATCGATGAAGGATAGAGTGCCCGGTCTTGCCGTGCCTTTCTTTTTTATTTCCCCGCTTGCTATACTCAATTCATGATCCGTTACATACGCCTGCCCTTCTCCTTTGATGCGCCGCAAATGCAGGAGGAGGTGCGTGCCATTGCTGGCAGATGGATCTCTCATTTCAACCGGCGGGTTTATAAGGGTGGCTGGAGCGGTATTCCTCTCAGGTCGCCGCAAGGAGAAAAGGATACGATTTTCACCGTCGCCAAGCCTTCCGAGCAGTATTGCGATACAGAATACCTTGGGCAATCTGCTTACCTGAAGACGATATTGGCACAATTCAGGTGTGACATCAAAACTGCGCGCCTACTCAAATTGGAAAAAGGCGCGGTGATCAAAGAGCACCGGGACATGGGGTTGAATTTTGAAGCAGGTGAAGCGCGCATGCACGTCCCCATCGTCACCCATCCTGATCTTGAATTTTATATCGACGGGGACCGCATTCATTTAGCCGAGGGCGAATGCTGGTATATCAACGCCAATCTCCCCCACCGCGTGAACAACCCCACGGAGGTGGATCGAATTCACCTGGTATTTGATTGTGTCGTAAACGACTGGCTGACCCACTTATTCAGCAAACGGCAAGACTGCTGCCGGGTAATTATATCGCGTCCTTCGGTTCAAACAGCGCCCCGAGGGCAGCCATTACGATGTGGATCGAAGTCCGCGCCGATCACAGCATTCTGGGGCAAGTCGGAGGAAAACAAAGCCACGCGGATAGGCAAAACGGAAAGCTGATGATGTGGATACCGAAACGAGTCGGCAGCAACCTTCCCGCACATCGGGCTGAATCTGACTCCGCGGAAACGAAGTTCATGGAAACTTCGTCCAGCAAAAGCATCAAGAACATTCAGGCAAGCAAAACAGAGGCATCTCCCCCTGGGACTAATTCGTCCGGGCTCCTGAACTTGATGCCGCGGTCTCTCAGGCTCCGCTGCCGGCGAAATGGAGCAGCTCCAGAATCTCGCCGCGCAATTGCAAAAAGTCCGCGCTGCTGCGATCGCGCGGGCGGGTGAGGCTCACCGGGATCGTTCGCTCGATCCGGCGCCGGGGCGTTGCGTCATGATGAAGGTGCGATCGCAGAGGGGCCGCGAATGGGCCGCTACAGGCCATCGGCCGGCATGAGAGTGGGCGATGCTGTGATCGCATCGGCGGCGGGAGAGCGGCGATCACGGCCGCTTAAGTGGCGGCGCTAATCGGGATGCCGGCGGCGAGGTATTCGTTCGTTTTGTCGCGCGCGCGAGGGCCGTTGGTGTCTTTCACTCTCAAAAGGATCGGCTCTTTTTCTTTGGCGAATCGCGGCCCCGGCTTGAAGCTTGGCCTTTAAAGCGGGGTAGTTTTTCAGGGCGTCGGCGAGCGCGCCGGCGTGAACTTCGCCGATCAAGATTACATCGGCGGGGTTGCTAGCATCTTTTACTTCAGAGCACGACGTCACGGCCGGCGAGGCGGCGCGGGCGTTGGCGATTGAGCGACCACGGTGAGCGACGCCGAGAGAAGAAGGAGGACGGTGAGCGTTTCCATGGGTTTAATTATCAAGCTGCTTCCACGCGCCGCCGGTGTAGCCGTAGAAGTGAGTTCCGTCGTACGTTACCATTCCGTTCGTAGCGGTCTGGCTGGCATTCCTTACCAGGATGGCGTCGGCTGCGATGTTTGCGCCACCGGCGAAATTGTGGGCAAAAAGACGCCGAGTCAGGAGTTTCTGACCCCCAGGCCAACACCGCGACCGCGCGTAAGTAACTCTTTCGGAGTGTTATCAGAGCCAGCGTGCCTGGAGGGATTCGAACCCCAACCTGCTGATCCGAAGTCAGCGTTTTCGATGTTTTGATCAGCAGGTCCCCTCGTGTGGATTTCATAGCGTTCTTTTCAAATCATTAGCCACTCATTAGCCGCTCGCCGTTGGCGTTTCCGATATCGAAACACTGACTTTGGTGCACCCCAGAGTACGATGACGCAGATGCGAGAGCGGCCAAGCTCGAACATCGCTAGTGTCCTAGTTTGAATTGCCTTCGGCAAACCCCTTTTTCGTAAGGTAGGAGTGATCTTATGGGCGCCTCTCCCGTGGAATAGACGTAAAGCTACCGGCGCAGACATGACTCGATTCATGCTCGCCTTCTTGGCCGACGGCACGCTCGAGGGCGCCACCGTTTTAAAACCAGAAACGGTTCGTGCGATGGAAGCGCGCCAGTTCGAACTGTATCTCGCGCTTCACGCGCTGGGTCTTATCTTGATGGATTACTCCGTCCTTGGCCAGCGAATTGTCGGCCACCACGCCGGCGATACCTTTTACTTTCATAGCGACATGATCCTGATGCCGGAAACGCGTGTCGGCCCCTTCGTTTCCTTCAACAGCGCGGGATCACGCTTCGGCGGCGGACGCGGGGGAGTCATCCGCGCCGCGATGGGATTGATCGTGCTCACCAAGGCCGCGCTAAGATTTTTGGAAGAGTCCGGGGTTCGGTGGTGGGGCCGTGTTCACGCCGCCTTGCTGTTCCTAGCCAGCATCGCCTTCATGTCATTTGCGTGGTACGCGCACTTGCTGGCACATCGCTCAAGTTCTGACTTTTCTCGGAAGTGGCCGCCTGGCCGGCGCGCTGAAGCAGTTGCTTGATTGCTCTTGGCGGGACAATGGGTGCGAACGCGAGCACACCTTTACGTGCCGTCGTTGCGTGTGCGATCGCGACACGATTCGAGCTTCGGATCGGACCGCTCACCGGCAGGGCACGACCGGGAGAATCAGTATTCCAAGAAGTTCGTTCAAAAAATAATCATTTTGTTATTGCATTGCATCAACGCTTTTTGTTTTCCTCTTTTTCCCCTTCCCTTCCATCCCACCTTCACCCACCCCGCCTATAGTTTCGTTCAAACGGAGAATCTCCCATGCCCTCGACTCTTTCCTACCCCGGCGTTTACATCGAAGAAATCCCCAGCGGCGTCCGCACCATCACGGGAGTGGCGACGTCCATTACCGCCTTTCTCGGACGGGTGGCTCGCGGACCGACGAACGAGCCCGTCATGATCAACAGTTTCGGAGACTTCGATCGGCAGTTCGGCGGGCTGGATGTGAATTATCCGCTGAGCTACGCCGTGCGCGATTTTTACCTGAACGGCGGCGCCCAGGCGATTATCGTCCGGCTCTACGAGCCACCTGCAACGGCCGCTGACGCAAATGCGCGGTTGGCTAGTGATGATCTCAAATTCGTGGCTGCCAGTCCAGGTGAATGGGGAAAAGGGTTACGTGTGGTCGTTGATCCGGACGTGTCGAACGAGACGCGGACCGCTTTAAACCTTGGCAAAGATGATGCCCTCTTCAATCTCACCATCCGCGACACGAATCCCGGAGGCGCCACGGAGAGATTTCCCAATGTCACCGTTGTGGATAGCGCGCGTCGTCTTGATAAGGTTTTGGAAAACGAGTCCAGTCTGGTGCGATGGGATGGCGATTGGCCGGCGGTGGCCGATCTGCCCAAGTTGCCCAAACTCAAGACCGCGAGCGACAAACTAAAGGCGCTCCAGGATGCCTTGAAGGCGTCCTCCCCGGATCAAGCCACCATTGATGCCGCGAAAAAGGATTATGACGCCGCGGCATCAGAGTTGGGCGATGCCGCGACGCGCGCCGAGAAAAAACTCGCCGATGCGCTCAAGGCCAAGCCGCAAGTCCCCGGTGACATCTCGATAGCTCAAGGCGAATTGAAGGACGCTGTAGACGCCATGAAGGGAGACAAGGGCGGCGCATTGAATGAGGCCGCGTATGAGGGCGACCCGGCAGACAAATCCGGTATCTATGCGTTGGACAAGGCGGATCTGTTTAACTTGCTTTGCATTCCACCAGATAGCCGCGGAGGCGATACATCCGCAGCCGTATATCAGAGTGCGATGTCGTATTGCGCCAAACGCCGCGCGATGCTCATCGTTGACCCACCCGCTGCGTGGGGAGCGAACAAGGATACGGCGGCAGCAAAAGCAGTAGCTGGTTTGAGCACGCTGGGCTTGACCGGGGTCGACGCGCGTAACGCAGCGCTGTATTTTCCGCGCGTCATCCAGTCCGATCCACTACTCGGCGGACAGCTCGATGCCTTCGTGCCCTGCGGCATCGTGGCCGGAGTCATGGCCCGCACCGACACGCAACGCGGCGTGTGGAAGGCGCCCGCCGGACTGGACGCTTCACTCAACGGCACGCAGGGCTTGCAGGCCAACCTCAACGATGCGGAGAACGGGATGTTGAATCCACTGGCGATTAATTGCCTTCGTTTCTTTCCCGCTTCCGGCCGCGTGATCTGGGGGGCCCGGACATTGCGCGGCGGCGATCAACTGGGGGACGAATATAAATACGTTCCCATCCGGCGCCTCGCCCTCTACATCGAGGAGACGCTCTACCGCGCCACGCAGTGGGTGGTCTTTGAGCCGAACGACGAGCCACTCTGGGCACAGATTCGTCTCAACATCGGCTCCTTCATGAATGGGCTCTTTCGCCTGGGCGCATTTCAAGGCACCACGCCGAAAGATGCCTACTTCGTCAAATGCGACAAAGAGACCAATCCGCAAAGCGATATCGACAAGGGCATCGTGAACATCATCGTCGGCTTCGCGCCGCTCAAGCCGGCAGAGTTTGTCGTCATCAAGCTCCAGCAGATCGCCGGGCAGATTCAAACCTAGGAGGTAAGTTATGGCTCAATTTAGCGTCAACGCACAGCGATTCGATCCGTATAAGAACTTCAAGTTTCGCGTCAAATGGGATGGTAAATACGTCGCGGGTATCAGCAAAGTGGGCGCGCTCAAGCGCACGACCGAAGTGGTTAAGCATCGCGAGGGGGGCGACCCGAGCAATACGCGCAAATCGCCCGGCCGCACCGATTTTGATGCCATCTCGCTCGACCGGGGAGTGACCCATGACCAAGAGTTCGAGCAATGGGCGAACAAGGTGTGGAACTTTGGCTCCGGGCTTGGCGCGGAAGTTTCGCTCAAGGATTTTCGCAAAGATATCCTGATTGAAGTTTACAATGAAGCCGGGCAATTGGCGATTACCTACAAAATCTTCCGGTGTTGGGTCTCGGAATTTCAGGCGAGCGCAGACCTCGACGCCAACGCCAACGCGGTCCTGATCCAGCACATCAAGCTGGAAAACGAAGGGTGGGAGCGCGACTACGATGTAAAAGAGCCGGCCGAGCCCACCTTTACCGAGCCAGCATAACCATCCGCCATGCGCGCGTTATCGGCGGCGGAGCTCTTGGACGTGTGGGAGCGCGGCCTGGCCCACTCGCCGGCGCAACGCGCGCTCATCCTCCTCGCGCTCGCTTGCGATGAAACGCCCGTGGAGCAGCTCGCGCAGTTCAGCATCGGTCGGCGCGACGCGCAATTATTGGCGTTACGCGAGCAAACTTTCGGGCCTCAACTCGCCAGCACCACGATTTGTCCTGCCTGCGCGGAGCAACTCGAATTTAACGTGGATATCGCCGATGTTCGCGCGACTTCGAACACGGAGCTGGAGGCAACACTCGATTTGACGCACTCCGATTACGACGTGGAATTTCGACTCCCGACTGGCCTCGACCTGGCCACGCTGGATCCAGGAGCGAGCGTCGAAACCAATCGACAGCACTTGCTGCGACGTTGTGTAATCATCGCCCGCAGCGCCGGCAGCGAGGTCGCAGCGGAAGAATTGCCGGCAGAAGTTGGGGCCGCGATTGCGCAACGCATGGCCAAAGCTGACCCGCTGGCTGATGTGCAGATCGCCCTCGCGTGTCCGCAATGTCAACACACGTGGCCGACACCATTCGATATAGTCTCATTTTTTTGGATTGAGATCCACGCCTGGGCCAACCGGCTGCTGCGCGAAGTTCACTCGTTGGCCTCCGCCTACGGTTGGCGCGAAGCCGAAGTCCTGGCGCTGAGTCCGTGGCGTCGCCAAGCCTACCTTGAATTGATCGAGCCGTGAGCGACTTCCTCAAAAATCTGGTGGAGCGTTCCCTCACGCCGAGCGGCGCTGTGCGTCCGCAGCACCTCTCGATTTTCGAACCGCCGCCGGTAAATGGCGGAGAGTTTTTCGGTGGCAACGAAAACGCCGGGCTGGCTGGGGTCGGGCAACATCCGCAGGACCTTTCCGCTCAGGTTACGCCAGCACAACCGCTTCGGCACTTCACCACTTCCGAGCCGGCCAAGCCAGTTGTCGCTCCATTGTCGTCGGCCAATCTCACCTCGGCCGACCCGGCTCCTGACACTCCACGCGTTGATTTGCCCGGAAAGGAACCGCCAGTGGCGCCTAGGAGCGAGCGAGACGGGGCTGCTGACGCCACGGGGAGGAACGAAGAAGGCGCATCACCATTCGATTTGCGTAATGCCTCACTCATTCGGCCCCACGTGAGCCCTTCTGAGAAGCAGCCGAGTGCCGCACTATCGAGTGAGCAGCACACGACGGCTGACGTAGCTAAGACCGACGAAGAAGGCGCGGCGCCCCAACCACTATTGCCCACTGAGCAAACACCTGGCGAGAGCAAATCCATTTTTCGTGATGCGACAGAAAATCGGGCACACCAGGTGCGCGCGGAAAAAATCATCGAAATGATCGCTGGCGAACGCGGGCCGCAGCGCGAGCCGACCCAATCGCGCGATGTCCCCGCCATCTCCCGTCGGCCGCCTTCGCCCCGACCGTTTGCTTCCAGGCAACAATTAAAAAATCCGCCCGTGGCGCCATCGATCAACGTTACGATCGGGCGTATCGAGGTGCGGGCCACACCACCGCCCCCGGCCCGATTGCAACCGGCGCGGGCGTCGGCGCCTATCACGAGCTTGGATGAGTATCTGCGCCAGCGGGCCGGAGGAGATCGCCGATGAGCAGCGCCCTGGCTATCGCATCCGTCACGGCAGTACTTCGCGACCTGCTAATTAACGGACTGATCGATCAGGATCTGACGCCCAGTTTGGGAGATGTTAAAGTCACGGCTTTGCCGCCGGACCGGATCGTCACGGGAGACAAGGAGCAAAGTCAGCTCAATCTCTTTCTCTACCAGGTGAGCCCTAATCCAGGCTGGCGCAACGTTGGTCTGCCGTCACGGGATGGTCAGGGCCAATCTATCGCCGCTCCGCCGCTCGCGGTGGATCTGCACTACCTGCTGTCTGCCTATGGTGCGCAGGATTTTCACGCGGAGATCCTGCTCGGGTACGCCATGCAGTTGTTGCACGAAACACCGGTTTTGGGACGTGAGGCCATTCGCACCGCTCTCGGGGCGCCGGGCCTTGTCAGCGGCGGCAGCGGCCTGCCCGCAACCCTTGCAGCGCTTTCTACTTCCGCGCTCGCCGATCAGATCGAGCAAATCAAAATCGCTCCACAAACTCTCAACACGGAGGAGACCTCAAAGCTGTGGACGGCTTTGCAGGCCCGCTACCGTGCGTCCGCGGCCTATCACATTTCGGTGGTGCTCATTGATAGCCGCCAGCGCGTGCGCGCCCCGCTGCCGGTTTTACGCCGCGGAGAGGCAGACCGAGGCGTCGAGGCAACCGCGAATGCAAACCTTCCCACCATTGACGAATTGCGCCTGCCGCACAGCCAAAGCAGCGCGCTGATCGACGACGAGATGACCCTTCTTGTTCAGCACGTCGAAGGTTTCTCGACCGTGCGCTTTAACCAAAAGCGACTTTCCACTTCCTTCGAGATCGCCAAGGCTGACGTGCAGGAGGCTGACGGAGAATTAGTAGTTCCCCTGAACATAAGCGGTACTTCGCCCGAGGGCCTGGCCATTCCACCCTGGGTTCCAGGTTCCTACAGCGTCGCCGTTATCGTGGACCACGAAAACAAACGATTCAGTTCGAACGAATGGAACTTTTCGTTAGCGCCTCGGATAACAAATATCGCGCCTCCAAATCCAGTCCACGCGAATGGGAGCGGCAACGTTACGTTAACGATTACCTGCAACCCTCCCATCAAGCTCGCCAGAGTGGATGACACGACGACGCGCTTTGATCAGAAAGTTGAGCTATTGCTGGGAAGACGCTTTCCGCGTCCGATCTCTCCTGAGCCGCCACCCACCAATTTACCGCCGCCAGCTCCACAGCCAGCAGCAACGGACACGCTGATTTTTGTTTTCCCGGTGACGAACGAGGATTTGGGCGATTACCTGCCGCGCTTGCGCGTGGACGAGGTTGAAATGCCGCTGGTTGATTGGACAAAGACTCCGCCTGAATTCGACTCCAGTCACAAGGTGACCATCGCATGAGCGGTTTGGACGAATGGCAGGAGAGTAATGCCCGTCAACTAGGAGAGGCGCTCGCTCAGCTGCGGCAGCGACTCGAGCGACACATTCAACAACAGACCGGGGCGCCGCCGTCGCCCGAATTTCCGGCAGGCGAGGAAGCCTCTGAGACAACCGGCAAAGAAGCGCCGGCGCAACGCGAAGAACTCCCTTCGGCCCTCGCTCTTTTGAGCGAGCGACTAGGTCTCTCGGCCTTCGAGCGAGACATCCTCCTGCTTTGCGCGGCGATGGAATTGGACACGCGCACCGCCGCTCTCTGCGCTCGGGCTCAGGACGATCCGAACAAGCCATTTCCAACATTTGCCCTCGCCCTGGCATTGTTTGAAGAGCCGTCGTGGGACGCGCTCTCACCGGAGCGGCCGCTGCGTTACTGGCGCTTGCTCGAAATCAATCAGCCAGGCGCACAACCTCTTACAGGCAGCTCGCTCCGGGCAGATGAGCGCATTGTCAATTTTCTGAAAGGCCTTAACTGTCTCGACGACCGGGTTTCCACTTTCATCGTCCCGATGGAGATCGCGCCCGACTCCGCCGAAGTCGCGTTTTCCCAGAATGCGGTCGTAGACGCCATCCTGGGGCACTGGCAGCGGGAAATCGGCGGCGGAGGATTACCAATTGTGCAACTGCTCGGGCCGGACCCGATCAGCAAGCAACTCGTCGCGCATGAAGTGGCAGCGAGATTGAATCGTATTCTGTGCCGCCTGCCAGTCGAAGTCTTGCCATCGGCGACCCAGGACTTGGAAACTTTCTTCCGCCTGTGGCAACGCGAAAGCCGATTGCTTCCGCTCGCCTTCTATCTTGACGCAGAGGAGGCCGACGCCACGGCAACAGGACGCTCGGGAGCGTTGAGCCGTTTCATGGCCCGCATTGACGGTTTCTCTTTCCTGGCCGTGCGCGAAGCGTTGCCTCGTCCGGGACGCGAGCACGTCGCCTTGGAGACCTGCAAGCCGACCGCGAGCGAGCAGCGATCCGCGTGGGCGGAAGAACTGGGCTCGGCCGCGCCCGACAGTCCTCCGCTACTGGCCGCGCAATACAATTTGAATTTGCCAACTCTTCGGCAGCTCGCGCGGCTCGCGCGTTTGGAATCGGAGAGCGCTCCGGAATCGCTGCCCGAAAAAGTTTGGGACATTTGCCGGCAGAGCGAGCGGCCGCGACTCGATGCGCTCGCCCAGCGCCTGGAGCCCAAGATGACCTGGGACGATCTCGTTTTGCCACGTGGCGAAATGAAACTGCTGCGCGAAATCGCCGCCCAGGTCCGGCAAAGAAACAAGGTTTATGACGATTGGGGATTTTCTCGCAAGATGAACCGCGGCTTCGGCATCAGCGCGCTCTTCGCCGGCGATAGCGGCTGCGGCAAGACCATGGCGGCGGAAGTCATCGCGAACGAGCTTCGCTTAAATCTGTATCGGATTGATCTCTCCGCCGTCGTGAACAAGTACATCGGCGAGACGGAGAAGAATCTCCGCCGACTCTTCGATGCCGCCGAGGAAGGTGGCTCGATCCTCTTTTTCGATGAAGCGGACGCGCTTTTCGGCAAGCGCAGCGAAGTGAAAGACAGCCACGACCGCTACGCGAACATCGAAATTAATTACCTTTTGCAGCGCCTCGAGTCGTACCGCGGACTCGCCATTCTCGCCACAAACATGAAGAATGCCCTGGACCCCGCGTTTCTTCGGCGCCTGCGATTCGTAGTCAACTTCCCGTTTCCCGGTGTGGCCGATCGACGCCGTCTTTGGGAGAAAGCTTTCTTGCAACAGGAAGTAGCGCGGAATCTGCCCGGCCCGCCCCTCGAGACGTTGGATTACGAAAGACTCGCACGGCTCAGCTTAAGTGGCGGACTCATCCTCAACGCCGCGTTGGGCGCCTGTTTTATGGCGGCTGAATCGCGCTCGAACGTAACAATGCCCCTCGTCCTGGCAGCGGCCCGCGCGGAGTTTATGAAATTGGATCGGCCGGTTAACGAAACGGATTTCCGCTGGACCGATTCCCATCCGCCCCTTTCGTCCATGGCGAACGGACACGCGGAGCCCGCGCTAGTATGAGTATCAGCGTCCACATCGAGCGCTTGATTCTCGAAGGCTTGCCGGAAGGTCATGCAGGTATTGGTACCGCGATCGAAGCGGAACTGGCGCGATTACTCGTGCGCGATGGCCTGGCTGGAGCAGTCTCGTGCCATGAAGCGAGCCGTTCCGCGGCGCCGATTATACTCGTTAGGCCAGCTGATTTGCAGAGTGTCGGAAAGCAAATCGGCGGCTCGGTTTATGAGACCCTGAAATCATCGTCAGCATGAAGAAGGCGCAATTATTCCCAGAGCGGAAGTCCGAGACGCCGCGTGCACTCCTCGCTCGGGATCGGTCCGCGTTGCAGAGGAAATTGCTCGTGAACGAGCCGGGTGATCGCTTCGAACAGGAAGCCGATCGCACGGCGGACCTAGTGATGAGCGGAAAAACGCCGACTCAAGAAAAGAAGAATTCCCTGCTCAGACCCCAAACGCCTAACGAGCACGAGACGCCTTCGAGAGGAGGACAAGCTCTCGATTCTTCTACGCGTTCACTGATGGAGTCGCGCTTCGGCTACGACTTCAGCCAGGTGCGCGTGCATGCGGGCGACGAAGCCGCGGAATCAGCGCGTGCAATTAACGCCGCCGCCTATACGCGTGGGCGTCATGTTGTGTTTGGTCCTGGGCAATACCGGCCCGGCACAACTGAAGGCCAACACTTGCTGGCCCATGAGCTGACTCACGTGGTCCAGCAGGCGTCAGGTCGACTCCACTCAGCGCCAACCCTGCAACGCAAAGCGGCCAGCACTCTTGCGACCAAAATAGTCGATCACGGTGCTTCTTCCGACGCAGTGGAGATGGCTAAGCTGAGAATGAACCAGGTCTTGGGGAGCTTGGCGGATCCTGCTGCGGGTGAGCTGAAAGGCGCGACGGTCGAGCTCCACATTATTCCGCATGACAAAAAGCTGACCGACCTGCCCCAGTTCGCTTCCCTGAAAGGCACGAAAACATTCGACGGCCGCACCTACGATGAGCTCCGCGGCGTCGGCGCGACCAAAGCAGGAGATACCATTCGCTACGCGATCGCGGAGGAACAGTTGGTCGCGATCAAGGGCCAACCATCTGCCTATGCCTTGGGCTTCGTCGCGGCGCACGAGTCGGGTCATGTCGTCGAACAGTTTGGTCTAACGAAGGAGCAAAAGAAGGACCTGAAGGACGCGTATGACGCGCGTAAGACTGCCAAAGGGCCATGGCTGGCTCCGGACTGGTACACGAGTTCCGGAACCGGAGAGTATTTTGCGCAGACAACCTCAGCCTACTTCGATCGTCCCTACAGCGACAGCGAAACGGACAAGAAGACTTATACGCGTGCCTGGCTGAAGAAGAACGACCCCGCCATCGCCAAGCTCCTGGCGTCCGTCTATGCCTAGCTCGAATTCTAACCCAAACGTGAGTGCCAAACCGAAACGATACCTGGTCTACCGAGGCGATGACAAGGTCTTGGAGATTACCGACGAGCCCGGCCCGCTCATCAGCAAAAACGCTCCACCATCTCCCCCTGGTGCGGAGCCGGTGTTACATCCCTTCCTTTCCGCCACGGCTTACGTGCCGGAAAAGGAAGGCATTCTTCGTGAAGCTCTGAACAGGTCCAGCACCTTGGCGGAGTACCTAACGAGTCTTCGTTCGATGGGCTTTCGCGTGGAGGAAACTGGCGACTAACTTATGAAAACCGGTTTGCTACGCGGAACGAAGATCCACGCGATGACAACGCCGCGAGCCTTCTCACCGGTGCGCGGCAGCATGCTCCAGCGCAAGTGCGCCTGTGGCGGCACGCCGGGTCCCACCGGCGAATGCGAAGCGTGCCGCAAGAAGAAGCAGCAACATCGTCCCAGTAATCTGTCCGCTCCATCAATCACTTCGCATGTTCCGCCCATCGTCCAGGAGGTACTGCGTTCACCGGGTCAGCCACTGGACCGAGAGACGCGCGTTTTCATGGAGTCACGCTTTGGTCAGGACTTCTCTCGTGTGCGTCTTCATACCGATGGACGAGCCACCGATTCGGTACGATTGGTCAATGCCCTGGCATATACAGTAGGTCACCACATCGCTGTGAGGAGCGATCAGTACGCACCAGGTATCACTGCAGGCCGGCGCCTACTCGCCCACGAGCTTGCCCACGTGGTGCAACAATCCGCAAGAGCCAGCGAAAGTAGCGACCCGGAGTTACGCGCCAACGTGGCCGCGCAAAGGATAATAGGCGGCCAACAGGTGAATCCAGCGAGTGTGGGAAGCGCGTCAGTAGGCTTGTATCGGCAGCTTGCGGAACCCGACCAGGATTGGTTCCTGAAGCTTTTATCGCTCAAGTCGCAGCTCCATGCGATTTCGCTTCAAACGGCTATTAGATTATCTCAGGAGAAGAAAAGGATGTTCCCGGCGAGTAGCCCGTTATTTGGTCAATCAAGCCCGAGTTTCTCAATGGTTTCGGATCAGACCACGGCTCCGATTGACATGCACCTGCTAGCCGGCGGACAGGGTAAGAAATCAGGGTTCGGATTCGAGAAAGGACGCTTTGAAGCTAGGTTGGAAAAGGCAGAAGAGAGCCAGGCTATAGGACCGCAAAATGAGGAAGAGCTGTCATTCTTGCAGCAACGACTCAAGGATGCGCTGGAGAGCCTGTCTGTTGTACTGAAATGGACGATCCTTGGGCGTAAGGGTCGGGAGAAGAAACGCGAGCAGAAGAAATTAAGAAACCTGAAGGCGGGGGACTCCTAATTAGTGAGATGGGACTACGATTGCCGGACTGGGAGGAGTGATGTCGTAGCCCGATGTGGGCAGCGTGCTCATGAAGAGTTGAGACGATGAAAACAAGTTTGCACGTTCGAACGAAAGCCGCGCCCGTTCCATCTTTCCGGCCGGTGTGGGGCGGTCTGCTACAATGCAAGTGTGCCTGCGGCGGCGAACTTGGGCCAACGGGCGAGTGCGAAGCGTGCCGGAAGAAGAAGCCGCAAGGTCGTGTCGGCAATCTACCCGCTCCATCAAGCCTTAACCATCGACCGTCAACTGGTTCGCAAGCTCCTCCCATCGTCCATGAAGTGTTGCGGTCGCCGGGACGACCGCTCGATTCAAGTACGCAAGCGTTCATGGAGCCGCGATTCGGCCACGACTTCAGTCAAGTGCGACTGCATACTGATGACAGGGCAGCAAAGTCAGCGCTAGCAGTAAACGCGTTGGCTTATACGGTTGGACGGGATGTCGTCTTTGCCGCTGGGCGATACAGGCCGGGGACAGCCGAGGGACGACGCTTACTGGCTCACGAGCTGACCCATACCATCCAGCAACGTCACGCGCCAAAGGCGGAACGATCCGAAGAGATTTCCTTGGGGCCGCCTGAGTCCTTCAATGAACGCGAAGCGGAATCTGCCTCAAAGAACTTTGGAACGAACTTTGTGCGAATAACATCTCCTCAATGCATTCAACGAAAGACCTGGGACACTCTGCCAGTCTACGAGGAACGTCCCGAGATCCTGGCGGGACAAACTCCGGCGGGTTTAACCGCGCGAATCGCGAGGTGCGTTGGCATTTGGGAAACCAACCGCGGCGGCACCGACCCGGCCCCGAGAGAGTCTGCCCTCGATACGGTAGCAGGCGTGCACGCCAGCATGGCGACAATCGAACAAGCTACGATGACTTATGCCATTACCCAGTTGAAGAGTCACAAGGACTTGCGAGACCTGGCAACTCCTCCGTTGACCATGGCGGAACTTAACGCGGCCGAGGCTCGGTGTATCGCAGTGGTAACGTTGCTCGGTTTAGTGGCCGCTGCTTCCGCTGCCGGACAAACTCACGCCGCCTTCATTACGGCGAACGCGGCGGCGATAACCGCCTCCGGTTTGAGCAACGCGGACGTCCAAACAATGTTTAGCGCAGTTACTCTTAAGAGTACCCTGGATACCGCGCACACTAATGTCGATTCTGCTGGGACAACCGCAAAAGCAACGGCGGCCGCCGCCGGAAAAACGCCTAAGAAGCAGGCTTCGGAAGAGAAAAAGGCAAAAGCGAAGGCCCTAAAAGATGAGATCGCGGCAATTCCGGCCGCGGATCGTCTAGGGCTGGGGAAAGGCAGTCTTAAGGCCTATATCAACAAGCCTGCCAACTGGGGCGAGAACCGCGCTGGCTGGCAGCGCAAGGCAGTGAACGCTATGGCCGGCGATGTCGGCAGGCGGATTGAAAGCATCGCTATCTCGCGTGGCGGCACGGCCCTGGCCATTCCGGCAATAAGATCCCGGGTCGATGCGCAGTTCGCGCGGAAACCGGTACCGAGTACGGAGCAAATCGTAAAAACCGTGGCTCAACAGAATAACCCAGGAGAAGCGAACTACGGCCAGCACGTCTGGGAGATTTATCAGCGCCTATACCCGTAACCATGAGCAGTTTCCCAGGTTCACCGCGGCTAGTTAAGGGCGGCATTGTTTTGCTCGAGCTGGATACTTCGGCGGTGCGGCGCATCGTCGTGCTGCGAGTGCGAAGCGTGCCGCAAGAAAACGGCTGCAACGCAAAACCAATAATCTACGAGCCGAAGAACAAAATGATTCTGAAGTCCCACCAATTGTTCACGAAGTGTTACGCTCACCGGGCCAGCCGCTCGATTGGGAAACGCGCGTGTTCATGGAACCGCGTTTCGGTCACGATTTCACTAACGTCCCCGTGCACACGGGTGCATCAACGTCCGTTTCTCCTTTGAGACCGTGGCGAAAGCAGCGGACACGGGTCACGTCTACGGAACGGTCATGTGGGGATTTACCATTAAGCGATGCCGCCAAGGGAACGCGGTGGGGAAATGGCGGCGATGGCTTGCGGAAGCCAAGGAAGGGGTGAGCTGATGGAAACAAAATTGCGCGCTCAATCAACCGCCCCACCTGCTTCATCTTTCACGCCCGGGTACGGGGGCGTGTTGCAGCGCAGCACGAGCAAGAACTCCTCGCGGAAAACACAAGACAATGGTGCGGTCCCGCCAGTCGTTCATGAAGCGCTGCATGCGCCCGGCCAATCGCTCGACGCGGGGGTGCGCGCGTTCATGGAGCCCCGTTTCGGGCATGATTTTAGCCGCGTGCGCGTGCACACGGACGGCCGAGCGGCGGACTCGGCGCGAGAATTGAATGCGCTGGCCTATACGGTTGGTCGCGATGTGGTGTTTGGGACTCGACAATACGCACCGACGACTCGCGAGGGGCGGCAACTTCTTGCCCACGAATTGGCCCACGTAGTCCAACAGAACCGACTGGCGCAAAGGGGCGAAGCCGCGTCTTTTATGCCGCTGGCGGTGGGCCAAACGGACAGCCAGCCCGAGCGCGAGGCTGAGGGCGCCGCCGATGCACTCTTCGCTGGAGGCCCGATTTCTTTGTCGCCAGGAGCCGTTCAGCCAGCGATTTACCGTCAGGGCAAGCCTCCGCGTAAGATGATTCGAGCGAATCGCTTCCTCCCGGGCGAGAAGACTCAGCTGCGAACGCTGGGGCGCGGTGAATTGGACGAACTCATCGACCAGATCATCGCGGACGGTGCGTTTCATAAAATACGCGAAGAAACGATCGACGGCGTCTTGCACATCTGGGAGGTCAAGACTGCGATCGTTGAATTAAGCGAGCAGGAGCAATCGCAGGGGGCGAGCTACGGGGGCGCGGTGACGCCGGAAAAAAACGTTCCGGACGCGGGAGGCAAGACGATTCGGCACCAGGAGACCTACATTTTGCGCGGAGGACAGGCTTCGACAATCGAATCGGCGCTGCACGAATTGATCCACCTCCGGATCATGATCGACCGCCGTTTGCCCGTGGCGAAGCGTTCCAGTTTCTATAACGAATACGCCAAGCTCAACGAGATGACCGAAGTGATGTCGACCGCGAAGTTTGGCAAGAACGCGACGATCGGCCAGAAGGCGAGCTACGGCGCGCTGCCGATCGTCAGCGGGCTTTGGGAACAGGAAAAGGTTGTGCTGCAAAAGATCGCAGCGCTCCGCTCGCTCTTCATCGGGCAGGACGCGGATGCCGAAGCGAAGTATGACAAAGAGCCGAGTCTCTCGCCCGCCGCGTTGATCGAATTCCTCGTGCAGGAAAAGTATGTCAAGCAGGCCGCCGGTAAAGCTGTCTTCGGAAATTCGGCGTCCAATGAAACAGTCGCGAGACTATATGGCAAGACTATCGTCGGGCAGTTTGAAGCGGGCCTCTCGGAGGCGGCGCAAACCCGCTTCACTACTTCATCCGCCGGTTCCAAGCTGAAAAGCGACGCGGTCGCAGAACTCCTTTTATCGATCAGGGTGTTGTTTGACGCCGTCGACAAGTCGCTCCGCGAAGCCAAAGAGTTCGAAAAAAATCCTCCGAAGCCGCCGGACAAGATGCCGGACCCGATCGTCTTCGAAAAACGGCCGGTCGGCATAGGCGGAGAGCCCATTCTGTTCTAACCGCGCGAAGATGATGCCGACCGCGAGCGCCGATGGCGAGGCGGGCCCGTTTAGGGCGAGGTGCATTTATCCAAATTTTAGGCTGGAGGTTCGGTTGGCGGTCTGTGCATCATCCCAAGGTCCGATTATGAGCCCGTTCCCCTCCGACTGCCGAAGAGTGAAGTTGAGCCCGAGGCGAGACTTTCATCCGATGCGCTGGATCGCCGGGACCACATGTAATCTCGTCGCAATTAATGATCTGACTTCAATGAGCCTCCCCCCCAAACAAGCGATAAGCGAGAACCCGCGGCCAGGCCACCGATTGTGCGCCGGTCCAAGAGAGGCTTCATCGAAGGAATTGGGGGATGCCGAACTGGTATTTGATAATTCACGACGAAACGGTGAGCACGGCGGCAAGCCGATCGAATATCCATGAGCAGCTTCCCTCGTTCTCCCCGTCTGCTCAAAGGCGGCATTGTCTTGATCGATCCGGATACTTCCTCGGTGCTGCGGATCATCACGCTGCAATACAATTCCGACACGCTGACCCGGACACTGACGCCGAAGAGCCTCAAGGAAAGTGGGGATCGTTCGGAAGCGTTGCGACTGACGGGACCGGCGGTGGAGACGATCAAACTCGAGGCGGAGATTGATGCGACCGATCAGCTCGAAATAGCGGATCCACAGACGACGCAGCTCGGAATCCATCCGCAGCTCGCAGCCTTGGAGATGATCGTGCATCCAAGCAGCGCGCATCTCAATTCCAACAACAATTTGGCGCGCTCCGGCGTGCTCGAAATCGTGCCGATGCAAACGCCGCTCGCGCTTTTCATCTGGAGCAAGAACCGGATTCTGCCGGTCCGTCTGACCGACTTCAGCATCACCGAAGAAGCGTTCGACGCGGCTCTGAATCCGATCCGGGCGAAGATCAGTCTCGGTCTGCGCGTCCTGAGCGTGGACGATATCGGATTCGATAACAAAGGCGGGAGTTTGTTCATGAGTTACCTCCAGCAAAAGGAACGCTTCGCGGGACAAAATGTGGGAGGAGCGTTCGGCAATCTCGGAATCGGAGGCATTTGATGAACGATCCAACCCAAGCCTTGCAGTCGCTCCTTCAGCCGCCACAGTTGAAAACCAGTCTCTTTCCGCCCACGAGCCGCTATGCCGGCATCGACACCAAGACAATCGAGACCGGCGCCGGTCTCGTCGTCATCTATCTCAAACGCCGTTTCCTTTCATCGCCGGATAATTTCTCGCTCTTGCAGGAGCACGTCGTCACCCAAGGGGAACGCCTCGACAATGTCACGGCCCGTTATGTTGGCGATCCGGAACAGTTCTGGCGCATTTGCGACGCGAATGGCGCCATGCGTCCGCAAGAACTGACTGAAACGATTGGCCGCCGCCTGCGCCTCACCCTGCCGGAGGGAATTCCCGGGATACCCGATGCTTAAAGGAATCAATCTGCAACTTTACGTCGGTCCCCTGGTGCCAATCCCCGCGCCGAGGGCAGTGATGGACGCGTTGACCGATGTCGAAGTCACGATCAAGGACGTCGAGCAGAGTGGATTTCAGCTTTCGTTTACGCTGAGCAACGATTCACCGTTGCACACGCTCTTCCTGCTGGCGAGTGGCGGGCCAATCCCAATTCTGCGCGTCGTTATCGCGGTCATCTTTAACGGGACGCCCCACGTTTTGATCGATGGCGTCGTAACTAATTCCCAGGTTTCGCAAAGCAGCGACGGACGCCACTCCACCCTTTCAGTTACTGGAGAAGACCTCTCGGTTTTGATGGATAAGATCAATTTCAGCGGTTTTCCATTTCCTGCCCTGCCGGCGGAAGGCCGGGTCGCGCTCCTGCTCTTAAAGTATGCGCTTCTCGGAATCATTCCGTTGGTTATCCCGAGCATTCTGATTGATGTGCCGATCCCGATCACGCGCATCCCGTCCCAAGAGGGCACGGACCTCGCCTACATCAAAGCCCTGGCCGCCGATGTCGGCTACGTTTTCTATATCGATCCTGGCCCGGTCGTGGGCGCGAACGTTGCCTATTGGGGGCCGCAAATAAAGGTCGGTGTCCCGCAGCCCGCACTCAACATCAACATGGATGCGCACACCAACGTGGAAGCGCTTTCGTTCACCTTCGATACGAACCTCAATGCCATTCCCACCGTTTTCTGGTACGAAGAGAAGTCGAAGATACCGGTCGTCATCCCGATCCCGCCGATCACACCGCTCAATCCTCCTCTCGGACTCATTCCTCCCATACCGACGCGTCTTGCGCCGGTGAGCGACGATCTTTCGAAGCGGTCGCTTTTGCAGGCCATCATGATCGGGGTGGGCAAGGCGTCGCAATGGGCGGAGGCCGTCACGGGCCGGGGCGAGCTCGATGTCGTCCGCTACGGACACATTTTGAAGGCCCGCCAATTAGTGGGCGTGCGCGGCACCGGCCTCGCGTATGACGGCCTGTACTACGTCAAGAGCGTGACGCACAAAATCAAGCGTGGCGAGTACAAACAAAGCTTCGAGCTCAGCCGCAATGGGTTGATCTCAACCGTCCCGAGGGTGGCGGCATGAACGGCACACCCACACGTTATTACGGCAAATATCGCGGCACGGTGGTAAACAATGTCGACCCCGAACAACGAGGACGCATTCAAGTCATGGTCCCCGATGTGCAGGGGCTCATTCCCACCACCTGGGCTCTCCCCTGCGTGCCGATGGCTGGGATCGAGCAGGGAACGTTCATGGTCCCCCAACTGAAGGCCGGCGTTTGGGTCGAATTTGAACAAGGCGATCCAAACTACCCGATCTGGGTGGGAGGTTTCTGGGGTGTTTTCGCCGAGGTGCCGAAATCCGCGCTCGCGCCTCCGCCGATCCCGCCGGGACAAACGATCGTGTTTCAAACAACGTTGCAGCATTCGCTTGTTATCAGCGACGCGCCGCCGCTTCCGGTCATGGCGCCGATCCCGCCGCCTGCACCTGTCGGCACGGGTGGCATTGTTCTGCGAAGTCCAACGGGAGCGACCATCGTGGTGAACGACGCCGGCATTTTCATTAACAACGGAAAGGGAGCCTCCATCGAAATGGTCGGCCCCAACGTGATGATTAACAAAGTAGCTCTGGTGGTGATTTAATATGCCCGGTTTCTTACTTCACGTCGGCGCGCAGGTCCTTTGCTCTCATGCGGGCCAGGCGCAACCCACAACTCCAAATCCGCGGGTGCTGGTGAGCGCGCAACCCACTGTCGCGATCACCAGCCCCTACGTCATCGCGGGCTGCGCATTACCTCCGCCGACCGCGGCAAATGGTCCGTGCGTGACCGCGCAATTCGTCACCGCTGCGACACGCGTGACTTCCAATGGCCAGCCGTTGCTCCTGCTCGACAGCCAGGCGATCTGCACACCCACCGGCACGCCACTCCTGATCGTGCTCACGCAAACCCGCGTGACCGCCATGTGATGAATATCGATTTTCCATTTTGTTTCGACGGGCGCGGCCGCACCGCCGCAACGACCGATGACGATCACATTCGCGACATGATCGAAGAGTTTCTCTTCACCAGTCCGGGTGAACGGGTGAATCGTCCCGACTTCGGCAGCGGTCTTTTGCAACTTGTCTTCGCACCAAACAGTCCCGAGCTGGCCGCGACTTTGCAGGTCACCATTCAAGCCGGGCTCCAGCGCTGGTTAGGCGATCTCATCCAGGTGCACAAACTCGAAGTGACCAGCGAGGACGCGACCTTGCGGGTCGAGCTCGTTTACCTTGTCCGCCGCACGCAGGAGCAACAAACCGCGCAGTTCACACGAGCAGCCTAACGAAACGAGCCCGGTGAAAACTCCTCAGATATGCCTTGGAGAAGAACGGCGTGAGAGCGTCCGGGCCGCGAGTCTAAACGGTCTCGATTACGTCGAAATCACGGGAGACGATCATTCTACGATCGCCGTCCATTTTCTCGGGAAGGCGCCGCCCGCGATCGTAATCGAAGGCCAGCCGCCGCGACCGCCCCTTACCGAGAAGAACGTGCGGGTTGAGGGTGGGCGCCGCGTCCGGGACATACGCGTTAAGAAAGTCTCCATCCATCGCAATGAACATCCGCGAGAAGACGATTGGATGGAGATCACGCTCAATAAGGCCGGCGATTTCTCTCTCTACATTTTGCGGCTGGTCGAGACCGATGAGCGCGGACATCCGATCGTCGACCGCGACAAGTCCGGGCGGGAGCAGTTTCGTCCCTTCCATGGATTCGATCCCCGCTATGCCGAACTTGAATTTTCCTTCAAGCCCGGATGCCCAGCCGATCTGGATTGCAAGGTCGAGCGGATTTGTCCGCCGGAGAAGCGCGTCGCGCCTGAGATCAATTACCTTGCAAAAGACTACGGGAGTTTTCGTCAGTTGATCCTCGATCGCCTGGCCTTGATCGTGCCCAATTGGCGCGAACGGCACGTGCCGGACATCGGCATCGCCCTGGTGGAAATCCTCGCCTACGCGGGGGACTACCTCAGTTACTATCAAGACGCTGTCGGTACGGAAGCGTATCTCGAAACCGCGCGAGAGCGGATCTCGGTGCGGCGCCACGCGCGGCTGGTGGATTATTTTTTGCACGAGGGTTGCAACGCGCGCGCGTGGATTTTCGTATGGAGCACGGCTAAAAAACTGACTCTTAAACGACTTGAGATCGCTTTTATGACCGCGCCGGACGGAACGGCCGCAGATGGCGGCGGCGCCCTGAAGGCGAACGAAGTAAACAATCTGCCCGCAGGGTCATTCGAATATTACGAGCCGATGGCCGAAGAGGTTTGTTTCCGAGAGGCCTGCAATGAGCTCTGGTTTTACACTTGGGGCGATCTCCAATGCTGCCTGCCGCGCGGTTCCACAAGCGCAACATTGCGCGATGCGTGGGTGCCAGGTGGACAGACACCCCCTCCTGACGAAAAAAACGACGATCCTCATTGCCCTCCTCCCTCTCGTGAATTGGCGCCGCCCACCCGCGAGCTCGAGTTGCAGCCCGGTGATTTTCTCCTCTTCGAAGAAGTGATCGGACCGAAAACCGGAGACCCGGCGGACAAAGATCCGACACGCCGGCACGTTGTTTGTCTAACTCGGGTAACACCCATCGAAGATCCGCTCTGCCGAAAAGAGCTTCCCGGCTACAAGAAAGATTTCGCGACACCGTTGCTCGAGATCGAATGGTGCCCGCAAGATGCGCTTCCCTTCCCCCTCTGCATCTCCGTGATCGGGCCGGCGGACGTTGAGCCACCGCAATCGCCCTGCCGCCTTATTGAAAACGTCAGTGTCGCGCGCGGTAATGTGATTCTCGTCGATCACGGACGAACGATTGAGCAACAGCCCCCATTCGATTGTGTTCCGACCGAACGCAGCGATGTCTTTTGCGAAGGGGAGGGACGCCCGTCCGAAACGACCATCACGCCCGGCCGCTTTCGTCCGCACCTGACACGCGGGCCGCTGGTTTTTGCCGAACCCCTGGGGAAGAACGCGCCGGAGAATTGTTGCTCGGACCATGATCTGTGCCGGACAATGTCCGCGAGCGCCCTCCTCCGGCAAAATCTGTGCCGGACCGTCCCCGCGGTAAAGCTTACCAGCGCTACCTCGGAGCCTGGCGAGTGGCAGCCGCGGACCGATTTGCTCGGCAGCGAGAGCGATGCGCCGCACTTCGTGGTCGAAGTCGACGATGAAGGCCTCGCGCACCTGCGCTTCGGTGATGGCGACGCGGGCCTCATGCCGGAAGCTGGAACGCTTTTCCGGGCGACCTACCGGATCGGAGGCGGAGTGGCGGGGAATGTGGGCGCGGAGGCGATTTCACGGGTTGTCTGGCCCGGCAAACTGTCGGTTAGTGCGGAGACATTGCGGCCCCGAAATCCGCTCGCGGCCTGCGGCGGCAGCGCGCCCGAGTCGATCCAGGAAGCAAAGCTTTTCGCGCCCCGCGCCTTCCGGAAGGAACTGCAGCGCGCCATTATCGCGAAGGATTACGCCGCGATTGTAATGCGCGAGTTTCCCGCGGAAGTGCAACGCGCCGGCGCAGAGCTGCGCTGGACCGGCGGATGGTATTCGGTGCGCGTGGCGATCGATCCGCTCGGCACCTTGAAACCGCCGGACGCTTTGCTCGAAAGAATCAGATGCATGTTGCAATGCTATCGGCGCATGGGGCACGACGTGCAGGTCGTTGGCGCGCGTTACGTTCCAATCGAGATAGAGATGAACATTTGCGTGCAGCCGCATTACCTGAGCGGTCACGTTAAGGCGGAACTGCTGGATGTCTTCCAGAGCGGACTGCGAACGAACGGCGAGCCGGGCTTCTTTCATCCGGACAAACTCACCTTCGGCGATTCGATTTATCTGAGTCGGTTGATCGCCGCCGCGCAAGCGGTTGAGGGTGTGGAAAGCGTGCAAGTGACGACGCTGCAGCGCCGATTTGAAGCCAAGAACTTCGAGATCGAGCATGGCTTGTTGCCGATCGGTCCGCTCGAAGTGGCGCGGCTTGACGGCGATCCGGTTAATCCGGAGAACGGCATACTTAAAGTCAATTTGAAGGGAGGCCGGTGATGAATTCGGCGAGTTCGAGCTGCGGCTGCTGCGAGGGCGTCGAAAGGTTGACGCCCCTGACGCTCGCCAACCGGCCCGGGCTGAGCGCGCTGGCCTACCGCGCTGGCACCTATGCAACATTTTACGAGACGATGGTGGCGCGTCTCTCAAGTCTCGACGTCCCCGTCGGCGAGTTCGACGCACAAGGCCAAGCCATCACCGCCGCTCGACCGCTCGCCAATCTCACCACGCGCGATCCGAGCGATCCCGCGATCGCGCTCCTCGCCGGCTGGGCCATCGTGGCCGATGTGCTGACATTTTACGACGAACGTCTCGCGAACGAAGGCTACCTGCGCACGGCCACCGAAAGACGCTCCGTCCTCGAACTGGCGCGGCTTATCGGCTACGCACCGCGGCCCGGGGTTTCGGCCACCGCATGGCTTGCCTATACCATCGATGAAGATCGCTCAGCGACTCCTCCCAAAGGAATGGAGGTCACGATCCCCGCCGGAAGCCGCTCGCAAAGCGTGCCCGAGCCTAACGAACTGCCGCAAAGCTTCGAAACCGCGGAACCTCTCCGTGCTCGCACCGTCTGGAACACACTCAAACCGCGGATGAGCCAGCCGCAAACGGTGCAGTCAATCGGGAAGACGCATGGCATTTGGTTGAAGGGAGCGACGACGGGCCTGAAGGCCAACGATCCGATCCTGATCGATCCCGCGCTTCCGGGAGTGATGCCGGTTCCGTTGCGAGTTGTCGAGGTCAAGGCCGATACCTCAACCGAGCGGACATTTGTGACTCTGCGCTTCTGGTCGACCCCACAGCAAACGGCTGCCGCGGTGGTGGGGATAGCGGCAAAACACGAAAGCAACACGCTCTCCGGCGCTACGGCCGACAATGCTCGCGCGGTCTTGGGGAAACTTCGGACGACAGCGAACGAACTGACGGACGATCCCCATCGCCTGAGCGAGTTTGTCGCAAGCGAAACTTTGCCGGCCCTGAAGGAACTCCAGAAGGGCGTCAGCGGCAGGGCCAAGAACTTGGGACCATGGCTGGGCACCACAATTGATGAATTGAGCTCCGCGCATACGGAGTTGCTGGCCAGTTTGCCTGCGAACGCGAACTCCCCACCCACGGCCACGCCAACGCCGCCGGTGGAGCTATTTTGGAACGCATTAAAGAAAGCGCCGTCGGTCCCCCCCGCAAGTGCGGTGAAACTGAATCGCTCTATCGCGACCGCGTTCACGCCGGGTGCCGATGTCTTTCCTCGTTTGCTGACAGCGTTTCAGTCCCCGCTGGCAAAAGTGCTGGTGCCGGCGCTCGCGAACGCGTCGGTCGCGCCTGCGGCCGAGATCAAAGTATATGCGCTGCGCGTCTCGGCTCTCTTCGGTCATAACACGCCCGCCCAGCCCGTTTTTTCCAATGGTAATGTGACCCGATTCGATCAGCCGACTATCGAGAACACGTGGGATGGATTTGCGCTGCCGAAGGCCAACTTCCCCGTGATCGCGCTTGATGCGGAATACGAGCAGATCCGGCCGGAGAGCCTGTTGGTGATTGAGCGGCCGCCGTTCGAGCAGACGTCTCATGACACCACTGGCCTTGCCACGGTGACACAATTCGACGGCAAAACCACGGTTCACACCGTGCAGAGCACGGCTGCCTCCACCCTGGCCGCCCTCGGAGTTTCAGCGAAGGTCACGCTCCCGACAATTTCGCCGGCATGGTTCGCCAAGTCGCCTTCCGACGCGGTCGCTGCTGCCGCCTCCACACAGGTGCTGCGGGGAACACGCGTTTATTTCCAGACTGAATTACTCCCGCTCGCGGAGGCGCCCGTTACCGACCCGGTCTGCAAGGCCGAAATCGAGCTGGATGGCCTCTACGATGGGCTGGAAGCGGGACGCTGGGTCATTTTGTCCGGCGAGCGCGCGGACGTGTTCGATGTGAACTGCCAACAGGTCAAAGGAATCCAGTCGTCCGAGCTAACTATGATCCTGAGTGTGTCGCACCGCGTTCAGCCATTGAAGCAGCAAGCGCCGACGCAATCGGATCAGACATCGTTTGTCGGACCGGCGCCTCTGCCTGACGGTGGCCAATTGGGATTCAACCAGAGCAGCGGCTATGGAGAAACGGAGTCCGGCGAAATCTCCGCGTTACCAGGCGACAAGACGCACACCTTCATCACCCTTTCGAAGGATCCCGCCTACTGTTACGTGCGCGAAAAGGTGACGATCTACGCCAACGTGGTCAAAGCCAGCCATGGCGAAACGCGCAGCGAAGTGCTCGGCAGCGGCGACGCCAGCAAACCAATGCAAAGCTTCACCCTGCGCCAGCCACCCTTAACGTTCCTGCCTGCAGCCACTGCGGCCGGCGCCGCGAGCACCCTGGTCCTTCGCGTCAATGAAATTGAATGGCATGAGGCGGACACGCTCGCAGGTTCGTCGCCGGAGGATCGGAAATTCATCACAAAAACGGATGACGAATCGAAAACCACGGTCGTCTTCGGCAATGGCTGGCAGGGCGCAAGACCGCCGACCGGCCGGGAAAACATTACGGCAGTCTATCGCAATGGAATCGGCGAGCCGGGCAATGTCAAAGCCGGCCAGATTAACCAGCTCACCACTCGACCGCTTGGCGTGAAGGAAGTCGTGAATCCACTTCCGGCAACCGGCGGCGCAAACCGCGAAGGACGCGATCAAATAAGAAAAAATGCGCCCCTTGGCGTGCTCGCGCTCGACCGCGTCGTCTCGGGGCAGGATTATGCGGACTTCACGAGAACTTTTGCCGGCATCGGGAAGGCAAGCGCCGTCAAATTGTCCGATGGCGCGCGCGAAGTCGTGCACGTGACCATCGCCGGCGCGAACGATATTCCGATCGATCCAATTTCCGATCTTTACCACAATCTTGGCCGCGCGCTCCGCGAGCTGGGCGATCCGCATGTGGCGATTGAAGTGAGGCTGCGCGAGATGCTTACGCTCATCATTAGCGCGAACGTGGGTGTCCTGCCGGATTACGCGTGGGAATTTGTCGAACCAAAGGTCCGCGCCGCCCTGCTCGACATGTTTAGTTTCGAACGACGAGATCTCGCGCAAGACGTAACCAAAAGCGAAGTGATCTCCACCATCCAACGCGTGCCCGGCGTCGCTTTCGTGGATCTGGAGCTCCTCGCCGCGAGCTCGGAGAGCGACATGGAAGCAGAGTTGCTCAAGACCACCGTCAACGCGGGCAAAGGGCCGTCGACCGTCAAGAGCTTCTCTGAATCGCTCACCAGCGTGAAGTGCCGCGTCGTCGTGGAACCGGCCCGCGTAAATAAGGCGCCAACGAAATTCTCGGACCGGATTGCTCCGGCGCAGATCGCCGTGCTGTCGCCCGCGCTTCCTGAAACACTCGTCTTGACGGAGGTGACAGGGTGAAGAATCCGGATCGTCTCTACGAGTTGTTGCCGACGATTTATCGGCAGCGCGACCAGGAACAGGGCCAGCCGCTGCGCGCGCTCTTGCGCGTGATCAGCGAACAGGTCGACGTGGTCGAGGAAGACATCGCCCAGCTCTACGACAATTGGTTCATCGAGACGTGCGACGACTGGGTTGTGCCTTATATCGGAGATCTGCTCGGTTTTCAACTCGTGCACGAGGCGGGTCAACCAGGGGACGTGCGGACCGCGCAAGGCCGCTCGCTCGAAAAGATCCTGGTTCCGCGCCGGGAAGTGGGGCGCATCATCGCGGCGCGACGGCGCAGAGGGACTCTGGCACTGCTCGAAGAACTGGCGCGAGATGTGGCGGGATGGCCGGCACGGGCGGTTGAGTTTTACCAGACGCTCGGCGTGACCCAGGCAATCAATCAACTGCAAATGCGGCGCGGGCGCAGGATCGACGTGCGCGAGGTCGAGTCGCTCGATCTGATAGACGGCGCGTTCAATCGCACCGGGCACACTGTGGACGTTCGCCGTGTCGCTTCTCGGCGCGATCCTGCGCGCGCTAATATTCCCAGTGCGGGACTCTTCGTCTGGCGGTTGCGAGCCTATCGAGTGAGCAACACGCCGGCCTCGTGCATCGAGGAAGCTGGCACCGGCGAGAATTGTTTCACTTTCAGCGTCCTCGGCCACAACTCACCGCTTTTCACGCATCCGCGGCCAGAGTGCGGACCGGCCCACATCGCCAGCGAGTTGAATGTGCCGGCCCCAATTCGCCTTCGGGCCTTGGCCAAACCGATCGTGGAGAATGCGCGGGTGAAAAGAGTCGAAGCATCCGAGGATTATTATGGCGACCTCGAAAGCGTCCACAGCGGCGAAAAGAGCGTGGCGATTCGCGCACCGGGTTGGCCAGGTGCAAACGAGGATGGCCTTATTCCGCCCACGGCGATTTTCCCTGTGGACCTTCGGAAGTGGGATTACGAGTCGGATGATGATCGCGTCGCCATCGATCCGAAACGCGGACGAATTGTTTTCCCGACCGAACAAGCGCCGCCCGAGGGTGTTTGGGTATCGTATCATTACGGATTCAGCGCGGACATCGGCGGCGGCGAATATCGGCGTCGTCCGATATCGCAGCAACCGGAGGCGAAGATTTATTCGGCGGCTCCAGGCGAATTGCGCGCGCGGCTAAGTGAATGGAAAAACGAAGGGCCAAAAAGCGCGGTGATCGAGCTGACAGAGAGCGAGATCTATGACGACCCGGTGGAGTTTGAAATTCCAGCTGGCCACAGTCTCCAAATCCGCGCCGCGGCAGAGAAGCGCCCCATCATCCGGCTGCTCGATCACAAAACTAACGAACCCGATTCCTTGGATGTGGTCCTGAACAGGGGCAGCCGTCTGGTCTTGGATGGATTACTTATCACCGGGCGAAGCGTGCAGATCAGGGCCGCGCAACCAGCGTCGAAACATGAGCCGCACGATCCTCAGAAGAACGGCAAAGGCGGCAAGGCGCAAAATCCGCGAGCCAAGACACCCGCCCGCGCCGCCCAGACGTCCGCGACCGAACAAGCGAAGAGCGCGACCATCACTGCGCAACTCGAGTCCGACGAAATAGTCAGCGATCCGCCGAGTATGGCGGCAGATGTCCTTGAGCCGGCCCAGATTGAGGTTTCCATTCGGCACTGCACCCTGGTGCCGGGGTGGACCTTGGAATGCGATTGTGCGCCTTGCCAGCCGGCCAAAGGAAGTCTTCACCTCCGCAATTTGCAAGGCCGCGTCAGCATCGAGCACAGTATCGTGGGCGCCGTGCGCATTTCCGAGGATGAGGTGCGCGCGGAACCCATTGATTTGCGCATCAGCGATAGCGTTCTCGACGCGACCAGCCCCAAGCGAGCCGCGCTCTCCCGCCCTGGAGGGGCGGAAATTGCGCACGCGGTTCTTACGATCGCCCGCAGCACCGTCGTCGGTGAAATCCACAGCCATGTGATGCGTCTGGCGGAGAATTGCATCTTCACCGGGCACATTTGTGTGGCGCGGCGCCAGATCGGCTGCGTACGTTTTTGCTACGTCGTTCCCGGATCGCGCACTCCGCGGCGCTATGAATGCCAGCCGGATCTGGCGGAGCGCACCGCGGAGGAGAAGCTGCGCGCGGGGCGGGCCAAGGTTTCAGACCCTCCTCCTTCGAATGAAGAAATCCAGGCGACGCGCAGCCGCGAACGTTTTCGAGTCAAACCAGAATTTAACAGCTTGCGCTATGGATGGCCGGTTTATTGCCAGCTAGCGCTCAGTTGTCCGGAGGAAATCACCCGCGGCGCTGAGGATGAATCCGAGATGGGCGTGTTCCACGATCTCTTTCAACCGCAGCGAGCGATTAACCTGCGCGCGCGCCTCGATGAATTCACCCCCGCTGGAATGGAAACCGGCATCATTTACCTCACCTAGGAGTCCCACCATGAAAAATGACAGCACTCGCGACACGTTCCACCGCACGAAACATCTCAGCCGCGTCCTCATGCAGCAAGGCCGCGTCCAGCTCGACGCCGACTGGAATGAGCAAGTTAGCATTTTACACCATTATCTTCGAACGCTCGCAAGTGACTTGCTCGGGTCAGGCGCTGGGCCCAAGGGAACATGCGGGTTTGAGCTAATCGTAGACCAAGACCGGCTGAACGCCTTGGCCAAGGATCTGGGCATTATCGATCCAAAGAAGCTTCCGGATTTGGCCAAGGAACTGATCATTATCAGTCCGGGCCGCTATTATGTGAACGGATTGCTCGCGGAGAATGAACGTCTTCTTTCCTTTGGTGAGAACAATCAGCCTGACGCGGTAAAAAATATCAAAGACACGCTGAACCCAGATCACCCTTTATTGCTGATGTATCTCGACGTTTGGGAACGGCACATCACCTTCATCGAAGACGACGAGATCCGCGAAAAGGCTTTGGGAGGTCTTGACACTGCGACACGGGCGAAAATCGAATGGGCGATAAGAGCGCGGCCATTCGACAGCGAGATCAAACCGACGAGTCAGATCAAATTAGAACCTCCTCCCAAGCAACCTGCACTCGACGCGTGGCGAAAGGACCTCCAACCGCAATTTGAAGCTTGGAGTCAAAAACAATGGACAAACCGTCCGCGTCTTCGCGCCGGGATCAAGCAGCAGTCCGAAAGCGATGATCCCTGTGTCTGCTCGCCGGAGTCCGTCTATGGCGGCTTGGAGAATCAACTCTATCGCGTCGAAATCCACCGGCCCGGCCCCGCCTGGAATGGGACGGACAAGTCGGATGCGGTGATGAGCAGCGTAGCCACGTTCAAATGGTCGCGGGACAATGGTTCCGTGGTGGCTGCGTGGGTGGCTGACGAAGACGACACCCTGAAGGTGAGCGGCGCTCGTGATCAGGCGCGCGGTTTTGATAGAGGTCAATGGGTCGAATTGAGTGATGAGCAGCATGATCTCGAAGCGACCCCTGGCACGCTCGTGCAATTGAAAGAGGTCGAAGCAGGTTCGCTCACTTTCGATCCAACCACGGCTAGCGGCGGCTCCGTCTTGGGCCACCAAAATTTTGGCAGGAACGCGAAGGTTCGGCGTTGGGACCAGAAGGCAACCGAGGAAACCTCGCTCAATGGCGGAGCGATCACGACTGAATACGACAAATGGTTCGACCTCGAAGACGGCGTCCAGGTTCAATTCAAGGCTCCAGATGGAAAAGATCCGGGCCAATTTCGTTCCGGCGATTATTGGCTGATCGCTGCTCGCGTCGCAACCCACGACATCGAATGGCCTTGGGAGACCGAAGCCAAAGAGGCGAGACAGGCGCTGTTGCCTAATGGCATCCAGCATTACTCCGCGATGCTGGGTCTCGTGGCAGAAAAAGCTGCGGACTCGACCCTTATTTTCGCCGATTTGCGGAGCAAATTCGTCCCGCTGCCCAGCGCCTAGCGAGCCGATTCGAGGCAGAAGTGGAGCCAAAGACGGGATTCGAACTCTGGGAAAAAGTCCCTGCGCGGAGTAGCGCACCTGTGAAGATGAACTTCAAACTTTCTGATCCGAAGTCAGCGTTTTCGATGTTTTGATCAGCAGGTCCCCTCGTGTGGATTTCATAGTGCTCTTTTCAAATCATTAGCCAATCATTAGCCGGTTTCTCAGGATCAATGTACAGGTGTTAGGCTGATTCTCATTCGCATCGATTGGACAGACAATTGCGAAGAGACCAACCTTGTTTAGAACGGGCGAGCAACTGTTGCACATGCTGGTGAGTCCATGCCGGTGGCTTGTAATCGATAAGAGTCGAGCGTTCGCTGAAGTCCTGCTTTCCAACTAACTAACACACGATAGCCTAGCTCTCTTTCGATCGCGGCGATGTTTGCGCGGGAATCGCGAATATCACCCACGCGACCTGCCTCCAAACATTCGGCCACCGGCTCTCCGGTTAATTCGGCCAGAGCCTGCGCTAATTGGAGCACCGAAACCGAAGTGCCCGTAGCGCAGTCAAAAATACGGCCTGCAATCTTTTCCGTTGGTGCTGCTGCTACGATAAGGTTGGCCGATATCACATTGTCAATATAGGTGAAGTCACGCGATTGCTGGCCGTCGCCATAAATCGTGACGGGGCGGGAGTTGAGAACCGCTTTGCAAAAACGGGCTACTACACCTGCATAGGGCGAATCGTAGTCCTGCCGCGGTCCGAAAACGTTGAAGTAGCGTAAAGTGACCACCGGCAGAGCGTACAAGCGGTAAAAGAGCTGGGCGTATTGCTCCGCCGCGCATTTCTGGACGGCGTAAGGCGAGAGCAGTTGCGGGCACGCCTCCTCTTTCGCCCCCGCATTTGCGTCGCCATGGACAGAGGATGAGGACGCGAAAACGACGCGCCGCAGCTTGGCGTCGCGAGCGGCGAGGAAGAGATGCAAAGTTGTCTCGAGATTCCTCCGATTGCTTTCAAGCGGTGCAATAATCGATTGTTGCACGGATGGCAGCGCAGCCAGGTGAAACGCGCAGTCGCAGTCCTCAAGCAGTTGCTTCAGCAATCTGTCATCACCGGCGTCACCCTGGACGAACTCCAGGTCGTTACTCGGTGCGCACCAGGCGAGATTGTCGAGCGTGCCGGAACTCAGATCGTCAAGAACAACGACGTCGTCCCCGCGCCGGCATAATGCTTCGACCAGGTGCGACCCAATAAACCCTGCTCCACCTGTAACCAACGCTTTCATGGGATCGCCGTGGGCAGGATTTTTTCTTTCGAGACGAGTAAGAGCGTGAAGAAGTTAGCAGTGGAGGGCACGGCGGAGGGTAAGCGCAAATTGTCTAATGCGTCGCTCACGATTAGGCCAGATTCCATTTCAGTCGAGCACGAAGATGCGGTGTTTAGAGCGGACACGCGGAGTATCTGCACGCCAAGGTCGCGAAAACCGAGCTCAGAAGCGGCTCCTCGATATGGGGGCTTGCTTGCGACTTCAGGCGAAATCTTCTCGACAGTAGAGTGTCCATCTAGAATCATGACCTAAAGAACGACGTAAAAAAGAACGTTTTTAACTCTCCCAATTGTGTGGCGCTGCCCCCGGATTATCTCCAGAAGCTCGTGTGCCCGCGGAATGGTGTTTCTCACCAGACGGGCAGCGGGAGGAGGAAATCCATGAACACCTGTCCTTTGGTTTGCTGGGAGCAGGCAAGCGCTTCACCAAAGTGTGAACGGCGATCACATTGGCGGCTGTCGGCTGAAGAATCGAATTACAGTCCGCTTCGAATGGCCGAGCAGTGCCACGTCAGCCTTCGTCACTTGGAGCGCCGCTTCAAGCTCGAGGTCGGGTTCACGCCGAGAGCGTGGCTAAAGCGGCAGCGCCTGAAAACCGCCCTTATCCGACTGCAAGGCACCGCGAGCATTAAGGAAATCGCCTATAGCCTGCATTATTGCCAGGTCTCCCATTTCTGTCGGGATTTCAAACTACAGTTTAAAATGACGCCATCGGAATCCCGGCGGCTACCGAGGGCCGCTCAGGAGCGCCTGCTCGCGCTGGACAATTCGACCCATGCCAAGCCTTCATCGCGAGAATCTCGTTCCGCTTTCGCCGCTGAGAGAAAGATGACGCAGCGGTTTTCCCGGTGATGGATGTCATTAAACTGCCCCTCCTCCTTGGAAGCGTGCGAATGGGCCGCCGAAGCGAAGCTGTGGCTAGGTATCTCCTGTCCAAACTGGAGAGCGATCCACGATTTCGCCCGGAACTGCTTGACTTGGCGACTTACCGCTTTGGCCTGCTGGAGCAACGACCTGAGGAAATGGAGAAGCCGCCCGAAGCGCTGGATGCTTTTTCCCACCGGTTGCGGGAAGCCGATGCCCTCCTGATCGTCTCGCCCGAGTATAAAGGGGGTATTCCGGGGGCGTTGAAAAATGCCATCGATTTGCTGGAGCCCGGGATTTTGCGGCGGAAGCCGGTGGGAATCTGCACCGTGTCGGCAGGGGGATTTGGCGGTTTGCAATGCCTGCTCCAGCTTCGCTTGACAGTTTTTGCGCTGGGCGGCCTGCCGATCCCAGAAAGCATTGCGGTCTCACGAGTCCAGGAGCGCTTCGGTGAGCAGGGCGGGCTGCGTAACGGGTCGAAAGTTTTAGAGACCGAGCGTTTTCTGGAGGAGCTCTACTTTTACGCCCAGGCGCTCAAGCATGCCGGCCAGGGCGCGGATCTTTACGCGGGGAGACGATGAAATCTTCCGCCATACTCGTCGGGGTACTCAAATCAGCCGGAGAAATCTCGGATACCACCCTCTTTCCCGCAGCGGTGGAATATTGTCAGTGGATCGAGGTTCGCGCGGACCTGCTTCCCGAGCTTGATCCGGCGGAACTGCGCGAGCGGTGCAAGAGGAAGCGGCTGCTCTACACGTTGCGAATCTCAAAGAAAGGAGAGCGTGGCCATCTTTCCGTGGCGTATCGCCACCAGTTATTGCGGAAGGCGGCGGAGACCTACGATTTTGTCACTTTGGAAGGGGAATGTGATTTGGTCCCCGAAGTTTTGAGGGCCATCGCACCCGAGAGGCGGATCGTTTCCTGGCGCGGAGAAGCCACCGGATCGGAATGCCTGGAGGCGCAGCTCGGCGCGTTTACGCGAACGCCCGCCCGTCTTTTCCGGTTCGAGGTGGAGTGTGAAGGAGTCGAGGACGGCCTAGCGGCACTGCAATTCCTGCATCGCGTGCACCGGGAGGACGTAGCCGCCTATGCCGAGGGCGCCAGCAGTAGCTGGACGCGCATGCTAGCACCTAGACTGGGTGCGCCGATCGCATTTGCCAACGTGTCCGGGGGCGGCGACACAGCGGGCCTCGAACCCACGATCCGGGATCTCGTGCTGGATTACGGTTTCCCGGATCTCTACCCGGTGCGGGAGATTTTTGCCATCATCGGGCAACCGCTGTCAGGCTCCCTTTCCCCTCGGATGCATAACGGCGCCTATCGGGCGAATGGTTTTGGGCGGTTATTTTTGAGCTTTCCGGCGGACAGCTTTCAGCAGTTTTGGCGTCGGGTCGTGCTCAGCGGCGCCATGGAAACGATCGGTTTTCCGATCATGGGACTCACGGTTGTCTCGCCGCACAAGGAGGCCGCCCTGGAGGTGGCCAAGCATCGCGCGCCGCTCTGCCAGCAATGCGCGTCAAGCAATTTGCTCGTGCGCCGGGAAAACGAATGGATTGCTTCGACAACGGATCCGGAAGGTATTTTCCATAATATGTCCCTAGGCCATCCGCGACCGGGCACGAAAGTCGCGATTATCGGTTGCGGCGGCTCCGGACGCATCGCGGCGGCCGCCTTGAGTCAGGCCGGCGCGAACGTAACCTTGGTAAACCGCGGCGCCGAGCGCGGGCGATGGGCAGCACGACTCCTTGACTTGCCCTTCGTGCCGCTGGAATCATTCTCCGCGCTGGGGTACGGCGCGCTCGTCAATGCAACGCCGGTGGGCCGGAATGGCGAACAGCTTCCGGTGAATGTCGCGGAGCTCGACCCTGAAGCGACGGTTGTGGACATGGTTTACAACCACGCGGGCGAGACGGCGCTGGCTGAGCAAGCGCGTGCGCTGGGGCACCATGTTGTCGATGGCTGGCTGATCCTCCTTGCGCAGGCTCGGCGGCAATACTATTTGATGACCGGCGAAACCATGCCCATGAGCCTCGGCCGGCGTCTCCTGGGACTTCCGGCTGCCGAGGCAAAAAACGGCGCTCTCTTCCCCCAGCAGGATCGATCCAATGACCGGCTCTCAATTGCCAATTTCGGAAATGGAGGCGTCCATATTGCATGATCCGCCACGGGCGGGGTCGCACCACGTGGAGCGAATCCGTGATCTCGCCGCGAGACTCTTCGCTGGACGCGCCGAGGGCTATGATGCGGCGGCGGAATTCCCGGCGCAGGACTTCGACGATTTGTACCGCGCGTCACTCCTCTCGCCTTGCGTGCCCGAGCGCTACGGCGGGCTCGGGCTAGGGCCGGGACACGACACTCATACGCTCTGGCTGATGACAGTGGAACTCGCGCGGGCGAATATGTCGTTGGCGCGGTGCTGGGAGGGCCACGTAAATTCCCAGGTACTGATTGCAGCACTCGGGAGCAATGAGCAGAAGGAGCGCTGGTTCGAGGGAATCGTTTCGCGTGGCGACATTTGGGTGGCTTGGAGCGGCGAACCGCAGGCCAGCGTGCCCGGACAAAAAACCGCCTTCGGCACCTCTTTGGAAAGAGCGCCCGGAGGGTACATCCTCCGGGGCACGAAAGCGTATGCCACGAGCGCGGGCCACGCGCGCCGGGCGATCCTGCTCGTGAATGCCGCAGGGCCGGGCGGCGCCCGGCACGCGACTGCGTCTGCCGATGATCTATTCCTGCTGGGCTGCGACCTCTCACAACCGGGAGTAAGCTACGATAGCTCCTGGTGGAACCCGATTGGGATGCGGGCAACGGTCAGCTACATGGCGCGGTTCGACGACGTGTTCATTCCGGAGGAGGATGTGATCGGCCGCTCCGGCCAATATCTGCAGGAGAGCTGGCAAACGCGCTTCTCCCCGCACTATGCAGCCACCTTTCTAGGCGGAGCCGAGGCCGCCTACGAGTATGCGCTCGCTTCGATTCACAAACAGAAGCGAGCAGGTGATCCTTACGTCGCCCATCGCATTGCCGCGATGTCGCTCAATATCGAAACAGCGCACTTGTGGCTGAAGCACGTAGCGGATCTTTGGGACTGCCACCCCATCGAAGAAGCAAAAGCGGCGGCCCCAAAGGTGCGGTACCTCATCGAGAGGCTAGCCACCGAGACGCTCGATCACTGCATCCGCGCCTGCGGAGCGCGCGCGCTTCTTAAGCCGAGCCCCGTGGAACGCATCTACCGCGATCTGTCACTCTACGTTCGCCATGACAATGCGGACCACGTGCTGGCAACGGTGGGCCAGCAATTGCTCGGCGAGAAGCACGATCACTCGTTCTTCGATCCGGCAAGGGATGCCAGCGGCAATGGAGCCAGTTCGGCGTCAAGCCCGTCCACCGAGTCAAGCCGAATCCCCGTGGCAAGAACCGCATCGCTCACAGCGCGAGAAGGCCGAACAGCTGGCCCCAGCCTGCATGGAGCTGACACTTGAGTCTGCAAGTTCGAAATCACGGCAATGGCGCCCGAACTGGGCGTCCATTACCGCGTTATTCGAAATTGATGTTGTAGGCGAGACCGATGCGCTCGTCCTCGCTGCGGTTTGCCGCGACCTCATGCATCACATAGGCGGGGAAGAGGACCCCTAGTCCTGCTTGGGGCTCGACCGGGAGTTGCGAACGGTTGTGAGAAGTTAACTCCAGGGTGCTCGGTGCCGCGGCCCAGAGGCCGAGGAACCTTGAGAGATCGTGGAAGATGATATCGCCGCAGGCCTTATTCGCCTTGGCATAGTAGACCCCGCTCAACTGGATGGTCGCGGGATGGATGTGCCGGGTATGATACCCACCTTTGCCGTGGATGTTGGCCCAGCACACTTTGCAAACGGGCTTCTTGCCCGCCACGTCCCAACGCAGGAAGGCCGCGACTTCAACTGCCGCCCGGAAGATCGACTTGAACAGCTCCCGCACGGGCGGGTCGTCGGTCACCTGCCTCTGGCTTTGCCACATCTCCCGGCCCGCGCAGGCGCGACCCTCCGGCGAAATCCGCCGCTCTTCTTCGATCAGGGCGATCAGCTCCGCGTTGAGGCGCTCGTGATCCGGAACGGTGAACGTCCAGATGCAGTTCGGCGCGAATTCCTGCCTCAGCGTGGTAATCGGGGGATCAGGCGTCATTCCATTCGGAATCTGCTTTTGCACCTTGCGAACTGGTAACCGCCAGCGCGCGGATCATGCACGCGATTCGGTTGTATCGAGTGTGGCGATCCGCTTCGCTTTGCCAAGGTTTTTTTTGGAGCGTGGCACCGAGTTTGAATCACGACCGGGCAAACTCGGCTACAATAATTTTTGATGATGACCGATGACACCGCATCCGCTAATCTCGCCCGGTGCCCTCTATGGGGGCTTCTACCTCCCAATGCCAAAAACGACCCACGCTCCCCCGCATCAGAACCGAGCCAATGTCCGACTTGGACCGTCCGCCCACCCAGGCGGTATTAACCACGGTGCTCCAAGCCCGAAGAGGCCGGACGACCGGCCCTATCCGGCGTGGTCTATCGGCATCTATTGTGGCGACAATCTGCAGGGGCTGCGACCACATCCTGGAGCACGCAATCCGGTGGTGACGCGACATCATGTCACCGACATTCCGGCTGCTTTTGTCGCCGATCCGTTTATGGCCAGAGACGGTGATGGATGGGTCATGTTCATGGAGGTCATGAATGTCGATACCGGGCGGGGCGAGATCGCGTTGGCCCGGAGTGCGGACGGAGTGGCGTGGACCTATGAAGGCGTCGTGTTGAGGGAGCCTTTTCATCTTTCCTATCCGTATGTTTTTAACAGCGAAGGGAAGCATTACCTGCTGCCGGAGACGCTTGGCGCCGGGGCCGTTCGTCTCTATCTCGGCGATCCCTTCCCCACCAGGTGGCGGTATTTGCGAGAGCTAATTTTAGGCGCTTACGCGGACCCGAGCGCCTTCGAGTACAACGGTCGCTGGTGGTTGCTCTGCTGTGGCAATCCTTCCGGCCATGATATGCTGAATCTCTTCAGCGCCCCGGCACTCGAAGCCGAATGGCGCGAGCACGCGAGCCGCCCGTTAATCGCCGGCAACCGGCGGGGGGCTCGGCCCGCGGGACGGGTAATCACTTTAGACGGGAACCTGGTTCGGTTTGGGCAGGATTGCCACCCGCAATACGGAACTGCGGTGCGTGGGTTTGGCTTGACGGATCTCACTACGACTTCGTACGCCGAGAGAGAGATCGGCCCGATCCTCGGCCCTGGAAAGGAAGAATGGAACCGGCGTGGCATGCATCACATCGATCCGCAGCGTTTGGAGGACCGGACTTGGCTGGCGTGTGTCGACGGATGCGCTGCGCTCACTGCGCCGTGAAGAATATTTCTTAGCAATCCCGAGTATGCATCGACCACTGAGCGAACAAGAAGTCGGCGCCTATCGGCGAAGCGGAATCCTGTTTCCCGTTTTCGCCTTGTCGAAAGCGGAATTAGCAAACTTCCGAGGCGCCTACGAACAGTTTTGCGAGCAACTCGGCTCCCCACCCAGTGCGGCGCAATCCCGCAACCCCCACCTCTTTCACCGCTGGGCCTACGATTTGGCAACGCACCCACGCGTGCTCGATGCAGTCGAGCAAATCATCGGGCCGAACATTCTGGTCCATCACGCTTCCTTGTTTTGCAAATATCCGCACGACGGGACCTTCGTTTCCTGGCACCAGGATGGATACTATCTGGACTTGAACGAACCGTTATTGGTCTCCGCCTGGATAGCGCTTTCGGAGAGCAACGTGGCGAACGGCTGCATGCGAGTCGTTCCCGAATCCCACCTCAATGGCAGGGCGAAACATTCGAACTCCGCTAGCTCGGAAAAGAATCTTCTCCCGAGCGGATTGGAAATCGCGTGCGAAGTGCAAGAGCGCGACACCTTGGACGTGGTTCTGCGCGCTGGGGAAATGTCCCTGCATCATGTGAACGTGGTCCATGGCTCAAACCCGAACCACTCGGCGGAGCCGCGCCTCGGGTTTGCCGTCCGCTATGTCGCGCCCTCCGTCAGGCAAGCTGTTGTTCCCGTCCCCACGGTTCTGGCGCGCGGCCGGGACGAGGAAGGCTATTTCGAGCACTTGGAGTCGCCCCCCGCGTATCGCTTCGCCGAGGCAATCGCCGCGCAAGCCGAGCTGGTGCGCCGAACCACGGAAGCACGCAGGATCGCCTCCCCGACCTAGCTTCATCTATGAGATATACCCGTTCGAACGACCGTGGCGGCGATGAGACCCACGCAGTAGGATTGCCGCCGGAGGGGATGGAGGGCCTCTGGTTCAATTCTGATCCGGATACCGGCGAGATCAGCAGGATCGTCATCGCGCTCCGGGATGGAGCGATCGTCATGCGGGCCTTTGGCGCCAACGACCGGGAGCCAATCGACTGGGGAGAGACATTGGCGACGCCGTACGTGGATCGGATTGGCTCCTCCGTCATTACCGGGCTGACCGCCGACTACGACTTCGGCTTCATGAAGACGCGGATAGCGGGGAACATCAAGTACGGCACCCTCGTCATCCAAAGCTATAATGAGTTCAGCGACGGAAGCGGGCGGCCAGCTTATTTCACGCGAGAGTTTTTCAGCAAGGAGGTGGCGCATCGGCCCGAATCGCTTCCGGCGGGCGAGCCGTGCGCGGCCTTCAGCGATTTGCCGAAGGCGGGGACGGCCACCGGCGCCATCGATATGTCGAACCTGACCGGGCATTGGACAAACACGAATCCCGAGACGATCGCGATCACGCATTTCGATCTCTTCCCGCGCGAGGGCCGCTATTACCTTCGCGTTTTTGGGGCGGGCCGTGCGGAGCCGTGGGGGGAGGCGGAAGCAAACCCGCACGGATATGACGTGAGTGGCGGACGGGCGGTGGCGTTCCTCGCCCGATACGACCTCGATTTTGCGGAGATTACTCTCGCGGCGAATGAGAACAAGGGTCTGATTATTATCGCGTCCTTTCACCGGTTCAAGGATTCGAGCCCGCGCTCGAGTTATCTCAAGCGAGAGTTCTTTTACCGGCGGGAGGCGGTGCAGCGATGAGCGGTCTCACTCACCCTCCCCGCCCAACGGCAGTGCCGCGACCGGTGGATCCCGGCAAGGCGCTCCGATTCCACTGGAGCCTTTCGCAGGCGGGCAATCGGTTTCGCCGCTCCGAGCCGACAGAAGAACTATCCGGCCGGCTGCCGTTCGAGGCGCAGTTGGAGCTTTGCCAATGCGCCGACGAACACGGCATTGATTCGCTGCTGATGGCGATTGGCTCCACCTGCCCCGATCCCATTCTGCTCTCCACTTGCCTTGGACTGAAGACCCGACGAGTCAAGTTCATGGTCGCTTGCCGGCCGGGGCTGATTTCGCCAGCCGCTTTTGTCCAGCAAATCAACACGCTTGCCCTGTTCGTTGGAGGGCGAGTCCATATCAACCTAGTCGGCGGCCATACGCCGCATGAACTTCAATACTATGGCGACTGGCTGCCGCGTGCGGAGCGCTACGCCCGCCTGGATGAATTTCTCACCGCCTGCCGGGCGCTTTGGGAAGCGGACGGCCAGGAGGTGAATCTTGCGGGGCGCTACTATCAGATCACCGGTGGGCGGCTGCCTACGCCATTCAGCATGAACGGTGTGCGCCGGCCGGAGATCTTTCTGGAAGGAAATTCGGAGGAAAGTGCGGCGCTCGCGATCCGCCATGCGGATTGTCTGTGGCGGTTTGCCGAGCCGCCGGCATCGCTGGCGGATAAGATCGCGCCCGTGATCCAAACAGGAACGGAGGTGGGTCTCCTTGTGTCGCTCATCGCCCGGCCCACTCGCGACGAGGCGGTCCAAGCGGGCTGCCACCTCATCGGACAATTCGGTGAAAAGGCCCGCGCCATCCAGCGAAGCTTCGAACGGCACACGGATGCCGCCGCGTTTGAATTGACCTACCTCGCCCGGCAGTCCCTCACCCCTTGGGCTACCAGGACTCTATGGACCGGAGCCGTTCCCGTCTTGGGCGCGCCGGCGATAGCCCTCCTTGGGAGCGCCGAGGAAGTCGCCGGTGCGCTGTTGGAATACAAGGAAATCGGCGTCACCCAATTTTTGTTCACCGGTTGGCCGGACTTGGATGAGATGACTTTTTTCGGGCGCGAGGTCCTCCCGCGAGTGCGCGAACGCGAAAACGCCGAGCTAAAACGATGAGAGCAACACAACCTCTCGAGCTTGACCACCAAACGTTTCGCGACCTTCAGCGCGAATATATTTTTTCCAGCATCGCCCGGTTTTGCTCCCTCAACTCCTTAAACGATGGCTATTATTTCGAGTTCGGGTGCCACGAAGCTCGGACGATGCGTCTGGCCTGGGAGCACACCGGTGCGCGTTTCGATTGGACGTATGTCGGCTTCGATTCCTTCGCCGGCCTGCCCGAAATTTCCGAGATCGATCGGCAGCCGATCTGGAAACAAGGTGGTTTAGCCACCAGCGAGACGGATTTCATCAACATTACCGTGGGCGGGGGAGTGCCGCCGGAGCGTCTTCGCACAGTCAAAGGCTTTTACGATCAAAGTCTCACCGCGGCCCTGGCGGAAACTTTCCTTCCCCAAAAGGCCGCCGTCATTTTTATCGATTGCGATTTGTACCGATCGACCGTGCCGGTGCTTGCGTTCGTGAGACAATTCCTGCGGCCGGGAACGATCGTCATCTTCGATGATTGGTTTTGCTTTTACGGCGACCCGGAGCGAGGCGAGCGGCGGGCGTGGGGAGAATTTGGGCAAGCGAATCCAGAGTTACGATTTACTGAGTTTATTCACACCAACGAGGCTCAGGCTTTCATCTACTTAGGCGACAGCTGGCCGGCCCCTGCCAAGGGAACGAAGGTCGCGGACGTAGCAACATGACAGCGCCGCTTCGTTTCCATTGGCGGCTCATCCAAGGCGGGGACTTGCAGGGCGCAATCGCGCCGGAACGTCTCTCTTCCGCCGTCGCGCTCCCTGAAATGGCGGCGCAAATCGCCTTCTGTCGCGAGGCGGAGCAGAGTGGCATCGATTCCGCGCTGGTGGATATTAGCAGCGCTAAGCCGGACCCGATGGTGCTCGGGATGGCTCTCGCCGCCTCCACCGAGCGCCTGAAGTTTATGGTCGCCCACCGCCCCGGCCTAATGTCGCCGGCCCTTTTCGCGCAGCAGGTCAACACGTTCTCCACCCTCGCTTCGGGGCGGATCACTTTGAACATGGTGGCCGGCTATTCCCCAGCGGAGCAGCTAACCTACGGGGACAACGCGGCGCACGATACGCGCTACGAGCGCATGAAGGAATATCTCACCATCTGCGATCGCTTTTGGTCCGCGGAAGAGCCAGTGAATTTCTCCGGCCAGCACTACCGAATCCAGGATGGCCGTTTGAGAACGCCATTCGTCGCACCCGATCGGTCGGCGCCTGAGATCTACGTCGGCGGCGGCTCCGCAAATGCTCGCGAGGCCGCCTCCGCGCTGGCGGATTGCTGGCTTCGTTTTGCCGATACGCCGGAGAATGTCGCCCCGCAGGCGGCAGCCATGCGCCTCAGTGGCACCGAGGTCGGCCTGCGGCTTTCCTGCATCGTTAGGCCGACGCGCCGGGAAGCCATCGCCGCGACCCGGGGGTTGCTCGACGCGCCAGCCATCCAACGTCGCCAGGGGAGCGAGGCTTCCTTTGTCAAGGCATCCGATGCCGAGTCGATGCGGAGCACCTATGATCTCGGCGAGCAGGAATGGTTGACGCCACATCTTTGGGCCGGCGCCGTGCAAACTCTCGGTGCAACCACCATCGCCCTGGTCGGGACGCCCGACGAAGTTGTGGATGAAATCTATCGCTTCAAGGAAGCTGGCATCTCTCAATTTATCCTTCACGGGTGGCCGAAGTGGGAGGAGATGCGCATATTCTGCCGCGATGTCTTGCCGCTGGTGCGCCAGCGAGAGCAGATGGACGAAAGAGGGTCCCCGCCAGGCGCGGAGTTGGCCGCCGTCTCAAGTCAGACGAACGGAGAGCACGGGTCGAGGAGACCGGAATCATGAGCAGCCGATCCGTGCGCGGCAACGCACTGCTGGGACCGGAGCAGGTTCAGCGCTACGAGGAAAACGGTATTGTTTTCCCGGTACCCGTTGTCCTGCCTAACGAGTTGCAGCGTTTCCAGGAGGGATTCCGGGAGCTGGAGCTGCGCGGCGGCGGAGCACAAAAATACACTGCCTTTCCGCACCTCTACTTTCCTTGGGTGTGGGAATTGGCCACGCTGCCGCGGCTGCTGGATGCGGCGGAGGATCTGATCGGGCCTGAGTTGGTGATCGATTCGAGTTTGTTGCTCTGCAAGTACGCTCGAGACCCTGCTTTCGCTCCCTGGCACCAGGATGGGGTTCGCTCCGGCTGGTACAAGACGGCCTCGGTTTCCGCGTGGATCGCCCTTGCCGACGCCACTCCGGCGAATGGCTGCATGCAGGTCATTCCAGGGAGTCATCGCGGCGGGCGGATGGCACACTCGGACGAAGTCCGGGAGAACAGCTTGTTCGGAGCGGGAGCCGAAATCGAAGTGGAGGTGGATGAATCCCAGGCCGTATGCGTCGCGCTCGCCGCCGGCGAGGCCTCTTTCCATCACAGCAGCATCGTCCACGGCTCGCCGCCGAATCGGTCGGATCAAAAGCGAATTTCTTTGATCGTTCGCTTCGTTACGCCGCTTTTTCGAGAGCGGCATGCCGCCGTCCCCGCCGTCCGCGCCCGCGGCTCCGCGGATTTGAGCCACATGACGCTACAGGAAACGCCGCCGAGCGGAGAGCCCGACGAATGTTTTGCCCGCTGGCGGGCCTTCGCGCAGAGCCATCAGCAACGTCCCGACATGACCGGCACACCTTCACGTTAAGCGATGCGGATCTTGCTCTCATCGAATCACCGCTATCCCGGCTCCCCACAAAAAAGCAACGGCCTGGAGCCCAAACTGTGGCCCTCGGGATCCGGTTTTCTTATCCATGACTTGATCGCGAAAGGACTTGCTGAGCTGGGACAAGAGGTCTTTTATCGGCTGCCGGAAGGCGCCGCAGAGGCATTACCGCCAGGCGTGCAACTAGTCGGCGATTTGGTGGAAGGAGCAGAGCTCGTCCACACGATGAGCGGGCGGGATCATGCTTTGCTGGAAACGGCCAGGGCCCGTGGGATCGCTTCGGTAGTCACGTCCCACCTCGATCCCACTGTGCCGGGACGGGTGGTGGCCGATCCAATCCGCGATAACTGGGTTTTCGTCTCGCGCACCCTGGCGCATTCTCTCGGGCGGCGCCGCTACGTTTTGAACGGAATCGATCCGCAGGAATACCAGTTCTCCACGGCCAAAAAGGACTACTTCCTTTTCATCGCCAGCATGGACTGGGCGGAGCATAAGGGATTGGGAGTGGCTTTGGATCTTGCGCGGAAGGCGGGCTTCCGTCTCATCGTCGCGGGGACGGCGAAAGCGCAGAGCACCATCGCGGAAGTGGCGCGGCGCTGCTCCGCCGCAGGGGCGGAGTACATTGGGGACGTGCGTGGGGCGGAGAAAGCCGCCCTCTTTGCCGGCGCGCGAGGTTTGCTCTTTCCGACACAGGTCAATGAAGCTTTTGGCCTCGCGATCGCCGAGGCCCTGATGTCCGGCACGCCGGTGATTTGCAGTTCCAACGGCGCGTGCGCGGAGTTGGTGACGCCGGAAATCGGCTTCGTTTGTCACACGGAACGCGACTATCGCGAAGCCTTCGAGCGGATCGAGACGATCGCGCCCGCGCGCTGCCGTGAAGTCGCGATGGCGAAGTTTCATTATCTGCGCATGGCCCGGGATTATCTCCGGGAATATGAGGCCGAACTGGTGGGCGCATCCGCCCAGGCCACTGAAATCGCATGAAGGTGTTGCTCCGCCACTTCTTTCCGTGTCCGCCGGTGGCGCGTTGGCGGAGATTCGAAGCCATGCTGAAAGAGTGCCTGGCGCAATTGGGACATGAGGTGAGCGAGCTCGAATTCGTGCCAGAGCTGCCGCCCGGACCACTGGGCTTCGATTTCCGGATCTACCCCCACAAAACGCGGCAGGAAGTTCCCGATGGCGACCTTTTCTACAAAGAACTGCATATGCAGAACCTCTTCACGATCGACCATCTCGGCTGGGGACCGGACCATTCCGGTCTCCAGGCGCCGCCCGATCTGAACGGGATCGATGCGGCGCGAGCGGAGCGTTTCTGCGACCAGTTGCGCCAGGAGTTCTTCGCCACGGGACGCTCCAAACATCTCCAGCCACCCTTGTGCGCGATTGATCCGGCTCTTGCTCCGTACCTGCTCGCACCGTTGCAGCTCCCGACGGACGATGCGGTGATGCGCCATGCGACTCTGGGCGTCCTGGATTATGTGAATCTCCTTGCCGATTGGGCGGAGCGCGCCCGAGTGCGAGTCGTGTTCAAACTGCATCCCGGCGCGGAGACTCCAGAGATCGCGGAGGCTGTGCGGCGGCGCGCCGCGATGGGGCGCTACGTCGCGGTGGTGGGTGAGAATATTCATGCGCTGATCGCCGGCGCGACCGGTGTGGTGGTGCTGACCTCGGGCGTCGGCTTCGAAAGTCTGATCCACGGGAAACCGGTTGCGACTCTTGGCCGATGCGATTACCGGTGGGCGACCTTTCGCGCCCGCGCGGAGGACCTGGACGCGGCCTTCGCTTACGTGAGCGAATACTCTCCCGCGCAGCGGCAGGCAGCCTACAATTTCATCTACTTTTATTATCACCATCACGCCTACCTCGCGACAGAGGCCGCGGCTCGCGATTCGACCGCGCGCCTGCTGGAATACTTGAAGAAGGCTGTGGGCGTGGCTGAACCGACTTAGGTGAAGCTGGCGAGAACGAGCCGCAGTTGCTCGCGCTTCTCCATCCCGCAGCCGCCGGCAAACCGACCCACCGTTTCCCGGAGCAGGCGCAGATATTCCGCCATCGGGAAGATCTTCTCGCCCAGGCGCGCCAGCGGATGAAGCGCGTGGTGCTGATTCTCGACGTCGATAAAAACATAACCCCGCTCGTGGTAATCCTGGATCGCCTGGCAAACGCATTGCTTGGACGCATTTGGCGCGAGATTGAACATGCTCTCAATGATCAGAACGCCCGGGAGATCAATGGCCAGGACCGCGCCTGCGACCCTCCCATTTTCCATGGCCTCGAAGGTCCGGAGAAAGCCATGCTCGTCGAGGATTTGGTACAACGTGAGGACCGGCCCGCGCACCCACGTCCGGGGTTTCACGCGCTCGTCCGAGAGGCACGCGAGCACGGTTTCCACCGCCTCATTCTGGCGAATGGCATACCGAGGCCGAATGGTTCGCGACAACCGACTGGCCCGCGCCACCGTTTCCGCCGTGAGCGGGATCAGCGCCCGTACCTCCTTCCGATCCCAGAGCACAGAATCTGCCGGTGGATGGTAATACGGAGTATATCCGCGAGTGTAGCGGACCAGGATTTCCTCGATGCTCATAGCTCCAGCACGATCCTTCCAACCGTGCGGCTCCGGTTGGCCCAACTGGCTTTCCATTCCTGGTTCCCCCGGAGCAAATCATACTCTTCCAAGCCCAGCTGCGACGCGCGTTGAATTCCAGAGAGCACGAGTAGCCGTCCCGGTGACCAGCACTCCGCGCTGGGCGGATAGCCGCCGTTCCAGGTACACAGACTGCGGGCCCCGCGAAAGCTGAGGTCGAGGGCAAGGATTTTATCCTCCTTCGAGACCGCAAACGCGTGGAGTCGCCTCTCGGCGAAAAGGATCGGCAGCGCGAGTTTGGCAAAAGGAGAATTTGGCAATCCAGGGCGGAAGGCGCTTTTCTCGCCGAAACGGCTGAAATGAAGGCTCAGAAAAAGCTCGACCAGGCGCTCGGGCGGCAAATCGGCCGGCGTCAGTTCGTTCATCGTTAGGCCTTCCGCGGCCGCCCTTCGAAGAATGCGGCTGACGCCTTTACGAAACACGCGGCTTCGGGAAGCGAGATATTCGGCGGGCGTGGGAGGAAGCGCAATGTAGAAATACTCTCGATCGGAAAAATAGCAGCCTTCTAATTCTCGCCGACCAGACAGGGCGTGAAGTGCTGCGGCGAGATTAGAGTCCTGCCGAACCCACTTCAGATCGAGGCGACGGAAATGCACGCGCTCCGAGACCGCGAACTCAAACAATCCGGCACCTGCCGCCCCGTTCCCATTTGCCACGATGAGGTCGTTGTAATTGCTCATCGAATTTGGGAAAACGGCGTCCTGCGTCTCCGGCCTAACAGCGAGCGGCAGAACCCCTGCGAGGCACTCGTCGCGCCAGGCGAGCGCCAGCCATGGTGTGAGCTCCGGCTGTACTTGGCAAGCGGCGAGAAACCAAATCGGCGAGCTAAACGCGCGATTGCAGATCGAGCGGTCGAGCAACTCGTTCCAAGCCGGCACGATTCGCTCGGCCGCGGCGAGATCGGTCACAACTTCGTAGCGGAGCAACACAGGATTCAAGCGAAATGGTGGGGCTGCTAATGGCGGCGAGAATTTCCGGGCGCTCATCGTGGACCAGATGCGCTGAGAAATGCAACGTCGCTCGCGAGTCTAAGGAAAAAATACTTCGGTGATGTCGCTCCCGGATAATCTTTCACGCTTGCTCATTGCGGCGCGCCCGCTGCATTTTGGACATGCTGAAAGGAAGTATTTCTACGTCGGGTCTTGAACCCCATGCCGGAGAGCTTCGTTCGGCGCAGTTACGCATGCCGTAAGAAAAACTCCCATTCCTCTTCTGAGCCAACCGAAACGAGCCCCGTTATGAATACTCTCAAAGAACTCCCACGCACTCTTCTCGTGCTTCTGGTGTTGATTTTCTCGCTTAACATCGCGTCCGCGGCGGAGCCGGTGCAGCCCAGCGGACGCACGGTCGTCGCCGAGGTGGTGGCGTTCGACCAAGCCTTTTTGCTTAACCGGCTCGGCTCGGCTTTGAATACGCCGAGGATTTTCGCCTTGCGCAAGGATGTGGAAAAGCAGGATGGCACACCGCTCCCCGGGTACAACGAGAATCCGAATCTGAAGGGGTTTGCCGGATACGTCAGGTTGAAAGCTTACAAACGCGCACGGCCCATCGTCCTGCGGGCCAATGTCGGCGATATTCTGGAGATTCGTTTTACAAATTTATTGAATCAGACGGACCCGTCGAATGACCCGACGGGCCAGTTCGCCGGCTGCCATGTGATGGGCCTGAGTCTGGCCACGGGCATCAATAACGATAGCTCCTGGGTGGGCCAGAACGATCTCCCTGCTGCGTCGCCGTCGCCGTGGCCGGACGCCGGAAGTTTTTCGCCAAACGCGAATGCGAGCACCACCGCGACCAAGATCTATCGCTACTTCGTCGATGCCGAGGGGGTATTTATTCTCTACAGCGCGGCCGATCCTACTGGGAACAATGGCAGCCTGAACGAAGGGGGCAACGGTCTTTTCGGCTGCGTGATCGTGCAGCCGCCGGATGCTGAATATTACCGCAGCCAGGTGCTGCGGACGGATTTAATCGATGCGACCTACGATTCGCAAAAGTTGCCGGCCAACATGGTGCTGCATCTGGAGCCAAAGCGGCCCAATGAACCTGAGAGCATCGAGCATTGGCTTCTCACCACTTACAAGACCCGGCTGCGCGATTTCGTCGTGAAGAACGTCGAGGTCGAGATTGTCCCGGACACCGGAATCCAAGCTCAGACTGCCGCGTCCCAGCCGCAAGAGCAGGTGCAACCGAAAGAGCAGGCCCGGACGAAAGCCACGGCGCCGAAAAAACAGGTCCAAAGCTACGTCCGCGACCTGAAAACTGGCGAGCCGCGGAAGGGCGCCGCGCCTCCCACGAACGCGGCGGAACTCCGGAAGGCGCAGGAAAAGGGAGAGGTGGTCCCGAAAGGAAAGCTCTACTCGTTCGCGACGAAGCATCCGCTAATCAACTATCCAGTAGCCTACAGCGAGGCGGATCACGCCCGGCCGGCAGGCTGGCCGGTGCTGGAAATGCTCTATCCGGAGGCGAAGAGCTTGCTCGCCGCGCAAACGGCCAACTCCACGCTCGGCATCGCCAAAGATGCCACCGTCTACAAGCTCCAGCAAGGTTCCGACAACAAGTACTATAGTGCGATCACTCAATTGGATACGGGAGCCGTGCCGCGCGAGCTCTGGCCGGTCCTGAACGCCTGGGGAATAAAGGAAATACCCGACCTCGCCCGGGTGGCGCCCCAGCGGGATTATTTCGATTTGACCCTCGACAAAACGAAGCGCATTCCGCGCGAAGGGACGGCCAATTTCATCTGGCTCCTGACGGGAGTGGAACTGCCCGGCAAAAAGAATTCAGCCGTGATCATTCACGGTGATGTGAAAGATCTGACGCTTCGTTTCCTGGAAGTGGAGCTGCAACTCTTTCACAGCGATCTCACCGCCATCATCACCGGCCCGCAGGCCGAGGGTTTTGGGAACATGCAAAATACTCCCAGCGCCTTTCTCATTCCCGCTTCGCCCGAGGACTCAGGCATTTGCGGAACAAAACACCGGCCCGCTCGCTAACGTCACCAAAAATGGCAACGACAATTTCGGCATCAATTATGGCATGGCCGGAATCGCCACCGAAATCCTGGCGAATCGGCTGGGGGTAGGCCCGCAAGGCTATAACAAAGACGGAGTGGACTTGAAGTTTGAGGAGTTCTTTCTCAGCTCGTGGGCGGTGGGCGATCCCGCCATGCTCGTCGATCGCCCGGCCAACAGCCCACCGGGTCCCAAGGATCGGGCCACGAAAGTCTTCTACCCGGACGATCCCTCGAACGTTTACCACAGCTACATGCGGGACCATGTGAAGATGCGAATTTACAACGCGGGCGAGAACGCGCCACACGTCCATCATCTTCACGCCCACCAATGGCTCCGTTCGCCCAATTCGGACGAGGCCTCTTATCTCGATAGCCAACTCATTGTTCCCGGCTCCGCCTTCTCTCTCGAGATCACCTACAACGGCAGCGGCAACCGCAACCAGACCGTGGGCGACTCGATTTTCCACTGCCACTTTTATCCCCACTTTGCCCAGGGCATGTGGTCCCTCTGGCGGGTCCACGATGTCTTCGAGGACGGCACGCCGCTCGATAAAGATGGTCGCGTGGTGAGCCCGAGTGGCGACCCGGCCAAATGGGTGCGAGCACTGCCGGACGGCGAGATCGATACCGGCACGCCCATTCCCGCGATCGTGCCGCTCCCCACCCTGGCGATGCCGCCCCTGCCGCCCCCGGTTCGGCTCGCGAAAATCCCGGACCTGCCAGCGAATCCAAAGGGCGGCCCGGGAACCGTCAAGGACTTGCAGAAGTGGGTAAATATTTCAAAAGACGGAAAGAACCCAAGCATGGGCCGGATGGTCCAGGTCAAGCCGGACGGAGCGAAGGATGGGAAGCCGCTTTTCTCCAACCCCGGCTATCCGTTTTTCGTCCCCGGCGTGGCGGGACATCGTCCGCCGCACCCGCCCCTCGATATGGGCTGGGAGGAAAAGGATGGGGTTCCCGACCTCAATCCCTACGGTCAGAAAAAGTACCTCGATGGCGGACTGCCGCGGCACCAGGTGCTGGGCGGACAGATCGTCCGGGAATTCCACACTCCCTGGGATTTCACAAAAGATTACATCCGGTATGACGAGCACGAAAAACCGGTGGACGGTGCCATCGTAGCGTACCGCATCCCCGAAGAAGGCACCCCGATTGAAGTGGCAGCGATGGAAGCCCATCGCACGAGGACGGTGAAGACGTCGCAGCCCGATGGCAGGCAGGGCAATTTCATCCACAACGGCTTGGCGCCGATCAGCGGCGCTCCATTTGCCGATCCCGGCGTGGACGATGAAGGCAACGCGGTGCGCAGTTTGCGCAAGTATAAAGCCGCCGTCATCCAAAAGGACGTCGTCTTCAATAAAGCCGGGTGGCATTACCCGCAGCAACGTTTCATCACGCTCTGGCAGGACGTGAAGCCGACCTTCGATGAGAAGAGGCCAGCCCAGCCCTTCTTCTTTCGGGCCAACAGCGGCGAGACCGTCGAGTACTGGCACACCAATCTCGTGCCGGAGTACTACGAGCTGGACGATTTCCAAATCCGGACGCCCACCGATATCATCGGCCAGCACATCCACCTCGTGAAATTCGACGTGCTGGCTTCGGACGGCGCGGTGAATGGATTTAATTACGAAGATGGCACCATCAGCCCCGACGATGTGCGGGGGCGGATCCATGCAATTACGCGGCCTTTCGCGAACCAGCCGGACGCCCAATACAATCTTTTCGAACTGAGCCAGCCCAAGCCTAACGATGAGAATTATGTGGCTGGAATCGATTGGTCCGCCTTCGTCAAAACAACACCCACCCCGGCGCCGTGGAAAGAGAGCTATCTTCAAAAGGAAATGAGCCAGGGTGCGATAGGCAAGGCAAACCCGCTGACTCCACCCGGAGGGCAGAATTGGGATGGGGCCATGACGACCATTCAGCGCTTCTCGACCGACCCGCTGCTCAATAATCAAGGCATCGACCGCACCGTCCGCACTGTCTTTACCCACGATCATTTCGGACCTTCTACTCATCAGCAGGCCGGGCTTTATGCCGGGTTCCTGGTCGAGCCCGAGAAATCCGTCTGGCGCGACCCGGTCACCGGCGGCCTCTATTACGACCCGGTCACCCGCACCGATGGGGGCCCCACCGGATGGGAGGCGATCATTGAGCCGCAAGATACGGCGGAGAGTTACCGCGAGTTCGCCGTGGAATTTCAGGATCTCCAGCTTGCCTATGTGCAGGGCGGATCAAAGACGCCCAGGCCAATGAATGTTACTCCCGGCGATATTCAGATCGTTATTCCTAATACCCCTCTGCCTACTCCGGGCACGCCGGTCGGCGATGCCATGACCAAAACTCTTGGCCAGTACGGCATCAGCCTCACAAGCCAGGCCACGTTCGCCAAACCTCCGCAGGGAGGAGGGGTCGACATTCTGGATCCCGGGCCGAACTCCTTGTATAAATACGGCGGGAGCGATGGCGCTTTCCACGTCGAACAGAGCCAAGCCAACCTCAGCCTGACGTTTCTACATGGAATAACCTGGGCGGATCCGCCGCGAGTCATTCAGGGGCCGAAGCCGCCAAAAAACTCCCCGGCCAAAGTGAACCCTCAAATCGTCAGCGGCGGCGGGGCTCCGCTTGGAACGTACTCGGTGAATTACCGCAACGAACCGCTGCAAGTGTCGAAAGACGTTGGCCGGGTGGGGACCACTGGCTCCGGATCCCAGAACGACATGGCCTTCGCCTTTGCTTCAATTGATGGCCGGGCGGCCCCTTGGAACCGCACCATGCCAGACGGAACGGTGCCACCGCTCTTCGCCCGACCCAAGGATCCGGCGGAAACCAATGGGCCTTGGTATGATCCGGTAGGGTTTGCCACCGGGAATGCCGGAGTCAACGATGGAAAAATCTCAAACTGGGATCCTTATACACCCCTGCTGCGCGGTTACCAGGGCGATCCCGTTCAGGTCAGGGCGCTGGTGGGCGCTCACATGCAGCCGCACTCCTTCACCATCAATGGCGTGAAGTGGCTGGGCGAAATGAAATCGAGGAACTCGGGCCTGCGGGATGCCCAGGAGATGGGCATCTCGGAGCATTTCGAGTTTGAGTTCCATCTCCCGCCTGCTTCGACCGACACCAACCGCCTCTTCGCCGATTATCTCTACGCGCCCAGCAGTGGAACCACTGGGCAGAAGAACGGGGTTTGGGGCCTCCTGAGATCGTACGATAACCCGCCGACCGGGGATTCAGTCACGCCCCCGATCGCCAGCTTGCGGCGTGTGCCGGAGGCCGCCAACCCGCGTCCCTATGCAACCCCGCATGCACCGATCGTGGTAAAACATCCCGATGTGGCCGATGTGGAATTTACCATCAGCGCCCGGTCGAGCGCGATCGTCTATAACAGCAAGGATCCCAGCTTTAGTAACCCGACCGGGATGGTCTACACGGTCGATAAGGTGAGCACAAAGAAGGGAGGCACGCTCCCAAATGTGACCACCAGTGCGGGCGCGCCGCTAATCCTGCGGGCCAACGCTGGCGCGTGGGTGAAGGTGATCTTGAATAACCAGATACCCGCCGCGGGGCAGCCGGCTTCCAGCACCGTGGGCTTGCATCCGCAGCTCGTCGCGTACGACATGAGCAACGCCGATGGTACCTCTATCGGATTCAATCCTAACCAGATCATTACCGCGGGCGGTTCTTCGAAGGAGTATTGGTGGTACGCCGGAGATCTTGAGATGGGCAAAGATGGAAAGATCGTCGAGCGGGCGCGAGAGTTGGGGGCGGTTAACTTATGTCCCGCGGCTCCCTTGAACCAGGACGGAAACGGCCTGATCGGCGCGCTCATCGTGGAGCCTGCGAATGCGACTTGGAAACCGCAAGACTATGTGACGCAAGCTGCTGACATTCTGGATACGAACGGCGGTTTCCTGTTCAAGGACTTCGTCCTGCTCGAGCAGACGAATATTGCCGCATCCACCCCGAACACCGTGTCGTCTAGCGCGATCAATAACCTTTCCGAGGAACTCTTTTTTCGACTGGGCACAAGCAGCCCGACGCCCACCACGCCGGTTTGGCAAGTGCTCTCGAACTCTCTTCCGGGAGCCACGGGAGGCGCGCCGAATACACCGACGTTCGTCGCCAAGGCGGGCGATCCGGTTCGCTTCCGCATCTTGCAGCCTGGCGGCGATTCGATCAACGGGAACATCATGTTCGAGATCCATGGCCATTCCTGGCAGCAAGAGCCTTGGATCAACTCGTCGCGGGCGCTCGGCGATAATCCGAAATCAAACGTGCTGGGAGCAGATATCCTCGTGCCCCACAAGGCCCTGAACATTCTGATCGACCAGGCCGGCGGCCCGAACAAAGTAACTGGCGATTACCTCTACTATAGCTTTCTCGCCGGTGACGGCGCCTGGGGTATCTTCCGCGTCACGCCGTGAGGATGGCCGCGCCGTTTCACCAGCGCCGGGGTGAACAGCGGCGTTCTGCATCCGTCTGGCGGGTGATGGTCACCGTGGCAGCTGGGCTTTCGTTCGCAGCGTCAACTGCGCGGGCGGCCAGCGATAAAGTCGCTGACTCCGCGAGCATGCCGGGCGTGCAGCGCTTCACCGAAGAAGGCATCGCGGTTGATTTCAACGTCGTGCCATTATCCGGGGCGAAATCCCGCACACCGCAGGAAGGCGACGACGTAATCGTGCGATTCAAAATCTCCGAGGTGGCCGGCGCCAATCCAATCCGCGGCTTGCTGCCGGCCGCCTGGGTGGACCGCCTGCCCGCGGGTGGAAAGATTTCCCCGCAAGCTACTCACGCGAAGACGCAAGCCTTCCGCCAGGGCGGCACTTTTGGCAAAGCGTATGCCGACCTGAACGTTTACTACGTGCTCGTGATGAACGAGGACAACACGATCTCGGTCGTCGATCCGCTCTTCAGCTTTGGCGGCAGCAAATTACTCGCCTATGTGCGCTTGAATGGCCGCGGAGAAGATTGGGTGCTCTCCGCCGACCAGCGACGCCTTTACGTTTCGATGCCGGAGGCTGGCGCCGTGGCGGTGGTCGATACCACGACGTGGAGCGTGGCGGCCAACATTGCGACGGGTCCGCAGCCAGGCCGCCTCGCGCTCCAGCCCGATCAGCATTATCTCTGGATCGCAAACCTGGGCTCCGGCTCGGAGGCGGCGGATAACGGGGTCACGGTCGTCTCTACCGACGACCGTTCAATCAAAGCGCACATCGTGACCGGCCAGGCGCCGCGCGAAATCGTCTTCAGCGAGGATAGCCGCTCGGCCTTCGTGCTGAACCGCGGAAGCGGGACGCTTTCCGTAATCGACGTCCCGGGTCTGCGAAAGTTGAACGATATTCCCGTCGGCAAAAAGCCTGCGGGTTTGGATTACTGTACGAAATCGGCATCGGTCTTCGCCACCGATGAGGAATCCGGGCAAATTGTAGTAGTCGACGCCCGCCGCCGTGCGTTGCTCACGACCACCAAGAGCGAGCCCGGCTTGGGGCAGATCAAATTTCCGCCCAATGGGCAGTTTGGCTTTATCGTCAACCCCAAGACGAACCTGCTCCACATCATCGACTCAGCTTCCAATCGAATCGTGCAAACCGGCGACATGGAGAAGGAGCCGTTCCAGATCGGTTTTTCCGATCGCCTCGCCTATATTCGGCATCGCCAGACCGCCACTATTCTCATGATTCCTCTCGATGGCATCGGCGCCGCCGACAAGCCGCTTTCGGCCGTTGATTTCGATGGCGGCCAAACGCCACCCGCCAAGGAGCGCTATCCGAGCCTGGCGGCCTGCCTTGTTCAGGCGCCCGGAATGAGCGCTGTGCTGGTGGCGAATGAGCAGGATAAAGCCGTCTACTATTACGAAGAGGGAATGGCGGCGGCCAAGGGCGAATTTAGCAACTACGGGCGCCTGCCGCGCGCCGTGTTGCCGGTCGATCGCACGCTTCGCGAACGCTCGGAGCCCGGAGTTTACGAAACGGTCCTCCGCTTGGGCGAAGCCGGCAGTTACGAAGTGGTCTTCGCCCTTTCTTCACCGCGCATCGTCAAGGGCTTCCAGCTCGACGTGCAACCAAACCCGGAGATCGAGCGGCAGCGCAAGACGGGCAAGCTGGTGGCGCTGGCGGGCATAAAAGATCGAGTGGTGAAGGTGGGCCAGACGATTGGGATCGATTTCAAAGTCGCCGACGAACTGAGCAAGCTGCCTAGGACAAAATTGGTGAATCTTACCGTGCTCGCCTATCTTGCGCCTGGCATTTGGCAAAAACGGCTCGCGCCGCGGGAGACAGCCGAGGGAATCTACAGCGTCGCGTTCAATCCTCCCAAGCCAGGCATTTATTATGTGCAGCTTTTGCAAGGCCGCGATGCGATCCCTTTGCGTGATGGGCAGCAACTCATTTTCGAGGCAGTGGAAAAATAACGTAACGCACCCATGGCCCCACGCGCTCCAACGCCCCCGCCTTTGCGGCACTGCCTCGTCGCGATCCTGCTGATCTCGATGGCTCTCGATCTGCGCGCGCAGGCGCCCCCCGAAATTCCGCGCAGGGCCGCCGTGCCCGACGTGGAACTGATCAACCAGAATGGGGAAAAGGTTCGCCTCCACTCCGATCTGGTGAAGGGCCGGGTCGTCGCGCTCAGTTTCATCTTTACTTCCTGCACGACCATTTGCCGCACAATCGGAGTCAACTTGGGTCAGGTGGGCAAGGAGCTGGGGGCATCCCTGGAACGGGACATTGCGCTCATCTCCATCAGCGTCGATCCGGTCACGGATACCCCCGAGAAATTAAAGGCGTGGGGAAAGACCTTTGGCGCCGGCCCGGGCTGGACCTTGCTCACGGGGGACAAGGATCGGGTGACTCAATTGCTAAAAAAACTGGAGTCCTACACGCCGGATATCCAAAACCACTCCCCGTTTCTCCTGATTGTGAATGACCGCACGGGCGAATGGCAGCGGGTGAACGCTCTGGAGACAACTCCCCAAAGAATCGCGGCAGTCTTGCAAGAGGAGGCGCGGAAAAATCCCGCCGCGGCTGCCGCGTCCACTGCCGACCCTGGCCAGGCATTTCATCCCACCAGCGAGCCGGCCCAACGGTACTTCACCGATGTCCGGCTCACGAACCAGGACGGTAAACAACTGCGCTTTTATAGCGATCTTTTGCAGGGCAAGGTCTTTGTGATCAACTCCTTCTTTTCCGGCTGCACCGGTGTTTGCAAAGTGACAATGCCGCTGTTTCAAAGCTTGCAGGAGAAATTTGCCGATCGGCCTGGTCAGAAACTCCATCTCATTTCCATCTCGGTCGATCCGGAAGCGGATACTCCTGCCGCTCTCCGGAGATATGCCACGAACCTGGGAGCTAAGCCGGGTTGGGACCTTCTGACCGGAGACAAACATTCAGTCGAGCTGGTGCTTGGAAAGCTCGGTCTTGCAGCTGAAATGAAGGAGGGTCATTCCAATATCTTCCTTGTTGGAAATGAAAGCACCGGTCTCTGGAAAAAAGTTCTGGGGATCGGTTCGCCGGAGGAGATTGCCTCGGCCGTGCAAAGCGTCCTCGACGATAAGCCGTGACGAATCCGGCGCCTGGCATCAATGCAGCCGGGGCGTTGTTCTCGAGGAAAGGGTTTTTTGTTCGAGCTTCTCGCCTCGCGATTTGCCTTCTCGGTTTTGGCCTGATCGCCGGCGCCGAACCGCCGGAGCCTGGGGCGGCTGCGCGAGGGAAAGAAATTTATGTGAATGGAGTGGATGCTTCCGGAGTCCAGATCAAATGCGTCACCGGAGGGCAAGCTACGGAAGTGCCCGCCGCCATTTTGAAATGCGTCAGTTGCCATGGCAAAGACGGCCGCGGGAAGCCGGAGGGCGGCATCTTTCCGTCGAACATCCGCTGGAGTGAGCTGGCCAAACCGTACAGCGTGACAACGCAATCCAGCCGGAAGCGGCCCCCTTATTCCGAGCGACTGCTCGTCCGTGCGGTCACGATGGGCCTCGATGCGGGGGGCAACAACCTGCAGGCGACGATGCCTCGCTACCATCTCTCGCATCAACAGGCGGCCGATCTCGTCGCTTACCTAAAGGAATTGGACCAGGAACAGGATCCGGGCGTGACGGATGATGCCATCGTGCTGGGGGTGGTGCTTCCGCCGGAATCGACGAGTGCGGGAATGAACCGCGCTGTGCGGGAGACTCTGACGGCCGCGTTTGATGCTCTCAATCGCGAGGGAGGCGTCTATGGACGAAAGCTCCTGTGCCGCTTTACCTCCGCGCAGGGGGAGAACGGCGCCGCAGCCTTCGACTCCTTTATCGAGCGGGAGCAACCATTTGCGCTGCTCGAGAGTTACATCGCCGGCGATGAAAGAGAAATCGCTGCGATCATCGAGCGGCGGCGCATCCCCATCATCCAACCGATCACGCTATCGACCGGGCTCCGGCCCCGAGGTGCTCGCTATATGTTCTACCTCTCCTCGGGCATCGAAGGACAATGCTCGGCGCTGCTCAAGTTTGCCATGGAGCGCGAGGAGATGGGCGCGGCGCGGTCCTTTTTGATTGTCCACGATGGAATGGTTGAAGAGTTCGTCGGAGAGTTGGCCACGGCGCCGCTCGCACAACGCGTGGGCCGCGTTCGGGTGATAAGGACGGACGAGATTGGCGATTGGTCATCGTTGCTCAGCGAAGCTGATCCAAATGCAGTCTTCTGGCTGGCCTCCGGCCGGGCGCTGGGAGATCTCCTGGCGGGGGCGGAACGGGCAAAGATCTACCCAATGCTGCTGGCGCCAAATGCGCTAGTGGGACAGCAAATTTACCAGGCGCCCCAGGGCTTCGCCAAACGCATCTTTCTCTCTTTTCCGATCCTGCCAGAAGATCAATCTGCCGGGGGCCGCGCGGAATTCCATCGGCTTGCCGGGAGCGGCCATTTTTCCGAGGGTGATCTGGCCACGCGACTCTCCGCGCTCAGCGCCGCCAAGCTGCTCATCGAAGCGCTCAAGAAAGTGGGGCGCGAAGTGACGCGGGAAAAGCTCGTCGCGACGTGCGAGCAATTCTATGAGCTTAATCTCGGGCAAATGCGCCCCGTGAGCTTCGGCCCGGATCGGCGCGTCGGCACTCCAGGGGCGCACATGGTTGGCGTGGACCTCCAAACGAGGGGCCTTGCTCTGCCTGCCCAGTGGGTCGACTGCGAGGTGCGCTAATTCCATTGGGCCGAGAAGCATCTCAGTCCGCGAAGACCGCGGCGCGAGGAAAAACGCTGTGAATTTGGGTATTGACCTCTGCGGACCAAACTGGGAAACTTCGTCCGCGATTCAAACCCCATCGCGTTTACTTATGGCAAAATCTACAACTCCCCAAGCACATTCGAAATCCGGCGGCGCCTCTTCAAAAGGTGGTGCAACCAGTAAGTCCGGTGCAACCAGTAAGTCCGGTGCAACCAGTAAGAGTGGTGCAACCAGTAAGTCCGGTGCAACCAGTAAGAGTGGTACTATTAAGGGTTCTAAGGGCGGCGCCAAATACTAGCGGCAGCCTTGGCGGAGGGTATTATCGCCTTCTGTGCGCGTTGTCTTTGCAGTAGAGCGAAGGGCGACGCGGAACTAATGCCAGGCAGAAAAATTGCGCGAGTCTAGTGTTGCACCCCGTTCAAGTCGCGCTAGCGCCTTCTTGAAGGATTTGCCTGGCCGCCTCGAACGCTGCTCTCGGTCAGGAGAACTCGTTCGCGCGTGTCTGCCTATGCGATCCTACGATCGCGCGGCAGGGCTCCGGTTGCTCCTTATTGCCAGGGGCCGCGCTGGACATACATGGGAGGTTCGGCGCGAGGCCGCGTTGATGTTGCAGCGGCAGTTGCTCTTGCTCCCACCCAGCCGGATCGCGGAGCACGATTTCTGGTTTGTTAAATTGGCGCTCAAACGTCGCAAAGGCATCGATCTGCCCCTTAACCGCGACGTGCTGCGCGAGGGATTTCGCGCGCGCGATGTGAAGGAGTTCGTGGGCGAGTGGCGGCGAAGACTGAAGCGTCCTGCCGGGTTGCTTCAGAGATCTGCTTCCGGCCAATGTGCCGTCCGTTGGCAATATCTCGCGCAGGGGGAATATCGCGTTTTCCTTGCGCGCTACCTTTTCTCTCCGGAAGAGGTGGTGAACAGGGTGTTGAGCCGTGTGCGGGTGTCTAAAGGTGAGGAGTTGCCGTTCCCCCAGGATTCGGATTTAATCCAGGCCGAAGCGCGGCTTGCTGCCAAAGCGCTGCCGAAATACGAGGCGCGCATTCTCAAATTGCTCTGCGACCCATCAAAAATCTACTGGGTCTCCGAACAACCCGATACCGCGGTCAACTCGCTGGTAGCGTATCCGCCCGGCACCGTGGTCCTCGTCGTGAAGCCTCCGGGCAGTTGCGTGGAGTTTGAGATCAAGCGCGCGGGCACGCCCAGTTCGCGGCCTCTTTCCGTTAAGTTTGAGCAGAACGGCGAGGAGGTCCCGCCCTCCCATCGCCTGCAGGGCGGAAGTCTCGGGTGGCATCTTCGCTTTGAAGGCCGCGCCGGCGCTCGTTTCAGCCGGATCTATCGCACCGTCCATGGCAGGGTGCCGGCCATCGCTGTCACCCATGGTCTTAAGTCGATTCACACGTTGCCTACGGCAAAGGGCGAGCGCCCAATCATCGAGTTTTTGAGCTCGCGCGAGCTCTTCGGCGATGGCTTCGAGGCGATGCGCGGCGCACTCCGGCACTGCGTGCGAGCCGCGTTTGACGCCGATGATTACGGTGTGCCCGATCTCCCGGGAGAGTTGGGCCGAACCATGAACTTTCTTATCCAGGCATGGCCCGGACAGGTGGTGCAGTCCGGCACCTCCTCGTTTCGTCTCGACCGGCTCGCGGAGTATCTTTCTCCGGACGGCGCAAAACGCTATTTCGGTGTTTCGCTCGAGCAGCATGCCGAGCCGGATCACGCACACGAACTTGCGGACCAATTGTTCGAGGAGATTCTAGGAGACTTTGCCCGTCCGCACCATCGGTCGCGAAGTTACAGCCGCTACTTGACCGAAGTCTTCGCGATGAACCGCCGACGAGCCGACCATGTCTTTCTCGCGCTGCTGAGGGAACTAGGCACTTTCTGGGGCACGCTCGCGACGGTGAAGGGTTACACGAACGGCGAGTCGTTCGTCTCACGCAACATCGGCCTGCGCTCTGAGTGGTCGGGCGCACAATGGCACGTGGGGCTGCGCTTCATGGACCAGGACGATCTTCATCTCCCCGACCCGAGCCAAAATGATTTCTCCCCGAATCGCTTGCTCAAAGGGATGCTGCTCGATCAAAAGTACGTGTCTGGAAGCGAGAAGCGCCCAAATCCGAAAAGTAGTCTGTTCGCCTTAACTCAGATTTATCGGGTGACGCCGCAAATCCATGCGGCAGGCCTGCTGGTGTTGAAGCAGGCCAGAACGTCTACTGTGAAGAAGACGAGGACGGAGTTGAAACGCAATATTCCTTTGCGCGACCATTTCTCCCCGACGTTCCTCAGAAAATCCCTGGAGTGCGATCGGCTCTGGGCAGCTTACTCCCGCGAGCGGGAGCGCATCAGGATGACTCCCGCATTGATCGACCAACTGCTGAAACGCATCTATCCGGACGCTCCTGATGGAGGAAGAATAAAGCAGCATGCCAAGGCTCTAAGGGAGTCTGCCGAGCATTTTTTCCTCAACCCAAACACATGATCCGATGATCCAAAGCCTTTGGGTGGGGAAACGTTTGTCGGCGATGGAGATCCTCTCGATTCGCTCCTTTCTTTACCATGGGCACGACTATCGACTCTACGTTTATGAGCCGGTGATGAACTTGCCGGAAGGGGCGGTGGCCTGCGATGCGAATGGGATCCTTCCCGCGTCGTCCATCTTCCAGTATACAGACTTCAAGTCTTATGCGGGCTTTTCCAATTTCTTCAGATACAAACTGCTGTTGGAGAAAGGGGGATGGTGGGTCGACACGGACATGGTCTGCCTCCGCCCATTCGACTTCGCGGCGCCGTACGTCTTCGCCTCGGAAATGATCAAGAGCGGCGCCGTCCCCGCCTCCGCGGTGATCAAGTGCCCCGCAGACAGTGAGGCCATGAATTACGCCTGGAGAGTCTGTGCGTCCAAGGAGCCTGCGTTGCTGAAGTGGGGAGAAACCGGTCCCAAGCTGGTGGCCGAAGTGATCAACCGTTTCTCGCTCGAAACCTTCGTTCACCCGCCGGAGGTTTTTTGTCCGGTGAGTTGCCACGATTGGGAAACGCTGCTGACGCCGAAAAGCATCCTGCGCCCCGCTGAAGCATCTTATTCTATTCATCTTTGGAACGAGCTGTGGCGCTATCATGGCCGCGACAAAGATCAATCCTATCCTTCAGACTGCACTTATGGGCGGCTGCAGGATATGTATTTGCCCGGGGCCTGCCTGAAAGCATAACTCCATCTCGCGAGACGCAATGAAAGTGATCGGCTTGATAACGGCCCGAAACGAAGACTGGATCCTGGGCCTTACTCTTCGTGGCGCGATGCTCATCGTGGACGAGATGATCGTGCTCGATCACGCCTCGACAGACGACACCGCACTCATTATCCACCAAGTCGCGCAGGAGCACCCTGGCCGGATTCACTACCAACGTCGGGAAGACCCGGTCTGGCGCGAAGCCATCATCCGGCAAGATCTGCTCGAGGATGGCCGCAAACTGGGCGGCACTCATTTCTGGGTGATCGATGCTGACGAGTTGCCGACCGGAAACGTCCTGCCACAGGTTCGGCCGATGTTGTCCACACTCGAACCGGGCGACTTAATTACCATTCCCTGGTTTCCTATTTGGAGGTCGCTCGACCAGTGCCGGCGCGACCGCAATGATTACTGGTGCGCCAATCGCACCGCGTACGCTTTCCGGGATCATCCCGAGACCCATTACGAAGCCCGCAAGAACCGCCCTGTCTGCGATATGCATACCCGCGCGCCCGTCTCACCCGGGCAAAAGCGGGAGTACTGGCTGAACGACCTCGACCGGGGAGCGATGCATTTTGTGGCGGCGGGCTGGTCCCGGCTCGTGGCCAAGACGGCGTGGTACAAAATGATCGAGACGGTCCGTTTCGCCGACGTCGGCGCCGAGCGGTTGAACGCCATTTATGATCGTGATCTGGATGAAACCGATCTGAATACAGTTCCAGTAGATCCGGCCTGGTGGGCTCCTTATCTGCCTTGGCGCACCCACATACACCTGGATAAACCCTCCTGGTATGAGAGGGATTGTCAGCGCATGTGGCGCGAGTTTGGGCCGGAGAAATTCGCCGGGCTCGATCTGTGGGGAGTCCCAGAACAGCAAGGGGCTGCTTTGGCCGATGCTTCTTCGGCTCGGGTACGAGAAGTCTGAATAGACCAGCGGCGCGCCTTCCTCTTCACGGAGAGCGTGGACTGCCACCTCCACCATGCGCCTGCTCATTGCCAACCTCGTTGCCTATTCACACTATGTAAGTCGGGAGTTCGCCTGGATAATGCGAGAGCTAATCGACCATTACGAGTGGCGTCATCTTGAGCCTTCCGTGCTCGTGGAAGGAGCCGGCACGCTCGCCGAGAAGATCGAGCGCCATCTTGGGATGATGCCCTCGCTTATCCTGTTTTGGGAGGGCGAAAATCTCGTCAGTTCTCTGGCGCGCGAGGTCGAACGTTTGTCTTGTCGGAAATGGTTCTTCGTAGACGACCTTCATCACCCGGATCGGCGGGAGGCTCGCCGGAAAGCCTCGCTTCTTTGCGACACCGTTTTGGCAACGTATGCCGATCGTTTTCCGGAATTTTTTCCCGATGTGGAGCGAAGCCGCCGGATTGTCTGGCTTCCTCATTCAGCCTCTCCCGATTTTGAGCTCACGGCGAACGACCGTCCTGCAAACCGCCTGCTGTTGAGCGGCGCGATCGGCCCGGCCTACCCGATGAGAATGCACCTTTGCGCGTTCCTGGCAGACGGCTTCGAGGGGATTCTGCGGCTTGGGCATCCCGGTTATCATTGCGAATACGATTACGAAATCGATCCGAACGTCGGCCCGCAATTTTCCAAGAAAATATGGGAATGCCGTGCCGCTTTTACGGATTGCTTGATTCACCGTTACGCCGTCGCCAAGCATTTTGAAATACCAGCCACGGGCGCCCTTCTTGTCGCCGACGCATCCATTGAAGGACCTTTGGAGAAACTGGGGTTTTTGCCCGGCGTTCATTATTTCCCAGTGACCAGCGAAAACCTGAAGGACCGTATTCGGTATTTGTTCTGCGAAGAGCACCATGCCGAGTTGGACCGAATCAGGCGGAACGGTCAGGCGCTGGTCCTTGAGCGCCATCGAACAAGCCATCGCGCCAGATTAATCAACGATCTCGCACTCCAAGCCGGTCAGGAAAACCTGCCGTGAGCATCTTTTGCATAGCGCTGCCGACGCTACCTTCTCGAACTCGGCGCGGTAGCAGGGCGGCCTCGCCGATGGCGAGCGGAAGACCGCGCCGTCACGCTCGTAGCGCACGATCTGCTCCACGGAGAACGTGCGACGGCATCGCCACCTTCAGGCTGCCCCTCCTGTATGGTCCGCGCCGAGGGCGGCGACCAACTCGCCTCTCGCCGCCTCCAACTTCTCCGACACGTGCGCCGCCCAACCGCCCATCGCCAACGCCTTGTTGAGCACCCGCAGGCGGCGGGCGCGGATGGTGCGGAGCTGCTCGGGCGTCGGTTCGCGGCCCGAGAAGGGGCGGTCAACGCGTGTACCGTCGTCGAACCTCCTGACGCTCGCCATCACGCGCGGGACGACCAGGACGCGGCAGCGGCGCAACATCCTCACCTCGAAGTCCCAGTCTTCGAACGACTGCAAAGAAGCGTCGAAGGGCTCCAACCCCAGCCGCCGTAGGGCCGACCTCCTGAGTGTCAAGCAGCAGGTGGCGAAGAGTTTGCCCTCGACCCAGTCGTGCAAGTCCGGAGGGAGCAGTCGCGGCCCGCTGCGGCCGAGTTCCAGGCCGATGGAGCGAAACCCCGACTCGTGGAAACGTCATCGGAGTCGAGGAACGAGATGAACTTCCCGCGCGCGAGGCAGATGCCGCAGTTCTTGGCGGCGGATGGACCGCGGTTCTTCTGGTAAACGTATTGCACGCGCCCGCCGAACCGGGAGACCACCTCGCGCGTCCCGTCCGTCGAGCCGTCGTCCACGACGGTGACCTGCGTGCCCGCGACGCCCTGCGCGAAGACGCTGCGCAGCGCATCGGGCAGGTATTTCGCCCGGTTGTAAGTCGGGATGACTATTGTCCAGCAGTTCAACCGAGACGCGAGGTTATGGGGCGCGCAGTCCCCTTGCAAAGGCGTAAGTCTCATTTGGTAAATCTCTCGTCGAATTGGATGGCGAGCTGGGTGGCAGCCGCCAAGTCTCGTTTTCCCACGATTGAGGGATGTTTCGCAAGACCGGATAAATGAGCTCAGTTGCCGCTTCGTCGTCGGAGAGTACCGATCCTTACAACTGAGCCAGATCCTAAGCCGATCGCCGACCTCGCGCTCGAAGCCGGCCAGCAAGACCTGCCGTGAGCCATCTTTTGCATGGCACTCCTGACGGCAACTCCCTACGATTCTTTCGCTCCGCGCCAAAGGAACAACTGCGTGAAACGGGATCGTTGCGACCACTCCAGATCATGAGAAAACTGCGCACTCTGGCCCTCGCGACGAGCCTCTTCGCGCCGGCCCTGTTCCCCAGCGGGTGTCGCCGGCCGCAGGCGGAGCAGATCGTCGTTACAGGCGCAAGTACTGTTTATCCCATCGTGCAAATGGCGGCGGAGGAGTTGCGCCTCACGAAAGGGCTTAACGTGATGGGCCAAGGAGGAGGAAGCACCCGGGGCTTCGAGGATTGCGTCGCCGGGCGCAACAGTCTCGGAGCGATGGCTCGTGAGCTCACCCCGGAGGAAAAGGCGCAGGTTATGGCGTTCCCGATCGCTTACGATGGGGTAGGTATCGTCGTGCACGCTTCCAACCAAATCGTGGGAGTTACGACCGACGATCTGCGGCGAATTTATCGCAAGCAAGTCACCAATTGGTCCGGCTTCGGCGGGCAAGATGGCAGCATCGTGGTGGTCCACAAAGGCGCGGGACACGCGACCCGCGAGGTCTTCATGAACTACACCGGGCTGACTCCGGATGAGATGACCCGCTACACAGACGTGACCGCGGGCGACAACGCGCAAGTCATCCGCGTAATCGCCAATACCCCCAACGCCATTGGCTATGTGAGCTTGGGCGAAGTAATCAAGGCGGCGGAAACCGGCCTGCCAGTTCGACTCGTTAGGTTGAACGCCGTCGAACCGGTGGTGGAGAACGTTACGAACAAGACGTATCCCCTCTTTCATCCACTCTATCTAATCTCCAAAGGAGAGCCGAAAGGTGGCAGCCGCCTCCTGCTGGATTTTTTGCGCAGCCCGGAAGGAAAGGCAATTATTCGCCAGGGAAATTATGTTCCGCTGGAATAAGACGCGCTGGTTTTGGGCGGGCGCGATGGGGCTTGGCCTTGTGCCGATCCTCGCCATTTTTGCCCTTGCCATCTTTCTTTTTTGGAATGCGGCCGGGGCGTCGGTCCAGATTGGGCTGCCATCGTTGGCGGCCACGGAATGGTCGCCGCAACAGGGCCAGTATGGAGTGGCGCTGCTCCTTGCGGGCACTTTCGCCGTTACTGCTCTCGCCTTGTGTCTGGCGGTGCCGGTCGCACTCTTCGCGGCCGGTTATCTGGCCCTATGCGCCGGGGGAAAAGTACGGGCGGCTGCGAACGCCGCGACCGGACTCTTAGGCGGCATTCCTTCAGTCGTAATCGGACTCTGGGCCATGACCTGGATCGTGCCGCTCTTTGGCAATACGTGGATCTCCGCCTCGGTGGTGCTTGCCTTGATGATAGTGCCGACGATAACTCTCTTGTCTGGCGCTGCGCTTCGCTTGGTTCCGGCCGACCTGCTTGAAGCGAGCCGAGCCTTGGGCATGAGCGAAGGGATCGTCGCCCGCGTCGCGTTTCATCATGCGCGCTGGGGCATTTTCGGCGGGGTGATTCTGGGCACAAGCCGCGCGCTCGGGGAGGCAGTGGCCGTGAGCATGGTAGCTGGAAACGTCGCCTCATGGCCCTCCCTCACGCGGCCGATAGCCACCTTGACGACAACCTTGATCGTCGAGCTCGATGGCGCCGCGGGCGTGCACCGCGATGCGCTCTATCTTCTCGCTTGTATCGTGCTCCTCGCTATCAGCGCGCTCAGCGTCTTCGGCCGGGCTGCGCAACGCAAAGCCGGGATATGATTAAACTACCCGGCATCATCGCGACCTTGTTCATAATGGTCTTGGTAGCCTGGATGGGTTGCGATCTCTTTTATCGCGGCGCGCCCGGCCTGCATGCGAGCTATTTGTTCGAAGCTCCACGGGACCTTGGACGCTCTGGCGGCATCGGACCGATGCTCGCCAACACCGGCATCATTGTCGGCCTCGCAACTCTGCTGGCGGCTTTGGTTAGCTTGCCCTTGGCGGTCGCCTACACCGAATTGGCAGCGCCCGCCGGCCTGCGCAAAATCGTTCGTTCGTCCCTCGACATCGGCGTCGGCGTGCCGCGAATCGTCTGGGGACTTTTTGGAGCTGCATTCTTCGGAGGTTATTGCGGCTTCGGATTTTCACTCCTCTCCGGCGTTCTCACTTTGGCCTGCCTGCTCGCGCCGATCATGACCACCGGTTTCATCACCGGTTTGGAAATGGTGGAGAACGAAGTGCGCGAACAATGCGCCGCGCTCGGTGTCGATAGCTGGCAGACGGCGTGGCGCCAGGTCGTGCCGGTCGCGCTTCCCGGTCTCACAGCTCCGCTCGCGCTTGCGGCTGGACGCGGGTGCGGCGATGCGGCGGCGCTGCTCTTTACTGCTGGGGTGGCGATGCAAATGCCCTCGTCGCTCTTCGACTCCGGCGCCACGCTCTCAGTCTTTGTGTTCCATCTCCTGGCCGCGGTGCCCGGCGGTCAGAACGCGGCCTATTCAGCCGCCGCCGTCTTATTCATCATCACCCTCGTGATTCAATTAGCCATCACGATGCTCACGCGGGAGGAGCGGTACGCCCAGTGATCACCCTTAGCTACCGCAACTTCCGCCTTTCCGTCGGCAAGACTCAGATCCTCGATGGCATCGATCTCGATCTGCTGGGGCCAGGAGTCGTCGCGTTGCTCGGTCCTTCCGGCGTCGGCAAGAGCTCGCTGCTTCGCGCCACCCAACGCCTGATCGAACATGGCCGCGATGGTTGGAACCGTTCCGGCGATGTCCTTTTCAATGGCCAGACCGTCTTCGGATCCAGCTTCTCGAAACAGCAACTCGCTCGTCGCATCGGCTTCATTCATCAAAAGCCGCGGATGCTCGCCGGCTCCGTGCTGGCAAACGTAGAGTTTGCCCTCAAGCATGCCACCACGTTGAAACGAAGCGCAATTCGTCGGCTGGCTGAGGAAGCGCTCGAGCAGGTGGGACTCACCTGGGAGCTGGCCAGCCTCGATCTCGCCGCCTGGAAACTTTCCGGCGGCCAGGCGCAACGCCTCGCCATCGCCCGGGCCATCGCCTTGCAGCCGGACGTGCTCCTAATGGATGAACCCACTTCGGCACTCGATCCGCTTAAGAGGCAGCAGGTGGAGGAGATCATTCGCGTGCAGGCGCGTGCTCGACTGATTGTGATCGTGACGCACGAAGTTCATCTCGCCGAACGTCTGGCCGATTTCGCCGCCTTCATGTTTCGCCAGCGCGGCGGCGCTCGAATTTTCGAAGTAGGTCCCGCCGCAAAGGTGCTGCGCGATCCTGCGGAAGTCGCGGTCCAGGAATTCGTGCGCACTGGCCGCGCCGGACGTGAGCCGGCGCCGGAGAGCGACCCGGCCACCTCCGCGCCTGACGACCTGGAAACCGCCGCCCCGGGCAGCCCTTTCGGTCTGCGTCTGTTACAACGCGTCTATCTCTTCGTCTGCGGCGAAAATACCAGCCGGTCTCCCGTTGCCCAGGCCATCTGCAACAGCGAAGTCTCGCGCCTTTTGAAACTTCCGCCGGACGGAGCCCAGCCAAAGTTCGAAGCGCTGAGCGCCGGGCTCTCCGTTTCCGCGATCCGGCCGATGTCGGCGAAAGCAATCAGCGCGTTGAACGAGCTGGGATGCATGCCTCATCGGCACGCTTCGCGCCAAATTACTCAAGAACTCGTCGACCGTGTCGATGCCATCTATTGCATGACCGACGAGCAATGCCGTGAGCTCACGCGCCTCTTTCCCGCCGCGACCTGGAAGCTCCAGCGCCTAGACCCGCTCGGCAATGTCGAAGACTCCCCCATTTCGGACTCTGCCGATTTTCTTCGAGTCGCGACCCGCATCCGCGATCTTGTCCGGTGGCGCTTGGAAAGCCAGTTCCGTTTTCCTCTAGCGGACTGACGATTCCCGCGCAGTCAATTTTCCGCTGCCCCGATACATTAAACACTCCACGATTCGTGACAATGTTGGAACCATCGACCCAAAACTATGGCCGTTCAAGGTTGGGATCGATCATGAGGACGGCAGCGCGAATATCATCAGCACGCTCGCGACAATGGTGACGGGACCGTGTCCGTTTATGAACTCCATTTCCCAGAAGGGTATGTGGAACGGACCTATCCGTTTCATCGAGCGACGCTTCGCCCGCGACCATGGGAAAAGGCCGCAATGTGGGACAATTTATACGAGCAAGTTTATGGCGACACGCTCAGGAAGAACTAAATGGTGCAAGGGAAAGACACGCAGACCCGGCGTCGAAGCTGTCCTAATCAACGACGGGAACTTCCGGGGCCGAAGGCGGGGTCGCTGCCGATAATACCGTTCAGCCGTTGGATTAGTGATAGAGTTCAACCTTGTAGCGCGGAATCATATCGCGTGTGGGTGCGACCGAGTTTTCTCGCACCCGAAAGTTCACGTTTAGTTTTCCTCCAGCAAGCCAATGTCTAGCATACGGTTGCCGCGCAGGGTTAGTATATCGAAGAGCAAAGGCCGAATTTCAGCGCCGGAGATACGCGTGCTGGTCCGAACGCGCATGAAGTCATAACCATGTTAGACCTCGTATTCTGTTTTTAATTTCATCAAAGCGATCGCCGTTTCCCGCGCCGGCGGCCGCCAGGCGTCGAGAGCAAATCAGGGATTCAGTTTCTCTGTCTCTATGAGCGCAACCACTGTGAAATATGTGAGCTGGTTTCTAACGATCATTCTATTGCTGATCGTCTGTTCCTATGCCCCCGACGGTGTCGTCCTGGCTGCAAAATTGAAGGCGATTTGCGAGGCGCTGAAAGCACTACGCTAGTCACATTGCCACATCAATATTCGACGCTGCGGTTGCGGTCCTCAATGATGGCCGCGAGACGCCAAATCTCGCTATCATCCGTCGCTGTTCCGTTCAGCTTGGGAACGTTCGCGGCGACTTCGCTGCCGCTGAGAACTGTGACAGCGGGCTTCGAGCGTCGGTCAATGAACCAGCCGGGAAGGGCGAGTATCGATCCCACCTTCACCGGTTCGTTGGACATTTTCGAAAGCCATTCGGCCAACCATGCGGAATCCTCCTGGGCCTGCGCGAGATCACGTTGATCAAGTCCCCACGGATATTGCAGCACATTGTCGAGAACTGTGACTTTTGCGCCGCCTTCGCCCTTGACCTTTCGACGAGTTTTCGTCTCAACGGCAAAGACCCCGTTCGGACCAATTACGATGTGATCGATGTTTCGGATCAAGCGCGGTTTGTCCGTAATCAGGAAATCGTGAAAAACGCGGTAGCCGGCGAGCATTAGCTGATTAAGTGCCTCGCCGACGTGTCGCTCTCCTTCAAAACCTAGGCGAATTCGGCGGCGTAAATTGATCACCTTCCAGAGTCGATGGGCCGAGCAGATCGACGCAATCGCAGCGATGACAGCGATCGTGATCCATACTCCGATGCCGGGACGGACGCCTTGGAGTGCAACCAGACCGGCCATTATGAGCGGTGAATACGCCGCCAAGAAAAGCTGAATGAGACGATCATTCATTTTCTCATCGAGTTCGACCAACCGAACGCGGAGCGATTCGCCCGGCGGGCGCAGAATCTTTTGTGTAAACGGAAGCCGTTTCTTCCGGTTCTTCCAGTGAATCAGTCCGAGAACTGTACCGGCGAGTGCAAGGAGGAATGCGGTCTCCAGAAATATCGCCCAGATGAACATCGCTGATGAATCAGCATGTCGTAATCCGATGGCCGGCGCGAGTCGCATCGATCAGCGAGGAATGTGCCCAGCGAGGTCCATCGGCCGTGGGCGACGTAGTAATAGACCTTGCCCCTTCGGTAGAGATTCTTGATTCCAACGTTGCGCACATACCTTTTTCTGTGGCGCTCCCCAAGGCCTGACAAGGGATTTGTTCGCGTTTTTTCGGGCTGCAATTCTTTAGCACTTAGTTTGCAGAAGGCCCTCGAGGAAGGGGTTTTTGGTCCCGACGCGACCGAGACAGCACGCGTAAGTGACTCTTTGGGCGTGTGATCAGAGCCAGCGTGCCTGGAGGGATTCGAACCCCCAACCTGCTGATCCGAAGTCAGCTGCTCTATCCGGTTGAGCTACAGACACCTTTCCGGCAGCGCTAGAATTATGGCACGGCCTCCATCGCGCAAGCTTTCGTTGGCGACATGGACCTGGGGGAAAGTGACGCGTCACAATCGTTCTTTCGCGTTATCCCATAGGCTAAGGCGCCAAAGAACCAGGCAAACTCCGGCAAGCGCCAGATCTTACACGACTATCATTGGGCGGCTTCCAGGTTGGTCTTTGCCAGTTTGTCTGTCAGCACGGTGCGAAACTTCTCCGGTTCTTCCAATTGAGGCCAGTGGCCGGATTTTTCGAACCAGCTCAGATGTTTGCCTTTCGGCGCCTTGAGCTCATTGAAGTAGCGTTCCGCTATCGCTGCGGATGCCGTCACGGTGCGATCGTGCCGGCCGAGAAAAAAATAAACCGGCACATCGAGCTCGGGCGCTTGTTGGATCATGTCGGTCCGGTAGAAAACTTCCTGCCACAGGCGCGAAAACGAAAAATGCATTCCAAGAACGAGTCGCATCAGATCGCTCCATGAATAGGCGGGCGACGAGAGCGCCAACCGCGCGAATTTCCAGGGGCTGATCTCCGAGTAACCGGCGTCGCGAAAGCGATGAACCCATCCTTTCATCATGCGGTAATCTGAGAAATTCTTGTAAGGCGGCTCCCCTAACCGCCGAAGCTCTGCCGCGGCTTTTTCGTTTCCCTGCTTCACCGCGGTTTCAAGGGCGAAACGATACGTCATTCTCTCAGATTCAGGTGGATTGACGGCCTGACTGATCCCCACGTACGCCTCAAACAATTCAGGATGCCTCGCCACGGTGAATGCGCCGACGATTGATCCCCAGGAATGCGCGACGAGAATTAATTTCGCGCGGCCAAACCGTTGCAAGAGAAGCTGGGTGAGCTCATGCGTGTCCGAGATGAATTGCTCGATCGTCATCGAACTTTCCGGAACCGAAGAAGAGTAAGACTTCCCCGCGCCGCGCTGGTCCCATTGCACGACGACAAATTCTCTCTCGAGCGCCGCGTTGACATGGGAAAAAGGCATCTCTGGGAAGCCAGGTCCGCTATGCAGAAAAAGGAGGATTGGTTTTGCGCGATCATCCCCGCGAATTTGAATCCATTGCTCGACGCCACCGAGACGGACCTGCTCGATCGAAGCGACCCCGGCCGGAGAAACAATCTTGATTCGGCTGGCGGTCGCGCGTTGGAGATAAGAGCGCCACACAGCGACTCCCATTACACACGCCGCCAGTCCTCCTCCGATTCGGAGTAGCCGCGATTTCATGATTGTTCTTTGAGCGACCGCTCCTTCCAGAGGGCAAAAATTACGGGGTAAAGCAACAGTTCGAGGACCGCGGAAGTGATGACGCCGCCGATCATCGGCGCGGCGATGCGTTTCATCATGTCAGCTCCGGCCTGGGTGGTAGCGGACCACATGATGGGAAGAAGGCCGAAGAGAATTGCACATACAGTCATGATCTTTGGTCGAATCCGGAGCGCAGCGCCTTCGCGGATCGCATCCCGAAGGTCATGCATGGAACGGAGCCGGCCTTCGCTGCGAAATTTTTCGTAGGCATGATCGAGGTAAAGAAGCATCACGACTCCTGTTTCCGCGTCGATGCCGGCGAGCGCGATGAGACCCACCCAAACAGCAACGCTCATGTGATAGCCAAGCAGCGCGAGTAGCCAAAAGGCCCCGATCAGCGAAAAAGGCACCGCGAGCAGCACGATAAAGGTCTTCGCCACGGAGCGCGTATTTATATAGAGCAGCACGAAAATGATCGCGAGGGTGAGCGGCACGACGAACTTCAGTCGTTCTTCGGCCTGCTTTAGATATTGGAATTGTCCGCTCCATTGCATCGTGTAACCCGGTGGCAAGTGGACGCTCTCGGCGATGTGTTGAGCGGCCGCGCGGACATAGCCGTTGATGTTGCTGGTCGTTACGTCGACGAAGACAAAGCCGACGAGTTGTCCATTCTCGCTGCGAATGCTGGGCGGGCCGGTCTTGTAATTGATGTCGGCCAGAAGCTCGATGGGCACTTGGGCCCCGCTTGGGATCGGAACGAGGACGCGCTTGATCGCGCCAAGGTCCTGCCGGAAATCGCGGGCATAGCGCGCATTGACGGGATAACGCTCGCGCCGTTCGATCGTGGTCGTGATGGTCTTGCCGCCGATGGCCGTTTCGACAACATCGTTCACGTCCTGAACCGTTAGGCCATAACGCGCCGCGGCTTCGCGGTTGACGGTGAAATCGAGGAAATAGCCGCCGGTCGTGCGCTCAGCGAAAACAGACCGCGTATCACGAAATCCGGTCAGGGCGTGCTCGATTTGGACCGCCGCATCCTGGATCCCGCCAAGATCAGGCCCGAAGACCTTGATCCCAAGATTGCTTCTCATGCCGGTCGTGAGCATTTCGGTACGCGTCTGGATCGGCATCCAAAAGATGTTGCTCATGCCGGGCGTACGGAGCGCTGCGTTCATGTCCGCCAGCAATTTTTCCCACGTCATTCCAGGTCTCCACTCTGACAAGGGCTTGAAGGTCACAATGGTTTCGAACATCGATAGTGGCGCGGGATCAGTTGCAGTTTCCGCTTGTCCCGCTTTGCCGAACACCGTTTGCACTTCCGGAAACTTCCTCAGTTGCCGGTCCTGGATTTGCAGGATCCTCGTCGCCTCATCCACCGCCATGCCCGGCACCGAGGTCGGCATATAGAGCAGGGTGCCTTCGTTCAATGGCGGCATGAATTCTTTTCCAAGCTTTAGAAATGGAAAGATTGTCAGCGCCAAAAGGAGTGCTGCGCCGCCGAGTACCAGCCGCCGGTGATGCAGCACGAAAGTCACGGCCGGTTCGTAAAGGGCTATCAGGAACCGATTGATTGGATTGCGTGATTCGAGCGCGATCTTGCCGCGAATCAGGAGAGTCATCAGCGCCGGCACGAGCGTTACCGCAAGCAAAGAGGCAAAGAACATCGAAAAGGTTTTCGTGAATGCGAGCGGCTTGAACATCCGGCCTTCCTGCGCGGTCAGGGTAAAGACCGGGACAAAGCTCACCGTGATGACAAGCAGGGAGAAGAACAGCGGACGGCCAACGCTCTTAGCCGCGGCGATGATGGTTGCGATCCGTTCCGCGTTGTTCGGATCGCGGTGATGCTCTTCCCGGAAATGCTCGAGAGATTTGTGAGCGTTCTCGACCATGATGATCGCGGCATCGACCATCGCGCCGATGGCAATCGCGATTCCGCCGAGTGACATGATGTTGCTGGTGAGATGCAGATAAAGCATCGGGACGAACGAAAGAAGAATCGCGATCGGCAGGGTGATGATCGCGACCAGGGCGGAGCGGACGTGCCAGAGGAAGACGATGCAGACGAGCGCCACAACTATGCTTTCCTCGATGAGCTTTTCGCGCAGCGTCGAAATCGCGCGCCGGATCAGATCGCTGCGATCATAGGTCGGCACGATCCGCACGCCGGGTGGCAAGGATGATTTGATTTCCGCGAGCTTGCTTTTCACGCCGTCGATCACGCGCAGAGCGTTTTCGCCGTAGCGCATGACAACAATCCCACCGACGACTTCGCCTTTGCCATCCAGGTCTGCCACGCCACGACGAAACGCGGGCCCGAGATGGACGGTACCGACGTTCTTGACATAAACGGGCGTGCCGTTGTCCACCTTCAGCACCACGTTCTCGATGTCGCCGACACTCTTGATGTAGCCGCGGCCCCGGACGTAATACTCTGTGCTGCCCACTTCGAATGTCTTGCCACCCACGTCGCTGTTGCTCGCCCGGATGCGGCTGACGACTTCGCTGAGCGGAATCCGATGCGCGGCCAGCGCGTTCGGATCAAGATCGACCTGATACTCCTTTACGAATCCGCCGACGGGCGCGACTTCAGCGACACCCTTCACTGCTTCCAGCGCATAACGCAGGTTCCAATCCTGAATGGTGCGCAGCTCCGCGAGATCGTGTTTGCCGCTATCGTCGACCAGCGCGTATTCAAAAACCCAGCCGACACCTGTCGCATCCGGCCCTAGAACAGGGTTCACGCCTTCGGGGAGCGAGCCGCGAATCGAGTTCAGGTATTCGAGGACGCGCGAGCGCGCCCAGTAGATGTCGGTCCCGTCTTCGAAAATAACGTAAACGAACGACTTGCCGAACATCGATTCGCCGCGGACGAACTTTACTTTTGGTGCCGCGATGAAAAGCGAGGAGATAGGATAAGTAACCTGATCTTCCATCAGATCCGGTGAGCGGCCCTCCCAGTCGGTGTAGACGATCACCTGCACGTCGCTCAGGTCGGGGATCGCATCGAGCGGCGTCTGGTAGATACCGAAGATGCCGAGCGCGATCGCAAGCGCACTGAGCAAGAACACAAAGAATTTGTTCCGCGCGCTCCAGTCGATCAGACGGTCGATCATTGCCGATTCCAGTTAGCGCTGCCGAAAATCAGCCAGCGCTCCTTGCACTTTTGCCTCGGAGTCGATGAGAAAATTCGCGCTGGCGATGACGCGTTCGCCTTCACTCAGACCGGACTCGACCGCGTAAGCGTCACCGAACTGGCCTGCCAGCTTCAGATCGCGCGGCTCGATCTTGCCGCCGCCCTTATCGACAAAGGCAGTGTTGTGCTCCCCAGTGGGCATCACTGCGCTCACAGGAATGGCGAGGTGCTCTCCAGCGTCCAAGGCCAGCGTCACGTCCGCATACATGCCGGGCCGCAGCTTGAATTCCGGGTTCGGAATATCGATGCGCAAGCGCGAAGTGCGCCTGGTTGGATCGACGAATGGATTGACGACCGCGACGATTCCTTCAAACGCGGCGTCGGGAAACGATTTGTTCGTGACCGAAACCGTCTGACCGCTCTTCAATCCGGCGAGTTCGCTTTCGTAATATTCCGCCCAAACCCAGACCGTGGAAAGATCGGCCACATCCACGAGATGGTCGCCGACTTTCACGGCGACGCCCTGATGAGCCGGCAACTCCTGGACGACGCCGCGGAACGGTGACCGCAGGGTGATCACTTCGGTGGCGGTCCGGCTTTTCTCCAGCTCCGCGGTTTGATCCGGGGTGATGTTCCATTGCTGCAAACGCGCCTCGGCCGCCTTGATCAATCGTAGCGGGGTCTCGCGGGCGGCGGGCGTCTTCGCCTCATCGCGCATCCGCAAGAGCATCACCAACTCGCGCGTGGTCGTCGCCAGATCGGGGCTGTAGATGGAAAGAAGTGGCTCGTCCTTCTCTACGATCTGGCCCGCTGATGCGACGATCAGTTCTTGCACGTACCCATCCGCGCGTGCCACGAACGCCCAATGCTTTTGCAAATCCGGTTCCACCGTGCCCACGGCGCGAATCTCCTTACGCAAGAGACGGCGTTCGACTTTGGCGTAGGTGACGCCGATTTGCTGCTGCCGTTCCACCGGAACGACGAACTCGTGGTTCGCTGATGTTTGCGTTCCGCTCGGTGAGGCCGAGGGCCCGCCGCCGTCCCGTTTCTTTACCGGCACGAGCTCCATGCCGCAGATGGGGCATTTGCCCGGAGCCTCGGCGTGAACCGAGGGATGCATAGTGCAGGTATAGTAGTCGACATCCGGCGGCTTTGGCGGCGTTGACGTTTTCGAACAGGCCGTAACGAACGCGAAGACGACGAGGGCGAGGAGATGGATGGCTGTTTTCATTTTGTTGTTGTTAGTGCTGGGTTACTGGATGGAAAAAGTTTGAGGTCGGCGCCGACCACCGACTCCAGTTCCGCGAGCGCGGTCTGGTAATCAGTCAGGTGCATGCGTGCTTCGGCTTCCATGTCGCGAAGATTGCGCTGCACAGCGATCCACTCGCTGAAAGTCGCTTTGCCGTTTTCATAAGCGACCTGCGAAGCCTGGAAGGCTTGTTGCGTTTGCGGCGCGAGTCTGTCGCGGAACAACTCCACGTGATGATGCGCGGTGTTGGCTTTCTGCAGCGCATCGCGCAGGGCGCCGACCGCTTCAGTTTCGCTTCGTTCAAGCGCAGCCTGCGCGGCAGCGAGATCGGCGCGGGCTTCCGTGACGCCCGCCGAGTATTTCCGCGGATTGCCCCACGGGATGCTGAAAGAAATGCCGGCGTCGAGTTCGCTCAATGACTGCCCGGATTCGTTGTATCGCTGGCCCTCGACCTTGAAAGAGGGATCGGGAAACCAGGCGCGATGAGCAAGACGGAGAGCCGCCTCACCGCCCGCGATCCGTGCCCGGGCGGCTCGGATCTCAGGCCGATTCGATAGCGTCGTCGCGCGCAAACCCGCGATCGAAAATTCTCGATGTCCGACCGAACCGTCATCGCGGATGACGAGCGGCGCGAACGCATCGCGATTCATGAGCACGTTGAGCTGCGATTGCTCGGTGGCGACGCTTCGCTCCAGATCACGCTGCACTTCGAGGAGCTTCGCCGCTTCAGTCTCCGCCATCAGCACGTCGGCGGCGCTTTGCGTTCCGACCTCATATCGGGAGCGGCCGATCTCCGCGATCTGCGCCAAGGACTCATGATTTTTCTTGTTCAGCTCGATTTGAGCGAACGCATTCGCGAGGCGGAAATAGGCGGAGCGGGCTTTCGTCAGGACATCGAGCTGCTGCCGGCGGACTTGCTCAAAAGCACTGATAGCATCCGCGGCCGCGATCTGGGCGCGCACCCGATTCTTGCCCGAGATCGGAATTGCCTGCTCCACCGATACCATCTGGTCGGTGAACGCGTTTGGCGGAATGTCGACGTAACGGCGAACTTTCGAGGTGCCGGAAACCCGCAGATCATCCCACGCGCCCTCTTGAATAACGCGTTGCTTCGCCGCCTCCCATCGGCGCAATGCTTCCCTGATTGCCGGATTACGCTCCGAGACGATGCGCGTCACTTCGCTGAGCGAGAGGGCACGCGACGAATTTCCTGGCTCGTCGGTTCCCCCGGCGAGGTCAGCTGGCAGCGATAAGATTGTAAGTAATAGGAATAAAAGTGTGTTTGTTTTCATTGATCCAAGACAGCGATTGAAACGCGGGCATGCCGGTGAGTAGGCACACCTCGGGTGTCAGCGTCTTTGGATCAGATGAGACGAATGCAGGTCGCCGCGAGAGGTGGCGGCGAATGGGCGCGCATCGGTGCGGTTACGGCGACAGGCTCAGCCACACCTGCGAAAACGTGTGAGGCGAATACTGGAACTGAAATAAACCCGATTACCTGTTTGGAAACATCGCTTTTGTAGAGCGGATGGGAGGCAGGAGCGTTGTTTTTCTCGGAGACAGCGCAACAGATCATGTTTGCGCAACATTTGCTCTGGCACGCTTCGCGGTTGGGCGCTTTCGAGAGAATGCACGATGCGGCCGGCAGTTGGAGCGGCATAACCAACAATGCCAGCACAACTGTGAACAGGATGGCCGCTGTCTTCCGCATTAGTTGGTAAGTAGCACAAACGAAGCCCTGCGTCTACCTTGGCGCTACCAGCAGGATTAACGATGCGGGGCGCCTGCTTTGAATGCCGCGGTGGCGGACTCCGTCGAATCTTTGCAAAGCCAGTAACCAATATGAAAAAGATCCTTACCATCACAGCTGCTGCGATCATGGGCGTCGCGGGGCTCGCCTTCAGCGCCTCGGCCCATGATCCCGAAGAAAACGACCAACAGCGGGTTGACCCGCGGCGCACTGACGAAACAATCTACGACCCCCGCGCTGACGACCGTCGGAACTACGACCGCCGGAAAGATTGGGACGCCATTCCCCGGCTTAGGCGTCAGGTCGATCATCTCAATCGAATGCTGGATCATGTCCGGGCGGAGATGCGCGATTATGGAGCTAACCGGCGTATCTGGGCGCACTACGAACATATTCGGGCCGAAGCGTCGCAGCTCAACAATGACTTCCGCCGGGGGGTTCAATACTACGATCGCCGGCGCCTCCGCGCTCAGATTGAGCACATGCACGACGAACTTCACAGCATCGAGGGGCAACTGCACGTCCGCGCTGATCGATATTATCGCTGGAACTAAGCAGTCGCGTCCCTGGCGCCGCTTATTTTGATTTCACTTCAAGAGTGACCGTCGCGAAATCACTTTCCCAATCGGCGTCCGTCTTCGTTGACTTGCGAACGTCAGTTCCGCGCAAGAGCCACGCTCCTGCTTTGTTCAACCGAAAGGTAACTCGGCCGGCAGGGTCGGTTTTCTTCGTTTCACCTTTCGTTTCTCCGGCTGCGAGTGTGTTTAGCGAAAAAGCGCCATAGGGAGCGCCGTTCTTTAATACCCGGACAGACAGCTCATCGCCATCCCGCAATATTGTCGGATCTTTTTCCGGCACGATCTCGAGGGCCATTCCCACCGGCTCTGCCCAGGAACGATCGGCTTTCGGATTGCCCACGCGGACGAAGGTCTTGGGATGTTTGGTATAGACTTCGCGCCAGCGTTTCGGCTCCATTTCCGCCCATTGCCTTCTCAGGCTTGCCGGCGCGTCGATTTCATCGAGGTATTCCTGAACTTCAGCCGGCTTCAGCTCGATCGCTCTCGGTGGGAGCTTCACCCAAAAGGTAGCGATGCCGGTCTCGGGTAGTTCCGATTTGAAAAGAAGCGAGTTCGCCCCGTCGGCGCGACACCAAAGCGATCCGGAATCAACCAGGTGTCATGCCCGAGCGCGGCAGTAGTAAGGAAAATGGCCCAGAGGCTAAGAAGTTTTTTCATAAGTGGCAGAGCCTTCAACCGGGATGTTGATGTTCGCTGTGCGGTCGCTCCGCGGGAGCGCCAGGTTCTATTCCATCGCGTGAAAGTTGATCAGAGCTGGCGAGCGAGGCCACGGTCCCTTCCGGATGCTTATACCAACCCGGGTCCTCGTAACTGGTTATGCCTTCACGGATTTTTAACACCGTGAACATTCCGCCCATCGGAATGTACTCGAAGGGTCCCGGCCCGCCCATCATCGGCAAGCTATTAGGCGGAACAGGCATTCCCATCGCACCCATGTCGGCCATGCCGTTTGTGCCCATGCTCATGTAACCGGGCAGCAGCGACGCGCGCACTTTTTTGTCCAAGCCGCCGGTCTTGACGCCGATCATGTTCGGGAACTTGTCGCCCATCTGGGTCATCGTGTGATGAGTCATGTGGCAATGCAGCGGCCAGTCTCCGGGACTGTCCGCGACAAACTCAATCGCACGAGCACTGCCTACGTGCACCAGTACGGTTGATTCGATCTGTTGCGCGGACTCCGGGATCTGTCCGCCGTCCGTTTCTACAACCCGGAAGCTATGCCCATGGAGATGCATCGGGTGATGATCCATCGGGCTGAGATTCACGAATCTCACGCGGACCCGGTCGCCGAGCTTAGCCACGACATGCTCAGTGCCGGGAAAGATGCGGGCGTTCAGCGAGAAGACGTTAAAATCGGTCATCTCGTTTGGATTCGGGCGCATCGTTCCCACATCGATTCGCCATTCGCTGAGCAAGAAGGCGAAGTCGCGCTCGACCCGGTATTTCGGAGCGCGCGGATGGATGACAAACAGGCCCATCAAGCCGAGTGCCATCTGCGTCATCTCGTCGTGATGGGAGTGATACATGTGAGTCCCGTACTGCCGGAGCGTGAACTCGTATTTGAACGTTTCGCCCGGTTTGATTACCGGCTGCGTCAACCCTCCGACGCCATCCATGCCGTTGGGCAGAAAGATTCCGTGCCAATGAATGCTCGTTGCGGCAGGCAATCGATTCGTCACGTAGATCCGTACGCGATCGCCTTCGACAGCTTCGATCGTCGGTCCGTGCACCCGGCCGTTGAAGCCCCAGCAAAACGCCTCCAATCCGGGAGCAAATTCGTGTTTCACTTCCTCAGCGACCAGATGATAGACCTTCACGCCATCGACGATTTTCCACGGCAGCGAAATGTTATTCGGCGTGACGACCGGCGTGTAGTCGCGACTTGGTTGAGCGGGCGGCACAGTCGAGGTGGGAGAGATTGTTTGGGCGAGCGTAGGGGCGAGTCCGCGAAGGAACGATGCCCCGCCCGCTGCGACTGCGGTCGCCGATAAGAATTTCCGTCGTGTTATCATAGCATCACCTCTTTGGCGCGATTTCCTTGTTGTCGGAAAGGCGCAACAATTTTCCCTCCAGAGAACCACCGACCGCTTTTTCGAGTTCCGCTCGTGCGACCCAATAATCCCTGAGCGCTTCGATATATTCGCGCCCGGCGTTCACCTCATCCTGTTTTGCCCGGAGCAAATCGAAGAGACTCACCTGCATGGCGTTGTATTGGAGTTGCGATTCCTCGACCACTCGGTGCCGAAGCGGCATCCCGGTCGATTGCAAATAATCAACTCGCTGTCGCGCCAGCAGCACCCGGTCTCGCGCGGAACGCACTTCCGAACGAATCTGGACCGCCAAGGCGAGATACCGCTGCTGCAACTGCCGGACCTTCGCTTCACTGCGGGCTTTCGCGGCCTGGCCAAAATTGAAGAACGGAAGAGGCAGGTTGAGGCTCGGCCCCGCCGAATATTGACCGTCTTTCTCCCGCTCATAATGCCCGCCCATTTCGAATCCCCGCGAAATTTCCTCAAATCGAACGAGCCCCAACCGGCGTGCTTCGCTCAAGGTTTCCTGCTTGAAGGCTGCGAGGTCGAGACGCTGCGCAATCGCACGGGACTCGAGTCCGGCCGTGGAAATTTCGTTCTTCGGCGGATCAGGCAGACGCGGCGAGACCTGCCATTTTGTGTCCGCTCCCCAGAGCCCGAGGAGGCGCGTGAGCTTTTCGCGGCTCTCGATTCCGGCCGATTGTGTTTTCGCGAAATCAACCTTCGCCTGAGCGTGCAACGCTTCTTCGTTCGCGAGATCAAGACTGCGACTATTGCCCGCCTGATGAAGCTGGAGCGCCGCTTCGGCCGAAGCCGCTGTGGCTTTTTCGACGGTTTGGGCGAGATCGGCAACGTGGAGATTTCCTTGATTCTCATAGAACGCGATCCGCACTTCCGCCGCTGTATTTAGAATTTCGGCGCCGACACGCAGCTTTACCGCTTCAAGTTTCGCGGCGGCGACGCGTTTGCGTAACGGCAGGAATAACAGGTCGATGAACTCGCCCAGAATGTCCGCTTCCATTGCCTGGCCCGGGAATCGTCGCTCGATTGTGAATAGTGGATTCTTCAACAATCCGGCTTCGATCAGATCGGCCTGCGCAAGGCCAATCTCTTCGTAGGTCGCCTGCAACTCATGATTGTTCAGCAAAGCGATTTGAACCGCTGAACCGGGAGTTAACTGACGCCGAAGCTGAGCGCGGACATACCGCTCGGCGTCTCCGTCCTGGGCCGTCCCGCGATTCCACTGCACGCGCTTGCCAGTCCGCGACAATATTGTTCCTGAGACATCATTGAACGACTGATCCAACTTTGCGGCAGAGCAGAAGCTCGCCGTAAGAAACAGGACGCCGAAAATGAGTGTCTTCATTTCGGCGGCACTCCTTCTTTCTTTATCAAAGTCATCCCACAGATTGGGCACTTGCCGGGCTGGTTCTCGTGAATCTGTGGATGCATGACGCAGGTGTAGTAGAAAGCTTGGGGCTTCTGCGGCCCGGTCTTCCTCTCCAACTGCTTCGAAGTTTTCTCCATCTCGTCGGAGGTTTTTTTCATCTCCTCGGCGACCTGCTTCTTCTCCTGCTGAACCTGGGCGGAAGTTGGCGCATCTTTCGGTGCCTGCGGCTTCATTTCGCTAGGCTGCATTCCCGGCATGTCGCCGTGACTCATGTTTTGCATGCTCTCGGAGCTCTTCGCCGCTTTCTCTGTCCGACTCAGCTCGGCTTGGACGGCGAGAGTCGTTTCGTCGTGCGCGAACAGATTGGGCGGCGCGTTCATCGGAACCCGTGCCTCCGGGTTGGCCGGATTGTTCGGCGGAAAGGGCGGCGGCATGGTCGACGTGCAGCCGACAAATCCCAGTGCGAGGATCGAGCAGAAGAAGCGCATCGAATTAGTGCGGGTGGTCATCGTGTTTATGTTCCGGTGGCGATCCCGATGGGCTTGCGCCTGGACTTGCCGAGGGGCTTGCGCCGCTCGTCGCTTCTAATTGCTTGCGGCTGGCCTCGAGCTGCAGCCTGCTCGCTTCCAGTTGAAGGCGACTCGCCTCCAACTGCTTTTTCTCTTCTTCTGTCGCCGGTTTCTCGGCGGGAGCTGGCGACATCTGCTCGTGTTGAGCGTGCTCCATCTGTGGAGCGGGTGACCTCGCCGCTTTTTGCTCATCAGCATGCTGGGGTTGATCACCATGGTGATGTTCCGCTTCTTTGGATTCGGGCGCTGGTTCGAAGCGAAATTCCCGATGCCGCACATGACCGCCCGCGTAGGCGATGTATCCGCCAATTCCGAGTGTCGCGCTCCCGAGCACGAGCGTCAGAACAGAAATCCGAAAAGATGTTTTCGGCCACTTCGCTATCGCGATGACGCCGACGGCTGCTACGCCCGCGAGAACATAAAAGGCCCAGATCAACTTCTCCCCGCGCGCCATATGTTCATCCAGCCATTGTTCACCGGCCGGATCGGACATCGCTTTGACCCGGTCGTAGCCCGCTTCGCCGTAGTGGTAGGTGGGCCACGCCGACAAAGCGCTAATGAACACGAGCACGAGCGCTGCGATGGTGACGCGTTGATTTCGCAGAACCAAAGCGAGCACCAACGCCAGCGTCGCGATTGCAAGTCCATAAACCGGCAGCGGATTGATCAGAACATGGAGGTATTCTGGATCCGAGAGATGCGCACGCAGGACAGTCAGCCAGTTCATCGGACCTTGCTTTCCAATTAGCCACTAGGCAGCCATGTTCCGGCACTCTTCTGCACATTTGCGGCACCCTTCCGCGCACTGCTTGCAATGTTGCGCATCGTATTTTTCGCATTCTTGTGCGCACGCCTCGCAGACCTCTGCGCAAAGCGCACAAAGTCGCGCTGCGAAATCACTGCCGCGAGACATCAATCGCACCGCGAGAGCGCAGATATCCGCGCAGTCGCGATCCAGCTCAATGCATCGAGCCATTTTCTTTACATCCTGCTCGTGCAGGCATTCCGACGCGCAATGTTCGCACGCTATCGTGCAGGCAATACACGCGTGGATACAACGTTGGTATTTTTCGTGTGGCATTATCGTTCCCTTCTATTTGTTACGCAGGTCCGAACCAGGCCTGAGCCCAGCTCTTCATCTGCTTGATCTCTTCCTGCTGATCCTTCGCAATCTTCGCGGCGAGCTCCTTCAACTCGGAGCGAGTGCCCTTCTTTTCCACCTGCTCGGCCATTTCCACTGCCATGTGGTGATGCTGTGGCATCATCTGAAGGAAGGCCTTGTCGAAGTCGGCATCATGTTTGTCGCTCAACATCGGCATATGCATTTTCATCTCCTTGTCCGCGGCCTCGTTGGCGACGGGCTTCGGTGAAGCCTTGGACCAGTCCTTTAGCCAGCCGGTCATCTTGTCGATCTCGGCTTGCTGGGCCGCGATCATCTTGTCGGCGAACTGGCGAAGCTCGGGTCGCTTCGTGTGATCGTTGACCATCTTCGCCATCTCGATCCCGCTCCGATGGTGCTGGATCATTTGCTCGAGGAAGCTTTGCTCGAATTCCGCTCCCTTGAGTGGGGCGAGCGACGCGTTCATGGCGTCGACCTTTCCATTCGGGTCGTGGGCGAAGGCGATTGTCGCCGTGATTAGCGCGAGAGTCGCGATCCGCGGCATGATGGATTTGATTTTCATGTGTGTTGTTAGTTGAGCCGGGAAATCACGGCGGAGTTACTTCTTAATTTCACCGCAGGTCGTCATGTCTTTGCCGCCATACGGATTCGCGATTTTATCTGTCGTCTGGACCCAATCCTTCTTCAGCATCGGGCAGTGGACGACGTAGAAACCGGCTTGGCCGGTCGCCAGTTTTTCCGCCTGATCGCTCAGCTTGCTGAAAGCGTTTCGCGCTTCATCGAGCGAATTGCTTTTCGCTAACTCGTCACCCGCGGTGCCGAGTTCCGCAGCTGCTTTCCTGGCTCCGGCAAGGTCGTCGGCTACCAGGGCGTGATGCACCTTATCGTAGCTGGCGAGGAATTTTTTGTCTTGATCCGTTAATGGGGCCGCCGAGAGCGGATTGGCCAACGCGACGAGCGCGACCGCGCTCGCGGCTGCTGTGACTGCGATTTTTTTCAGGTTCATTGATTTTAGGTAGGTTGATTGTTGGAAATTGGATCGACGCAAAGCGGCGACCGGGAGTAGGGCCCGGAGAGCGAAAGCACGAAGCTGCCGCGACCTGCCGGGCGCTTAGCTAACGATCAGAGTCCCGCGACGGCGGGCCCGATCGTTAGGCGAGAGAAGGAGGAGCGTGAGCGAGAATGCTCCGCTGCAATACAGACTCAGAAAACGATAACGCGCCCGGCGGACCGGTATCTTGCGCTACCGTATGCGCTTGCTCATGCAAAATCCCCTCGAGTAATTCAGAGGCAGGATAATTCTTCAGAACAAAATCGAGAGGGGCGGCACCGGTATCGACCTTCGCGATCGTGAGCGCCTTCAACACCTTGCAACAAGGCGTCTGTTCCTCTCCAGGTTTGGAGGGCGCGGGCCGAGTGCCGTGGCAATGCATCCCGGCCATCCGCGTTTTCGTTTTGAGCGCGATGAGGGCGCCGAGCGCACAATGATTAGAAATCGAGAACCACGCCGCCATCAGTACGATGACGAAAATGAACCGGCCCCACGCTCCCATTCGACGAACCACGACTTTTATTTGATCAGCCCGATTGCCTGAATGTTCAAACGTTTTATTCCAAACTCACGCTTAGCATGAGCGCTCTGCGCATGAAACTCCAGCCTGCTGTCGTAGACACGCTCTTTGATCAACGACTACGGATCCACAAATACTCTGTCCTTTCGAGAACGAATTGCAGCGGGTTTGGCCGACGAAAAGAAAGAAAGAGCGAAGCGGCGTCGCAAGAAAACTAGACACGAGCCCGCATTTGGATTGTCTTTTCGGGCGAGATTTGCTTTAAGGCTCGGGGGAAAACCTTCATATGAGTCTTTCACAATTTCTTTCCGCTCGGGTCCGCCCTGCGCGCTTCCTGACAAAACAGACAATCACCTTCGGCAGCGTTGCCATCGCTTTGCTGGCTCCCGCCAGGACGCTTCAAGCGCAAAACTTTCGTGACGCGTATGGCCAGCGGTTCCAGGCGAACCAATCGGCCGAGCGCGCTCGCGGACCGAGAGCGGGCTTGGATTCACTTCACCGTTGGAACCAAATCGCGATCAACGCCAGCGGCGTCGATCATACGCCGGTCGCGCCGGGCGAGACACGGGTCTTCGGAGAACAACTGGGACCGGCACGCGCGAGTCGTGCGATGGCGATCGTGCACATCGCGATGTTCGATGCGGTGAATGCGATCACGGGCGGTTACGAAAGCTACACCGGCCTTAAGAGCAAAGGCGGCGCCGTTTCCCTGGACGCGGCTATCAGTCAGGCCGGGCACGATACCCTGGTCGCTCTCTTTCCGTCGCAGGCGCCGGCGTTCGACGCATTTCTCGCCGATGATCTGGCGCGGGTGGCGAGCAAGTCGCAGAAAGCAGACGGCGTCGATCTCGGCCGGCGCGCGGCCGCGGCCATTCTTGCTTTGCGCGTCGGCGACGGCTCGGAGGCAGCGGAGCCGCGCGTAGGGATCGGCCCTCTTTATCATGAGACAAGTAATTTCGCCGGCCATTGGCGGCAGGATCCTATCAGCACGATTCCGTTAGCGCTGGGCGCGCATTGGGCGGAGTGCAAACCTTTCGTCCTGCAGCAGACCGACCAGTTTCGCGCCCCGCCGCCGCCCGATATGACAAGCGCGGCGTATGCGGCGGCTTACAATGAAGCGAAGAACCTGGGCGGCGACGGCCTCATTACTCCTACCCAGCGATCCATGGAGCAGACGTTTGTAGGTGTCTTCTGGGCCTATGACGGAACTCCAAGCCTTTGTGCCCCCCCGAGACTCTATAACCAGATTACGGTGCAGATTGCCGATCAAACCCGGCTAGGCACGCCGGAACTCGCCCGCCTTCTCGCTCTGATCAACGTCGCCATGGCGGATACGGCAATGGCGGTTTGGGAATCGAAATATTACTGGGATTTTTGGCGGCCCATTACCGGCATTCGCGAATCTGATCCCGGTACGGGCCCCCTCGGCGCGGGCGACGGCAACGCCGCTACCGTGGGTGATCCCGGTTTCACGCCACTCGGAGCGCCCGCGAGCAATTTGGTAGGGCCAAACTTTACGCCGCCCTTTCCAGCCTATCCATCCGGGCATGCCGGGTTCGGAGGCGCGTTGTTCGAAACCCTGCGGCGCTTCTACGGGACCGACAAACTCGGCTTTACTTTTGTTTCCGACGAATTCAACGGCGTCACGAAAGGGAATGACGGGAAGGTGCGTCCTTACATGGCCCGCAGCTTTTCGACGCTTTCCCAGGCCGAAGAAGAAAATGGCCAAAGCCGTATCTACCTGGGTATTCACTGGGCGTTCGACAAGACCGAAGGGATCGCCCAGGGCCGCCGGGTGGCGGACTACATTTTCGATCGTACTTTCCGTCCCCAGCGCCACTGATCCGCGAACCAGCTGAGCGAATCAATGCGCGCAACCAAAATAGGAGGGAGAGAACCGGAAGGTCAGTCTGTGAGTCTGGTCAGCGAATTCCCAAACAAGCCTTTCCGGAGGATGAATTCCACGATGCTACTGGTCCCCTATCGCAACGTCGACTCTCTTTGACGAGATTCGCAGACTGACGCCTCGTCGATGCCCAATTCTCGTCGCCTGATTTTTTTGCTTTCCGTTAGGATAAAATATTGATAATTCAGCGTTCGGTATGGAGCACCTTCCCCAGGTCTTTTGGCCCCTAGCGTTGGCTGTGATCGCGACAGCGGCAACGGCAACCGCGGTGGTTCAGCTCTTAAAAGATCTGCTGCCAATCCGCAGACAATTTCAACGGAGCTTCCTTGCCTCCTGGTTTTCACAACGACTTGCGGGGAAGTCTAAGACCGTAACGCATGAGCAGCTCATTGACGCCGAAACTGATTTGATCCATCTGGCCACTGGCGGAGATCAGAGTGCATTTTACAACCTCGAGGCAGCCCAACTCTGCGGCCAAATGAATTCCGCGGCGCAGATCGCGATGGCTTACCCAAATCTTCATCCTACTCTTCTTCGCTTCTTGGCGCCGGAAGCCGACGAAGGAGATCTCGACAAAATCGTCGCCGGCGAAAAGGCGGATAGCGACGTGAACGCGCTTCTCGACGCGCGTAACCGCGTAACCCATCACCTGCAACGGAGCATCGATGCGCTTCAAATCGCGATGGGCTTCCGCTGGAAGTTCTATCTACAGTCCGTAAGCTACGTTGTCTGCTTTGTGCTCGCCTTCTTTTGCTTATCCGCGGTGAAGCAGGGCGGTTATACCGTTGCAGAAACAATCGCGGTAGCGATTTGCGCCGGTTTCCTGTCTCCAGTGATTAGTGACTTTGCCGGCGCCGTTAATCGGTGGCAGAAAGGATAGCGCCAAGAATCGTGCGTTTCATTTCTGCGCGGACCGCCCCGGCCGGGGGCACAGTCAGCAATAAGATCGCTCCCGAAGATTTTTCGCCACGATCCAATCGACTGGTGGTTCTGATCCACGGTTACAACGTGAATCAGCCTAATGGCGAGGCGAGTTACAACGCCTTCAGCCAACTGCTGCAAACTCATAAGGTGTCGGAACTGTCGGTGCTTGGTGAGGTAATCGGTTTTCTTTGGCCAGGCGACGTGAACATAAAATTTATCGCGGGCCTTTTCTATCCAGCAAAGATGCAAGCGGCGAGGGACTCAGCCGCACGACTCGCGGAGTTTCTAGTATCGTTGCGTGGTCCAAACGGCGTGCCGATGCAGATCATGCTGGTCGCCCATTCTCTCGGCAATCGGGTCTCGCTGGAAATGATGACGGATCTTCCAGCCCAGCCGAACCAAGCCTGGGGAAGGATGGAAGGCTACTGCCTGATGGCCGCGGCTGTTGTTGTTGGAGACGTTCAGAACAAGGGACGACTTAACTCCGCGGCCCGGAGTCTCCGCACAAGAGCCTTGTTTTCGGAGGCTGATAAGGTGCTCCATTGGGCTTTTCCGCCCGGCGAAACTGCCGCCGGTGCAGGCTTCTTTCCTCAGGCAGTCGGAAGGTTTGGTAACCCCGTCGCAATCTGGAACGACCGGTTTGATTTGCAGCCATATGATCATGGAAATTATTTTCCTGGGTTGCAAACTCGTACCGGAGTGGACGACCGTTCGGCTCAATACGTCGCGCAATTTCTGGGCGCCTCTATTCCGTTACCGAGAGCATCCAACCAAATCACGGCCAACTCCCTTCCGCCTGAAAACAGCATACCTAGCCGTTAGACGAAAATTTTCGTCTAATTCTCGTTAGACCTCAAATAGTCACGCTATGAAAACTCGTTATCACTGTCCGGTTCACGCTGCCGTAATCCTGTATGTAGAAGACTCCGACAGCCGTTTGATGACCTTCACCCTGGCCGAGAAGCCGCGCGAATGCCCACAGTGCCAGAAAGCCTATTACAAATGGGAATGCTCCACTGACGACAACGTCGATGATGAATCTTAGAGGAGAGGATACAGCCGACGCCCTGCGCGAGTGGATCAAGACCGATATCGCCGAGATGACCAAAACCGGCTACGATATGGGCAAGTTTTTCTTTACTGCAGCCTCGGGCAGTATCGCCATACTCGCATCCTTGCAGAAGCTCGATTCCGCTTTTCAGCCCACTGCTCGCACATTGTCTCCTTACGCGTTCTTCACGATTGCACTTTTCCTCGGACTCAACCTGGTGCTGCCGCGCAACAGACTTCTTAGCGGCGACACAGACCTTCACACACTCTACGCGACCGAGTTTAAGTTTATTATCCGTCGCATTTACTTCTGGTGTGCTGCCTGGTTCGCTGGGGTTCTGACGTCTCTATGGGTCATTCTAAAGCCGGCCTAACGATGCGATGGAGCGAACGACATCCCTCGCATGAGCGATAAATTCCACCGAAATGCTTGCGCCAAGCAGCACCACATCATCGGACACTATCTCGCCGTTCAAGCGTGGCTTCGTGGCCTAGATTGCATCGTCTTAGACCGCGTCGATCTGGAGTTCTTCTTCGGCCTCAAGCGATTCAAAAGTGCACGTGTTCGATGGCTCAAAGACGACTTGCTTCCTTGGTTTCCGTTTCAGGAAGACTACTACCGTACGAGCGCTCCATCCTCGATTCACTCGCTGTTCCTCGCACGTGTGGCGATCTCGACGTTTTTGCCGCCAGGCAGCATGCGGACTGACCAGCGCATCGAACGGATGGCAACTGGTTCCCCGAAAACCGCGTTGTTCTTTGACTCGGAGTGGCTTAAAGAGCGCCCCTCAGAGGGCGATATGATCTCTCAGCTATCACTTCTAGCAGCGGGAATCGCTACCCCGGATCAGTTCCGCCCTCAGACTGCGCCTCCGCCGCGTGCGCGTCCTGCACCGTCGTTCATTGATCCATTTGACATTTTTGCTGGCGTATTCCCGGTCCAGAAAGAGCCGCGTTAGCGCGTGACACGCGACACTGAGCGTTTAACCAGAAGATGCCTAACCGGGCGATTCAGAGAACTCCGAAAGCGTTCGCGAACAGGCGAGTTCGCTCAGGATTGACTCAGGGCCCCTGTTCCGCTAGAAATCGTCTCAGCCTATTTTGTAACCCGTCGACTCATGAGCAAGTAAGGAGGATTAGCGATGAAAAAATGGTCTTTCGATGCCGACTATCTGCAGGCATGCAACTGCGACTATGGATGTCCCTGCGAATTTGCCGCGCCGCCCACGCCCGGCTTCTGTCATGGGATTGGAGTTTGGAAAATCCAACGCGGAAAATACGATGATCTATCGCTCGATGGTCTTGGTCTTGCCTTTGCTGCCACCTGGCCCAAGGCGATCCATGAAGGCAACGGCACCGTTTGTCTCTTCGTCGATGAGAAAGCATCTCCGGCCCAAAGAGAAGCCTTGCTGGCCATCGGCTCCGGGCAGGCCGGCGGACTTCCCTTCGAAATTCTGGCTACCACTTTCACGACTTTGCTGGAGCCGCAGTTCGTTCCCTTCGATGTCAAGATCGATGGCCTCGAGAGCACCGCGCGTCTGGGCGACAACTTCCGGATTGCGCTCGAGCCGATCAAGAATGCAGTCACGGGAGAGAAGGAAGAGGTAACCGTCACGCATGGCACCGGTTTCATATTCAAATCGGCTGAGTGCGCGTCGGCCCGCGAAGGTTCGGTTGCGGTCGACAAGATGAGCTTCAGCTATCCGAACAAGGCTGGATTCGTCGCGCAGATTCATTACGGGAATTGACGTCGCATGAGCGGCTTTGCAGCGGCGGCGACCCGGCGGGATCACCTCATCCTCGGCAGTGGTTTGGTGGGCGTGGCCTTGATCGCCTGGGTCTATCTTTTTTACGAAGCCCATCGGATGAACCTGAGCGGCGTTTGCGAATGCATGCGAATGAAGATGACCGGCCCGGACAATTCCCCATGGCCGGCAGCGACCCTGTTGCCTCTGTTTTTGATGTGGTCTGTGATGATGGTGGCCATGATGCTGCCAGGTGCGCTGCCCATGGTGCTGACGTTCGCCGCCGTCTCGCGGAACCGTCAACGGCAGGCGCGACCCTATGTTTCGACGACGATCTTTGTCCTGGGATACATCGTGATTTGGTGCGCCTTCAGCGCGATCGCCGCGGCGGGACAATGGTTACTGCATCGGTCCTCGTTGCTCTCGGCCGAAATGGCATCCACCAGCGCAATCTTCGCTGGCATCGTTCTCTTCGGCGCGGGCCTTTTCCAATTCACTCCGCTTAAGCGCCGCTGCCTGGCCCGGTGCCGCGACCCGTTGCAATTCATTCTCACGTGCTGGCGAGAAGGACGCCGCGGCGCATTTCGGATGGGATTGGAGCACGGAGCATTCTGCACTGGCTGTTGTTGGGCGCTCATGGCTCTTCTCTTCGTGGCCGGCGTCATGAACATGGTCTGGGTCGCTGTCCTAACTCTGGTGGTTTGCCTGGAAAAAGTATTGCCGGCCCACCTGCGATTGAATCGGGCGACCGGCGCAGCGCTCATGGGCTGGGGGTTGTTTGTTCTCGGCCGCAGTTGGGTTTGACTTGCGCCCAGCGGGCGGTTGAATGGGCGGCGGGGATGAAGATGGAAGACCTGCGCGATTATTTGAACGATCATCTGGCCGGTTCGGTGGGCGCGCTCGAACTGCTCGATCGGATGATCGAAGCGTGCCAGGGAAAACCACTCGAACGATTCTTTCGAGATTTACGGCGGGATATTGAGGAGGATCAAGGGCAGCTGAAAGAATTGATGGCAAAGCTGGGCGTGAGTGAAAGCACGGTCCGAAAGGCGGGCGCGTGGGTGGCCGAAAAATTCTCGCGGTCGAAGATCGAGATGGGAGAAGGCTCGAAGGAAGAAATCGGCATCTTCCTCGCCCTGGAAGCGCTCGTCCTGGGCATCACCGGGAAGCGGTCGCTCTGGCGCGCGCTGCAGGCAGCTTCGCGAACCGTTCCGGAACTCGGGAGGCTCGATTACTCAGGATTAGAGAAACGCGCGATCGCGCAGTGCGAACGCGTCGAGGCGCGGCGCCTGGAAATCGCGCGCGGGGTCTTCGAAAGGGACTAGCGCCGGAAGTTTTCCCATTTTGTTCTTGAGTGAGCCCAGCGAACCAATCACGCTCAATGCGTGAGAGCTGCGAGCGCTGTCGAAAGTCCGGGAGCCCTAACTCATTTCGTCACGACGCGTTGGAGCTTGATTCGCCCGCGTTACGCTTCCCGTGCGCCGAGCAAAATCGATCCCGGCCTCGCCCAGCTTTGCCAGATTTATTGGCGTCCCATCTTCACCTTTATCTATCGCCGCGGCTATTCCGCCCCGGACGCCCAGGATCTGACGCAGGATTTTTTCGTCATGATCATGGAAGGAGATTTTCTTCAATCGGCCGATCCGAACCGGGGCCGCTTCCGGTCGCTTCTGCTGAAATCACTGACCCATTTTTTGATCGACGCCGCCGCCAGACAGCGCCGGTACAAGCGCGGCGGCGGGTTACAATTTGTTTCCCTGGATAGTTGGATGGCGCAGGCGCGCGCTCAATTAATTCTCTCGACGATGGCGATGGAATCCGCGCCGCCGGAAGCATTGTTCGATGCCGGCTGGGCAGCGGCGATTGCCGAGGAGGCGTTGCGCAGGCTGCGCCTGGAATGCGAAAGCAAAGGCCGTCGCCGCGTCTACGAAGTCTTGCACCCCTATCTCACATCGGAACGATCGGAGATCTGTTACGAGGGGCTTTCGCGCGCGCTGGGCGTGCCGGAGTTATCGGTCAAAAGTCTGCTGCATCATTTCCGGACGCGCTATCGCTCTCTCTTGCGCGAGGAAATTGCGAAGACCGTCGAATCGGAGGCAAACATAGACGAGGAGATCCGGTATCTCTGCGCGACCTTGAGCGCCGAGCCGCACTGATCGCTCATGAGACTCGAACCCCAGAACGATTCCACGTTCACGATTCTCGGAGAACCGGAGGTCTGCGGCAAATGCCATTCGGTTTCGCGGCTCACGAACGGCCTTTGCTTGAATTGCTTGCTGCGCGGCGCGCTCGAAGAAGATAAGACACCATCGGGAAAGGAAGCCTTCAAGGAGGTGCTCGCGGGTGTGAAATCCGGTGATGGCGACTGGCGGATCGCGGACCACGAAATTCTCGATGAAATAGCGCGCGGCGGCATGGGGGTAGTTTACCAGGCGCGGGAACCGCACTCCGGCCGGGTGGTGGCGCTTAAATGCGTGCTGGCCTACCAGGACGATTCCGATCACGTCGTCGCGCGATTCCGTCGTGAAGCCGAAACGGCGGCGCGCCTCGAGCATCCGAATATCGTGCCGATTTATCAGGTAGGCGAGACGGCGGACGGCTTTCCTTACTACACGATGAAGTACGCCCCCGCCGGCAGTCTCCTGAAGGCCCGCGGCCCTGTTCTCCAGCAACCCCGCCAGAGCGCTGTCCTGATGGTGAAGGTGGCGCGCGCTGTCCATTACGCGCACGAAAAAGGCGTCCTCCACCGCGACTTGAAACCTGGAAACATTCTTTTGGACGGCCACGGTGAACCTCTCGTGAGCGACTTCGGCCTGGCCAGATGCGAAGCCGTCTCCGGTTATCTCACCCGGTCGCTGTCCAGTTTCGGCACGCCGGGTTACATCGCGCCCGAACAGGCGGATGGCCCCGCCGCGAACCTGACGCCAGCGGCGGACGTCTACAGTCTCGGCGCGATCCTCTTCGAGTTGTTCGCGGGCCGGCTACCGTTCGTCGGGGACAATGCCTTCGCCGTCATGAAGCAATCGGCGGAACAGCCGGCGCCCAAACTGCGCAGCCTGACGCCAAAAGCAGATCGCGACCTGGAAATCATTTGCGCTCGCTGTCTGGAGCGAGAACCGCCGGATCGTTATCAAAGCGCCGCCGAGCTGGCCGACGATTTGCAGAACTGGCTCGATGATTTGCCGATCATTGCCTCGGCTCCCGGCCTATCGTTGCGAGCGCGTCGTTGGATCCGCCGCAATCGCAAACTGGCGGCTTCGCTGGCGGCGTTGGCTCTGCTGGGTGCAGGCTCGCTGTTCTGGCAAATCCGCGCCCAGAAAATCCAATCGACCATGAGGGAACGCATTCTGGCGGCGCGGTCAGTCGTTGTCCTACCCCTTTTCGATTTGGACGCTGTCAGCGGCGATCCGGTGGCGACTGGAGAAGTGGCGAATTTGATCCGCCAGCAATTCGAGAAACTAGGTTTCGCAAGCATCGCCACCGGCACGGTCCCTGGCTGGAGCAAAGTGGAAGATATTCGAAGAGCTGCCCAAGAGGCGAAAGGGCGAACGGTGCTGACCGGCACGGTGCGGAACGTCCAGGGCAAGCGCCGGCTCTCGCTACGCTTGTTAGATCCAGCCGGCGCTCAGATTCTCTTTACCACCGTCCTCGACCTCGATGAAGCGACGCCTCAGTCCTTCCGCAAATCGAAGGACTGGGTAAGTGACATTCACAAGATCCTGGGCGCCGATGACTGGTCCGAGGTGCTGAACTCGAGGACAGATCCCGGGCTTCGGAATGAGGAGGCTTCCGAAGCCATGAAATCCGGACGGGGCTGGATGCTGAGCTACACTCTTACCGATCTCGATCAAGCAATCACTTTATTCCAAAGGGCGGTGAATGCAGCGCCTGATTCCTCTCTGGCCCATTCCTATCTCGCCTTTGCTGCTACCAGCCGGACTCATTTCGTTGCAGATCCAAAGTACTTGGAGTTGGGAAAATCCGAGGCACTCAAGGCGCTTTCGCTCAACCCAAACTCGGTGGATGCGCATCGGGCGCTGGCGGGGGTTTATTATCAAGAAGGCAAGTTCTACGACGCGCTGGAAGAGCAGATGCGAACCATCGAAATAGGGGGTGTCGAAGAGAGGGTTGCGCCCTTTGTCGGAATGACCCTCGATGTCCTGGGCTCGCCAGACCGCGCTCTCCAGTGGTATGAGGTCGCTTCAAAGCTCCAAGCCACTCCTGGCGCGGTGGAGCCTTTGACCGGAGATAGCTGGGCCAACCTGGCCGACGACGAACAAGCTTTGCGCGCCTACGATCGCGCCCTCGAAACGCCTTTCGGTTCTTCCCAGGGAGCTGTCGGAAAGTGTCATATCCATCTCCTCCGCGGCGAATTTGAAGCAGCTCGCGAAATCTGTCGCACGCGTGCTCGCAATCTGAACGAGCTGGGAGAGATGGCGCAGGTGGCCGCGCAAATTGAATTGTTCGCCCGAAACTACGCCGCCGCCGAGGAACTCTACGCCAAGCTTGCCAAGGGCGACCCCTACGGCGGCGGCTCCTTCTATGGAGCAATTACTTATCAGTCCGCCCTTGGCCGGATTAAACAGGCGCTCGGCTCTTATGACGCTGCCACAACCCTTTTGCAGCAGTCTCTTGAGAGGGAGCTGGCTGCTTTCAATCGTCAGCCAGGCAATTCTCAGACGGCCTATCGCCTTGCGGCGACGGAAGCCTCGCTCAATTTGCCGGAGGCTGCTTTGCAACATCTCCATCAGGCCGTTGTTTTAGGCTGGCTGGATTATCGCTCCCTCCTGAAGGATCCCCGGTTCGACTCTCTCCGCTCCAACCCAGAACTAGACACTCTTATTGACGGGTTATCCGCGAAGGTCGCGGAGATGCGAACAAAAGCGAAAGCGAGATAACATGAAGAAAGAAACAAATATCAAAAACTGGGATAGAATGACCAATGACGAGAGGCTCGACCGCCTAACGTCTGTGCTGACACGGGCGGGCTCGGATAGGAAGTTTCGGGATCGATGCCTCAGCTCAACGGAAGCAGCCAAACAAGCGGTGAGTGAAGCTGGTGAAATCGAATTTTCGGCCGATTTCGAAATTCAGTTTCTTACGCCTGAGCAACGAATGAAGAAGCTGGTGTTGGCTGTGCCTGAGTTTATTTCTCCAGACGATGGGAACGCCGAGCAGCGGAACGCTGAAGACTATCAGACCTGCACTTACCTTATGTGGAGAAGCTAGCCTCCTCTTGATCCTAGGTCTTAGACGGCTCGAGGACGCTCCGAATGGCTTCCGTTAGTTCGGAAGGCACAGAGTTCTTGTCTCTCGGCATGGTGTGATTTGTCTTCCGGACAAAGTAGGGAAGATCAAGCCGTGTTAGGGCGTTGATCTCCGTCTCGGCTACGGCCCTCGTCGGAGCGCGGCCCCGGCAGGAGCGAGTAATTAGCTCTTGCCGTGTGGCCGTCGAACGGAGTAGACCGGGTTGGACTGATGCCTGGAGGACCGCGCCATAACCTTCCGTGGCGCGGTAAATCCAGCGTCGCCGTTGCGAGCGGACGCGCTGCACGATTCGAAGGAACGCAGCCCGGCGCCCCGGTGTCCCCAGGATACAATTCCACGCCCGCGAGAAGCCGGCGATGATCTCATTCGTGTATAGGGCCGCAACTACCGGTCTGCCTGCTATCCGAGCCAGATGTTTTCCGGTCTTGCTTCTGCCCAGGACGCTGCTTCGCGACTGCAAGCTGGCCGGCCTCGAGTTAGGAAAGAAGCCCGTGCGATAAAGGACGTCCACCGGGGTCTGCGTCTTGGTTAGCGGCGAGACATGCCAGAGCGCGTCGATATCTACCAGCACCGGATACTCGCCCGCGGCAATGACATTCTCGCGGTGGCAATCGACCGCCTTCAAAAGGTAGGCGGCCGCAATCAACCCGCCCATCCGTTCGTAAAACCGGCGTACCCCTGCTTCGCTTTCGCATGAAGCGGGTTCCACGTACTCCATCCAGGAGTAGCCTTCGCGCGCGAGCACCCGCGCTGTCTTCAGCCTGGGTTGGAAGCCGTGTTGGTTCATCCATGACAGAAGCGAGAACCAGGTCGACTCGCTTTTCCCTGATCGCGGTTTGTAGATAACCCGGCGACCCAAGCTGAATTCGATAAGCGTAACCGAACGTCCCCCGTGGTGCGGATCAGATAAACCTGGCCGCATGTCAGCAACGGTGTCTGCGACCTGTTTACCGAAGAAGAAGTCTCCAACAACAGGGCGATCGTCCGCCAAGCGTTTCAGAACTTCCGCGACATAGTCACGCCATTGCCGGATCGTCAGGCACCAAAGACGCGCCAGCACAGGGAACTTTTCGAACAGCAAAGCGAGACGATCGCCCGGACGGTCCCGCAAAAACATCCGCTCGATCACGGTTGCGTCCGAAGTAGCAAGGCCCAGAGCGCTCGTGGCCAGCTTGAAACTCTTCCATTCCAGATCAAGGCAGGGGCGAGTGATCCGCTCCAAAGTCTTTCGAAGATGGCGCCGTAAACTGGCCCGCGCTTTTGCCGAATTCTGGCCGATGAGTTTGCTTCCAACTCCGCGTTCCAGCTCGCTCCAACCGTAATCCGCCCCGGCGGAACAGAGCTTCGCGAGCGGGGGGGCACGCCTGGCCTTGAATTCACAAGCTCCCAGCGCCTCCAGCATACGACGGAGTTCCCGCCGCGGAACCAGGAGCGTCGACGAATTGTTTTCGTCAGTGCTTACGATTTTTTCGATCTCCGCCGCGGTGAGACTCATGGCCGTCGGCTCGGTCCTTGCCTGGTGTTCAGGCCGATCCGGCAGGAAGATGAAAGCGCCGCCAATGCGCTTCACACTCGGGCAGAAGTTTATCGTCGCCCACCAGTTGAACAATTCCGATGAGTGAGTTGATCTGCCGCTGGGAACCGTTCGGGAAACGCCATTCCGGTAGTTCCCATTTTGGACCGATGACAGCCAGGTAACCATCGGGATCGGCTTCGAGCGCGCTTTGCACGACCTCGGAAACAATGTGGCTGCCCACGGGGCCCAGAGTAATCCCTTCTCCCTTTAGCTCTGCTTCCTTTAGGACGTAATAAAAGAGCGGGGTGTTTTGTTCGAGGCCGTTCCTGGATAAGACACTGCCGGACTGGTTACAGGTATCGCTGCGCAACTGCGAGCTGCTTAGTCGGTCTTGCGACTTGATCCTTCCCTGCGCGACCATGGCATCAGCCGCTTCCTGGCCCGACGGCAATTGCGCGCGTGACCCGCGAACCAGGGTTCTCACCGGAAGATTGGAGGGATCAATCGATTCAAGCTTATTCGCAAGGCGAATCGTTTCTGGGGACAAACCATGCATCGCGTGGCTCACTGACGTGTCGATAAACGCGCTGGAAGCTTGCGGACCCGAGGTAGGTAACCCATCAAAGAAGGTTCCCCATTCTACGAGATAATCGTCGGGGATTGGCTCGGCCCTTTGACCTAGCGCCATTAACTCCTCAATCAACACCCGCTTCGTCCTGCAATTCAGCCGGTAGGCGTTCCGCACCATGCTATGACCAAAGCGAAACGCTGCCAGCGAGAACTCGATCGGCACGGAGAAACCCGACCCAGCTTTGCGCGTCCCCCGATGCGCTTGAAAATGCCACACATCGTTATGCAACACTCGCGGCAGATAATCGTGACGAATGATCCATTGGTAATGCCAGCAGACGAGTCGGCGCGCCCGGTCAAATAAGGTCCCGGCGCCCAACCCATCCATCGCGCTTTCGAGGGCCAGATTGGTTTGCAGTTGTCGGATTGCTTCGTTGTGAAACTTCAAAAACAAAACGTGCAGCTGGCGCAACAGGAGGTTGTCGAGGTTCCGCGTGTCTTCCAGGTCGCCGATCAGGACGCGCCCATGTCCGACCGGCAGATCGCGCCGATAGCCGGTCGGGGTGGTTGCGCCGATCTTGAATGTCTCGGCGCCTTCTTCGCCTTCATATAAGTAGGGCGACCCCGCCGGCCCGCCGCCGTAAACATGATCGAGATCGAAAGCAGCGGTCCGAAAGTTCGGGGTCTTGTCCGGCTCGTCGTACGGCCCGGCCAGGGGCGTGACATCGTGCGTTAAGTCATGACCGATGAACTGGCCGAAGTAGGTGTAACCAATCCGCGGAGTGAGCGTGCCTTCACGTTCCACTTCGTAGCGCATCGAGCTGCCTAACTCGATAAGCTTTCCTTCCTCGTCCGCGGTTATCGGGTGGGCGGGCTTCGCAAAGAGTCGGGCGTAATGGCCTTTCGGCGCGGCCCGCATCGTCCGCGCATGGCTGCATATTTCTCCTTGCGCGTGGGAGGAAGATTCATCGGAGACTGTACGGGTGGCCTTCACACGGGGAGGTATTGAACCCGATTATGCCCGGCCAGGTGGAAATGGGAAGCAAAAGCAGCCGCCCGACTAACTCAGGGCGCGGGACCAACCGGCTTCTGCGAGCTATTCGCTTTCTTTGCCGCGATCCACCGGTTCACATTTTGTTCCAGGACATCCAGAGGCACCGCCCCGGAAAGCAGGACGGCGTCGTGAAATTCGCGCACATCAAAACTTTCCCCAATCTCGCGCCGCGCGCTCTCGCGCAATTCTTTGATTTTCAGCTCGCCGATTTTGTAGGCGAGGGCCTGGCCGGGCATGGAGATGTAGCGATCGATCTCGTTAACGATGTCGTTCTCGGCCTTGGGCGCGTTCTCCATGAAAAAATCGATGGCACGCTGGCGGTCCCACTTCATCTGGTGCATGCCGGTGTCCACCACCAGCCGCACCGCGCGCCACATCTCATAAGTGAGCTGCCCGAATTTCGAATAAGGATCGTCATAGAGACCCATGTCCTGTCCGAGCGATTCCGCGTAAAGCCCCCAGCCTTCGACAAACGCCGTGTAGCCGCCGTAACGACGGAATTTCGGGATATCCCCCAGCTCCTGGGCGAGCGCGATTTGCAGGTGGTGGCCCGGCACGGATTCGTGCAACGACAGCGCCATCATCTCCCATTTCGGCCGCGTTTCGGGTTTGTAGAGATTCACAAAATAAAGTCCGGCGCGCGACCCATCGGCCGCGGGCTGATTGTAATAAGCCGTGGTCGTATCGGGCGCGATCTTGTCCGGGATCGGCGTCACGCCATAAGGAGTGCGCGGAAGCGTCTTGAAAACTTTGACCAGGTTCGGATCGATCCGCTTGGCGAGCGCCCGGTAGGCGTCCAACAATTCCTCCGGTGTCTTGTAGAAGAACTGCGGGTCCGTCCGCAGCTTCGTGAAGAATTCCGGCAGCGTCCCCTTGAACCCGACCTTTCCCATGATGGTCTGCATCTCGGCTTTTATCCGCGCCACTTCGCTCAAGCCTTTGTCGTGGATCTGTTGCGGAGTGAGGTCCGTGGTGGTGTGGCGGCGCGTGAGGTAAGCATAGTAATCGCCGCCTTGCGGCATTTGCCAGACGCCCACCTGCTCGAAGCCGGCCGGAAGATATTCCTCGACGAAATACTTTTTCAGTTTCTGGAATGACGGCAGCACGCCGGCCGTGATCGCATCCTGCGCCGATTTCGTTAGCCGCTCGCGGTCCGCCGCGCTGATCGCGTCTGGAAATTTCTTGAACGGCTTGAAGAACGGGCTGTCTTCTGGCTTCGCGACGAGCTGCTTGTCGATCTGCGTGGGCACTCGGTTCAAAACGATCTTTGGCCACATCACTTTCGCGCGGGCGCCTTCTCGCATCAGGGCGATGGTCTGGTCCATCAGCACTGGAAATGCGCGGAGCCGCGCGATCCAATCTTCGAAATCCTTCACGGTCTCGAACCGGAGACGATCTCCGAGTTCGTCGAGCGTCTGAATGCCGCCCCGCTGATTGATCGGCATCAGGTAACTCCGGAATTTTGATCCCTCGATGTCCATCTCGAGGTCCTTCTGGAAGAGATCGAAGTTCAGTTGATTGGCCGGCGAAAGCTGCGCGCGATCGAACTTCTTCAGGCGACCGAGCGCGTCTTTGGCGTGCTCTTGTCGTTTCCGGATCGCCTCCAGGCTTTGATCGCCCCAGCGATCGTTCCAGCGCCGGTCGCCCATCGACGAAGCGCGGGTCGGGCTTTGTTCCATCTCATAGTTCCATTCCGCTTCAAAGAAATCGTTGAGCGCCTTGCCGGTTTCTTTGTTTTCAGCAAAAGCCAGTCGCGGGATGAAGAGGACGAGGAAAAGAAGGAATGAGCGCATGATTTTTTCCATTGGTTGCAAGCCGAAGCGGCAACGCCATTGTCTAGAGACCGCGCCGCAAAAGAACAACCACGAACTCGCCCATCTCATGAAGCAGAACCTCACCACGCTAACCACCGCGTTTCATTTGTTAATCGGCGCGGGTTTGATCACGACCGCCGCCGCGCAGGAAATTTCGCCGTCGCCGACACCCACTCCCACGCCGCCGCTTTATTCGCCCCAGACGCTTGCCGAGTTGAAGCAGCTCCAGCAGGCCGCCTTGAAAAGCGATTACGCCTACCGGCAGGTGGCGCATCTCTCGAATAACATCGGGCCGCGCCTCAGCGGTTCGGCCCAGGCGCAGAAAGCCGTCGACTATGTCGCGGCGGAATTGAAAGCGCTCGGGCTCGAGGTCCAGCTCGAGAAAATCATGGTGCCGCATTGGGTGCGCGGCGAAGAGACGGCCGCACTTGTTGAGTTTCCCGGCATGGCCGAGAACACGACGCAAAAAATTGTTCTCTGCGCGCTCGGCTCCAGCGTCGCGACGCCGGCCGAGGGCCTGACCGCGGAGGTAATCGTAGTGCGCGATTTCGACGAGCTGCAGGCGCTCGGCCGGGACAAGGTTTCCGGCAAGATCGTGTTCTTCAATTATCATTTCGATAAACAAATGGCGGCGCAAAGCCACGCGGGCGACGCCTACAGCCAGGCGGTGAAATATCGCGCCGATGCGCCGACTGCTGCCGGTCGCCTGGGCGCGGCCGCGGCGTTGATCCGGTCCGTCGGTGGCGCCGAATATCGCCTGCCGCATACTGGCCAGACCGATTACAAAAACGACGCCCCTAAGATCCCGGCCGCCGCGGTAACCGCCGAGGACGCCGACCTGATCGCGGCGCTTGCGCCCCAAGGCACAGTGAAGATGCGTCTCGTTCTCACGCCGCAGACTCTTCCTGACGCGCCGAGCTTTAACGTGATCGGCGACGTGAAAGGCAGCGAACATCCGGAGCAAATCATCATTGTCTCCGGACATCTCGATTCGTGGGACCTCGGCACGGGCGCGATCGATGACGGCGCCGGCGTCGCCGTTTCGATGGAGGCGGCGAACCTCATTCAAAAACTTCATCTGCGTCCGAAGCGCACGATCCGCGTCATCGCGTGGATGAATGAAGAGAACGGCCTCGCCGGCGGCAAGACCTACGCGAAAGACCACGAGAAAGAGATCGCGAGCCACTTCGCCGCCATGGAAACCGACGGCGGCGCGGGCCATCCGCTCGGGATTAACTACGCGACGAAACCGGAAGCGAAGAATTTCTTCGACCCGGTCGCGAAAATCTTGCTGGGCTCTGGCGCCGGCATTTTCAATTTCGCCGAGCACGCCGGCGGGGCCGATGTTGGGCCGCTGACGAAATTGGGCGTCCCGGGATTCAGCCCCATCCAAGACAACCGTTTTTATTTCAATTACCACCACACCGCGGCCGACACGCTGGACAAGATCGTGCCGCAGGAGCTGGCGGAAAACGCGGCGGTGGTCGCCGTCACGGCTTACGCTCTGGCGAATTTGGAAAAGCCGCTGCCGCGATAGGGAAAAACTAGGAGTTTATTTCAACTGCTTCAGGACGGCACGTTTGATCGCAAGAGTGTCGTAGGCTCGGCCACAGATCAGGAAATGGGCATCAGGCAGGGAAAGTTTCCGGGCGGCTTCCGGGTCGGCGAGGAAAAATATCAACCGATCGCCCTGCGCGATTTGTTGCACCTTGGTTGGATAACGCGCATCCACGAACGAGATGACCTCCGCGGCGATGAGGTCGGCTTCTTCCTGGTAAAACACCTCCTGCGGATCGAGAATCGCGATTCTGCGTCCCGTCCAATTTCTTGCGGCGGATTCCCGCGACTTCAGGACCTCTTCGATTCGAACCGCGAAGTACCGCACAGTCACCATCTTGTTCCTCGCACTGGAAAATCGGTATTCCGAGACTTCCTCAACTGACCCGACCACAATGAACCGCGAATCGGAAACAGCCTTTGCCAGCGGGACAGTCACCGCGGAGATGGTTGACGAGCCCGCCTCGCGAGAGAGCAGGCAAGCCAGCACGCCCATACCAAGACCGCGCCAAAGATTTTTCACGATCCGACAATGCGCATATTAAACTCGTTAGGCCAGGATCGCTTCGGGCTGCGCGGCCTCGACGCGGACGCGCGGAAGCGAAAATCGAAACTCTGTCCATTCGCTATCGGAGCGGACCAGCTCCAGCCGGCCACCGTGCGCTTTCGCCAACTCCCACGCGATCGATAGTCCCAATCCCTGGCCCGCGATTCGGGCATGGGACCGGCCCCGATAAAACCGCTCGAAGATGTGCAGGGCGCGCTCGGACGAGATCGGCTCGCCGGTGTTTCTCACCGTCACGTCCGTTTCGCCGTCAATCGCGCGGGCATAAATACAAATGCACCCTTCCGGCTGATTATACTTGATCGCGTTCTCGAGCAGGTTCTGCACGATCAATGAAACTGCGCGGCGATCGGCCACCACGGGCAATTCCGGCGGCAATTTCGTTTCCACTTCCAGTCCCTCGCCTTCCGCCATCACGCTCGCGTCCTCGGAAATCCCGCGCAGAACTTCGCTCAAATCGAATCGCTCGCGGTGAAGATCGAGCCGGCCGGCATCCGCCCGCGCGAGCAGAAGCAAGTTCTCCGCGATCGAGGTCAGCTGATGAATTTGATGCAGGAGCGCGTCGGCACGGCTCTGCTGTTTTGCGGGTGTCTCAGGATCAGTCAGGATTTCCTCGATCCCGGCGCGCAGGACGGAAATCGGGGTCTTCAAATGATGCGAGGCTTCGGCCGAAAAGCGGACGGATTGTTCGAAGCTGCGCTGCAAACGATCGAGCGTCGTGTTCAGCACGGTGACGAGTTCGGCGATCTCATCAGCCGTCGCCGGGACCGGCAGACGCTGGTTGAGATTTTGCACTGTGATCCGCGAAGCCGCCTGGGTGATTGCTTCGACGGGCGCGAGCGCCTGCCTCGCCACCCAGCGGCCGCCGATTGCGATCACAATCAGAACAGTCGGGATCGCTCCCAGCATTGCGAAGAGAATGTCCCACCCGATCCGATTGACCTGCTTTATCTCGGCGTCGATCGAAAGAATGATCATCCAGGTGGTCGCGGCGCCGGCGAGCGTGGCGGCGACGGCCAGGGCCGCGGCATAGAGCGCGAGCTTCCAGCGAAGCGGCCAGCGTTTCATTCCGGTTCGGCTTCGCGAATCGTGTAGCCCACGTGCCGCACCGTGTGGATCAAAGGCGGCGTCCCTATTTTCTTGCGCAGACGGCCCACGAAAACCTCCACGAGTTTCATGTCGTATTCGTGCTCGCGTTCCCAAACGCGCTCGCAGAGTTCGGTCCGGGTGAAAACACGCCCCGGCTCGCGCATGAGTACTTTCAGCAGAGTCAGCTCGCGGGTGGAAAGTTCGATTTGGCGTTCGCCGCGATGCACCTCCTGGTTCGCCAGGTGGAGGGTGAGATCGCCGACGCGCAACGTCAGCTCTGGTTCTTCCGCATACCGGCGACCGAGCGCGCGCACCCGGGCCACGAGCTCCTGCATCGCGAACGGCTTCGCCAGGTAGTCATCGGCCCCGAGCTGAAGTCCGGTGACACGATCATTCAACTCGCCGCGCGCCGTTAGCATCAGGACGCGGTGCGAAATGTTTTTCGCCCGCATTCGTTTCAAAACCTCGAAGCCATCCATCCCCGGCAGCCCCACATCGAGCACGACCAGGTCGAAGGGCGTCCGCTCTGCTTCGCCCAACGCGGTTTCGCCATCGTGGATCACGACGGGATCATGGCCCGCTTCCGTTAGGGCGGAGGCGACATGGCGAGCGAGGCGGACCTCATCGTCTACTACCAGAATGCGCATGAGCTTGTGGACGCTACGAGCGAGTTTTACCGGCGTCGACAATTCGTTGCCACGACGGGGAGACGCTTGGTCGCGTTGTTGGCGAAAGTATCGCGCCGGCCCGCTGCCGCGAGCCGACAAAGGTAACGCGGTTGTTACTTAGGCGGCGAGTAGGTCGACCGTATCGAGCGCCGCGATGATCTCGCAACCGACCAGCAGTTTCTCGAGGTCGTCGCAGTCGCTCAGTTGCTCGTTGTTCAAGAGGCGGAGCCAAAAATTGCCAGAGATGACATTCGATTTCGCCGGCTCGACGATTGCAGGATTAAGCATGAATCGATGCCTAAGCAGCGCACGTGCCGCGGCGCTCTGCCAATCGAAATTCGAAAATCAAAAATCGAAAATGTCGCGGGGTGACCGACGGGACTCGAACCCGCAACAGCCAGAACCACAATCTGGAGCTCTACCATTGAGCTACGGTCACCAACAGAGGTCCAGATTCTAGTTTTTCGAGCGATCTTTGCAAACGAGAAGCGCCCCGGTGGCACGCCGGTCGCTTTATAATGGGGCGCAGCGCTCTCGGGCATTGCAACTCAACCACACCCATGACTAGTCTCAGGCTTCTCCAAAGCATGAAAAGAATCGGGCTGATTTTGCTCGCCGGTTTTTGTCTTTCGCTCGCGCCCGCCCGGCTCGCCGCGCAATCGGACGACCCGAGCGAGGTGTTCCTTAAGGCTTACATGACTTCGCAGCAGGGCGAAAAACTCGAGCACGACAACCAGCTCCAGACCGCGCTCGCCAAGTTCCGTTTTGCCGGCAGCCTGCTCGAGGAATTGAAGAAAACCCACGGGGACTGGCAGCGGGCCATCGTCGATTACCGAAGCCGCAAGATCAGCGAAAATATTCTCCGGGTTCAGGGAAAACTGGGAACGCAGAAAGATCTGGCGGCCACGACCAGTGCGCCGCCCCCGGTCGCTTCGAACCCGCCGACGTTGCCGCAGAAACCAGGGCCGCCCGAGCCGAACGTCCAGGCTCAGGCCACCACGACCGCGCCGCCCGTTGTCCAGAATCGGCCGCCGCCCGCGCCGGCGAGCGAGCCGAGCGCTTCGGTGGCGAGCGACGCCGTGATCAAGGAAGCGACGAAGAAGTTGCAGGACAAAGTCGATCAACTGCAGGCCGAGCTGGAAAAGTCGCGCAGCCAATACGACACGGTCGCGAAAGAGAAAGACACGCTCAACGGGCGGTTACAGGAAACGAACACGAAGCTCGAGCAAGCCCAGAACGAATTGGAGAAAACCAAGGGCGCCGAAAAAGAAGCGCGCGGCCAGCTCGCCCAGGCGGAAGATTCGCTGAAGAAAATCGCCGGCAGTGACAAACAGGATTCCAAGAAACAGGAAGCGCTGCGGGCTGAGATTGCTCAGTTGAAGAAGGCGCTTGCGTCGGCGGAAAAGGGACGCGCTGCCGCCGAAAAAGAAAAGGACGCCGAGAGCGCCAAGGTCACAGCGGTGACGAAGGAGCGGAACCAATTGCTCGCCGATTTGAAAACGGCGAAGCAGGCGCAGGAACGGGTCCAGGTCCTGGTGACCGAGAACAGCGATTTGAAGACGAAGCTGGCGTTGGCGGAAAAGACTGTGCGGGAAATCGGCGCGGACAAGCCGAAGAAAGAACAGGAAGTGGCGGAGGTGAAACGCCAGGTTGAGCAATTGCGCCAGCAATTGGCCGCGAGCCAGAAGCAAAACCAGGAATTCGAAGTCACGGTCGCGGACCTGCGCTCGCAATTGCAGGAAGCCAGCACCGAGCTCGAGAAAGCGAAGCTGACCGGCGCGAATGCGGACGAGACCGCGCGGCTGGTGAAGGAGAACGACATGCTGCGCAAGATCGTGCTCCGCGAGCGGCAGGAGGAAGCGCGCCGCGAGCAGGCCAAGAAACTGATGCTTGCCGAATTCGAAAAATTGCAGATCAAGTCGGACACGCTCAATCAGCAGATCGAGTTGCTCGCCCAACCGGTGACGAAATTAACCGATGCCGAGCTGGCGTTGCTGCGGCAACCGGTCGTGGCGGTATCAGATGTTAACCCCACGTCGTCCCAGGGCACTTTCGCCCTGGCCAAAAATGGACCGACGAAGCCAACCGGTCCGACCGTGCAAACCACCGCGCCGGCAGTTCCGGATGAATTGGCGCCAGTCGCGCGTGATGCGAAAGAGAATTTCGAGAAAGGAAAATATCGCGCCGCTGAGAAGCAGTATCAGGACATCCTCACCAAAGCGCCGAACAATCTTTATTCTCTCTGCAATCTGGGCGTGGTTTATTTCCGGACCGGCAAATGGAAAGCGGCCGAGTTGACCCTCAAGAAAGCAGTAGCGCTCGCGCCGAAAGACGAGTTCGCCCACACCACGCTCGGGATTGTTTACTATCGGCAGAGTAAGTTCGACGAGGCGATCACGGAACTGACCACGGCGCTCGGCATCAATCCGAAGAGCGCGACGGCGCACAATTATCTCGGCATCACCGCGAGCCAGAAAGGCTGGCAGGAAGCGGCCGAGAAGGAAATGCTCGACGCGATCGCGGCCAACCCCGATTACGCCGATGCCCATTTCAACCTCGCGGTCGTTTACGCGACCGGCCAGCCGCCCGCGAAAGAGCAGGCAAAGCTGCACTACGTGAAGGCGACGTCGCTCGGGGCCGAGCCCGATCCGGCGCTGGAAAAGTTACTGCGGTAATCGCGCCGCCGTCAGCTTACCATTTCCGCTGAGGACAGCGGACGCTACAATGCGTCGTCGTGCTGAAACCATTTCTCACCGCGAACTGGCGTTACTTGGTGATGTTGAACTTCGCCGTCGATCCGAAAATCCTGGCGCCGCTGGTGCCGGTTGAGACCGAGCTCGATTTTTACAACGGCCAGACGTTCGTCAGCGTCGTCGGATTTCTTTTCCTCGATACGCGCGTGGTCGGTTTGCCGATTCCGTTGCATCGCGATTTCGAAGAGGTGAATCTTCGCTTTTATGTCCGCCAGAAAAGTGCGAGCGAATGGCGGCGCGGCGTTGTTTTTGTGCGCGAGCTGGTTCCGCGGCGTGCGATCGCCCTCATCGCGCGGACATTTTACGGCGAGCCGTATTCTGCGGTCCCGATGCGTCACATCCTCGAGCACAAGGAGGGGCGCGTCTTTGCCGAATATCAATGGCGGCGCGGCCGCCGCTGGGAAACTCTCGCGATGACCTCGACCGGCGAGCCGCAAGGCGCGGCCCAGGGATCGCACGAGGAATTCGTCACTGAGCATTACTGGGGCTACACGGCGCGACGCGCCGGTTGCAGCGAATACCGCGTCGAACATCCGCGCTGGCGATTATGGAAAGCGGAGACAACGAAGTTCGACGCGGACGTCGCCACGCTTTACGGGCCGCAGTTCGTCGAACCGCTCGCCGCTCCGCCTGTCTCCGGTTTCATCGCCGAGGGCTCGCACATCCAGGTTCACCAGCGAAACCGGGAGCTGGAATAGCCGCGCAGCTATTTTCGTCCCATCAACTCGCGCAGGACAAACGGCAAAATGCCGCCGTGCCGGTAGTAATCGATCTCGATCGGCGTATCGATCCGCAGTTTCACGGGAACTTTTTCCGGCGTGTCATTTTTCCGTGTTATTTCCAGCGTCACCATTTGGCCGGGCTCGATCGTGTCCGACAATCCGGTGATCTCATAAGTCTCGGAGCCATCGAGCTTGAGCGTTTGGGCGCTGGTTCCCTCGGCGAACTGCAACGGCAACACTCCCATGCCGACAAGGTTCGATCGATGAATCCGCTCGAAGCTCGCCGCTACCACCGCCTTCACTCCGAGCAACCGCGTCCCTTTCGCCGCCCAGTCGCGGCTGGACCCGGTGCCGTACTCGTGCCCCGCGAGAATCACCAGCGGCACACCATCCGCCTGATACTTCATCGCAGCGTCGTAGATGGACATTTGTTCGCCGTCCGGTTGATAAGTGGTCACGCCGCCTTCCGTCCCGGGCACCATCAGGTTTTTGATCCGGACATTCGCGAAGGTGCCGCGCGTCATCACCAGGTCGTTTCCGCGGCGTGATCCGTAGCTGTTGAAATCCGTCGGTTCAATCCCGCGGGACTTCAGGTATTGGCCGGCGGGCGAGGTCGGCTTGATGGCACCGGCCGGAGAAATGTGATCGGTCGTTACCGAATCTCCGAAGATGCCCAGGGGCCGCGCGTTTCGAATTTCCGAAATCTTACCGGCCTCCATCCCGAAGTTTTCAAAAAACGGCGGCGGGTGGATGTAATCGCTCTTCTCATCCCATTCGTAAATTTCGCCGGTGCTCGACGGGATCTCGTTCCACTTCGGATTCTGCCCGGCAAAATCGCGATAGAGCCGGCGAAAAACTTCCGGTGTGAGGGCGGATTGCATCGTGTCACGAATTTCTTGCAGGGTCGGCCAGAGATCGCGCAGGAAAACTTCCTGGCCGTCGGCGCCGCGTCCCATCGCTTCCTTCGACAAATCGAGATCAACCCGGCCCGCGAGGGCGAACGCGACCACCAGCGGCGGCGACATGAGGAAGTTCGCCTTGATGTTTTGGTGGACGCGCGCCTCGAAATTCCGATTGCCGGAAAGGACCGACGCTGCGACGAGATCGAATTCGCTGATCGCTTTCTCGATCTTCGGATGGAGCGGCCCGGAATTGCCGATGCAGGTGGTGCAACCGTACCCCACCACGTTGAATCCAAGTTGATCGAGATATTTTTGCAGCCCGGTTTTCTGGAGATAATCGGAGACGACCCGCGAACCTGGCGCGAGCGAAGTTTTCACCGCCGGATCGATCGTTAGGCCGCGCTCGACGGCTTTCTTCGCCAGCAAACCGGCCGCGAGCATCACGCTCGGGTTGCTCGTGTTCGTGCAGCTGGTGATCGCCGCGATCAAAACGCTGCCGTGTCCAATCCGGCTTTGCCCATGCGCGAACGTATCGCCGGGCTTCGCGTCAATTTCCGCGATTGAATCAGGCGTCGGCCGGTTTGAAATCATCTCAACTTTGTTCCGCTCATCCCCCGGCTCGATCCCCTGATCGGCATTGTCCGTCGAAACCATCTCGCCCTGGGTATGTGGCGTGCCGTTGAGATTCACGAAATGGAGTTTGCCAAGATCGCCATTGCTCTTGCCGTAACCGCCGTCCGTCAGCGGCTTTTGCAAAAGCGAACGAAACACAGAGCCAAGCTCCGGAAGATTGACGCGATCCTGGGGACGCTTCGGGCCCGCCACGCTCGGTTGCACGTCAGCGAGATTCAGGTCGAGATCGACGCTGTAATCGACTTCGCCCTTCCGCGGCATTCCGAACATTTTTTGGGCCCGGAAATAATTTTCGAACGCCGCGCATTGCTCGTCGGTCCGTCCCGTCGCGCGCAGATAATTCACTGACTCCGCGTCGACCGGGAAATAACCCATCGTGGCGCCGTACTCCGGCGCCATGTTGCCGACGGTCGCGCGATCGGGCAGGGGAAGCGACGCCGCGCCTTCGCCGTAAAATTCCACAAATTTGCCGACGACCTTCTGCGCCCGCAGCATCTGGGTGATGTGGAGAGCTAGGTCGGTCGCCGTCACGCCTTCGCGCAACTGGCCGGTCATGTGCACGCCCACCACTTCCGGCGTGAGAAAATAAACCGGCTGTCCCAGCATTCCTGCTTCCGCCTCGATCCCACCGACCCCCCAGCCGACGACGCCGAGCCCATTGATCATCGTCGTATGCGAATCGGTGCCGACCAATGTGTCGGGGTAAAAAAGGAACATAGACGTTTCGTCTGTGTGCCCAACGGGCATTCTGCCCGTTGTTTGTTCAGCGGGTTGCAAACCCGCTGGCCGCACAGGCTGAAAGCCTATGTTCCGGCTCAGAACACCTTTGGCCAGGTATTCCAAATTCACCTGATGGACGATGCCGATCCCGGGCGGCACGAGTCCGAACGTCTTGAAAGCCTGCTGGCCCCATTTCAAAAACTGGTAACGCTCGCGATTGCGCTTGAACTCCATCTCCATGTTCAGGCGCAACGCTTCCGCGGAACCGGCGAAATCGACCTGGACCGAATGATCGACGACGAGATCGACCGGCACGAGTGGCTCGATGATTTTCGGATCGCCTCCGAGTTCTTTCACCGCACTGCGCATCGCCGCGAGATCGACCACGAGCGGGACGCCAGTGAAATCCTGGAGAACGATCCGCGCGACGACGAAAGGAATTTCTTCTTTCGCCGGCGACTTCGCATTCCACTTCGCCAGCGTTTCGACGTCTTTGTGCCGGACTTTTTTCCCGTCGCAATTCCGCAGGACCGATTCGAGGACGATGCGAATGCTCACGGGCAGCCGCGAGATCGGCCCGATACCTTGTTCCTCCAGCGCGGGCAACGAATGGAGAAAACCTTCGCGGCCGTTACCGGCATCCAACTTCTTGAGAGTGTTAAACTCGTCAGACATGATTAGACAGGATTAACAGGATTCACAGGATTTAGGATGCAGAAAGCTTCTTCAATCCCGTTAATCCTGTAAATCCTGTCCAAATTTACTTCAGTTCCGCCAGCTTCGCTTTGATCTTGTCGAAATTCGGTAACTCGCGCGCGTCATCGTTGCTCTCGGCGTATTGGATCACGCCATTCCGATCGACAATGAATGCGGAACGCTTCGGCACGCCGCTCATGCCGAGATTCATCTGCGGCAGGAACGAGTCGTACATGACATCGTATTGTTTCGCGATCTTGTGTTCGTAATCGCTGAGCAGCGACACGCTGATGTTTTCCTTCTTCGCCCACGCTTCCTGCGCGAACGGGTTATCGCCACTAATGCCGTAAACCGAGGCGTTCATGTCGCGGTAATTCGGCAGTTCCGGCGTCAGGCTGCACATCTCGGTCGTGCACGTGCCGGTGAAAGCCATCGGGAAAAAGAGCAGGAGCGTATTCGTTTTCCCGAAGTTATCGCTCAGCTTGATTTGCTTCGGGCCGTCGGCGGTTTTGGTCGGGAGTGAAAAATCGGGAGCCTTGGTTCCAACTGCGAGTGCCATAAAAATCCTCCGGTTCAGGTTGATCGGGGGAGATCAACTATAGAAACGGCAGGGACATGGTCAAAAGGTTTAGAAAACAGAGGAATAACGAGATGGAACGGGGGCCTGGCCGAAACAGTGTTGGTTGTAAACGGACGGCTGTGCAATTCTGGGCGGAGAAGATTTTATGATGGAGCGCGTCAAGGCTTTGTTGCGTGGCGATGCCGAGCGACTGTCGAACTGGCTGGCCGCGCCAGACCTGCGGTCGATCGCCGGTTGCATTGTCATTATCTTGATTGGATCGGGTCTTTACGGTTTCACCCTCGGTATTTGGCGCGCGCCTTTGCAATCGCTTTACACGGCGATCAAATTTCCCGCCCTGATTTTTCTCACGTGTGGCGGCAACGCCTTGCTCAATGGCATGCTCGCGCAGATTCTCGGTACGGGTCTTTCGTTCAAGCAGACATCGTTCGCCATTCTCATGAGCTTCGCCATCGCTGCGATCATCCTGGGTGGATTTAGCCCGATCACTCTTTTCATTTGGTACAACGCGCCTCCGATCGGCTCTGAAAGCGAGACGTTAGGGCATAGCCTCATGTTGTTTGCCCACGTCTGCGCGATCGCTTTCGCCGGCGTCATGGCCAACCGTCGGCTCCTCGACTTGCTCCGAAAAATCGCCGGCGATTCAAGAACGGCATTTGTCGTGTTACTCAGTTGGCTCGCGGGCAATCTATTTCTCGGCGCGCAGCTGGCGTGGAATTTGCGTCCTTTCATCGGTCACCCGAGCCTGGCTGTGCAATTCCTGCGTGATGAGCCCCTCCGTGGGAATTTTTACGAACATGTCTGGTACGCCATCCGGAATCTCTTTTTCTAAGAACCAAATCCTCACCACCTATGCAAAATCAAGCACCGCAACCGCCGCAACTACCGCGGCCTTCCCGCTTCGCGTTCGAGCCCATGCCCGCCGGCAAATCACCGCTCTTGATAATCGAGGCTCTGCTAAAATTTCCCGGCCGCATCATCTATGAATTGCACAACAATTGGCGCGCCGACTTGAGCGGTTGGCTGCTTGCTCTTGCTCTGGTCGGCATGGCTGCATACGGCGTAGTCGTGGGAAGTTTTTCCGGCGGCGCCCAAATGTGGATTGCACCTGCCAAACTCGTCCTCGGAACCCTTTTTTCGATCCTCATTTGCCTTCCCAGTCTCTACATCTTCGCCGGTTTGGCTGGAATTGACGTACGACTGCGCACCGTCATCGGCGTTCTTTTTGCGGCGGTTGCTCTCAGTGCCCTGCTCTTGATCGGGTTCGCGCCAGTCGCCTGGATCTTCTCGCAATCAACTGATTCCATTCCGTTCATGGGCGGATTGCACCTGATCCTTTGGTTGATCGCGATCGGTTTTGGATTGCGTTTGATCGGAGCGATGGGACGGCTGCTGGCTGGTTCAGCAGGAGGCCAGATGAAATTATGGAATCTGATCTTCATCCTGGTTTGTCTGCAAATGACCACGACCCTTCGGCCAATCATCGGAAGGTCGGACCGTGTTCTTCCTGGCGAAAAGAAGTTCTTTCTCACCCATTGGTTCGAAACCTTGGGAAAGTCAGGCGATTCAAAACCGAGTCAGGAAAACAAAGGTCCGAATTGAGCATCGGCGAGATCCGCGGTTCTAATTTCTCCAGATTGTGGTAGGCTCCGCGCGATGGCAGATGATCGCTGGAGAGCCGCAAGGTTCGCCAGAGGAAAGTCCGAACACCATACGGCAGCATGCCGCGGAAAACACGCGGGCAGCCCCGACCTAAGTCGGGGTTGACGGAAAGTGTCACAGAAAAGACACCGCCGGTTCTTTGGCAACGAAGCGCAGGCAAGGTTGAAAAGGCGAGGTAAGAGCTCACCGCTCGCGGAGTAATCTGCGAGGCACGAAAAACCCCATGTGGTGCAAGACAAAACAGAGGGAGGACCGCCGGTCCGCTGATCCTCGGGTATCGTCGCATCACGAGGCGCGCAAGCGCCCCGGGCGGATCACGAAAGTGATCCGAGATAAATGATCATCGCGGTCCCCGAATCCTTTCGGGACCGACAGAATTCGGCTTATCGCCATCGAAATGAAGGGCGCTTTCGGAAACGAAGGCGCCCTTCCGCTTTTAGCGATATACCTCGCGCCGATGGCGAATGCTGTGAATGCCGACGACCAGAACAATATCGGAGATGGTGTAGATGATTCGATAATCGCCGACCCGAATCCGGTAGGCGTCTTTGCCGCCGACAAGTTTGCGACAACCAACTGGGCGTGGTTTGTCGGCCAGGCACCAGATTGCATCAATCACACGTTGCCGCATGGTCGAAGCCAGACGCCCCAGATCCTTTTCTGCGGACGGCCGGAACTCAACGCGATACCGCGCCATTTTTCTTCTTCAGGCGCCGCAATACATCTTCGAACGGAATCATTCGCTCGTGGCGGCGGCTGGCAACGACGCCGAGATCGTACAAATCTTCAAGAAGCTCCTTGTATTCCTTGATCGGGAGAATGACGGCTTTCCGCTTGCCGTTCTTGACCACATATTCCGCAGCCGATTCGCGCGCTCTCATACCGACGAGAAGATACCATTGTCGACACCTGACGCCAAGCGCGCAGCGATACCGGCGTCTGGAATTTCAGGTCAGCCTGGTTCCATACGCCTTGAGATACTTCATCCCGGTGTCGCACATAACTGTGACAACGGTTGCATCCGGTCCGAGCTGCTCGGCCAAACGTAAAACGGCGATGACATTGCCGCCGGTTGAAGTCCCGGCGAAAAGTCCTTCCTCGCGAGCCAGCCGCAGTGCCATGGCGGTGGCTTCTTCCGTCGAAACTTGTTCGATCTGATCGGCGATCCCTTCCTGCCAGAGCGGCACCACGAAGCCTGCTCCGACTCCGTCGATTTTGTGAACACCCGGTTTGCCTCCCGATAAGACCGCGGATTCCGACGGCTCGACCGCGACGAGCCTGACCTGTTTGTTGTGGCGGCGTAATCCTTCTCCGATGCCGCGAAGTGACGCCGCCGTTCCGACCATCTGGACGAAGCCATCAATCTTTCCATCGGTCTGCGTCCAGATTTCGTCCGCCATCGCGTGATAAGCGTGAAGTTGATCGGTGTTCTTCAGTTGATCGGTCCAGAACCCGCCGGTTTCTTCGGCTATGACGCGAGCCGCTTCCACCATGTCGCGTGTGAGCTTCTCCGTCATGCCACCGCTTTCGCTCCGCACGATTTGCAGGTCCGCTCCGAGAATTCTCATGTGATCGAGCTTTTCCTGCGAGAACGCGTCCGAGCTCACGATATGCAGCGGATATCCCTTCACCGCGCAGACCAGGGCCAACGACACCCCCGTGCTGCCGCCGGTATATTCAACGACCGAGCCGCCCGCGCTAAGCCTCCCATCCACCTCCGCCGCCTCGATCATCGCCAGTGCCATCCGATCCTTCATGCTGCCCGTCGGATTTTCGCTCTCGATCTTCAGCAAAATGCGCGCGCCGTTTTTCGGAATCACTTTGCGAAGTGGCAACAAAGGGGTCTTGCCGATGCACTCCAGAATGTTCACCGAAATTTCCTTCATCGCCTTTAACGATAGCGCTGACCGATTACGTGAAGAAAGTTTGAATTGCCCGAGCGAGCGAGCATTCGGCTATCGTTGGAAACTGCGCGACCGAGGTTGACTCGGGCTACGCCAGTGGCGTAGTTGTTGCTAATGCTGATCGTTGAGACATCGGTGTTCACCCGCCGAGTTCTCAAGCTACTGTCTGATGAAAATTACCGCTCACTCCAACAATTCTTGGTCGCCGACCCTGAGGCCGGGAATCTTATCCGTCACAGTGGCGGGATGCGCAAATCCGGTGGTCCGCCGTGGGTCGTGGGAAGCGGGGCGGCATTCGGGCCATCTATTACTGGGCTCCGGTTCGCCAAACGATTCTCATGTTGTTGATCTATGGAAAAAACGAACAAGACGATCTTACCCCTGGGCAACTTCGCATCTTGAAGCGCCTGATTGAGGAGGAATTCGCATGAAGAAAGAACTTTTCGAAGAGTTGGTCGAGAGCATTAAAGAAGGCGGCCGCATTCTGAAGGGCGCCGCCAAAGCCAAACGCTCATTCAAATTTGACGAACCAGACGTCTCCGCGATCCGCGAACGACTGGGCCTTTCACAGCACAAGTTTTCTGCTCTTCTTGGCATCAGCCCCGGCACTCTGCGCAATTGGGAACAGCGCCGTCGCAAACCTCATGGCGCCGCCCGCGTCCTTCTCCGCATCGCCGCGAAGAATCCGAAGAGTGTCCTGGAAGCGGTTCACGGCTGAGGTCAACTTATTGATCCTCGCGGGTGAGGGATTAGCCAAAAAGTGGCTTGGTGCTGTTTAATTGAACCCTCTGCCCGCTTCGTGCCATCTACTTAGGATGCTCCCAGTCGATAGCGTCCTTGGGGAAATCCGGTGGAATTTGCTCAAACACCGTCTTGGATTCTTTGCCTTCCGTTCGCTGCACCGCCGTCGCTTGCAGCCATACGCCGTTAATCTTTCGCAGTCGAAGGAGCTGAGTCGATAACCCATTCCTTGCGCTAAAAAAGATGTTGTAATCATGTCGGTCACCTTCACCCAACGGAAAGGAACCTTGGAGTCCGGCTAGATCGGCAGCTATTGAACCAACCTGAACGTTGATATCGTCGGCAAACAGATTTTGAAGCGTAAGGTTATCTTTCTTGGCCTCAAATTTCTGAAGATCCACGATGCGCGCCGCGACTTCGTACAATGGAAATTTTCCATGGTTTATTGCGAGCAATCTTCCCGTGTTTGAGGGGTCGATGCTCGTGATTACAAAATAGCAAAAACTATCCCCGCCTGTTACCAATCCTGCGATTTGCTCATTGAGCGCGGCAATCTTGTCACTCTTCTCGCGAACTTGCTTCTCGGCCGCATTCTTCTGAAGGTCGGCCCAAAAAACACCTCCGGCGCCAAGCAACGCGGCCAGCAGTACCAAACCCGGCGGTCCCCAAAGCTCTCTGATAAGCGGAGTGATCATTGGATGCAACTGTCCAGGCTCGCTAACAGAATTGAAACCGTTTCTTCGGTTTCGTCGCCCATGTTGGAGAGGCGGAAGGTTTGGCCTTTGATTTTGCCGTAGCCGGGGTCGATGACGAGGCGGTGCTTTTCGCGGAGATCGCGGGCGAGTTTCGGAACGTCGATGCCGCGGGTGTTTCGGACACAGGTCAGCGTCTTCGAGCGGTAGCCATCTTCGGCGAAGAAATCGAAGCCGGCGCGGCGGACCCAGTCGTGGACGAGAGCGTTCGTTCGGGCATGACGCTCGTAGCGAGTCGTTAGGCCTTCGGTGAAAATGTCGTCGAGTTTCGATTCGAGGGCGTGGATGTGAGCGATGCTCGGCGTGGTCGGCGTCATGTCGTTTTCCTGGTTCTTTTTGAACTCGAGGAAATCGAAGTAGTAGCCGCGGTCCTTTTGCTTTTCCGCGCGAGCGAAAGCTTTTTCGGAAACGGAGAAAACCGAAAAGCCGGGAGGCAAGGCAAGGGCTTTCTGGCTGCCGGTGAGCAGAACGTCGATGCCGAGCTCGTCCATTGGAATCGGGACGGCGGAGAAGGACGAGACGGTGTCGACGATCAGCAGGATGCCGGGATATCTCCGAACCACGGCGCAGATTTCCGCAACCGGATTCATGACGCCGGTCGATGTTTCGTTGTGGATAAGCGTGACGGCATCGAAATCTCCGGTCGCGAGTTTTTCATCGAGCGCGGCGGGATCGATGTGCTTGCTCCAGTCGACTTGGAGCGGCTCGGCCTGTTTGCCGCAACGGCGGCTGACGTCGAGCCATTTGTCGGAGAACGCGCCGCACATGCAGTTAAGGACACGGCGCGCAACGACATTGCGAATTGCGGCTTCCATCACGCCCCAAGCAGAGGAGGTGGAAAGGAAGACCGGTTGCTTTGTTCCAAACAAAGTCTGGAGTCGCGGATGCACTGAGCGATACAACGCGCTGAAAGCTTCGCTGCGATGACCGATCATGGGACGACGGAAGGCGGCCCAGGTTTTTTCGGAAACTTCGACGGGGCCGGGAATGAAGAGCTTGTCGTGCGGAGGCATTGGGGAAAACGTCGAACGCCCAACGCCTAACGTCCAATCTCGAATGCAGAAGGCGGCTCGTCGTTACTGCTTTTTCTTGATAAAGCTGATGTCGCCGCTGCATTCGAGGCGCGCGACTTTTATGTTTGCCAAATCCTCTTCACCATCCAGGCGCAAATCTTCGCGGACATCCTCATCGGCGACATGATCCCGCCGCATGTGCGAGCGAATGAACTCACCATCGCGGACAAGCTCCTTTGGTTTTCCCTTGATCAAGCGCCGGAGTCCGTCCGACCGACAGGAGGTGTAGGCCAGGACGCGGTGAAGCACTACGATCACAGCGCTGCCGCCGAGGGTGGCGAAAAAAGCGGCGCTGCCATTAATGGCGCGAGCCAGGACCGACGCCAGGATGATGAGGAGCGCGGCGTCGAACGCGCTTTTCTTCGAGAGTGACCGCTTGTCTCCGAGACGAATGATGATGAGGGTGAAAAGCAGAACGATCACTCCGCGCAAAGAGATTTGGAGAAAGGACAAATCTTTGGGTTCAGTTCCCAGGCCAAGGAGCGTCCCGACAAAATTCCAAAACGATTGCATTCCGTAATTTGATCGCCGGAAGAGGGGCGAATGCGCGTATGGAAGAGGCGACTCGATGATCAGACAAATCCACGGGCGCGCCGGTTTACGTATTTTTTAGAAAAGGAACGCGTCGGTTGACGCAACCCGGAGGGATTCAAACAATGGCAGAAGGAAGCAAAAAGAAATATACGGGAAAACAAAAACGCAAAGCCGAGAAGATTGCGCGCGGTTACAAAAAGCGCGGCGTCAGCAAAAAGGAAGCGTCCCGACGCGCCTGGGCGACCGTGAACAAATCGGACAAGGGTGGGAAGAAGAGCGGCTCCGGTCGCGGGAAGAAGAGCAGCAAGGCTTCGTCGCGCAAGGGTGGAAAGAAGGGCGGCAAAAAATCAGGCGGCAAGAAGAAACGCTGAGCATTGCCAGCGAGAAATCCAGATCTGCACGGCAGTGCGCCGGATAAGTCCGCGATCGCGTTGCTGCTCATTGACGTCATCAACGACCTCGATTTTCCGGAGGCGAACCAGCTCCTGCGTTACGCCCGGCCGATGGCGAAGAAACTTTCCCGTCTGAAACAGCGCGCGAAGAAAGCTGGCGTGCCAGTCATTTATGTGAACGATAATTTCGGGCGCTGGCAATCCGACTTTCGCCGGCAGGTGCAGCATTGCCTGCGCGATAGTTCGCGCGGCCATGAGATCGTGTCGCTCCTCCGTCCGGAAGAGGACGATTACTTCGTTCTCAAGCCGAAGCATTCCGGCTTTTTCTCGACGACGCTGGAAACTCTTCTGCGCTACCTCGGCTCGCGGAAGCTGATCCTTACCGGCATCGCCGGCAACTTCTGCGTCCTGTTCACCGCGAATGACGCTTACATGCGCGATTACGACCTGATGATTCCTTCCGATTGCACGGTTTCAAACACCGCCGAGGAAAACGGCGAAGCGCTGGCGTTAATGCGGAAATTCTTGAAGGCGGACACGCGCCCGTCGACCCGGCTGCGACTTCCGCGCGCAAAAAAGCAGAGGCGCTAGCTGCTTTTGCCGCGCCCGGTTTTCGCCTGGAGTTCCTCGATCTTTTTCGACGCCTGAGCTTTCGTCAGGCCATCGTCGAAATCCTCCTTCGCTTCGCGGCACAAGGTTTGGAGATAAGAACGCTGCGGCCCGGTCATTGGTTCGTCGCCTGTGGTCCAGTCTTCCGGATCCTTCTCCGGGTTTTGCATTGCAGGAGTCTCGTTCGGTTCGGCCATCAACGGGAAATCGTCAGAGACGGCCCGAGCGGACTTACCGCCCGGCCCTTGCGCGGGAAACTATCGCGTGGCATAAGAGCAAGCCTCGCGCGCCGGCCCTGGCGGGCGATGTTTCCACTCTGTTAAACAATGGCGACGACTCTTTCCACTTCCGACCCCGCGCCGGAGCGCGACGTTTTTTGGGAGCGCTACAAAAAAGAGGTGATGGCGGTGTTGATCGTCGCCCTGGTAGCCGTCGCGGGCTACGGAGGTTATCGACTTTATTCTGACCAACAGGCGAACGCCGCCTCCGCGATGCTCGCGAGCGCCAAAACCGCGGCCGACTTCCAGAAGGTGATTTCCAATTATCCAAGCGCGCCGGCCGGGGGATCGGCGTACCTGTTGCTCGCGGACGCGCAGAGAAACGAAAAGAAATTCAGTGAGGCGAACGCGACTCTGCAAATTTTCCTGGATAAATTTCCCAAACACGAGCTTGCCGGCACGGCGCGGCTAGCGATGGCGGGAAATCTAGAAGCGATGGGAAAAAAGGAAGACGCCCTGACGGCATATCAGCGCCTGGTCTCGGGCGATCCGCATGGATTCACCGCGCCGATCGCCTTGTATTCCCAAATCCATTTGTTGAAGGAAAAAAAGCAGATCGAGGAAGCCCGGCGCGTGTGCGAAACCATCATGACGCAATACCGCGAAAGCCGCCTGGCCGCGGACGCCGCCTACCAATTGCGCTCGTTGAAAATCGACAATGCGCCGGCTGCCGCGCCCCCGCCGACAATCGCAGCACCTCCGCCTCCCGCGGTCAGCTCCGCGCCGCCCGCGCCTCAGTCAGCGGGTCCATCGGCGGCAGCTCCACCGGTGCCGAAAGCGCCGCCGCCAAAGAAGCCGTAGGAATCGAAAATCGCTTTGGAGGGACGGACGCTGTCCGACCCATTATTTCGGAACGACACGGAGATCGTTCCTTCCAGGAGAATTACCGCTTCGAGAATTGGAAACGTTTCCGCGCGCCGGGCTGACCCGATTTCTTGCGCTCTTTCATCCGCGGATCGCGGCGAAGAAGGCCCTCAGCCTTCAACGTTCCCCGAAGATTCGCATCGACCAGCAACAGGGCCCGCGAAATCGCGAGCCGCGCCGCGCCGGCCTGGCCAGTGGCGCCGCCGCCCGTCGTGTTGATGGAGAGATCGTAGGAGTTCGCCCGCTTCACTACCTGCAACGGCTGGAGCACGGTGTTCTGGAGCGGGATCGTGGGAAAATAATCCTCAAAGCTTTTGCCATTGATGTCGATCTTGCCGCTGCCGGCTGTCATGCGGATACGCGCGACGGAAGTTTTGCGGCGGCCGGTAGCGATGAATTCCTGAGTTTGGGCCATGGGAAAATCCTAGAGTGAAATGGTCGCCGGCTGCTGGGCCGAATGCGGATGCAGGTCGCCGCGATACACTTTCAATTTCCGGTAAACGGAGCGGCCGAGCTTGGTATGCGGGATCATCCCCCGGATGGCGCGCTCGACGAGCAATTCCGGATGCCGCGCGCGACGCGCCTTGGCGTTTTCGGTTTTGTGGCCGCCGACGAAACCGGAAAAGCTCATGAAGGATTTCTGTTCCTCTTTCTTTCCGGTCAACCGCACTTTCTCGGCGTTGATGACGACCACGAAATCGCCGGTATCGACGTGCGGCGTGTAAATCGCCTTCTCTTTTCCGCGCAAAAGATTCGCGGCCTTCACGGCGACGCGGCCGAGGACCTGGTCCTTGGCGTCAATGATCCACCACTTGCGCGGGACTTCGTTGGCTTTAGCGGAAAACGTCTTCATCAGAGCGGGAAAGGGCTCGGAAACTACCGATGAGGTGGGGGGGTGTCAACTGGTTGTTCGGCCGGCTCCAGCTCGCGGAAGTCGGCCTCGTCCGCCCAGGGAGGTGGCACCGCAGCTGCTTATAATTGCCATAAATGCGCCTCAAGTTTCTTGCTGCCCTGTTTCTCTCGGTTTTCGCCACTCTGCCGGCTTTCGCCGTCGAAAAAAATGAAGATGCCGCCTCGGGCCGCGCGGTTATTCGCGAAATGAATCTGGCTCGTCAAAATCCCGCGCTCTACGCGACCTTTGTCCAGGAATTGCGGAGCCGAATGAGCGGCAACGTCCTGGTTCTTCCCGGCCACACGAGAATCCGCACCAAAGAAGGTACGGCGGCGCTGGATGACGCCATCCGGTTTCTCAAAAGCGCGCAGCCGCTGCCGCCGCTGGCGTTCTCTCGCGGAATGAGCCGCGCCGCTGCGGACCATTGTGCCGACCAGGCCGGTGGCGGCTTCGGACACGAAGGCCGGGATCGCAGCCATGCCGGCCAGCGGATCGCGCGCTACGGCAATTTCAGTGGCGGCTGGGCGGAAAATATTTCGTACGGAAAAGCGTCGGCGCGCGATGTGGTGCTCGCGCTGATCATCGACGACGGGTTACCGGCACGGAAGCATCGCAAGAATATTTTCAATCCGATTTACAACTTCGCCGGCGCCGCGTTTGGCCGCCATGCGCGCTTCGGAACCATGTGCAGCATGGATTTCGCCGGCGGCTACGCCGAGCGCGATGGGTCGGCCGCCGACACATTGGTCGCGCGGAATTTCTGACCTATTGCTTGTCCGGTCGTTCTGGCCGCAGCTTGTCCAGGATCGGCTGAATGGACGGGTCCGCTTTCAGCAACGCGGGCCGCATGACTTCGCGAAACTCACGCCGGGCTTGCTTCAGCTTTTCCCGGGCCGCCTGGACTGCCGGATCGGTCAGGGCTTTTTGGTGCGCGGCGCGCAACCTCGCGCGTTCGTCTTCGGTTAGGTTCGCCAGCAAGCGCGCCCGGCGCTCGTTTTGGAATTGACGAAAAGGTCGGTCCGGTCGATCGGGCGGTTGCTGCGCCAGAATGCCTGGAGCCAATTGCGCCACGCAGGCAAGGGCGGGAACGAGGAGGTAAGGCAGTTTCGCTTTCATCTGTTGGTATTGTAAACCAGCCCCGCTCCAAAGTTGCGAGGCCATTTGGAAATGGTCGCTGGTCATTTCATTTCGCCAAGAGTAATTTTGCCGCTTTCTCATGGCCCAACAAACTCCCGCCGCTGCCCGGACCGCCATCACGCCGCGGCGCGAAGACGATTTTCCCGAGTGGTATCAGCAGGTCATCCGTGCCGCCGAACTGGCCGAGCCGTCCGAGGTGCGCGGTTGCATGGTCATTCGCCCGTGGGGTTACGGCATCTGGGAAAACATGCAGCGGCAGCTCGACGCGATGTTTAAGGCGACCGGGCATCGCAACGCCTACTTCCCACTTTTTATTCCGCTGAGTTATTTCGAAAAAGAAGCGGCCCACGTCGAAGGCTTCGCCAAGGAATGCGCCGTGGTCACCCACACCCGCCTCGAGGTCAATGCCGAAGGCAAGATGGTGCCGGCCAGTCCGCTGACGGAGCCGCTGGTCGTTAGGCCGACCTCGGAGACCATCATCGGCGCGACCTACGCGAAATGGGTCCAGAGCTATCGTGATTTGCCGATCCTTCTTAATCAATGGTGTAACGTCGTGCGCTGGGAAATGCGGCCGCGGATTTTTTTGCGGACCACTGAGTTCCTTTGGCAGGAAGGCCACACGGTGCACGAAACCGAGACCGAGGCGCGTGACGAAACAAAGCGGATGCTCGATGTTTACGAAGCGTTTGCGCGAGATCATGTCGCCCTGCCCGTTTTCCACGGCGAGAAATCGGAGAGCGAACGTTTTCCCGGCGCGGTCCAGACGCTTTGCATCGAAGCGATGGTGCAGGACCGGAAAGCGATCCAGGCCGGCACCTCGCATTTTCTCGGACAGAATTTTTCGCGCGCCAGCGGGATCCAGTTCCAAACCCGCGACGGGAAACAGGAGTTTGGCTGGACGACGAGCTGGGGGATGACGACGCGGATGATTGGTACCCTGATCATGACGCACGCCGATGATGATGGATTGGTGCTGCCGCCGCGGATCGCGCCGACGCATATCGTGATTCTCCCGATCACGCCGAAGGAAGAAACGCGCGCGGCGGTCCTGGAAGCGGCCGATAAACTTGCCGCGCAACTGCGGAGCGTGCGCTACTTCGACGCGCCGATCGAAGTGGAAGTCGACCGTCGCGATCTCGGCGGCGGCGTGAAAAATTGGGAATGGATCAAAAAAGGCGTGCCGTTGCGGGTAGAGCTGGGGCCGCGTGATCTCGAATCTGGAAAAGTCGCCGTCAGCCGCCGCGATCAGCCGGTAAAATCGAAAGAGTTTCTCGCGACCGAAGAATTCGTCAGCCAAGCCGCGGCGATGCTGGATTCCATCCAGAACAATTTGCTGCAACGCGCGACGGAGTTTCGTGATGCGAACACGCGCGTGATCGATTCGAAAGACGACTTCTACGCGTTCTTCACCGCGAAGGATTCCGCCAAACCGGAAATCCACGGCGGGTTCGCCCTTGCGCACTGGGATGGTTCGCGCGCCGTCGAAGAACAAATCAAGAACGACTTGAAAGTCACGATCCGCTGCATCCCGTTCGATGATCCGGCAAATCCGCCGCAGGCCGGAACCTGCCCGTTTACCGGAAATCCTAGCTTGCGTCGCGTGGTCTGGGCGAAGGCCTATTGAGCTTGCGAGGCTGCCTGGGATCAGTTCCTGCTATTTGAGGGGCTTCGTCTCGTCTTTGGGAGCCTGATCAAACGCGCCATGTCGTCATTCTTCCCAGTTACAGTTTCTCTCCGCCGCGCGAGTGCGATTCTCGGATTACTGCTCTGCTTGAGCGCGACGCAGCGAATTACGGCCGAAGAGCCGGCCGATACGCTCTCGCGCTTTGATGTCGTCGTCACCAAAGCATCACGTTCTCTTTTCGCGGGACGCGGCGATTCGCAAGCGATGTTGCCATTGTTATCCCAGCTTCGGCAGGAGATCGATTCTGGCCACTGGAAAGAGGCGATCGAAACCGTGCATCGCATTCGCTACGCGAACCAGGGGGACGAAGTAACGCGGGTCGGCGGCGAGCTGATCAATCAGATCGAGGTCAGAGCCAAAGCCGTCGAGACAGCGGAATTGCACGCGCTCGAAGCTGCTGCCGATCGCGCGGGTGAGGCCTGCTTGCGGGCGAATAACGCGAGAGACCTCGACAGAACAGTCGCGGAACTGCGGTCGCTGAGCCAGCGTTGGCGAAACGACGGCCGGTCGGAATCCGAGCCGATGTTTCGCGGTCGCGCTCGAATCGCGGCCGCTTTGGCGTACGTCCAAATCTGGCAGGACTATCTTGCTTTGCGCGCGGACGGGAAGGAGATCGAGGCCGCGAGAAAAATGGAAGAGCTGGCGCGCCGCAACGAATGGTATCCGGTGGTCGCTCGTTCTGAAGTGCTTGTCCGCGCGGTCCCGCCTTCGCCATCGCCTGCACCGCCGCAATCGTTCGCGGTGGACGAGGCGTTGAAGAATGTCTTCGCGAAGATGAAGTCGCTCGACGATCTCGATGCGACCGCAGCCGAACTGGCGAATCTTGCCCAAGCGCAATCGTGGTCGGCAAAAATCCGCGCGACCTCCGAACAGATGGCGCGATTGCAAGGAGCCCGCCGCGCGCTCGCGGGACAAGACTACGCCGCCGCGTTCCAGCTCGCGACGCAGCGGCTCGGCGACTATATCGACGTGGCGGAACAACTGGCGCCGTTGCGACAGCAATTTCTCCTTCAAGTCCTGCCGCACTACCTTCCCCAGCGGGAATTAGTGCCACCGCAGCCGCAGGAGAGCGTTGCCAGTTACCTCATGCGCACGGCCAAATCAGCTTTGGCCGCGAAAGATTGGATGCTGGCGCTGCGAAGCTTTGAAGCGCTCGGCACCATCTCATACGGGCAAAATCATTTGCCCAGTTGGTTGCGGGCCGACATCGAATCGCTCTCTGCCTTGATCGAAGCCGATAAGGAAAAGTTCGCCGGTGAATTCGTTCTGGCGGCGATCTATTACCGGAAAGCGTTGGAAATGCCGAGCGAAAACGCGCCGATCGAAGCGATCGTGGCAAGAATGCGTGACTTGAAAAAGGAACATCCGGAAGCATTCCCGAGCACCCCCGGAGGACCCTCGCCTTCGAGGCTGGACAGATAATGGCGCGGTTTTGGTTAGGGCGCGCAACAGCCGCGGCGATGGCGATTCTGGCAATCTTGCCGTCAGCAGCGCGGGCTTCGCTCGACGATGCGATGGCGAAATTCAGATCGGCTGTCGTCCGTGAAATCGCGCCGGGCGCGAAGCCGGCCACGGATAATCGCGGCGCGCAGTTGGCCATGCTTCTGGCGCGTTTACAAAGCGACATCGACCAGCGGCATTGGAAAGATGCCACGGCGCAGCTGAATTATTTTGGCGAGCAGGAGAAGTCGCCCGAGATGCTCCAGCTCATGCACGAGTTGAGGCTCGAAATCCTGAAACAATCCGAGGCGATTGAAAATGCGCTCATCGCCCAGATCGAGGCAACGATTAAGGAAGCCGGCCAGGCCTGTTCGACCGCGAAGCATCCGAGCGATGTCGACGAAGCCTTTCGCCGGCTGAGTGAGCTTCGTCCACCAGATACGCTTCAATCGGAGCGCCTCCAGCCGGCGTATCGAAAGCTTGCCGGGGCGGTGGCCTTTGTCGCGCGTTGGCAGGATTTCCTGATGAAACAACTGGCCGGAAAGCAGAAAGAGGCGGCCGAAATCATTCAGGCGCTTTTAAACGACAATAAGCTTTTCCCGATGGTCGACCGCTCGCAGCTGCTCGCGCGGCTCGATTCGGTCAAAGGCTCGCTTCCACCGGAACCGGCTGGTGAAGATCGCGCGGCCACGGCGGTTGATCTTATCCGGAGAACGCATTCGCTGGATGGGCTGGATGAACTGGCGAAAAACCTGGAGCGTTTCAAAAGCGGTGATAAGAAAGTCGAGGCTCTGTTCCAGCGGCTGGAATTCCTCCGCCAAGCTTACGGCGAATATCGCACTGGTCTTTATGGCAATGCTTTCTACCATTGTGTGGTTGCGCCCCACTCGGCGGGCCAGGAACAATCGGAACTGCTTCCGCTGGAGCAACAGCTCCTGATCAAACTGCTGCCGCGCTATTTGAATGTCGATTCGAGCCGCATCGAGCTTAAGGCGGCGAACGCCTGGGATTGTTTGCTCGCCGTGGTCGCGCAGGCGCGGAAAACGCAGGACTGGCGCCTCGCTTTACATGCGCTGGAAACTCTTCAATTGATCGCTTTTCGCGACAAGGCGCAGCCGCCATGGTTGAGCGCCGATATCGCCGGATACACCAACCTGGTCGCCGCCATGAACGCGGAAACGGGCGGTTTTTCCGACGAGGCGATCGCCAATTATGAAAAGGCGCTCGCGAACACCGGAGAGAACATTCCGGTCGAATGGATTTCACAACGGATTAAGGCACTGCGGAGCTCCAAAACTGTGCGGGAGCCGGGAAAACGCCGGACGCGGTGAGGATCGCGCCTCGTTACCTACGGTTGACGCGGAGAAGTGGGTCAGTTTAATACCGATGTGGCGAGCGATATCACACTTTACAGTCGGGCCTGGTGTTCCTGGTGCATGGATGCCAAGGAATATCTGACCGAGCGCGGTTACCGATTCACCGAAATCGATGTCGGAAAAGATCGCGAAGCCTACGACGATATGCGGGAGTTATCCGACCAGACCTACGTGCCCACGCTCGTCGCCGACGATGAAGTGCTTGCCAATTTCGATACCGATCAGTTGGAAAAGTTTCTGAACAAGCACGGAATCGAGCCTTAATGCTGTTTGGCCTTTTTCTCACGCTGGGTGTCGCTGTCCTCAGCGTCGCTTTGCGCAGCTTCCAAACTTCCTTCGCGCAAAAGGCCGGCGCGGTCGGCATTCTCGCGTCCACTTTTCTGGCGGTTTATTTCGTTTCGGGAAGCTGGTTGGCCGGATTGAGTGCCGCGCTCGCGTGGTTCTTCCTGCCCTGGCTCGAAATTCTCACCCGGATTCGCGCGTTGCGGTTACCGAAAGAAAAAGCGCTCCGGCCTAAGAGCCCGCCCTCGCCCGATGTGTTCCCGACCTTGGAAGAGATTACGAGCGAGATTCAGAACGAAGGTTTCGCGCACATCAATGACGCCGGCTGGGACTGGGAAGATTACCGGCAATTTTTCCGGCTCTTTTACAAGGAAGAAGATCGGGCCCAGGCCACGATCTGCCTGAACGAGCAGAACGACCTTTCGTTTTATTACCTCCGCATTTCCTCGCGCGCGCACGACGGCATCATCTGGACGACGTGGAACTATCCGCTCTCTTATGGATTGAAGCTCACGCCGCAGTTCCGGATCAACCGGCAGCGGCCGGACCAATCCTTCTGGCAGCTCTATCAAAGCCACAAGGAGTTCCTGCGCCAGAACCAGGTCGAAACCAGTGTGATCGATCCGCTGGATGAAGATCGCATCCAGCTCGAGGTCGAGAACGATTTGCGCGACCAGATCGCGCACAACATTAAGAAGGGCGTCCTGAAATCCACCCCCGATGGCGAAGTGAAATATTCCTGGCGCGGGATGGTGTATCTCTGGTGCCAGTTTTTGCTGGATCTGGTGCGGCTGTGATGGAGGGACGTGCTTCTGCACGTCCCATTTCGGACATGCGGAAGCATGTCCCTCCGAACTAAATCTTCATGACCTCGGCTTCCTTGCGCTCGAGGTGATCGTCGATCTGCTTGACGGACTTGTCCGTCAGTTTCTGGACATCAATCTCGACGTCGCCGAGGCCATCTTCCGTCAACTCGCCTGACGCTTTTAGTTTCTTCGCGTCGTCGAGAGCAGTGCGGCGGTTGGCGCGGACGCGGACCCGCGCCTCCTCGGCCATTTGCCGCAGCGATTTCACGAGGTCCTTCCGGCGTTCCTCGGAAAGCTCGGGAATGGGCAACCGGATAATTTTCCCATCCACGAGGGGTGTGATGCCGATTTTCGAATCTTTGAGCGCCTTCTCGATGTCACGCACCGTGGCGGCGTCGAACGGCTGAACGACCAGCAATCGCGGTTCGGGTGTCGTGATGAGCGCGAGCTGTTTCAGTTTCATGGCCGAGCCGTAGGCCTCCACGTCCACATTCTCGACCAAGTTCGGCGACGCTCTGCCGGTGCGGACGGCGGAAAATTCGTGGACCATGTGATCCACGCTTTTCTCCATCGACATTTCGGCTTCGAACAAAATCTCTTCGGCGGTCATGTGTTACTCCGTTACCATGGTGCCGATCTTTTTGCCCAGCACGATATCGGTGAAATTGCTCGGTGTGTTCATGTCGAACACCACGATCGGGATCCGATTGTCCATGCAAAGACTGAACGCGGTCGAGTCCATCACCTGGAGCCGCTTGGTGAGGGCTTCGGAAAACGTGAGCCGATCGAAGCGTTGCGCGGTAGCGTCGATGTTCGGGTCGCGATCATAGACGCCGTCCACTTTGGTCGCTTTCAGGATCACGTCCGCGCGAATCTCGCTGGCGCGCAGGGCCGCGGTCGTGTCCGTGGAAAAATACGGATTCCCCGTGCCGGCGACGAAGATGACCACGCGTCCCAATTCCAAATGCCGGATCGCGCGCCCGAGAATGAAGGGCTCCGCCACATTTTTCATTTCGATGGCCGTTTGCACCCGGGTCTCGACGCCGAGCTGGACCAGCGCGCTTTGCAATGCCAGGCCGTTGATGATCGTGGCGAGCATGCCCATGTAGTCCGCCGTCGTTCGATCCATCCCGCGATGGTGAGCGGCCAGGCCGCGCCAGATATTGCCACCACCGATCACGACCGAGGTCTGGACGCCGAGCGCCTTCACTTCCTTGATCCGCTCGGCGATCTCGCGCACGATCTGGGGCGAAATATTCTCCTTCGCGCCGCGTTCGCGCAGAGCCTCCCCGCTCAACTTGAGCACGATACGTTTATAGACGGGCGCTTGAGCTTCGCTCTGCATGGCCGGCAATGATCAACAGAACCGCTGAGCGTTGGGAAGAAAATTCAGGCAAGCCGCAGCCGCGCGTTGTAACCACGGAGAAATTCCGCGGCGCTCATCCGGCGTTTTCCCTCGAGCTGGACTTCCTCCAACCTGAGAGCGCCATCCTTCGCCGCGATCAATAGCTTCGCCGGATCATTACTTTCGGCGGGCACCACGCTGGCGCGGTAAACTTTGAGCTTTCGCTCCCCGCCTGTCTCATCGCGCAAAATCGTGAAGGCTCCAGGCCACGGATCAAAAGCGCGGATTTTGCTCTCGATCAACCGGGCCGGCTCACTCCAATCGATCCGTCCATTCTCGCGTTCGAGCTTCGGCGCGTAGGTCGCGCCGCTCGAATCCTGGGGAATTCGCGGAGCAGTTCCGGCCTGAAGTTGCGCGAATGCTTCTTTCAACGCCACGGGCGCAGTCTCCGCCAGACGATCGTGCAGCGAACTACCGGTTTCGTCCGGAGCAATCTCGATCCGCGTTTGCAACAACACGTCTCCAGTATCGAGACCCTCATCCATGTACATCACGCTGATGCCAGTCTCCCGATCGCCCATCACAATCGCCGCCTGGATCGGCGCGGCGCCGCGATGCCGCGGCAGAAGCGAAGCGTGCAAATTCAGACAGGCAATCCGCGGAATCTCCAGGACCGCGCGCGGTAGGATTTGTCCGTAAGCCATCACCACGATCACATCCGGCGCGAGCGCTCGAATTTCCGCGAGCGCTTCCTCGCTCTTGATCCGCTTCGGTTGAAAGATCGGCACTCCGCGGCCCGCCAGCGCCGCTTTGATCGGCGGCGCTTCGATCCGTTGATCGCGGCCGACCGGTTTATCCGGCTGAGTAACGACTCCGATTAATTCGTGCTCCTCCGATTCGAGCAGCCACCGCAAAACCGGCACGCCGATTTCGCCCGTCCCGATGAAGAGCACGCGCATCGCGCGTTAGAGCTGGATGCGTTGAGCCGGCGCCCGGCGTCGCGGTCGTCGTGGAGCCATCGTTTGCGCCATCATTTTTTCGCCGGCCGTGATTTCGCGCTGGCCCACCGACGACGCGCAGCCGGTGCAGAGGTAATCGTAGATTTCCTTGTCGGGCAAAATCAACAGGAGCCGCTCGCGCACCGGCATGGCGGCCTTGCACTTCTCGCAATAGAGACTCGAGGCGGTGAAATTCTCAAACTGCTGCTGACTCATGCGCCCCGTTCATGCTTTCGAGGATGTGAAACAAAACCTTCGCCGGCGGCTCGGTCGCATCGATGGAGGTGATCCGCTCCGGCCCATAATAACCGAGCACCGGCTTGGATTCCGTTTCGTAAAGAGCCAGACGGCGTTTGATCACTTCTTCATTGGCATCGTCCAGACGATTGTCCTTCAGCGCCCGCTTTTTCAAACGGGCAAAGAGCGCATCCCGGTTCGGGCACGAAAGATGGAAGACCTTTTTCACGTCGATCAGCTCGTCCATGATTTTGGCCTGGCCGATATTCCGCGGAATGCCGTCGAGCACCAGGATATCGATATCGGGTTTGAAGACGTGGCTGTTCACCGCCGCGTCAATCTGCGCTTTCCAAAGTTCCACCGTGATTTCATCCGGCACCAACTGGCCTTTGCTCGAATACTCAAGAAAAGCGTGGCCGACCTTCGTGCGCGTGTCGATCGAGCGAAACACGTCTCCACAGGCGCAATGAAAAAAACGCGGGATGCTGCCGAGGGTGTGGCCCTGAGTGCCTTTGCCACTGCCGGGCGCGCCAAACAGAATGTAGGTGTGGTATTTCATGAGCAGATTTCTTTGTATGGCAAGAAGGCGACGCCGCACAGCCTATTCGCGGCCGGCTGAACACGAGGACGGGAAGAAAGCTACTTCGCGGCGACCGGCTCGACGTTGACCCGGCGTCCGGCGCGGTCGAACCGCACCTGGCCGTCCACCAGCGCGAAGATCGTGTAATCGCGGCCCAGCCCGACGTTCTTGCCGGGAAGAAACTTCGTCCCGCGCTGCCGGATGATGATGTTGCCGGCCACGACCACTTCGCTCCCAAATTTTTTCACGCCCAGCCGTTTGCTGACGCTGTCCCGGCCGTTCTTGACGCTGCCCTGTCCTTTTTTGTGTGCCATCTGCTGGAGGTTATTGGTTAATGGTTATCAGGGCGAAAATCAATCCGCCTTCTCTTCAGCTTTGGCTTTCTTTGATTTCGACGTTTTGCCGCCAAGGCTGATACCGGTGATCTTGATGCGGGTCAGCTTGCGGCGATGGCCTACCGTCCGGTGATAACCCTTTCGCCGGCGATACTTGAACGCGATGACTTTCTTGTCCTTGCGCTGCTCGATCACTTCGCCAGTAACGGTCGCGCCTTCGATGAGCGGGCTGCCATGGGTGAGCTTGTCGCCGTCCCCGTGGAAAAGGACATCTCCGAAAACCGTTTCCTTGCCGGCATCGCCTTCGAGCAGATCGACATCGATGATATCGCCTTCCGCGACGCGATGCTGTCTGCCGCCTGTTTTAATGATTGCGTAAGCCATACGAGAAAGCCGGGTGAATACCTCTGGGGAAAAGCCGCGCAAAGTTCCACAGGACCGGCGCTTTGACAAGGGAGAAAACTCCTCCAGGTAGGGACGCCTTTCCGAGGCGTCCGATTATTCTCTGAAGACGCGGTGGCGCAGGAAGTCGGACGCTTCGGAAAAGCGTCCCTACCTGGTTGGCTTCGCCCCGCTGATCACCATGGTGATCTCGCCTTTCGCCGGGTGCGCTTCATAATGCGCGAGAAGTTCCGCCGGATTCCCGCGCCGGAATTCTTCGAACTTCTTCGTGAGCTCGCGGGCGACGCAGAGTTGTCGCTCCGGCATGAGCTCGGCGCACGCGGCCAGCGTTTTCAAGATGCGATAGGGCGATTCGAAAAACACCGAGGTCTCCTTCCGCTCCGACGCGGCGCGCAACTCCCGTTCGCGCTGGCCGCTTTTGACCGGCAAAAAACCGCGAAAGCAGAATGACTCCATCGAGATCCCCGAGCCAACGAGCGCCATCAGGATCGCCGACACGCCCGGGATAATCGTGAAGGGCAGACCGCGCTCGATGCATTTGCGAATGAGTCGCGCCCCCGGATCGGAAAGCCCGGGCATGCCGGCATCCGTGATCAGGGCGACGTTCTCCCCCGCGTCGAGGCGTTCCGCCAATTCCTGCGACCGCATCGCTTCGTTGTGTTCGTGATAACTCACCAGCGGCTTTCGGATTTCAAAATGCTTCAGCAAATTCCCGGAATGCCGCGTGTCCTCCGCCGCGATCACGTCGACGGACTTCAAAACCTCCAGCGCTCGCAACGTAATGTCGTTCAGGTTCCCGATTGGGGTGGCCACGACGTAGAGCATGCGGGGATCATCGGATCAGAAACCGTTTTGCGCCATCACAACAGCCGCGCATCAGTCGGCAAACGAATTAGAGAGCGGAGGCCCATTATGAAATTACATCTTTATCTGTTAGCGGTTGCGCCGTTCGCCCTGGCTGGCTGTATGGTCACGGAACCGGCGCCGCCGGTCACCACCACTACCGTCACCCGCGAAACCACGACGACTGGCCCTACGACCAGCGAAACCTACGTCACCCAGGAGCCGCCAGCGGTCCGGGTGGAAGCGCAAACCGTTTCGCCCGGCGCGAACTACGCCTGGACGCGAGGCTACTGGCGCTGGAGCGGGACCAACTATGTCTGGGTGCCCGGCAGTTGGATGGTTCGTCCAAGACCGGCCGCGGTTTATGTGGAAGGCCACTGGCTCCGCCGCGGCAGCCGCTGGGTCTGGGTCGCCGGTTATTGGCGGTAGCAGCAACCTTACTTTTGAGCTTTTAACGGAACTGCGATGTCGGTGATGAGGGCGATATCGATGATGTCTTCCTGATCGCTTTCCGGCCGTGCTACGTGAAGGAGCCGTCCGGTTCCGGACAACATCGCGAAGTCCGGATGAGGAACCTGGAACGCCCTGCCATCGGGCGTATGCACCTCGAATGATTGAAAGGGAGTCGCTCGAAGCAAGCTGCGAATTTTCTCCACGGTCATTGTTGATTGATTAAACCAATACCGCCGGAAAGGTCAACTTTGCGTCGATGCTGCGCCAAACGGCTCGCGAAACTCCGGCGTGGTGTCGGGCGCGAAGCCGTGGCGCATGATGTTTTCGGTGACGACGCGCGGGACCATGAACTGGAGGAGGTAATCGCCACCGCCCGCTTTCGTGCCGCCGCCCGACATCTTGAAGCCGCCAAATGGATGCCGGCCGACGACCGCGCCGGTGCAGGAGCGATTGATGTAAACATTGCCCGCCACCAGCTCCGCTTTCACGCGCTCGATGTTTGCCGGGCTGCGTGAGAAAAAGCCGGCCGTCAATGCGTAGTCGGTGTCGTTCGCTACGCGGATCGCTTCGTCGAGATCGCGGACTTTGAGCACGCTGAGAACGGGCCCAAAAATTTCTTCGCACGAGAGGCGCAGGTGCGGTTTGACGTCGGTGAAAATGGTCGGCGGAACGAAGAAGCCTTCGGACGGAACGGTGCCTTGGAACGCCAAAGTCGCCTCCTCTTTTCCGGCCTCGATTATTTCCAACTGACGCCGGTAGGCGGTCTCGTCGATGACCGGGCCGACCATGATGCCCGGGGTCTCGGGATTTCCGACGCGCAAACTGGCTGCCGCTTCGACGAGCCGTTTGACGACGCGCTCGTAATTCTCCTCGACCACAATCAGACGCGAGCAAGCAGAACATTTCTGCCCCTGATAACCGAACGCCGAATAAACCGTATCCACGATCGCTTCGTCAAGGTCGGCATCGGAATCGACGATCACCGCGTTCTTGCCGCCCATCTCGCAAACGACGCGTTTCAATTCCAACTGGCCTTCGCGCGTCTCGCCCGCGCTTTTCCAAATCCGCAGGCCCACTTCGCGCGAGCCGGTGAACGCGATCATGTGGATGTCCTTGTGATCGACGAGATGCTGGCCGATGACGCGGCCTTTGCCCGGCAGGAAATTCAGGACGCCGGGAGGCACGCCGGCTTCCTCGAACATCTCCATCAACATCGCGCCGCAAACGGCCGATTGCTCCGCCGGTTTCATGATGACGGTGTTGCCGGTGACGAGCGCGGCCGAAACCATGCCGGTCAGGATCGCCATCGGGAAATTCCAAGGCGCGATGACGAGGGCGACGCCGCGCGGCCAGTAATGCTGGTAGCTTTCTTCGCCGGGCACGTGCTGGGTCAGCCGCGGGAGACCGCGGATGCGCATTTGCTGCGCGTAGAAAAGGAGGAAGTCGATCGCTTCCCGGATGTCGCCATCGGCTTCGGCCCACGGCTTGCCCACTTCGTAAACTTCGAGCGCGGAAAGCTCGAATCGCCGGCGATCCATGATCGTCGCGACACGTTCGAGAAGGCCGGCGCGATGTTCGACACTGACTCGGCACCAATGCTCGAAAGCTTTCTTCGCCGCCGTCACCGCCGCTTCCGCGTGGTCGACGTGGGCTTCCGCCACCGCGCCGACGACCTGCTGCGGCGAGGTGGGATTGATCGAGTCGATCAGATTATCGGTCCAAATTTTCTGGCCGTTGATGACGATCGGATATTTTTGCCCCAGCTTCGCCTTCACTTCGCGAAGCGCGGTCCGCATTTGTTCCTGGCTGCTGCGATGGACGAAGTTCACCAGCGGCGAGTTCTCGTAGGTGTCCCCCGGCGGAGTGTCGAGCGACTGGCCGTTGCGGGAATGCGTGGCCGCTTTGGGAGAAGAGTGGGACGCGACGGCGCGCGTCCCTCCAATTAAGGAGCGCGGGTCGCGCAGGAGTTGTTCGGGGCCGGCTTTGTCGGAAAACTTCGCCTTGAGGAAACCTTCGTTCGACGTGTTCTCGAGCAGGCGCCGGACGAGATACGACATGCCGGGGAGCAGTTCGCCCACCGGACAATATTCGCGGACGCGATAACCCATCTCGACGAGGGCGCGCTTGATCGGACCGGCCATTCCGTAAAGCAGTTGAAATTCGAACCGGCTTTTATCGATCCCGAGTTGCTGCGCGTAGGCCTGCGCGTGCGCGATGCTGCGGACGTTGTGCGAGCCGAACGCCGAGGTCACGATCGATTCGTTCTCGAGCAGGATCCGGGTGCAGGCTTCGAAGTTCGCGTCGCTCTCCGGCTTTTGCAGAAAGACCGGGCAACGCCAGCCGTTCTGGGCCGCCTTGATCTTTTCGTAATCCCAGTAAGCGCCTTTCACGAGCCGCACCGTGAAACGCGTGCCGCGCTGCCGGCCCCATTCGATCAAGTTCGTCAGGTCGCGCTCGGCATCGCGCAGATAAACCTGGATCACGATCCCGGCCTGTGGCCAATCGCGGAACTCGTCCTCCATGAAGAGCGTCCGGAAAAGCTCGAGCGTCGTGTTCTTATGCGCGTAACTCTCCATGTCGAAATTAATGAAGGCGCCGACTTCGCGCGCGCGCCGCAGGATCGGGCGCAGCTTCGGCGCGAGATGCGCGATCGCGTCCTCCGGGTCGGCCGGGTTCATCTGCGAATAGAGCGCGGAGATTTTTACCGACACGTTGACCACCGGGAATAGCTCGGTGTTTTTGCCCAGTGGATCGGTCCAGCCGCGGGTCCGTTCTGCCAGCCCGTCGAGCAAATGAAAGCAGCGCTCGGCGTATTCATTCGCTTCCTGTTCGCTCACCACCGCTTCGCCGAGGAGATCGACCGTGAACCCGATCTTTTCCTTGCGGCGCTTGCGCAACATTTTCATCACGTCGTCCGGATCGCGCCCGGCGATGAATTGCCGCGCCATGCCGGAGACGTTCCAGCGCAGGATCGGCGCGGTCAGCCACGGGAAAATGCGCGCGGCCTTGATGCCGGTCTGAAGGAAAGGCACGGAGCCGTTGCGCATATCGGCAAAATATTCGCTGAGATGCTGGACGATGTCGGACGAATGGCGGAGTGACGCGAGCACATCGACGAACCGGAACATCTGCACTTTGAAATGCTCGTCGCGCATCGAGAACGCCATCATGCGCTGGTAAAAGCCAGCCTTGCTGAAGATCGTCTCCGGGTTCTGGTCGACGAGATCGAAGATCTGCAACCCCCGCTGCTCGATCTGCTCCTGCAAAGGACTCATGCGCGATTCTAAAGCCGGGTCGCGCCTTCGGCAAAGGCGATCGGTCGCGAGGAACATAGGCCTCCGGCCTGTGCGCCCAACGGGTTTGCAGCCCGTTGTTACGCTCCGTTCCTAGGTTTTCAGCGGAGTGCAACTCCGCTGGGCGCACAGGCCAGAGGCCTATGTTCCCGTCACTTCACCGCCTGGAGCTTGATGTCGCGTTCACCGCGCCAGACGCCGTCGCTGCCGCGTTTGAGCTCGACGACAACCGGATGTCCTCCGTTATCCGCCGCGTTCTTCAGCTCCTTCTCGTTGATCCGCGGATCCTCTTTGAACCAGTAGTCCTCGATCGAGCGCTCGGAATACCCCGGGCCGTAAACGTGCGCATGAATGTGCGCCGGCGTGGCCCGGTGCGGATACGCTCCCGGCCGGATCGTGCGGAATTCATATTTCCCGTCCGCCCCGATTTTCATCCAACCCTTCAGCCGCGGATGACTCGCATCGTCCTTTTCATTGTAATACCCCGTCACGTCGGTGTGATAAACCCAAAGCACCATGCCCTCCGCCGGGGTTTTTCCATCCGGCTGAAAAACCTTCCCCGTGATGACCAATGGCTCGCCCGGTTCCTTCTCCGGCGGGATCAGCGTTTTCCACGAGAGCGTTTCCGGTGCGTTACACGAACCGCACGGCGCCCCGCCACTCAAGGTGGCGGGATAGTTTTTTTCCGGCTCGGCCGCGAAGCTCAGTGCCGCAACCAGAAGAATCGACGCGCGGAGGAATCCTTTCACGCCGTCATCATACTAGGAGAACTGTTGACCCACGAGCGGAGAGTTGCCCGCAGCGACGTTGTTGCTTATCATGGCCGCGCCCGCTACAAACGGGCGAGACAACATGCAAAAAATAGGATTCGCCGAAGCGCTCGATTCGATTGTGGCCAGCGACCCGCGTTACCAGCGGGATGCTTACGTTTTTCTCCGCGACGCGCTCGACTACACGACGAAGCAGCAGAAGAAAACGAAGGGCGCATCGGTCCGGCACGTCGCGGGCCCGGAACTGCTCGGGGGCGTCCGGCAATACGCGCTCAAGGAATTTGGGCCGATGGTGGTGACAGTCCTTTCCTACTGGGGAATCCGGTCGACCGAAGATATCGGGCACATGGTTTTCAACCTGATCGGCGCGGGGATTTTCGGGAAGACCGAGGAAGATTCGATCGAGGATTTCAAGAACGTCTTCGATTTTCACGAAGCGTTTGTGAAGCCGTTCGAGCCGGAAAAACGCTCGCACCCCGACGTTCCGCTTGGACTTCCAGCGTCCGCGCCGAAGTTGTCCTGAATTGAAACGCGCCGCCGGGCGCGCTTTGGTTCGACAATATGCGAAGCGCTCATTCTAAAGCCGCCCCGCCGGAAAACGGGCCCGGCATCACGTTCCCGCCGAGCACGGCGCAGAAACGCGTGTTGCCGAACGGGCTCACGATCATCGTCCAGGAAGATCGGAGCGCGCCGGTGGCGAGTGTCCAGGCCTGGTGCGGGACGGGAAGCGTGGACGAGAACGAACATCTCGGCGCGGGTTTGTCGCACATCCTGGAGCACATGTTGTTCAAGGGAACGAAAACAAATCCGGCGAATGCGATCGCGCAGAAAATTCAGGACGTGGGCGGTTACATCAACGCTTACACGTCGTTCGATCGCACCGTTTTCTGGATCGACGTGCCGAAGGACGGGACCGGCGTCGCGCTCGAAGTGCTTTCCGACGCGATGATGAACTCGACGTTGCCGGCGGAAGAGTACGCGAAGGAACAGGAAGTGATCCGGCGCGAATTCGCCATGGGGATGGACGACCCGGACCGGATGGCGGGCCAATTACTTTTCGCCACCGCTTTTCAACGCCATCCCTACCGGCTGCCGGTCATCGGACTGCTTGATGTCTTCAATCAACTCTCCAGCGATGACGTGATGGAATATTACCGGGCGCGTTATGTGCCGAACAACCTGACGTTCATCGTCGTCGGCGACGTGGAATCGGAAGCTGTCTATCAGCAGCTCGGCGATTTTTTCAAAGGTCATCCGGCGAAATCGCTTCAGCCCGTTTTCATCCCGAGCGAGCCGCCCCAGCTCGGCCGCCGCGAGACGCACCAGGAATTTGTCACGGAGCTGACCCGGCTCTCGTTGGCCTGGCATGTTCCCGAGATCACGCATCCCGACGTGCCGGCGCTCGATCTTCTCTCGACGATTCTCGGCGATGGGCGCAGCTCGCGGCTTTACCGGCGGGTGCGTGAGGAAACGGGACTCGCTTACGGCGTCTCCGCGTTTTCCTACACGCCCGGCGATCCCGGATTACTCGGGATTGATGCGACGGTCGAACCGGAGAAACGGGATGCGGCGACCGGCCTCGTCCTGAAAATTGTCGACGAAATCAAAACGGCCGGCGTCACGCCCGACGAACTCGCGAAGGCGAAAAAAATCTCGCTGAGCCATCATCTCGGCGCGCTCACCACGATGCGTGGCCAGGCGTCCGATCTCGGTTCGAACTGGTTCCTCACCCGGAACCTCAATTTCACCCGGGATTACCTCGACGCCGTCCAAGAGATTACGTCGGAAGAAGTTCGCCGCGTGGCTGCCAAATATCTGGTCGATGACAATCTCACGATCACTTCGCTGAACCCGAAGGCAGCGGTCACAGCCAAAGGTGAAAGCGTACCGGCGATCGCGGCCGGCGAGATTCAAAAGATCGAGCTCTCGAATGGCCTTCGATTGCTTGTCCGCGAAGATCCGCGGCTGCCGCTGGTTTCAATGGCGGCGGTTTTTCGCGGCGGTCTCTTGGCGGAAACGCGCGCGAGCAACGGTATCACGCGCCTGATGGCGAAGGTGCTGCTGAAAGGCACGAAAACGCGCACGGCGGAACAGATCGCCGACACAATCGAGGCCGTCGGCGGCAGCATCGGCAGCGACGCCGGGAACAACAGCTTCAGCGTGGCGGTTGATGTGACCCAACCCGATCTCCAGCTCGGGGTGGAGATCCTGGCCGACGTTTTGTTGAACGCGACGATGCCGGAGACGGCCCTCGAGCGTGAACGGGAAGTCCAGCTCGCGGGAATCAAGGAAGACGAGGAACAGCTCACGACTGTCGCCCGCAATATCTTGCGCGACGCGCTCTTCCGCGAGCATCCTTATGCGCTCCGCGGGAAAGGGTCGGCGGATTCGGTGGCGAAGTTGACGCGAAAAGATCTGCTGGCCTTTCGCGATCGCTACCTCGTCGGCCGGAACGGCGTCCTTTCCGTGTTCGGAAACGTGAAGGCCCCGGAAGTGCGAGCGCTTTTCGAAGAGACGCTCGGGAAAATGAAACCGGGCGAGCTGGCTTTGACCAGCGCGCCGCAACCTGCACCGCTCGCCAGCACGGTTACGGTCGAAAGTTTGAAAGAGAAGGCGCAGGGCGTGTTGATGGTCGGCTATCGCGGCGCCGATATGTTTAGCCCGGATCGTTACGCGCTCGAGTTGATCGATGAAGCGAGCAGCGATCTCGGGTCGCGATTTTTCGTGCGGATTCGGGAGGAAATGGGCCTGGCGTATTACGTGGGCGCCAGCCAGATGCAGGGACTCGTTCCCGGGTTGTTCCTTTTTTATCTCGGCACCGACCCGCAAAAGATCGAGCCGGTGAGGGCGGCGTTGCTGGAGGAAATTGGGAAGCTGGCGTCGGAAGGATTGACGGGGGAAGAACTGGGGCGCGCGAAAAAGAAATTGGTCGGGCAGCAACAGATCGCGAACCAGAGCAACGATTCGTTTGGATACATGGCGGCGCTCGATGAGCTGTACGGGCTCGGGTTCGATCATTACAAGACGCTGGAGCGCGAGGTCGAGGGGATCACGGTGGAAAACGTTCGGCGCGTCGCCGCGAAATATTTTCAGAACCAGCCGTACGTGCTGGCGCTCGTGCGGCCGCCGGGCAATCTTAAGGCGAAAGGGAAATAGACCATGGCCGAAGTCCAAACCAACACGCAATCGGGCGAGATGTCGCAGCGCTTCATCGAGTTTGTCATGATGCAGGCCCAAAACGCGGCGCTCTTTCTTGGGCAAATCCCAAATCCGCAAACCGGTAAAGGCGAAGTGAACCTGGAGCTGGCGAAAATGTTCATCGACCAGCTCGCCATGATCCAGGAAAAGACGCGCGGCAATCTGACGAACGAAGAGACCGCGGTGCTGCGCAACACGCTCTCGAATTTGCAGATGGCCTTCGTGGAAGTCTCGCGGCAGGTGCGCGAGGGAACGACGGAATCTGCCGCGGAATCTCCGGAAGCTGAGACAACCGAACCCGTCCCGTCTTCCTCCCCGGGGAAAGCTGAGGCGCCGGCGACGCCGGAAGCCGAATCCGAATCGCGCAAGAAATTCACGAAAAGCTACGGCGCGTAGGACCTCTCTGGAGGGACGGGCGCTGTCCGTCCCACTTTGGACGACCGGTGGTCGTCCCTCCAAACCGATTGCGACCTCGCGCCCACTCGCACACGTATTGCTTGCATGCTTCGCCGAACGAAAAAGAAAATCGCTGAGATCGGGGTCGCGCCGGAACCGGCTGACGTGGCGGAAGACGCCGGCCTTCGCTATGTGAGCGACGAGCGGCCGGGTTACACGCGCAAGGCAGAAGGCGACGATTTCGAATACTTTAACACGGACGGCAAACGTATTCGTGACGAGACGCGCCTGCTCCGCATCCGGCGGCTCGCAGTTCCACCCGCCTACACCGATGTTTGGATTTGTCCGTCGCCGAATGGCCACATCCAGGCGACGGGGCGCGATGCGCGGGGCCGGAAACAGTATCGTTACCACGAGCGCTGGCGCGAAGTGCGCGACGAAAACAAGTATGATCGCATGGTAGTGTTCGCCAAAGCGCTGCCGAAAATTCGGCGGCGGGTAAATCGCGATTTGAAACGTCGCGGTCTGCCGCGGGAAAAAGTTCTGGCCACGGTGGTCCAGCTTCTCGAGCGCACGTTCATCCGGATCGGCAACGAGGAATACGTGAAGGAAAACAAATCGTTTGGCCTAACGACCATTCGCCACCACCACGTGGAGGTGACCGCGGCAAAGCTCAAGTTCAGGTTCCGCGGCAAGGGCGGGAAGAAACATGAAGTCGATGTGACGGATCGACGCCTGGCGAAAATCATTCGGCAGCTGCAGGACTTGCCGGGCCAGGAGATTTTCCAATACGTCGACGACGAGGGCGAGGTGCAAGACGTCACCTCGCAGGATGTGAACGATTATCTGCGCGAAATCACCGGCGAAGAGTTTACCGCGAAAGATTTTCGGACCTGGGCGGGAACGGTGCTGGCCGCGATAGCGCTCAACTCCCAGGAAGCGTTCGAGAACAAGGCCCAGGCGAAGAAGAACATCAAAGATGCGATCTCGGCAGTGGCGAAGATCCTGGGCAACACGCCGACGGTATGTCGCAAATGTTATGTGCATCCCGTCGTGCTCGAGACGTATCTCGACGGCGCGATGATCGATGGACTGAAACAGAAGGCCGAGGAAACGCTGTCGAGGAAGCTCGGCGATTTGCGTTCCGAGGAAGCGGCCGTGATGAGCTTCTTGCAGGCGCGGCTGAAGAAGAAAGTGAGCTAGTTTGTCATCCCGCGCTTATGCAGCGTTGCGGGATAAAGCTCCAAATTCCAAGCACCAAGCTCCAGAGAAGCTCCAAACATCAAGCTCCAGATTGGCTACGCCTGCCGTACGCGTTTGGAGCTTGGAATTTGGAGCTTCCGCCGAGAACTAACGCGTCCTTGGTGGCGGCGTGGCGGTCGCGCGCACCCGCGGCTTCGTCACTTTCCTCGGCGTGGCCTCGGCGGCGGCCTGTTCGTCCTGCGGATATTTCTTCGTGCTGGGCCAGATCAATCGCCACGGCTGGGTCTTCACCGTTTCGGTCAATTCCTTGATGTTGGCTCCGCTCGATTTCAGCTCCGGCCCGAGCTGGTTAAGATCGGCCATGATCGCTTTCAGCTTGTCGGATGACTCGCGGAAATTTTGGAGCGTGATTGTAATATTGTCGTTGCTCGAAAGGTCGGTGCTGATTTTCTCGACGTTCCTGAGCGCGATTGAGAGCGAGCTGTCGCGCGCGGTCAAACTCGTCAGGTTTTCGACAAAGGTGCGGAACTGCGCGAGCCCCATGTTGAGCTGCGAATTCTCGTCCGTGATCCGGCTCAGGTTCGCCGACGTGGTTTGCAATTCTTTCAAGGTGCTGGTCGCCTCGATCGCGACCGGCTTGACGATGTCGAGCATCTTGGAAATGGCTTCGCCGAAGTCCGGGACCCGCTCGCCCGCGAAGGTTTCGCCGTCGCCCGCCCGCCCGGAACTGTCGTTGCCCTGGGTGATGTCGATCGCCGTTTCGCCGAGGAGCCCGAGGGTGATCAGGCGCGCCTTCGCGTCTTTGTAGACGAACGCGTTTTTGTCGACCCTCACGTCGATGCGCGCTTCATATTTCGGCTTCTCCGCCGGGGTCGGGCTCGGATCGCCGGCGTGCAAGGCGGCGGCGGCGGCTTCGGCGCGGGCGGCATCTTCCTTGGAAACGGGCGAGTAGAGTTTGTCGACCTGGCCAATCTTGCGTCCCGCCAACAGCACCGGCGCGCCCAGCTTGATGCCGGCGGCGTTGTCCATGTAAATCCGATACGTGACCAGCGGCCGGAAAAGCCCGGGTGCCCCGAGCAGAATCAGGATCGCGGTCAGGACCGCGATCGTGGCGAGCACGAGCAAGCCGGTCAGGATTTCATTTCGTTGCAATCGCATCTTTGCTTCCTTCCAGGATCGGTCCTTCGGTGCTGCCGCTCAAGAACTGCGCCACCACGGGGTTGGTCGAGTTTTTGAACGCCTCGGCCTCGCCCTGTTCAATAATCTTCCCCTGATACAGCATCGCCATCTTCGTGCCAATTCGGAAGGCGCTGTCCATTTCATGGGTGACGATGATCGAAGTCACTTTCGAACTTTCCGTCAGGCTGATGATTAGTTCGTCGATAACGGTCGCGATGACCGGGTCGAGGCCGGCGGAGGGCTCGTCGAACAGGATCAGCTCCGGCTCCATCACGAGCGCGCGCGCGAGGCTCACACGTTTCTTCATGCCGCCGCTCAACTCCGATGGCGCCTGGTCCTTCGCGTCCAACATCCCCACGAGCGCCAGTTTTTCGTCCACGATCTTGTCGATTTCCTCGCGGCTTTTCGTGGTCAATTCCTCGAGCGGCAAGGCCACGTTATCGCGCACGTTTCGCGAGCTGAGCAGCGCCGAATATTGGTAAACCATCCCGATCTGGCTGCGGACCTGCTGGAGTTTGCGCCGGTTCAGCCGCGAGATTTCGAATTGCTTGAAAAACACCGAGCCGCTCTGCAGCCGCAGAATTCCCAGGATCAAGCGCAGGATAGTGCTCTTGCCGCTGCCGCTCTGGCCCATGACGACGAGGCGGTCGAGCGGCTCGACCTCGAGCGACACGCCGTCGAGCACCTTCTTCTCGTCGAAGCTGAGATGGACATCGCGCAGCTCGACCATGTGCGGGCGAGGCGCGCTCATATCGGGAAGAAGACCGTGTAGACGATGTTAAAGAGGGTGTCGAAACCGATCACGGTGGTGATGGCGGTTACGACGCTGGAAGTGGTGGCCGTGCCCACGCCGGCCGCGCCGCCGGTTACATTCAAGCCGCGGTAGCAGGCAATCGACGCGATCAGCAGGCCGAAGAGCAAACTTTTCCCGAACCCCGTGATGATATCGCGGATGAGCAGGGCGTTGAGCACGAGATCGTTGAAGTAAACGAAAGCGATGTTGAAATAGGCGCGCGAAATTAAAGCCGTGGCGATGATCGCGGCCACGCTTGAGACGACGGAGAGACATGGCATGAGCGCGAACAACGCGAGCATCCGCGGGGCCACGAGGAAACGCAGCGGACTGATTCCCATCGCCTCGATGGCTTCCACTTCTTCGGACACTTCCATCGTGCCGAGCTCCGCGGTGAAGGCCGCGCCGATTCGCGCCGCCAGCATGATCCCGGTGAGCAAGGGTCCGAGCTCGCGGGTGAACGCGATCGAGACCAGGCCCGGCACGAGGCGTTCCGTTCCGAAGCGCTCCAGTTGGTAACCGGTGAGCAGCGCCATCGTTAGTCCGAGGAAAAACGAAACCATCGCCACCAGCGGCACGGACCCGACGCCGGCGCGTTCCGTGTGCCGGAAAAAGCTGAAGGCTTTGAAGGGCGCCCGCCCCCGCCGCACGTTCTCGAGGGTTTCGGTGAAAGTGTGGACGATGAACCAGAATATTCCGCCCACTTCCCGGAGAAAGCCGCGCCCTTTCTGGCCAATGCCGGCGACCACGACGACCGGGTTGGTCTCGATCTTGCCGCTGGATTCCAGTCCCCCGTTTTGCTCGGCCATGTTGAGGGGGAAGTTGCCCCAGTTCCCAGTGGTGCCAAAGCGAAATCCCTCTTCTGTAGCCGCCGCCCTGTGGGCGGCGTGGGACGCAACGTCGAGGTCGGGGTCCGCTCCCGCGCTTCGCACAGCGAAGCGGCTACAGAAGAAAGCTGAGTTGCGCCTGAGGACACACGCCTCTACAACTGCCGGACGATGCTCCCGCCGTTTTCACTCGTCATCCCCGCTTACAACGAAGCGGAGCGGATCGGCCAGAGCCTGCGAACCGCGTTTGCTTACCTGCAGATCACCAGCCCGGGCAGCGAGCTGATCGTCGTGAACGACGGGTCGACGGACGCGACCTCCGGGATCGTCCGTGAAGTCTTCGCGGGGCAAACCGCGATCACCGCGCGTCTGCTCGAGCATTCGCCCAATCGCGGCAAAGGCGCCGCCGTGAGGGAAGGATTGCTCGCCGCCGCCACCGCGATCGGTTTGTTTTCCGATGCCGATTTATCCACGCCGATCGATGAAGCTCCCAAGCTCATCGAACCGATCGTGGCGGGGGAACTCGATGTGGCCTTCGGTTCGCGCGCGTTGGACCGCCGCCTGATCGGCCAACGCCAGCCGTGGCGGCGCGAACAAGGCGGCCGCGTCTTTAACCTGATCGTGCGCGTCGCGACCGGTCTGCCCTTTTGGGACACGCAATGCGGATTCAAGGCGTTTCGCCTCGATGTTTTTCGCCCGATTTTGGAACGTGCGAAGACGGATGGGTTCGGCTTCGACGTCGAGCTGCTTTATCTGGCGCGAAAGGCGAACCTGCGGATGAAAGAAATTCCCGTGCGCTGGAACCATTACGAGGGAAGCAAAGTCAACGTCGCGCGCGACAGTGTTCGGATGCTTCGCGAGGTCGCCGCGCTGCGGAAAAGGTAGCTACTTCTTTACGATCTCGGCGTTCTCGAGCATCAGAATTCCGCCATTGCTCGCGAGCTTGCCCTTCAACGTGATCGTTTTGCCGGCGTACTCCGCGAGCTGGTCGTTCATCGGTTTGTGGTCGCCCACCACCAAATACGCTTTTCCATCGCTCAGGATCGCGACTGGCCCGCCGCCTTTGATGCAGGTGGCGGCGCAGCTCGCATGCTTCTCGCCGGTCGCGCCGTGGTCCGCGTAGCACATCAAGTCGATGATCTCGCCCGTGAGCGTTTTCTCGGAAGCCGCCGCCAGTTTTTCCTTTTCGTGATCTTCATGGGCGAAGGCCAGAGGCGAAAGAACGAGTCCCGCCGAAACGCTCGCGACCACGGTGAATTGGAACCACTTCGAAGTTCGATCAGGTGAATACAACATGAGAAAACGTGGCCCTGTTATCGGCGGCGTCAATTCTTCTATAGCCGCTTCGCTATGCGAAGCGTGAGTGCGCGACAATCGAAACAGACGGCGGGCCTGTACTCGCGCTTCGCATAGCGAAGCGGCTACAGAAGCAGCCTAGCGACTCGCTTCGATCAGTTCGGCGAACTGCGAAAAGAAATAACCGGCGTCATGCGGACCGGGCGCGGCTTCGGGATGATATTGCACACTGAAGACCGGCAACTCCCGATGACGTATCCCTTCCACCGTGCCGTCATTCAGATTGATGTGCGTGACTTCCATCTCGGGCGGCAACGAATCCGCGTCGACCGCGAACCCGTGGTTCTGCGACGTGATCGCGACTTTCCCACTCCGCAAATCTTTCACGGGCTGGTTGCCGCCGCGATGTCCGAATTTCAATTTGAAGGTCTGCCCACCGGCGGCGAACCCGAGAATCTGGTGGCCGAGACAAATTCCGAAGATCGGTTTCTTCCCAAGCAAACCGCGGAGCGATTCGTGCGCGTACGGCACCGCCGAGGGATCACCAGGCCCGTTTGAAAGAAAGACGCCGTCAGGATTCAGCGCCAGCACCTCTTCGGCGCTGGTCGCCGCGGGCACCACCGTCACCGCGAAACCGTTCTGGCGCAGGCGCCGCAAAATATTTTCCTTGATGCCGTAATCGTAGGCGACCACGCGGTAGCGCACCGGCGGCAACGCCTGCCGGACGACTTCCTCCGCGCTTCCGCTCGCTACGGTCCACGTTGCGCTGAGCCGATCGTCCGGGTCCCATTGATACGGCGCGCTCGTGGTGACCTCGCGCACGTAATCCATCCCGATCACGCCTTCGCCTTCGTTCGCCCGCGCGACCGCTTCTTTTTCCGAAAGTGTATCCGTGGTCAGGCACGCCTTCATCGCGCCGCGCTCGCGGAGATGCCGCGTCAACGCGCGCGTGTCGATGCCCTGGACGCCGGGGATGTTCCAGCGCGCCAGATAGTCTTCGAGCGACGATTCCGAGCGCCAGTTGCTCGGGATTTCGCTCAGTTCTTCAATAACAAATCCGCGCACGTGCGGTTCGCGACTTTCCTGGTCGAGCGCGTTCGTCCCGTAATTGCCGATGAGCGGATAGGTCATGGCCACGATTTGTCCGCGATACGACGGATCGGTCAGCACTTCCTGGTAACCGGTCATCGAAGTGTTGAAACATACTTCGCCGACGCGCGTGCCCGTAGCGCCAAAGGATTCGCCCTCGAAAATCCGGCCGTCTTCCAGAGCGAGAATTGCGCGCATCCTCGCGCAGTGTCCCGCTTGCGCGGAAATTTTCAAATCTTCTTCACGCGCGTTCGCGGCGGAACATAGACTTTCAGTCTGTGCGCCCAGCGGACATTCTGTCCGCTGCTTTTTTTGCAGCGGAGTGGAACCCCGCTGGGCGCACAGGTTGGAAACCTATGTTCCGCCGCGGCTGTCAATTGAACTTCGGATTCGTCGAGCTGACCGTCCGATTGTTCGCGTAGCTGGTTTCCGTGATCGATTTGTCGGGATTCACGATGAACTCGCAGCGCATTCCCTCCCGCGCTTTGAACGGCATCCGGCAGGGGACCTCGGCCGTGCCGCCGGCTTTGATCGCGGCGACCGGGCAGGTGTAGGAGCCGCCCGGAGTCGCCACCATTTTCAGGGTCGTGGCGGCGGAATCGCCATTGCCGGCGTTCTTGACTTTGACGACCCAAAAAGTGGACGAGGTCTGGGTCGTCTTTTCGATCACGAGATCAGGCGCCGGTCCTAGTGGTTTCGGAGTTTTTGCGGGAGCCAGCAGCGGACAGAGCAGCGCGAAGGCAAAGATGAAAGATCGTTTGTGAGTTTTCATAGACGTTCTCGATAACTAACCGGCAGCAACAAAATCTTCAATTCGTAATCGCGCTCGTGCTCGATCTGCCGACGTCGTTGCGATTACGAGCACGAGAAAAAAAAGCCCGGACTGCTTTCGCAGCCCGGGCTTTTCAAAATATTACCCCGCAAATGCCGTTTAGGCGGATCTCCCGTTCCCTTTCGGTAACGGGCGGACGACCGTCGCGAGCGCATCTGACTTCCAATTAAGGCATGTCATCTTCACCGCGCGACCAAGCCTCCTATAGCTAATGAAATATCGGTTCGGGAATCACACCTGTAATCTCGAACACCGCAGGGTAAATTGGTCGAAAGTTCTCGGTTGAGAGTTGAGCGAAAAGCACTGGTTTCCATCCCAACCCTCAATGGAAAACTCCCGGCCGCCTGTCAAAGAACTACTCCCGGAGTTCCACGCCCAATTCCCGTTGCAACCGCTCGCGAATCTTCGCGTGGACCACGGTGATCTCTTCGTTTGTCAGTGTCCGAGTTTTGTCGCGGTATGTCAACGCATATGCCATCGACTTTTTTCCCGCGCCAAAATTTTGTTCTTGTTTTCCGCCGAAAACATCGAACAGTTCCACGCTCGCCAGGAGCGGCTCGTTCGCGCCCACGATCGTCGAGAGAATTTTTTCATGACTCAAATTTTCCGGCACGATCATCGCGATGTCGCGCGTGATCGGTGGGAATTTCTCGATCTCGCGAAATATTTGCCCGCTTCCCAGCTGGGCGACCGAATCGACATTCAACTCGGCGAATAAGACCGGGTGAGTCGGGCCAATCGTCTTCGTGCGTTCGGAAACGATCTGGCCGGCGAAACCGATTCGCTCGTCATCTCGCCAGATTTCGACCGCCAGCACCAGATCGGGTCGCTCCACCCGCTTGAAGAACGCAGACGGGATGACCGATTCGATCACGCCTTTGAGGTCGAAATAATCGAGGATGCGGTTATCCGAATGCCAGTGCGCGGTCGGCGCCGAATTTCCCCAGAGAAGGATTCCCAGATGGCGCTCTTCTCTTCCCTCGGGAGGAATAAATACTCGCCCCACTTCAAAGATGGCGACGCGCTGAGCTCCGCCCAGAACATTGCGCGCTAACACATCAAGCAGGGAAAGATCGAAACTTCGTCGAAGCGCGGCGTGGTCCTCGTTGAGCGGATTGCGTAATTCAATCGCGTTCTCAAATTCGGCTGCCTGGCGGGAAATCAATTTCGACGTCCGCACCTCGGCCAGTCCACGCCCCGCCAAGCGCGCGCGCAAACGGGATTCAAAATCATGGCCGCGATCCGCCTCGGACTCCGGGGTGAAGCGGCTGCGGTCCCGTCCGGGGATATTCTCGATTCCGAACACCCGCACGACTTCCTCGATCAGATCGACATCGCGTTGCAGATCGAAGCGATGACTGGGAATGCGCCATGAACTTTCCGCGCTGTTGCCGGATGCTTTCTCCAACCCGAAAGCCTGGAGAATTTTTTCGATCCGCTCTTTGGGAAGAGAAATGCCAATGACTTCGTTGCAAAGCTCGTAACGCAAGGAAACATCCGGCGGCGATGCTGGCAGCGCGCCGCTCGTCGCGATTTCCGCCGCGGGATTGGCGCCTGCGATTTCGCGCATTAATTCCGCGGTGCGATTAGAGGCAGCGAGGACCATCCCGGGATCGACCCGGCGCTCGAAACGGTAGCTCGCATCGCTCGGCAGATTCAGGCGCCGCGCGGTGCGGCGAACACTGGCCGGATCGAAGAACGCGCTTTCCAGCAGCAAGGTCTTCGTTGAATCGGTAACGCCGGTGTCTTCGCCGCCCATAACGCCGGCGATCCCGACAGCACGCGCGTCGTCGGCGATGACGAGGTCCTGCTCGCCTAACGAGTAAGTTTTTCCATCGAGCGCCAGGAATTTTTCACCCACCTTGGCCATGCGGACATTGATCGCGCCGGTTAATTTGTCCGCGTCGAAAGCGTGGAGCGGCTGGCCAATTTCCAGCATCACGAAATTCGTGATGTCTACGATGTTGTTGATGGAACGCAGGCCGACTGATTCGAGCCGGGCTCGGACCCAATCCGGGCTCGGCCCGACCTTGATGTTCTCGATCCGGCGCGCGGAATAAAATGGGCATGCGTTCGGCGCCGAAATCGTGATGGAGCCGGCACGCCCTCGTGCCGGTTGATCGACATCGGTCACCATCCGCGACGAGGGCGTCGCGGCTCCAATCAGCGCTGCAATCTCGCGCGCCAAACCGAAATGGCTCAGGAGATCGCCGCGGTTCGGCGTGATCTCGACATCGAGGATCGTGTCTTCCGGAAACAAGGACGCGATCGGTTCGCCGATCTTCGCTTCGGGCGAAAGAATCAGAAGGCCATCACTGTCTTCGGAGAGTCCGAGCTCGCTCGGGCTGCAAAGCATCCCCTGCGATTCGACGCCACGCAGGTTGCTCGGCTTGATTTTCAAGTCGCCCACCAGCACTGCGCCGGGCAGGGCGAGAGGAACTTTGTCGCCGACCTTGTAGTTCTTCGCGCCGCACACGATCTGGCGTGGTTGGCCACTCCCGTCATCAACCTGACAGACGCTCAGGCGATCCGCGTTCGGATGCTGTGCCGAAGCTTTGATCTGCGCGACAACGACCTTGTCGAAATTCGCGCCGCGCTTTTCGATGTTTTCGATCTCGGTCCCAGCGAGCGTGAGCAATTCCGCCAGGTCATCGACGCCGGGCGGCAGCTCTGCGAAATCGCCTAGCCAGTTAACGGAGAATTTCATTTAAACCGTTTCAATGTGTTGCGGAACATAAGCATCCTGCCTGTGCGCCCAGCGGACATTCTGTCCGCTGCAAACGTGGCAGCAGAGTACAACTCCGCTGGGCGCACAGACTGAAAGTCTATGTTCCGAAACTCCCGCACTCATGCGAATTGCCTCAGGAAACGCAGGTCGTTTGCGGCGAAGTAGCGCAGGTCGGGAATGCCGAACAGGATCATGGCGAGTCGATCCATCCCGAGCCCGAAGGCGAACCCGCTCCATTTCTCCGGATCGTACGCGTCGTCGCCGCGCGCGGAATTCACCTGCTCGAATACGGCCGGATGCACCATGCCGCAGCCGCACATCTCCAGCCATTTCTCACCGCCCTTGAGCGCTTTCGATTTCACATCGATCTCAAAACTCGGTTCGGTGAACGGAAAATAATGCGGGCGAAAACGGACTTGCGTATCGGCGCCGAAAAGCTCGTGCAGGAAAAATTCCAGTGTCCCCTTCAGGTCGCCGATGCTCACCTTCTCGTCGACGTAAAGACCCTCGATCTGGTGAAACTGCGCGCTGTGGGTGGCGTCCACTTCATCGCGCCGATAGGCTGCGCCCGGTGCGATCACGCGGATCGGCGGCGGCGCTTTTTCCATGGTGCGAATTTGGACGGTGGACGTGTGGGTGCGGAGGAGCCGGCCGTCGGGTAGATAAAATGTGTCCTGTTCGTTACGTGCCGGATGATCCGGCGCCGTGTTGAGGGCGTCGAAGCAATGCCACTCCGTCTCGACGTCCGGGCCTTCGGCGAGCGCGAAACCCATTCGGCGAAAAATGCTGATCGAGCGGTCGAGCATCTGGGTGAGCGGATGCAGGCTGCCGAGTTCGCTAGCAGTGCCGGGCAGGGAAATATCGATGTTCGCCAGCTCGCGCGCTTCCTTGACGGCACGGAGATTTTCGGCGGCGGCGGCGATAGCCGCGGTCACAGCAGTCCGCGCTTCGTTCAACAGTTTTCCGACAACCGGCTTCTCGTCCTTGCTGAGCGATTTCATCCGCTCGGCCCACGCCGAAATGCTGCCGGCGCGGCCGAGATAACGGACGCGAGCAGCTTCGAGCGTCTGCTCGTCCGCCGCGGCTGCGACTTCCGCCAGCGCCGCGTCGTGCAGTTGTTCCAGCTCGTGTGGCATGAGGACCGTGAATCGTAAAATCGTAAATCGTTACATCGTGAAAATCGATTCACGATTTAGCGAATCACAAATCACGAATCGACTGGCTACGCCGCCTTCTTCGCTTTCGCTTTGTTCTCGAGCGCGGTCTTCACCTGCTCGACGATTCCCTTGAATGCGGCTTCGTCGGTGATCGCGAGATCGGAAAGGATCTTGCGATCGAGCCCGATGTTCGCGGCCTTCAGGCCTTCGGCAAACCGGCTATAGGTGAGGCCTTGCGCGCGGACGGCGGCGTTGAGCCGTTGGATCCAGAGATAACGGAAAGTCCGTTTCCGCGTTTTGCGGTCGCGATACGACCAATACTTGGCCTTCATGGTCGCGTCCTTCGCGTACCGGAAAAGTTTGGAACGGCGGCCGCGGTAACCCTTGGCCTGGTCGAGGACGCGTTTGCGTCGCTCCCGGCTGGCGGGAGCATTAGTAGCTCTTGGCATTTTGTTTTAGCCCCGAATTGCTTCGGGACTCCTTCTTTCAGCGAATTGTTTTTTCGTTCATGATCTGCGCGACCTCATTCGCTGATTCGGCCTCGCGGTGCGGGACCAGGTGAGCAGATCGACGCGACGCATCGGCGTGCGCGGGCGGGAAAAGTAGCGAGCGCGGTCGAAATCACAAATTGTTTCTCGAAGCGGTGGCGGCAGAATTGGATTGGCCGCGCCTAGGGCTGCTCCTAAAATCGCGCCGTGCATTGGATGGCCCGACATCGCCGCATCGTCGTAGCAGTAATCTGCGCCTTTTGCGCGGCGGTGATTTTTGTCGGGCATTTCTTTCCAAGTCTGCCGTTTCTCTCGGGCATCTGGACCCAGGAACAGAACTTCGAGGATTTTCTCCAGCGCGAAGGCCGCAAGGCGCGGACCCATCCGGAGTTCGTTTTCCTCGGGATCGATCAGTCCACCCTCGAACTGCCGCCATTTTCACCGGAAGAGCTGGCGAGCAGTCGCGCGTTGCAACTCATGACGGAACGGCCTTACCCGTGGTCGCGAGAAGTCTGGGCTCTCCTGCTCGATCGGCTCTTCGGCGCAGGAGCACGCGCCGTGATGTTCGACTTCGTCTCCAATCCACCGAACGACGGCGACGCGATTTTCCATGAGGCGCTCGACCGGTACCGCGACCGGGTCGTCCTCGGAGCGAACTTCGATTTTTCCAAGGGCATGCAGGCCGTGCTGCCGAATGCCAGTCTCATTCCGCCGCCGGCGTTGCTGGATGACCGCGTCGGGTTCGTAATTTTCTTCTCCGACCCGCTCGATCGCAAGGTCCGGAGCGTCCGATACATGGTTTCGGATCGGCTTTTGGCCGGCCAGGAGTCGCAGCCGTCGCAGGAAATTTATTATGCGATGTCGGCCCGGATGCTAAAAAAACTCGGACACGAGAAAGACGTGTTCTGGGACTTTTACCCTCATCAATTCCGGTTCGGCGCGAACGATGCCTATCCGGCGCAACCGCTTTATGAGGTATTCGATCCGAAGATTTGGAATGCGCCTGTCCCACAATCGCAAACGAGCGGGGACGGTTTCGGCGGCGGCGCCTTCTTCAAGGACAAGATCGTAGTGGTCGGCGCGTCCTCGCAGATCGCGCACGATTTCGTCCCCACGCCGATGAGTCCGGACACGCCGGGGCCGACTTTGCACATCCACGCGATGGCGGCAACAATCGGCCACGACTTCCTCTATCCGACTTCGGAGCGGACCGATTTGATGCTGGTGGCAGCGGCGGCTGCTCTTGCGTGGCTGTTGATCTCGTTCGCGGGGCGACCGTTGATTTCTGTGATCAGCCTGCTCGCGATCGCGGGCGCATATCTCGCCTTTGCGCGGGTCAGCTACGATCGCACGGGATTGCTGGTGGTAGTTGTTCCAGTGCTTTCGGCATTTCTCGCCGCGGGATTTCTCTCGTTAGGCTTCGAGTTCGTGCTTGAGCGCATGGAGAAGCTGCGGACCCGCCGGACCCTCGAGCGCTATGTTTCCAAGAATCTCGTGAAGGAGATTCTCGATAATCCCGACAGCTTTTACAGCAGCCTGCGCGGCGTGCGCATTCCGGCCACGATCCTGTTCTCGGACATCGTCGGGTTCACGACCCTCACCGAAAGCGCGGATCCGGAGAAACTCGTGGCGCAACTCAACGAATATCTCAGCCGCATGACGGGCGCGGTCTTCGAGAATAACGGGACCCTGGATAAGTTTATCGGTGACGCCGTGATGGCGGTGTGGGGGAACGTGAGCAGTCGCGGCGTGGCCGAGGATGCGAAGGCGTGCGCGCGCGCCGCGCTGGCGATGCGGCGGGAGTTAGCGGCGCTGAATGAGCAGTGGGCCGCGCGCGGCATCGCGCCATTTCATTTTGGGATCGGGATCAACCACGGCGATGTCCTCGGCGGCAACATCGGCTCCCAGGAGAAGGCGGATCCGACTGTGATCGGCGATGCGGTCAATCTCGCTTCCCGTCTGGAGGCTCTCACCCGCACCTACGCGGTCGATATTCTGGTCGGCGCCCGGGCCGCTGAATTGATCCGGGACGAATTCGATCTGCGCAGCGTGGCGCTCGTCCAGGTAAAAGGCAAAACCGAGCCGGTGGAAATCTCCACCTTGATTGGCGTGACAAAGGATCGGAGGGACGAGGAATTTCTGCACCGCCTCGAAACCTACGAGGCTGGGTTCCGAAAATTTCGCGAGCGCGATTTCACCCAGGCGAAGATTCTCTTTTCGCAGTTCCTCGAGTTCTATCCCGATGATGCCCTGGCCAAGATGTATCTGGAGCGCTCGCTCGAATACGAAAAACAACCGCCGGATGCCACCTGGAATGCGGTCGAGGTGTTTAAGAAGAAGTGAACGTTCGGGAAATAGGTCGTATGTGACCTATGCGACCTATGGGAGCGCGCGCCGAAGATACTCTCGGCAACGATCAAGCTGCGGCTGCGAGCAGGCGAAGAATTGATAGAAGGATAGCACGCGCGCGAAGCCGAAGACGCGGGCGCGCACCTTACCAAAAAAATAGCGCAGCACATCCTCGATCTCGCGCGCGGTGTTCACGTGTTCGTAACGCATGAGAACTTTGTAGTCGAGGTGGTAACGGGCGCGAAAGTCGAGGGCGGTAGTCATGCGCCAGCCCAGACGCCAGAGAATGGTTCCTTCACTCGGGATCCCGGCGCGGAAGGTGCCGGCTTCAGTCAGAAGCAGAGCGCTTCTAGCCACTAATACGGGCAGGTCGCAGACATGTTCGAGAACGGCAACGGACGTTATCCGCTCGTATCGGTTCGAAGCCGGGATCTGGGCGACGTCGTTATAGATATTCCTGATTCGGCCACGATGCGGCGATGATTCATAGAGCTCGCGAAAAGGCTCGACAATGTCGTAGGGAGTCGTGCGTGGCTCATAGGGGAGCTGGTTGAGATTTCCGGCCCCGATTTCGAGAGTCGCCTTCGGCCCCGATTCTTGGACGTCGGCCGCGACCTTCTTGTGCATCCAGCGCTCTGCCCGTTGAGCCAGGCCGAGGATCTGGGAGTTACCTTCGCGACTGTTCCTATAATGCTGAAGATAGATCGCGGCGTATTCCGGCGGAAGAGGCTGTCGTTGCTTCGGAAACGCCGGGAAAGGTATCACTCTGAAGGGCTGGAGGGCTCGATTGAGCTTGCAATGACATAGCGAGGACGACCTTTAACCTCTTCGTAAATGCGCGCCAGGTATTCGCCGATAATACCAAGGCTTAGCATCAACAGGCTGCCGATGATAAGTAACAGAAGGATAACGGTCGCAAACCCGCTCACCGATCTTCCGGTAAGTTGCAGGACCAGGGTGTAAATCCCGAAGAGCACCGAAAAGCCGAAGAACAACAACCCGGCAATCGTGACGAACTGGAGCGGGAGCGAGGAGAAGGCCGAGATACCGGTAAGCGCCAGCTTCAAGCGGGTAGGAAACGACCAGCTGGTGGTTCCGGCGGTTCGCTGCGGAACTTCAAACGGGATTTTGACATGGGTGAACCCAAGCCAGGCTGTCATCCCGCGAAAGAAGACGTTGCGCTCTCGCATCTGCTGCCAGGCATCGACGGCTCTTCGGTTCATCAGCTTGAAATCCGAGACGCCTTTTAAATTCACCCCGGCGAGCTTGTTCAACACCACGTAGAAAAGCAGCGCACCCATCCGGCCGGAAAATGATTCCGGGCCGCGCTTGGTCTTCACTGCTTCCACGATGTCGGCGCCGGTGGTCCGCCACAGCCGCACCATTTCCGGCAAAAGCCCGGGTGGATGCTGGCCGTCGCCATCCATGACAATGACAGCATCGCCACGGGACCGTTCCAAGCCGGCGCAAAGGGCAAGCTCCTTGCCGAAGTTTCGGCTCAACCGGAGACCGTGCAGGTTGGACATGGTGCGGGCTTCATCGGAAAGGATTTTCCAGGTGTCATCGGGAGAGCCGTCATCGACGATGATCAATTCGAAGCGGCAGCCGGTCTTGCCCAACTCGCTGGTTACGCTGGAAAGGAACCCGCGAAGGTTAGCCTCTTCCTTATGAAGTGGCACAACCAGGGAGATAAGAGGCGGGCGTTCGGTTTCCATGGCTCGGCGCTCTGGCGCGTGGCTTAGATGGCTAAGCTTTTTCGCGGCACGGGAAAAGGCAATTCGGCTTTATTTGCCGCGCAGCTCAAGCTGCCGAACGCGGTCCGAAAACGCGCAGAGGACGTACAACTTTCCGTGGGAAAGCGCCAGGCCGGCGGCGCCCTCCAGGTTATTCGGAGGTTCCGGTTTCAAAGCCCGAAGTTTTATTCCCGCGAGATCGTAGACGAGGACTTCATCCGTCGCCGGGCTCGTAAGATAGAGGCGCTCCGCCTCCGGATCGACGATTAGGTCCTGAAAACTCCATCCCGTCGGCAGCCATTCGTTGATCGTCCACTTCGCCACGAACTTTCCATTCGTATCGAAGATCTGGATCCGGCGGTTGTGCGGGTCGGCGACATAGATGCGGTCGCGCTTGTGGTCGACGGCGACCGCGGTGGGCTCGTCGAACTGGCCATCGCCCGGACCTTGCGATCCCCAGGTGGCGAGAACCACGCCGTTCGTGTCGAGCTTTACGATCCGCGCCCGTCCCTGGTCGACTACGTAAACGAAATCGTCGGGTGTAATCCAGATATCGCGCGGCCCGTAAAAGCCGAGGGCAGGACCGCGCCATTGCGCGATGAATCGCCCATCGGCACTGAGCTTCTGGACGCGGTGGTTCGCCACGTCAGCGACGTAGATATTACCTTTGCTATCCGCCGCGATACCGTTCGGTTCCCTTAGCTCGCCGGCGTTTTGGCCAGGGGAGCCAAACATATTCAGATAGACTCCCGCCGGCGAAAATTTCTGGATGCGATTGTTGTTCGTATCGGCGACGAGGATATTTCCAGAATGGTCCGCCGCGATTCCGCGCGGAAAATCGAACTGGCCACGACCGACACCTTTGCCACCCTGGAACATGGTGACCGGTGGGATCTGCATGAGCAAGGCCTGGAGGCGTGCGGGATTGGGCCGCTTTAATACCTTTGGCGGCGGGACTGGTACCTTGTAGATAACCAGTCCAGCATACTGGTTGGCCTTGTCCTCCCATACCTTTGGGAAGTTCAGTGAATAGAGTTCCTCATTGGGGCGCTTGATGAACTCGTGGTTGTGGCGCACGGCGTCATCGATCGCCACGTAAGCGATCCTGTGCCTGTAGAGGAGACGAAGGACCGCATAAGGATCGGTGCTTTCGAAGAGCTCGCGGTAATCGTTATCGCGCTGGGTGGTATCGTACCCTGCGCCCCAGGAGAACGAAGGCCAGCCATAAAAGAGGCGGCGCCCGGCCAGCAGGATCTGGTGGTTGACATAGCGGTCGCTCAAAAAGATATCGTGCGGCTTGGTATTTTCCTGGACCCACTTCACCAAAGGATCGCCGACATACTTAATTTGGATCCAGTAGCAGTTATGAATCGCGGCAAGGTCGATCGCGCCGCCAACAACAATTCCAGCCGTGACAAGGACAGCCACGGGACCGGTAACGATGGCAAGCCATCGCGGCTTGATCTTCCAGAGGCGCCAGATGCCATAAGCCACAAAGAGGTTACTAACGATGAGCCAGATATTGAGGTATTTGTGGTTCGCCAGTGTCTCGAGACTCATCTCGAGGCAGAAGGTCATGGCATACATGGCGCACAGCGCCAGGAACAACCGGCGTTGGAACCAGGTAGCGAAGGCCAGGGCCACCAGGATTAGCGCCCACTTCAGGCCGAAGGAAAAACCGATGTAGCGAATAACATTCGCCAGGGTAGGCGGCTCGATAATATAGCCCCAGTGAAGAAGCGAATGGGTAGGAGTCTGGACTCCGCCAGACCGCAATAGGATGAGCTGGGGTAGAGCTAGGAGCGCGGTGGTAATTCCCAGCGCGACCATTTGCCTGCGACAAGGGAAGAGAAGGAAAAGGCTCGCCAGGATCGCGAAGCAGGCAGTGAAGACAAGGGCATTCCAGAAAGGCAGCAATCCCAGGAGACAGCCGGCGAAAACAAAGCTTTTATCGAAGACAATCACCACGCTGATTAACTGCCTTAGTCGCGCGAACAGATAAGGTGTTGGCACGGGCTCGGGCGGTGATGGGATTTCCGGTGATGGCGTTATCGTGTCTCCTCCGACCGAAGCAATGGATGCCTCAGGTTCCGAAGGCGAGACCGCGACCGGTGCAGGCGCAGCGGCGGCTTTTGCGGCCGCGTGCTGCCGGTAACGATCGATCAGGAAAAGCAGAACAATGAGGAGAATCCCGACGGCGCTGGCAAAGTGGCGCTGGTTCAAATAAACCACCTGCGTCCAGATCCCCCATAACTCGCCCCGATAAGGATAACCCGAAGGAAGAAAATCCTTGAGGGCAAGGATCGAGTGAAACGCGGCGGCTACGGAGGGTTGGCCGCGAAGAAAGGAGACAAAGCTAAGGGTGCCGTGGAAGAAGAAGAGCGCGGCGCCGATGCGGCCTACGGCGCGGGAACGGAAAAGGGATTGACCTAGCGCCATCAATAACGCCAGGGTCGACACGAGCGTAAGGATGCTTAAGAGGTTAAGACTCCAGGCCAGATTAAGGCCGAGAAAGGTCAGGTTTCCCGCCTGGAAGTAAAACAGGAAGTGGTAGCGAATAGTTTCGCCGGAGAAATGCGGATAGTGGGTGGGGAAGTTATGACCTACCGCGAAGCTTTGGATAATGGCGGTGTTAGGCCCGAAGTCGCTCCATTCGTTGTTGCCGATTAGCAACGTGCCGCCTTTGAAGTCGAGCGTGGCGAACATCATCCAGCACGCGAAAACAAGGAAAGCCAGCAGAGTTATCCAATCCCAGAAGGCGGACCCCGGAGTGCGGGGCTGGATGAATTGGGCGTCGTGGCCAAACTGCCGCCGGGCCTGGCGGCGCAAGAGCCAGATTGAGACAACGGCTACGGCGAAGAAGCAAAGGTCTCCCCAAAGCAGAGGAAGGCGGGTGCGCCCAAAAATCCAGGATGCGATGTAGGTAAACCAGGTGCTAAGAAGTAACCCCACGAGAACTGCCGTGGCACAGCGTTGGGCGACCGTCACAAAGCGGAAGAACCGGCGGGAGACTTGGTCGCCGAGGTAAATGGCAAGGACTAGATAGAGCAGTGCAAGCATGATCAGGTCTTAGGAAGCAGGGCCGGGCGTTGACGGGCTCTCCGCGACTTCAGCATAAGCGTGATGTAAAGGACGAAACATGCGAGACGTTACAAGGCCTTTGCGGTTCAGAAGAAAGGTTGCCAGAAGTCCCAGGACCCCGAAACCGTAACGAAGCGACCGGCCGAAACCGATCGTGCTCGCCTCTGGAAAATAGCGATGAGGCACTGAGATTTCCTCGAGGCGCGCGCCGAACCAAACGGCCTGGGCGACGATTTCCTGGTCGAAGATGAAATCGTTCGAGTTAAGGAGAAAGGGCGTGGATTCCAAAAGACTTCGGCGAAAAGCGCGAAAGCCGGTGTGATACTCGGAGAGCTGGAGCCCAAAGACCTTGTTTTCACACCAGGTAAGGAACCGATTGCAAAGGCGTTTGTAAAAAGGCATGCCGCCGACGATCGCATAAGCCATGCGCGAGCCCAGGACAAGGTCGGCGCGATCTTCCACGATCGGGCGAACGAGGTCGGGAATCTTTTTGGGATCATATTGATAATCCGGGTGGAGCATGACGACGATATCCGCGCCAGTCTTGAGGGCTTCCACGTAGCAGGTCTTTTGGTTGCCGCCGTATCCCTGGTTTTCGCGGTGAAGAAAAACGCGGAGGCCGAGTTTGCGCGCCACCTCCACTGTGGAGTCGGCGGAAAAATCATCGACCACGATGCATTCGTGGACGCTATCGGGCGGAATCTCACGGAAGGTTTGCTCGAGGGTCTTGCTGGCGTTGTAGGCCGGCATGATCGCGACAATCTTCGGGTTAGTCATCTTCTCCACGGTCTTGCCGTAATCTTTTTCCAGCCGGCGAACATTTCCAATCGTAATCGTGCGCGTTGGTTGAGAGGTTGAGAGGTTGAGAGGACTGCAGGCGACATATTCCATTTCCTCTAAACCCCTCAACTGCTCAACCTCTCAACCACACAGATCGGCTACTAGCCAAACTCGCGCGAGCGGCGTAAAGGATTTCGCATGATGGCGGCGCCAAAGAAATTTCATTTCATCGGGATTTGCGGCACGGCCATGGGATCGGTGGCGGCAGCGTTGCGCGAGCGCGGCTTCGTTGTCACGGGTTCGGACGAGAGCGTTTACCCACCGATGTCCACTTTTCTCGAGAGCAAAGGGATCGCCTTGCGTTCCGGTTACCGGCCGGAAAACATTCCGGAGGACGCCGACGTGATCGTGATCGGCAACGCGATGAAGCGTGGCAACCCCGAGGTGGAAGCGGTCCTGAATCGGAAGCTTTACTATTGGTCGCTGCCGGAATTGCTGAAGGAATTGTTCCTGCGCAGCCGGTACAATCTTGTCGTCACCGGCACCCACGGAAAAACGACGACCACTTCGTTGCTCGCCTGGATCCTGACGGTGGCCAAGCTCGATCCGAGCTACGTCATCGGCGGACTCCCGGCGAATCTCGGGCAGGGCGCGCGCTTCAACGATTCGAAGTATTTCGTGATCGAAGGGGACGAATACGATTCCGCCTTCTTCGATAAGCGCTCGAAATTTGTCCACTATCTCCCCGAGTTGCTGATCGTGAACAACATCGAGTTCGATCACGCCGACATTTTCAACAACCTCGACGAGATCAAGCTCAGCTTCCGGCGGCTGTTCAACATCGTGCCGCAAAACGGAATGATCCTCTTGAATGGCGATGACGCGAACTGCATGGACGTCGCGCGGCAACTACAGCCGTTGATGGCGCAGATCGAGGAGGTGGGTTTTTCAGCAAACTGCGCCCGGAAAATTTCCGATGTGACCCATACGACTCACGGATCCAATTTTGTTTTGGGCGGGGACAAATTCGAGATGCCGCTCATCGGTGAATTCAATGTGCGGAACGCGGCGATGGCGGTCTCGGCGGCGCGGTTCTACGGGGTTTCGCTGGAGAAAATTCGCAAGGCCCTGAAGAGTTTCAAGGGAATCGCGCGCCGACAGGAGGTGCGGGGCGAAGCGCGAGGAATCAGGGTGATCGACGATTTCGCGCACCATCCCACAGCGATCCGGGAAACCTTGCGCGCCCTGCAACATCGTTATCCCGGGGCGCGGATTTGGGCGGTGTTCGAGCCGCGCTCAAACACGACCCGGCGCGCCGTGTTCCAGCAGGAGCTGCCCGATGCGTTGAAGCTGGCGGACGGCGTTTTCATTTCGCAGGTCGCGCGCCTCGACCAGATTCCCGAGAAGGACCGGCTCGATCCGCAGGCGGTGATGGAATCGATCGCCGCCTCAGGCCGGCCGGCCTTTTACGAACCGGACGCAGCTCATATTATAGAGAAGCTCGTGCCGCTGTTGAAGGCGAAGGACGTGGTGGCGATCTTTAGCAACGGCGGGTTTGATGGGATCCATGGGAAGTTGCTGGAGAGGTTGAGGGAGTAAGGAAAAGCTCCAAGCTCCAAAGGGGAGGGCGTCAGAATGAGCTCGGTACCTTTGTTGGAAACGGCGTCAGCAATGCACCCGCCTTGAAACTCGATTCGCGCGCGCCAATTGAAATTTGATGTTTGGAGCTTCTCTGGAGCTTGGTGCTTGGGATTTGGAGCTTTAGCCCGTCCCGGGCGATCCGTCCCGGGCGATCCATCTTGACCAACGCCGCCTGACCTATTACATAAAGCGCGTGCTTCGCCCTCTCTGTCTTGTGGCGCTGGGTCTCGCAGCGCTGACTTCCGTTTTCGGGCAACCGAAGCCGACGAGCGCCCCCGGTGTAAGTCCGCGCCCGCTTCCCACGAGTGCTCCCCAGGTCGCGCCGCCCGCCCCTTCGGCGCCGGCCAAAACAACGACGGAAGAAGCGCCCGCTGCTGTTCCGCCCGCCCAGACCCAGTCGCAGACGAATCCCGCCCCGCCGCCTTCCATTCCCGGCACGACGCCGGTCCCCTCCGATAAAACGGAAACGCTCCAGTTCCCGAATAGCGACGTCGTCGATGTTCTCCGTTTCTACGAAAACATCACCGGCAAAAAGCTGATCATGGACAACTACGTCCAGGGCAAAGTGAACATTTTCCTCAGCCGCCCGGTCCCGCGCGATGAAGCCATCAAGATCATCGAGATGAACCTGCTCATGAACGGCTATTCGCTCGTGCCCGCGGGCGGCGACATCGTTAAGGTCATCGGCACCGGCCGGAGCCCGCGCAACGCCGGAGTGCCGCTCGTTTCCGACGAGGCGGATATTCCCGACGGCGAACATGTCATCAGTTTCCTTTTCAAGCTGCGCTATGCCGATCCGGTCGAGCTCCAGCAGGTGATCGGACAATATCTCCAGCCGCCGCAGTCCTACACCTCGTATCTGGCGTTGCCGAAGTCGTCCAGCATCCTGATCACGGAAAACTCGGCGGTCATCCGGAGCCTGATCCGAATCATAGACCAGATCGATGTGCCCCCGGCGCAGGTGGTGAGCGAATTCATCAAGCTCCAGCGTGCCGACGCGACCAAGGTGGTCGAAATGCTGAAAGACGTTTTCGAGAAAGGGACCACGACTACGACAACAACGACCGTCGCGCCGGGGGTGCGTCCCGTGCGGCCGCCGACCAACGTCCCGGTCCAGCCAGTCCAAACACAGGTTTCCGTGGAAGGCGACCTGAGCGCGTTCACCGCTCTGTCGGAAGACTCGATCGTCGTCGGCAAGATCAAGATCGCCGCCGATGTGCGGACGAACCGGATCCACGTCATCACCCGCCCGGTGAACATGCCATTCGTGAGGAAGCTGATTTCTGAGTTCGATGCGAACGTCGAATTCGCGAAGCCGGTCACGCGGGCGCTGCGTTACATTAGCGCCGCGGAGGTCCTGCCGGTCATCGTGCAGACGCTAACCGAACCAGGCAGCAATCAGGCGCCAGGGGCGGAGACCAGCAATCCCGCCGCGCCGCAGCAACAGGCGACCCAGAATCAGCGGCGAACGAATTATCCTGGCACTACCGATTCCAGTTCCAGTTCGACTAGTGGCACTCAGAATTTTTCCGAGGAGCTCTCTACGCAGGCGGTCGATACAGCGCCGAAAGCGGTGACGATCGGCAACGCCAAGATCATTGCTGATCAACGCTCAAACTCCATCATCGTGTTAGGCAATATGGAAGTAGTCGTGAAGGTCGGGAAGCTTCTCGACGAGATGGATATCAAAGCGCCGCAAGTCGCGCTGAGCACGGTCATCGGCGAACTGACGCTGAACAATGAAAAAGATTTCGGGATTGATTACTTTGCACGTAATCCCAATCGGGTGGCCGGCACCACAAACTTCACCGGGATAGGTCCAGCGGCGGGCGGCGCCAACGCGCCCAGTGTTTTCAATCCGGGTAATATTGTGACCTTTACCGAATTGGCGCAGAAGGCGGCTGGTGGCGTAAATGCCTATCTTGCCGCGGGCACTTCGCTTGCCGCCGTCGTTCACATGCTTGATTCGACTGGTCGCTTCAAAGTGCTCAATCGACCGGTGGTGTTCACGACCAACAACAAGAAGGCCATCATCGCCTCCGGCCAGGAAATCCCGGTACCCGTCAACACTTTATCGACAATCGTTAATACCGTCCCAGGTGCGACGCCCTTAAATAGCTTCGGAAATCAATCGACCATCCAATATAAGAAGGTTGCGCTACAGCTCGAAGTCGTGCCGCTGATCAATTCGGAAAAAGAGGTTACTCTTGATATCCTCCAAAAACTCGACAGCGTGGCCGACTCGACCATCATCGGCGGTAATTCGATTCCCAACGTCGCGACGCGTTATATAAAGACCACGGTCTCCGCTCCAAACTGCTCGACCATCGTCCTGGGTGGATTGATCACCGATAACAAGCGCACCTCGAAGACTGGGATTCCGCTGTTGAGCCACATTCCGCTCATCGGAGGCCTTTTCCGTGAAACCAACAAAACGCTGAATCGAAGCGAGCTGATTGTTTTGATGCGTCCTGAAGTCGCACTTACAAACCTCGATATCTATCGGCTTCGCCAGAAGAACGAGGACGGAACCCATTTCGGGCCGGAACTAGACAACGGTGATTGTCCCGATTGTCCCAAGCCAGGCGAAGACAAACAGATTCAGTTACCCGGGCCTGATTTGCCGGGGATGAAGTAGGAGCACGGATTTTTTGCGTGTCATCCCGAGCCGCGCAGACGGCGAGGGACCTCACACGCGCTCAATCGCTTCCGCGAAACGATAAACGCACTACGTCATCGGACGCTTCCTATTTGGCGGCAGCCGGGATTGCAACTGCGAGGTCCCTCGGCGCGCTTCGCCAGCCTCGGGATGACACGGCTTAGTCCGATCCGCGCTCGTAAGTCAAGAACACGATCGCGCCTCCTTTTTCGGGAGGCGCCACGACGACGGTTGCCGGACCACCGACGAAGACGTCCTCATGGGCGGCGTGTGTCTGCGGATCGGTGGCAAACAAAACCCAAAGGGCGGCCGTGCCCTTGAACACCGCAACGCCGGCAGGCATCGGTGTCGCGTTGCTGACCGAATTTTGGGTAAAGTTTGTAATCTTGATCCACTGACGCGCCGACAGATCGATCTGCAACGAGCTACCGCCGTCGGGAATGATCACACTGGTGAACGTGGAATCCTTGGCCGGCAAAGTGGTGAATGACAGGGTGAGAACCGCGAGGGAAGTGATGAGGATTTTCATGGGTAACCATCTAAGAAGAAATCTCGGGCGAAGTCGAGTGGGGATGGTGCGTGGCACAGGCATCTTGTCTGGGGAGCGTGCGCGCCTCGCGTGCTGATTTCGGCGCCCTCGCCGAAATTCTCTGCCATTCAAGAAAAGTTCGCGATCGCGAGGGCGCAATCGCCAGCACGCGAGGCGCGTGCGCTCCCCGGATGGAGACGCAGCATGACAATTTGCTTCGGTTCGAGTAAGATCAGCGCGTGAATCCGGCCATCAGTAATTCGCTCATCGATCTTTTGCTCGCGAGTGGCGTGCCCTCGCGCGAAGAAGCAGCGGAACTTTCCACGAACCTCAACGGTGGATCGTGGACGACGCAGGTTCTCGATTCGGGCAAAGTGGACGAACAACGGTTCCTCGAAGCGATCGGGAATTTTTTCCAGGTGCCGGTGATGTCGATCGATACGAAACGGATCGATCGCTCGACGCTGTCGCTCCTGCCGAGCCGGTTCGTTTTCCAGCACCACATCCTGCCGATCGAGACCCGGGACAAGACGGTGGTGCTGGCGACCTACGATTTGTTTAACTCGGTCGGGCGCCAGCTTGCCTCGCAGTTATTGAAGCGGCCGACCGAATGGGTGCTGGTGCCGCGCGGCCAGATTCTGCGCGCGATGAAAACCGTTTACGGCGTCGGCGCGGAAACGTTCGACGAAATCCTGAAGACGAACCGCTCCTTCGAAGGCGTGCAGGACATCGAGATGGCGACCGATCTCGATGCGAACGATCCGGAAGCGTCGGTAGTGAAGTTCGTGAACCAGATCATTCGCGAAGCGATCTTCGAGCGCGCGACCGACATTCACGTCGAGCCGCTCGAGAACGATCTGCGAATTCGTTACCGGATCGACGGCATCCTGCACGAGGTCGCGGTGCCGCCGCAATTGCGCCTGCTGCAATCGGCGATCATCTCGCGCTTGAAAGTCATGGCGCACATGGACATCGCGGAACGCCGGCTGCCGCAGGATGGCCGGATCAATTTGCAGGCGCACGACCAGAACATCGACGTCCGCGTCTCAACGATCCCGACGGTGAACGGTGAGTCGATCAGCTTGCGCTTGCTCAGCCGCACCGAGACCCAGCATTTCGGGTTCGACCGGCTCGACATGAGCGAGAAGCAGGGTCAGGTCATCCGCGCGTTACTCGCCCAGCCGAACGGAATTATCCTGCTGACCGGGCCGACGGGCTGCGGGAAATCGACCTCGCTCTATTGTTTCCTCAGCAGCATCAATTCGGTCCAGCGCCGGATCATCACGATCGAGGAACCGGTGGAATATCGGCTGCCGGGCGTATCGCAGATCGACGTGAAACCGGAGATCGATCTGACGTTCGCGAAAGGGCTCCGCCATATTTTGCGGCAGGACCCGAACGTGGTCATGGTGGGCGAAATTCGCGACGTGGAGACGGCGGACATTTCGATCCGCGCGGCGATGACCGGCCACCTGGTGTTCAGCACGCTCCACACGAACGACGCCGTTGGCGGCATTACGCGGTTGCTCGACATGGACGTCGAGCCGTTCCTGTTGTCGTCGGTCGTGAAAGCGTTCATCGCGCAACGGCTGGTCCGGACGATCTGCCCGCATTGCGTGCGGATGTATGAGTATCCGAAGGAATATCTGGCGCAGCTCAGCGTGCCGGCGGAGATGGGAACGCAATTCAAGCGCGGGGAAGGCTGCGATAGTTGCCGGCAGACCGGTTACCAGGGGCGACTGGCCATTTACGAAATCTGTGTCGTGACCGAGCCGCTGAAAAAATTGATCATGCAAAAGCGCGACGGCGGCGAGCTGAAGCAATGCGCGATCGCGAACGGGATGGAAACGCTGCGGCAGGACGGCTGGCGGCGCGTGGAGCAAGGCAAGACGACCATCGAAGAAGTCGTGCGCGTGACGCAAACCGACGAAGTGATGGCGGAGACCGAGCTGCTAAGCGCGCCGGCCCTGATGGCGGAAGCACCGATGGTGCTGCGGTAAGCGGAAAAGCACCAAGCACCAAGATCCAAGCTCCAGAGAAATCCCAAGCTCCAAATTCCAATCGGCGTCTCGCGAAGTCTTTGCTTTGGTGCTTGATGTTTGGTGCTTCTCTGGAGCTTGGTGCTTGGTGCTTTTATCCCCCGCGCAGATCGCGGATCGCTGCCGCGTAATCGTCCGCCCGGAAAATCGAAGTGCCGGCGACGAGAATGTTTGCGCCATTTTCGATGGAGACTTGGGCGGTCTCCGGTTTGATGCCGCCGTCGACTTCGATGTGGAGCTTGCCGCCATTCGCATCGCGCCATTGTTTTGCGCGCCGGACTTTCTCCATCATCTCGGTTCGGAAAGCCTGGCCGCCGAAACCGGGATGCACAGTCATGATGAGAAGCAGATCGATCGTGCTGAGATAAGGCGCAACCGCTTCGAAGGGCGTCGCGGGATTCAACGTCAACCCGACGCCGCAACCAGCGGCGCGGATTGTCGCCAGCGTTTTCGGAACATCATGTTTCGCCTCCGGTTCGACATGGACGGTGATCGAATTCGCGCCAGCCTCGAGAAAACGCGGCAGATAATGATCGGCGTGCTCGATCATGAGATGGACGTCGAGCGGGAGCGGCGTGTGTTTGCGAACGGTCGCGACGACCGCGGGCCCGAACGAAATGTTATCGACGAAATGGCCATCCATGATGTCGAGATGGAGCCAGTCCGCGCCCGCTTCTTCCGCGCGATGAATCTCGGCTTCGAGATGGGAAAAATCCGCGGCAAGGATCGATGGGGCGACGAGAGTTAGCATTCCGTGAATCGTGAATCGTGAATCGTGAATGGTTAAATCGATGAAGAGCCTGATTGGTTCAACCCCGATTCACGATTCACATATCACACTTCACGTTTCCGCTTCCCGCCAGCTTTCCCTTGACGATAGAGAGCCGCGTTTCATGTTACGGCGTTTCAGCCGGCCGTTATCGCGCTCGCAGGCCAGCACGCTCGACTGGAACGCGCGGTTGAACGACTAATCTAAATTTTCATGTTTAACGGACTCTTCGGCTGGTTATCCAGCGACATCGGGATCGACCTCGGAACGGCCAACACGCTCGTCTACGTAAAAGACCAGGGCATCGTGCTTCGCGAACCATCGGTTGTGGCGGTCCAGGCGGGCACGAACAAAGTGCTCGCGGTCGGCGATGAAGCGAAACGGATGCTAGGCCGGACGCCGGCGAACATCGTGGCGGTGCGGCCATTGAAAGATGGCGTGATAGCGGACTTCGAAGTGACCGAAGCGATGCTGCGGCATTTCATCGCGAAAGTGCATGGCCGTCGAGTACGCGCGAAACCCCGCGTCGTGATCGCGGTTCCGTCGGGTATCACGGAAGTGGAAAAACGCGCGGTGCGCGAATCCGCGACGCATGCTGGAGCGCGTGAAGTTTATTTGATCGAGGAACCAATGGCGGCCGCGATCGGGGTGGGCCTGCCGGTGCAGGATCCGGCGGGCAACATGATCATCGACATCGGTGGCGGCACGACCGAAGTCGCGCTGATTTCGCTTTCCGGAATCGTTTTCAGCCGCAGCGTGCGCGTCGCGGGCGACGAGCTGGACGAGGCGATCGTGCAATACATGAAGCGCGCCTACAACCTGATGATCGGTGAGCGCACCGCGGAAGAAATCAAAATCAAAATCGGCTCCGCCTATCCGAGCGAGAAAGAAACCAGCGTGGAAGTGAAAGGCCGCGATCTCGTGGCCGGGCTGCCGAAAACGCTGATGATCACGTCGCAGGAAGTGCGCGAAGCGCTCCTGGAACCGATCTCAACCATTGTCGATTCCGTCCGGATCACGCTCGAGCGTTGTCCGCCGGAATTGTCCGCCGATTTGGTGGATCGCGGTTTGGTCCTCGCGGGCGGCGGCGCGCTCCTCCGCGGCTTCGACAAACTTTTGAGCGAAGAGACCGGTCTCCCTGTCCACGTGGCCGAAGATCCCCTGAGCGCCGTCGCGGAAGGAACCGGCAAATGCCTCAATGAACTTAAATTTTTGCGTCAGGTGGCCTCGAGCGATCGCAACTGGCGGTAGAATCCATTTTCGATTTTCGATTTTGGATTTTCGATTGAGCAGATCGAACTTCAAACTTCGAACTTCAAACCTCGCATGAACCGGTCGAGCATCATCGCGCTTGCCGTCCTCGGCGCGATCCTGGCCTATTTTCTCACCTTCGGCGCGGAGGGAACGCGCAAGCTCCAGGCGGGATTTTATAAAGTCATATCCCCGTTTCTCTCGAGCGGCTCAACCATAAAAAAGCAGTTCACATCGGTCAGCACGGGGCTGCAAACCCTGGAGGAAGTGGAGAAGGACAACGCCTCGTTGAAAGTGGAGAACCGCTCGCTCAAGGCGACGAACCAGTCGCTCCGCGACGTCGAACATGAGGTCAACCGCCTCCGCCGGGCGCTCAATTACCGCGAGCGCGCTCCCTTCCGGCTGGTGCCGGCGGAAGTTCTGACGCGGGATTCATCCACCTGGTGGCGAACTATCACGATCAATCGCGGCAAGAACGACCAGGTCGAACCGGACCAACCGGTGGTGACCGACGAAGGCGTGGTGGGGAAGACCGCGACCGTCGGCGACAACATCAGCGTCGTGCTTTTGATTTCGGACGAAAACTGCAAGGTCGCCTGCACGGTCGAAGGCAGTCGCGAGCAAGGGATCGTTTCCGGCGAACGGGTAACGGGCTCGGTCACGCCGATGCTCGATCTGAATTTTCTGTCCAAGCAGGCGAATCTTCCAACCAGCGCAAAAGTTTATACTTCCGGCGTGGGCGGAGTTTTTCCGTCCGGCCTGCTCGTCGGCACGGTGCAAAGTTTTCGGGTGCGTGAGCTCGACAGCCAGGCGCGGATTCAGCCGGCGGTGGATCTTTCGCATCTTGAGGATGTGTTTGTGGTAACAGGGAGAAAATGACGAAATCCGAATGTCGAAATCCGAAACAATGACGAAGCCCGAAATTCGAATGAGTCCGTTTCGAACCTTAATCATTGCTCATTGGAATTTGTTTCGAATTTCGGATTTCGGATTTCGAGTTTTCCGCGCATGATTTTCTTCGTCATCCTCATCATCCTGACGTTCGTGGCGCAAATCGTCGAATTTTTCATTCCGCCGCTCGACTGGATGTTCAACGCGCGCATTTACATCGTGCCGATCATTGTTTTTTACGGCGCGATGGCGTTGCCCTTCCCGGCAGTGATGGCGCTCGCTTTCTTCGCCGGGTTCATGCTCGATGCGGTGACGGCCCAGGTCCTGGGCAGCCGGGTTGAAATCTCGATCGGATGGTCAATACTGCTCTACGCCGTGCTGGCGGCGATTATGCATGGGCTGAGGCCTTTGTTTATCCGGGGACGCTGGGAAGTGCATTGTCTAATGAGCGGCGTGTGCACGTCCGCGATCCTGCTTTCCCAATACCTCATGATTTCATTCCGGCGCGGCTCGCTCTTCTTCACTCGCGAAGCCTGGTGGCAGATCGTCGGGCCGGGCATCATCGCGATGATCATGGCGCCGCTCGCCTTCTGGTTCCTGCATTATCTCGCCGGCCTAACAAGAAATCCGTATCGTCCCGATCAGGATGCATCTGAAGCTTACTAATGAACCAAAAACGTTTTAACGCGCGCTGGCGTTTGCAATTCCTCGGCCTTCTTTTCCTGGCGGGTCTCGCCGCGCTCCTCGGCCGGCTCTGGTTCGTGCAGGTCGCGCACGGGCAGGAGTGGACGAATAAGATTCGCGGAAGCTCGGAAGCGACCGTCCGGATTCCTTCGGTGCGTGGCGAAATCCGGGATCGCAACGGAACCACGCTCGTCCAAAACCGCGCCAGTTATGAGGTGGACTTTTATCTGCCGGAAATGGTGAAGGGTTATCGCGAACGCGTGGGCCCGCCGCCGTTGACCGGGTATCGCACCACGATCAACGGCATGCCGAAAGACCTGAAGGAGCCCGACATCGTCAAGATCGTCAATAGCGGCATCGTCCCGCGGCTCGACGATCTCGATCTGGCGCGCGACTACAATTCCGTCCAGCTCCAGCGCCATTTCCGCACCAATACCGAGGTGCCGTATTCCTACCTGAAGGACATCGATTTCGAGACGATGGCGAAATTTTCCGAGCACGACGTGGGGTTGCCGGGCGTGGACATCACGATCAAGCCGGTGCGCTCCTATGTGTATGGCGCGCTCGCCTCGCACTTGCTCGGTTACGTCGGTCCGCCGGACGACACGAACAAGGAGGAAGCGAAGAAGTTCACGTTTTACCAGGCGGACGTCGAGGGAAAATCCAATGTCGAGAAGGCGATGGATGAATATTTGAAGGGCAAACCGGGCATCCGTTACATGCGGCGGAACGCGAAGGGGCAGATCGATGGCGTGCTCCGCGAAGTGCCGCCGACGGCGGGCGCGAATGTGAACCTCACGATCGACGCCCGTATCCAGATGATCGCGGAAGAGGCCTTGCGCCAATACATTCATCCCGAGCATCAAGGCGAAGGATTGGGAAGCGCTCCGAAAGGATGAAGCAAACCCAATGGTGAATCGCGCCGTGAGCGCGTTTCCGCCCGGCTCCACCTTTAAGCTGGTGACGACCCTCGCCGGCCTGCGAAGAGGCCTGGCCACCAAGACTTTCAACTGCGGTGGCGGGGTCAGCTATGGCGACCATTTTTTCCATTGCTGGATTGGCGAGAAAGGCGGAAGCCACGGTACCCTGGGCGTTTCGGACGCGATCAAGGTTTCGTGCAATTCCTTCTTCTATCAGTTTGGAAATGCCGCCGGGATCGAGGCGATCGATGAAACCGGCGACTCGTTAGGCCTGGGAAAAACCTCCGGGATCGAGATCACGAGTGAATCTCCCGGGGTGCTGCCCGGGCCGGAGTGGATGCGGATCCATTATCCGCGCGAACGCTGGTCGCAGGCTTACACCGCGAACGTCTCGATCGGCCAGGGCTACAATCTCCTCACTCCGCTCCAGCTCGCGATGGTGTATGCCACGGTCGCGAACGGCGGCGTCTCCTATTATCCGAAGCTCGTCCAAAGCGTGACCAGCATGGTGGACGGCAAGCCGATCCTGAACGAAAAAGGCGAGCCGGTGGTTAATCCGGCGCCGAGAATCCATCACGATTTGCGCTTCGATTTCCCGCCGCAACTAATCCAGCTGGCGCGGCGCGGACTCTGGAAAGTGGTGAACGAAGATGGCGGCACTGCGGCGCGGGCGCGCTTGCAAGGCGTGCAGGTCGCTGGTAAAACCGGCACCGCGCAGGCGATGACGGAGGGCAAAAAGGACACGATCGCGTGGTTCGTTTGCTTTGCCCCGTTCGATAACCCGAAGTACACGATCGCGGTGATGGTCCAAGGCGGCGAACACGGCGGCTCGGTCGCCGCGCCGATCGCCACCCGCATTCTCGAGCGCGCCCTGGCGATGGACCAGGGAACGTTTCAACAGCAGGTCGCCTGGATCGCGCCGGCCCGGAAAGCAAATCCGTTCCAGATGATTCCGGCCGTGGAGTTCAAGGACTCGGGCCCGAAATTGGCCGCGACCGATGAAGAAAATCTCGACGGCTCGACCAGCAGCGACATGGCCAATACCAGCGCCGATCCTTCGGTGGAACCGGAAGCGGACGCGGCCGGCAAAGTGAAGAAGGCTCCGCGCCCTGTGGTCGTGGCCACGCCGCCGCCGCGCAAGCTCAGCTTTTTTGAAAGACTTTTTGGCGTCCGCCCGAAGCCGGCGCCAGCACCCACGCCACCGCCGAAACAACGGCCGGTGCGCAGATGATGAAACAATCTGATCGGAACCAGGCGCAACCCAAATCCCTCCACGCTTCGTTCATGATCGCACCCAATCTCCCGGCTTATGATGGAAAAAGTCAGACGGATTTTAGGTCTTGGTGGCCCCAAGACCGGCAACAAATTAGTAATCAGCGTCGAAAAGCTCGAGCGCCGGGTGGCGTTACTCGAGAACGGACGCCTGGAAGAATACAATGTCGAGCGGAACACTTCCCGGAACATTGTTGGCAGCGTTTACAAGGGAAAAGTTAAGAACATAGAGATGGGGTTGAAGGCGATGTTCGTGGACATCGGCTTCGAGAAAAATGCGTTCCTCCATTTCTGGGACGCGATTCCCGCCGCGCTCGACAGCGGCATCGAGGAAATCGACCGGCCGAAAGATCGCCGGCCGAAAAAGCGGATCACGGCCAAGGACATTCCGAGCATTTATCCCGTCGGCTCGGATGTGATCGTGCAGGTGACCAAGGGCCCGATCGGCACGAAAGGGCCGCGGGTTTCGACGAACCTGAGTTTTGCCGGGCGCTACCTGGTGTTCATGCCTTACAGCGATCGGAGCGGCATTTCGCGCAAGATCGAGGACCCGAAAGAACGCGATCGTCTGCGCAAGATCCTGCGGAGCCTGGAAATTCCCGAAGGCGTGGGCGTGATCATCCGCACTGTCGGGGAGGGCCAGCGCGCGCGCTATTTCGTGCGCGACCTCAGCATGCTGGTCGAGCAATGGGCGAGGGTCGAGGAGCTGATCAAAAACGAGCCGGCACCCTGCCGCGTTTTTGAAGAGCCGGACCTGGTCGAGCGCACGGTGCGAGATTTTCTGACGGAAGACATCGACGAAGTAATCTGCGACGATCAGGCCGCGATCGACCGGATGAACGCGATGGTGGGCCAGATCTCGCGCCGGGCGCGCAACCGCATCCGGTTCTACGACGGCGCGACGCCGATCTTCGAGACGTTCGGCGTCCAGAAACAAATCGACGACGCCTTCCATCGCCAGGTCTGGCTGAGGTGCGGCGGTTACATCGTGATCGACGAGACGGAGGCCCTGGTGGCCGTGGACGTGAACACGGGGCGCAACAAGGGCGGGCGCGACGTCGAGAAAACGATCCTGCAAACGAACCTGGAAGCGGCCGACGAAATCGCGCGGCAATTGCGCCTGCGGAATATCGGCGGGCTGATCATCGGCGATTTCATCGACATGAAAAGCCGGAAGGACCAGCAGACGGTGTACAGCTTGATGAAGGAGCGGCTCAAGCGCGACAAGGCCAAGACCCACGTCCTGCCGCTTTCCGCCCTGGGCCTGATGGAAATGACACGGCAACGGGCCCAGGAAAGCCTGAGCGATTCCATCTACGAGAATTGCCCGTATTGCCAGGGCCGCGGGGTGGTGAAAACGTCGATGACCACCAGCGTGGAGCTGCATCGCACCCTCAACACCGTGATGCGAAAATATCAGGAAACCGTGCACGAATTGCGCATCATTTTGAATCCTGACGTGTTGAAGAGACTGAAGGAGGAGGATGAAGAGTTCCTGATCGAACTGGAGCGGCGATATGCGGGGCGGTTGTTGTTCCGCGGCGACCCGAGTTTTCACCATGAAAAGTTCGTTATTACCGACGCCCAGACCGGGACCGAACTAAAACCTTGACTCGGTGGGAAAAATCGTCATTCGTCCTTGCAAATAGATTTACCCATGGCAACATCGCGGACATCCGAGGGAACCCCCGGTTACGTTTTGTAGATGTGCGATTAAGACCGCATGCCAATTAACCAAACAGGAGAAAACAACATGAAAAAACTGACACTTAGCTTGTGCGCGGCGGTCGCGATGACCTCCGCCGCTTTCGCTGGGGAGACTTATTCGAAGGAATCGAAGAGCGTCACCCCGCCGCCTTGCCCGCAATGGTATGCGGACAACGAATTTAACCTGACGCTGAGCGGCGCTTACGTCTGGACCGGCAGCGATTGGCGCGATGACCGCTATCTGGCCGTGGATCACGCCTGGGGCGGTGCGCTCGATGCGAAATACTTTGTCCACCGCTACTTCGGTTTCGGTGTCCAGGGCTGGGGCGCTCGTGCGGAAACGCATGATATCTTCGAGAACGGCTTCACTCGTGTGTGGGGCCCCGAAAATTCGCACATGGTCGGCGGCGTCCTCGGTACCTTCACGCTGCGCTTCCCGATTAGCTGCTCACGCTTCGCGCCCTATTTTTGGCTCGCTGGCGGCGGCGTCTTTGGTGGCGGCCGTGATCACGACTTCTTCCTCGATCCGACGCAGCCGTTCGGCATCGTTCGGAGAGAGTTTGATGATAGTAAGAGCAAAGCAGTTGGTCAGGTGGGCGGCGGCCTTGAGATTCGTTTCACCCCGCATGTCGGCTGGACCAACGATGTGAGCTGGAACGTCATTTCGGGCTCCAATAACAACTTTGGAATGGCCCGCACCGGCATCAACTTCGCGTTCTAAACAACGCCGGATAATTCCAAACGCCGGGAACACTGTATGTGTTCCCGGCGTTTTTTTTTCTTCTGTAGCCGCTTCGCTATGCGAAGCGTGAGATTGGTGACGCGCGTTCCCAACGCCGCCCACAGGGCGGCGGCTACAGAAGATTCCCTTTAAGTTTCCGCCATCCGGCGCGTTAGACTCCTTGAAAGGAAAATGCAAAGCGTCGGAGTCCAGGCGGGAAAGATGAATGGCCAGCAAATGGACGCGCTCCTCCGCCGCTTTGAGCGGCCACTGCTCCAATATGCCACCCGGATCCTGGGCGACAGCGACCGCGCCCGCGATGTGGTCCAGGAAACATTCGTGAAACTGCAAAATGAAAAACGACAGCAGCTCGATGAGGCGCCGGCGAAATGGCTTTTCACGGTTTGCCGCAACGGCGCTCTCAATATCTGCCGGAAAGAAAAACGGATGACCTATCTCGACCAGGAATTGCTCGAGACGCGCGAGAGCGAACAGCCGGCGCCTTACGAAAATCTCGAGCAGAAAGAAGCCACCGGGTTCCTTCTCAAAATTCTCGGCACGCTTCCGCCCCGGCAACAGGAAGTGCTCCAGTTAAAATTTCAAAACGACCTCAGCTACCAGGAGATCAGCGAGATCACCCAGCTCTCGGTCAGCAACGTGGGCGTGATGATCCATAACGCGCTCAAAACCCTGCGGCAACGTTACGGGCAGGCGTCCCGGGATTTCCTGCCGTTCACACCTCGAACCGTCTCATGAAAGTAAACCTCGATGATCCAAACCTGACCGCGTTCGCGCTCGGCGAGCTGTCCGCGGACGACCACGCGAAAATGGCGGAAGCCGTCGCCGATTCGCCGGAAGCGCAAAACCACGTCGGGGAAACGCAGCAATTCGCCCGGCTCCTCCGCGCGGAATATGAAGCGGACCGGCAGCAGCCGGCCACTCGTTCGCCCCTCATTGTCCGGATGGAAGAGGAACGGCGGGCTTCCTGGCGTTATCAATGGGGGTCCCTGGCGGCCGCTCTTGCGATCTTTGCCGTGATCGCAGCCGTGGCCATCACCACCATTCAACGCGAAAGCGGAACGCTCTCGAAACGGCTTACGGATAATCCGAAGCCGGCGTCGCCAAAAGAATCCGCTTCCGAAACTACTCTGGAAATGGAACCGCTCACAACGCCAGCCCCTCTGCTCGCCTTGCAACTTCCTAAGTCCAGCGCCCCAGCCGCACCGGAATTCGTGGAAGAGCCAAAGTTAGCCGACAATCGCTCCGGTTATGAGCGGCGCGAGGTTCAGAAAAATAGTGCAGCTGGAAAGTACGCCGGACTAGGGTCCACTCCGCTTCCGCCGCCGGCTCCGAAGCCGATGCGCTCCTATACCTCCGGCGGCGGCGAGACCACGGAGGCCGAGCCACCGCAGCGGTATCGCCAGGATTTCAACACGGCGACTTACGACAAAGTTGAGGAGAACCCATTTCTTCCGGCGGCGAGCAATCCGCTCTCGACCTTTTCGATCGACGTGGACACAGCGTCCTACGCGAATGTCCGGCGGTTCATCAATTCCGGATCGCTGCCGCCGAAAGACGCGGTGCGGGTCGAGGAAATGATCAACTACTTCACCTACGATTACCGTGAGCCGGAAAGCGACAAGCCATTCTCGATCGACCTCGATGCGACGGCGTGCCCGTGGGACCCGAGCCATCGGCTGTTGCGGATCGGATTGAAAGGGCGCGAAGTGGCGAACGAAAAACGGCCGCCGAGCAACCTCGTCTTCCTGCTTGATGTTTCGGGCTCGATGATGCCGGCCGAGCGGTTGCCCCTCGTGAAGCAGGCGATGCGCTTGCTCGTCGACAAACTGACGGAAAAAGATCGCGTGGCGATCGTGGTCTACGCCGGCGGCTCCGGGTTGGTCCTGAACTCGACCAGCGGCAACGAGAAAGAAAAAATTCTGCGGGCCCTGGAAGAATTGCAGGCGGGCGGTTCGACCAATGGAGCGGAAGGGATCGAGCTGGCCTACAAAGTGGCTGCGGAGAATTTCATCAAGGGCGGGGTGAACCGGGTGATCCTGGCGACGGACGGCGATTTCAATATCGGAGTGACCAACCAGGGCGACCTGATCCGGTTGATCGAAGCGAAGGCGAAGAGCGGCGTGTTCCTGAGCGTGCTCGGCGTCGGCACCGACAACCTGAAGGATTCGACGATGCAGAAGCTGGCCGACAAGGGGAACGGCAACTATGCCTATCTCGATTCGGTGGACGAAGCGCGCAAGGTTTTGGTGCAGCAGATCAACGGCACGCTGATGACGATCGCGAAGGACGTGAAGATCCAGGTGGAATTCAATCCGGCTCGGGTGGCGTCGTATCGCCTGATCGGATACGAAAAGCGGTTGCTGCGAAAAGAGGATTTCAACAACGACAAGGTGGACGCCGGCGAGATCGGCGCGGGGCACACGGTGACGGCCCTGTATGAGATCGTGCCCGCCGGCGCCGGCGCCACCGATCTCGCGACGAGCGTCCCGCCAGTCGACCCGTTGAAATACCAATCGCCGAATTCTTCCACGGCGGCAGCGAAGACCGATTCGAAGACTTCGCCGGAAATGGTGACGGTAAAACTGCGCCATAAGAAACCGGATGGCGAAACGAGCGAGCTGACCGAGCGCTCGTTTACCGACAACGGCTCGAAGTTCGAGAACGCGGCGCCGGACCTGAAGTTCGCGGCGGCAGTGGCGGAGTTCGGGATGTTGCTGCGCGATTCGCAGTACAAAGGGAAGGGGACTTTGGGCGCGGTGATCGAGTGGGCGCAGGAAGGCAAGGGCCGGGACACCGCGGGATACCGCGCCGGGTTCATCGAGATGGCGCGCAAGGCCCAATCGCTCAAGCCGCGGGAAGGGTAAATCTTTTTCGGAGGGACGTGCTTCTGCGCGTCCCATTTCTCAGGCAACGCAGGAAATCAAGAGTGGGACGTGCAGAAGCACGTCCCTCCGAGAATAATATTGTGCTGCATAGTTACTGTGGTAACATGGTAACATGAAAACCAAAACAACCGGCCGGAAGCGCGTCGAGCGCGTCCAGGTCGGCGCCCGGATGGAGAAGAGCCTGGTGAAAGTTTTACGCGGCCTCGCCGATTATCTCGATCTCTCGCTCGGCGACCTACTCGAAGGGATCACCCTCCATGCCTTGGAAGGCAAGGCGCCTTTCTCGGCAGAAACCCTCGCCCACGTGAAACGGTTCAAAACCGTTCACGGAATGACGCTGACCGCCAAGGACAGCCATCAGCTGGTGGAGGTTCGCAGTGCCCGACGTTGATACGAGAGAAGAATTACTCGCGTTCGAAACCGGAACGCTCGATCCGGCGATGTTTCCGCATGCCGAGCACATTCGCCTTGGATACGAGATGCTGGCGCGTCATCCGTTTGGTGAAGCGGTGATGCGGTTCGCGCGCGGCTTGCGATTGCTGGCCGCGAAGGCCGGCCGGCCCCAGGTTTACCACGAAACGATCACGGTCGCGTTCCTCGCCCTGGTCAACGAGCGCCGCGCCCGCGGCGGCCCGCAAAGCTGGGCCGAATTCAAACGAACCAACGCCGATCTCTTTGACAAGCGCTGCCTGGAAAAATGGTACAGCGCGGAGCAGCTCGCTTCTGACCTGGCGCGGAAAACGTTTTGCCTGCCTCAAACTTCTTCGAGCGCCGCGGGATCGGCTGGCGGTTTCACGCGCATGGCGAGATAGGCGCCGAAAAGCAGCAGTCCCGCGCTCCAGAGCTGCGCCGGGGTAAGGCGTTCGCCGAAGAAAAGCGCGGAGAGTCCCAAGGCCCCGGCGGGGCAAATAAGCTGGAGCGTTTGAGAAAGCGCGACGCCCACCTTGCGAATCGCCACGTAATACAAAACGTGGGCGAGGCTGATGCAAGTCACAGCGGATACGATCAGGATCAGGTTTACGCCGGCATCGACGCGCAGCGGTGTCTCGATTTTTCCGAACGCCAGGGTAAGCGGCAAGAGCAACACTGACGTAATGAAACTGATCACACCAAAACTGCGGATCGGCCCGAGCCGCGCGGAAGGCCGCTTCACGAGGACACTGTAGAGCGCCCAGCAAAAGCTCGCGATGAAAGCGATCGTAAAGCCGCGCAACGGCAGCGCCCCAGCCTGCCAGCCTTCCTGGAAGCAAACCACCCCCACCGCCCCGATGAGCCCGAGCGTGGTTCCGACTTGAAATTGCCATTGCCGGACGATGCTTCGTTCCTCTGGAAAAAAGATAAGGGCGAGGAGCGCGGTGAAAATGACGGTGGAACGCCCGAAGATGGCGTAGACGCCGGGCCCCATGTGGTAGAGCGCCACGGTCTGAGTGATTTGATGAACGACGTTGGGCAGCGATGGAATGAGACAGGCGAGGAAGTCCTGCGCATTTAATCGCGGGCCGCCGCCGCGAAATCGCAGGAGCACGAACGGCAGCACCGCCAGGAACCCGACAAGGTACCGGTAAAAATTTTGCGACCACGGTTCGTAATAGCGGATCAGATAGAACTGAAAGAGCGACGGGGTCGACCAGATGACGACCGTGGCAAGGATAGCGAGATGGCCGCTAGAAAATGTGTTTTTGCCCCGTTTTGTCATGGCGATCGTTCTCAGGATAGGTGCGGGTCCATTCGAAACAGAGTAGCGCTGGCTTGCAATCGTTTTGCGACTCCCTCTAATAAGCGGAACACAAACACATGAATACTTACAGAATCGGGACGGTGCTCAGCCTCGCGATCGCGCTCATCGCGTATCCAGGAGAAAATTTGTTTGCGGCCAAGAAGCGCGGGCCGGCGCCCCAGGCGCAGGGAAATACCAAGCCGAATCCCAAGGACCCGGGCGGCCATTCCGCGCGCGGGGTCGAGTTCGCGAAGAAAAAGGAATACGACAAGGCGGTCGAGGAATTCACCAAGGCCATTGAGGCGGAGCCGCAGGACGCGAAGAATTATTTTAATCGCGGGACGGCCTATCGCGGCCTGAACAAGTTCACCGAAGCGTTCAACGATTACTCAAAGGCGATTGAGATGGATCCCAAAAACATCGCTGCCTACGTGGGGCGTGGCGAAGTTCTGCTCCAGCAAAAGCAAATCGACAATGCGCTGGCGGATTTTGACAAGGCAATCCAGATCGCGCCGAACGATGCGAATGCGCGGCGCTTCCGCGGGTTCGCTTACATTTCGAAAAGCGAATGGCAGAAAGCGATCGACGATTACACCGTGGTCGTTCAGCGGGTTCCCGACGATGGCGCCGCCTGGGAACGGCGGGCGTTTGCGCATCGAAACCTGAAGAAATTCAAGGAAGCCATCGCCGATTACTCGAAGGCGATTGCGACCGACCCAAAGGATCCGGACGGGTATCGGCGCCGGGCGCAGGCAAATATCATGGCCGGCGACAGCGTGAAGGCGGCTGAGGATTTTAAGGCGATCCTGAAGATCAAGCCGGACGACGTGGACGCGCAAAGCCGGTTAAAAGCGCTCGAGACGCGCGCGAACGCTTCCCCGTCGCCCGCGCCGCCGGCTCCGACCACGTCACCGGCGAAAGCGCCCTCCATGGCGCCGTCGGCAACTGCGGTTCCCAAGCCAAAGTAAAGGCGGCGATTCGGAACCCGTCTCTCGCGGGAGCGTGCGAAGCGGAATAAGCTTCCTGTGCCGTGGGCCGTTGTCTAAAAAGGCAGCCCCGCAGCTCATCTCATCCGAAGGATCAATATGAACATCGCGAAGAATTCACTCCCGTTATTGGCCGCGAGCCTGCTTTTTGCGACAGCCCGTTGGACTTGTGGCGCCGATCCGGCTGCGGCCGCCGCGCACGGCAACAAGGGCCATGAGCTTTCCCAGGCGGCAAAATATGATGAGGCAATTGTCGAGTACACCAAGGCCATCGAGCTCAATCCCATTGATGTCCGCCTCTACGTCGATCGCGGTCTCGTCTATCGCACGGCGGGAAAAATTCCCGAAGCGATGGCCGATTTCACGAAAGCCATCGAGCTCGGTCCCAAGAATGAGCTGGGATATCTGGAACGGGGCCGGACGGAGTTGGGCCAGAACCAATTCGACACCGCTCTCACCGACCTGACCAAGGCGATCGAGCTGAATCCAAACGACATGGTCGCTTACGAACGACGCGGCCAGGTCTATCACAGCTTGAGGAAATGGGACGAAGCGCTCGCCGATTATACCGTCGCGATTACGAAGGACCCGAGCAACGCGATGGCCCTGCGCAAGCGGGCGGACACGTATTATTCGATGGGGCAGTTTGCCAAAGCGGTGCCGGATCTGGAAGCGGCCCAAAAACTGAAACCGGACGATCCGGACATCGCTCAAAACCTGCAGCACGTCCGGGCCAAGATGGCCACGCCCCGGCCAGTCGTGCAGGCAACGGCTCCGCCGCCGACGCCCGTACCTCCGCCCGAGCCGATGGACCCGCGCTTGAAGATCGGGATCGGCGCTGGCGCTCTGCTGGTTCTCATCATTATCATCGTGATGATTTCGCGGCGAAAAAGCCGCGGCTATTGAGGGAGCGGCGCGCCGACAAAATTCTTTGACACCCCCAAGCCCGCTGCTAGCTTGCGGACGCTTTTTCGGAGAACGAAACGCGGTCCCATGGTCGTTCAGAAAGTTTGACGACTCTGGGACTTTTACTTCTCACCCCGAGGGAGCAACCGGTTCGTCCCGCCAACGCGGGACGAGCGAGCAATGAGAGGGAGCGGCCCATGTAGCTCAGTTGGTAGAGCACGTCCTTGGTAAGGACGAGGTCATCGGTTCAATCCCGATCATGGGCTCCAGCAATGGGCTCGCGGCCGGCTAGGAAAACCAAAAAGACGCAGTTAGTTTTAAAAGAGGAAAATCGAGATGGCTAAGGAAGCATTTAAACGCGACAAGCCGCACGTTAACGTCGGCACAATCGGACACGTCGACCACGGCAAGACCACCCTGACTGCCGCTATCACCACGGTGCTGGCGAAAAAGGGCATGGCCGAGGTGCGCGCCTACGATTCGATCGATAACGCGCCCGAGGAAAAAGAGCGCGGCATCACGATCAACACCGCCCACGTGGAATATCAGAGCGAGAAACGCCACTACGCCCACGTCGATTGCCCCGGCCACGCTGACTACGTCAAGAACATGATCACCGGCGCCGCCCAGATGGACGGCGCGATCCTCGTCGTCTCGGCCGCCGACGGCCCGATGCCGCAGACCCGCGAGCACATTCTGCTTGCCCGCCAGGTCGGCGTGCCGGCCATCGTCGTGTTCCTTAACAAGACCGACATGGTGGACGATCCCGAGCTTCTCGATCTCGTCGAGATGGAAGTGCGCGATCTGCTCACCCAATACGAATTTCCCGGCGACAAGATCCCGATCGTCAAAGGCAGCGCGACCAAGGCGCTGGCCGCGGCGGATCCGGCGAGTCCGGACGCCAAGTGCATTCTCGATCTCATCGCGGCGGTGGACGATTACATCCCCGTCCCGGATCGGCCGATCGACCAGCCGTTCCTGATGCCGGTCGAAGACGTGTTCAACATTGAAGGCCGCGGCACCGTCGCGACCGGTCGTGCCGAGCGCGGCATTCTCAAGAAAATGGAGGAAGTCGAGATCGTCGGCCTCAAGGACACGGTCAAGACGACGGCGACCGACATCGAAATGTTCCGCAAGCTGCTCGATGAAGCGCGCGCCGGCGACAACGTCGGAGTATTGCTCCGTGGCGTGAAGAAGGAAGACGTCATGCGCGGGCAGGTCATCGCCAAGCCCGGCAGCATTACGCCGCACAAGAAATTTAAGGCGGAAGTTTACGTCCTGAGCAAGGAGGAAGGCGGCCGTCACACGCCGTTCTTCACCAATTACCGGCCGCAGTTTTATTTCCGCACGACTGACGTGACCGGGACCGTGAAACTCGCCGAGGGCGTGGAAATGGTCATGCCGGGCGACAACGTCTCGGTCGAAGTGGAATTGATCACGCCGATCGCGATGGAGAAAACCATCCGGTTCGCGATTCGCGAAGGCGGCAAAACCGTCGGCGCCGGTCGTGTTTCGGAGATCCTGGACTAACGGAGAATTGCAGATTTCAGATCGAAGATTGCAGAATGTTTCGAACTGAACGCCTGCGCGTCGGTTGAATTAAATCGTAAATCTGAAATCTTAAATCTGAATTCCATTAGGTCAGTAGCTCAATTGGTAGAGTAGCGGTCTCCAAAACCGTCGGTTGGGGGTTCGAGTCCCTCCTGACCTGGTTTTTCGGAAAGGATGAAGGATGAATTATGAAGGATGAAATTAAGCGCCGACCATCTTCAGTAATTCCTTTTCATCCTTCATCCCTCATCCCTCATCCTTTCTTCTAAATGCTCACGAAAACGAGAAATTTTTTCAGCGAAGTTCGCGCCGAGCTGCAGAAAGCGTCGTGGCCCTGGGAGTCGAAGGACAAAGGGATCCGCCGTTACAAGGAGCTGACCGATTCAACGATTGTCGTCATCATCGCGATGCTTTTGCTCGGTGGTTATGTCGCGCTCTTCGATTTCGTGATCATCAATTTCATTCATTACTTCACCCGGATGCATTGATATGGCCCAGGTCCTCGCTCCCAAAGATCAATGGTTCGTCGTCCACGTGCTCTCCGGCCAGGAGAACAAGGTCCGCGACAACATCGAGAAACGCGTCAAGACCGAGGAGATGGGCGACGTGATTTTCGAAGTCCTCGTCCCGACCGAGCGCGTCTCGGAAATCAAGCGCGGTAAGAAAAGCGAGACGACCCGGAAATTTTTTCCCGGCTATCTCATCGTGAATATGC
>QHNH01000029.1 GCA_003218375.1 Verrucomicrobiota bacterium | reverse complement strand
CCTGCTCCCAAGGCAGATCGTTGATCCATTGCTGCACGCTGTATTGCTTTTTAGCCAGCGCTTCGCTGCGCGTCTTCGATACTTTTTCGATCATCGCTTTTTGCTCATCAGTCAGCGGAAGCGGCTTCGGGTAATTGTCGATCATGATCACATTACCGTCGTCGGAAACGAGTGTGTTGAGCGCTTTGACCAGATGCCACGCCGGACTGTCGACCATCGCCTTGAGCGAAGAGTGAATGTCCTTTGCCGGACCGCGACCCCATTTTTCGCCGCTCGAAACGAGCTCGAGCTCAATCACGCCTTTAGAGCCGAGGTTCACTGTGACGACGCCATCAAGATCCTGTGTCGCTGACGGCATGAATACGCCGACGCACTTCTTCAGCGCGTCGAGCACCTCGGGTCGCCTGACAAGTTGCGGAATGTGCGGCGAACCGATCTCCTCTTCGCCTTCTGCCACGAGCACCAGGTTGACCGGCATTTTCTTGCCGGCGCCGGGAATCGCGTGCAGGGCCGCGAGAAACGCTGCTTCCGGTCCCTTCTGATTCACGGCGCCGCGACCGATCATCACTTTCCCTAGCGGCGGTTTGTCCATGATCCGCGCTTCGGTCGGCGGCGACGACCATTCGGCCGGGTCGAACTGCTTCACGTCGTACATGAAATAAAGACCGACCGTTTTCGGGGCACCAGCATCCAGCGTCGCGAACACGCCGGGCTTCCCGTCTGTGTTAATTACCGTCGCCTGCTGAAATCCTGCATCGCGTGCGAGCTTCGCCATGTACTCCGCGCCTTCGGGATAACCGCGGTTCTCCGCCGCAATCGAAACCTGCGCAATCCAATCCTGCAACCGCTTCACCGCCTCTTCATGTCGCTTCGCGACTTCAGCTTTGATGTCGGCCTGACCGTCCGCCGCCGCGAAGCAGTGATGCGCTGCAAATGCAAGTGCGAGAAGGGAGACGAAACGTTTTGTCTTCATAATTTACAATGCGAGTTTTTCTTGTTTTGGTGCTGATGTTGTTGCCGCGAGAACACTAAATTTTTTCACGAGCTCGCCGAGTTTCGCGATGTAGTAATCGACATTTTCGTCGCGGTTCTGCGGTTCGAACTCGCTCGCGAGTTTGGCCGCTTCGAAGGCGGGAACTTTTTTTGGCGTAGCCTGGACGTAATAACTGATCTGGTCGCCGGGCTTGTAATTGCGGCCGCTGGCGAGCGCGAGCTCGTAGGCGGCGGCGCGGTTGCGACCGCCAGCGCCGATCTTGGCGCGATATTTATCGAGCGAATCCTGGAGGGTGTCGGTCTTCATCAGCATCTCGATGTTCCATTCCCGATCGCGAATTTTTTTCTCGAAGTCGTCTCGCAATTGGGGAACCGCTTCCGGTTTTCCTTCCATCAGCAGCTTGATCATTTCCTCGAGGAACAGGCGCTGGAACTTTTCGAGGCCGCGTGACTTGAGGGCGCCGCCTTTGATGATGACTTCGCCGTCCCAGGTGAGGAGGGCGTAGTTCTTCGCCTTGTAGCTGAACATCGCGTCGAACTGCTCGTCGAATTCGACCTCGATGCCAGGCGGCAATTCCTTGCCCAGCGCGTCCCGCAATTCATCGGCGTCGGCGTTCGGAGGCGGTACAAAATAAATTCCATCGGTATCCACTTCGATGACCTGGGCGCCGCGCGCAGTGAGCCAGTCGATCATTTTCTGCAAAAGCTCACGGCCGATCTGGGTGACGCGCGCGGCGGCATCGAAATCGGCGAAGTGACCCTGGGCGAAACCGAGGTAGCCGTAGAAGCTGTTAATCAAAATCTTGAAGGTGTTTTGCAGGGCATGGAAATGTTGCTGCAGAGCGCGATCTTTCGCGGCGCGCATGCTTGCCTTCGCTTCGAGACGGAAGGTGCGCAGATCGGTGAGCAAATGGCGGAAGATCTGGAGCTGATCGGTCGCCGGAAAGCAATCGAACTGCAGCATCACGGAGGGATAAAGCGAGGCGATGTCGCAATGCCAGACGTTGCGCGCGACGCCGGTGAAGAAGATCGCGGTGTAACCGCCTTCGAAGCCGCGCACCATCGGCATCTCGGGAATGGAATGGCATTGCCGGTAATATTCGCGGAGGAAAAGCGCGTTGATCCGGGTCGCGTTGCCGCGCACAATCACGTCCTGGTAGTTGTAGGGAAAAATCTGGGCCTGGATAAAATAGCTCGGGCTCAGCAGCTCGGCGACAGCGCGCGTTTCACGGACCGCGCATAAGGCGCGTTTTCGAAAACGGTCGCTGCCGGCGAGGTATTCGCGCTGCAGCTCTTTGCCGGTCAGCGAAGAAACATCGGCGGAGTCGCAGAGGCTGAAGTGCTGGGCGACATCGATGCGTTCAAAGCCGGAGAGGCTGCGCATGCCGACGTCGTAGAAGTGCGCGAGCAAGAACGTGTCGACGAAGTGGCGGCCATCGACGGTGAACTTCGGGTAATCGATTGTTTTCTCCGCGATCTGGAGTCGCGACGGGCGCGAGCGGAGGAACCCGCCGCTGCGGCCCCAGTCCAGTTTCACTTTCGCTTTGCGCGCCCGCGCGACGAGATAGGGCAAATCGAAGCGGAACAAGTTGTGGCCTTCGATCACATCGGGATCGCGTTCCTTGATGACGGCCGTCAACCGCTTGAGCGCCGTCTTTTCGGATTCCTCGATATTTGCCGGATCGACCACGATCAGTTCTTTCCAGCCGCTGTTATCGGAAAGGGCGATGCTCATGAGATGCTCGCCCGGGCCGGGATCATCGATTCCGGCCGCAGAAAGCACTTCGAGCTGGAGCCGGCGCAGCTCTTCGAATGCGAGTCCCTTGAAGAGTGTACGCCCTGTATGAGTGAGATAATGTTGCATAGGATCGCTCAGCGCGAAGAAACTGCGGCCCGCGTTTTTCAAGCCGTTGCGCAGAGCGATCAATTCCTTCCAGCTATCGACACTGATCCGCCAGCCGTAACGCAAATCGCCCTCGAGCTTTTCGGCGTCGATGTTCAGATCGGTCACGTCGGAGTCGCACCAGACAAACGGGCGGAACGGCTCGGTCTCGGCAATCGTCGATCCATCCTTTTCGCGCCGATAAACTTTCACGGTCCCCGTTTCTCCGAGCTCGATCGCGACGATGCGCGCGGTCGGATCGGAACCGAACAGGAGCGTGTTTTCCTCGAAGGCCATGGGCCAGTAAACCTTCTGTCATTCCGAGCGAAGTCGAGGAATCTCTTGCTTTGAAGTTGTTGAATTAACGTTGAGAGATGCTTCGACTTCGCTCAGCATGACAAGATGAAGATTCGTTTTCTCGTCTTTGCGCTTGCTCTCGTTTCGGTTCCGCTTTTCGGACAGCAAACTCCGCAATCCATCGCGGACGCTGAGTTGCCGTCGCTCCTCACGATTTACAAAGACCTCCATAGCCATCCCGAGCTTTCCACGCACGAGGAGCGTTCGGCCGCAATTGTGGCGAAGGAATTGAAGGCCGCCGGTTGCGATGTAACGGAGCGCGTCGGCAAATACGATAAACCGGGCCTGACCTGTTTCGGCGTCATCGGCGTCATGAAAAACGGCGACGGCCCGACGGTCGCCATCCGCACTGATCTCGATGCGCTTCCGGTTCACGAAGAAACCGGCGTGCCGTACGCGAGCACGGTCACGACCAAAAACGATGCCGGTCAGGAGGTTTCGGTCATGCACGCCTGCGGCCACGACATCCATATGTCGACGTTCATCGGCACGGCGCGCGCGCTCGGGAAGCTGAAAGACAAATGGCACGGCACGATCATCTTCATCGGCCAGCCCGCGGAAGAAACGGTGGGCGGCGCGCGGGCGCTGTTGAAGGACGGGCTTTACACGCGTTGGCCAAAACCAAATTACGTCCTCGGGCTGCATGACGACGCGGAGATCGCGACGGGCCAGATCGGGGTCACGGAAGGTTATTGCTATGCGAACGTCGACTCGGTCGACGTGACCGTTCGCGGTGTCGGCGGCCACGGTGCATACCCGCACAAAACCAAAGACCCTGTCGTGCTCTCGGCCGAAATGATCACGGCCTGGCAAACAATCGCGAGCCGCGAAAACAACCCGATCGATCCAATTGTGATCACGGTCGGTTCCATTCACGGAGGCACGAAGCACAACATCATCTCCGATGAAGTGAAGATGCAATTGACGGTGCGCACTTATAAGCAGGAGGTCCGTGACCGGGTTCTGATAGCGATCGAACGCATCGCGAAAGGAATCGCGACTACGGCCGGCGTCTCGCCCGACCGCGCGCCGATCGTGCAGGTGGAAAAGGATCAGTACACGCCGGCCACCTACAACAATCCGGAATTAACCAAGCGAGTTTCGGCTGCGCTGAAGACCTCGATCGGCGCGAACAACGTGATCGCGAAAGATCCGACGATGGGCGGCGAAGATTTCAGCGAATACAGTCTGCCGGACCATTCGATTCCTGCGTTCATGTTCAACGTCGGCGCGGTCGATCCCGCGAAAGTTGTTGAGAGTAAGAAGCCCGGCGCGCCGCCATTGCCGAGCCTCCACTCGAGCAAATTCGCGCCCGTGCCCGAGCCGACCATCCGCACCGGCCTGATCGGCATGACCAGCGCGGTGTTGGACCTGATGAAGAAGTAGGGCAGCGGGACGAGCCCAATTTTGTTATTGCGCTAACGTCGTCTGGCCTGTTAGAAGCGGAGCATGTCCCTTCAGATTACCGACGAGGCGCTCGCCCTCATTCTTGAAGCAGAAGGCCTGGATCAACCAGGAAAATGGCCCGGCGAAAGCTCGGGGATCACAATCGGCATCGGTTACGACCTTGGGTTCGTCACCCCGGAACAGTTCGAAGAAGATTGGAGCCAGTATTTGACCGGCGATGAAATCGAGCGGCTCAAAACCGCGATCGGGGTTTCGGGAGAAGCCGCCCACCAGCGCGCCTCCGAGTTCAGCGATATCAAAGTGAACAGGGACGACGCGGTCGAAGTCTTCAAGAACCGGACGCTGCCGCTCTATAGCGACCGGACGGAAAAAGCTTTCCCCGGAGTGGACCAGCTGCCCGCCAACGCGCAGGGCGCTCTCGTCTCGCTGGTCTTCAATCGCGGCGCCGCGATGGACGGGGATCGCCGCACGGAAATGCGCGCGGTCCGGGACGCCGTGGCACAAGGAGACCTCCAGGGGATCGCCAACCAGATCCGCTCCATGAAGCGTCTTTGGGTGGGCAAAGGCGTTGATGGTTTGCTCAAACGCCGCGATGCCGAGGCCGACCTCGTGGAATCTTCGATCGAAAAATAGCCTGCCGAACCATGAATACATCCGTCCGCCGATTCTCCCGCAATATTATCCACCCCATCGTGCTCGCTCTGGGCGCGGCCCTTCTTCTCGCCGGCTGCGGAACCACCAAGGACGCGAAGAGCCGCAACGATATCGCCAGTCTCAAGACGACGCACCTGGCTTTCCTCGATGAATTCACCGAGGGAGCGGGCAAAGCCTGGGACGACCAAAAGCTAACGACCCGCACCGCCGCCGTGGAAACAGAATTCTCGAACGCCGAACAGTACGAGGCTACCAAGAAAAAGGACGCGCGCCGGAGCAAGGCCATCTCGATTCTTCATTCGCAATTCAAACGGCACGCCGCAATGCTCGAAAGCCGCAAGGCCTTTTACCGGGCGAAATTTGCCGCCAATCTGAAAGATACGGTCACGCAAAACTACGACCAGGCGCTGCGCGGCGAAGACATCCGGTAGTAACGAAACGCCATGGCTTCTTCATTCGACGGCGTTCTAGACGAGATTAAGGACGACTCAGTCAAGGCGGCCAAGGACCAGCTCCAAAGTCTGCTGCAGCAAGCCAAGGCCGATTCGAGCGCGTTCGCGCGAAAGAACGCAGCGTCGCTCGAGGAATGGATCGTCGAGTTGAGCAACGGCGATCTCGACCAGGAAGAATTCAATGAGCTGATCGAGGCGCAGCGCGCCGCCGCTGAACAGTTCGTGAATACTCAGGCGATCGCCGGCCAGGCCCGCGCCCGCGAATTGACCCTGACCGTGCTCGACATCGCGGTGAAGAAAATCGCCCCGGTCGTCATCGCGGCAATCTAGCGGCTCTTCCGCTGGAGTCCGTCCCATGAATTTAAGGACGACCGGCGGTCGTCCCTCCAATTATACAATCCCGCGTCCCAACTCTTCGTGTTTGCCGGCGAGTAACTCCTGGGTAAGCGCGTAGCCCGCTTTGTCCGCGTTCTCACTCGTCCCCGCGAAATGATGATCGATCCGCATCCGCGCGGATCGGCAGAAATATCCGGCGAGCGAAAGAATTTCGTCAGCCGGCTCACCTGCATCGATCTTCGATTGCGCAAACGCGCAGGTCGCACTCATCGCGAAAAGCTCCGTCGCGATCCCGACGAAGCGTGAGAGCAGGAGCTGTTCGCGATCGAGCTTCGGCCCGAACCGCATCATGGCGTGGAATAATCCCCGCGCCAGTTTCTTGCTCGTCGTCGCTCCGAACTGGACGTGCTCGCGGAGGTCGGCATGAAGTTTATCGAGATTCCCGGCGCTCCCGCCGAACCATTGCTTCGGATACCAGCGCGTGTAAAACGAGCCCGAGCTGAACATCGATTTGATCCGCGTCGCCATCGGCAACTGGGTGTTGAAGATCGCGCCGCCCACTTTCAGATGCGGATCGAGCGCTTCACGCGCAATGAAGAGCCGCATGATTTCGCTCGAGCCTTCAAAGATCAGGTTGATCCGGCAATCGCGCAGGAAACGCTCCACTGCGATCGGTTCTTCACCGCGGCCGGCGAGCGATTGGGCGGTCTCGTAACCGCGGCCGCCGCGCACCTGCATCGCATCGTCGGCGATCTTCCAGGTCATTTCCGTGCACCACATTTTGCACATGGCGGTTTCGATCCGCAGATCGCCCGCTTTGCGATCGACCAGCGCCGAAGTGAGAAACGTGATCGCTTCCATGGCAAAGGTGTTCGCCGCCATCTCCGCGACTTTGCCGGCGATCGCCGAGTGCTGGCCGATCGGCGCGCCCCATTGGATGCGTTCGCTCGACCATTTCCGGCAAATCTCCACCAGCCGCTTCGATAATCCGACGCACGCCGCCGGGATCGTCAGGCGTCCCGTGTTCAAGGTCGTCAGCGCGACTTTCAATCCCTGGCCTTCCTTCGCGATCAGGTTCTCGCGCGGCACCCGGACGTTCGTGAACTTCACGATGCCGTTGTAGAGCGCGCGCAATCCCATGAAATGGCAGCGATAGGTGATCTCGAGCCCCGGCGTAGCGACATCGACGATGAAAGCGCTGATCTGTTTGCGCTCCTTGCCGTTCACCATCTTCGGCGGCGTCTTCGCCATCACCACGAGCACGCCGGCCTTGATCAGATTCGTGCACCAAAGTTTTTCGCCGTTCAGGACCCACGCCGTGCCGTCCTCGGAAAGATCGGCGCGCAGACTCATGTTCGCGGGATCCGAGCCGGCGTTCATTTCGGTAAGGGCGAACGCGGAGATCTCCTTGCGCGCGACGCGCGGCAGATATTTCGTCTTCTGTTCTTCGGTTCCGAAAAGCAGGAGCGGCTGCGGAACGCCGATCGATTGGTGGGCCGAGACCAGCGCCGTCAGGTTCGCATCCCAACTGCCGAGCAGCATCGCGGCCCGGCCATAATTCACCTGCGACAACCCGAGCCCGCCATATTGCTTCGGCACCTTGATGGCGAACGCGCCCATCGCGAACAGGTCGTCGATGTTCTTCTGCGGAATCTCGCCAGTGCGATCGATCTCGTCGGCATCGACATTCTCGCGGAGATAGCTCCGGAGCTGCGCCAGGAATTCTTCCGCGAGGGCGGCATCCTCCGCGCTCTGTTTCGGGAAAGGGAAAATCCGGTCGAAATCGAAGCGGCCGATGAAAAGGTTGCTCGCGAAACTGCCGCGTTCGTCGAGCGGATCACGCGAGCTTTCCGCCAACTCGAGCGCCGCCGCCTTTCCCGCCGACATCTTCGACGTGTCGATAACGGGCGCTGCTGCCGGCTTGGCGCTGGTTTCTTCTGCGATCTGTTTCTCCGGTGCTTCGAGCGATGATTTCATTTTAGCAGGATCATAGGCTTCCAGCCTGTGCGCCCAACGGGCATCTTGCCTGTTGTTTGGGCATCTGTCACTTCAGCTCGGTTGTCGGCGGGCATAATGCCCGCCGGCCACACAGACAGAATGTCTATGTTCCGCCTCGGTGCCTCGAGCGATGATTTCATAATCAAATATTGGCAGGACAACGCCCGGCCGAGCCGTGGGGAGAACCATCCGCGGCTCGACGGAGTCTCGTCCTACGGGTTGTCTTGGTAAAATGTAGTTCCGTCCTGCGTAAGCTGGCGAAGCAAATCGCAGGGAGCAAATTTTTCCCCGGCGCGGGAATGGATGCCATCCATATGGGTCACAACTTTCTTCAGTCCCACACTTTCCGCAAAGCGCAGAGGCCCGCCCCGAAATATCGGGAAGCCGGTTCCCAACACCATGCCGTAATCCGCGTCCTCCGGGCTGGCCACTACTTTTTCCTCGAGGCAACGCGCCGCCTCATTCACAATCAGATAGACCAGGCGGTTGGTGATGTTCTCGAGGCCGAACTTCTCGCCGGATTCCTGCCGCCACTCCTGGAGCGTCTCGTTAGGCGTCTGCTGTTTGCCTTCGTATTTGTAAAAGCCGGCGCCGGATTTGCGGCCGAGCAATTTCGCGGCGTGCATCTTTTGCAAAATCTCCGGAGCCCGATCGCGCGCCCCGAACGCTTTCTCCAGGGTCGCGGCGATATCGATCGTGATATCGACGCCGATCTCGTCGATCAACCGCAACGGCCCCATCGGCATTCCCCATTCGAGCAACGCGCCATCAATCTCCTCCGCGCCCACGCCGTTCTGAAACATTTCCGCCGCGTCCAAAAGATACGGGAACAGGACCCGGTTTACGAGGAAGCCGGGCGAATCCTGGACGAGGACCGGTAGCTTCCCGACCTGCCTGGCGAAGGCGAGGGCGCGCTCGCGGATTTCCTCCGAGGTCTGCGGCCCGGCCACCACTTCGATTAGCTTCATCCGGCTGACCGGATTGAAGAAATGAAGGCCGACAACGCGCGGGGGCGCGCCGGTACTGACGGCCAATTCATTAGTCGGCAGCGCGGAGGTGTTCGTGGCGAGGATCGCGCTGTCGGAGGTATTCACCGCCAGGTCCGCGAAAATTTTCTTTTTGATCTCGAGCTTTTCCGAGGCGGCTTCGATCACGATCTGGACGTCGCGCAAAGGCACCGGTTGCGTCGAAGCGACAATGCGCGCCCGGCCTTCTTTCGCTTTCTCTTCGCTCATCAAACCGCGCTTCACTGCATCGGCATAAGTCTTCTCTATGTTTGCGAGGCCTCGGTCGATCGCCGCCGAATCGACGTCGCGCAGGATGACAGAGACGCCGCGCGAACTAAGCCATTGCGCGATCCCCGAGCCCATGACGCCGGCGCCGATCACGGCCGCGTGCATGATTTTCTCGAGCGGAGTCTTCGAAGAGCCTTTGCGATATTTATCGGCGAGGAAGAAATTTCGAATCAGGTTTTGGGTCGCATCCGTCGCGCCCAGCTCGCTAATGGCGTCGACTTCCATCGCTAGCGATTCTTCGATCGAGGAACTAGCGGCGCTCTTGATGATTTCGTAGGCGCGCGTGGGAGCGGCGTTGCCTTTCACCTTTGGAGGGGCGAGCTCCGGCGAGCCCGGCGTCGCTGGAGCTCCGCCCTCCAGTTTTCGCTTGCCCGTTGCAAGCTTCCTGCGCGCCGCGTCGAGCAGTTGCTCGCGCGGAACTACTTCATCGACTAGACCGAGCTTCAACGCCTCCGACGCGCCATAAAGTTTGCCTTTCAGGATCACCTCGGCCGCCGCGTCGGCGCCGATCAATCGCGGCAGGCGCGTCGCTCCGCCCCAGGCGGGAACGAGACCGAGCGTCGTTTCCGGCAACCCGATCTTGGTCGCCGGATCGTCGGACGCGACCCGGTAATCGCAGGCCAGCGTGATCTCGTAGCCGCCACCCGCGCAGGCGCCGTGGATCGCAGCGACGGTCGGCATTTTTAGCGCCGCCAGGCGGTTAAAAACCTTTTGTCCTTCCGAAATGAATCCGCGCATCTCGCCGGTCTGCGCCTGCTTCAACAACGTTTTCAGGTCCGCGCCCGCGATGAAGATCGACTTCTTCGCCGAAGTCACGATCACGCCCTTGATCGACGCATCTTTTTCGATCGCGTCCATCTGCTCGCGCAAGCTTTGCATCGTCGCCGCATCGAAAATATTCGCGCCCGATTCCGGCCGGTCGAAGGTCAGGATGCAAATCGCGTCATCCCCGATTTCTCGTCGAATCATTGGCCCCGCCGCTGTCGCCGTCATCCCGACTCATATTGGCGAGTTTCTGCAAAATTCCAAGCGGAGAGCCCTCGAATTTAGACAGGATTAACAGGATTTACGGGATTAAAAAAGAGCCGCGGCAATTCTTCTCTTCAATCCAGTCAATCCTGTAAATCCTGTCCAGATTTTCTGTCGCGGAGCGCGATTGCGCTTCGCGGAACCGAATGTTACAAAACTCGGCGGCGCGCGCGGTCCTTCGATTTAATTGCTCATCGTTATGGTCGGGAAAATTCTCATTCCGGAAATTCGGGAACTGATCGCCGAACGGAATTTCGGGGCGCTGCGGGAAATTTTTCGGGAGTGGCCGCCGGCCGACGTGGCCGAAGTCATTCTCGATCTGCCGGAGGACGAGCAGGTGATCATTTTCCGGCTGCTTCCGACCGCCCTCGCCGCCGATGTCTTCGAATACCTCGACGTGGAAGCGCAACAGCAGTTACTGCGCGCCATGGCCCACGAGCAGGTCGTCGCGATCCTGAACGAGATGTCGCCGGACGATCGCACGGCGCTGCTCGAGGAAATGCCGAGCGCCGCGGCCCGGCAGCTCATCAAACTTCTCACCCCGGATGAACGCCGCGTCGCCCAGGCACTTCTCGGTTACCCCGAAGGCAGCATCGGGCGCCTGATGACCCCGGACTTCATCGCCGTGCACGACGATTGGACGGTGAAGGAAGTGCTCGATCACGTCCGCGAATTCGGCCGGGACAGCGAGACATTGAATGTGATTTATGTCGTCGACGAACGCGGCAAGCTGATCGACGACCTCCGGATGCGTGAGTTCCTCCTCCGTCCCTTCGAGGCGAAGGTGAGCGATTTTCGCGATCGCGCTTTTATCGCGTTGAAGGTGAACGATTCGCAGGAAGAAGCGCTCAACGCCTTCCGCAGATATGACCGGGTGGCCTTGCCCGTAGTCGATTCGAACGGAGTGCTGGTCGGGATTGTGACGAGCGACGACATGCTCGACGTCGCGGAAGAAGAAGCGACCGAAGACATCCAGAAACTCGGTGGTATGGAAGCGTTGGACGAGCCCTACACGACGATTCCGCTGGTGCGGATGGTGAAGAAGCGCGCCACCTGGCTCATCATTCTTTTCCTCGGCGAAATGCTCACCGCGACGGCGATGCAAGGTTACAACGGCGAGATCGAGAAGGCGGCGATCCTGGCGATGTTCCTGCCGTTAATCATTTCCAGCGGCGGCAATTCCGGCTCGCAGGCGACAACCCTGGTGATCCGCGCGATGGCCCTGGGCGAATTGCGTTTGCGCGATTGGTTTCGCGTCGTGCGCAAGGAACTGCTCTCGGGCTTGTCGCTTGGGCTGATTCTGGGGGCGATTGGCTTCTTCCGGATCACGCTCTGGCAATACCTGCATATTTTTGATTACGGGCAATACCATTGGCTGGTCGCTTTCACCGTGGGCGTGGCGCTCGTAGGCGTGGTTTTATGGGGAACGATCAGCGGCGCGATGCTTCCCTTTCTCCTCCGGCGTTGCCGCCTGGATCCGGCCACCTCGTCGGCGCCCTTCGTAGCCACGCTCGTGGATGTGACCGGATTGATAATTTATTTCAACGTGGCGCTGTTCATTCTCCGCGGCACGCTATTATAAGGACAACGTTATGTTTTCGATCCGCCAATTCTTCGGTCACGACGAAAAGTTTTACGATCTCCTCGAAGCTAGCGCGCAACAGGCCGATAGCAGCGTCCATCATCTGGTTGATCTTCTCGGGAAACTCGAGCATCACGATTCGCCGCAAAGCCTCGATGAATTTGTTAGCAGCCGCCGGGAAGACAAACGAATCACCCAGGAGCTCACGGAACAGCTTTGCAAGACCTTCATTACTCCGTTGGAACGCGAAGACATCCAGGCCCTCGCCGCGGCGCTCTACAAAATTCCCAAGACCGTCGAGAAAATCGGCGAGCGCATCCTGATTTTCCCGGCGGACCTGCACGGCCGCAGTTTCAAAAAACACCTGGAGTTACTCGACCAGGCCGCGGAAGCGGTCCTCGCCATGGTAAAGGAGTTGCGGAAGGGCACCGATATTGCGCGCGCCCGCGAGATGAATGCCCACCTCCAAACCATCGAGGGCGATGCGGATAAGCTTGAGCTGGAGCTGCTCCACGATCTTTACCACGGCAACTACGAGACGAAGCAGATCATTTTCCTGCGCGATCTCTACGAGCTTCTGGAGAAAGTCATCGACCGCTGCCGCGACGCCGGAAACGTCATCTTGCAGGTGGTCCTCAAGCACTCCTGATCCGCAACCAACGCCCGCCGCATGATCCTGTTCATCATCGTGGTGCTCGCGGCCATCGCGTTCGAATACATCAACGGCTTTCACGACGCCGCGAACGCCATCGCCACCGTTGTCTCGACGAAAGTCCTCACCCCGCGGCAGGCGATCGCGATGGCGGCGTTCTTCAATCTCACCGGCGCGCTCATGGGCACCGCCGTCGCCTCGACGATCGGCAAAGGCATTGTCGACACCAAAGTCGTGGACATGAAGACGGTGCTCTGCGCTTTGCTCGGCGCGATCATTTGGAATTTGGTGACGTGGTGGATGGGTTTGCCGTCGAGTTCCAGTCATGCGCTTATCGGTGGCCTCTGCGGGGCCGCGCTGGCGAGTGCCCGGGGCGACTGGTCGATTCTCAAATGGAACACTGGCCTGATGCCGAAGGTGGTCATTCCGATGTTCACTTCGCCAGTGATCGGTTTTCTACTCGGCGCGATGTTGATGGGGCTGCTCTTCCTGACGTTGCGCTCGCTCACACCGCACGTGGTCCAATCGACCTTCGGCAAATTGCAGTTGGTCAGTGCCGCCTGGATGGCGCACAGCCACGGGACCAACGACGCCCAAAAAACCATGGGCATCATCGCGCTGGCTCTCTTTACCGGAACCAAGAGTGGTGTCTTCAAAGATCTCCCGCCGATGTTCCAATTCCTTAACACGCCTGATTTCGTCGTCGCGAAATGGGTCATCGTTTTGTGCGCGGCGACGATGGCCGCCGGCACTGCGGCCGGCGGCTGGCGCATCATTCGCACCCTCGGGCATAAGATGGTGAAGTTGCAGCCCGTCCACGGCTTCGCCGCCGAGACAACCGCGGCCGTCATCATTCAGGTCGCGAGTTCCTGGGGCATTCCGCTTTCGACCACCCACGTCATTTCCACATCCATCATGGGCGTCGGCGCCGTGAAGCGTTTCAGCGGCGTGAAATGGAGCGTCGTCGAGCGCATCGTCTGGGCCTGGCTCTTCACTCTGCCCGCCACGGCGCTGATTGGTTACGTGCTGGAACGCTTGTTCAGGTAAGCTTGCTGACAAGAGCGAAGCAGTCTCAGTTCGGAGGGACGTGCTTCTGCACGTCCGACTAATTTCCAAGCGCCCGCCCGATGAAGAATAGTGGGACGCGCAGAAGCACGTCCCTCTGAACGATGAAGATTCCTCCGATCCCACTAAGATTGCGCCTCGCCTTTTGGGGTATCCTATACTTCGCCCTGATTACGCTCGCGCCTTTGCCAGATCGTTTGATTCTGTTTCCGACGACCAACCGCATCGACGCGGGCACTGCGGATCGGAAGGCCATTTCGTTTCAAGGAGGCGACCTCGCAATTTGGACGGCGCGTTCCGCTTTGGCTGAGCAACGCGGCCAGCCCGAAATCTACGTCCTGCGTTTCTACGGCAATGCCGACCGCGCGGATCGCTGGGTCGCCGCCGAAGCGGAAATGTGGAACAACCGGGCGGTCGAAGTTTGGGGAATGAATTATCCGGGTTTCGGCGGCAGCACAGGCCCCGCGCGGCTCGCGCGATTGGGGCCAGCAGCGCTCGCCGCCTTCGACGCGATGGAAAAGAATGCAGGCGACCGGCCGATCATCGTCTTTGGTGCCAGCCTTGGAGCGACGACCGCTCTGCACATCGCCGCGCACCGGAAAATCGCCGGATTGATTCTGCACAATCCACCGGCGTTGCGACAAATCATCCTCCGGCAGTTCGGCTGGTGGAATCTCTGGCTCTTCGCCGGGCCGATGGCGCAAAAGATCCCTGCCGACTTGGACAGTGTCGCCAACGCGCGCGCTGTTCATGTTCCCGCCATCTTCTTGCTTGCCGAACGTGATGAAGTCGTGGCTCCGAAGTTCCAGCGGCTCGTCGTCGACGCCTACGCCGGGGAAAAACGCATCATTCCGCTACCCGGCGCCGGTCACAATTCTCCACTCGACGCCGCCGCCCTCGCCAATTTTCACCACGCCCTCGACTGGCTCGCGCCGCGCTGATTTCTTCTGTAGCAGCGGCCCTGTGGGCCGCTCGAGAGCGGCGTTGCACCCGTTATTCGAAGCGCTGCCTCGCCGCTATTTGGCGAGTTCCGCGATCGTCTTCTCCATCCCGCTCACCACCAGCGCAAACCGATCGTAGTCCAGCTTGTCCGGCGTATCCGTGCTGGAATGATAATGCGGGTAACGAAACGGCGCCGTGTCGGTGACCATGATGGCCGGATAACCGCATTTCCAGAACGACCATTGGTCCGACCAAGCGATACCGGGAATGGCGGCAGGCAGTGAAGCTCCTTCACAGGGCAGTTTCCGTTCCTTCTTGAACGCGCCAACGGCTGCGCGCAAGAGCGCCCGCGAGCGCGTGTTTCCCACGAACCCGATAAAGTTACCGGTCGTTGGATAGAAAAATCCGAGTCCAGCCGCCGGATAGGTCTGCGACCGCGGCGCATCCGAGAAATAGCCGATCGTTTCCAGGCTGATCATGGCCGCGATTTTATCGCCACGATCCTTGCAGCGCCGCGCGTAAACGAAGCTTCCCATTTCCGCGGTCTGGAAATAGGGCGGCTCTTCATTGACGAACGCGACGAAACGCAACGTCTGGCCACCCGGTTTTCCCGCGAACCGGCGGGCGAGCGCGAGTAGTCCTGCGACGCCGCTCGCATTGTCGTTCGCGCCCGGCGAGCCGAAGACTGAATCGTAATGCGCGCCTACGACGAGGATTTCGGGACGCGTTCCGCGAATCTCGACTTCGAGGTTGTGACACGCGTGGCCATGCAAGTCGTAACTTTCCCGCCGCGCCGTCAGCCCAGCATGGGCCATCGAACCTTCGATGAAATCCGCGGCCGCGTTGAGCTCCGCATAGCGCGTGGTGTTGCGTTCGCCGATGTCGCCCGCGAGCGCCTGCACATCCGCGACAAGTTCCGCCCGCAATGCGACCTCGGCGTTATCGAGAGCGGCGGCAGTAGAGATGTTGCGTCCCGGCATTCTGATTCCGAAAGCCCAAGCGAAGAAGATGATGACAAGAAGAGCGAGCGCAATTCGGCAGAAACTGGCAACCACGCGCCTGAAAACCGTGGACGCGACCATTTAGTCAATGATAACGCCCTGTCGGCCAGCGACGAGACCGAATCAAATTGCGTTTTACGGGGTCTCGAATCTAAAGTTGTTCTCTGCTCTCAATGCGTTTGCAGATGCCTTTATCCCTTCTGGAAAACATCGCCGCGTCAACGATAACGCCTGTTCTATTTTGAAACGACAGATTGCACGACGATTACAACCTTATCAGGTTGACGGGAGCGGAGTTGCGTTCCCCGCAAGAACCCCGCTCTTTTACTGTCGCATTGGTCGGTTTGAACGAATCTCGCATGCAGACAAATGACGAGTCCGGCCCTCTAAAATCGGAAGGGCTGCGCAGCTGGCGCTGGAGCACGGCCGTCCTCGCGGTAACTATCTTCGCGGCGGTGCTCCTCAATAACGCGCGCCCTATTTTTTACGTCTCGCATTATGAGATGGGTGACCTTGCAGCGAATTCGCTTCAAATCATCCGGGCGAAGCATTTCGCGCCCGTCCTGGGTAATTATAGCCGCTTCGGCTTTTACCATCCGGGTCCAGCCTTTTTCTACGTTTACGCAGCCAGCGAAGCTCTATTTCACGACGCTCTGCATGTTGTCCCCACGCCGTTGAACGCGCAATTGATCGGGCTGTATGCCCTCAGCGCTTTTTTCTTCAGCGCCACGCTTGGCGTAATTAGCCGCTGGCTAGATAGCGAGGCTGCAAAATGGTTTCTGAGCATAGCGTTACTTTTGGCCGCCTGGCATTTTAGCGCGGTTGGCGAATTCTATAATCTTAACTTCGCTCGTCCCGGCCTCTTCTCGATCTGGCCGCCGTGTGTTTTGGTTTTCCCTTTTCTTTGCTTTTTGATTGCCGCAGCGTCGGTCGCAGCCGGAGGAGGTCGGGATTTACCGTTGATGACGCTGGCGGCGTGTTTCGTCGTGCATAGTCACGTTGGGATGCCCCTTTTCGTTGTTCCAATAACCCTCCTTGTCTACGGCAGCTTCCTGCTACGGTTGCGGCACGGAAGATCCGGCGAAGGCGGATGGCCCTGGCGGGCTTTTCCGCGGGCGCACTGGCTTGCGTGTGCAATCATCGTCCTGTTTCTGGTTCCGATCGTGATCGATCTGCTTACCGCCACGCGGAGTAATCTCAGCCTGATTATCGACCATCTTCAGAATGGTTATGGCGAGAGGAAGGGACTCTTGCGGTCGATTTTCTACTTCATGCATTTTGCCGCCTACACGCCCTATCCCAATTCTAACACCATACCGGCCTTCGAAAATTTTGATATTCGGGGCACCGTTGCATTCTTTATAACGCATTGGCGCGCTTACGGGCTGTGGATAGTTGTAATCCTAAGTCCGCTACTGCTTCTGAGGGCGAAGTTCAACTTCGCCGCTTTTCGTGCGAAGAGCCAAAACGCGAATTTCACCACGCCCAAGCTCAGAAGCTTTCTTATTCGAATGTACCTTGTGGTCGGGTTCGCGATCGTGCTCACGATTGTATGGGGCCATATTCAGGAAGGCCCGATGTACTATTTTAATGCACACTTCAATTTTGCCGTTTACTACAGCTTGCTACTAGTATTCGCGGTCACACTCGCACAGTCGATCGCGCATGGAAAATTAGCTAGACTCGCGGCATTGAGTTCGGGCTCGCCGAGTCGCCCCTCGCTAATGAGAGCAGGGCCATTCTTAATTGCTCTCGCGGCTGTAGCCCTCTTCGCGCGCCAGGCTCGCCAATTCCGATACCGCCCCCAGGATTCTGAGGAGCAGCATATATTTGCGACGACTATGGAGCGAGCCTTGAAGAGTGATTCGATTCAGCCGAAGCTTTTGAGCTTCGAGGGGCAAGCCTGGGCCGAAACGGTAGGTGTTGCACTCTACTTGCAACGGGCCGGTGCGAATTGGTACGTCGCGGATTACGCTGTCCCCATTCCCTTTATTTTTGGCCGAGACCGAGCGATCCCGGATAAGGAAACTGCCCTTCGTTTACCCCATGCCTCGGTCTGGCGGATCGTTTCGGCTGACAGCAGCCACAATATCATGGCGAGGGAGCAGGAATTGATGGTCTTGCCTCTTACTAAAGATATTTATCTAGTCATTCGCCCCTCTCCCTGAGCGCACGTATTTGATAGTGCCGGCAGAGCTGTTTTTCGGTCCTGCAGCAGATCGGCTATGGACCTTCGAGGACAAAAGGCCGCCGCCATGTGAAAATGGCGGCGGCCTCTGGGTCCATCCATTCCCGTGACCGGTGCATTGGCCAATCCAACGCTGGAGCTGCACGACGAAAATGGAAACGCGATCGTCTTCAACGACGATTGGAAAACGCGGCCGAACGGCAGCAGCCAGCAAGCGGAAATCGAAGCTACCACCATTCCGCCCTCGAACGATTTGGAATCGGCTCTGGTGCGGACATTACCGTGCGGCAAGCTATACGGCCATTGTCCGTGGGAAAGACAGCACCACCGGAATAGGCCTGTGGAGGCTTACCCTTCCGTAGCCGCGGATCGTCGCGCGCTATCCTATCTTTTTCCGGAACCGCAGGGAGCAGACGCAGAAGAGGACCACGGCCATGCCCGTCATGATGGCGAGCGACTGCCAGTATTCGAAGAAGCTCGCGCCGCGGAGGATGATGGCGCGCATGAGTGAGATGAAATAGGTGGTCGGAAGAACCGAGCCGATGGCGTAAAAAATCCAGGGCATCGTTTCGCGTGGGAAAATGAAGCCGGAGAAGAACACGCTCGGGAGAACGAAGGCCATACTCATTTGTAACGCTTGCATTTGATTTTCTGCTTTCGTGGCCACGAGCAGTCCGATGCTGAGGAGCGCGAAGAGATAAATCACGGTCGAGAAAACCATCGCAATGACGCTTCCCGTGATAGGCACGGCAAAAACAAAACGCATGATCGCGAAAAGCAGAACGGCCATGACCATTCCGACACAAAGATACGGAATCAGTTTGCCGAGCATGAGGGCCCAGCGGCTCAGCGGACTAACGAGCAGTTGCTCGAGCGTGCCACGCTCGCGCTCGCGCACCACCGCCATGGCCGTGGCGAAGGTGGTTCCAATTTGCAGGACAACGCCGATGACTCCCGGCACGAAAAAATTCGGGCTCCGCATCGCGGGGTTATAAAGCATTTGCGGCCGGACTTCGATTGGCACCGTTTGCCGACCGCTATCGCGCAGCAGCATCTCCACTGATTCGGTTAAGGCGACGCCGAGCGCGGTGTTGAGCGCCTGCAGGGCGGTGGTGGAATTCGAGCCATCAATCAACATTTGCACCTGCGCGGGATGGCCGGCGCGCACATCGCGGGTGAAATGCGGCGGAATCTGGAGACCGACATAGGCGCGACCTTTTCGAATCTCGCTCGCGAGTTGCTCGACGTTCTGCACTTCAGCGACAATCCGGAAGGTTTCGGTGTTGACGAAGCGATCCAGGAATTGACGGCTCTCGACCGTCCGATCCTCATTCAGGATCGCCATGGCCATGTGCTTTACGTCGTTATCGAGGGCGTAGCCGAACGCAATCATTTCGACGAGCGGGGGAAAAAGCATAAAAAAAAGCGTGATTGGATCGCGCAGGACCGTGATGAACTCCTTGAAGAGAATGGCGCCGAGACCGCGGAATGGTGCGCGCTTCATGGAATCGCGCTCCGCGCGAAAGCTCCAAGCTCCAAGCTCCAAGCTCCAGAGAAATTCCAAACACCAAACAGTTTTGAAAGGCGTGACGGCCGATTGGAGCTTGATGCTTGGTGCTTCTCTGGTGCTTGGAGCTTGGAGTTTGGAGCTTTTATCTTCAGGCTGCCTTTTTTTGTTTGTTCTCGCTGGCGTGTTTCGCAGAGAGTGAAACGAAAACGTCCTCGAGCGACGGACCGATCTCGTGAATTTCCGCGTTTTCGATTCCCTCTTCGTGAAGCTTCGCGTCGATCTCCTGGCGCCGCACGGTTTCATCGACGAGTAGGTGCATCGATTGTCCGAACACGGTCGCGCTCTGGACGCCTTTCATTTCGTGCATCGCGCGCAATGCAGTCGTTAGGTGGTCGCAGGTCACATCCAGACGACGCGTCCCGGGCGGAGTTACTTCCGGCATCTTCTTCAGCTCGTCCGGCTCGCCGCAGACGATCAATTTCGCCATGTCGATGTAGCCGACGTGGGAGCAGCGCTCCGCTTCGTCCATGTAATGGGTGGTGACAAAAAGCGTCATCCCTTGCCCGGCAAACTCGAAGAGCAGATCCCAGAGTTCACGGCGAGCCACGGGATCGATCCCCGCGGTCGGCTCATCGAGAAACAGAACCGTTGGTTTATGCATGAGCGCGCAAGCCATGGCGAGACGCTGACGCCAGCCTCCCGAAAGAAGCGCGGCTCGGCGGTCGAGATAGGGCTCGAGATGAGTAAGGGCGATGAGCTCATCGCGCCGCTTCCTTAGTTCTTTGTCTCGGAGGCTGTAGAGTTTGCCCGAGAAAATCAGGTTCTCCTTCACGGTCAGTTCGTCGTAGAGGGAAAACTTTTGCGACATGTAGCCGATCATTTCCTTGATGGCTTCGCCTTCACGCTCGATATCGTGTCCGCCAATTCTCGCGGTGCCCTCGGTTGGCTCCAGAATGCCGCAGAGCATCCGGATCACGGTGGATTTGCCGGAACCGTTCGGGCCGAGGAATCCGAAGATCGAGCCGCGCGCCACCGAAAAGCTAACGTGATCGACCGCGGTGAAATTGCCGAAGCGCTTTGTCAGCCCCTCGCACTCGATCATCGCGTCGCTCATAAAGAGGAAGAAAATCTGGAAGCCAGGAAACCAGGAGGAGGGAATTGGATTTCTAAAATTCCTGGTTTCCTGGCTTCCAGATTCATTTCACGTTCGGGAAAAAGATGTCGGCGGACATGCCGGCGCGGAGCGTGTCCTCCTTGTTATCGAGATGGATCTTTACGCCGAAGACCTGTTTGATCCGGTCTTCCACGGTCTGGACGTTGCGCGGCGTAAATTCCGCTTTGCGATTGATCTGCTCGACGACGCCGGAAAAATCGCGTCCGGGATAGGAATCGACGCGCACTCGCACCGTCTCGTTAAGCTTGATCAAACCGAGCCATGGCTCGGGCACGTAAACGCGAACCCAGAGACGCTGCGGCAGGATCAAGGTCGCGACTTCGCGATTGGCCGGGAGGACATCGCCAACCTTTACGCTTAACACTTCCAGGATCGAATCGGTCGGCGCGACGATTTTCATTTCCTGGATCTGGGCGTCCATGTCCGCCAGTTGAGCCAGCGCTTGTTCCACGCGCGCCTTGGCCGCGGCGATGTTTTTCTCCTGCGCCTTCGCCGCGCTCATCGCCCGCTCGGCTTCGTTAGGAGACACCGTGTTCCGTTTCAGGAGGTCCTGCTGGCGCTCGGCATCGGCTTTCAAAAACTCAAGCTGCGCGCTTTGCGCTTCGACATCATGCTGGGCCGTGTTGATTTGGGCCGCGGCCATATCGCGCCGCGCTTTCAATTCGGAAGCTTCGAGTTGAACGATCGGCGTGTTCGCCTTCAGGGTGTCGCCTTCCCACGCGAAAATCTTTTCCACCCGCCCGGCGGAACGCGAAGCGACATGGACTTCGTCGACTTCGATCGTGCCCGAAACGGCGTTGCTCTTTCGATTGCACCCGGCCAGGAGCACCAGCGCGCCGGCGACAGTTGCTCCCAGGATTTTCGGAAACGCAGTGGCAAACGAGACGCGCATCGATGGATCAAAAGCTGCGCGACATTATGTGCTCGAAACGATAGGAAAGGAAATGGCTGGTTACTCGAAAACGCCCCTGGCCCAGAAGCTCGGGATCAAGGCCGGAACCAAAGTGATCACGCTGGGAGCGCCGCCGGGTTACCGGAAATGGCTCGCCCCGCTCCCGGAACGCGTCTCCTTCAATGAAAAGGCGATCGCCGGTTCCGCTTTCGTTCATCTCTTCGTCACGGAACGCCGAACACTGGAAAAGGAACTGAAGCGGCTCCGAAAGCTTCTCGTGGATGCCGGAGTCCTCTGGGTCTCGTGGCCGAAAAAATCCTCCGGCGTCGCGACCGACATCACCGAGGACGTGATTCGCGACGTTTGTCTGCCGCTCGGGTTCGTGGACGTGAAAGTATGCGCCGTGGATGAAACCTGGTCTGGCCTGAAGCTGATGATCCGAAGGAAGAACCGCCGTGGGTGAAATTCGGCGTGACCCTCGCGAAAGGCACCCTCATCCTAACCTTCTCCCTCAGGGAGAAGGAACTTTTCTAAACGGAGCCTCGATACTATTTCAAGTGGCGGAGCCCGCGAGCCGTCTTCCTCTTGCAGGAGAACTTCCTCTCCCTGAGGGAGAGGGCCGGGGTGAGGGTCATGCCCTAACGAGAGGCAATTTATTACGTGCATGGACAAATCGCGCGACGCTGTGAACAGTCGTTCGCATGAGCACGCGTCTTTTCGATCACATCGATCTCCGGGTAAAAAATCGCGAAACGGCCCAGCGTTTTTATGCGCAAATTCTGCCAGCGATCGGCTTTCGCGTCGACAAGAGCGGCGCGCGCTGGGGAACGTTCGAGACGGAAGGAAACGTGGCCATCGAATTTTTTGGGTTCACCGAAGAGAAGGATCACCATCCTAACGGAAACCGGATCGCTTTCTGGGCGAGCAGCCGTGAAGCCGTGAATAAAGCCGCGAAAGTTGTCCGCCAGACAGGTGGAAAGAACATCGAAGGCCCGGAGCTGTGTATCGATTACAGCCCCGGCTATTACGCCGTTTTCTTCGAAGATCCGGATGGGAACAAACTGGAAATCTGCTTTCGCGAAAGCGCTACGATTGCTGAGTAAGGCGAATTAAGGCTTAACACCGAAAGCCCGAAGAGCGCGCGTGGTTTTCTCCATCGGCAAACCGACCACGTTGCTGTACGACCCTTCGATGCGCTCGATAATCTCTGTCCCATAACCCTGCGCCGCGTAGGCGCCGGCTTTATCGAGCGGATCGATCTTCGCCAGGTAATTGCGGATGGCGCGGTCGTCGAGTTCACGAAAATGGACCCGCGACATTTCGTGGAAGCTCTGCGATCGGCCGCTCGCCGCGTGGCTGACCCGCACGGCCGTCCAGACTTCGTGGGCGCGGCCGCTGAGCCGCCGTAGAATTCGAATCGCATCCTCGAAATCGACCGGTTTACCGAGAACTGCGCCGTCGATCGCCACTAACGTGTCGGCCGCGAGCACCACCGCGTCCGGCAACATCTCCGAGACTCGCGCGGCTTTGCGCGCCGCATTCCAGATTGTTAACTCGCGAATCGTGAGCCAGCCATGCGCCACTTCATCCAGGGGCGGAGAAAGCACTTCGAATTCATACCCGGCGTCGCTCAGTAATTGGCGGCGCCGCGGCGAGCGCGATGCCAGAATAAAGCGCGGCCCCACGCGAGCAAACGGTCAGGGCTTCGTTGAAGGCGCGGGCTCCGGCTTGTCGCCCGAGATCTGCACATTCGGGATTTTCATTTCCTGGAAATCCGTCGGCACCAGGAACTCCGCGTCGCTTAACAGGTCGCGTTTGATCGCGGTGATCGTGCTGGTGATTTCTCCGCCCTCCGTTTTGACCTGGGTGCGGAGAGGGAACCCGGGCAAGTCACGGTAGTCCATCATTCCCTTGGCAAGATCGTTCCAAGCCGTCGGGATCACCGCCTGAAGCTGCTTCATGATGGCCGCGGAATCGGGGAGGCTCGGCGCGATCCAATAGCTCGCCTTGAATAATTTGGTTTCGCCGACGTACTCCTCGGCCTCGTAGCCGTTTATCGTCATCTTTTTCCCGGTCGCGGTTAGTTTCGGTCTCTCGGCTGTCGTCCCGCCGTATTTAGCCGCGAGTTCCGCGATCGCTTTGGCTTTGTCGCCAGAGATGCGCAGGAATTTCTTCTGCGCATTCATCAAGGTAACGGTCTCGCCGGTCTTGCCGTCAACGATCATCGTCATCTGCGGCGTCGCTTCCACCCGGACCTTGTCGCCCTTGAGCTTCATGATGATTTCGTTCCCCCCCGCTTTTCCTCCCTCCACCTTTTGGACGATGGTAAAATCGGCGCGGGCCGACACGCAGAGGCCGGCGGAAAGGGCGAGCGAAAGAAGGAAAGCTTTCATGCGACAACTTAGGTGCCGGAGAGACGAGAACGCAACCGGTCAGGCCACACCGAGAAAGGACTTGGCAGCCGCGGAGAGGCGCGGCAGTTTAGCCGGCGCGCGGGTGTAGCTTAATGGTAAAGCTGTAGCCTTCCAAGCTACTGACGAGGGTTCGATTCCCTTCACCCGCTGATTCTTCTCGCGGCACAAGGGCCGCTCCCACATTGCTATTGATCGGTGCGGCGCCGCTTGCGATGCCAACTTGCATGCACGCCGCGCACGGCCACGAGAACAAGCAGCGCGCCCCCACACAGCCAGGTGGACGCTTCCGGAACCGGCGTCGCCGTGATCGTCTCCGCATCAGCCACTGCAAATCCGGAGGGCGCAGTCTGGGCACTGATCCCGAAGGAGGTGCCGGTGACCATGAGAAAAGTGTTCGCGCCACCAAAATTAGGGAACCCACGGAAACCTCGCAGCTCGCGATTCGCTTCGGCGAGCAATGTGGGGCGGGAAACCGGCGTAGCTCCCTCCGCCTCGATGGCTTCGGCCCGGTGAATTTCTGTTTGGGTCGCCGTCAATGCCCGCGCGATTGAAGCCGCGCGTTGCGCCGGATCTTCCCGGGGAGAATCGAACGGCACCGCGCGGGCCGTGTAGACGGGCACGTCGTTCGATGCCGCTCCGGATCGCTTCACCTCGCCATGACTGAAACTCGTGTAGGCCAGGAAAACCGAGCCGCCGACTCCGAAGAGGGCGAAGCCAAGGATCGCGGCCAAGGGGAGCCGCGGAATGGCGAGTCGAGCAACGCGGTAATGTTCGGGAGTGACGGCCATATCGTGTTTTCCCAATCCAGCGGCGTTCTCGAGCTGCCGATTCGGAGACTTTGAAAAAGCACGATTTGTTCCGCGGGAGGGACGTGCTTCCGCACGTCCGACAATTTTTTCACGCGCGGCGAGTTAGTCGGACGTGCCGAAGCACGTCCCTCCGATTATTGGTCGGGCGCGATGACATCGCGATGGCGCCAGGCATAACGCAATCCGGAATAAACGGTTAACGCCACCGTGATCCAGACGAGCACCGGGCCGAGTTGATACCAGGCGCGGTACCACCAGCCGTTGTCGGCCTCGCCGTAATGAAGTTCGCGCGCCGAAAGCAGCCCGAGGAAAAAAATCACGGTGATGATTTGCCACGAGGTCTTGTGCTTGCCTAACCGCTCCGCCGGCAGGATCTGGCCGCGCGCGCTCGCCATTAAACGAAGGCCCGTGATCAGGAACTCCCGCCCCACCACCGTCGTCGCCGCCCAAGCCGGAATCGCGCCCATCGGCACCAGCGAAATGAACGCCGCCGCCATCATGATCTTATCCACCAGCGGGTCCATGAGCTTGCCGAAATTCGTGACCGAGCCGTAACGCCGCGCAATTTCGCCGTCGACAAAATCGGTCAGGCCGGCGATGAGGAAGAGAATGAAGGCGGTGGTGCGCGCGAGGCCCCAGCTCAAGTTAAGCATCGCCACGAACAACACCGTCAAGACGAGCCGGCTGATGGTGAGGCGGTTCGCCCAGTTCATGCGGTCGCGGGCGAAGCCGCCTCTTTGAACACCGGATGTTTCCAGATCGGCACCACGCGTTTCAGTTCATCCATGATCCATTCGCTCGCCGCGAAGGCCGCGCCGCGATGTCCACTCGCCACCCGCACCACCACCGATGGTTCCGCCGCCGGGATGAACCCGATCCGATGCCGGATGAAAATTTCGCGCACGTCGAACTTCTTCGCGGCGTTCTCCGCCACCAATCGCATTTGATGTTCCGCCATGGCGGGGTGCGCTTCGTATTGAATGCCCGTGATCTCGCGGCCTTCCTCCGTCGCCCGGACCGCGCCCCAAAAAACCACCACCGCGCCCGCCTGCGGATCGTCGCCAGGCTCAGGCAAAACGAGGGCCGACTCGGTGAGTGAAACTTCGCAAACGGAAATTGCCATGCGCTATTCGGACCGGATAGAGTCGGAGCCACCGCCAACCCCCGGCGTGATCAAGGAGATACTAAAATGAGCACGAATCAATGTGATATCGGACTGATCGGCCTGGCGGTCATGGGCGAGAACCTTGTTCTGAATATGGAATCGAAGGGGTTCACCGTCGCCGTGTTCAATCGCACCTGGGACGTCACGGAAAAGTTCGCCGGCGGCAAAGCGAAAGGGAAAAACATCCAGCCCGCCCGGACAATGGAAGAATTTGTCGGAGCGCTGAGGCGTCCGCGGAAAGCGATGATCATGGTCAAGGCCGGCGCGCCGGTGGACGCGGTGATTAATCAGCTCGCACCGCTTTTGGAAAAAGGCGATGTGATCATCGACGGCGGCAATTCCCTTTTCACCGACACGCAGCGGCGCTGCAAAGATTTGGAAGGGCGCGGTTTTCATTTTGTGGGCTGCGGAGTTTCCGGCGGCGAAGAAGGCGCGCTGAAAGGTCCGTCGCTCATGCCCGGCGGTTCGCGCGAATCCTTCGAAATCATCGCGCCGATCTTCCGCAAGATCGCGGCGCAAGTGGATGGCGAACCGTGCTGCCGTTACATGGGACCCGACGGCGCCGGCCATTACGTCAAGATGGTCCACAACGGCATCGAGTACGGCGACATGCAGTTGATCTGCGAAGCCTACGCGATCCTGAAAGACGTGGCGGGTCTCGGCGCTGACGAGTTGGCCGACACGTTTACTGAGTGGAACAAGGGCGATCTCGACAGTTATCTGATCCAGATCACGTCCCAGATTTTTCGCAAGATCGACCCGGACACCGGCAAACCGCTCGTCGACGTGATCCTCGACAAGGCAGGACAGAAAGGGACCGGCCTCTGGACGCTGCAGTCGGCGCTGAGCCAGTCCGTTGTTATTTCCACGATCAATGCGGCCGTAGAAGCGCGCGTGATTTCATCGCGGAAAGATGAGCGGGTCGCGTCCTCGAAGATATTACCGCAGCCGAAGGTGCCGAAGTTCACCGGTGACCGGAACGCCTTGATCACGGCGGTGCGCGACGCGCTTTACGCTTCGAAGATTGTTTCCTATGCGCAGGGAATGGAATTGCTCGGCGCGGCCAGCGCCGGTTCGCACTGGGACCTGAACTTCGGCGACATCGCCACGATCTGGCGCGGCGGTTGCATCATCCGCGCGAAATTCCTGAACCGGATCAAGGAGGCTTACGAGCGCGACTCGAAGCTGCACAATCTTCTGCTCGACCAATATTTCACAGAGATCATCGGCCGTACTCAGGATAACTGGCGCGTCGCGGTCACCACCGCGGTGACGCATGGCGTCGCGGTGCCCGCCTTCAGCGCGTCGCTCGGTTACTTCGACAGCTATCGCTCGGAGCGGTTGCCCTCGAACCTCCTCCAAGCCCAGCGCGATTTCTTCGGCGCGCACACCTACGAACGCGTCGATAAGCCGGGCGTGTTTCACACCGAGTGGATGGAGTCCGATCAAAAACCGGCGGAGCAAAAGGCGGAGCCGAAAGAGCAGGCGCGACGTCACGCGGCGGAGTAAGGTTTACTGATGCCGATCTACGTTTACGAAACGATCGATACGTCGAAACCGATCCGGCGTTTCGAGATGAAGCAAAGCATGAACGATGAGCCGCTCCGGGTTGATCCGGAAACAGGTGAAGCGGTGCGGCGCGTTATCTCCGGCGGCTACGGCGTCCACGTCGCTGGCGGCTCGACGGGACCGTCGGTCGGTTCCGTTGGTTCGCACGGTTGCGGGCCGAGCTGCGGTTGTTAGTAGGATTAGTGGAAATCGTGCGACTCGCTTCCGACGAGTTGCTCGTGCGCGATTGGACGGATCGTTTGCGCCTTGATCAGGACGACGTTGTCGCTGTTTTGCACCACGCCTTCGATCACGAGAAACGGTTCTTCCGTGATCAGAAGCCGCATCCGCTCGAATAAATCCGGGGTGACGATAGCGTTCGAAACGCCGGTCTCGTCTTCGAGACTGATGAAAACGAAGCCTTTCGCGGTGCCGGGGCGCTGACGGCAGATGACGTTGCCCGCGATCTGCACCGTGGCCCCGTGGCGCGCCGAACGCAGATCGCTCGCGCGCCAAATTTCCGGCAACTGGGCGCGCAACAATTTCATCGGGTGCGGGCCGGTCGTCAGGTTCATCGCGGTGTAATCCGCTTTCACGCGTTCCGGCATGGACATGGGTTTCAGGGGAGCGCACGCGCCCTCGCGTGCACCATTCGGCGCCTCGCCGAATGGATTTGTCGGGCTGGAAGAGTTTCCGGCGAGGGCGCCGGAAACAGCACGCGAGGCGCGTGCGCTCCCCAGAATCCTGATTCCCAGCAAATCATCGTACACCGTCTCTTCCACTCTCCACATCGCAGCCCGACGATGCTGGGCGAAACAATTCAACGCGCCCAGTTCCGCCAGCGTCCGCAGTTCTTCTTTCGTCAATTCCACGCGCCGCTTGAAATCATCGAGCGACTCGAACGCGGCACGTTCGCGTTCCGCAACGAGCGCTTCGCCATGCTCCTTCCGCAAACCGTTCACGACGCAAAACCCCAATCGCACGACGTCGTCGGAAACCACCGTGCAAACCCAGCTTGATTCGCGCGCGCACACCGGCAGCATCCGCACCCCATGGCGCTGGGCGTCTTTCACGATCGTCGCCGGCGAATAAAAACCCATCGGCTGGTTGTTCAGCAGGCTCGTGTAAAACTCCGGCGCGCGATGCGCTTTCAGATACGCGCTGCCATACGCGAGGATCGCGAAACTGATCGCGTGCGATTCCGGAAATCCGTAGAGCGCGAACGAGGTGATCGATTGCAGGATTTTCTCGACCACGTCCGGCGCGACATTGTTCCGCTCCATCGCGGCGCGCAGTTTCACGCTTACTTTCTTCATCCGTTCCTCGGAGCGATGAAAACTCAGGGCCCGCCGCAACTCTTCCGCTTCGCTGCCAGAAAAATCGGCCATGATCATGGCGATCTTCAGCATCTGCTCCTGGAACAACGGGACCCCGAGGGTGCGGCCGAGGACCGGCTCGAGGCGCGGATCGAAGTAAGTGATTTTCTCGCGCCCGGCACGGCGATTCAAATAGGGATGCACCATGTCGCCCTGGATCGGACCCGGCCGGATGATCGCGACTTCGATGACGACGTCGTAAAAACATTTCGGCTGCATCCGCGGCAAGGTCGCCATCTGGGCGCGGCTCTCGATTTGGAACACGCCGATCGTATCGGCTTCCTGCATCATTTTGTAAGTGGGCGCGTCGTCGGTCGGAATGTGGGCGAGATCGATCGGGCGGCCGCGCTCCCGGCAAAGCTCGAACGCGTCCTGCATTACCGACATCATCCCGAGGCCTAACAAGTCCACTTTCACGATGCCGAGATCTTCGCAGTCGTCCTTGTCCCATTGCGCGACGACGCGACCGGGCATCGACGCGTTTTCGAGCGGCACGAACGAGCTGAGTTTTCCCTGGCAAATGATCATGCCGCCCGAGTGCTGGCCGAGATGGCGCGGCAAACCGTAGATCGCCTGATAGAGCGAGATGAACGCCGGCATTCGTGGATGCGCTTTCGGCAAACCAGCCTGCTCGATTTGCGCGGCGAGATCGAGGGTGTGCGGGAAATCGCCGCTCGCGAAAAGATGCGAGAAGCGATCGAGAACGTTCGGCGAGAAATTCAGCGCCTTGCCGATCTCGCGGGCGGCGCTGCGGCCGCGATAGGTGATGACATTCGCGGTCATGGCCGCGCCGTGTTTGCCGTAACGCCGGTAAACTTCCTGGATGACGCTCTCGCGCCGGTCGCCGCTGGGCAGGTCGAGATCGATGTCGGGCCAGCCTTTCCGGCTTTCGCTGAGGAAGCGCTCGAAGACGAGATTGTTGCTCACCGGATCGACCGGAGTGATGCCGAGGCAATAACAAACCGCGCTGTTCGCGGCGCTGCCGCGGCCCTGGACCATAACGTTGTGTTCACGGCAGAAATTGATGATGTCCCAGACAATCAAAAAATAGCCGGAGAACCCGAGCCGCTGGATGAGACTTAATTCTTCTTCCAGCTTTCGTTTCACCGCATTGCTGATGGAGGTGTAGCGTTGTTGCGCGCCGAAGAGGACGATCGTGCGCAGGAACGAATTCATGTCGTGCCCATCGGGAACGGGGAACGACGGGAATTCGTAGCCGATGTTTTCGAGGGAAAATTCGAGGCGGTCGGCGAGGCGCGCCGTGTTGTCGATGGCGTCGAGGCGATCGGGGAAGAGGGCGCGCATTTGCGCGTCGCTCTTCAAATGGCGCTCGGCGTTTTGGGTGAGGAATTTGCCCGCGGCATCGAGATGGGTGTGCTCGCGGATGCAGGTGAAAACGTCGAGGACCTGGCGGCCATAAGGGCGCGCGTACTGGACGCCGTTGGTGGCGATAACCGGCAGGCGAAATTGTTCCGCCAGATCGCAGAGCCGTTGATTAATGCGATTCTCGCCGCGGAGGAAATGGCGCTGAATTTCGACGTAAACATTTTCGCGATGGAAGATGTCGATAAGAAATTGCGCGCGATCAGCAGGACTCTGGGGAGGGCACGCGTCTCGCGTGTGGGCGACGGCGTCTCGCCGTCGCGAACTTTTGGAAGACTGTTTCGGCGAGACGCCGAAACCAACGCGCGAGACGCGCGCGCTACCCAGAGCGGAGAACAACACGACCAATCCCTCGGCGTATTCCGGTAGCTCGTTCCAGTGGAACGCGCATTCGCCTTTCGCGCTTCGGAGATGCGCCTGGGTGAGCAGCTCGCATAGATTTTTGTAGCCGGCGCTGTCCTTCACCAGCACCGGCAACACGCTCCCATCTTCCATTGTCAATTCCGCGCCGACAATCGGACGCACGCCGTGTTCGCGCGCCGCGACTGAAAATCGTTGCGTGCCATAGACTCCGTTGCGATCGAGCAACGCCATGGCTGGCATCTTCAACTCGGCCGCGATCTCAGCCAGTTGCTCGGGAAAAGAGCCGCCGCGAAGAAAACTGAAAGCGCTGCAGGCGTGGAGTTCGACGTAAGACACGCGTGCACTCCTTAATCATAAATTCCGTTGAGCGCCCATTGGCCGCCACTCGAATGACATTGGCAAAGCGCGCCGTTATCCAACTCCACGTCCCATTCGGCACGGTCCCAGGCGTTTTCATCCCACCAATTTCCCGACGCCTTGTATGGACCTTTCCCATCACGCACTTCGCCCTGGATTTTCGCGCTGCGAAAATGGGCGGGCCGGTTTTTCGCGAGCAACACGGAAGCCGGCAGCGGCGAGCGGAACCGGCGCAAAGCAGAAGCGGGCAAGGCCGGCAGCTCCGATTTTGTTTCGGGCAATTGCCACGAGAACGGCTCCATCCGGAACGCATCGGGCCGATGCGTTTCTTCGAGCACGGGCGTACCGACGCGCTCGGCGCCAAGCAAACCGGTCAGGCGCGCCAGGGTATCGGTCAACCGCGCCGGATCGCGCAGCGCGGTTTCAAAGAGATGGAATTGTTCGAAGGACGGCTTGGTCGTTTCGGCCTTCAGCGCAACGGCAATGATCGGCGAAGTGGAAGTAAAATTCTCCAGGTGCGTGTGGAGCATCCGGAAAAGGATTTCCACGTTGTTCGTCGGCTCGGGGATTTTGAATCCATGCCGGTAATCGCTCTTATCGCTGAACGTAATTTTGAGTTGGAGCTCGTTCGCCACGAGGTGAAGCGCGCCGAGCCGCACGGAAAATTGCTGGAGAAACCGGCGGAGGATGAACAGGAGCGGTTCGCTCGTTTCGATTTCGTTTTCGAATTCGAACGCTTCCTCGAACGATTCCCGGACCGGTTCAAGCTTCAGCAGCCGCGTCGTTTTTCCCGTCGCCCGTTCCCAAAGCTGAAGACCGATCGGCCCGAGCCGCGCGGCGACCGCTTCTTTCTCCAGGGCCGCGAACTGGCCTAACGACTCAATTCCCCAACGATGGAGAATATCGAGGACGCGCCCGATCTCGGCCTGGCGTTCTTTCGCCTTCGATTTCGCGAGAGCGCTCATGGCCGGTCCTCATTGTCCCTGGGAGAGAAGCCGCGTCCGCGCTTCGGCGGACAAGGACGAATGGCTCAGCCATGCGGCCGCACTGGTGGGATCGGCGTGGAGCCAGGCAAGGACGATCGATTCGAGCTGCGCTTCACGGACATTCTGGTTCCCGATGGTTTCCGCCCAGGCTGCGGCCGTTTGCGGCTCTGAGGAAACAATTTTTCTCGCATAAGCTGAGACCGCGGCGTCGCGCGACGGTCCGGCAGTCAATGTTGCCAGCCAGGTTCCCGCTTCATACGGATCGCTTTCCGCCCAGCGATTCATCAGGCTCTCGAAGGCTTGCTGGCGAATTTTGCCTTCCGGCATCGACGCGGCCCATTTGCTCGCCGCCTGCGGATCATTGCCCGCCCATTGCCAGATGATGTTCGCTGTCGCGTTGGTTTGCGCTTCCGGAGTGGATAAACGCGAAAGCAATTTCGCCGCTTCGCCGGGATCGGATTCCGCCACCGCCGCGATCACACTTGGAAAAACAAAATCGCGCACGGCGCTATCGGACAAACTGCCGGCCCAGGTGAGGGCGGCGGCGGGATCGTTGCGCGCCCATTGCCGCGAGATATTTTCCAGCAGCGTCTTGCGTCCATCGACGTCGCTTGCCTGCAAAGCAAAATTTGCCGCGGCCTGCGGATCGGCTTCGCTCCATTGCGAAACGATGTTGGTCAAAACCGTCTGGCGCGACGGGCCGGACGGAAGTTTCTGGGCCCACTCGAGCGCGCTTTGCACGTCGCTATTCGCCAGCTGCAAGGCCACGGCCATGGTCGCTTCTTCCTGCGCTTTGCCCGGCGGCAAACCGGCGATGAATTGCGACGCGGCGGCCGGATCCGATTGGACCCAGCTGGCGAGCGCGGAACGGAGGGCGTTGCGCTGGCCATCGCCCGCGGGCAAGGCCTGCGCCCAGGCGAGCGCGGCACGCGCGTCCGTCTGCGCCCACTGGCGCGCCACATTGTTGAGCGATTGATCGCGCACCGGCCCGGGCGGCAAGGTCAGGACAACGGCCGCGACTTTTTGCGGATCGCGCGCGGCCCAGTTCGCCAGAACACTTTGCAAAGCATTGTTGCGCCCCTGCCCGGCCGGCAAAGTATTCGCCCATGCGAACGCGGCGTCCGGATCCTGGTTCGCCCAGCTCGACGCGACGACCTGCCACGCCGTATCGCGATTCGCGCCCGCGGCCATTTGGGTGGCGCGTTCCGCGGCCGCGGCCGGATCGTTTGTGGTCCATCGGCTGAAAACCGGCCAGTAAAGACTCTGCCGGTTCCGGCCCGGCGGCAGATTTTCTAAAAAGGCGAGCGCGGCCTGCGGATCTTTATCGGCCAACGCGGACACGACCGTTTGCATTGCCTGATCGCGCAACGGCCCCGGCGCAAGCTGCTGCACCCAACTGATCGCCGCCGCTGAATCTTTTTCCGCCCAGCCGGTCACCGCGCTGGTCAACGCCCAGTTCCGCGTGCTTCCGCTGGGCAATGCTTCGGCATAAGCCAGCGCCGCCGCCGGATCGAATTCCGCCCAGCGCGCGACGAAAAGCGACACGAGCATGCTTTTTTCCTGCGGCTTCGCCAGCGTTTGCACAAAGGCGAGCACTTCGCGCACGTTGCTCGCGTCCACGGTTTCCGAAAGTTTGCTGAACGTCGTGTAAGTGTGACGGCTCCCGGAATGGGCCAGCGCGTTTTTGATTTTCGCAATGATCTCTTCGGCGGAACCGGCGAGCTTCCGTTCGGTTTGCGAAGCCATCGACGAGACCGAAACCTCGCGCGCAGGAACCGTCTGAGGCGAAGCGGCGGATGTTGCCGGCAAGTTGGGCGATTCACTCGAACATGCTGATTCGCGGGGCGGCGCCGAAGTTTTAGAAAATTGCAAAGCGAGCGCGGTCGCGATCAAGAGCAGACCGGCGATTGCCGCGATTTTCGTATTGAGCCCTCGCATTGTCCTTTAAGTAAGCCGGAACCAGACTATGTTCAACTGATCATATTTTGGCAATGACGAATTTTGGGCCCATTCGCCCCCCGGAAATGATTGATGCGCCTCCGCCGTAACGCGGAGACGCATCGCCCATTTCCAAAAACTGAACGCGCTCTACAACTTGAAGCTCTGCTGGAGCACGACTGGCAACCGGCTTCAACGGCCGTCGGCGCTGGCGGCGGTTGGGTTGTCACGCACGCGGTCAGGTTGCCGTTCTTGATTTCCGTCGATGGGATCGTGACTGATCCGCTCGGCTTCACCGGGGTCTTGTTCTGACCAGGCGCCGTATTGCCGCCCTGATTCGTGCAGAGCGTCGTCGCGCTTCCAGTCGTATTGACGGTGATGGTGACGTCGCCGTTCCCGAGACCAGCCAGGCTGAAGCAGGTCTTCAACGTCGTGCCCTGGTCCGAGAAGGTCGGCGAGCCGCCCTTGAAGTGGACGCTGGCCGCGTAGATCAGCGGCGCTGCAATCGCTCCGACAAAGAGAGCTAATAGAATGGATTTAACTTTCTTGTGCATCGTGGATTTGTTCCTGAGTTGAGTTGGTTTCTCCGTTGCCGGAGAGGCAAAGGCGAATCCTGTTGGATTATGATATTTGCAGTCAAGCTTGAATTTCCGGCTAGTACCGGAACGCTGGAGCCTTCAAGCCGCTGGCTAGATCACCTTTACCGGACACTCCGGTAACGCCTCCAGAAACGCGCGCCCGTAGGGCCGGGTCACGATGCGATTGTCCAGGATCACGACGATTCCGTGGTCGCTCTTTGTCCGGATCAGGCGGCCGACCCCTTGGCGCAACTTCAGGATTGCCTCGGGCAACGAATACTCGGTGAACGCATCGCCGCCGTTCGCTTCGATCAACTCCAGTTTTGCCTCGATCAAAGGATGATCGGGCACGGCAAAAGGAAGTCGGGTGATGATCACATTCGAAAGCGCGTCGCCGGGCACGTCCACCCCCATCCAAAAACTGTCGGTGCCGAAAAGAATGCTGCGCGGGGTGGTCTTGAATTGTTCGAGCAACTTTCCGCGCGGCGCGCCCCGCCCTTGCACGAGAAGATTCATGTCGTTCTCGGCGAAGAACCCCTCCATCTCGCCGGCCAGTTGCTGCATGACGCGATAGCTGGTGAAGAGAACAAACGCGCGGCCTTCGGTTTCCGCGACGAAATGCGCCACCCAATGGGCGAGCGCTTTCGCGTAACCGGCATCGCGCGGATCGGGCATTTTGCGGACCACGAAGAGTTTCATTTGCTCGGGAAAATCGAACGGGCTTCCGAGTTGTAACGGTTCCACTTCACCCGCGCCGATCCGCGCGCGAAAGTAGGCCAGGTCCGGCCGGCCCACGGCCAGCGTGGCGCTCGTCATCACGCACGAGCAATTTTCCCGGAAAAGCATCCGGCGCAGGACCGGCGCGATATCGATCGGCGCGGCGTTGAGGGTGATGAACTGCGCGGTCTTGCCGGTCCGCTCGACCCAGTAGACGTGGCCTTCCTCACCCTGCTCCAGGAAGGTGACGATGCCGACACGCGCATCGTGGATCCGCCGGCCGAGTTCCTGCAGCTCCGCTTTCAGGAATTCGTCTTCCGTTCGCTTCACCACTTCGGCCACCCGCGCCTGCAACGCCATCAGCCTGCCGGAGATCGTGTCGGGAACGAAATCGATCTCGCGGATACGGACCTCGCGACCTTTGCGAAAATCGCAGCGCTCGTCGATCGAGCGAAAGAACGCGTCGATCTCGTCGACGAGACCGGCGGCAAGCGTCACCCCGGCGGCGTCCCGCGTTACCGTGAACAGACCCTTTTTTGTGCGCGCATTGTAAAGCCGCTGCACCGTCGCGCGCAGTCCATATTGGGAAACGCCGATGCCGATCTGGCGCGAGGCCGTCTGCTCGACGGTATGCGCTTCGTCGAAAATGATGAAGTCGTTCGGAAACAGGTAACCGGTCTCGCGCTTGAGTTGTTCTTCCGGACTGCCGAGCAGCATGAAGAGCAGCGTGTGATTGATGACGATCACGTCCGCCGCCAGCAATCGTTTCCGCGCCTGCTGGAAAAAACACTGCGACGTCTGCCCGCAGGTTTTGCTCGTGCAGATGTGGGCCTCGCTGCAAACCTGCGTCCAGACTTTCGGGTCCGGTTCGATCGCCAGGTCGCTCAAGGTTCCGTCCCGCGTCGTCCGCGCCCACTCGGCGATGCGCGCCAGCTCCGCCGCCTCTGACGTCGTGAACAGTTCGCCCGCCTGTTGGAGCGCGCGGTCCAGCCGGCGGGGACAAAGATAATTTTGCCGGCCTTTCATGAGCGCCGCCTCGAATTCGATCGGCAGAATTTTCTTCAGGATCGGAATGTCCTTGTGGAGCAACTGCTCCTGCAAATTGATCGTGTGCGTCGAGACGATCGCCTTTTTCTTTTGCCCAATCGCGTAAAGGACCGCCGGCGCCAGATACGCGATTGACTTGCCGACGCCCGTCCCCGCCTCGACCACGAGATGGCGTTCGTCCTCGAGCGTGCGCGCGACGGCCACCGCCATCTCCTGTTGCTCCGGCCGATACTCGAAGTTCTGCGCGCGCGATAACGCACCGGTCTTCGAGAAAAGCGAGCGCACTTCTTCGATGAAGTCGCTGCCGAGGGAATCTTTCAATGCGATCACGGTGCGGAATTACGATTTGCCGGATTTGCGATTTGCGTATGAGCTAACCGGAGCGCGGCAGGCGTGCTACGTTAGCCGCAAAATCGAAGCGCGAAAATTGGCAAATTATTCATGAGACGTCTGGATCGCTACGTGGTGCGGTATTTCCTTCAAGCCTACCTCTATTGCATCGCCGGCTTCACCTCGATCTGGTTCATCTTCGACGTGAGCGACAACATCTCGACTTTTCTCGATCAGCGCATCTCCCGCCTTTTGATTCTGCAATACTATCTGACCCAGGTCCCCCAGATTCTCGTCATTCTCCTGCCGGTCGCGCTTCTGCTCGCGTTGCTCTTCAGCCTGGGGCGGATGTCGCGCTCGAATGAGATTGTCTCCATGCTTACCTCCGGCGTGAGCCTGCCGCGAATCCTGGCGCCGCTGCTTTTGATCGGTTTGTTGACGACCGCGGGCAGCACCGCCCTTAATTATTCACTGGCACCCCACGGCGAGTATGCGCACAAGCGGCTCCTCGATGATCCGCAGTCCAGCCGACGACAGCTCGGCCTGACCGCTCAGATTTTTCGGAATCGCTCCGACAACCGCACCTGGTTCATCCAGCAGTTTTATCCCGGCGAGAACCTGTTCAATACCGTCCACATCGTGCAACAGGACGCGAACGACAACATCGTCACAACCTACATCGCCACCCGCGCGCTTTATCATCCCGAAACGCATGCCTGGGAATTACAGCAATTGAAAATCGTTCACTACGACCAGACGGGGAATGTCATCGGCACAATTCCCTACACCGAATCGCTCATGATCACCGATTGGAGTGAAACGCCATTCCGCTTGAGCAGCGCGAACCTGCGCGCGGAACATCTCAGCGTCCCCGAGCTGCGCGATTATCTTCAGTTCAATTCCGATTTTCCCACAACCCTTCTCGCGCCCTTTGCGACGCACCTGGAATACCGGATCGCGTTGCCCTGGACCTGCGCCGTGGTCGCGCTGATCGCGGGTTCACTCGGAGTCGGTTATTCCCGGCGCGGAATTCTTTCCAGCGTCGCCGCCGCGATCCTCCTGGTGTTCGCGATGAACTTCGTCATGCATCTCTTTCTCGCCCTCGGCGAAGGAGCGCGCATTCCCACCTGGGCTGCAGCCTGGACGCCAAACCTGATCTTCGGCGTTATCGGTCTGGTCCTTCTCTATTACCGCGCCACGAATCGCGAGCCGCCCCGTCTCGGGCTCTTTCGCACTGCACGCGTGATCGCGCGATGAACCCAACTCTGGCAAACGAATGGCCGATCAAACATCGCGCCGACGCCTGCGCCCGAACCGGACGCCCGTTTGAAGCGGGCGAGCACTTTTACACGCTACTCTTTCGCGAAGGCGATGGGTTTCGTCGTGAAGATATAAGCGAAGAAGCGTGGGCCCAACGCAACGAAAACATCCGGCCATTTTCCTTTTGGAAAGCGCGCTACGAGCCGCCGCCGGCCGCGCCCCCGGAAGCGCTCGCCAAGGAAAGCGCCGAGGAACTTTTGCGGCGCCTTCTCGCCCAGAACGATCCGGCGAGCGCCAACGCCTGTTACGTTCTCGCCGCGATGCTCGAACGGAAACGCATGTTGAAACCGATCAAGACGGACCAGACCGAGGAGCGGCCCGTGCTGGTTTACGAACACGCCAAGAGCGGTGACGTGTTCATCGTGCCGGACGCACGGCTCCGGCTCGATGAACTCGAGCACGTTCAACACGAAGTCTCCCAACTTCTGAAAAACGCGAACTAGTCAACGTCAGCCAAGAGCGAGTTGCTACTTGGGAGGCGGATAGTGTGACTCGCCACCTAGACAATCCGCCACCGAGGCGGACCAAACGAACTTTGCGGGATCGATGTCCGCAATCTTTCGCGCCAGCACGCTGATGCCGACCCACGCTGCCTCCAGTGGTAAGTGGATCAAGTCGTCGCGAACTTTATCCGGATGCATTCGCACCGGCGTGTCGAAGGCGCAGCCGATCACTTCGAATCCCAGCGGTGGCGAAAAGAGAATGCGCAGGGCCTGGTCGGTGTAACGCCAGAAATCCCAGGGTCGTTCATGCAGCGGGAATGCGAAGTGAGTTGAGTGGAAGGTCAGGCCGCGGACTTTCAACACCTTGTTGATTTCAGCGGCGACTACCCATGGCATTGCGAAATGTTCCAGCACCGCTAGGGAAAAGACCGCGTCGAATTCGGAGCCGAAGAATTTCGACAGCTCGTGGGCGTCGCCGACAATGTCGGTGTTGGCGTCCGGGTAATAGTCGAAGCCGACATAGGAACATTGCGGAAACAAGCCGCGCTTGCTTTGCCCGCCGAGCACCACCTGGCGCGACCCAATCTCGAGAATCTTTCCTCGGCTGCGATTCACATCCGCGCGGAATTGCTCGAACAGATTTCCGCTCTCCGCCTTCTGCCAATCAGGGATCTTTTGCGGATGACGCGTCAGTTGAACCTGACTGCGGTGCCGCGCTTTGGAACCGCGGCGCTGAATCGTGACAGACGGCGTGGAAGACGATGGCAGGTAGCACCAAAAACCCCAGGCTTTGCCCCGAAATCCCGGCGGCGCCTTGCGGACGATATCTTCTCTCGCGTGCCAGGAAGTTATCGGCACCACCGCGCCATCACAGGCGAACTCCAGGTCTTCAGGCTGTCCACCGGCCGCGGAGATCCAGCCCTTTATTCCGGTCCCGTGTTGGTTCGACCAGTATTCGGAGATGTTGACTGAAATCTCACCGTCAGCGCCTGGGAGCGTAATCAACATGAAGACGGGATGCTATCAGCTCGCCCCGCCTGTGCGGATCACAAATTGTGGAATAGTGGAGTGCCCATGACTTCTTCGCTTCCCTGGTTTTCCGGCTTTCCACTTTACCTCGCGCCGATGGCGGGAGTGTCGGACAAGATTTTCCGCCAGTTCTGCAAGGAGCGCGGCGCGGACGTGCTCGTGACAGAATTCGTCTCGGCCGAGGGCGTCTTTCGCCGGAATGATCGGACGCGCGAGTATCTCGATTTCGACGAGTGCGAGCGCCCGATCGGTGTCCAGCTTTTTGGCGGGAACGCGGAGCACATGGCGGAAGCGACGAAACACGTGATCGATTGGGTGCGACCCGATTTCATCGACCTGAACTTCGGTTGCCCGGTCAATAAGGTGGTGGCGAAGAACGGCGGCTCGGCGCTGCTCAAAGATTGCCCGACTTTGGCGGCGGTCGCGGAAGCAGTTGTTCGAGCAGCGGCGCCTGTGCCGGTGACCGCGAAAATCCGGATCGGCTGGGATGCGGAGTCGGTCAACGCGCCCCGGGTGGCGCGCATTCTCGACGAGACGGGAATTCGAGCGGTCGCCGTTCATGGTCGGACGCGCGCGCAGAGTTATTCCGGCGAAGCCGATTGGAATGTTATCGGCGAAGTGGTCGAGGCGGTATCGATTCCGGTCATTGGCAACGGCGACCTAACGAGTGGTGCGGACGTGATCCGGCGTCGCGCCGAAACAGGAATCGCCGGCGCCATGATTGGCCGGGCCGCGATGAGCGCGCCCTGGATTTTCAGCCAGGTAAAACATTATTTCGCCACGGGCGAGGACCTGACTTCTCCCAGTTTAGAGGAAAAGTGGGAACTGATTCGGCGGCACTGCCAGCTGGCGGTTGAAGAATGGGGCCGCGAAGACCAGGCGATGCGCTCGATGCGAGCCCGTTTGATGGCTTACTCGAAGGGATTCCCAAACAGCAAAGCACTTCGGGAAAAATTTCAACACGTCTCGTGCCTCGCGGAGATCGATGAGATCGCATCGCAGCATCTAGCGCCTCAAGGAGCGGCGGTTTGAAATCGCCGACCAATTAAAACGGCGGTTTCAAACCGCCGCTCCTTGAAGTAATTTCCCCACGTGCCCGACACCTCAGCCCCATCCGCCGCGATCAATTACAAGATCGGCAACGAGCGTCTCATCAAGGTCACGGAGAACGCCTCGCGAAAACTGAATTCGCTCCTGGAAAAACAGGGGCGCGCCAGCGGGGCGCTGCGCGTCGCGGTCATCGGTGGTGGCTGCTCGGGTTTGCAATACAAGATGGATCTCGTGGACGGCCCGGCCAACCGCGACATCATGGTGCAATCGTCGAACGTCCGTGTCGTGGTCGATCCGAAGAGCGCGCTCTTCGTGAGCGGTTCCCTCCTCGATTACAGCGACGACCTGCAAAAAGGGGGGTTCAAGGTCACGAATCCGAACGCGGTCGCGCATTGTTCCTGCGGCGAGAGCTTCGCCGCATGACGGATTACTTCGCGCTGCTCGAGCAGCCACGCGCGCCCTGGCTCGATCCCGCCGCGCTCAAGGAGGCATACCACCAAAAAACGCTGGAAAGCCATCCTGATACGACGGCGCCGGATCGCGAGAGCGACTTCGCGGAACTCAATGAGGCTTACCAGGTTTTGCACGATCCGAAACGGCGTCTGCATCATCTGCTGAGCCTGGAAAACGGCGCACCGCTTTCCGCGAACCAAACCATTCCGCAGGAATTACAGGATCTGTTTCTCGCTATTGGCGCATTGACGCAGCGTGCGAACGCGCTTCTGGAAAAAACAGGAAGAGCATCGAATGCCTTGAGCCGATCGCTGTTCAAGCCGCAGATCGTCGAGATGCAAAAGGAGGTCGGCGGTTTGCGCGAGAAGGTTGGAACTCTGGACGCGGCTGCGAGTGCGCAGCTGCGGGAAATGAATTCCAAGTGGCAGCACGATCACGCCGGGCAGGCCGCAGTGCTGTCGAATCTTTATCTTATGTTCGCCTATCTCGGTCGCTGGTCCGAGCAACTGGATGAATTAACGTTCAAGCTGTCGTCGAATTGACACTCGCGTCGCCCGCAGGGCGACGGCTACAGAAGAACTTGTTGCCGCACTTCTTCTGTAGCCGCTTCGCTGTGCGAAGCGTGAGAGCCAGCGTGGCAGGGGCATCTGTTCATTTGAACTTGCGCCTCCGGGATTTTTCCGGATCATTAAGATCATGCTCACCGAGCGGCAAAGAGGCATCCTGGAATTCATCCAGACCGAGCAACGCGAAAAAGGCATTACGCCGAGCACCCGCGAGATCCAGGCTCACTTCGGTTTCGCCAGCCAGACGTCGGTGATGCAGTACCTCGCCACCCTCGAGCGGAAAGGTTTTCTCGATCGGCATGCCCGAAAAGCGCGAGCGTTGATCACCCCGATCCAGAAAGTCCGGATCACGGACATTCCCATCTACGGCCAGATCCCAGCCGGCATGGCGACGCTTACGGAACAAACAATCGAAGGCCATGTCTCGCTCGATACCCGCTCGGTCAACGCCTCGAAGAACGGCCGCACCTTCGCCCTCCGGGTCCGGGGCGATTCGATGATCGATGCCCATATCCTGGATGGCGACATCGTCATTCTCGAGGACCGCAAGGATGTGCAGAATGGCGATATCGTAGCGGCGTTGATCGACGGTGAGACGACGCTGAAACGCTACGTGATGGAACATGGCCGGCCTTACCTGAAAGCAGAGAACCCGCTTTATCCGAACTTGGCGCCGGCGCGGGAGCTGCGGATCCAGGGAGTGATGGTGTCGCTGGTGCGGAAGCAAATGCCGAACTCGCGGCGGAAGCGCAGTTAACCGTCGAACTGTTCAGTTGAACATAAAGCTCGTTTGTGCCAGCTTCGAAGCATGGCCGCGAGCAGCATCATCGATCTTCGGCAACTCCTGGCGGAACGGTTTCCCCAAACTTTTGCCCCTGCCGCAGACCGGCTCCGGACTGGATTGGCGGCCATTGATCTCGCCATCGGCGGACTACCGAAAAACGCCGTCACGGAACTGACCAGCCCGAATTGGAGCGCGGGCAGCGCGCTTTTGATCCACGCTTTTTTACGGCGCGCGCATCGAGACGGTTTTTTTTTCGCGTTGATCGATGGCAGGGATTCGTTCGATCCGCATTCGGCGGGTCAAGCCTTGCGCAATTTGCTTTGGGTGCGCTGCCACCAAGCCAGTGAGGCTGTCCAGGCCGCCGATTTACTTTTGCGCGATGGCAATTTTCCGCTGGTCGTTCTCGACTTGGTCCTCAATGCCAGCGACGAGCTGCGGAAAATTCCGCAAACGAATTGGTATCGGCTGCAACGATTGGTCGAAGCCGCGCCGACCGCCTTTCTGGTCCTGACGCGCCGGAATATGATCAGCAGCGCGCACCTGAAATTGTCCCTTGAAAATGCGTGGCGCTTGAGTGAACTGGACCAGCTCGACCGGATCGCCCGGCTGAACATTCAGGTGGAACGCGTCCACGGGCCCAGGGAAATCATGGCAACGGCCGGCTAATGTTCACCACGATTTATCTGCCCGATTTTTATCTGCAGGCGGCACTGCGACATCAGTCGGACTTATTCGGCAAACCGGTCGCCTTGCTCGACGACCAGGAAAAAAAGGCCGTCATTATTCAGCTCAACGCCGTCGCAGAAAAAACCGGCGTGCGCGTCGGGATGACTCCGAGCCAGGGTTTGGCGCGATATCTTGATCTTGTGATCAAAGTCCGGAGCCATTCGCAGGAACACCTTTTGCAGGAAATTCTGCTTCATTTTGCCGGGACCCTCGCGCCCTATGCCGAAGCGACCGGGCCCGGGATTTCGACGGTGCAATTTACGGACACTCGAAATGTCATGGCGAAGGTTTCATATGTTGTCGAACAACTCGGCGACTCTGAAATCGTCGCCCAGGCTGGGATCGCGCCGACCCCAGACGCCAGCTTCCTCGCGGCGCATCTGGCCCGGCCCGTATTGCAGATCGACAACGCGGGCGAATTTCTCGCGGCCCTGCCGATCGAAGTACTGGCGATTGCCTGAAACTACCCGGCAGTGGCCGGCATCGGTTTTCGCTCGATGAAAAGCCGATAAACGAATCCGCCGAGCGCGCCGCCCAACATCGGCCCGATCCAGTAAACGTAGTGCGCTTTCCAGAACCACGCGGCAACGGCGGGGCCGAACACGCGCGCCGGATTCATCGCCGCGCCGGTTAACGGACCGCCGAACAAAATATCGAGCGTGATCGTCGCGCCGATCGCGAGGCCAGCGACGCGGCGCCCCCGTTCATCCACGCCTGTTCCATGAACGACGAAGACCAGAAAGAACGTGAGAATCGCTTCCACCAAAATTCCCTGGCCTGGGCTGATTACCGCCCCGATGGCAGGATCAGTCGCAAGCTGCGGGGTGCCGTTCACAATGACGTCCCGGTTGAAAAGGCCGAGACAGATGTAAGCGGCCGCGATCCCGCCCGACAATTGCGCGATCCAATAACGAATCGCCGCTCCCCACGTCATATGCCCGCTGCAAACCAAGCCGAAAGTGACCGCTGGATTTAGCTGGCCGCCGGAAATGTGCATCGTGGCGGAAACAAAGGCCGCGATCGTCAAACCGTGCGCCAGTGCCACTGCCACGACGTTTTCCCCCGCTGTCCTGATCGCGCCGATGCCGACAAAGATCAGCGCGAACGTTCCGATGAATTCTGCGATGCAAGGACGAAGCTTTTCCATGGCGCCATCCAAGCAAAAGCCGGCAAGGGTGACAACCCTGTAGCCGTCGCCTCGGTCGCGGTCAGCAAGAACTACCCGCCGGCGAAGTCCGGATATTTCTCGCGAAGCTGTTTCGCGACCCGATCCGCTTCCTCTTTCTTTCCGGCCTTCTGATACGCGAGCGCCGCCTTTTGCAGCGCACGTGGAGTAATGGCGGGATCGTCATAGAGTAAAGCGACTCCCATAAAAGCCTTGCCCGCTTCATCGAAATTCTGGCGCTCCATCTGCACATCGCCCGCGAGCAAACGCGCCTCCGCGTTCACGCGTCCTTCCGGTTGGAGCCTCATGATCTCTTCCGCGATCTTTTGCGCCTCATCCGGTTTATGCGCGGAAATCTTCGCGGCTCCCAGGGCCAGCAAAGTTTTCGCCTTCGCCGCGGGATCGGTCGCGACCTGGAGATATTTTTCGTAGGCGACTTCCGCCTGGGCGAAGTTCTGCTGCTTGGTTTCCGCATCCGCGAGGTAGAACCAGAAATCCGGTTTCACGTTACCGAGACTTTCGGCTTTCCCGAGAAGAGTCAGATACTTCGCAGCGGTCGCGTAGTTCTTTTCGTTGTAGTACTCGAGCCCGAGCCATTCGAGGATTTCCGCGGGGATCCTGGCGTCGGGACTGTTCGCCACGAACGCGTCCACCTCTTTGCTCACCGCCGCGCGATCCTTTAGGTAGAAAAACGAGGAGACAATCCGAACGGTCGCCAGATTGTAATACTGTTCCTTGTTAAGCTGGCGCGCGGCCTCGAGCGGGGCGAGGGCGCCCTTGTAATCCTTGGCTTCGAATGCGGCTTTCCCAATGTAATAATTCGCCTGCGCGGCGACGGTGCTTTTCGGGAATTCCTTGAGCAACTGGCGGAACGCGTCCGACATGCCTTTGGCATCGTCCTTTTGTCCGAGGATGAGCGCCTTTTGCTGAAGCGCGGCTTCCCGCTCGCGCGCGGCGGGATATCTGGTCAGGAGCGCATTCAGATCTTCGAGCGCTGCGTCGTAATTCTTGTTCGCCTGGTTAGCCAGGGCGCGCTGCGTCAACGCCGATGGCATCTGTGGGCTATCGGGAAACGCCTTCACGAAATAATCGAAGGCGTCGATGATGTTCACGCCGTCCTTGAGCTGGACGAAACACCAGCCCAATTTGTAGGCCGCTTCCGAGCGCAATTTCGGCGACAAATGCGAAGCGCGCAGCTCGCTGTAGATCGGCGCCGCGTCGGCGAACTTCTGTTCCTTATAGAAATGCTCGGCCTTGAGAAGCTTCGCCTGGTCGGCGCGCTCCGGCGTCGGGTTCGAGTTAACGTAGTCGTCGATCTCGGTAAGCAACGTCGGCGTGTTGGTGTTATAGAAATTGATCAGGCGCTGGTATTGCGCGTCCTTCGCCTCTTCCTTCGCCGGATACTTGTCGATGATCTGCCGGTAAATCTCATCGGCCTCTTTCGTGTGCCCGAGCTGGCGGTGGCTGTTCCCGACGATGAGCATCATCTCGGCGCGCACCTCCTCGGGAATTTCTTTTTCCGCGCGTTTGTACTCGGAGATCACCTTGTCGTACTGGCCCGATTGATATTGCAACCGCACCAGCCCGACCTCGGCGATCGCGCGCCATTTCCCGGCTTCCGGCAACGACCGGCCTTTCTGCAATAAGCTCAGCGCCTTCTCCGCCATCGTCTTGTCTATCTTTCCTTTCTCGGTCTGCTGCAGATCCACCGCCACCATCCCGGCGCGCACCGTCGCTTCCGCCTTTAGCGCCGGTTTCTGGGTTTCGTTCGCGAGCGCTTCGTAATTCCGGAACGCGTCCAGCTTTCGTCCGCGCGCCAGCGCGATCGTCCCGGCCGCCATCCGCGCATCTTCGCGATACGGATTCGGGTTCTTCGTCTCCGCGACCTGCTGATACAGGTTTTGCGCTTCGTCTTTGCGATCGACGTTTTCCAGGCAGCGCGCCTGGAAATATTTCGCGGAGAGCGCCAGCGCTGGCTCCTTTAACCTGGCCACCGCTTTCTGAAACATGGCCAGCGCGCCCGCAAAATCTTTTTGGGTAAATAGAATCTCCGCGATGCCGTACGCCGCCGGCCCGGCGAATTCGCTATCGCCATAGTTATCCAGCACACTTTGGAAACTCGTCCGCGCCGCGCCGGTTTTGTTCAGGGCCCGGTAACATTCCGCGAGAAAAAAGTAAGCGCTCGAACGGCCGGGCGCGCCCGGATATTGGCCGAGGAATTTTTCGTATTCAGGCGCAGCGAGATCGTAAAGCTTTCGGGCGAACAAGCCGTTCGCGTAATCTAGTTGGCGGCGGTCCGAGGCTTCCGGCTCAGCCGCGGGACCTTCCGGCGCGTTAGCGCTCGGCTTGGGCGCGGCGCTCGGTTCCGGCGAACTACGCCGTGGCTTTGGCGTGTCGAACGGAACTGCTTTTGGGGTTGGCGGTTCGTCGACCGGCTGGGCTCGGCGAACTTCCGGAGTCTTCTGCTGCGCGATGGCGAACGGAAGCGCCACGAAAAAAATCAGCGCCGCTTGCACGAGGCAAACCACGCCTCGCCGCGTCTTCATTTTGCCGTGGCGAAAGCGACATTCGTTACGCCCGCCTCGCTGCAAATGTTCAGCACGCCTACAATGTTTTTGTAGGCGCCCGTCTCATCGCCGCGAATCACCACTGCCTGCTCCGGATAGAGCTGGACCAGGTTCTTTAGCATGTCGCTCAGCTCCGCCGTCGTGAGCGTCTTCCGATTCACGATTACATTGCCATCCGCTTTCACATTAACGACAACGTCGCCCATCGTCGCCGTTTTCTCTTTCGCCGAAGAAGCCTTCGGCACTTTCACATCCAGCTCGTTTTCGTTCCGCGCCGCGTTCCAGGTGAGAAGAAAAAAGATCAGAAGAAGAAGAAGAACGTCGACGAGAGGAGCGAGCTGGATCCCCGGATGGGGCGGTGTCGCGTGCCTGCGCAGATTCATATTGGTGATTGTAGGGCGTCTGTGTCAGACGCCGATCCAAGGCGTTTCACAGAAACGCCCTACAAACAGACGCGCCTTTCGGTTCAAAATTCATCTTCGAGCAGCACCGGTGTTCGCTCCGGCGTCCGCTTGTTGTACTGCAACGAAAGCAAAGCCAGGATGTGCGTGACCGCGGATTCCAATTCCGAGATGATCCGCTGCACCTTTCCGCGGAAATAGGCGTAGAAAATCATTCCGGGAATGCCGACGGCCAGACCGGCCGCGGTATTCACCAGGGCGGTGCTGACGCCGCCCGAGAGCATCGCATAACGATGAGTGCCGAGGTCGGACCCGAGGGCGCTAAAGGAAGTGATGATGCCGAAAACCGTGCCGAGCAATCCGAGCATCGGTGCGATCATCCCGATATCGGCGAGATAAATGACGCGATGGTTCAGACTGGAAGCCACCCGGGTTCCTTCCGTCTCCGCGATCTCGCGCACCTGGGCGAAATCGGCGCTGGGATTCTTCGTCGTGAAATCGAGCACCTTCTGGACGACGCGGGCGATCGCTTCGCCGTGGCGGTTGGAAACGGCGAGGAGCCCGAGATAATCGCGCTTGCGCAGGAGCGCATCCGCCGTCGCCATGAACCCGCTGGAGACGACCGCGCCGCGACGAATTGTGAGGAGATAAGTGACCAACAGCATCACCAGGATGATAGACATCGCGAGCAGGACGTACATGACCGGCCCGGCGGCGATCAGAGTATCGAGAATCGATTTAGTGCGCGGCAAATCGGGGACGAGCGGGGCTGGAGTTTGCGCCAGGAACGGCAGTGCACCCGCGAACAGCGAGAAATTATTCATTCCGAAAGTGCTGTTACGATAGGCAGCGCGGGTGAGAGTTGCAAATGACGGTCAGCCCTTGAGAGACCGTCGCGCCGTGAGTGCCGTTCAAACAAAGTTTGTTGCCTCGATTTTACGTGACCGGCGGCCGTTGAAAGAATTTCGACCAGCATACATCCGCGCGGTTCTGAGCGTGCGAAAAAAAAGCTAAAAGAACTCACTTCGTCCCCCTGGCTCCCCGCCGACGCAGTTGCAGGAATCGACCCGGACCTCCGTGACGCGGATGGCCAGCGACTCCTGTAAATGCATTCAAAAATGAAATGGCCTGCGGTAGTTTCCTGCCTGTTGTTTTTGGTGGCGTCCCTCGCGGCGCAATTGCCACTGCCCACCCCGAATCCGACGCCAAATAGTAACACGGCGCCCTCGGCGCCCTCTCCACAGCCGACGACGCCCGTTCCGACCGCCATACCGGCACTGACCGCGCCGGCTGTGAACTCCGCGGATTTCATCCCCGTAGTTATCACCTATGGTAACGGCTCGGAAACGCGGGCGCAGATTACCCGCGGAACCATGCAGCCGGTTGGAATTCCTCCCAGTCAACCGGTAACCGTTACTCTTTTCCTTAGCTCCGGGATCCCAGGCACCCTGGTAAGAGTTGGCCTTTACGATGGTGGCCAGATTGCTGCCGCCATAACCGCACCGAACCCGGATGGCGGTAATTCAGTCCAAGTCCCCGCCGCCGCTCCTATTCTGGTGCTCGCCGATCAAACAGTTCGGTTCAATTTCCAAGCCGGAGGATCTTTGGGACTTTACCGAGTCCTGGTGACGATCGGGCCCAAACAATACCTCCTCCAATTTTACGCTGCCAGGCCGCGTACCGCTTCGAGTCTGTCACCGCTTCCGTCGCCGAGCCCGACGATCAGCCCGCCAATTAGCACGCCGCCTTAAGGATGAAACGTTACTTTCGGCTATTCGGCTTGGTCCTCTCGATTTCTTCGGTCGCCACGCATCTGTGCGCCGAAGTCGGCAACGATAATCCCACCGGTGTAACGGGCGAGCACAATGGCAGCGTCACCACCGCCGGGTCGTATGATCCTTACACGGGTAATTCAAAAAGATTTATCGACGATCTCACCGTCACCGGAGCTGTCGGTGCTTATCCCCTCAAGTGGACGCGCGTGCTCAACACCCGGGGAGTGAGCGGCGCTTTTGGCGATGGCGGCGGGTGGTCGCATTCCTATGCCTGGGGGATGTGGATCAGGGGCGCCAATCCACCGCATGGCGGCGAAAATCAGTACGAAGGGCCGGACGGCGGCCTCTCTTATCCCGACGGACGGGTGATATATCTCCAGAGCCAGGACGGCGTTGAGTATTCGCCGCTGACGGATACCAAAGAACCAATGGATCGGCTCGTGAATGTGGGTAACGGCTTCGATCTTGTACTGCGGGACGGCGGCAAAGTCGAGTTTCGCCATCCTCAAGACTCTACGCGTGCGACTGATCTCGTGGCCGTTGCGATCGTTGACCCGTACTTGCAAAGGACCACTCTCCAATACGATTCCCAAAACCAAACTCTTAAAATCACTGAGCCGGCCGGACGTTTTCTCCTGATCAACTTTCAAAGGTTGTACGGCCTTACTTCCGACAGCTATATCGACGTCATTGCTTCGGTGCAGGCTTTTGCGGGCCCGAACAACCTCGTGGAAACTGTAACATACGGGTATGACCCGGAATACGCCCAAGGGATGGTGAACGTAAAGTTTTGGAACCTAACGCAGGTTCATTACGACGATAACACAACCGCCTCCTACACCTATTATCCCGCGGGCGACGCCACGAATAACAAGTGGAGTATGTGCCCTGGACGCGTCGAGAGCTGTCGCGATGTCCGCTTTGCCGGATCAATGAAGAATATCAAGTACGAATACATGAATCGCTCTCAGTCGGACACCTGGGGGCAGATTTCAGCGGAAAAAAACGTTACCACCAATCCATCTTTCGAAATTGCGTTATCCCGAATTGAGTACCCGGCTTATCAATCGGCGCAGATTACCTGGCGGACAGAACACCGGGCTGATGGCAAGACTCGAACCTTCCATTATGACACTGCCGAGCTCTCCGATTACACCGATTTCCAGAACCACATCTCTTACATCACCTACGCAGGCGCCGGCGACGGGATCAACTACTTGAAGTTTCTCAAGGATGCGCGGGGGAACACAACCACTCTCAAGAAGAATAACGAGACCGGCGCGCTTATCTCCGTCACTCATCCCCAAAATGCCGCTGGAGAGACCGCCTCAATCTTCTATGACTACTCCAATCATCAGTTTCCTTATTACCTGATCAGCAAGACGGACGAGCTCAACCATACGATCGTCTATGATCGCGATACCAAGAACCGCATCTGGAAGGTCCATTATCCCGATGACGGCGTCGAACAGTTCACCTACGACGAGAGCACTAACAACTTCGGCCAGGTGACGGAACACCTAATGACCAGCGGCGGGACCGAGCATTTTCGCTACGACACCCGCGGCCGAAAAACATTCTATTGGCCGCCGCCCACCGAGAGCGACCCGAACCCGGATCAACATAAGACCCAGTATTTGTATTACGAGAGCGGACCCAATACCGACCGGCTATACATGGTAATTGATCCGCGCGGGAACGCGACGGCATACGAATATAACCAGCGCGGCCAGGTCACGAAGGTGCAACATCAGGATGGCACCTTTACCCAGAGTGTTTACAACCCCGACGGCACGCTTGCCTGGACGGCAGACGAAAACCATCCCAACGCCGGGATGGGCGGGCACGAGGCGGAACGGACCAGCTTCATCTACGATGAATACAAACGCGTCATCAGTGTCACCAAACCGGGGGAGCTGGCCACCACGAATGACTACACGCCCCTGAGCGGTGGATTGAGCCCGCTTTCGCATACCACGTCATCGGTTTACCACACCACTCTGCCTTCACAGAAGGTCATCGAGTACGACTTCGACGGAAATTTCCGGCGCATCCGGACCACGCAGGCGCCGGGGACGAATGACGAAGCCACTACCACATCGACCTATGACGAGGTGGGCAACCTCAAAACCGGTCACAAGACTGAGACCGCTTACGATGTGGCTAACAACAAACTAAGCGTCACGCCCGATGACGGCCACAGGGTTCAATTCGTCGAGTACGACCCCATGAATCGACTCAAGGAACAGATCGATGAGCGCGGCAATCACCGTTCCATGGGCTACGACCATGCCGGCAACCTGACGATGCACAAGGATGAGAACCTTAACGTTTATTCCTACGAATACGATGAGCTAAATCGGAAGAAGAGGGCTACCTATCCCCCTGACAGCAGCGGCAACGTCAGCACCGAGCGCTGGACCTATGACGAGGCCGGGAACCTCAAGACCTATAAAAATCGTTCCGGCTTTACTCAGAGCTTCACATACGACGACCGGAACCGGCAGCAACGTTTCGAGTGGAGCGACGGCGTCACGCCATGGCAGGAGACGGACTATTACGATGCTTCGCAGGTCAAGGAAATCCGCACGGGCATCCCCGGCTCGGCCACAGCCCAAACGACCATCCACCAGACTTACTACGACGACAACCGTCCGAAGACGGAGGATGAATGGTGGAGCGGGACGACCCCGCTCAACGACAATAACACCCACCGCACCGTCACCTACGCCTACGACGATGATGGCAACCGGCAGGGCGTTTCTTATCCTAGCGGCGCGTCTTTCACCTACGATTACACCCAGCGCAATCAGCTCTGGCATATCTTTCCGGCCACCCCAGGCCCGCCGATTACAACCTCGGGTCCTGCGATCGTCACTTACACTTACGATAAGAGCGGCAATGCCACTCGCATCATCCGGGATAACGCAAATACTTCCACCGATCTCGCGTTCGACGACGCCAACCGGATCACCGGCATTACGCACAACCTCAACGGCACCACGCCGAGATTCGACTACGTCTACAATACCGTGAACAACCTCATAGCGGTGCGCCGGGACCAACAGCGCGGCGACTGGTTCGATTACGATGAGACCCGGGAAATCAAGACCTTCAAGCGCGACGGAACCTTCCAGAACTGGCCGATAGACGTTACCATTGCCAGCGAAAGCAACAACCTGGGGATCGCGTTCGATCCGTGTGGGAACCGCACCACTCTCACCAATAGCAATCCGGCCCTCGTCAACGCCACTTACACGGTCAATGGTTTAAACCAATACACCGGAATCACCGAGACCGGCGGCCCATCTCCCACCCCGACTGCGACACCGACGGCCACGCCTACCGCCACCCCGCCAACGGGCCCCACACCTACAGCAACCCCTACAGCAACGGCCACGGCGACTGCCACGGCCACCGCAACTCCAGCGCCAACCCCGACTGCGACCGCTACCGCTACCGCGACAGCAACCGCCACGCCCACGATCCCTCCGCTGGCCACTCCCACGGCGACAGCAACCGCCACGGCCACAGCTACTGCCACAGCGACCGCGACCCCTACCGCCACGCCAACGGCGACTCCGATGTCACAGGTCGATCAGGTTGAGTTCACCGAAAGCGGGGGTTATCCTCAGACGATCTGGGTAAGCATGGCCACGAACACGACCGGCGCGACCGTCTTTTATACCATCGGTACGGTCAATTTTCCGGCCCCGCCGACCCACAACGGGGCGACTCCGACCGGAGACACCCAGGTTTATAGTGGTCCAATAGGGGTGGGCAACGGGTCGCACCGCTATTTCCAGGCCCTGGCTTATCTGGATGGGATGATTGACTCGAACGTAACTTCGTACGAAGTGGACAACAGCGGCATGATCAACATGCCGCAGTCGATCGGGGAAACCGATCCTAACGCGCCCGCCTACGATCCGAACGGGAACCTGATCGCCAACAAAGGCTGGACTTACACTTACGACGCCCAGAGTCGGCTAAGAACGGCGAGCAATGGGACGACCAGCGCTGAGTTTTACTACGATGGAAAGAACCGCCAGATCGCGCGAAACATCAATAACGTGGTCCGCTTCAGCGCCTGGGATAACTGGGAGCTGCTCGAAGAGTATGCGTCCGGTCTGACGCCAGCTGCTTCTTATCTCCAGGGTGCGAACGGCGTGATCAAGTCGTGGGGAGCAAATGGAACTTTCTATTGGTACCAGGACAAACTCGGCAGCACCACTCACATTGCCGACGGCGGGGGCAACCTCTTGGAGAGCTATCGCTACGACCTGTATGGGACCCCAAGTTATTTCAACTCAACCTCTCAACCTATCAACTCCTCAACCTTCAACGTCACTGATCTCTATGCTGGCGAGCGCTGGATTCCAGAGCTGGGCCTCTATGACCTGCGAAACCGCTTTATGTCCCCCGAGCTTGGCCGCTTCCTCCAGGCTGACCCGATCGGGTTCAAAGGCGACGCGAGCAATCTCTACCGTTACTGCCACAACGATCCAGCGGATTACACTGACCCGATGGGGCTACTGTCGGATTACGTTTGGGATCGGCACATGTGGTGGCAAAGCGGTTCTCATTTGTCTTTTGACAATTGGGAGCAACTCCGCCACCCGGCCGGGATGGATGGCGGCGGCGGCGAGGGCGGAGGTAGTGCCACCGTTACCGGAATGCCCACACGGCAGGCAAACGAAGCACCTAAGTCGGACACGCCAACCAGCGATACCACAAAGTCAATGACGATGACAATTGCCACCGACCCCGCAACCGGGAACCAAAAATTTGAGGATGACGGGTATTACAGAATCTTTTCTGTTCAACTCACCCAACCCAATGGAAAGGCGCAGGACGGACGGGGCTGGTATGCTCAGGAAGAAATAAAGGTCAGGGTGAACCAGTGTTCCGGCAGCTCGGAGTGCCAAGATGGAAAGTTTAAGGTGGAGACCACCAACGGAAGAAAATTGTATGAACTACCGCGTAGCGGCCAAGCCAGAGACAGAGTGGGGAACGGTTACCACCCTTCGCCGGGCATGACAGGAACTGTTATTAAAGATCAACCATGGTGGCTCCAGCATGGGACCGAAAACAAGTACTTCCTTCCAGGCGTGTTAAGGCAAACGACGACGGTCAAAGATGGAAAATCCTATAACAGTATCGCTCCAACTTCTGAACCATGGTAGGGTACAACATGAAGCGTCAATACTCTTATCTCCTCGCGCTGATGTTCATTGTCGACTCGCAAGTCGCGATCGGCGAGAGCCCACGAACAAGGCAGGATGAGTCGCGAGCATCCAGTCAGTCCAGCGAAGACATCCGAGAGAAGAAGCTTCTGAATTTTCTTAAATCTGCTGATCCGTCTCGAGTGAGCTATCTCCTGGCAGAGAGCAAGAAAGTGACGATCTGGCGAGGAAAAGCGGGACAGCTTAGAGTACTTGTGGGCGATGTAAGCGCCGAACTGCTGACCACAAAGATCAATCTGGTTTCTTTTAAGACTATCGAAAGATATAATGCCATTGATGCAATCAATGCGATCACGCGGACGAAAGAGATCCAAGCTAAACTGGGCGAACTCGGCTTGCGACAGCCGGCAACAATCTTGCCTTCATACATTCAAATGCCCGATCCCGATCGCCCCCTCCCTCATTTGCCGGCGGCGATTAAGAACGTGACAATGGAAGAGGCGCTGGATCAGGTAGCGGAGACATTCGATTGCGTCATTATCTACGCCGGGTGGACGGGAGATGGCAAGCGTTGGTTTAGCGTGGACTATGCAGAAGGCGAAAACTTTGACGGCCTCGGCCGAAAGAAGAAAGGGAGATAAGGGCCTGACCAATGCGGCCAACGGAACAAGCAACGCCCAGCTTTGCTACGGGGAGCAGTAGGGTCAGTCTTGGAATCTCGGCAATATTGTTGACGGGTTCCACCGCGAGTGCCGTTCAAACAAACTTCTCGCCGGCCAGCCAGCGACGAACACGAAAGATATGAGCGGGCTGGATGGCAGGGTTGAGCTCGATGTAATTCCGTTCGCCGCGCCAGAGGTAGCGGGCGTCGGTCAGGAGATCGTGGACCTGGTAAACGTCCGAATCCATCGGGCCGAATTCGGAGAGCGGGATGTAAACGTAGGAGTTCTGCGACCGGACGGGATCGAGATTAACGACGACGAGGATGATGTTGTCGCGCGCCTCGGTCATCTTGGCGTAACAAAGGATCGCGGGATTATCGGCGCGGTAGAAACGGAGGTTATCGTAAAAATGCAGGGCGCGGTTTTCTTTCCGGATCCGGTTCACCTGCGCGATCCAGGCCTTGATGTTCCCAGGCGCGTCCCAATCGCGTTCCTTGAATTGGTACTTTTCCGAATCGAGGTATTCCTCGCGACCGGGCACGGCGGGGTTCTCGCATAACTCGAAACCGCTGTAGATCCCGTAGACGCTGGAGAGCGTCGCGGCCAGGACCGACCGGATCATGAACATCGGCCGGCCGCCTTCCTGTAAATGAAACGGCAGGATGTCCGGCGTGTTTGTGAAAAGATTGCCGCGAAAATATTCGCGCATGTCGGTCTGGGTCAGCTCGGTGAAATACTCGGTCAGCTCAGCCTTGGCCGTGCGCCAGGTGAAATAGGTATAGCTCTGGTTGAACCCGGCCTTAGCCAGCGCCTTCATCATCTTTGGTTTGGTGAAGGCTTCCGACAAGAAGATCGTGTCCGGATATTGGGCGCGGACACCGCTGATAAGAAATTCCCAGAACGCGACCGGCTTGGTGTGCGGATTGTCCACCCGGAAAATGCGGACCCCGCGCTCGGCCCAGAAGAGAATGATGCTTTTCATCTCTTCCCAGAGCGCCCGCCAATTCTCGCAACGGAAATTCAGCGGATAAATGTCTTCGTATTTCTTCGGCGGATTCTCCGCGTATTTGATCGTGCCATCAGGGCGCTTGTAGAACCATTCCGGATGTTCCCGGACATAGGGGTGGTCCGGCGAACAATTGATGGCGAAATCGAGCGCGATCTCCATCCCGCGGCTCCGGATTTCGTTATCGAGCCAGGCGAAATCCTCGAAACTGCCGAGCGCCGGTTCGATCGCCTTGTGCCCGCCCCATTCGCTCCCAATCGCGTACGGCACGCCGGGTTCGCCGGGCTCGCAGGTGACGGAATTGTTGCGGCCTTTGCGATTCGTGTTCCCGATGGGATGGATCGGCGGAAAATAGATCACGTCGAATCCCATCGCCTTCGCGTCATCCACGCGGGGCAGGCACTCGCGAAAGGTCGAGCCGCGATCGGGCAGGCCTTCGGCGGAGCGGGGAAAAAATTCATACCAGGCGGCAGTGCGCGCTTCCTTTCGGTCCACCCCCACGCGCGGCGCCGGGCCGTACTGGGTGGAGCTCGCGCGGTCGGGATACGTAGCCATCAGCACTTCCAGCTCACCGGAATGCGCGATCTCGTTTACTTCGGCGGGCGCGGCCGCCCGCATCGTGATCGCCAGATCGCGCAACCGATCGGCGTCAGCAAAATTCGCCGCGCGCGCCGCCGCGTCATCGAGCAAGGCCGCGCCCTCCAGGATCTCGCTGGAGAGATTCGCGATGCCCGCTTCGAACTTCGCCGCAAACTCGTGTTGCCAGCCGCGGAACAGATCGGTCCAGGCTTCGACCGTGTATTCGTAGATCGCGTTTTCGTAGAGGGTGCAGACGCCGCGCCAGCGATCGTTATCGACGTGTGCCATCGGGGTTTCGTGCCAGGCCGTCTCGCCGAGTTTTCTCCATTTCAACGCAGCCGCGACGACATCGTGGCCATCCTTGAAAACATCCGCCTCGACCGCGAGATCGTCGCCGACCACACGTTTGACCATGTAGCGCCCGCCATCCACGAGCGGCTGCAAATTCTCAATGACGGCGGTGGGAAAAGCCCGAAGCATGGGGCCATCAATCAACTGAGATTCGCCCCCGGCGAAAGCGGAATTGTGGGCGAATATGGGCCGATTCCATAAGCGACTCCCGGCGATGTAGGGCCGGGTGTCCTCACCCGCGGGAGCTCTAGCCTACGCAGTTGCGGGTGGGACGCCCGCCGCTACATCAGGTAAATCAGACCGCGAAATAAAAGGCGCACTCGTAGAGTCCCGATGTCCGGGTCTCTTCGCGGCGCACTTCCGTCCCGAGCACGCCTTCAACCATGTCTTTCTCGAGGCGGCCGATGATCGGGTATTGATCGAGCAAATTCAAAATGGGCGAATGGCATTCGAGAATCTGCGGGCCGCCTTCTTTTTCATCCGCCACATACTGCGACATGTAACCTTCTTTCTCGCGCTGGGCGGCGAGCCATTTCGCGCGCTCGAGGACCGTGTCGCCCTTGACCTTCGCTTTGAGGCCGACCGTTTTTCGTTCGAAGACATTGAAGAGCATTTTCTCCGGGCCATTGGGTCCGTGCACTTCCTTGATCGACTTCAGCAGCTCGAGGGTGAAGTCGTTGCTATCGCACGGGAAAAGATCGTGGGTGCGGCGGGTGAGGCGATAGACCATCTCGGGCCGGCCCATTTTTTGCGGGCGCCGCCAGGTGTCGAGGTAACCGTCGCGCTCGAGGGTGAGGCAATGCTGCTTGATGCCCATGTAGCTCATCTTCATGCGCGCGACGAGCTCGTTAACGGACAAGCCTTTGGTGCGCTTGAGCGTGTTAAGAATTTCGAGCCGCTGGGTGCGGCCGATTTCGGCAAGTAATTGTTGGTTCACTGCGGGGCTCCTCGGTAGATGCGGGCAGAGATTACCCGCGCTCACCTTGGAAAGGCAATACTAAACTTACGCAAGATTCAGGAGCAACGGAAATTACGGTTCCGGCGTGAGCCGGCGGCCGGAAACCGGGTCAAAAAGATACGTTTTCCCGAGCTCAATCTCGAACTGGAACCGGTGGCCGGCTTCCTCCCGACCGGCCCAGCGAGGGCTCCGGCAGATCAGGGCGTGCGCCCCGGTCCGAAGATAAAGGTCTGTCTCCGCGCCTCTTGGTTCGGCCCGCTCGACCAGGGCCCGGAAGGCATTTGTGGAACGATTTGCTTCTTCCGCGATCTCGACAGCCTGGGGACGGAATCCGAGCAGAATCGGGGCGCTGACGAGCTCTTTCGCACCGGCAAAACGCGAAGCGGGCCAACGGACGGCGATTGTTCCATCGCCCGCTTCAGAAAAAGCAACGGCATCGCGCTCCTGTTTCAGGATTCCGTGAATCAGATTCATCGGCGGATCGCCAAAGAACTTCGCCACAAATAAGTTTGCGGGTTCGTCGAAGATCGTTTGCGCATCAGCATCCTGCTGCACGACACCGTCCTCGAGAACGATGGTGCGCGCTCCCAACGCCAACGCTTCCGCCGGATCGCTCGTAGAGTAAAGGATCGTCGATGAAGACCGTAAGCGCAGCTCGGCGATCGCCGCGCGCCCACGACTCGCAGCGGCCGGCTCGAGATCCGCGAATGGGTCGTCAAAGAGATACACCTTCGGCTGGCGCACCATTGCGCGACCGAGGCCCATGAGTCGTCGCTGCTCGGGGGAAAGCGATTGCGGCTTCGCGGACAATTGGTCCTGCAAGCCGAGCGTTTCGGCAACGGCCGCGATGCGTTTCCTGATTTCAGCGGTCGCAAATTTCCGGTGCTCCAACCCAATCGCCAGATTTTCGGAGACCGTCATCGCCGGGTACGGCGTGTAATCATGCAAGAGCAAAGCAACGTCCCGGTTTTTCGGCAGAACATCGTTCATGCGCCGCTCGTCGAGAAGAATGTCACCCTGCGAAACATCCGCCAGGCCGGCCATCAACCGAACGATCGCGGAACTGCCACAACCTGGAGGACCCGCGAGGACGACGAATTCCCGGTCGTGGATCGTGAGATCGAGGCCGCCGATGTTCTTAAGCGTGACAGCGGCCATAACTCAAACGAACGGCAAGGGCGCGACCTGAACTGGAATTCCTGCGGCAAGCAGACGCGTCCCCGTCTCGTTGGACCCACGCTTTACGTAGCCGAGCGCGATCTCGCGTCCGAGGCGAGCGCTGCTGGTTGCGCTCGTGATCCAGCCGACGTCCTTGCCCGGATCGGTCTCGCTCGTCAGCCGCATTTCTGCCGCCAACGGTGCGCCGGAAAGCGACACAATACCGCAAAGACGTTTGTTCGTTTGCCCCGACATCTTCATCCGCGAAATGACTTCCTGCCCGATGTAGCATCCTTTTTCGTAATCGATCGAGCTCGCTTCCAGGTTCGCCTCGACTGGGATGATTTCATTTGTCAGCTCGCGGCCCCAGCGCGGAACGCCCCGTTCGATTCGAAGGGTTTCCGCGCAAACGTCATCGCAAAAATCAAAGCGCTCGGAAAATAGGCTCTGAAGTTCGGCGGCCGGGGCACGCTCGCACCAAAAATCCCAGCCCGGCGAGCCAAAACGTTCTGAGGCCACCGTTCTCGCCGGGGTCGCTCCCGCGGGCGGCGTCTCGCCCAGGAAATGAAGAACCGAGAATTCGTCGGACACATCCTCGAGCTGGACGTCGTCTGCGATGATGTAGCGCTCGAGCCGGGCGGGAAGGTCTTCCCGCAAATCGCCGTCAGCGTCCAGCCGGAAAGCGCCGTTGTTGTCCATCGAAACAAAAACGTGCGCGCTCAGTTTTCCCTTCGCGTTCAGGATCGATGCCTGAATCGCCGAAGTCGCCGCCGCTTTCCGAAGATCGTTCGTGATCTGACCGTTGAGAAAACGAAAAGAGTCCGCGCCGGCCACTCGCAATTTCACCCGTGCCGACAAATCAAAAAAACGCGTTTGCTCCGAACTGAAAGCTGGCGTCATCGGCGACGCGGCGGATGAACTCAATCGTCGGTCCGCCGGCGCCAGAACCCGCCCCAGAGTCCGCGCGGCTCCTCGCCTTCTCCTTCCTTCAACGGCACTGGGAAGGTCAGCACGGTTTCTTCTTTCGGCTTCGGCTCCGTCGCAGCGACAGGCTGGGTCGCGGCAGAAATCGCCGGCGCGGGTTCGTTCGGGGCCGCCGGCACAGTAGTATGGCCGCCGACTTCCGTTGCCGTTTCGGGTTCCGCTTCCACGGTCGCAGGCGCCGGCACCACTTCCCCCATCGACTTCGCCTCTGACGGCACCTCGGCGGAAGTCTCGACCGCCACCGGAACTTTTTCGGGTTGCTCGGTCTTCCCTTCGTCGATTCCGGCGAGGCGCGGCTGGTCCTCTTCCCCATTTGCTGCCGCCCCGAGCGGACCGCCCGCGGGAAAATATTGGCGAAAGAGCGACGAATAATCCGCATCCCCGCGCCCCTGTCGCATCTCCTCGGTCAGGCCGTGCCGGGACGCATCCGTCGCACCAAATTCGATCCCGAAGGCGCGGGCGAGCCGGGTCGCGATGACGACATCCTTCAACATGTGCTTCACCGAAAAATGCGGCTCGAAATTTCCTTCCATCATCATCGGCAGTTTCATTTCGAGCGTAGCGGAATTGCTCCCGTTGTTTCGCATCGCCGCCGCAAATTTTTCCGGAGAGAGGCCCGATTTCGAAACCAGCGCCAGGGCTTCCGCCGCGCCTTGCACGCTCGCGGCCGTGATCATGTTCGTGGCCACCTTGATCGTGGTGGCATCGCCCACCTTACCGATATCGATGATTTCCTTGCTGCTCGCTTCCAGGATCGGTCGCGCCTGGCGCAGCGCGGCTTCATCGCCGCCGACGTAATAAACCAGCTCGCCTTTTTCCGCCGCGTTCTTGCTTCCGGTGAAAGGGCAATCGAGCAGTTGCCCGCCGCGGCGCTCCACGATTTCCGCCGCCGCCCGCATCGTATCAGGCGAGACCGTGCAATGCGCCATCACGATGTGGTGCGCGGTCAGGTTCGGCGTCATCCGCTGCACCATCTGGAGCAGCGCGTCATCGTCTGAAACGAAAATCTGGATGTAATCGCAGAGCTCGGCGACTTCCGCGGGCGAGCCGACGAAATTCGGCACCGGCCGCGGCGTCCGGTTCCAAACGAAGACATGGAACCCGCCTTCCCGCAGGTTCTCCACGACCCGCTGGCCAATGATGCCCAGGCCCAGCACTCCAACATTTTTCCGCGTCCTACTCGCCATTTTTTAAATCGTTTCTCGGGGATGCCCCGGCATTTACCGGGCGACCGCTGAAAATCACGGCAAACCAGCGGCGACGCAATGCCGAAATTTGCTAGAGGCCACCATTTCGAACCCCAAGCGTTCGCATCATACTTCAGCGATGCGTCAGTTTTCCTCTCCTTAAGGGAGAGGAAAGAAAACACTGCGTCTGCGCTGCTGGTGAATTACTCACACAGCTATTCGGAACGGCTGAGATTTCCAGTGAACTGGGTGATCAGGTGAGCCCGCCGCTTATTCGCAAGCGCCAGGGAAATTTCCGATCGCGCTTCTTCAAAGGTCAGGAATCGCGCGTCCCTGATCTCAGTGACCTGCGCGATATGGAAGCCGAGATGAGAACGAAATGGCTTGCTGGTTTCGCCGACACGTAACTTCTTGATCTCGGCGATGAACTCCGGAGGTGTGCGCGTTTCGGAAAAATAGCCGAGATCGCCGCCGCGCGGTTTGCTCGCTTCATCCTCGGAAGCTGCGGTCGCCAGAGCGGAAAGCGTTTCGCCCTTGCTCAATCGCGTCGCGAACGTCGCAATGGCCCGTTCCTTTTCTTCAAAAAGTTCCCGCGGCGTCTCCGCATGCGCGGCGAGGAAAAGATGGGAAGCGCGGAAACGGACCGGTTGCACAAAAAGATCGCGATGGGCTTCATAAAATTCCCGGCACTCCCGCTCGGTGACCGGAGTCGCTGGTCGGACTTGTTTTTCGAGCCAGGCAAGGCCACGGAGCTGATTCGTCACCTTGTCGCGAAGAGCCGAGATGAAAAGGCCGTTGATGCGAAGCGCTTTCCGAAACGTCTTGTCATCCCCGAATTGCGCCTCGAGCAAGGCAACCTCGCGATCGACCGCGGCTGGGGCCACCGTCTCGTTCCCAGCCACGCGCCTGAGATTTTCCAGGACGACCAGCTCCGCCGCGCCCGGCTCGTCCTCGCCAAGATCTGTTTCGTAAATTCCTTTGCCGTGCGCAAGGGCAACGAGCCGCCCCCGGCCAGCGAGCCGGCCGGCGAGATCGCGAAACGCAGCCGACCGAGAAAGCACTTCGCTCACAGCCAGGCCGAGCAGGAGCGCCACCATCATCACGAGAGCCAGGCGCAATCTCTGGTTCATTTGAAGGCGAGCTCCGCGAGGTAATAGGCGGCGACCGCGCCGGTGATGCGCAAACTTTCCGCGCTCAATTTATCGATCGTGTCGTCCGGCGTATGCCAGGGCGGATACTCGAAGTCGATCAGGTCGATGACCGGGATACCGATCTCGTTCAAGGGCGTGTGATCGTCGGTGATGTCGCGATCGAAGTAAGTGAAATGCTTGCGCAATTTCAGGGCGTCGGCTGCCGCAAAAATACCGCTCGTTAGGTCGGGCGGTGAATCGGGCGGCAAGGTAATCGTGAGCGATCTGTCGCCCACCATGTCGAACAAAATGCCGCCGCGAAAGAGTTTCGCCTTGTCCTGGGCGACCAGCTGTTTCGCAAAATAGCGGCTGCCGAACAATCCATCGGTCTCGGTGAAATTTTCGTAAGCTTCTTCCCCGTCGAAAAAGACCAGCTTCACTTTGCTCGCGAGCTCCGGACGCTCGGCCAGCACGCGCGCCAGTTCCAGGAGCACGCCGGTGCTCGAGCCGGCGTCGTTCGCGCCGACGAAGCGCGCGTTGTCGAAAGTTTTCGTGTCGTAATGCGAGCAGGCGAGAAACGACGGAGCGCCCTGGGCGCCGAATGTTGCGAGCAGGTTCACGAACTGCATTTTCCCGCGTGGCGTGTGGTCGGAGAAACTCTGTCGTTCCACTTTCCATCCGGCGCTTTCTAGCTGCTTAATCAAATACGCTCTGGTCTTTTCGATCGCTTCGGTGCCGGGCGGCCGCGGACCGAGATCGACCATCGCCTGGACATGGGCGAGCGCTTTATCGCCGGAAAAATCTTCCCATATTTTTCTCTGATCGCTGCGCGATTCGGTATTCGCATGATCGCACGCCGCCAGCAGACTGAGCGCGAGAATCGCAAAGGTGGATCGCGCGCTCCGCGCGCGATGACGAAGAAATCCCGGCTTCGCCGGCATTATTTTGACATCGAGCGACGGAGCGCTCGATCCACCTCCCTTACAACTCCGCCGCCGGCAATCCAAGGGCATTGAGGACGCGCTGAAGATCGTCGTTGCCATAATATTCAATCTCAATCCGGCCCCGTTTTTCGCCGTGGTGCACCATCACCCGGGTGCCCAGATGTTCCTGCAACCGATTCTGCAACTCATCGATTGTCGCCGAGGTGGCCACTGTCTGCCGCCGGCGGCGCGGACGCGTCCCGCCGAGCTGGCGGGCGACGAGACGTTCGGTCGCGCGAACGGTCGCGCTCCGGCGCAGGATCGTTTCCGCTACGGCGCGCTGTTCCTCCGGTTCCTTCAATGCCAACAGCACCTTGGCGTGTCCGACGGAGAGCAATCCTTGCGTGAGCCAGGTTTGCACCTGCTCATGAAGATCGAGCAGGCGCACCGAGTTCGCCACGGCGGCACGGCTTCGCCCGACTTTTTGCGCGATGTCTTCCTGGCGCATCCCGAATTCATTCGAGAGACGCGCATAGGCCTGCGCCTCCTCGATCGGGTTGAGGTCTGCGCGTTGCAGATTCTCGATCAACGAAAGCTCGAGGACTTCAAGATCGGTCGCGACCCGGGTGATGACGGGCACCTGCGTCAATCCCGCTTCCTGGGCCGCGCGCCAGCGGCGTTCGCCCGCGATCAATTCGTGTTTACCGGCGACGCTCCGCACCACCAGCGGCTGAATGATTCCGTGCTGGCGAATCGATTCGACCAGTTCGGCGAGCGCGTCACGCGCAAAATCTTTTCGCGGCTGCAACGGGCTCGGCACGATCCGGGAGAGATCGACTTGCTGGATTTTTTCGCCCCGCTCGGCTTCGAGACGGATCGGGGCGGACCGCGCGCTGATCAACGCGCTAAGACCTTTGCCGAGAGCCGACTTTGCCATCAACAGCAGGTTATCGGTTCACCTTCGCGGACGCAAACAGCAACCAATTTTGCCAATCTCAATCACCGCCAGTAGCGTGCGCTGATGTCGTCAGAACCGACTGTCTTCACGCTCGGCCATTCCCCCGATCCCGATGACGCCTTCATGTTTTACGCGATGGCGAAAAACAAAATCGACCTGCGCGGTTATCGCTTCGAGCATCGGCTCGAGGACATCCAGACCTTGAACGAGCGCGCCACCCGCGGCGAGCTGCATATCTCGGCGATCTCGATTCACGCGTTTGCCTACGTGAGCGATCGTTACGCGCTCCTGCCGTGCGGCGCGAGCATGGGCGATGGCTACGGGCCGATGGTCGTGGTGCCGGGCGATGCGAAATTCGACGCGACCTCCGACGACCAAATCCGCGCCTGGCTTAGCGGCCGCAAAATTGCGATTCCCGGTCGGATGACGAGCGCCTATCTCGCGCTCCAACTTTATCTGGGGGACTTCGATCATGTCGTCGTGCCCTTCGATCAAATCTTCGATACCATGAAAGCCGGGAAGGCCGACGCCGGCCTCATCATTCACGAGGGCCAGCTCACTTATGCTCGTTCCGGGTTCAGGAAAGTGATCGATCTCGGTGAATGGTGGAAGCGCGTGACCGATTTGCCGTTGCCGCTCGGGGGGAATGTCTTGCGCAAAGACATCCCGGCGCCGGTGCAGCGCGATCTGCTCGCGATCATGCGCGAAAGCATCGATTACGGCCTGGCTCATCGCGACGAGGCGGTGCGCCACTCCATGCCTTACGCGCGCGACATGGACGCAAAGCTCGCCGGCAAATTCATCGGGATGTACGTGAACGATTTTACCCGCGATTACGGCGAGGCGGGACGCAATGCGATCCGGGAATTCCTCCACGCGGCGAGTCAGCGCGGCTACATCGACAAAGAGCCGACGGTGGAATTTGTGGAGTAACCCGAGCACCGAAGCACCAAATCCCAAGCTCCAAGCTCCAGAGAAACATCAAGCTCCAACTTCAAAAGGCCGAATATGAAGCGGCGTTGGAGCTTGGAATTTGGAGCTTCCCTGGTGCTTGGAGCTTGGTGTTTGGAATTTCGCGCCAGAGCGCGATCCCCTACTTCTTCGGCTTCGACGCCGGCTTGCCGGCTTCTTTGGCGAAGGTCTTCACGCGCTCGAATTCCTTCTGGAATCCGCTCGCGAAATCGTGGGTGCCGTATTCGAAGAGAACCACGAAACAAAAGGTGAAAAAGACGAAAAGGACGAGCCAGAAAAGCCCGCGAAGCAGCGACATAAACCGATGGTAACTTACTCGCTCTCGCAGGTCAACGGGCACGCCGGGTGGAAGCGAAGTTCCGGTTTGAACCGCCGGGTGAAGCTGCCATCCTTTCCCAGCCATGCGGGTGCCTCTGCTCGACCTTAGCCAACAATACGCAGCCCTGGCGGAACCGATTCGGGCGCAGGTCGAGGAAGTTCTCTCGACCCGAAATTTTATTCTCGGGCCGAAAGTCGAGGCGTTTGAGGCGGCGATCGCTGATTATTGCGGCTCGCCCCACGCAATTGGCGTTTCTTCGGGCACTGACGCGCTGCTCGCGGTTTTCATGGCAATGGGCCTCGGGCCCGGCGACGCCGTGGTGACCAGCGCTTATTCCTTCTTTGCCACCGGCGGCTGCATCGCGCGCGTCGGCGCCACGCCGGTTTTCATCGACATCGATCCGGTAACTTACAACTTCTCGACGACGGCACTGACACGATACCTGGCGGAATCGTGCCGGCGGGATAACGACGGTTCGCTGCTCACTCCAAAAGGTGACAAGGTGCGCGCGATCGTGCCCGTCCATCTTTACGGTCTGTGTTGCGAGATGGAGCCGGTCCTGGAAATCGCCGCGCGCTTTGGGCTCCAAGTGATCGAGGACGCCGCCCAGGCGCTGGGAGCGGAATATCAACTCCGCGGAACGATCGCGAAGGCTGGCACGATGGGTAACGCCGGCACGTTTAGCTTTTACCCGTCGAAGAATCTCGGCGCCGCGGGCGACGCGGGGATGATTGTCTGCCAGGACGAAGCGTTTGCGAACCGCGTGCGCCATTGCCGCCAGCACGGGATGGAACCGCGCTACTACCATCATTTCATTGGTGGCAATTTCCGGCTCGACGAAATCCAGGCCGCGATTCTCGGCGTGAAACTGCCGCACCTGGATGAATGGTCCGCGGCGCGGCGCGGTGTGGCTGACCGTTACCGCGAGGAATTCAATCGTCTCGGGCTGACCGATCGAATCACGCTTCCGGCCGAGCCTTACCGCAAGTGCGGCCTAACGAATCATCACATCTATCACCAATACGTGATCCGCACGACGAACCGCGACGCGCTCCGCGAACATCTCGCGCGCAAGGAAATCGGAACCGCGATCTATTATCCGCTGGCGTTGCACGAACAGGAATGTTTTCGCTATCTCAGCCATCGGGCCGGCGATTTCCCCGAATCCGAACGTGCCGCCCGCGAGACTCTCGCCTTGCCGATGTATCCGGAGTTATCGCGCGAAGCCCAGCGCTACGTCGTCGAATCGATCGCTGAATTCTTCGCGTAGCTGATTCCGTGATCTGGGCAGCGCACGCGCCTCGCGTGCTGATGCCGGCGCCCTCGCCGGCATGAACTTCCCTCAAGAAAAGAAAAGTGCGTTTTGGCGAGGGCGCCAAAACCAGCACGCGAGGCGCGTGCGCTCCCCAAATCACTTGCGACGCGGTGCACCCGAGCCTATATCAACGCTCGCCGTTTCCCCGGCAAAAACGGGTAGGTACCGAAGTGGCCAAACGGGGCGGACTGTAAATCCGCTGGCTTACGCCTTCACTGGTTCGAATCCAGTCCTGCCCAATTCTTACCGCTTCTTTTTCGAGCCGCCGCGCTTCTTGCCGCGCGCTGATTTGCCGCCGCTCCGCTTCTTCGAACCGCCTGATTTCTTCCCGCGGCTCTTGCTTTTAGTAGACTTGCGGGCGCTCGATTTCTTCCCGCGAGCTTTGCCGGTACGGCCCTTGGCCTTGCCTCGTGCCCGCGAAGCGGACGACTTCGATTTCTTCCCACCCTCTTTCACGGTGCGCTTCGGGGCGGCCTTTTTGCCGCGCCTTTTCGCAGCGGCACGCGCTGGCTTCTTAGCTTTTGTCGCGACCTTCTTCACGGCCTTCTTTGCCGTGGGCGCAGCGGAACGTTGAGAAGCTGAGCGTCCGACGACCGCGCCGATCACCCCGCCTACCACCGCGCCCACTGGCCCGGCGATGCTGCCGAGAACAGCCCCGGTTGCCGCTCCGGCCGCTTCTTTGGAGATCGGTGGAATCTGGATGTTCTCGGACGATGAACCGGAACTCTCACTGGATTGTTGATTTTCTTCTTCAGCCATAAACGTTCGCTCCTTTGGGCAGTGGTTGTTTGATTCTATTTCGCATCCGGCGGCACGGTTAGCCGCACGCGCCCGCAATTAATCCGAATCAGGCAGGCGCCACTTCTCCGCTGAACGGAGGCAAGAGGACGTTTTCGCGTTCCACCCAGGCGCCGCGGCTAAGAAAAAAATCGCGCAGCTCGCGAGTGTAGAACTCCTTGTTCTTCCCAGGATTGAGCCCCAGAAAAATCCGGCCACCGGGATTAAGGTGGCGTTTCAGGTCGTCGAGGAAAAATGTCCATTCGGATGGGCCCCACCACCAATCACGTTTGCTATCGCGGTTGAAATCGATCGAGAAAGCGGTGACGAAATCGAACTTGCGACCGAGATCGGGCAGCGGTTCAAACGGCTGGATCGCCCAGATGCGGCGCTCGACGTGAAACAGCTCCAGTAACTGGGTAAAGAGCGGGAACTCATCGATATCCAAGCCCAGGCAGGTGTGCCCGAGCTGCTGGAGGACGAAAAGGAAAAAACCGCCGCCGCAGCCGAGGTCGAGGACCGACTTCGGCCCGCAGCGGTGCAGGTTCAGATCCTGCGCACGAACAATGTTCAGCCGCAGCCACCGCCGGACATCGGCGTATTTCGCATAGTGCTCATTCGACGACGCATACTGCGCCTGGATCGCAGCCAGTTTCGCCTGGTCGATCCGGGCATAGATCGGCTCGAGCGGGACCGGACGAATCATTCGCTCGGCTCTGCGCCAGGCCCGCCGATACATCAGCGGCTGCGCGAGCTTCGCGATCTTATGGGTAAACTTCATCCGAAGGACGGACCGCAATTAGCGATCGCGCCCTGCCAGAATCAAGTGCGCTGAGGCGCTGCTGCTAACGAACGCTCTGCGTTAGCGGCCGCGCCGCTGGTTTCCGCCGCCATCGCGACGTCCACCACCGTAGCCACCACCGCCACCACCGTAGCCACCACCACCACCACCACCGTATCCGCCGCCACCGCCGCCATAGCCGCCGCCACTGCGACCGCCACCCGGCGGACGCGGTTCGCGCGGACGCGCTTCGTTGACGGTCAACGGCCGGCCTTCGACGGTCTTGCCGTTGAACTCGGTGATTGCCTTCGCCGCATCCGCTTCGCTCGTCATCGTGACAAAGGCGAAGCCGCGCGATTTACCGGTGAACTTGTCCTGCATCAACGTGACTTCCTGGACAGGGCCCACGCCCGCGAACATGTCCTGGAGATCGGTCTCGGTGGTGTTGAAGGAAAGATTTCCTACGTATAATTTAGTGCCCATCTGAGTTAACTGAGGAAAACGCCGCTTGGCCACTGTTCCCGCTCATCGGATTTCAAATCGCCACTGAAAAACTCAACTGACAATCTACCAACGCACCGAGCTTCCGTTTTCTTTTCGGCGTGATTACTAGAGGCTTTTGCCAGCGAAAGCAACTAGAATCCGGGGCGGTTTGCCCCTCCTGAAAATGCCCGATTTTTCCTCTTCATCCCGGCCTCCAAACGGGGCTCGTGTGGCCGTGGTAGCAGCCGGGATTGTCAGCCCGCTGGGGTTCGGGTTGGAGGAAACGCTGGGGGCGCTCCGGGAAGCGAAAGATTGCGTGTCGAATGTGACCGCGTTTCCAGTCGATCGCTGTCGTTGCCAGACCGCCGGCCAGGTCGCGAACGAGCCCCTGGCGGAAGCGAACCGATATCAGCGGCATCCGGAACGGCTCCATCGGGTCGCGCGGATGATGATCCTGGCGCTGAAAGAAGCCTTGGAACAGGCCGGTGATTCCCAGCCGGAGCTGACGGTGGTGGGCACAACCAGCGGCGGCATGACTTTTGGCGAACAGTATTACCGCGATCTGAAAGCCGGCCGGCGACCTTCACGCCAGGCGCCATCACTGATCGCGAACTACACGCCGCAGAAACCTGTCATGGACGCGCAGGAAGCGTTCGGCATCGGCGCACCGTGCCAGGTCATCGCGAATGCCTGCGCTTCGGGAACGAACGCAATTGGCCACGCCTTTAACTGCGTGCGCTCCGGCCGCTATCAGCGCGTCCTCACCGGCGGCTACGACGCGATCTCGGAGCTGGTCTTCGTGGGTTTCGATTCGCTCCAGGCATCGACGCCCGATCGTTGCCGGCCGTTCGACAGCGAGCGGAGCGGGATGGTTCTCGGGGAAGGCGCGGCGGTTCTCGCGCTGGAGAATCTGGAGTCGGCGCGGAAACGCGGTGCGACCATCCTGGCGGAAATAATTGGCTACGGAATTTCGACCGACAACTTTCACCTGACGCAACCCGATCCTTCCGGCAGTGGAGCGCGCCGGGCCATGGAAGCGGCGTTGCAAAGCGCTGGAATTTCGCCCGGCGAGATCGATTACATCAACGCCCACGGGACCGCGACGCTTTTCAATGACGCGGCCGAAGGCAAGGCGATCGCTGAGTTGTTCGACGGCGTCCCGGTCAGCTCCACGAAAGGAATGATGGGCCACTCGTTAGGCGCAGCCGGCGCGATCGAGGCCGCCATCAGCATTCTCGCCCTGCGAAACCAGTTGCTGCCACCGAATATAAACTTTCGCCACGGCGACGCCGGCCTCGACCTGAACATCGTCGCGAATTCTTCCCGAGCCGGTGAAGTGCGCACTGTCCTTTCCAATTCATTCGGGTTCGGCGGCACCAATGCGTCCATCATCCTGCGGTCCGTCGCCGCATGAGCGTGCAGATCGCGGGCATGGGCTGGGTCACGCCGCTCGGGAGCGGTGTCGAGGAAGTATGGAATCGCTTGCTGAACGGCGAGAGCGCGAGCGCCGAATCGCTTTCCAGCCCACTCGGCCGCGACTATCCGGTCTTCCGCGTTCCCGCATCGGCCACAGCCAGGGCGCCAGCCCATCCGCGACTCCGCCGTTCCAGCGCCATCTCACGTTTTGCCGTTGTCGCTGGCCTCGAAGCTTTGGAGAGCGCCGGCGTAAAGCTCAATCCTGAAATCGCACAGCGCACCGCGCTCGTCTTCGCGGTCTCGAACGGCGGCGTGATCTACACGAAACGGTTCTATCACGAGATCGTCGAGTCGGGTGTGCAAGCCGCCAGTCCGCTTCTTTTTCCAGAGACAGTATTCAACGCGCCCGCCAGTCATCTGGCTGCGATCCTCGGCATCACCGGCGCGACTTACACGCTCGTCGGCGACGGCGCGGTCGGAGCGCTCGCTCTGAAAATGGCGGAAGACTTAATGGCAAGTGACACGCTCGATCACTGCCTCGTCGTCGGCGCTGAGGAAGCCGACTGGTTATTGTGCGACGCATATCGCAAATGGCGCCTGCTTCGTTCCGCGCCGCCGGTCGAACCATTCCAACAGCCGCCACGCGGAATGATCGTCAGCGAAGGCGCCGGCGCGATCCTGCTTTCCTCGGAGGGACTCGCCGCGGCGAGTCCCATTTCTATCGAAAAGATCGCCAGCGGAACAAATTTCCGGAAGCAACGCGAAGCAGCCGCCGCCGTCGAAGCAGTTTTCTCCGACCTGTGTGCAACGCCGCCAGATCTCGTGGTCGCCAGCGCCAACGGAACCTTCATCGATCAGGCGGAACAGACCGCAATCGAAAAACATTCTCCGAATGCGAGGGTTTATGCCGTGAAAGCACCCCTCGGCGAAAGCGTGGGAGCGAGCAGTCTATGGCAAACCATCTGCGGAGCGCAGGCTTTGATCACTCAACGGCTGCCAGGGTCCACCGAGCCGGTCTCGCTGCGAACCGCCGTCGTGTCGACATGCGGGCTAAATCAGCAAGTCGCGGGACTCCGGCTCACTATCTAGGATCGAAGCGCCAAAGTGGGTGTTTTGCCTTTGCAACGGACTGCCCCTTGGGTAGCTTCGCATCCCGCGATGCGTAGGCTGCTTTTATCAGTTTTTGCTGTTTTTTGCGCCTGCTCGTGGGCGTTCGGACAGGTCGGTACTGAAAAGCAGCCGGTCGAGATCACCGCCAGCGGCGACACCAATTACCAGAACGGCCTCGGCATCGCCCACGGCAACGTCGTCATTCACGCGGGCGACGCGGATATCTATTCCGACTCGGCCACTTACAACCCGAAAACCCACGACATCGTCGCGGAAGGCCACGTCCGCATCTATCGCACCGTCGGCACGTTCGTCGGCGAGAAGGCGATTTATAACACCGAGACGAAGGAGATCCGGGCAGTCGATATCAGGACCGACAAGCAGCCGTACCTGGTGGCTGGGGAAAAGATCACCACGATTTCCGAGGGCGCATTCCTGGTTTCAAAAGGCGCGTTCACGACCCACGATTCGGACAAGCCCGATTTCCGGCTCCAGGCGAAAACGATGCGGATCTACGAGGGGGACCGCGTGATCTTCTCAAACGTCACGTTCTACGTCCGCAACGTGCCGATCTTCTGGTGGCCCTACATGTATCAATCGCTCGACGAGGCGTTCAGCTACATGATTTCGCCCGCCTACCTCAGCTCGTGGGGACCGTCGATCCTGGGCCGCGTCACCATGCCGATTACGGACGACATCAAGGGTGTGTTCCGGCTCGATTACCGGTACCGGCGCGGCGTGGCTGTGGGGTTTGAGCCCGACGTCCGCTTCGGCACGGACAAACAAAGCTGGGCCCGGATCCGCACCTATTTCTTGAAAGATGAGAATCCCGACATCAACCGCACCTCGATCGCCCGGCCCGATATTTCGGAAGGCCGTTACCGCGTTTCGCTCCAGAGCCGGACGAAATTCACCGAGGATATCTCCGGCATCGCGAACATCACCAAGCTCAGCGACGAATTCATCCTCCAGGATTTTTTCCAGGGCGAGTTTCAACTGAATCCGAAGCCGGACAACATCGTCGCGGTCACGAAAACAAATCCGAACTACACGCTCACCGCGATCGGGCGGTTCCAGGCGAACAATTTCTTCGAGACAACGGAACGTCTGCCTGAAGTGGCGCTGGATGTAAAACGCCTGCCGCTCTTCGGCGGACCGATTTTCTACGAGGGCGAAACGGGCCTCGCCGAGCTACGTCGAAATTTTCCGAAAGGTTCCACCAACGACGACTACAGCACGCTCCGGCTCGATTCGTTCCACCAGTTCACCTTCCCGAATACCAATTTCGGCTGGCTGTCGGTGGTGCCGCGGGTCGGCTTCCGCGCCACCTATTACGATACAACGCGGGATCTCGGTAAGACCATTTTTACCAGGAGCACCGATCCTCTCATCCCGGATTTCATCGTGCCGGATAACATACCTCTATTTAAGGGCGGTAATAAGCTCCGCACAGTTTTTAACGGTGGCGTTGAGTCTTCCTTCAAGATCACGCGGACCTGGGAAGGCGCGCAAAGCAACGCCCTGGGCCTCGACGGCCTCAAGCACGTGATCCAGCCGTTCGCAAATTTCTCCTGGGTCTCGAGCAACATTTCCGATCCCGCCGAAATTTTGCAGTTTGACCGTTACCGGGGTTCCACCCAGTTGCTGCCGATCGATTTCCCGCAGTTCACTTCTGTCGATTCCATCGATAGCTGGACGATCCTGCGCTTCGGCGTCCGCAACCGTCTCCTCACCCGCCGCGACGACGCCACCGTGAGCTGGATGGATATCGAAACCTACATGGACGTAAACTTCGACAACCCGTTCGACAGAACCCAATACTCGAACCTGGTCAATCGGATGAGTTTCACACCCGTTCCCTGGGCCAGTTTCGGGATCTCCTCGCAGGTCCCGGTGTTCGAAAAAGGGTTCACCGAGGTTAATACGAACGTAAACATCCAGCCGATCGCGAACCTTCAGATATCCTTCGCCCATCGTTACCTGAACAGCGCCCCGTTTTTCGATAACAGCAGCCTCTACGTTTTCGGCGGCTATTATCGGATCAACGACAACTGGGGGATCGGGATCTCCGAGCAATACGAAGGCACGACCCGCATTCTGGAACAGCAACGCTACTCGATCTATCGCGACCTGACGAGTTGGGTCGCCTCCGTCGGCGCGATCATCCGCGATAACGGCGGCGTGAAAGAATATGGCGTCCTGCTCACCTTCACTCTGAAAGCGCTGCCCAAATTCAGCTTCGATTTGAACTTCGATCCCGCCGGCTCCGAACAAACCCAATAAGGCGGCGTTCGCGATTGCAATTTGGGCGCTTTGCCCGTTTCTTCTCGCGCAACGGCTAATCGGCCGCGCTCAAATTTCCCATGGATATTTCCATTATCGGTTCCGGTTATGTCGGTCTCGTGACCGGCGCTTGTTTTGCCGACGTCGGCCACAACGTCATCTGCGTCGACAGCGACCTGCGCAAAGTGGAAGCGCTCCAGGCCGGGAAAATCCCGATCTACGAGCCGGGCCTCGAGGAAGTCGTCCACCGGAATGTGTCCGCGCACCGGCTGCGTTTCAGCGCCAGCACCAGGGAAGGCGTGGATAATTCGCAGATCGTTTTCATCGCCGTGCCGACGCCGCCGCAGCCGGACGGTAGCGTAGATCTCAGTTTCATCGAGAAAGTCGCGCGCGATATCGCCGATGTCCTGACCGGTTATCGCGTGATCGTGGACAAAAGCACGGTGCCGGTGAAAACCGGCGAGAAGGTGCGCGAAACGATCAAGCGTTACAACCGACACGGGGCCGAGTTCGATGTCGTCAGCAATCCGGAATTCCTGCGCGAAGGCTGCGCGGTGTCCGACCTGATGCAGCCCGACCGGATCGTGATCGGCGCGCAAAGCGAACACGCCGTCGATCTCATGAAAAAGGTCTACGAGCCGTTCATGGCGCCGATCCTTGTGACCGACATCAACAGCGCGGAACTGATCAAGCACGCGGCGAATTCGTTCCTCGCCCTAAAGATTTCCTACATCAATGCCGTCTCCGCGATCTGCGAGGCCAGCGGCGCGGACATCGAGAAAGTCGCTGACGGCATCGGGATGGATAAACGGATCGGTCGGAGTTTTCTCAATGCCGGGATCGGCTATGGCGGCTCCTGTTTCCCGAAAGACATCGCGGCTTTTATCACCATCTCCGAGCAGCTCGGAGTGCCGTTTACTTTGCTCAAGGAAGTCCAGCGAATTAACGCGGACCAAAAGAACCGTTTTTTGAAAGCGATCCGGGAAACGCTCTGGGTTTTGCGCGACAAGAAAATCGCCGTCTGGGGGCTGGCCTTCAAACCGAATACCGATGACCTCCGTTCCTCGGTGGCGATCGAGCTCGTCGCCGACATGCTGAAGGAAAAGGCGCAAGTCACGGTTTACGATCCGAAGGCTATGGAGAAGGCGCACGAAGTGGAAACGATCGCCGGCGCGAAGTTCGCGAGCTCAGCCCTGGAAGCGGTCGAGGGAGCGGAGGCGTTGATCATCGCGACGGAATGGTCGGAGTTCGGCAACGTTGATCTTGAGGAAGTAAAGGGAAAGATGACGACACCGATTGTTTTCGATGGGCGCAATCTGTTTGATCCGGAGACGATGGCGAAACTCGGCTTCCACTATCACTCGATCGGCCGCGCCAGCGTGAAGCCGGGCTAGTGTCTAAGCCGAGCTCACGAAGCCTCGCTCTCGTCGCCCTGCAGAAATGGCGCACGGGTAAACAATTCGCGGACGCAATTCTCGCGCACCTCTTGCGCTCGAGCGATTTGACGGCGCCTGATCGCGGTTTCGCCACGGAGCTTTTCTACGGCGTCGTGCGGAACCTGACGCTGCTCGATTTTTGGATCGATCGCCTTCGTTCCGGACGGCTCGATCGCGACACCCGCGATCTTTTGCGGTTCGGCCTTTATCAACTGTTCCTGCTCGAAACTGCGGAGCATGCGGCAGTTTTCGAGACCGTCGCGCTGGCCAAGCCTAAAAGCCGATCTCTCGTCAACGCCGTTTTGCGGAACGCCACGCGCGGGAAAACGGACCTGTTGCGCAACGCGAACGAACAGGAGCTCAGCGTCCGCACATCGCATCCGCAATTCCTGGTTGATCGCTGGGTGAAAAACTTTGGCGAGAAAAATACGGAAGCGCTCTGCGACTGGAATAATCGTGCGGCGCCGATTTATGCGCGGATCAATCGACTGAAGATTTCTACGAACGCGTTTCTGGCGCAGCACTCGGAGGCCGAACCGTTGTCAGCGTGGGAAAACTTTGTGCGCCTGAAGGCCATTCCGCATGAAGCGCTGGCCGATGGACTCTGTTATATCCAGGATCCGAGCACAGCGACCGCCTGCCTTTTGCTCGATCCCACGCCGGGCGACAGGGTGCTCGACGCCTGCGCTGCACCCGGTGGGAAGACCGGATACCTCGCCGAGTTGATGAAGAACAAGGGATCCATTCTGGCCTGCGATCGCGATTCGAGCCGGGTCAGGACCTTGCAGGAAAATTTGGAAAGGCTCGGCGTCGGAATCAGCCGTTGCGTCGTACAGGACTGGACGTGTCGCGATCCGCTTCCGGAGACCGCGGCGTTCGATCGCATCCTGATCGATGCCCCGTGCACCAACACCGGAGTGATGCGGCGCCGCGTCGATCTCCGCTGGCGTCTGACGCCAGACAGCTTCTCGCGAATGCAGACCGAGCAATTGGGCATCGTGCGCGCCACGATCCCGTTGCTCAAACCGGCGGGCGTTCTTGTCTATAGCACTTGCAGCATCGAGCCGGAAGAGAACGAGGAAGTCGTCCGCGCGATCCTCCAGGAATTTCCGTTTCTGAAACTTGCCGACCAGATTTCCCTGCTCCCCTTTCGTGATGGATTCGATGGCGCGTTCGCCGCGAAGCTTGTCCACGCAGGGTAGGCGGTTGCATCCGGCGACCGCGATGGAATCGTTAGCGGCTATGCATGATCCGCGCTACGACAAGCTCGCCAGGGTTCTCGTCGAATATTCGACTCGATTGAAGCGGAAGGAAACCGTCCTCATCGAGACGTTCGATGTTCCGGAGGAAATGACGATCGCGCTGGTGCGGGCGGCGCGAGACGCGGGCGCGATTCCTTTCGCGCAGGTTTACCGGGCCCGGCTGAACCGGGAGCTCGCGCTCAACGCGACGGAACGCCAGCTCAATCTCAGCGCGATCCATGAGCTGGCGCGGATGAAAAAAATGGACGCTTACATCGCCGTCCGCGGCAGCCAAAACATCACGGAACTATCCGACGTACCGCCGGAGCAAATGAAACTGGTCGCGAAAAAGATGCGGCCGGTCACGGACTGGCGCGTGCAGAAAACGAAATGGGTGGTCTTGCGCTGGCCGTCGCCTTCCATGGCGCAGCTCGCCAGCATGAGCACGGAGGCGTTCGAGGATTTTTACTTCGAAGTTTGCACGCTCGATTACCGGAAATTGCAGCCGGGCATGAAAGCGCTCAAGGCGCTCATGGACAAAACCGATCGCGTGGAAATCAAAGGGCCCGGGACCGACCTGCGCTTCAGCATCAAAGGCATCGGCTCGGTGATTTGCGGCGGCGATCGCAACATTCCGGACGGCGAAGTTTTCAGCTGTCCGGTGAAGGATTCGGTGCAGGGCCACGTGCTTTTCAACGCGCCGACGATTTATCAGGGGACCGGATTCGATAGTATCCGCCTCGAGTTCAAGGACGGGAAGATTGGGAAAGCGACCAGCAACAACTCGGAGAAGCTGAACAAGATTCTCGACTCCGATCCCGGCGCGCGTTACATCGGCGAGTTCTCGCTTGGCTTCAATCCATTCGTGCTCCATCCGATGCGCGACATTCTCTTCGACGAAAAAATCGCCGGGTCGTTTCATTTCACCCCGGGTCAGGCCTACGACGATGCCGATAACGGAAACCGAAGCCAGGTCCACTGGGACATGGTGAACATCCAGCGGCCGGATTACGGCGGCGGCGAAGTCTGGTTCGATGGAAAGCTGATCCGGCGCGACGGCGAATTCGTGCCGGCGAATTTGCGCTCCCTGAATCGCGCGCGGTTCGCGAAAAAGTAGTACGCAAAACGAGGAGGCAGAAACTGCCTCCTCGTTCGCTAAAAGAAACTATCTCTACTTACGCGGCTTTCGGCGCGGCGCCCTGGGCGTTGAGCTGCATCATGCCGATCTCGCCGTTGCCGGTGATCTGGACATTCGCAATGTCAAACACGGGCGCGCCTTCGACCGCGCTCGGCCCGGCGCCCGGCAATTGCACTGACACGCTCTTCGAAGTCGCATTCAAAACCAGCGACGCGATCTCGAACGAGGGCGAGAATTCCACCGTCGCGATCTGGAAGCGGCCGGTGACGTGGACCGAGGCCTGGCCTTGCTGCGAAGGCGTGAGCTGGACGGCGCCGCTTTCCGAACCGGAGAGGAGCTGCAGCCCTGCGATGTTGAACGCCGGCGAGCTGATCACGCTCGGGCGCTGCTGTTGCGAAGGCGTGAGCCGGATCTGGCCGATGCCGCCGCCCGCCGCCTGCACGGTCGCGATTTCGAACGTGACCTGGAGATTCATCGCCGGTTGCGGTTGCTGCGAGGGCGCGAGGCGCATGGTGACAATCTTCGAGGTGGGCTTGAGCTGAAGCGCACCCATCTTGAAACTCGGCGTCAGTTGGAGCGACGCGATCTCAAACGAGAAGGTGAGTTGCACGGCGGTCTGCATGCCGCTCGAGGGTTGGGCTTGAGTTTGAGGAGCGCCCCCGGTCATGGGGCTGGGACGAATCGAAGGAGCGGGTGTTGGTTGGTTCGGTTGAGGCATGGTAGCTGGTGTTGTTGGCTGCTGAGCCAGAGGCTCGGTGGATATGACTTGTGGCGCGAACGAGGGCGATTCTACAGAATGGCGAAGCGCACCCACTCCGGCCATCGAGGTGCCCGCAACGACGCCCTTGGCAAGGTGCGCGGGGAGCTCTTCCGGTTCTGGTTTGGTGATTTCAGCCATCGGTGAATCGGTTTCAAACGCGGGAACTTGATACGGGATGGGCGGCCCTTGTGCAACTGGTTCTGAGTCGGAAATTTCGGCGACCGGCGTCGGCGCAATCTCCGGCTCGATCACGACCGGTTCGCTGAAGGATTCGAACGAGGCAGAAGTTTCGGCCACCGGCTGGGCCATTTCTTCGATAGGCGCCGGCGTCTCGAACACTGGCGCGGAAGGTTCGAACGCGGTCGGCGTCCAGGTTGGTTCCGGCGTGATGGGCATCCAGGCGGGTTCGGTCCACACCGGGGTTTCGGCGAAGACCGGTTCCTCCTTCGGCGCTGCTGGAATCTCTTCGACGCTTTCGATGACCTGCGGTTCGCCGACGGAACTGAATTCCGCGACTTCCGTGATCGGCGCGGAGACAATTTCGCGGTCGAAATCAGAAACCACCGGTTTTTCCGGTTCCGGCGCGACCTGGGCGATCGGTTCGACAACCGGTGTTTCTGTCGGTTCAATTTTTGGCGCGCGCGGAACGAGATTCTCGACCGCGGCCCCGACTGTCATCGCGCCGCCATTCGGACCGAAAGAACGGCTTGTCTTGCTAAACGGCACCGCCGCCCGGCGCACGGACGGCTCCGACGCTTTCAGATGCAGGGAGACCTGTGGCGGGCCACCTGCAAGGCGCTTGGGCGCGGCCATTTTTTCCACGACCGCTTCCTGCTCGTCGACCGCGTCGAACCTCGGTCCGCCGGCAGGCGCGGGCGAGCGATAGACGGAAACACTGACGCGACGGCGAAATTCGGAGAACACCACCCAGGCCAAAAGCAAAATTCCCGCCGCCAGGAGGCCGCCAACCAACAGCGTGTTGGCATTAATGCCGTTCGTGCTTTCGGTCACGTTCGATTGCTGAATGGTCGCGGGCGCGAGGGTTGTTGCGGGCGCCGGTGCCGGCCCCTTGTTTGCGGGCGCGGTCGCCGGGCTTTGCTGCGTCACCGCGTTCGACGTCGCAGGACTGGTCGCCGGACTCGAGGCGGGTTGCGTCGTCGTCTCAGGTTCCTTCGGCAATGGCGCGCGCGTCTCGGACGGCAGTGCATTCGCGGCGGACGGCATCTCCACGCTCGGTGAATTCGTCGTGACCGGGGCGGGCGGCTTTTCGTTCTTCGCCAGCGGCTGCGAGGCTGGCGGCTGCGTCGTCGTTTCCGTGGTGGATTTTGGCGGCGCGATCTCCGGGGCCTTCGGGATCTTGTTCAACGCGATGGCCGGCGCCGGGATTGGGCTCGGCTCGATTGACGGCGGGGCCGTTTCCGTCTTGGCCACTTCCTTCGATGGGCTCACAGGAACAGCGGCGACATTTTGCGGCGCCTGGAGCCAGCCCACATCGTAGAACGAATCGGCGAACACCAGGTTGAGCGCGGGCGAATAAATCTTCTTCGCCGAAACGATCCAGTCGTTCGCTTTCGCGGTGTTGTTATGTTTGAACTCCCAGGCCGCTTGCGCGTAGTAGAGCGCCGGCGTGTCGCCGGTGAACTGGAACTGCTCCATCATCTTTTGGGCGCGGCTGTCTTTGCCTTCGAGCAGGAGCGTGAGGTAAATCTTGAACTTGATGATCTGGGCCGCCTGGTTCTTATCGCCGCCGGGCGCGGGCGTGTTATTGAAGAGCGCCTCAAAACGATCGCGCGCTTTCGTGTATTCCTTTTTCTTGAACGGGATCTGGGCCAGGTTGTATTGCGCCTCGCGGAATTTCGGATCGATCTTCGCCGCTTGCTTGAACGCGTTTTCGGCACCGTCGAAATCCTTTTGCGCCAGCAAAATTTCGCCGCGCAGATTGATGGTCGCGGGCTGATTCGGGTCGGCCGCATCCGCTTCGTCGATCAGCCGTTTGGCCGCGGTGTAGTCGCGCTGTTGAAAGGCCTGCTCCGCCTGCTCGAACTTCTCCGCCGCAATCGCCTTCGCCTTCGCGGCGCGGTCAGCGGCGGTCGTTATTTCCAGCTCCGGGCGAGTCTGCCCGGCCGGCTTTTGCATCCAGCCGATCTCGTAGAACGATTCCGCGAAGAGTTTGTTGAGCTGGGGCGAAAACTTTTTCTCGCCGGCCGCGATCAGGTCTTTCGCTTCCTTTTCGTTCTTGTGTTGGAACGCTACGGCGGCATTCGAATACGTGACCGCCGGTGTATCGGGCGTGAGCTCAAACTTCGCGAGAATGGAATCGACCATGTTCTCCTTTCCTTCGAGCAGGTAGGTCAGGAGAATTTTGTATTGGATAAGTTGGGCGGCTTCGCCCTGGAGCTCGGAAGTATTTCCCTGGAGCAATCCTTCAAAACGCTTCCGCGCTTCCGCCCACTCTTTCCGCAAAAACGGAATTTCCGCGAGGTTGAAACGGGCGTTCCAGAATTTCGGATCGGTCGCGAGCGCTTTTTGAAGCGCTGCCTCCGCCTGGTCGTATTCGGCCTGGCGCATCAGGATGACGCCGCGCAAATTCTTGGCGGCATTGAATTCACGGAAGGCCTTGTCGTACATCGACTCGAGCTCCGCCTTGGTGGGGGCAACATTCGTCGCCGCGAAAGAACTAATAACCAGGACCGTAATCGTCGCGAATTTCCTAATGTTCATGCAAAGAGGCATACAAGCTATCGCCGCGCCGAAAGACAAGCCAATTTTGCCGTTCTCCCCGCGAAAATTCACTTTTCCCGGAAAACTCTCCCTGGCTGCGAGTTACGTCCGGTCTACCGAGGGCTATTCGGGTCCGTATTTCGGTTCGCCACGATCCGCAAACCTTCCAGCGTCAGGTTCGGATGGACGGCCTCGATCTCCGGCAATTTGCGCGCAATCAACTGCGCGTAGCCGCCGGTGGCGATGATCCGCGGTTTGTTTCGTGGAAAATTTTCCGCCATGAGCCGCGTCAGGATCTCATGGACCAAACCGCGATAACCGAAAACCGCGCCGGACATCATCGCGTCACGTGTTGTCTTTCCGATTGCGCGCGGCGGTTCCTGCAAGGTCAGCTTCGGCAGTAACGCGGTTCGTTGATAAAGATAGTTTGTCATCACTTCGAGACCGGGCGCGATCACACCACCGACATAATCGCCGGCGGCGGAAACCACGTCGAACGTTACCGCGGTCCCAAAGTCCACCACGATCGCGGGCGCGCCATACAACTGCGCGACTGCCGCCGCGTTTGCCAGCCGATCGGCACCGATCATTCGCGGCCGTGGATAATCGATGCCGACGCCGAGATCGAGTTTCGGATTGAGGAACAACACGCGCGTCGATCCGGCAGCAGTCGAGATGGCCTTGTTCTTCTTCGGAACAACAGAGGAAACGACTATCGTTCCTACTTTGCGTCCGCGCAGAATTCGCCGCATCGCCGCCACCGTGAGTTTGCCGGTTGGCAGCCGAGTCGATTTGCCAATTTTTTCCGTTGTCGCGAACGCCAGCTTCACGAAGGAATTGCTGATATCGATCAGCAGGTAATCAGTCGTGACTCTTCCGGTCGCGCGCATGGCTCATCGCATTCAGGCCGGAAGGCGGCACGGCGTCAAGTTCCCGGCGGACTTGCGACGGCACCATCAAGTGCGTAGCCTCGGCCCGTGAGAAAATTGGTTCAACGCCCACGGCGTTTGCGCCGCAGCGAAGGCGTTCGCAACCTCGTCCGGGAAACGAAATTGACCGCGCACGATTTCGTTCTCCCACTTTTCATCAGCGAAAAACTGAGTGCGCGGCAGGCGATCGGCAGCATGCCGGGAGTTTTCCAACTGGCGCTGGCAGACGTAGCCGATGAAGCGCAACGCGCCCGCGATCTTGGTTTGCAAGCGGTGCTGCTCTTTGGCATTCCGCGCGAGAAGGACGAAGCGGCCAGCGGCGCGCATGCTGAGAACGGCATCGTCCAGAAGGCGGTGCGGGCGATCAAAGCGAAGTGTCCCGGGCTCGTCGTCATGACGGACGTTTGTCTCTGTGAATACATGAGCCACGGACATTGCGGCGTCACTCGGATCGACGGCGACCACTTCCACGTCTTGAACGACGAATCGGTCGAACTGCTGGCGAAAACCGCGGTGTCGCACGCGGCCGCAGGCGCGGATTTCGTAGCGCCGAGCGACATGATGGACGGCCGGATCGGAGCGATCCGCGAGGCGCTCGATGGGAACGGCTTTCAGGAAACCGGCATCATGAGTTACGCGGCGAAGTTTGCGTCGGCGTTTTACGGACCGTTTCGCGAGGCCGCGGAGAGCCCGCCGCAATTTGGCGACCGCCGCTCCTACCAGATGGATAGCGCGAACGCGCGGGAAGCGTTGCGCGAGGTCGCGCTCGATATCGAAGAAGGCGCCGATATCGTGCTCGTGAAACCGGCGCTGCCGTATCTCGATATTCTCTGGCGAGTGCGCGAGCGCTTCGGAAAACCGACGGCGGTTTATCATGTGAGCGGCGAATTCGCGATGGTGAAGGCAGGCGTGGAAAAGGGATGTTTTGAGGAACGCGCCGCGGTGCTCGAGATCATGACCTCGCTGAAGCGAGCGGGCGCCGATTTGATCGTGACCTATTGGGCAAAGGAACTTGCCGAATGGACTCGCCAGTAGTCGCGCGCCGCGCCGAAACGGAAGCGCACCTTGGGCTCAAGCGTCTCGCGCTTCTCTGGGCACAAGCCAGTCGTTACACAGCCTGTGCCGCGGAAGTGAGTTTGCCACAATGCCGCTATCGCGCCGACGTCGCGGCGTATCGGTCGCGTGTGCGCGAACAGACCGTGACCGCGATTTTTGAATGCAAACAGGCGCTGCCGGATCTGCGCCGCGACAATTGTGAGACCGCGATGACACAGGAACGTCTTCGCTCCCTCTCGCGCCGGCGTGAGATCCTCGAAAAACATCTGCGTATTCACTACCCGACTCTGCGCACGGGCGATTCGCTCTTCGCTGAATACGATTCGCACGATTTCGATGCGATCGGGCACCGCGGCTACCGGCGCGTTCTCCGGGAAACCACGGCGCTCCAAAACCGTCTCTACGGGGGCACGAAATTCGAATGCCTGGTCCATTATCGTTGCGCGAATCTGTTTTTCCTGGTTCTGCCTAACGATTTGTTCCGCGCTGCCGAGGTGCCTGCCGGCTGGGGTGTCCTCGCCGAAATGAATGGTTCGCTTGAGCTGGTCCGCAAACCGGCCTGGCACGACAATCTGGAAGAAGCGCGGGTGCGGCTCTTGCAGCGGATCGCCGTGGCCGGCACCCGCCAGTTCAATCGCGCATTCGGCATCACGCGCGAGGAGATCGTCCCGGCGAGCGGCTCGGGGGATTAGCCGGCTTTCGCCACCAGCAGGTTGCGTCCGGTCATCTCTTTCGGCTGCGGCAGCTCGAGCAGGAATAACAAGGTCGGCGCCACATCCGCAAGAATGCCGTCGTCCACGCGAAACTGGCCGGCGTTTTTCGCGACGTAAATGAAGTGGACCAGGTTGGTGGTGTGCGCCGTGTTCGGTGATCCATCCGGGTTCCGCATCAGCTCGCAATTCCCGTGATCGGCCGTGATCAGGCAGGCGCCGCCGCGCTCGAGAATGGCCGGTACGATCCGCGCGACACATTCATCGACGGTTTCGACGGCCTTGATTCCGGCATCGAGCACACCGGTGTGCCCGACCATGTCGGCGTTCGCGAAGTTCAGGATGATCAAGTCGTAATCGCCAACGCGCGTGAGGACCTCCTCGGTGACTTCACACGCGCTCATCTCCGGCTGCAAATCGTAGGTCGCGACCTTCGGTGAGGGCACGATCTTGCGATCCTCACCGGCAAACGCGCGCTCGATCCCGCCGTTAAAAAAATAGGTGACGTGCGGATATTTCTCCGTTTCGGCGATGCGCAATTGCGTCTTGCCGGCCGCGCTCACGACCTCGCCCAGGATCTTCGGCAACTCCTGTGGCGCGAAAATGAAGGGCGAGGAATAGGTCACGTCGTACTGCGTAAGCGTGACGTAATTCACCTGCGGCCATACCTCGCGCTCGAACCCGTCGAAATCCTTCATAAGAAGAGCCTGCGAAAGCTGGCGCGCCCGGTCCGCGCGAAAGTTGAAAAAGAAAACCGTGTCGCCGTCGCGAATGCGTTGCTCCTCGGCGTGCGAAAAAATGAGAGGCGGTAAGAACTCGTCTGTCTTTTTTCGCGCATACTGCGCCCGCACCGCGTCACCCGGCGAAGTCTCACAACGCTCCCCTCGCCCAAGGACAATCGCGTCCCAGGCCTTCTTCGTCCGGTCCCAGCGACAATCGCGATCCATGGCGAAATATCGGCCGACGACCGTCGCGATCTTCGCACCGCTTTTCGTTAGGCCGGCGACGCAGGTGTCGAGAAAATCCGCCCCGCCGGTCGGCGAAGTATCGCGTCCATCAGTGAAAGCGTGGACGAGAATGTCCGTCACCCCCGCGGCGTGCGCCGCGTCCGCCAGAGCGATGAGATGCTGGTAATGGCTGTGAACGCCGCCGTCGGAGACCAGGCCGAGAAAATGGAGACGATGCCCGCGCGCTTTGGCGAATGTTTCCTGCGCAACCTGGTTTCGCGCGAGTTCCCCGTCCGCGATCGCTTTGTTGATGCGGGTCAGGTCCTGATAAACGATCCGACCGGCCCCGAGATTCAGATGGCCCACTTCGGAGTTACCCATCTGTCCTTTCGGCAGCCCGACATCGACACCGCTGGCATTCAGTTTCCCCCCGGGATAATCGCGGTAAAGCTGGTCGTGAAACGGCGTGCGGGCGAGCAAGGTGGCGTCGCCATTTTCTTCGCGCTTTTCGCGGCCGCCCGAATTAATGCCCCAGCCGTCGCGAATGATAAGGATTACAGGCTTCGGCACGGTGGCGCATTTTCGCGACGTTCACGCGCCCGCACAAGCGGTTTCCGGCTCTGCGGGATTGACAACGCGAACCACCCACTCGTAGATCGGCCTCGTGAAGTGGCGCAACCATTTGCTCGCGCTTTTCTGCCTGACCCTGTTCGCGGCTTTCGGCATTTTCTATTTTCAACATTGGGTGGTGCAAAAACCGTTCGGCATCATTCTGTTTGTTGGTGAAGGACTGGCGCCTGGCCGAATCGCGCCGACGCGCGTTTTTGCCGGAGGAGCGGACGTTCCGCTATCTCTCGACTCGATGCCGCACCTGGCGCTCGTGAAAAATTATTCGAACGACTTTGCGGCGCCGGACTCTGCCGCCGCCGCGTCCGCGATTGCAACGGGCGTGAAAGTAAACAACAGGTCGATCGGCGCAGAGTCGCGCGGAGGGGCGATGCCGACTCTGATCGATCTCGCGCGTCGTTCGGGACGAGCCACCGGCTTGGTGAGCGATGGGAAAATAACCAACGCGACTGCGGCTGCGTTCTATGCTCATGCCTCGGACCCCACGGCTCAACTCGAGATCGCCCGTCAATTAGCGGACGCCTCAGGAATCGATCTCGTGCTCGGCGGTGGTGCTCAGGATTTTCTGCCCGACACAAAGGATGGGAATCGAAAGGATGGGCGCGACCTGCTCGCGGAAATCCGGCGCAAAGGCTTTGACGTTGCCCGTACAAAAGCCGAGCTCGAGGCAATCCCCGGTTGGCGGCGCCCGAAACTTTTTGGTGCGTTCGCGAGCGGCAAACTGGCCTACGCAGACCAGATTGAAGCACGCCGGGAACAGCCGAGCCTGCCCGATATGGTGCGGCGGGCGATCGAACTTCTGCAATACAATCGCGGTGGCTATCTGCTAGTGGTCAACGCGCACCTGATGCGGACAGGGGCCGAACAAAACGACAGCGAACACACCCTCGCGGAGACAGCCGAACTGGACCGGGCCGTCGCAGTGGCACTTCGGTATGCTGGAGATAAATCGACGATCGTCGTATGCGGAAACGTCGGCCTGGGCGGATTGCATCTGAACGGTTGGCCTTTTCGCGCAGACCGCGGCATCGCGGTGCTGGGATTAAATTCCGCCGGCGATCCCTGGTTCTCCTGGGCAAGCGGTCCGAATGGGATGAAATCCTATGGCACCGCCAAGCTTGCAGCCCAACAATCAGCCTCGCCGGCCGCTGCCTCGCCAATTATCGAACCGCCCCAGGAACCGGCAGCGTTTTATGCTCCAGTCGCGCTTGAGACCGTCGAAGATGTCGTTGTGTTCGGAGCTGGCCCGGGCACCGATGCCTTCCAAGGCTCGCTCGATAATACTGCCATCTTCAAGATCATTCGTGACCTGCTCTAGGAAATTCGCGGCAAGCAGCACACTGGCTTGTTGATTCGATCAGCGGGCCTGAAAACAAGAAACCCGTCAACCAGCCGAGCCGATTGACGGGTTTCAAATAGGTTCCGTTGTTACTCGCTGGCGGGGACGAGCTGCGGAATAAAGGTGAACGGAGGAGGAGGCTGAAGTGGCGGCGGCGGACCTTCAGCCGGCGGCTGCGGAGGAGCTTCTTCGGGGATGTCTTTGTTGTCGGAAACATCTTTCGAATCAGCGACGTCCTTCGAATCCACCGTGGTCCGCGCGGTGGAGAAATCCCGGTTTGAAGCGAGGAGATTACCGCGGCTCGGGCTGAAGGCCGAGACCTCGGCGACCGTGAACGCAGTGTCGCTGTGCGCGGCCGGCGACCAATGCAACATCACATAACGTCCCGAAGTGGCCGGGAAATCGATCGAAGCGCGGCCCTGGGTGCCATCGTCGATAGCCGTACCGACGGCTTTCAGTTTCGCGAGCGTTTTTTCATCCAGCTTGAACGAACTGGCCGCACTGTTGTTCCCATCCACGCCCGGCAGCGTTTGCAGAACATAAAAGTCGATGGACGTAGTGCGTGGCGAATAGACTGCCGAGAGGCGGCGCACAGTCGCCACTTTTCCGAGATCGATAATGGTCACAGGCGAATTATCCGCCGGTGAAAAAACAAACGAGGTCGCGGCCTGATCATCGATCATGTTGTTCGCGGTCTTGAGATCCCCTCCCGAACTGACATAGAGGGCGCGCGCCTGTGTGCGAACGTTGTAGTTGATCAGCGCGAAGCTCGCTTGCGGGCTGAGGTTAGACTTCGAGGTGATGGGAGTCTTGTCCGACACCGTTTCAGGCACTTTTTGGAGGACAATATCCGATGCAAAAAGGGTCGAGGCGGAGACCAGAATGCAGGCGGAAGACTTGGCAAAGGCGGAGGCGAGTGTTCTCATAATTTCCATATCCACAAAAACGATAGTAGGGCTTCCCCCGCTTTTAGGCAATAAAAATCTTTCCCCGCCCAGCATATTTTTCCTGCGGGGAACTGCGATGCCTCAGGAAGAGGAATGGCGCGCGGCCCCACCCGGGTAAGAACACTCTGGAGCCAAACAAACCGTCAGCCGGCTTCCTCAGAAAGAGCAGGTCCATCGGGGATGGCAACCGAGCCGCTCGAGCGCAGCGAGCAGGAAGCCTTACGAAAGACAGAAGAGGGCATGGCTGGCGCGGATAAGCCTATTTTGGCGCCGTGGTCCGATCCGGACCCGGACCGGAGCTCCGCCACACCGGCCAACTCAAAATGAGCGAAAGAGCGGTCGACAATTCTGTTCCACCCATCTCCAGCCGGCTCGTTCCAGGTAGAAACCGGAGGGCGCATTCCCATCGACCGCTCGGGGTGCGAGGAATAACGGTGGACCATCAAAACTGGATCGGCGAAGCAGAAGGCAGAAAAGCAGAGGAAAGCGACGATGACGAGAAAGATTTTGCGGAGAGCGAAGGGGCGGATGCTGATTAGAACCATAGTCGTTATGGTGTTTACAAGCACCGCACATGCCAAGGTCTTCGGTCAACCGCTCCTAAAATGCCGACCGGTTAGCGTTCGCCGATGATGGTTCCGGGAGCTACTGGCGGGTCAGCGTTCGGGCAAAACTGAGATTCTCTTTCGCTTCGGGGAAATCCGGCTGAATGCGCAGAGCGGCTTCGTAATGCTCAATGGCAGCCTTATATTCCCCGGCGCCGGTAAGGAGATCCGCCAATTCTTTGTGGGCGATCTGGAGATCCGAATTCAAGGAAAGGCTGTGTTCGTATCGAACACGCGCTTCCGTGAGAAGGCCTTTCGCAACGAGGACTCCGGCCAGATTGGATTCACATTTTCCATTCTTCGGATCGAGGTGAAAAGAGCGCTCGTAGTGCTCCAACGATCGATCCAGTTGGCCGAGATCCCGCCATGCCAATCCAAGGTAAGACTCGGCCTCGGCAAGCGTCGGCTGCTTTGCGAGAGCAAACTCATACTTCGCGATGGCTTCCTGCACGCGCCCAGCGTTGTGCAACGCCTTTCCGTAATTTAGCTGCGCCTGGGCGTCCTGCGGCAGCACTTCGGCCACCTTTTGCGTTCGCTCAAGCGCCGGCACAACGCGGCCGCCAAGCTGCGCGCCACAAAGCGCGCCGACCGGAATGATGAGGACCGCCCAACGCAGCCCGTGGCGCAACCACGCCGGCCACGAGCGTGGCGCAGGCAGAGTCGACACGCCGCTGCCATCGATGCCGAGCATCACTCGCGTTTGAGTTTCGCGGACCTTCCAGATGAATCCATCGTAGTAAAAATGCAGCAGGGCCGATGCCGTGACGACGCCGATCAAGACATGTTTGATGCTTTCAATCGACGTCCCCGAGGTCGTTAGGGCGATCGATCCATAGGCGAGCACTAGACCGAGATAAACACCGATCAGCGATCCGCTGCGTCGGAAAACGAAACGCATGAAGCCGTGGATGCTTTCGTCGCGCTCGACTCGGCTGCGATTGTAAATCCAGACGATGGCGAGGTATTGCACGTCGTGAAACACTTCGAAGAGCGCAATCCCGACCAGAATATTCTGCACCCCGTTATTGCAATACCACCAAAAGGCAATGCTGCTGACGAGCAAAGTGATCTTGACCGGGCTCACAATCTTTGCTCCCCGCCAATCTTTCCATTGTCTCCACAGGAACACGGCGCTCACACCAGCCAGCACAAAGAGAATCGCACTACGCACGCTGATCACCACGACCGGCGGAATCACTGGTCCGCCACTATCGTAGTAAAGATCAAGCGAACTGCGAAACCGCATCGGGGAAAGAAGCACGGCAGCGAGGAACCAGGCGAAACAAAGAGCAAGGTCGATGCGCGCCCGCGCGGAACCTTTAGCCGAAGCCTTCGCGTCGTAAATCCGGCAGAAACCATATGTCTGCATCATCCCATGCCAGATTCCCCAGGCGAGAGCCACCAGTTGGACTGCCTGAATGTTGTAAACCGACGACCAGATACAAACAGCCAGCAAGGCCAGCGGTGCGATAACGAATCGAGTCTTGAATCGTTGGAACAACGCCCGGTCGCCATACGCGCGAATCATGCCCGGGAGATGGTGACCCATTGCGCCAAACGCGCCGACAAAAAGAAAGATATCCTGTGCACTCCAGCGCGCCTGAGCGGCTGTAAAAATCGGGATGAGCAGGACCGGCGTGCCGACGAAGAGGACGAGATCCCGCCAGCGATCAAGGATCCACGGGGAAGATCTCGTGGTCTGCGCGGACGCGGATTGACTGGTCGAGCTCGACCTCGACGCGGGTGGTCTGGCCAGCGGTACTGCGTGCGTCGCCATTTCACCTTTTGATAATTCAAAACGCCGGCGAAAACAAGCCTGCGCTCTCGATCTGCAACCGGCAAAAAGCAAAAGGCGGGTGGCATTGCTGCCACCCGCCTGATGCAATACTTATTCGAGTTCCGTTTAGAACTTCTTGGTCAAACTCACATACCAGTAACGGTTACGGATCGTGTAGAGCGACGTATCGTAGTTGTCGTTAAACGCTCCGAGAACCGAAGGAGGATAACGATCGAAGACATCGTTCACACCGACCGTGAGTTTGGTGCCCCACAGCATTCGCTGCCAGATCGAGGCCGTAGCGGCCTCTGTAACCGGGGCGTTCTTGCTATCCTTGGACTCCTTGACGTAAGGAGCAGGCTCCGTGGGCGGCTTCACAAACTCGTAGCTCAGCTGGAGGTCGAGTGTGATGTAGCTCGGGACCGTCCGGATCCGCCCGGTGAAGTCAGGGCCTCCGATTGAGGTGGCATCGGCGTTGAAAGCCGGATCATCCCGGAAGTCGCCAACGTAATTACCCGTGGCAACGAAATCGAAATGACGCCATTCCCATTCCCCACGCAGAAACCCTTTGTTCCATGGAATCGCACCTGGAGCGAGCGGCAGGGTACCGTTGTTATAGTTACCCAGGAAGCTGTTGAACGGCAGTCCGGGACCCGGTTGCTCCTTCCAGATGAAGAAGTGGTTGTAACCACCTGAGAAGGTGAACTTGCCCCAACGGTCCGTCGGGATCTCGTACACCGCCGTGGCATCCACGCCCTCGACTTGGCGCTTACCAGCGTTGGCGGTATGCGAGTTGATGCATTCCAGAGAGCCATCAACCCTGCTGCCACCAGTGCCATCCGGATTGCGGACGATACCAAGGTTCGTGCTCGTTCCATTGCAGTTATTGGAAGGATCGACTACGTTGTTGGTGAGCAAGACTTGAGCGAAGCTATCCCCATCCAGAATTTGGCTTGTGGTCCAGATCTGATATGCATCCACCGTCATCGTGAATCCAGGCAGCCACTTGGGCGTATAGACGATACCGGCCGAATAGGTATCGGTCTTTTCTGGTTGCAGGGCTGCATTGCCGCTTCTCCAGACGCCCTCCGGTGGCTGGAGTGTGTTGTTCCTTAGCCTGTCGAACACCACTGGGAAGTCCTGGATAATCGGATCAAACAAGTTGGCCGGCGAGGGCGACCGGAATGATTGGCCCCATGTTGCCCGGAAGGTAATATCAGGCGTTGGCTGATAACGAAGGGAGACACGCGGCGATCCCCCGAAATCCTCATCTGGATTCGGGTTATCGAAGCTGGCCTTCTGCTTTCTAGAAAACGGGTTACCGGGGTCGCCCTGATTGAAGTCGTCGAATTTCTCGTAGCGCCAGGCGATATCGATGTCGAATGACCGGACAAACGGGACGTTCATCGTCGAGGTGACGATCGGGACACCCAATTGGAGGTAAACCGCGTTGATCTCCTGCAAGGTCTTGGTATTCGGCGACTGGTTGAACCCTAGCTGGTCGTTGGCGGCCTGCACTGGATCGGGCACCGAGTGCTGGGCCCGGTTACGACGCTCGTAGCCGGCCGCGAAGTCCCAACCTCCATCCCAAAGGTTCGGGAAAAGATGGGCGTTGATATGCGCATCATACATGTAGTCCCGCTCGTAGAATTCCGAGTGACCAATGTAGCTCGCGACTTGCGAGGTAATTAGGTTGTTGTAGTTCGCCATCAGGCCGGTCGGGACGCCGTTCACATAAGTTGGGGCGCTTCCAATGACCGGGGCATTCTGACCGATGAACGGGTTGAAGAAAACCGGAGTGCCGGTCGGGTCAATTGGCGAGCCATCTGCTCTTGTGAGAGTGCCGGCGATTCCCTGGCGAATCTTGCCTCGGGTAGCATCGCCGCTATCTACGCGCAGCTCATCAAAACGCTCGTAAACAAACCCGGTATCGTATCCGAATCGGCTGATAAAGCCATTGTCCTTGAAATTGAAGTCGCCCTTGATTCCAACGACGTAACGCCAGGCGTCTTTATCGAAGAAATCCCTGCGCGGCCCGATCGTGTTTTGGAGGCGGTACCTGACCGAAGCCAGAGAGCCACCGAAGGGGTTAAACTGCGAGGCGCGAGCTTCCGTCAAGCCATTGCCGGTGTTGGAGATGGTAAACGGAGCACCCGCAAGACCATTGTCCTGCTTGGCCTTGGAATACAGGAGGTCGCCGTAGAGCACCATGCCGTCGCCAAATATTTTATAGCTGCCAGTCACGAAGTACAACGCTTTCTCCATGGCCGGAATGGCCGGAGTGAAAGCGCGGAAATTGAACCGGGACGGGTCCGTTCCAGGGATAGCGTCAAATCTGCGATAAGCCCCTGGCGACGCTTGATTGTTGCTGAGATTCGAGAGAACCAGCTGTCCGGTTAGCGGAAAGAGATTGCTTGCCGATGCCGAGACCGAAACGCGTCCGGCAAAGGTCGGGCTGTTGTTATTGGGACCGCCCAAGCCAAGACCGGCCGGATCGTTGAACGTATCGCCTGTGCCGGCGACCTTGGCGCGGTCCTTCGAGAAGAGGTTTGACCGGGAATAATATTCACCGGATGCCGCGATGGCGACTTTGCCATCGAGACCAGTCACGCCACCGCGCAGATAAACCTGGCGGACATGCGCATCAGTCTCGGTGGTGTTGCCATAGAGGGCATAGAGCTCGGCGCCTTCATACGGCTTTTCACCCGGCCCATTGAGCAGGATGAAGTTCACGACACCGGCGACGCCATCCGAACCATAAATAGCCGAGGCCCCGTCCTTCAGGATTTCCGTGCGGGAAACAGCACCGATCGAAATCAGGTTGATGTCGTTGAAGTTGAAGGTGCGCCGGGTATTGATTAAGACGAGCACGTTCACCGATCCGATGCCGCGCAGGTTGATCGTGGCCGTGCCGTCACCGCCGTTCGAGTCGTTTTCCGTCGCCGCGTTACCGACGAAAGAAGGCAACTGACGAATGCCTTCCACCGGGGTATTGGCGCCCTGCTTTTTCAGGACTTCGGCCGTGTAAACCGTAACCGGCAAAGCCGATTCGGTTTCCGCGGTCGGGATGTACGAGCCCGTCACGATGACGCGCTCGGTCGTGGCTTCGGTGGGTACGGGTGTCGCCGCCTGCCCGTAGGCGTTCGCGGCGATGAGGAAAGGAAGTCCGACGCCGACTGCGAGAGCCGAGCGGATGGATCCTAACGTTTTCAGTACGTATCTTATCATTAGTTTCTCCATTGGGTTTGGTTAGGTTTGGCGGTGAGGATTACCGACGTTTTAGAGGCGTGACAAGCCTTTTTTTCACTTTTTTCAAAATATTTTGAACGGACGTGGACAGAGTGATGTCGGCCCGCTCGGCCCGTCAAGCCTGTTTTTGGCCTTTTGGGCAAAATTCCTGGCGGCCCTTTGTTTGATTCTGCGGAAAAAACCGGCGAAGAATCGCGGCCCGCCGCTACCAGAAAAACCGTTCGCCTGATCGCAATCTCTTCGCGGCAGATTTTCCGTCTTTGCATTATCGGGCGGCGCTTCCGGCCTAACGACACGCGGCCCATCGGGCTTGGGACATCGCGGCAAAAGAGATTGGAAAACACGGAGCGCGTGCGCAAGATTGCCGTTCTCCAAAAAAAATCTGCCCAGCCATGAAACGCTATTTGCCGTTTGCCATCATTCTCGGAGTTTTTCTCATCGCGACCGGCGCGGGGATAGAGCTTTACCGAAATCACGATCAATCATTTGGAGTCCTTGTTCCCACCGGCAAGCTTGCATTTGGCAAACCGGGAGCCGAGCCACCGCACATGCGCGGCCCGGTTAAAGCTCCTGTCGCGTTGGAGGAATTTGGAGACTTCGAATGCGTCCCCTGTTCCGTGCTTTTTCCAATTCTAAAAAAGGTCAAAGCTGATTACGGCGACACGGTGTCGGTCACCTTCCGGGAATATCCTCTCGACCAGCACACCCACGCAATCGACGGGGCCCGGGCGGCGGAAGCGGCCGGTCTCCAGGGACATTTTTGGGAAATGCACGATTCGCTTTATGAGAATCGCCTTGTTTGGCTCAACGCAGATAACACTCGCGCGGCCCTCGCCTCGCTGGCCGAAAAGATTGGCTTGGACATCGATCGATTCAAAACCGATCTTGACGCCGTTGAAGTGACCAAACGTCTCGCGGCCGATCGCGCGCGGGTCGATTCCCTCGAACTGGATCGGACGCCAAGCGTCTTTGTTAATGGCGATCGCCTCACCACGCGTCCGATCACCTCCGAAATCTTGCACGCGGCGATTGACGGAGCGCCGCTAGCGAAATCGGGCAAATTTACGTTTTCGGAACTTCGCTCCTGATCCATTTCGATGGCGAACCTTCACCCCGAACCGAATCCGATCAGCCTGATTCCGTTCGCGGGCCTGCTTCTGACGATCGCGATGGCGCCGCTGATTCTGCCCGTGCAATGGCACAAGCATTACCCGAAAGTCTGCGCCTGCTTCGCGGCGATCACTGTTTCCTATTATGTCCTTGCGCTCCATTCCGGCTCGCGCCTCCTGCATGCCGGCTTCGAATACGTGAGCTTCATTATCGTCGTCGGCGCGTTCTTCGTCACGGCCGGCGGCATTCATCTTCAAGTCCGAGGTCGCGGCACACCCGCTGCCAATACGGCGTTTCTGTTCGGCGGCGCGCTCCTCGGGAACCTGCTCGGCACCGTCGGCGCCTCGATGTTGTTGATTCGTCCGTGGATCGCGCTCAACCGAAATCGCTTCGCCAATTTCCACACCGCGTTTTTCATTTTTGTCGTCAGCAACATCGGCGGCGTTCTCCTGCCAATCGGTCCCCCGTTGCTGCTCGGCTATGTAAAAGGAGTGCCGTTCTGGTGGGTCGTGCAGCGCTGCTGGCGGCCGTGGGCCCTCACGCTCGGCGCCGTGCTAATCATATTCTATGTGTGCGACCGTTTGAATTACCGCGGCGCGGACGCGAAAATAACCACGGAAAAATGGCGGTGCGTCGGCGGCGCCAATTTTTTAGCGATGATGGCAATGCTGGCGTGCCTGATCCTGGCACCGGCCGGCTGGCGCGAGTTCTTCATCGCCGTCATCGCCTCCGTCGCCTACCGGTTGACCGCGTCCGAAATCCGCCAGCGCAATGAATTCAGTTTCGCGCCGCTGAAAGAGATCGCCTGGATTTTCCTCGGCATCTTCGGCACGATGATTCCGGTTCTCGATTACATGGAAAAACACGCCGGCGATCTCGGAGTGCGCTCGGACCTGCACTTCTACTGGGCCACAGGCGCGCTCTCCGCCGTCCTGGACAACGCCCCTGCTTACCTGACGTTCCTCGCCGGCGCGATGGGCCTCCACGGCTGGAGCATCGACGACCCGCAGCATTTGTCCGAGTTCATGGCCAGGCACGATCACTCGCTCATTGCGATCTCGTTAGGCGCCACCTGTTTCGGCGCGCTCACTTATATTGGCAACGGTCCGAATCTGCTGGTGAAAGCGATCGTAGAGCACGCCGGGGAAAAGGCGCCCGGCTTTTTCGGCTACCTCTTCAAGTTCGCTCTGCCAGTCCTGGCGCCGGTCTTTGTCCTGATCTCGATTCTTTTTTTCTGGAAGTAATGCGCAAAGGACAGGTTGAGAGGTTGAGGAGTTGAGCGGTTGAGAGGACATTGGCCACCGACGCTTTCTCTCAACCTCTCAACCTCTCATGTTCACCGGCCTCATCGAAGAAGTAGGAACCGTCGTGGCTTTCCGCGCGAATGGTGAGGCGAAACGATTGGAAATCGCGGCCCCTCAACTTGCCGGCGGAATCCGCGTCGGGGACAGCGTAGCGGTGAACGGGTGTTGCCTCACCGTTGCATCTCGCGATGGCAACCAGCTTACATTCGATGTTCTGCAAGAGTCTCTTGACCGGACGAACCTCAAGAATCTCCAGCCCGAGAGTCGCGTAAACCTGGAGCTCGCTCTAACCGTAGGTGCGCATCTTGGCGGGCACTTCGTCCAGGGGCACGTCGATTGCGCGGCGCCGATCCTGGCCTTCGACGAGACAGGAGGGGACCTTCGGCTCGAGATCGAATTGCCCCCGGAGTTCGCGCGTTACGTCGCTTACAAAGGATCCATCGCCGTGAACGGGATCAGCCTCACCGTGGCGGAAGTGTTGCCGAAAAGTTTCGCGGTCTGGATCATTCCGCACACCAGGGCGCAGACGAATCTCGCCACGGCGCGGCGCGGCGATTTGGTGAACCTCGAGTTCGACCTCCTGGCGAAGTACGTCGAGCGCCTGCTCGACCGCCGCGACCCGCCTCCAAAATGACGCCGCAAATCGTCGGCGTAATTTTTTCCCGCGCTGATCTTCAGCGCGCCCTCCGGATGCGACAGCCGCCCGGCCTCTTTGAATTGCGACTCGACCGCCTGGTGAATTGCATCGACGAAGTGAAGGCCGCGATCGACCGGCTGCCCGCTCGGTTCATCATCACCGCCCGCGATCCGCGTGAAGGCGGCGCAAACAATCTCTCAGCGCCGCGCCGTCGCGCCCTGCTCCTCCAGTTCCTGCCCCGCGCCGCCTGGGTGGATGTGGAGTTGCGTTCAGCGCGTTTGCTCCAATCCGTCTTGCGATCCGCGGAGGCGAAGAACGTTCGCAAAATAATTTCCTTTCACGATTTCGAGAGCACACCGTCTGCGTCGCGGCTCGACAAAATTGCGTCCGACGCGCGGTCGTTAGGCGCTGACGTTATTAAAGTCGCCACCCGCACCGACACATTCGCGCAGTTCGAAAGGCTCCTCGATTTTTTCGACCGGCCACGCGCCGCCGCGGTCGCCGCGATGGGGATGGGGAAACTCGGCCGCGCCTCGCGCCTCGAGCTGGCCCGACGCGGTTCCGTCCTCAACTATGCGCATCTCGGCTCACCCGCCGCCCCGGGCCAGGTCTCGATCCAGGATTTGCGCCGCGCGCGCGGAACATAGGCATTCTGCCTGTGCGCCCAGCGGACATTCTGTCGGCTGAAATCGGAGCGCGGAACCTTATCGTAGCGGAGTAAAACTCCGCTGGGCGCACAGACTCTGAAGTCTATGTTCCAGCTCCTCAATTTGCGGTCTACCCCGATCCCGTATCTTAATAAGTACCGTTCGTCTCGTTCGCCATGGATCAATCCATCACGCTGCCAGACCAGGTTTCGGTGATGCCGCTCCCCGGTGCGCTCCTTTTTCCGCATGCGCTTCTGCCGCTTCACATTTTCGAACCGCGCTACCAGCAGATGCTCGAGCACGCCTTGCGCGAGCAGCGGATGTTTTCGGTGGCGCTCATCAAACCCCAGCGCAACCAATGGAAAACGACCGATGACTTTTTCCATGTCGCCGGGGTCGGCCTGATCCGCGCCTGCGTCGGCCGCGGCGACGATACCTCGAACCTGATCCTGCAAGGCCTCCGCCGGGTGCGCTTCATCGGCTTCGAGCAAAGCGCTCCGTTCCCGATCGCGCGCATCGAGCCGCTCGAATCCGAATCGAGCAATTCCGTCGAGACCGACGCGCTGGGCGCGAAAGTCATCGAGCTTTATTCCAGGCTCAAAAGCGCCGGGCGGCAGTTGCCCGAAAAAGTGGACAAATATCTCTCCCAGCTCAGCGACATGGAAATGCTGGCCGACCTCATGGCCGCGACCTTCGTCAACGATCCGCTCCGCCGGCAGCAATTGCTCGAGGAACTGTCGCTGAACCGGCGTCTCCGCCTCGTCATCCAGTATTTGCGCGAAGAAACCGGCAGCGCCGCCGCCTGACGAATCACGATGGCGGATGGAGCGGCGCGGGTCTCACGCGCAACGATCATCCGCCATCCGACTGGGCGCCACCCTACTCCTTATTCAGATAGTGTTTTTCCAGGAATTCGGACCTGAACTTTTGTGGCGGAGTGGGAATGTCTGGCCGCCCTTCCGGGGTAAAGTCCATCAGATTCCAATACGGCCACACGGTGTCGAGATGATTCATCATCCCTTCCGTTCCCCAGAAATGAAAAATCTTTCCAGCCTGTCTCCGAAAAACATGCATCACCGGCAACTGCAGATCATCAGAGTCTCCTTGGCATTTGTAATCGGCCTGATAGGCAGACTCCGCTCCGGAAACCAGCGCAATCTGCGACCATCCACGTTTATTGGCCCAGGCATTGACTCGTTCGGCCGGGGCCTTGGCAATCGCGACAAACGCGGCGTCTCGAGTGACCTGATACGAGGTTCGATCGAACCCATCGACCAGCGACGTACAGGAAGGACAGGGATTATCCCAGTTCGGACCGTACATGAACGAGTAAAGCAGCAGCGTGTTCTTATCTCCAAATAGCTCGGAGAATTTCACACTCTTCCCTACTTTTCCGTCGTTGGCCCATTGGAAGACGTAGTCCTCTTTCAACTGCCCACCGGGAGGAAGCGTGCGGCGCTTTTCCGCCACAGATTTTACTTTTTCGACAAGCTCTTGTTCGTCTTTAAGCAATGCTTCCCGCGCATCACGATACTCTCTGCTTTCGTTTGGATACCGTAGTTCACTCATGTTCGTCTCCTCTTTTGAAACTAGTATTGATATGTATGAGAATGGAACGGACTGCCAAGCATCGCTGTAGTTTCATCCCTCATCCCTCATCCCTCATCCTTTATTCAGGTATTCACCGGTTCTCGGACCCTTAAAGCCTTCAATGACACGAGGACTCGTGGCTGAAGAAATTCAAAGTCCAAACTTAGACCCTTAGCTAGCCACGGAACGCCCTCCCGTTATAGTAAGACTGCGCACCATTGTGACCCACGAAGACACGGCCGTAGCGGCTCTCACAATAGAGCGCCCCGCCGAGTTTTCTAATTTCAGCGGGTGTTTTCACCCAGCTCGACCTCTTCGTATCGAAATCTCCCAGTTTCTGCAGCTCCCGATATTGCTCTTCCGTTAAGAGTTCGATGCCCATGGCCGCCGCCATATCCATAGCGTTATTTTTTGGTTTATGTTCCTTCCTGGAATCCAGCGCTTCACGGTCGTAACAAACACTGGTGCGGCCATTGGGAGTTTGCGTTGAACAATCAAAAAACATGTATTCGCCCGCCTTCTTATCATAACCAACAACATCCGGTTCACCGCCAGTTCTCTCCATTTCATTCAGTGACCACAGTTTTGCAGGACTAGCTTCCAGCTTTGTTTTTACTTTACCCCATTCAAGACCTTTATGGCGGTTCATGTTGTTCTCGAAACGGGCTTTCAATGCTCTGAGCAGTCCTTCACGTTGTCCTGGTGACAACTCCTTTTTTGTTTCAACGCCTTTCATACAGGTTTCCTTTTGATTGCCATGTCGCGTGAAGAGTTGACCCCGGTCAGGGCTCTCACTTTGAACGTCGCGCAAGAATCACCAACCAAATCTTCCGCGCGATGAATAGCACGACCTGACTCAGGATAGCCGCGCCGAATCCAGAGAGATAAAGTGCACCGAACCATAGCGCCACGCCAATGACGGCGAAGATTACGCCTGCATACATCCAATATCCCGAAAGGATAAGGACAGGAATGGAGACAAACCGAACCACGGGGGCGTAGTTCGGAAGTTCTGCAAACGGACTATAAACATAACCGATTATCGGGATAGCAAGGATAAGGTGAATCGAGCGAAGAATCGCGCGTTTGGTAGCATTACTCATGATTGATTGGTAAATCGATTTTAGCGGCGAAACCAAGCCCACTTCAATTCATTTTGTTCATTATGTGCGCCTGGATTTCAGTAGGGCGCTTTCAGAGGAGAACGGTGAGCCATTAGTGGATGAAGTTCAACCCATTGGGAATGTAGTGCGGAAAGACGTAGGCATACATCATCACGATGAGCCCGACGATGGCCGCCAGTGCCACGGAGTGCCAGAACAGGAAGCGAAAAATGGAGCCTTCGTTCCCTACTTGATTGGTTGCCGCCGTGGCGATGCAAATGGATTGCGCGTCCACCATCTTGCCCATCACGCCCCCGGCGCTGTTCGTGGCGCACATAAGAATAGGACTGAGATGGAGCTGTTGCGCGGTGATTCGTTGCAGATTTCCAAAGAGCGCGTTCGAAGAGGTGTCGCTGCCGGTCAGCGCGACGCCAAGCCATCCGATGTAGGCGCTGAAGAACGGAAAGAGCCAGCCAGTCCGCGTGAAGGCCAGGCCTAACACGGCGTCCATGCCCGAGTAGCGCGTCACGTAACCTATCCCTAGCATGCAAGTCATCGCGATGATGGCGAATCGCAAGCGCACGAGAGTCTTGATGAAGACGCCGAACATCCGGCCGAAGCTGAGCCCGAGAAGAAGTCCGGCAAGGATGGCGGCGAGGAAACAACCAGTGCCGGTAGCAGTCAGCCAGTTGAAATCGAAGCGGGCAGCTTCAGGCGTTGGCTTGGCAGCGACAGGCATCGTGCGTGAAACTTTTCCGTGGAGATAAGGCCAGTCCCAGCCGGCTGGACCGGGGCGCGGCTTACCATCCTCCATTACTACTTTGAAGGAAGGAGTCGTGGCTTCGTTCAGGGCGTTCTTGATCGAGGGAA
>QHNH01000010.1:125886-318507 GCA_003218375.1 Verrucomicrobiota bacterium | reverse complement strand
GAAGCGCATCAGCGCCGGCGCCCAATTTTTGCCAGCACTTCTTTCGCGGCTCTCTCGCCTGACTCCGCGGCGCCTTCCATGTAACCGTTGAAATCGACGCTGGTGTGTTCGCCGGCGAAAAAAAGATTGCCGACTGGCGTCGCGATCGAATCGGCTAGGGTCGAGTATTGGCCGGGTTTGTAACAGGTGTAAGAGCCGAGAACGAACGGGGAGCTGGGCCAATGCTGGCGCACGGCTTTCTTCGTGAAGGCGTCGACGGCGCCAGGAAAAATGCGCTCGGTCTGCGATGCGAAGGTAGCGGCGCGATCCTGCAACTCGCCTTCATTGAGATGCAGGCCGAGATTTCCCCCAGCGAAATTCGTCAGGATCGCATGACTGCCGGGCTGTCCCCGGCTGGTCTCCCAGCAGCATTGGAATTCCAAGTCGGTGAAGGTGTAACCAGTGCTGTGCGATTCCTCCCAAACGCGGCGCGAGAAACCGGTGATCAGTTTCGCGTTCGTGCCATAGCCGAGTTCCTGGATCGCTTTGCGTTTTGCTACCGGGAGTTTCACGCGGAGATCAAGCTGGCGGAGAATCGTGAACGGGAGCGCCAGCACCACCATGTCCGCTTTCGCTTCCGTGGTGGCGTCGTCCCGGCGCAACGTCAGCGTGAACCCACTGCCGTCGCTGGTGATTGCCTCGAGGCGAGTCCCGAATTCCACCGGACGCTTCAACCTTTCCGCCAGCCGCGCGGGCACGCTGTCGTTTCCTTCGACGATGTGAAAACGCTCATCGCTCGGGCCGAAAATGCGAAACTCGTTCGGCGGCGTTTTGTCGCCCATCGTCATCAACAGGTTAAGCGCGCTTTGCTGATCGATTTCCAAACCGTATTCGCCGACGTACGCAGCCCGGAGCACCGCGGTCGCCAGGCCGGAAATTCCGCGCTTCTCAAGCCATTCGGGAATACTCAGGCGATCTACCTCGCCCGCATGCGGGTTATCATAGCTGATCTCGCCGCGGATTTTCATCCGTTTCAGGTCGTCCGCGATGGCTTTCGCAACGGGCCGAAACTGGTCGATGAAACTCGCGTCCACCCGGATCCGCTCGTTGTTAAAAAAATAGGTGTGCTCACCGGCCGGATGTTCAGCGCCCAGGTCGTTGAGCTTCAGTCCAAGTTCACCCACCAGCCGACGCATCGTGGCGTGCTCCGAATCGATGTATTCGCCGCCCAGTTCCGTGAGTTGATTGTCGGGAAAAAAATTGCGGAGACTGAACATCCGTCCACCCGCGCGGCTGCTCGCTTCGCCGACGCGGGCGGTGATGCCGCGCTGTTGCAGCCGATACGCGCAGACCAATCCCGCCGTGCCGGCCCCGATGATGACGACATTGGGCGCTTGCGGGCCGCGCGCGGCGATTCTGAAGACCGGCGTTACGCTGGCGCCCGCGGCGGCGGCAACGACCGTTTTGAGAAAGCGGCGCCGGTCCCATCGGGCCATCTCGATCCGCTCGACCGCTTCGTTCGCGCTGCCGCCCGTTCTTTCCAGCCAGGAAGCGATCCGCAGGGCGCGTTGGACGTCTTGAAAAAGCGGTAAGCGAGCCATGGTATGAAAGGAGGGCGCACTATGAAGGAGTTGTTGGCGGCGAATCAAGAGCCGAGCGATTGACGATGGTTCGCTCCGCCCATAACATGCGCGCGTGCAAGCGGAGCTGGAGCAATTGCTCGTTCTTCAAAATCGGCAGCAGAAGATCAAACAGATCCAGACCGAGATCAAAACCATGCCGCAACAGCGGCAGAACCTGGAAGCGCAACTGGCAGCAAGCGTGGCGGCGCTGGGAGCCTTGAAGAGCAAGGGGCAACATCTGGAGATGGACCGCAAGAAGCTCGAGCTCGATGCGGGCACGCGGCGCGAGAGCATTAACCGGCTCAAGACCCAGCAGTATGAGACCCGGAAGAACGACGAGTTCCGCGCCATGGGCAATGAGATCGATCGCTACGAAAAAGAGATCCAGCAGATCGAGGATCAGGAACTGGAGCTGATGGACCAGGCGGAGAAGTTAAAGAGCGAACTGGCGATCGAGGACAAAAAGGCGTCCGGCGCGCGCGAATCCATTGCGCGGCAAATGAAGGACCTGGAAGAAAAGGAGGAAACGCTTGAGGGCCAGCTGAATCAGCTGACAACGGAGCGGGCTGAGATTGCCGCCAAGGTGGAGGAAGAATTGCTCAGCCTGTTCGAGCGGTTGTTCGCGAGCAAAGGCGACGCGGCGGTGGTGGCTCTGGAACACGAGGTCTGCACCGGTTGCCACATGAAAGTGACCACGCAAACCGCGCACCGGGTGAAGAACGGCAAAGAGATCGTGAGCTGCGAGCAGTGCGGCCGGATTCTTTACGCCGCGGAATAAACTCAGGGGCGTCACCTCCGCGGAGCCTCAACATCGTTTTCCTTCGAGAAAAGCTTCCAGCGCCAAAGGCGCGCCAATCATTACAGCCTGGGGCAACGCCCCAGGATATTCATGCGACTCCACCTCGAGCGCTGAAAGCGCGACTCATTCGGGATTGGTTTCCGCGAGAGCCCGTGGATGAATCGCGCTTTCAGCGCTCGTTTCACTATCCGATCATAAACCCTGGGGCGATGCCCCAGGCTTTGATGATGAGAGTTGCGCCTTCGGCGCGTCCGATTGCCATCTAAACGTTGAAGCGGAACTCCACGACGTCGCCGTCTTTCACGACGTAATCTTTTCCTTCGATCCGGAGTTTCCCGGATTCACGCGCTTTGGCGAAGGAACCGAGCCCAACGAGGTCGTCGAAATGAACGGTCTCGGCCGCGATGAAACCGCGCTCGAAATCGGAATGGATGACGCCGGCCGCGGCCGGCGCCTTGTCGCCGGCGCGGATGGTCCAGGCGCGTGTTTCTTTTTCACCGGTCGTCAGGTAAGTGCGCAACCCGAGCAAATGATACACCGCGCGAATCAGCGCGCTGACGCCGCTGCTTTCGACGCCCAGGTCGCGCAGGTATTCCTGCGCTTCCGCTTCGCTCAAGTCCACCAACTCGCTTTCAATCTGGGCGCTGATGACGACCGCTTCCGTGGCGAAATGATTCCGTGCGTATTCCTGGACCGCGTCTACATGTGGATTTCCATTTTGGCCGGGGGCGGCGATCCCGGCTACAGACGCGGCGAGATCGGATTCCGCGACGTTGCACGCGAAAAGCGTCGGTTTGGAGGACAACAGGAAAAAGTCGCGCGCGATCTCTTTTTCCTCCGGTGTGAGGTCGAGAGTGATCGCCGGCTTCCCGGCATCAAGATGCGGAAGGAGTTTGTCGATGACCGCCGCTTCCGCCTTCGCGCTCTTCGATCCGGCGCGAACTTCTTTTTGCAATCGATCGTGCCTTTTCTGGAGCGACGCGAGATCGGCCAGGACCAGCTCGGTGTTGACCACCTCGATGTCGCGGATCGGATCGATCGTGCCGCTGACGTGATGAATGTCGGCGTTTTCAAAACAGCGCACGACCTGGACGATCGCGTTCACCTCGCGGATGTGGCTGAGGAACTGGTTGCCGAGCCCTTCCCCCGCGCTCGCGCCCTTTACCAGGCCCGCGATGTCCACGAACTCGATCGCCGCCGGGATGATTTTTTGCGAATGCGAAAGTTTCGACAGGGTTTCGAGGCGCGGATCGGGGACGGTCACTACGCCGAGATTCGGATCGATTGTGCAGAAGGGATAATTGGCGGCCTGCGCTTTGCGGGTCCGCGTGACGGCATTGAAAAGCGTGGATTTCCCCACGTTCGGCAGCCCGACGATTCCGGCGCTTAACATATGGAAAGGATGAAGGATGAAGGATGAGGGATGAAAGTTCGAATGCTGCGTTTTTTCATCCTTCAACCTTCATCGTTCATCCTTTTCTTTTCGGGCCGGCGGGATTCGAACCCGCGACCTCTTGAACCCCATTCAAGCGCACTACCAAGCTGTGCTACGGCCCGCTGTAGAGGCGCACTATTCACCGCGCCCCTCGGGATTGCCAAAGACTTTTCGACCGGCTACCCAGAGCCTGTCCACGCGCTTAAGAAAGCGTTGACCAGTTCCGGCAGATCGTCGCTATAGCCGCCTTCCAGAATCGCGCCGGAGGGAAGGTTTGTTTCGCGAAGCCAGGTTCCGAACGTGGCGAAATCTTCCGGTTCCAATGTCATCTCGGTGATTGGATCGCCGGCGTAAGCGTCGAAGCCCGCGGAGACGAGGAGCAGATCCGGCTTGAACGCGATTAGCTCATCCAGCGCGCGCCTGACTTCGTTCACATGTTTTGTCCGCGGAGTCAGTGGCGCAACCGGGAAATTGTGGACGTTCCCAAACGACCGCGTTCCGGTTCCGGGGTAACCGGGGAACTGGTGAACCGACGCGAAAGCAATCCGAGGATTGCCGGCCACGATATCTTCCGTCCCGTTGCCGTGGTGCGCGTCGAAGTCCCAGATAGCGACGCGTTCCGCCCCTTTCTCCAAGGCATCCAGGGCCGCGATGGCGACGTGGCTAAAATAGCAGAAACCCATGGCGCGATCGCGCGTCGCATGATGGCCGGGCGGTCGCATAAGACTGAAAGCCGGATTTCCTTTCAACGCTTCTCGCGCCACCTCGAGCGCTGCACCGGTCGCGCGCGTGGCGTGCTCGTAAATTCCCGGGTACGCCGGCGTATCCGCATCGAAAGGATGTGATGCCGCCCGGATTTGCGCCACGTGTTCCCGAGAATGCGCCCGCCGGAGCGCGGCTTCATTCGCTGGGACTGGCTCCCGCCATTCCCACTCCGGATGGCGATCTCGCAGCAACGGAACCGTCCGCTCAATCCGCCCCGGCCGTTCCGGGTGGCCCGGCGCGGAATACTCCGTGCAACGGCGATCGTGAAAAATAATCATTGAGCCAGGAAGCTGGCTTAAAAAATCAATCCGACTCTTTGTAAGTGCAGCGGACTCGTCGCGCGATCACTCGTCGTCGTCGTCCGGCGATTTTTCCGGGGTCGCGCCGGGCGATTCCCGCGGAAATTTACGTCCCTGCTTCAAGCCGCCGGATTTTTCCGAATCCGATTTTTCGTCGGAAGGCGAGGGCGATTGCCGCGGGTTGGTGCGCGGACCGAACTTGGCGGAGGGCGATGGTCGCGAGGAAGGTGATTCCTCCGGCTCCACGCTTTGCCGGGGCGAGATCAGAGAATGGGGGAAAGAACTGGGTTTGGGCGAAGCTGAGGGCTTGGGGGATTCCGATGGTTTCGGCGAGACGGTCACGCTGGGAACTGGCTTCGGCCTAGGCGATGATTGCGGGGCCGGACTCGCGGAGGAGGTGGTTGTGGTGGTGCTTGGTTTAATGTTCCAGGTAAACATGGAACTATTTGCGAGCGCTTTTTCCAGGCTCGCGGCCGTGACCACATCACCGCCGCTAAACGTGCCGAGAGTCTTGCTGGAAGGAATTGTGGCCGTCGGCGGCTGGCCCACCGGCATAGGATCGTAGGTTTCGTCAATAGCCGATTTCATTTCCTTTCCGCCGAACTGACTCGTTAGGCTCGCCATCGTCACTGGAGTCCCAGTGCTGGCCTTTGTTTCCGAGACCCACTTAGTTTTTGCGGAGTCGATCTGACGGAGATTTTCCAGGATTTGGGTTTGCTGCTTGCGCTCGAGCGCTCCGATCGCGAGCCCGGTAGTGTAAACGGGCCCGAAAATAGCCACCGGCACCATCACGATCGCGGCGAGAATGACGAAACCGCCTTTGGCGGGCGCGCCTCGGGCCACGATAACAATTCCCATGACGATGGCCGCGATCGCCACCGGCCAGACCAAGACCCATGCGCCGCAGCCGACGAACGGAATGAACGAGACGACGAGTGTAATTCCCATGAGAATCCAACTCACCAACGCGAGGATTTTCGTGCTGCGTGCGGGTTGGGCTGGTTGGACAATGGAAGCGTTTGTCCGTATCGGCGCGGCCGAAGATGGCACGGTCGCAGGCGCCGGTGTCGGGGCAGGCGTCGGCGCTGGACTCGCGGCGGCAGAGGGCGGGATTACCACGCCGGCTACGCTGGAGAGTGGTGCCCAGCCGGCGGCGCCTTCATACCAGGCCAGGTCCGAGGCGGCGAACGTGCCGTCCGCCAGTTTCCGATTCACTTCCTCAAGAGAAAAAGGCCCGAGCTGTTGGCCATTCTTGCCGACGTAGATTTCCATCCCGAATCTTCTGAAGGAAACCCGGCCGAAGATCAAGAAAATGACGAATTCCGAATGACGAACGACGAACGATCAAAAGATGACTAGGATTGCGTCATTCGACTTCGAGCTTCGTCATTGTTTCGGCATTCAACATTCGGATTTCGTCATTCTCTTCATAAGGTCGGCCTTCGACTTGTCTTTTGGATCGGGGCGCGCGAACGATCTGGGATGAAATCCTTTCTTTCCACGATCGTTGCCGGATGCGCTTATCTCTTCCTCGCTTCCGTCTCCAGGGCCCAGGACATCGAATGGACACCGGAGGCGAACATGGATCATCAGCTTTTCCCGTCGCTGATTATCGCTACGGCGTCGGTGCGTCCGGTCGAGCCCGACGATCAGGAGGCGGAAAAGCCCGACCCTTACTTGCTCGGCGAACGCTTTGGTTTGGTGGGCGTTTCGGTTAAAGCGCCAGCGGAAAACTCGAAAGTCAAAGTCACCCTCAAGGAGAACGATCTGATGGCGACGGCATCCTGGAGCGGCGAACTGGCCGAGGTAGACAAGGATTACTTCATCGCGCCGAAGGTGAATTACAAATTCGAAAAGCTGCGGCAGATGACGCAGCAGGTCCCTTTGAACATCACTTTTGAACTCGAAGTGGATGGCGAACCCGCCGGCGAAAAATATGAGACCTTGCAGGTCCGCTCGATCAACGATTGTCCCTTCGGCGTCGCCAATTCCGAGGAGACACTCAACGACGAAAACTTCATCGCCGGTTCCGCCGATCTCGGCTGGATGTTCGCCGCTTACGTGAACGAGAACCATCCGATGCTCGACAAGGTTCTCCAGGAAGCGCTCGAGACGAAAATCGTGAGCGGCTTCCGGGTTACGACCCACGAGCACGACGAAACGCTTAAGCAGGTCTTCGCCCTTTGGTCCGCGCTGCAGAAGCGCGGCCTCCAATATAGTTCCACTACCACCACGCCCGGCGGGTCCGACACCGTTCAAAGCCAGTATGTCCGCTTCATCGATCAATCGCTCACCAACACTCAGGCCAACTGCGTCGATGGCAGCGTTCTCTTCGCCTCGCTCCTGCGCAAAATCTCGATCGAGCCGTTTCTCGTCACGGTCCCCGGGCACATGTATGTCGGTTTCTATCTCGGCGCCGGCAAATCCCAGTTCATCGGCCTCGAAACCACCATCCTCGGCCTCCCCGACGTTGCCGATGAAAAGAAACCCGGCGATCCCGCCGCGCTGACCGCGGTCCGCGACAAACTCGATGCCAGCGTGCGCGCTCGCCGCGATTGGAAGACGTTCGCGAAAGCGGTCCAGGTCGGCACCGAAGACCTGGCGAAGAACAAAGAGAAGCTGAACGCCGGCGACCCGAGTTACCAGTGGATCGACCTCTCGGAAGCCCGCACCCAGGGCATCATGCCGATCCCATACTCGGCCGCGCCGTAGACCTGATCTGTCGTTAGGTTCCTCGTTAGGTAACGCTGGAAGCTGCCATTCGGCCCGCGCTTTTTACTTGCTAGCGCGCACCCTGATCCCTAAACGGGACAGTGACCACGCGGTCGCCCCACCATGAAAAACAAAACCTACCTCAGCCTGGGAGCGCTTTTTTCCGTCCTCCTTTTCGTATCTACGCGCGCCGAAGCGCAATTGAGTTACACCGTTACGGACTTGGGAACCCTCGGTGGCACGACGAGCTCCGCGAACGGCGTCTCCGGCCCAGGGCACAACGTGCACGGAATGATCGTCGGCTCCTCCACGACGACTGACGGCGCCGAGCATGCCTTCCTTTATGTGAGCGGCCAGATGTACGATCTCAACACGCTCTGCGATCTTTCCCTCACCGACTTGAAGGTCCTGACGGTGGCGAAATCGATCAGCGATTCCTGCCTCATTATTGGCGACGGCGTCACCAATAGCGGCGAGAAACACGCGTTCCTTCTAACGCCAACGCCGGTCGATGGCGGGAATTGGTCGTACGTGTGTTGTCAGTGGGTTTGGATCCAGGAAGGTGGCGGCTGGTGGTGGGAGACTGACTGCGGGTGTTACAAGTGGCATGGCGGTCCCGGGGAACATCCGCCTTGTCCGCCGCAACCGCCCCATTGCTGGTGGTGGCCGTTGCCCTGCCCCCCGCACTGCGGCTGCCCGCCGCCTCCGCCTCCTCCTAACTATTGCTACTGCTGCATTAACGGGCGCATCGTCCTGATCCCGGACACGGAATGCAAGGCCAAGGGCGGTCAATGTTATGCTTCCCGGGAAGAAGCGATCAAGAACTGCAAGCCCTGCTGGTGCTGCGTCGGCGATAAGGTGATCAAGACGAGCCGCGCCGATTGCGAGGCGAAAGGTGGTCGATGTTACGATTCGCCAGAGCAGGCGAAGAGGGAGTGCGGGAAACTTTGCTGGATCTGCGTCGACGGAAAAGTAGTGCAGGTGACTGCGGCGCAGGCCCGGGAGAAAAATCTCAAATGCTATCCTACCCAGGAGGAAGCGCAGCGGAATTGCGGAAAGTGCTGGGTCTGTCTCGACGGAAAAGTGGTCCAGCTACCGGAGGCCGAGGCGCGGGAGAGACGTCTTCGTTGCTACACCACGCCGGAAGAGGCGCAAAGGGATTGTGGCAAGCTCTGCTGGGTTTGCCTTGACGGGAAAGTGGTGCAATTGACCGACACCGAAGCGCGGGACAAACGGCTTAAGTGCTATCCTTCCCTGGAGTTGGCGCTGCAGAATTGCGGAAAGCTTTGCTGGGTGTGCCTGGACGGAAAAGTTGTGCGAGCGACCGAAGCCGAAGCCCGCGAACGCGGCGTTCCATGCTACCGGACCGAGCAAGAAGCGCGACGAAACTGTGGAAAATGCTGGGTTTGCATCGACGGGAGAGTCGTGGAGCTCACCGAGCCAGAGGCCCGGGCGCGCGGCGCCAAATGCTATTCTACCGAGGAAGAAGCGCGGCGGAACTGTGGTGGGAAGTGCTGGGTCTGCATCGACGGACAAGTCGCTGAGCTTACTGAGGCGCAGGCCCGGGAAAGAGGACTCAAATGCTATCCTTCACCGGACGAAGCAAAGAGAAATTGCGCGAAGTGCTGGATCTGCATCGACAACCAGGCCGTCCAGGTGACCGAGGCGCAGGCGCGGGAAAGGGGCGCAAGATGTTTCACTTCCCGGGAAGAAGCGCAGCGCAGTTGCCAGGAGAGAATGTGCTGGGTCTGCATCGGTGGACAAGTGATGCAGTTGACTGAAGCGCAGGCGAAGGCCAGAGGCGCGAAATGCTACGGTTCCCAGGAAGAAGCCCAGCGCAATTGTGGGGGCGGGGACAAGATGTGCTGGGTCTGCGTCGCCGGAAATGTTACGCAGCTCACGCAGGCACAAGCGGCAGCCAGAAAACTCCAATGCTACGCTTCGCAAGAGGAAGCGCAGAGGAATTGCGCACCGAAGCCCGAGGGCGGCGGTTGCTGGGTCTGTGTAAATGGAAGTGTTACCCAGCTTACTGCCGCGCAGGCGAAGGCCAGGCGTCTCAAATGCTACGGTTCGCAGGAAGAAGCGCAGCAGAATTGCAAACAGACGACCGAGACCAAGTGCTGGACGTGCGTGAACGGAAAAGTGGTTCAGCTCAGCGAAGCACGAGCCAGGGCCAGCGGTGCGCAATGCTATGGTTCCAGGGAAGAGGCGCAGCAGAATTGCAAGCCGAAGGAGCAGCCCAAGTCGTGCTGGGTCTGTCTTAACGGAAGAGTGACTCAGCTGAGCGAGGCGCGCGCCAAGGCCAGCGGCGCGCAATGTTATGGTTCCAGAGAAGAGGCCCAGCAGAATTGTCGCAGCGAAAAACCGGCGCCGTCCCGAACCATAACACCGCTGAAACCACGGTAATCGCCTTCGACCGTCCTACGGAAACACTTCCTCAGACATATCTCGCTTTGCCGATCTTCTATTGCTTTTGTTTCTCAGCTTTCCTGGCTTCGTTGACGAGATCGTCAATCACCGGCATGAAATCCTGGCCACTGAACTCCTTAATGATCGAAGCGTGGCGGCGAAGCTCCCGGTGATAAGCCGGGTCCAGATAGATCGTCGGCGAAGGATACAAAAAGGTTTGATCGCCGACGTATAAGAGGCCGTCGACGACGTCTCCCAGGGGCGGCCATTTTTTGTTGGGGTTCATTGTCGCGATCATCGCGAAGTCCGCGTTTTGCAGTTCGCTTCCCCGAACAATTCTGAAACTGGGCGGTGGCCCCATGTGCATTGCTTCCGCGACGGCGGGAGACGGCACGGCCACGATGGAAAAGAGCGCGCCCGGATGTTTGCGTTCGATCAGCTGGGCCGCGCGCGTTCCGTCTTTGTCGCCTTCCGGTGTCTGCTTCACAACGTGGAATTGTCCTGCTAACAGGAATGCGCGGTGATGCTTTGAAAGAACCTCCCGCTCGACGACATCGGCATAGCTGGCGTCGCGGTCGGCCCATGGTGCATAGTCTTTGGCGGTCTTGATTTTCGACCAGTCCAGCGGCGGATCGGCAAGCACGATCCGGATCGGATGCGCGCAGACGTGCTGTCGGTTGATGTCGCGCACGGTTTCGCAGAACTGCCGGTAAAGCGGTGAATTCCAGGTGAGCGGCACCGAAGTTTCGCGCCAGAGACTTTGCAATTGGGTGTCCGTCACGGTCCCGCCGAAAGCGTATGTGTCCGCCAGTTCCTGGAGGCGCGAGTTTCCGAATTCGACGACGATGTCGTCCGTCCGGCAGACAAACTCGGGATTGCGAATCATCTCTCGCATGAAGGCGTGTAACTGCTCCCAGCGATGCAATTCCCCGATCATGATGAGCGGGTGCTTGTCGAATTCCTTCGCGATTTGTGCGATGGCCGATCCCGACGCCTCGGGCTGGGCGTCCGCGCAGAGTCCGAGCGCGAGAGACGTCGCCACGCAGAGCCCGACGCGTACCTGGTTCATCGGCCAAGAATGCTGTTCGCGCGCCTGCCTGACAAGCGCCTGCTCTATTCTGACTTCCGACCTCCGACCTCTGTCATCTGAGCTTGCCTAAGCTCGCTGCGGCAGCAAAATAGAACCGCCCATAGTTAGATGGGGAACCAAACCGAACGCGCGGCCCAGGCCGGAGTATTAATTGAGCGCGTATACCTCGACGACCGCGATACCTGTTGTGTTACCCGCGCCCCGGACAATGGCAGTATAATTCGCCGGAGCTAGCATGCGCACGATGGCCGATTCCAGGTTGTTCGTCGGCGGGATGGTGCTGTCGATAATCGCCTGTTTGTTCGGGTTATCGACCCAGTTATCACTCGCTTCCAGTAACGCGCCGTTACTATCATGTAACTCTAGCGTCGGATCGGCCAGCTTACCGGGAACTGATAAGGAGGGGCCAAGCGCACGAATGATCACTTTCTGCGAAGCCTGACCGGCTACGATCATACCGGCGATCAACACATTGTCTCCTGTTTGGACGAGCCCGCGCGTGGCAATGTTAGCCAGCTTCGAGTCAGCCGAGGTATCCAGATCGTACACTTCTACTACTCCAAGGCCAGTCCCGTTATTCACCCCGCGCACAATCGCGGTATAAGCATCCGGCGCCACCGTGCGCACAATGGCTGATTCCAAAGAATTGCTTGGCGGAATCGTGCTATCGATGATGGCCTGCTTGTTCGGGCTATCCATCCAGTTGTCATTCGTCTCCAGCAAAGCGCCGGAAGAATCATGGAGCTCCAGAATTGGATCGGCCAGTTTATCGGCAAGAGACAACGAAGACCCGATCGCGCGCACAATGATTTTCTTGGGCTGTGTACCAGTGACAATAATGCCGCCGACCAAAGCATTATCACCAGTTTGGACCAAACCGCGGGTGGAGATGTTGGAAAGGGAGTTCACAGTGCTGACAGTCGCTTGCATCCCATCTGTCACCAAAAAAACGCCACCGATCTCAACGGTCTTTACGGGCGTCGTCAATATATAACCGTGCCAGTGCATGGCTCCATTGCCCGCTGGATATGAAGCCTCGCCCACTAAATTGCCCTCAGCATCCTTGAAGCTAAAAGTTGTGTCGGTGCCACCGCAGCCCTCTGGATGCTCAGGCATGTTTCCCCAGTAGGCGCCGAAGGAGGTAACTGGCCTGGAGAAGGAAACCGTCATGAACGCGTTGGTCGAATCTGCTCCAAAAAATATTTTTCCATCAGTTGGCTGCGCATAGAAGCCACAAAGCTGAAACATATGAGACGTGGCGGTTTCGAGCCGAGTACCAGATATCACGGCGGTACCGTCGAGGATGGAGACTTCTGAACTGCCAAACTTCTCCACCGGAAACTCTTCCCACGTTTCGGAGTGAGTGCCGACAAACGGCGGCACCTCCGTCACACTCGCCTCCTGAGCTGCTGCCGAGCTGGTGCGCAGCGTGATCGCAGTTTCCCTTACCGGGCTCTGCTTCGCATATCGTGGAGGAGTCTTTGCGAGAGAAAAAGTGACAAGCGCGAACAACAGACCAAAACTTGCCGCGAGTAAAGACGCCCTGAAGAGGCTTCGTTTTCTCCCAAGCTGAAACAATTGTCTCATATCCAGCTCCTGGATCGAGGTTAACCGATGCTGGCGATTCGTGCCGTTCGGGTCAAGACAAATTCTTCTGCCCTCCGCCTTCCGCCTCCGAGCTTGCCTAAGCTCAATTCGCCTAGCAAAGTACACCGTTAGTCACCACATGGCAGCACCGATCAAAATAGATTTCGCAGTCGGCATTGGCGGCGAGAACGGGCAGGGCATCGCCTCCACGGGGGATATTCTCGCTCGCATCTTCGCGCGGCGCGGGCTTCATCTCAACGCTTACAACGCCTATCAGTCGATCATCCGCGGCGGGCACACCTTCCTGACCATTCGGGCGAGCGATGCGCCCGTGCGCAACATGGGTGACAAGATCGACGTCTTCATCCCGCTCAATCAAGACACGATGGATCGCCACCTCCATTTGTTGAAGGCAGGCGCGTGCGCCATCTACGACGCCGAGAAAATCGCGCCGGGAAAGGCCGCCGACGGCGTGCAGCTTTGCCCGATGCCAATGAAGGAGTTGACCCAGGGCAACAAGCTGGCGATCAACACCGCCGCGCTCGGCGCTGCGCTTCGATTGCTTGGCATCGAATCGGAGCCGCTCGAATCGGTCGTTGCCCGACAGTTCAAGAAGAAAGGCGACGCCGTCGTGGCCCAGAATATTTCGATCGCCCGGGCCGGTTACGATTATGCGGCGCAGAACTTCAAAGCGTTTCCGTGGAAGACACCAGTGGGACCGAAGCCACTCGGCGTCATCACCGGCAACCAGGCCACCGCGATGGGCGGCGCGGCGGCGGGCGTGAAATTTTACGCGGCTTACCCGATGAGCCCATCCACCGGTGTACCGATGTGGATGGCGGCGCACGCGCGGCAGCTCGGCATCATGGTGCGGCAAGTCGAAGACGAGATCGGCGTCATGAACATGGTGATCGGCGCGGCCCACACCGGTTGCCGCGCGATGTGCGCGACCAGCGGCGGCGGGTTTGCCTTGATGTCGGAAGCCATCGGCATGGCGGGCATGCTCGAAACGCCCGTCGTCTGCATCGATGTCCAGCGCGCCGGCCCGGCCACCGGTGTGCCGACCAAGACCGAGCAAGGCGATCTCTGGCAGGTGCTCGGCGCGGGGCAGGGTGATTATCCGAAGTTGGTCGTGGCGCCGTCGAGTCAGCTCGACTTATTCCAGACGATTCCCGAGCTGTTCAACCTCTGCGACAAATACCAATGCCCCGGCCTGGTTCTCGCCGACCTTCTCATCTCCGAAGGAACGTCGAGCATTGATCCTGACGAGCTGGACTTCAACGTGAAGATCGATCGTGGCGAATTGATTCTGCCTAACGGCAACACCGAAGGCGCGAACCTAGGCAGCGGTTACAACGACAAGGCCTACCTGCGTTTCAAGAACACCGAGAGCGGCATTTCGCCACGCGCTGTCCCCGGCGTGCCCGGCCACATCTTCACCGCCGCCACGGACGAACACGACGAAGATGGCACGATCATCAGCGATGAATTCACCAACCCGCACAAGCGCCGGATGATGGTCGAGAAACGCGGCCGCAAAATGCAGGCGGCGATCAACGACATCGCCCCGCCAAAACTTTTCGGTCCCGAGAACGCCGCCGTCATTCTCGTCGGCTGGGGCTCGACCGAGGGCGTGATTCGTGAAGCCGTCGAGAAACTCGCCGGCGAAGAAGGCATCGTGGCCAACCACCTTCAGATAAAATGGATCGTTCCCTTCCACGCCGCTGAGATCAGCCGGATCCTTTGGCAGAAGAATGTCATTGTGGTTGAGAACACCTACAGCGGCCAGTTCGCCCGATATCTCCGGAGCGAGACCGGCTTCGACGCCCAAGGTCACATCCGCAAGTACGACGGCGAACCATTCATGCCCCATCACATTGTCGAAGCCGTCAAAGACCAACTAGCCGGAAAGACGCGCCTGTCTGTTCCGGTGCATGAGGTGTTGGCGTGAGGGCTTGGCGTGAATCGTGAATTGAGAAACGTGAATTGAGAAACGTGAATCGAGAATCGAGAGCCGTGAATCGACGTAATGGACCACGATGTAACGATTCTCGATTAACGATTTAACCTTGTAACAACACATGAGCACCGCCACCGAAACCGCGCCTCCAAAAGACCCCGGCACTTTAACGAAAGACACCTACCGCGGCCGCATCCACCCCGATTGGTGTCCGGGCTGCGGCGATTTCTCTGTGCTCGCCGCGCTCCAGACTGCGATGTTCGAGCTAGGTCTCCAGCCGCATCAAGTCTGCGTTGTCAGCGGCATCGGCTGTTCCTCGAATTTACCGGGCTACGTCAACACCTATGGCATGCACACCCTGCATGGCCGTTCCCTTGCCGTAGCTACCGGCGTCAAGCTCGGCAATCACGAATTGAAAGTCATCTGCACTGGCGGCGATGGCGACGGTTTCGGGATCGGCGGCAACCATTTCGTCCACACCATGCGCCGCAACGTCGACCTGACCTACATCGTGATGGACAACCAGATTTACGGCCTAACGACCGGCCAATGCTCGCCCACCAGCGTCAAGGGGATGAAGACCAAGAGCACGCCGCACGGCAGCGTCGAGAACCCGATCAACCCGATCCCGATGGCGATCGTTTGCGGCGCCACCTACGTGGCCCGCGCCTTCAGCGGCAAACAGAAACACATGGTCGAAATGTTCAAAGGCGCCATTCAACACAAAGGCTTCGCGCTCGTGGACGTGTTCAGTCCCTGCGTCACCTACAACAAGGACAACACCTACCAGTGGTTCAACCCGCGCGTAAAGATCCTGGAAGAACAAGGCCACGACCCGACCGATTTGCACAAAGCGATCGACCGCGGCTACCAGTGGGGCGAAGAAATCCCCATCGGCCTCTTCTGGCGTCGCACCGATTTAGAGACCCTCGAAGAACAAGAACCCGTCCTCCACACCGGCGAAGGCCCGCTCGCCTTCCGCAGCAACCTCAGCATCCCGTCGGATCACGCGAAAGCGCTGATTAACGAGTTGCTGTAATCTGGTACTAACCGAAAGATCTGTAGCTGCAGGCTTGCCGCCTGCGATTCGGTGACCGTGGCTTTCGATCTTCGGGCAGGCAAATATCAAATGTTTAGACGCGACCCCATTCTTCGCCTCCAATACGCCATGAAAGGCAATGAAAGAAATTAGGACGTTAACTCTTTACTGGGGGAACGGGCTTAATCGCTTCCAGGAGTTCAAGAAAGCGCGCCAAGCTAAGCTGCTTTGGACCTTCCGCCCGAATTGTTTTTTCACGTCTATAGGGCGCCGAGGCATTCGCATAACTCGGAACATGGTTTTTGCGGAGAATTTCTTGCCGACTCTTTGCGAGACAGGCGTTCACCTTGAATAAACAATTGCTCTCATCTCCCGCCTTCTCAGGACAATGCAGTGGGAGAAGCCAGCACTCGACGCTGTCTACACAAATAGCGAAAAGGAATTTCTCAATTGCGGAAGGAACGTCGAAACCCGGCTCGGCCGCGCAATCCGTATCAATTTGAACAACTAAATACTCGTGAAATTGAAATGCGTCTTCGTAGCTCCGACGCCGGAGGTATTCAAGCACGTTCAACCAATTGCCCCAAGAGTCTGATTTGTCGGGCTTGGCCGATTGGTATGCCGGATGATCCCAATCGACCACGATGTCGGGGGCAATGCGCCGAAAAAACCCAACAAGAATATTCTCGATTACACGTTGATCTGTCTTGCCCTCTGCGGCGATCGCAAATGACAAGGCCATCTCAAAAGTTTTTCGGCAGTCCGCCGATGAGTCCACGCAAGAACGCATGCGACAGTTTCAGAGGAGCCTCGCCTTCTCTTGGCTTAGGCGGCTGGATACGTCGAATCGCTGTCTTTCCATCCTCGTTCCGAGAAACCGCGAAGAGTCTTTGCTCGCTGTCAGCAAGATTCAATCCGTCGAGAAGTGCTGGATTATGGGTAGTAACCAAGACCTGTTTGTCATATTTGGCCGCTAGTTCGCAAAGGCGTGCCATCAACGCAGCACAAAGGCTGGGATTAAGTGAAGCATCGACATTGTCGATGGCAAACAAATGTGGCGTCAGCGGACTAAGGAAGAGCGAAAAATAGAATAAGAGAAAGAGAAATCCTTCATTCGCGCTACGCTGATCGAGAGTCACCTTCTCGCCAACAAAGCGATCATAAATTAGCAATCTAAACTCACCCGGAGCTAGATTCTCTGGGATGCGGAAATCGAGAAACCACCCTGTAAGTTCTAGGCAATGTTTCAATTCTATTAACCGAGGCACGTTGTCTTTGCTTCCGAACGTCTGCAACATCTTGAACAGACCTTCGCCGCGAATTCCAATTGGTTGAATCTGCCCTTCTTGTTCGAATCTGCGCAGCGCAGTATTTTCAGGGGAGTAAATTAAGAAACTCCCGAGTCCAAGCCGCTGTTCTGCTTCTAGGTTCTGTTGGTTTATCTTTTCCGCCAGCAGCAACTGACCGACTATGTCGTCGACGAGATCGTTTTTTGTATTGAATAGCTCGGGCACCGCGCCTTTCAGAGAGTCTTCTACAAGCTTGCGGACCTTTTCTACTTCCGACGCTGGTGTAGTTTTTAACAAAGAAGAGCTTACGTCGGGTTCGGGCCTTCTCGGAAACGACATCCAGCCGGGGACGCCCTCCTTTTGTGGCAATGGCGTCAGTCGGAAATCTGCGGCTGCCGAATTTCCGTTACGAGCCGTTAAGTGAATTGCATTCGCATCGGATAATGGGTGCACATTGCGCGGCGGAAACGCTGAGCGCATGAGCGCCGCATCTGTAACCCGAATACCGCGGCTCACAAGAAACTCGGTGTCGAGTTTGTTTGCGGCAGCTGCGCCTAAGAAAGCGATCGCTTCGAGAATGTTACTTTTTCCGCTTCCGTTCTCGCCGATCAAGACCGTGACTCGGCCAAGCGGCAGCGTCAAATCCTCAACGGATTTGAAGTTCTGAATTGTAATCTCCGATATCATCAGGTCAGCGAGTGGGTATAGCGAGGCGAGAATGCTTTGATAGTGCGTTCGTCTGCCAAAAGCAAAACTTTAGAAAGCGGTGGCTGCTCTTTCCATTTACCGTCTCCCAAATTTCGGTGCAAATCTCAAGCGCTTTCTCCGCCATTGCCAACGCCTCGGCATGGCAGGCGAGTTCGGGACAGACTAGCGCTTACCCAGCTTCCTTGAACGCACTCTTTACCCGCCTTGATCCAAAGCTTCGGCGGTGCCGATGCTATCGCGTTCTCTGCTGAGTCCGCCTTTCGGGGGCATTGTCCGGCAGCACAAGATTTTGAAAGAATTCAGGGACGAAATCCTATTCGCGGTTTGGAAGGCGCTGGGGGAAGCGCAGGCGGATCGATGATGTCCATTATCCGTTGTAGGATCGTGACGATGGCCGCTTCGTGGACGTCGAGCCGTTGTTTCAATTCCTTTTCCAGAGCAGCAAGTTGCCTGGCCAATTCACGCTTGTCGCCCAGGAGCGATCGCATTTTCAAAAACGCGCGGACAACAAAACGTTGACTCGCGCCCTCCCGATCGCTTGCCCGTTTCCCAAACGGGCAATGCAGTCTATCCAACGGCGTCCCCGCACGTTGTATTCATTTGGACGGCCCGCGGACTGTTGAGGACATTGGCGGCCATGATGGCGCCGTGCTCGGTGAACGCGTAAGGCGGACGACGACGACCTCCATGGCCGGAACTTGAGGTGCCAATTTGGTACTTCAAGTTCTCCCATTCACGGGAAGAGATTTGAAAAATGAAATCCTTCGGAAAACGATCGGCGTTGCGTTTCACCGCACGGGTTAAGCGACTTGGTCTCCACGGTCTCCCAGCGCGTTCGCCATACTTTGCAAAGTATGACAGACGCGATCATCGGCGCAAAATTGGGGTCGCGTTTAAACTTTTAACATTGTGACCGGAGCAGACTTGACGGTGACCGAGCTACTCGATCCTGTGCATGCGCTACTTAACCACCTTGATCGAGAGCTTCGGCGGTGCCGATGCTATCGCGTTCGCCGCTCAGTTCGCCTTTCGGGGCGGGGGCGCCGGAGCGTTGCTCGCCGGGACGCGGCTCGGCTTTCGTCAGTTTCTGGCCGCGGCGGGAGAAGCCGGTTTTGCCGACGGTGACGCAGGTGCAACCGGTGCCTTCAGCGCAACCCTGGCAGCAGTAGGTTTCGCCTTCGTGGGTATAGCCTTCGCCGGGCCACTCGTTCTTCTTCATCCTGCAACCGGGACACACCGGCGCCGGAGTCGATTTCCGCAAACGACCGCGTCGCTTTTTTTCCATTTTCATCATGGCTCGGATGTGGGGGGCCGCCTCTTCAACATGAATCGGTTCTGCCGGTGATTGCGGCCGTCACTGTCGATCATGCGCAGCGGGGAAATCAGACAGGATTAACAGGATTTCTGGGATTCCCGAGATCCAATCCAGTTAATCCCGTAAATCCTGTCTAGTCTGCGATTCGATGGTGCGATGGAGTTTTCTGCTTCCGAAATATTTCGAAGAAAACAGCAAAAAAAAACGTGACACGCCGCCGCTCGTCAGGTAAAAATCTTTCTTACCCACCGAACGATTACTCTCCCCGCTCTCCCACAACTCTTATTGCCTCACACGCTCGCTAAGGGCGACTCCGCTTCCCCGTCCCAACTAACCCCAACCCCAAAATGAAAAGAAAAACATCCCCAAAATCCGCCTTCTTTACTTCACGCGCACTCCTCGGATTCGCGTTGTGCCTTCTGGGCGTCCTGCTCATCATCGGCGCCTTCACGGTTCGCTCTCTCCAAGCACAGGGAGCTTCCCAAAAACCGAGCGTCGCGAATTCGGCGGCTCCCGATTACGCGGGCCCGCCCGCAGACCTGCGCCCGGTGCAGCCGGTTCGCAGCCGTCCGCTGCGGGACATGAAACCGATCCATCCCACGATGGCTCCCGGCCATGATCATCCGGAACCGATTCGTCCCGCGCCGCCGACAGAAAATGGCGGGCTGGATGGGCCTCTCCAGACGGTTCAGGGCCCAGTACCCTCTGCGCCAGCCCCGGTTGGGACCGGCTGGGACGGTGTCGGTGTCGGCCTCGGCGGATTTGTTCCCTCGAGTAATCCTCCCGACACGAACGGCCGCGTCGGTTCGACGCAGTACGTGCAGTGGAACAACACGAGCTTTGCCGTTTTCGACAAGAGCACTGGCGCGTTGCAGTACGGCCCGGCTGCCGGGAACACGCTCTTCCAATCGCTCGGTGGCGTTTGCGCTTCGCATAATGACGGCGACCCGGTGGTCTCTTACGACATCCTGGCGGGCCGCTGGGTTCTGTCGCAGTTCGTTGTCGGCGGGCCAAGCGGAAGTTACTCGCACCAATGCGTCGCGGTGTCGGTGACCGCCGACGCGACGGGCGCATATTACCTCTACGATTTCCTGACGGACGGCACGAACTTCGTCGATTATCCAAAACTCGCTACCTGGCCGGACGGCTATTACATGACAGGGCATGTCTTCAATGCGGCGGGCACGAGCTACCTCGCCGGCCGGGTCTATGTCTTCGAGCGAGCCCAAATGATCGCTGGTCTGCCCGCCCGGCAGGTTAGTGCGGACCTGAAGAAGTATGGAAATAGGATCCAGTACGGATTTCTCCCGGCGGATCTCGACAGTTTGACGCCCCCGCCAGCGGGCGAGGCTGCCTTTGTCCTCGGACCCGATCCTCAGTTCACCAATCGGACCGACTCGACGAGGGTGAAGGTGACATGGGGAGGGACGCCCACGATTGCCCTAACCCAGAATACCATCGCGATCGGCATCGTCTCGCCCCCTTGCGTGAACAACAGCAATGGCCGCGATTGCGTCCCGCAACCTCCGCCAGCAGTGGGAGCGGATGATCTCGATAACCTTTCGTTCCATTACATGCATCGGCTGGCCTATCGCAACTTTGGCGGGGGTCCCGTCCAGGAATCTCTCGTCGCCAGTGGACCCACCGCGGGCAGCGCGAGCACGCCGGGGCACGGCGCCGTCAAATGGATGGAGTTCAGGAACGCGGGCAACTCCACGGCCACGCCTACGGTTTTCCAATCCGGCACGTTCGATCCAACTACCGACTACCGTTGGATGTCCTCGATCGCGATGGATAAGGACCACAACATCGCGCTGGGTTACAGTAAATCGAGTCCCTCGGTCATCCCGGGCATTTACATCACGGGCCGCCTCGGCACGGATGCTATCAATACGATGGGCGCCGAGGCTACGGTCACGGCCGGCACCGGAGTGCAGACCACCGGCGGCGGCAATCGTTGGGGCGATTACAGCGCGATGTCGCTGGACCCAATCGACCAGTGCACCTTCTACTACACCAATGAATATTTGAAGACGAACGGCGCCTTCAACTGGTCCACCCGCATCGCAACTTACCGGTTCCCCTCCTGCACTAACGCGGCGGCGTGGGGGACCGTCACCGGAACGATCACCTCATCCCAGACGGGTACTCCCATCTCCGGAGTCACTGTCACCCTGAGCAACGGCTACGCCGGAGCCAGTAACGCCTTGGGCGTCTACTCGATTTCTGTCCCAGCGGGCAGCTACACCGCGTCGGCCGCCGATGCCGCCCGCAACTGCACGAGCGCATCGCCTGCGTCGGCCAACGTGAGCCCGACCAGTGGCGGCACGGTGACCCAGAACTTCACCATGACCGGGACTTCGAAGCTCGAGTCGACCGGCGTGACGATTGACGATGTGACCTCAGGCGGCAACGGCAACGGCATCGTGAACCGGAACGAATGCGTGCGGCTGAACGTCGGCCTCAAGAACAACGGTTGCGCCATGGAAACGGGAATCTCTGCGACGCTCACCACGACGACCCCGGGCGTCACAGTGATCGACGGCAGCGCCACGTATCCGAACATGCTCATCGACGGCAGCGGGATGAACGTCACCCCGTTCAAAATTTCGGTGGCAAACAGCTTCGTCTGCGGCACCAACGTCGCGTTGTCGCTTAATCTGACCTACGCGAGCGGGAGCAAGTCGATTCCGCTCACGGTTCCGACCTGCGGTGGCGGGGCCGACCAGACTATCCCGCTCAGCTCGATCGTGTTGACCGATCCGACCCAGAGCGACCGGCTGGGCCGCGATGGCAACCCGAGCACATGCAACGGAAAGACCTGCCCAGGAGGAATCGGCACGGCCGGAACTCGTAACTACAAGACGTGGACGTTCACGAACAACAGCGGCGCTGCGCGATGCTTCACGGTGACAATCAACGCCGCCTTGGGTGGCGCGGGTGACATCGAGAGCGCGGCGTATCAGGGCAGCTATAACCCGGCTGCTTTGTGCACGAACTACCTTGGCGACAGCGGAATTTCCGGCTTGGGAACCACCGTCGGGACTGCGACCTACTCGTTTACGGTGGCGCCCACGTCGAACTTCGTCGTCGTCGTCAACACGGTTAATGGCTCCACCACTTCCTCGCAATTCAGTGGCACCGTTTCTGGCTTCATCGACAACACGGCGGGACCGGGCCCCTGTCCTTAACCCAGGGGCTTCAACGGACGAGATCAGGGCCAGACCCAGCCGCAGATCAGTGATGTGCGGCTGGGGTTGGACGAAAGGCGTTGTATGAATCAACCGGTTCGCGGCCTGCGCGCAGCGGTGTTCCTTTGTCTGTTATCGCTAACCGCCATGGCAGAGACACCGCCGCCGATTGACACCGGGGTCGAAGGCGTCATCTCCGTTTCGCCGAACCGCCCGGGCCCGCAGAGAATCGACGGGCCCGGCATTGCCCCTGCGCCAAATATCCTTTTCGTGGTGAAGAGGGGAGAGACGAAAGTGGCATCCTTCACGACGGACTCGGAGGGTCGTTTTCGGATCCGGTTAGCTCCAGGCCACTACAGCGTTTTGCGGGAGGACCCCGGTGCGGCGATAGGACATTGGCGCTTCGAAGTGGACGTCGTTGCGGGCCAGATCACGAAAGTGAATTGGACTGGCGACAGCGGCATGCGGTGACTCGGAAATCTTGCGCCCGGCGATCTTTTCCAGCGCGAGAACTTCGGTAGGCATGCACATATCTCGCGTCATCGTCATCTTTCTCGCGCTGGTCATTACGGCATCTTGCTCCGAGAAATCCGGAGTAACGACGGAGGCGAAACCCAGCCTGGATGTCGCCACACCAAAAGAGGAACGCGCGAACGAGTCTGAAGCACAGGAGGAAAGTGCACAACAGCCGCCCGAAGATGAAATCGCTGAGGATTGCGTTGCCTTTCTCCGCTCTACCAAAACAGTGCCCGCCCATAGCGCAAACGGCGACTGCCCGCAGTGCCCGGTAAATCCCGAGGAGAAAGAGGTCCTCAAATTCGACGCTATCCAAGTGGATCGAGTTACTCGTTCCGAATCCACCTGCGAGGTCCACGTCACGGTCCATGCGACCTTCAATCCGAGTACACGCGAAAGCATCGCGGGCGGACTCACCGCCTGGATTTCTCCCGAGCAGAGAGCGAAATATTTACAGGGAGAAATCCCGTCGGGCCCGCAAGTCTACAAAGTGAAAGTCATCTATAAACGCAGCGGGAAACGGTGGCGGGCAGTGGAATTCGATCGGCCGTAGCGGCAGCGCGCGGTCCATTTGTCGCCGCGGCGACCGCTCGGGGTGAGTAGAGAAACACGACGTTGCCCGGGCTTGTAATTTCTGGTTTCTAATTTCTACTTCAACTCGCGAAGCGCGATTAGCTCAGTGGTAGAGCGCTTGCTTCACACGCAAGAAGTCGCAGGTTCGAACCCTGCATCGCGCACCATCCTCCGCCTTGTCAGCCGCGGGCATGCATGTATTTAACAGGCATGTCCGAACACAAAGTTACGCTCACCTGGCAGCGCGGCGATACGCCGTTCGAATATCAGAAGTATTCGCGCGATCACACTTGGAAGTTCGACGGCGGCCACGAGATGACGGCCTCGGCCGCGCCGGCGTATCTTGGAAACCCGGCCAACACCGATCCGGAAGAAGCGTTTGTCGCGTCGCTCTCCAGTTGCCACATGCTCACGTTCCTGGCCGTGGCCTGCAAAAAGAAGTTCGTCATGGACGAATACACGGACGAAGCGGTCGGCCACATGGAGAAGAACGAGAACGGCAAGATGGCGATCACCCGCGTGGAATTGCATCCGAAGATCACGTTTTCCGGCGAGAAACAGCCGACCGAACAAGAGCTCGACGAGATGCATCATTTCGCGCACACCGAATGTTTCATCGCGAACTCAGTGAAGACGAAGGTAACGGTGGAGAAATAATTCTTCTGTAGCCGCCGCCCTGTGGGCGGCGTGGGGAGAACACGTTCGATCTGGCGTCGCCCACAGGGCGACGGCTACAGTGCCTGAAGATGAGCGAAAAGACCGATTTACAGCGCCCGCCTTCGCCCAGCTACGGCGCGGCAAGGATGGAGAAGATCGTCAGCTTGTGCAAGCGGCGCGGGTTCATCTTCCAATCGAGCGAGATCTACGGCGGCCTGAACGGCTGCTGGGATTATGGTCCGCTCGGTGTGGAGCTGAAGCGGAACGTGAAGGATTACTGGTGGCGCACGATGGTGCGCGAACGCGATGACATCGTCGGCATGGACGGCGCGATTCTCATGAGCCGCGCGGTCTGGAAGGCGAGCGGCCACGAGGAGACGTTTACCGATCCGATGATCGATTGCCGGACATGCAAGGCGCGTTTGCGCGCGGACCAGGTGCCGGAGAAGAACGGCGTCAAGCAATGCCCGAACTGCGGCGGCAAGGATCTGACGGAGCCGCGGGCGTTTAACCTGATGTTCAAAACGTTCGTCGGCGCGACAGAAGACGAGGAGAGCGTGACCTATCTGCGCCCGGAAACCGCCCAATCCATTTTCGTGCAATTCAAGAACGTGCTCGATACGGCGCGGAAGAAATTGCCGTTCGGGATCGCGCAGATCGGGAAGGCGTTCCGGAACGAAATCAACCCGCGCAATTACATTTTTCGCTCGCGGGAGTTCGAGCAGATGGAGCTGGAATATTTCTGCCGGGCAGAGGAGGGGATGAAGTGGCTCGAATACTGGAAGGAAGAGCGACTGAAGTTTTACGAGAACATCGGGATCGCGCGCGACAAGCTTCACGTGCTGACGGTGCCGGACGCGGACCGGGCGTTTTACTCGAAGGGGACCTACGATATCGAATACGATTTTCCGTTCGGCCGGCAGGAGCTGGAGGGCGTGGCCTATCGGACCGATTACGATTTGAAACAGCACCAGGAAGCGAGCGGGAAGCCGCTGGATTATTTCGATGAGGAAACGAAACAGCGTTTCGTCCCGCACGTGGTCGAGCCGAGTGCGGGCGTCGATCGAACGGTTCTCGCGCTCCTCTGCGAAGCCTACGACGAGGAGACTGTCACTGACGAAAAGGGAAAGTCCGAGACGCGGATCGTGATGCGGTTTCATCCACGGATCGCGCCGGTGAAAGTCGGCGTGTTTCCGTTGCTGAAAAACAATGAGCAACTTGTAGCGAAAGCGCGCGAGATCGTCGCATTGCTTCGCCCACACATGAACGTTTTCTACGACGAGACCGGCGCGATCGGCCGGCGCTATCGGCGGCAGGATGAAGCGGGCACGCCGTTCGGTGTGACCGTGGATTTTGAAACGCTCGGCGAAAAAGATCCGGCCTTCCTCGACACCGTCACCCTGCGCGAGCGCGATTCGATGAAGCAGGAGCGGGTAAGAATCGGCGACTTGAAAGAATTGTTACTGAGCCGTGTCCGTTGATTAGGCGCCTTAACGAATGGAATAAAAACCGCCGAGGATCGCACCAAAAATTACGTGAGCGACGATGACGGAGATCGGTGTCCGGATTCCGTAATGCAGGCCGAAGAAACCGGGCGGTTCCAACTGGCGGACGACGGTCGGGCCATATTGCTCGTTCGCGATTCGCGGATGCAGCGCCGGCAAAGCCGGCAGCCCAACGGCGAGAACGAAGAACGCCTGGACGAGGCCGATCAAAGTGCCGAACCACCACGTCGCTTTTCCCACGGCCTGAAAAGCGGCGACATAGATGAGCGAAAACAAGGCGCCATTGACGAAATGCAAAATGATCCCAATGAATTTCGCTCGGTCGCGATTCGGCGTGAAGATCGTGCCTAGAAGATAGGGAACATTCATCCGGGTCATCCCGATCCCCTGGCTGCCGGCGAGAACCGACGTGAGGACAACGGTGCTGACAACGCTCCAGAGCAACCAACTGCTGAAGTTCATGATGGCCCTTCCAATTTACCCTCGCGCTTTTCCCTGTCACGCAAGGAGAGCGCGGCGTTGATCACTCCGAGATGGGTGAAGCCTTGCGGGAAATTGCCGAGTGCGTCGGCGGTAATCGGATCGATTTCCTCAGCGAAAAGGCCAAGGTCATTGGCAAAGGCCAGCGCTGCTTTGAAAACCCCGCGCGCTTCGTCGAGTGAGCCGCCGCCGCGGGCGAGGAAATCGGCTTCCCAAAAACCGCAGAGGGCAAAGGCGCCTTCGTTTTTTTCCGCGCTGCGTTCATCTCGATAAAGAAGCCCGGGCGCGGGTCCGAGGCGGGCCCGAATGCGGCGGTGGGTTTCTTGCATTCGCGCCGAGGCCGCGTCTTCGAAACCATGCAACGCCAGGAGGAGCGCGTTCGAATCGAGCGCCTCGCCGTCAAGTTCCTGGGTGTAACTTTGCAGGTGCTCATTCCACGCCCGCTCCTCGATCTCTTGCCGAATTTCCCTCCAGGCCTTTTCGAACTTATCCGCCGCGATTCCACTGAGTTGTCCGCGCCGGTGCAATTGCAAAAGCCGATCGAGAGTCACCCAGCACATGAGACGCGAGTGAGTGTAATGCCGACGCGCATCTCGATATTCCCACATCCCGTTGTCAGGCTCGGACCAATGGGCACAGACGTAATCGCCACACTGCCGCAGCATCTGTTGCATCTCGCGATCGAGCCGTTGCTCGGTGCCAACAAAATGGGTCGCCGCCTCAACCACTTCGCCGTAAGTGTCGAGCTGAAGCTGATCGCGCGCTTCATTTCCGACGCGCACCGGCTGCGAGCCCGCATAGCCGTGGAGATGGCCGAGAACGCGCTCGTCCGGCGGAGATTCGCCGAAAACATCGTAGAGCACTCGTAGTTGCGGCCGGGTCAATCGCGTTGCATGCAGAAGCCAGTTCACGAATGCCTCGGCGTCGTCTTTGTAACCCAAGCCGAAAAGGGCGCGCACCGTGAAGGCGGCGTCTCGCAGCCAGGCGAAACGATAGTCCCAATTTCTATCCCCGCCGACTGTTTCAGGCAGAGACGTTGTCGGCGCCGCGATAATTGCGCCCGAGGGCGCGTAAGACAAAAGTTTAAGCGCGAGTGCGCTGCGGATCACCTCGTCTCGATGTGGGCCTTCATACTTCGCTTGATCCGCCCAATTCCGCCACCAATCGATGCTTAACTGCAATTTGTGCGCGACTAAATCTCCGAGCGGCGGAATGACCGCGGGGGCTTCAGCCGAATAGCTGAGGGAGAACGAAGCGACTTCGCCGGCTTTCAGTGTGGCGGTGCCTGATAAGCCATGGCCGTCCTGGACGAACTCGACGTCGCTGCGAATTGTAAACACGCAGGTTCCGATGTCGATTCTCCATCCAAGCTTGCCGGCATTTTTGATTTGCGGGACGATCCGGCCGTAATCAAGTCGCGGACTAAAATCGATCATCAAGTGCGCTTCGCCCTGCGCGACTCTGACCTGCCGGATGAGTTCGTGTTCCGGCCACAGTTGTTCTTTCTTCTTCTCCTCGGACGTGACCGGCATGAAATCGGTCAAGACGATCTTGCCGGAAGCCGTGGAAAACTCGGTCTCGAGAACATTTGTGTCATGGAGATAACGCCGCGTGATTTGCGCATCTCCCGCCGGATGAATACTCCAGTGGCCACCGACTTTTTGATCAAGGAGCGCGGCGAAAACGGAGCTGCTGTCGAAGCGCGGCCAGCAGAGCCAATCGATCGAGCCATGCCTGGAAACGAGCGCAGCGGACCTGCCATCGCCGATGACGGCATAATCCTGAATCTTCGGCGGGTCGGTATTCATCGTCGTCCAGAATCAACGCGCTTGCTCAACCACGGTCGACGTTGACATTGCTGCGGGACAATGAATCAAGCGAGCGAAGTTGTCGTTATCACAGGCGCTTCGGCAGGTGTCGGGCGCGCGCTGGTTCGAAAATTTGCGAGGAATGGCGCTCGGATTGGATTGCTGGCCCGTGGTCGCGATGGCTTGGAAGCAGCGCGCAAAGAGGTGGAAGAACTCGGCGGTAAGGCGCTGGTAGCCATGGTCGACGTGGCAAATGCGGAGGAAGTCGAAGCGGCCGCGGCGGCGATTGAAACCGAGCTGGGCGAGATCGACATCTGGATCAATAACGCAATGGCGTCGGTTTTTTCCCCGGTAAAAGAAATGACGGCCGACGAGTTTCGCCGTGTGACCGAAGTGACTTATCTGGGCTGCGTGCATGGAACTCTCGCGGCGTTGAAACGAATGCTGCCACGCGACCGCGGCGTGATCGTCCAGGTCGGTTCGGCGCTCGCCTATCGCGGCATTCCATTGCAATCGGCCTACTGCGCGGCCAAGCACGCCTTGCAAGGCTTCCATGAATCATTGCGCTGCGAGCTCATCCACGACAGGAGCAAAGTCGAGATCTCGATGGTGCAGTTGCCGGCGCTGAACACTCCGCAATTCGGCTGGGTAAAAAGCCGGCTCCCGCGCAAAGGGCAGCCGGTGCCGCCGATCTTTCAACCCGAAGTCGCAGCGGACGCGATCTATTTCGCCGCCCACCATCCGCGGCGGGAATTTTTTCTAGGGGGGGCGACTGTGAAAGCCATCCTGGCCAACAAAATCGCGCCCGGCCTGCTCGATCGCATTTTGGCTCGGATCGGTTTTGATTCACAGCAGTACAACGGGGCCGAGGATCCAAACCGCGCTCACAACCTTTGGGCGCCGGTTCCCGGCGATCATGGCGCACATGGCGATTTCGATGCGCGGGCGAAATCGTGGAGCATGCAGTGGTGGATGAGCCGGCACCGTCTGGCAATTGGCTTGGGCATCGCGGCCGTAATTGCGACGGTCGTTGGAATTCTGATCGCAACCTAGTGGTCCATTCTTTCGCCAACGAATTTTTCCAGCTTCGCCATGTCGGCGATAAACTTGCGAATACCCTCCGCGGTTTTCTCTGTTGCCATCGCGTTATCGTTTAGCAGATAACGGAATTTCTTTTCATCGAGCTCGAGCCGTTTTACTTCGGCGCCTTTTGCTTTCTCTGGATTCAGTTTCCGTTCGACCGGTCGGCGGGACTCGGAGAGCTCCTTCATCAATTCAGGACTGATTGTCAGGAGATCGCAGCCGACCAATTCGAGGATTTGCCCTACGTTGCGAAAACTGGCGCCCATCACTTCGGTTTCGTAGCCGAAGTGCTTGTAGTAGGTGTAAATTTCCTGGACGGATTGGACGCCCGGATCTTCCGCGCCCGCGTAGTCCCGTTTGTTCGCCGCTTTGTACCAATCGTAGATTCGTCCGACAAAAGGTGAGATGAGCTGCGCCCTGATCTCCGCGGCGCGGACCGCTTGAGGGAGCGAGAAAAGCAGCGTCATGTTGCAGCGGATGCTTTCTTTCTCGAGTCGCTCCGCCGCGAGGATTCCCTCCCAGGTCGAAGCGATCTTGATCAGCACACGTTCGCGACCGATATGCTTTTGCTCGTAGAGTTCGATAAGGCGGCGCGCTTTCCTCACCGCGCCTTCCGGGTCGAAGGAGTAGCGCGCGTCAGTTTCGGTCGAAACGCGCCCGGGTACGATCTGCAAAAATTCGCAGCCGAACTTTACCAGAAGATGGTCGATGATGTCGTCGATCTGCTCGCTCCCACTCAGGCCGGATCTCTTTCGATCCGTAATTACTTCATCAAGCAAGTGGACATACTTTTCCTTCTGCGTCGCCGCGTAGATCAGGCTCGGGTTCGTCGTAGCGTCCTGGGGCTTGAACTCGCGAATCGATTCAAAATCGCCGGTGTCCGCGACGATCTTGGTGAATTTCTTGATCTGCTCGAGCTGATTCTGCCCGCTTTCGATCTCCTTGTCCTCCGACACGCGCTTCCTTCAAACTGGCCGGGGCCCGCTCGCTTTCTCGCTAGCCGGCCGCCCCGATAATGAACTCGGTGAATCCGCGTGCGCTCCTTCATCAACGGCGATATTCATTCGATAAACGAGCTCACCTCCAAGCCAGCCGGACAAGAATGAAAGCGCCACCGCGACGAAACCGAGAATGATCGCGAGCAATTCCGGTGCGGCCGGATCGGGCCGCCGCATGACCCAGCTCACGAGAAAGAGAACGACGAGGACTACGTTCGTCAGGCCATGAACAAGTCCGATCGATTTTGCCCGGGTGCCCGATGGAATGCCGATCCAGTCGATCAAGCCGAAGACAGCAGCGAGCAGCCCGCCGATCACGCCCGCCGCGATGAGCCAGAACGAGATGTCGGCCCAGCGACCATTATGGGTGTAGAGATAAACGATGTCGAAAATCGAGGCCACCGGGAGCAGACCCAGTGGAAAAACGATCAACATCGGATGAATCGGATGACCGAGGGAGGTGGCTTTTGCTTTCATGGAAATGAATCTGGTTATTGGATCTCGCTTCGATGAACTCCAGTCGCTGGAGTCCTTAGAGTTTCGCGGATGTCGGAATCTTTGGCCGTAATTAACTCAAGAAAGTTTTGGACTTATTGGCCTAGCTCATCGCCGCTATTTACCGGATGAACGAGAGATAATTTCGGGTATGACAAGACCTCGTATGCAGCGCACAAGATGGAACCGGCGCCTGCTCGCTTCGACGCGCGGACGCATTCTGGCTTTGCTTCGCACTGAGCACCGGACGGTCAATGAGTTGGCGGCTGCTCTGCGGCTAACCGATAACGCCGTGCGGGCCCAGTTGCTTAGTCTGGAACGGGACGGGCTGATCCAGCAGCATGGAATCCGGCGGGGCAAACGCAAACCGCACGCGGCTTACGGACTGAGTGACGAGGCCGAAAACATTTTCCCGAAAGCATACGGCGTCGTCTTAAACGATCTCGTGACCGTGATTTCCCGCAGGTTCACTCCGCGGGTTATGCGATCGGTTATGAAAGAGCTTGGACGTGCTGTGGCCAGGGAGCATGTCGATCGACTGAAGGGTTTAGGCCGCCATGAACGAATCAAGGCGGCGCTGGATCAGTTGCACGATCTCGGCGGCGCAGCCCAGTTTGTGGAGATCGACGGCAACAAATTTATCCACGGGCGCAATGGGTGTCCGCTCGCTGCGGTCACGGCCAACCATCCGGAAGCTTGTCTGATCGTGGAGGCGCTTCTTTCCAGTCTGATCGGAATTCCGGTGAAAAAATGTTGCGAGTACGGGGAAAAACCACGCTGTTGTTTTGAATTGGGACGCTGATCAATCGACAAGAATCGGCGATCTGTTACAACTGCTGACGGCGCGAGTTTCGTAATTACCTCTGGGGAGTCCCGGAAGTAATTTATGGCAACTCATCAGGAAGAACGGGCGGGCGCGAACCTGTCATTTTGGGAAGCAACCGCGGAAGAGCCGGCGCTGCATCCCTTGCGCGAAAATGCCGGCGCGGACGTTTGCATCGTCGGCGCGGGCATCGCGGGATTGTCGATTGCGTATGAGCTGAGCCGGACCGGCCAGAAAGTGATCGTGCTCGATGACGGGGCGATCGGGCGCGGAATGACGGCGCGCACCACGGCGCACCTGGTCAACGCGCTCGACGATCGCTATTACGACCTGGAAAAATATCACGGCGAAGATGGCGCACGGATGGCGGCGCAAAGCCACAGCGCGGCGATCGATCGGATCGAGAAGATCGCCTTCGAGGAAAAGATCGAGTGCGATTTCGAGCGACTCGATGGCTATCTTTTCGAGCCGCCTAACGAGTCGTTGAAAAACCTGGAAAAGGAATTCGAGGCCTGTCGGCGCGCCGGCCTGGAGGTGGAGTGGGTGAAGAACGCGCCGATCGACGGATTCGAGACCCACCGCGCGATCCGTTTTCCCCGCCAGGGACAGATGCATCCGCTGAAATATTTGAAGGGTCTGATGGACGCGATTGTCCGGGATGGCGGCAGGATCTTCACGGGTACCAGGGTCGAAGAAGCAATCGGCGGAACGAACGCGCGGGTCACGACCGCGAACAAACTCACCGTCACGGCGAAGGCCGTGGTGGTGGCGAGCAACTCGCCGATCAACGATCGTTACGTCATCCACACAAAACAGGCGCCGTATACGACCTACGTAATCGGGCTTCAGGTTCGTCGGGGCGATGTCGCGCGGGCGCTGTTTTGGGACACGGCGGAGCGCGCCGGAATGGAAACGGGTCTCGGGCCGGTTGCGTATCATTACGTCCGCGTGGCGAAAGGCGACGGCGCCGACAACGAAATCCTCATTGTCGGCGGCGAAGATCACAAGAGCGGGCAGGCGGATGATTTCGAGCAGCGCTTTCAGCGGCTCGAAGACTGGGCGACCGCGCGTTGGCCGAAAGCGGGCGAGGTCCTCTTCCACTGGTCGGGCCAGGTGATGGAGCCGATCGACGGTCTCGCTTACATCGGTCGCAATCCGTCAGACAACGAAAACGTTTATGTCGTCACGGGCGATTCCGGCAACGGTATGACGCATGGCGCCATTGCCGGCATGTTGATTCCTGAATTGATCCGGCGGGGCGATCACGCCTGGGCGAAGCTTTACGATCCGGGCCGAATCACGCTGCGGTCCGCTCCCGATTTCGCGAAGGAAAATATCAATGTCGCGACGCAATACGTCGATTACTTCACCGGCGGCGATGCTGCCTCCGCCGACGATTTGAAACCGGGCGAAGGGGCGGTGATTCGGCGAGGCGTAAAGAAGATCGCGGTGTATCGTGATGAATCGGGCGCGCTCCACGAAATGACGGCGGTCTGCCCGCATTTGAAATGCATCGTTCATTGGAACCGCACGGAAACGACCTGGGATTGCCCCTGTCACGGATCGCGCTTCGACGCGCTGGGCAAAGTCTTGAACGGTCCCGCCGTCGCCGACCTCGCGTCCGCCGGATAACACAAAATAAGATGTGCGCCAGAATTTTGGCGGCGCTGCTGCTGGGTGCGAGCGCTTTAGTGACTCCGGCAGCCGCTATCGAGTTAACCGAGCCGGAAGGCGCGGCCCACGGATACCCGGGCTTGTGCGACCTCAATGGAAAGAAGCTTGCCGACGGAGAATTCAGACAATGGGTGCAAGACGACAAGCTTCACGTCGTGATTACCTACAGATTTCCGGACGGCCAGCTCTACGAGGAGAAAGCGCTCTTCCGGCAGCAACCCGAACTGATCCAGGAGCAATGGTCGTGGCGAGAACTCAAAGGAGGACGGCCCCAGCGCGAATTCGCCGCAGACTTTGTGACCAGGATCGGGAGCGCGCACATTCGCAAAGAAAACGAGACGAAGGATGTTTCTGAAAACATCGACGTCGAGTTGGGCCGGACTTTCGCCGGGTTCGGCTTCACGATCGCTCTCGGCAACTTGCGCAAACGGCTTCTTGGCGGCGAACAAATCGAACTCAAAGCCGTGGGATTTTCACCTTTCCCGACCCTCAAACCTCAGGTTGTCACCGTCAAGGTTTCGCACGGCGGTCTCGACCGAATGAAAATGTCCGGCCGATTTTTGAAGGGCGATCGGTTCATCATTCATCCCGAGATCTCAGTGATCGCGAGATTATTTGTCCGGGTGCCCGACACAAGAATCTGGCTTACGAATCCCATTCCGGCCGGTTTCCTGCGCTGGGAAGGACCGATTATGTTGCCGACCGATCCGATGATCCGCGTGGATCTCGTCTCCGACACGGTTAGTGGACCGGCAAAGCCCGGGAAGGCGGACGATTGACCACGACTGATTGTCTCCGGGCGTTTTTCGCTTTCGCGGTTCGCCGATTGAAATGGCTCGCGGTCGTTCCCGGTCTCCCCCAGATTTTCGACGCCATCTTACTCGGCTCGACCGGCCTGTTTTGTCCAATGCGTCTCCGGGCGATGAGTGAAGTGGAAACCGAAGTGAGCCGGTGGCCCGGCATGCAGACCGGCGTCCATCGTCTTGGCGGCATCGGTTTCTTTGTTCACGGAAAAGAATCCAGCCACATTCACGGGAATGGTTTGCTCGATTGCTTCGTCGGCCGCACCAATCGGGATGAACTCGTGCGGGATGGGCGTGCGCTCCCGCACCATATTTTTCCGCGCTCGGGCTGGATCAGCTTTTGGATTGAGGACAAGAAGGATGTTCGTTCCGCGCTCGAGTTGATCCGGATCGCCGCCCACCAGCAGGAAGCGCAATGAACGTCGAAAGTTTTCGGAATTATTGTTTGAGCAAAACTGGGACAACGGAAGGAACGCCGTTTGGTCCGGAAGACATCGTCTTCAAAGTCGCAGGTAAAATGTTTGCGATCCTCGCGCTCGAAGAAGTGCCGCCTCGGGCGAACTTGAAATGCGACCCCGATCTGGCGCTCGAACTACGCGACCGCTACGAGCAGGTCGAGCCCGGCTACCACATGAACAAGAAACATTGGAACACCGTCGTGCTCGACGGAGTAATTCCGGAACGGGAGATCAGAAAAATGATCGACCATTCCTACGAGCTGGTCGTGCAGACTCTACCGAAAGCGAAACGGAAGAAGCTGTAGCACAGACATCTTGCCTGTAGGGCAACAGGCGTCTCGCCCGTTTATTTTCCAGCCTGTCTAGCGCTAACAGCGCGCTCTCAAACTAGCCTGGGGCACCGCCCCAGGTCTGATCGGATGATGAACGGGCGCTGAAAGCGCGATTCAAGGGATGTTCGCCGTTAGTTCCAAACAGATTGGCACCGAATGAATCGCGCCTTCAGCGCTGATGATTGGGGCTTGCGCAGATTTCCTGGGGCGTCGCCCCAGGCTGTGATGAACGCCGCGCCTTCGGCGCTGATAGATCCTGTGCTACAACGCGCGCACCTGCACTTCGCCCACATCCAGTTGCAACGCCTCTCGCGCCACGCGCAAAAACGCATCCGGCGGATCGGTCAATGCGACCTGGAGCTTGCCGGCGTTCCCTTCCGGTGCGCCCAGATTTTCGCGGAGCAAAAGATCCTTCACGGCCAGGGCGCAGTTCTGGGCAGAATCCACCAGGGCAATCTTCTCGCCCAGCAGCCGGGCGATCGCATTCCGCAACAATGGATAATGCGTGCAGCCGAGCACAAGCGTATCGATCCCGTCCGTCAGGAGCGGCCCCAGATATTGCATGATGATTTCATCGGTGATGGGGCTTTCGATCCAGCCCTCCTCGATCAACGGCACCAGCAACGGACAGGCGCGCGCGGTCACGCGCACCTCGGGGTTCAGCGTCCGCAACGCACGTTCGTAAGCGCCGCTGTCGATCGTCGCGCGCGTCCCGATCACTCCGATGTGGGCGCTCCGCGTCTTCGCAATCGCGGCGCGCGCTCCGGGGAGGATGACGCCCGTTACGGTCACAGGCAGGGTTTCTTCAAGCCGCGGTAGCGCGAGGGCCGAGGCGGTGTTGCAGGCGACCACCACCGTCTTCGCGTTTTCCCCGAGGAGCATCGCCGCGATTTCAAGACTGTAACGCTGGACCGTCGCCGCGCTCTTGCCTCCGTAGGGAACTCGCGCCGTGTCGCCGAGATAAAAGATCGACTCGTTAGGCAGAAGCCCGCGCAAGGCGCTGACCACGGTCAATCCGCCGATGCCGGAATCGAAAACCCCGATCGGTCGCGTTGCTGAAGCCGGTGCGTTTTCTGCCATTGCTCTAGTTGCCGCCGCTGATCGAAATCGACGGCGGATGATCTCGGCTCTCGGCCCCCAGGGGTTCGCTGATGGAACGGCTGTGCGGCGGGAGGTTCACCTTCGCCACGGCGAAGTTCGCGCCCAGCGTCCGATAGTTCACCGCCGCGTTGTAATTCTGGATGCCCTGCGCAATGGCGGTGCCGAGCCGCTGCCGATAATAGCTGGTCGCGATCCGCTGGCCTTCCGACGCGTCACTGATGAATCCGCCCTCGACGAGCACCGCCGGAATCTTCACATCGCGCAAGACATGAAAGCGCGCGTGCTTCACGCCGCGATCGAAAGCCGCCAGTCGCGACAAGACCATCGCGTGAATGGAAGCGGTCAGCGCGATGTTGTGTTCGTCCTGTATGTTGCCGGCGTGGCGCGCCACATCGGCGGCGGAGACGTGATGTTCGCTGGACATGTTCGAGGTCACGCCTTCCGGCGCCAGGGCGAAGCTCTCCACGCCCACGCCGCCGGACGAGGAATTGAAATGGATGCTTACAAACACGGCGCGCGGAAAACGATTGGCAATGTTGACCCGTTCCTCGAGCGAGACGGCCGTATCCGTAGCGCGCGTCATTTCCACTCGGTAACCGGCGCGCATCAACTCCCGGCGCGCGGCGAGGGCGACATCGAGCGTGAAAGTTTTCTCGCTGCCCCATCTGCTCGAAGCGCCGTTATCGAAGCCGCCGTGGCCGGGATCGAGCACGACCGTCTCGATCTTCTCCGCTTTTTGGATCCGGCTCGGGCGCAACACCGGCTCGATGATTTTGCTCACGTCCATCACTGAGATCAGGTCTTCGTTGCTGCCATTCAGGAGCGGGAAATGCGTCAAGAACCGGACGCCGTTGATGGAGATCTCGCTGGTGCCGGCCTGGGCGCGGATCGTCCGGTGCTCGCTCCGCAGCGACACCGTTCGGCTGACCCGGGTGTATTCCGGAAACTGGTAGAATTGCGCGACATTCGCGAAGCTGACGTAAGGGCGGTTATTCGGGCGGACGACATTCCAATCTTCGGCGAGCGAGATCGCCGCGAGCGAGGCAAGACACAGCGCCGCGAAGATAATTTGGCGTCGGTTCTTGTTCTTTCTCGTGCTCATGTTCGCCATTTGGACGAACTCGCGGTGGCGAGCTCGTGCTCCTGCTCGTAATCGTTGTTCCTGATCTGATCAAGCTAGGAACATAGGTTTTCAACCTGTGCGCCCAGCGGACATTTTGTCCGTCTGCGAATCCCCTTCAGCGGGCTGTAAGCCCGCTGGGCACACGACTGGAAGTCTATGTTCCGGTCGAGTAGCGATGCTGGGTTTTCCTTTTGCATTCCAGCACCGCGTCCGCATCATTCCCTCGCGATGCCTGAGTTGCCGAAGACTTACGACCCGAACGCCGTCGAGCCGAAATGGTACGCGTGCTGGGAAGAAGCCGGATATTTCCGGGCGGACGCGCATTCCCCGAAGCCGCCGTATTCGATCGTCATCCCGCCGCCGAACATCACCGGCATCCTCACGCTCGGCCACGTGCTGAACAACACCATCCAGGACATCCTCGCGCGCCGGGCCCGAATGCAAGGCTTCGAGGTCCTTTGGTTGCCGGGCACGGATCACGCCGGCGTCGGCACGCAGACGGCGGTCGAAAAGCATCTTCGCAAGACGGAAAACAAGACCCGGCACGACGTCGGCCGGGAAGAATTTCTCCGGCGGGTGGTGGATTGGCAGGACAAACACGGCGGCATCATCATCAAACAGCTCAAGCGGCTCGGATGCTCCTGCGATTGGTCGCGGCAGCGATACACCTTCGACGACGGTTACGTGCGCTCGGTCGAGAACGTGTTCGTGGAGCTTTATCGGAGAGGCTACATCTATCGCGGCCGGCGCATGATTAACTGGGACCCGGCAGCGCAGACGGCGCTTTCCGACGAAGAAGTCATCTCGCAGCCGCAAAAGGGAAAGCTCTATTACGTGCGCTACGAGATCGTTGAAGAGCCGGGGCGCTTTCTCGAAGTGGCCACGACGCGGCCGGAAACGATCATGGCTGATACTGCGGTCGCGGTTTATCCGGATGATCCGCGCTACCGCGATTTGATCGGCAAACAGGTCTGGCGTCCGCTCGCGCGCGAAAAGCTTCCGGTCGTGGGCGACGCGGCGATCGATCCGAAATTCGGGACCGGTGTCCTGAAAGTCACACCTGCGCATGACAAGGTCGATTTCGAAATCGGCGTACGCCATTCGTTGCCGGTCATCGACGTGCTCCATCGTGATGGCCGGATCAATTGCCCGGCCGTGCCGGAGCTTGACGGCTTGGATCGCTTCGCGGCTCGGCAGAAAGCCGCCGAATTATTATCCGAAGCGAAGCTGCTGACGAAGGAGGAGCCGCACGAGAACAGCGTCGGGTTCAGCCAGCGGAGCGAAGTGCCGATCGAGCCGCGCCTGAGCGAGCAATGGTTCCTGCGTTATCCGAAAACGAAAGAAGCGCTCACGGTGGTGCGCGATCATCTCATCCGTTTTTTTCCCCAGCATTGGGAGAAGGTTTACGCGCAATGGCTGGAGAACATCCAGGACTGGTGCATCAGTCGCCAGATTTGGTGGGGGCACCGGATACCGGCCTGGTATGCAAAATCCGAAATCCGAAATCCGAAATCCGAAATTTATGTTGGCATTGATCCTCCCGCCGACACTGAAAACTGGATCCAGGATCCGGACACACTTGACACTTGGTTTTCCTCCTGGCTCTGGGCCTACGAGACGATGGATGAAGAGACCCGTCGGAAATTTTATCCGACGGCTGTCCTCGTCACCGCGCCGGACATCATCTTCTTCTGGGTGGCGCGCATGATCATCGCCGGGTTGGAACTCAGGCCCGGAAAGTCCGAGGGCCTCGAAGACAACATCCCATTCCACGACGTTTTTCTCACCGGGCTCATCCGCGACAAACAGGGGCGCAAGATGTCGAAGTCGTTAGGCAACTCGCCCGACCCGCTCGACCTCATTGCGAAATTTGGGGCGGATGGTTTGCGCTTCGGGCTCATGCGCATCGCGCCCAGCGGACAGGACATCGCGTTCGATGAAAAGCAGATCGAGGAGGGCCGGAATTTCGCCACGAAGCTGTGGAATGCCGCGCGTTTTCGACAGATGCATGGGCCGAGCGATCCAGCGCCGAAATTGGACGAAGCGTCGCTCTCGATTTATTCGATCGAAGTTCTGGCGCGCTTCAACGAGCTGCTGACCGCGGTCGAGGACGCCTATAGAGAGTACAAGTTCAACGACGTCGCCCAGCGTCTGTACGATTTCTTCTGGGGCGATTATTGCGACTGGTTCGTCGAAGCGGCCAAGACAGACATCTTCGCGGAGGACGACGCGCGAAAGAAATCAGTCCTGGCCGTGATGGATTTCGTGCTCTCGGGATTCCTGCGCCTACTCCATCCGTTCATGCCGCACATCACGGAGGAGCTTTGGTCGATATTCGGATTCGGTGCGCCGTCGATTCAGTTCCAACCATTTCCGCAGCAGAGCACGTTTACAAATCATGATCGCGTAGCTGAAGCACGTATGAGCGTGAAAACGCGATATGATTTTGTCACTCGGATTCGAACCGCCCGCGCGCAACACAAAGTACCATCAAAAAAGCGGATTCCGGTGATCTACCATCATCTTCGTCCGACTATCTCGGACGAAGACTGGGCGACAATCGCTCGTCTCGCGAATATCGATCAGCCGAGATTCGTTCTAGAGCACCATCCGGCGAAGGGAGAGGTAAGCGAACCGGTTCCATTTGGCGGCTGGATTCACTTGGACTTTGTTACCGACCCGGCGGCGGAGCGAAATCGGGTCGAGAAAGAAATCAGCCGGATCGAAGAGGAATTGCGCACGGTTGAGGCGAAGCTTTCGAACGCTTCCTTCGTCGAGCGTGCGCCTGCGGCCGTTGTCGAGGAACACCGAAAGCGGAAAGCCGACTTCACCGACCAGCTGACGCAACTGCGGCAGGCGCGGGCCGCAATGGATTAAAGTGCACGCGTTGCGTGTGAATGTCGGCGCCGCGCGCTTCGAAGTAGGCTTTCAGCTCTGGCGTGTAAAGCGAGTCGTCATACTCGCGATTTAGCTCGAGGCATACCTGTCCGCCGGGCTCGAGGTGGTGTTCCGCAAGATCGTCGAGAAAAAATTCCCATTCGGAAATCTTCCAGAGCTTGTCGCTCTTGTGCCCGTTGAAACAAATCATGTGCGCGGTGATCACATCGAACTTGGGGCCGAGATCGGGCAGCGGCTGATACGCTTCGATCCGCCAGATCACGCGCTTCACTCCGAGCAGGTCGATCATTTCCGCGAAGCCGCGCTCTTCATCGAGGTCCATCCCGAGAACGTCGTGGCCGAGGTATTGGCAGATGTAGAGGAAATAGCCGGTGCCGCACCCGATATCGAGGACGCGCTTGCGGCCGCCCAGATCGAGGCCGAGATCGCGGACTCGCTTCAAGTTGATCTCCATCCAAGGCTCGATCTCGAGATATTTCGGCCACTCGTCACCCGGATCCTTCATCGCGTAGCGATCGTAGATCTGCTGGAACTTGGCGCGGTCGATGGTCTTCGTGATCCTGGCGGCATCGAAACGCAATGGGGCGCGGCCGATCACCCATTGTTTCACGTGCCGGCGCGCGCTCGCGTAGGCGTCGCCGCTCAGCACTTTTCGAAGTTTGTCGGATAACTGCATGATAAATGGTGGCACCGGCATCCTGCCGGTGATTCAATCGAAACACCGGCTGGCAGCCGGCGCCACTTTCGCCTAAAATCTCATCAGCCCGCCTCGGATTCAATCGATGAATATCTGGAAGAAACTGCTTTGGATCGCGGTCAGCGCTTTGGGTTTGCTCGCGCTGGCGGTGCTGGCGCTTTCCCGGGGCGAACAAATCAGCGCGCTCTGGATCGTGACCGCGGGCCTGTGCGCGTTCGCGGTCAGCTATCGGTTCTACAGCAAATGGCTCGCGGCAAAAGTTCTCGTCCTGAATGACGCGCGCGCCACGCCCGCCGTCGCGCACGATGACGGCAAAGATTTTGTGCCCACAAATCGCTGGATGGTTTTCGGCCATCATTTCGCCGCTATCGCCGGGCCCGGGCCATTGGTCGGTCCGGTGCTCGCGGCCCAGTTTGGGTTTTTGCCGGGAACGCTTTGGATCCTGATCGGCGCGACGCTCGGCGGCGCAGTCCACGACATGATCATTCTCTTCAGTTCCGTGCGGCGCCGCGGCAAAACGCTGGGCCAAATGGTGAAGGAAGAAATCGGACGCGGCGTGGGCGCGCTCGCGCTGGTCAGCGTGCTCCTCATCATGATCATGATCATGGCGGTGCTGGCGCTGGTGGTCGTGCAGGCGCTTGCCAAAAGTCCGTGGGGCGTGTTCACGATCGCGACCACGATTCCGGTCGCGATAATCATGGGCCTCGGATTGCGGACCGGAAAAGTCAGCGTGAAATGGGTGACGATATTCGGAATTGTCGGTCTGGGTCTCGGGGTATGGGGCGGACAATTCCTCGCCAGTTATCCGGCGATCGAAAGCTGGTTTCGCCAGGACGAAAAATGGCTGGCCTGGGCGGTGATGATTTACGGGCTGGCGGCGTCGATCCTGCCGGTCTGGCTGCTGCTGACGCCGCGCGATTATCTGAGCACGTTCCTGAAGCTGGGCACCGTCGCGGCACTCACCGTTGCCGTGGTCCTGCTGCGCCCGATGCTTCTGATGCCCTCGCTGACCAAATTCATCGATGGGACTGGACCGATTTTCGCGGGGCCGGTCTTTCCCTTTGTCTGCATCACGATCGCCTGCGGCGCGGTCTCCGGGTTTCACTCGCTGATTGCCTCCGGCACCACCTGCAAAATGATCGCGCGCGAGTCACGCATCCGCGATATCGGCTACGGCGCGATGGTCACCGAGATGATGGTCGCGCTCATGGCGATGATCGCCGCCTGCGTTCTGCTGCCGGGCGAATATTTCGCGATCAACACCAAAGGCGCGCCGACCGAGGTGGTGACGAAAATCACCGCCGCCGGTTTCCCCGTTACCGAAGCGAACATGCAGAAGCTCGCGACCGATCTCGGCGAGAAAACGATGTTTAACCGGGCGGGGGGAGCGCCGACGTTCGCGGTGGGAATGGCGCACATGTTTTCGCGGGTCACGTCGAATCCGACGGCGCTCGCGCTCTGGTATCACTTCGCCATCATGTTCGAGGCGCTTTTTATTTTGACCACGCTCGATGCCGGGACGCGGGTCGGGCGATTTTTGCTCCAGGATTTGCTGGGGAATTTATGGAAACCGCTCGGCAACACCGCCTCGTTGCCGGCGAATCTTTTCTCGAGCGTGTTGCTCGTCGCGGCGTGGGGCTGGTTCCTTTACCAGGGCGTGATCGATCCGCTTGGCGGTATCAACAGTCTCTGGCCGCTTTTCGGGCTCGCGAACCAATTGCTCTCGATCATCGCGCTCTGTCTTGGCACGACCGTGCTGATCAAGATGGGCAAGGTGCGCTACGTCTTCGTCACGCTCGTGCCGCTTTGCTTCATGGCCGCCGTCACCTTCAGCGCCGCCTATCTGAAAATATTTTCGCCCGATGCGCGGCTCGGTTTCCTGAGCGGCGCCGATTCGCTCGTGCGAACAGCCGCGACCTTGCCCGACGCCACCAAAGCCGCCGAGATGACCCGTCAGGCCGCCATCTGGCGCTTCGACGCTTTAGTCGCGTTGTGTTTCGTCGCCCTGGTTTTCCTGATCGCCGCCGGCAGCGCCCGCGAATGGTGGAAGCTTCTGCGCGGCACGAAACGAATCGTGTTGCACGAAAGCGAATTCATCCCGCTGTCACGCGCTGAATCAACCGGGATGTGACGTCAACACAACTGACCCCCACCCTCAGGGAGAGGAAATTCCTTCTCCCAGTGGGAGAAGGGTAGGATGAGGGCGGATCGGCGGGAGGATGATCTTCTTGCCGATGGAACATAGACTTGTAGTCTGTGCGGCCAGCGGAGTTTCACTCCGCTGAATAATATTTTCGTTGCAGCGGACAGAATTTCCGCTGGGCGCACAGACTGGAAGTCTATGTTCCGTTGCTGACTACTTCCGGCGGAGGGGGACGATGATTTCCTGGTCGCGGCGGGCGAGGATGACGCGGCCGTCTTCGATGGCTTTGACGGTCAGTTGATAGGTCTGGTTGCCGAGCTGGAGGCCGAATACCTGGCCTTCCTGCATCGCTTTACCGTTGATGATGGCGAAGCGAGTGCCGTGATCGACTGTGATCGAGGTGACGACAAAGGCGGACGGAAGAATGTCGGGGCCGGTGTGTTCGGTCGTGGTGTTCTGGACGCGCGCGACCGGTTTCCAGCCGATAGGCCAGAACGGGCTGCGTCCGCTGGCGTCCATGGTGAAGGACGATTTGTTCTTCAACTCGATGGCGGCGGGCGCGTCTTCGGCGCGAAGGCCTTGAAGCGAAAGCGCGGTGAAAGTGAGAAGAGCGAGGATCGTTTTCATCGTTTTACCATTGCTGTGCTGGCACTGAGCGTGATCTGTTGGAACTGCGGATCTTCCGGCAGCGCCTTGATGCTGATGCGCATGATCGACATAAGCGGCTCGGCGTTTTCCAAGGCGGCAACGGCTTTGCCGAGCGTGGAAAAATCAGCCTGGGGCAACTCGAGAATCCAGTTGTAACGCATCCAGTTAGCAAGATCGGTTTCCTTGTAAGCGACGCTGTTCTCGAGGCGCGCGGTGGCTTTATCGATCTCCTGGTTCGCGAAAAAGGTTTTCATCCGGGGCGGGAACCAGGCGATGGGCGCGCCTTCCGGACTGAGGGCTTTCAGGGCGGCAAAACGTTTCGTGGACGTGTTCGCCTGCTGTTCGAGCTTGCTCGTCTTGGTCAGCTCGTTTTTCGAGTTGGCGACTTTGTCCTGCAGCTGGTCGATCTCGGCCAGCATGGTATCGCGGCTGTTGTTTAACGGGCCGAGGAAGAAACTAAAATAGACGTAGACCAGCACGATGAAACCGATCGAGCTCAACGACAGTTTTTGAATCTGATCCTTGCTCAGCTTTACCTGGATTCGTTTCATTGCTTCGGTTCCCCCCGGGTCTTGGTGCGCGGTCCCGGCGTGGGAGTCGGCTTGGCCGCGACGGTGTTGAAGGTGGCGTTGATGCCAAAGCGTGCCATCGCCATGTTAGAACCGCCGATGTTCACGATCGTATCGAGATCCTCGAGCGATTTGAATTCGACCTTCACGTCGTTGTAACTCTGCCCGAGCTGCTCGAGGAGAAGTTGGCGGAGTTCCTCGGCGGCGGCGCGCGGTTCGCGGCCGGCGGCGAGGCCGTCGATCACGATGCTGATTTTTCCGTCATCGAGGACGGTGCCGTCGATGCTGATCAATTGCGCGTTGAGCGCGACGCAGCGGGAAAGTTTTTCCAGGAACGGAGCCCAGTAAAAGCGGCCGTCGATCATCCCATCGAGCACCTTTGTCGTGCTGATGATGCTGTTGAGTTCCGCGGAACGCTTTTGGGCACCGGTAACTTTCGGCTCCACCTTCGCCCAATTCTGCTGCGCCTGACTGAGGCGGGTGCGGATTTCGAGCACCTTGTAGGCGTTCCAAAGGTAATAGACGACCATGATCGCGCCGAGCGCAGAGAGCACCATCATGCCGATCTTGAGCGGATCGCGCTGGCGCTGGCGTTGTTCGAGGATTTCCTCGTGGAGGAGGTTGAGATGGAGAGCCATGGACGCGCGTCAGTTCCGCAGGTACTCGAAGGCCGCGCCGCAGGCGACGTTGAGAGATACAAATTCGTTCGGCAACGCCTGGCGTTTCGCCGGAGGCAGGGCCACCTCGCAGGTTTCGAGAGGGTCCCAGATTTCGCAGGGCAATCCCAGCTCGTCGCTCAAGGTTTGCAAAATGGTCTCCGTCCGAGCGAGGCCGCCGGAAACAAAAATGCGGTGAATGCTTTGCTCGTGCTGGCCTTCGTAAAAGCCAATCGAATTGCGCACTTCGGTGGCGAGCCGGGTGAGTGAGCCGCGGCAGATTTCGGCCATGCCGGCGTCCCCTTCTTCCATCATCAGCCGGGCCGCATTGGCGTCGAGCGCGCCGTCGGCAGTCAGCGCCTGGGTCAGCGCCTTGCCGCCGTAATCGATGCTGCGCACGAGCACCAGTTCCTTCTTGCTGCCGATCAGGACCGTGCTTTGCAGGTGCCCCATATCGAGGAGAAGAAAAGCGTCGTTGGAAAAAATCTCCGGGTAGGCGAACTCGAAGGCGTTGAAGGAACAGACCGGCGCCAGTTGAAGAATGTCAGCGGTCGTCCGCGTCTTGCTGCAGGCCTCCGAGATTTGTTTCACGGTCGGACGCAACATTCCGCCGACAAGATATTTGGTTTTGGCGACCCCGTTCTGGCCGTTCAGCTCCTGCTCGGTCGCCGCGTTACCATTGCCATTGGAGCCGTTGGTTCCATGGCCATTCGTTTCTTCCGCGAGGACCGGTGCGCAATCAAGCACGAAATCTCTGCATTCCTGGTTCAGCACCGCGAGCCCGTTGAGGCGAAGGGCGTTGCGCAAAAGATCGATGGGCGTGTGTGGCTGTTCGATGATGCGAAGGAGCGAGGCCGGGTCCGAAATGGCGATGGCGCAGCCTTTGGCGCTGCCACCCAGGTCCTTGAACAAAAGCTTGAGTTGCTGCGCGAGTTCCTCGGGCGTCTTCAATTCCTCCGGCACCTCGCGCGAGGCGTAGCTCGTCAGGACAAAGCGATCGTCGCCCTTTCGCTGAAGGAGAACGCCCTTGAAGACGTGCTTGCCGAGATCGATACCAAAGACAGAGTTTCCGCGCCGCGCCATGATGCTGATTCCATATAGCGGGAAGCGTGCCGACAGTGGCGGTTTTCTGCCTGCGGCAAACCCTTAGGCACACGGGCGAAACCCCGGGAAAACGCCGCCTAATTCGCGCCCGCCACCCGGTATCCGAAGAACTGGCGCTCCTTGATCATCCGGATCACCTCCGGCGGCACCATCCTCTCCCATGCGGCATCACCGGATTGGAGTTTGGCCAGCGTCTCCGGCGGATGGATGCGCAGATATTCCAAATTGTAATCGGTGATCTCCTGGATGAATTCGTTCTCGATCAGATAGCGGTAGAGCGACCGCAAATTCGGGGCAACCTCGAGCTTTTTCGCCGTGACCAGCTCCCCGCTCTGCTCGTCGACCATCGGATAAACGTAAAGCTTCAGCCCGCTCTTAAACATCCGGCCCAGCGCCTCCAGAATTCCGCCCTCCAGGGTCAGATAATATTTTTCGTCGAAGATTTCCAGGAGACTCGGAACGCCCATCACCAAGCCGATCTTCCGGCTCGTGTAGCGCGACAGATAAGAAGCCAGGCGAAAATATTCGCCGAACTTCGAGATGATCACGGTGCGGCCAAGGGCGCCGAGAATATCCACCCGTGCCAAAAAATCGGCGTGGTTTAATTGTCCTTCCGCGAGCAGGTTCTCCAGCGTCATCTCCATCAGGACGACCAGGTCCTCATCCGAGCAGCCCGATTGTTTCAAGAAAACCGACCGCGCTCCGTTCAACATGTCGTTGGTCGCGTAAGTCACCGGCCGGAAACTGCCGCGTTCCACCAGGATGGATTTCTTGTAGAGAATATCGGCCGCCTGCACCATCTCGCCGCCGTCCGCCGTGAAGATCACCGCGTCGGTCAGGCCCTGGCTGACGAGCTGCAGGCTCATCAAACGATTGTCGACTCCAGCGTAAGCTGGCCCGGAAAACTTGATCAGGTCCACCTGCATCCGGTTCGGGTCGAGATTTTCCTGGAGTGACGCGATCAGTTTTTCCGGCTGCTGATGGTAGAACGCGCCGAAGAGCAGGTTCACCCCGATGATCCCGAGCGCTTCCTGCTGGTCGACGTTCGATTCATCCAGCATCCGGACGTGAATGATGATCTGGCTCGGCTCACCGCGCGGTTCCGCCTGGAAACGCACGCCCAGCCATCCGTGGGATTCATTGTGCTGCTTGAAACTGCGCGCCGCCACGGTATCGGCGAAAACAAAAAAGGTGCGGACGCTGCCGAGCTTCTTGTCCAGCCGCTCGATCAAGAGCTTGTATTCGTGATCGAGCATCGTTTGGAGGCGAATGCGGCTCACGTAACGGTCCGCCGGTCCGTAGATCGCGTCGCTAAAGGTCATGTCGTAGGCCGACATCGTTTTGGCCACGGTTCCCGCCGCGCCGCCGACGTGGAAAAACCGCCGCGCCACTTCCTGCCCGGCGCCGATTTCGGCGAAGGTGCCGTACTTCTTCGCGTCGAGATTAATTTGGAACGCTTTTTTGTCCGTCCCGAGATCCATCTCCGCCTTCATCCGCTCTCAAGATGCTGGACATTCGTTGGCTTCACAACCGGGACGTGCCAGGGCGCGTGTCATCCCGAGCCGCGTAGATGGCTAGGAGGCTCACAACCAATGACGAAGCTCGAAAGAAGAATGACGAAGATCAGACAGCCCAGCTCCACCCTCTGATTCGGCATTCGCGTTTCGTCATTCTTTCGACATTCGTCATTCGGGCTTCGTCATTTACCGCGCGGTCCACCCGCCGTCTGCGCGGCTCGAGATGACACCGCAACGAATTACATTCGCACGCGCTCGGCGCTGCTCGTTGGGATCCAACCGCGCTGATCGTTCGGCAACGCGGCGTAGACCCAATCGCCGCGCTCGCTCAGGATCTTGATTTCGCTACCGGCCGGCAAAAGCAAAACGCTCTTGGCGTTGTCCGCCGTCGCCAGGCGGGCCTCGATTTCTTTTGCGGTCACGATGGCCAGCGCATTCCCTCGAGTCCCATTTTCCAGGGCGAAAATGGCAAAAATCGAGACGCCGCACACCATCATGCTCAGCGCGATGAGTGCGATGCGACCCGCGGAACGACGGCGCGATAGCAACAGGTGGGCGATTAGAAAGAACGAGAACCAAAAAGCGACTGCGGCCGCGATCGAGTATTGCTTGACCGTCGCCATGCTCGCATAACGCTCGATCCAGTCCTTCCTCAGCTCCAGCGCCCGCGCCTCGTCTCGCGCCAGCCGCAGATTCGCGTCCGCTTCGGGATGATGCGGATCGAGCGCTACCGCTCGTTCGTAATTCAGAATCGCTTTGCCGAAATTCCCGAGCCGGTAATAGGAGTTTCCCAGATTATAGAAAACGTTGGCGTGCCAGTTTCCTCCATGAATTACCGCTTCGTAGCGATCGACCGCAATCTGAAAACGGGCTTCGCTGTAAGCGGCGTTGCCACTTACGAAAAGATTTTCTTCTTCCGCCGACGCGCTACCGGCCACGACGACTGTGACTAACATCGCGCAAATGTGAACGACCCTGATCATGACCGCAGATTATCGATCAACTCGAGCACTTCGTTCCGCGTTTCGGCGGGCAGGAGACGAATGCCGTTTCCGACGCCGCTGTAACGCGCTTCATCGCTTTTCTCAAACAAACGCCGCAGCCGGGTGCGGGTCGCTTCATCCATTCCGAACGTCGAGGCCGCGATGTCGGCATCCACCGCGGCCGGGTCGACGTTCCGCACAAGCGCCGTCTTCAATTGCACCGCGCGCGAAGCCTTCGAAAAATATTCCTCCGGCGAGACATCTTCGCGCCGCAGACTGCGCTGCAGCGCGGCCGCTTCGTGTTGCAAGGCCTCGCGCCGCTGGAGTTCGCGGTTATTCAAATGCGCGACCCGAATTTTCCAGGCAACGAAACCGAGTAGCGCGATGAGCGGGATCAATTGCGCCAGCCAGAAAGACTGGCGCGCGAAGAGCGGAGTGAACGACTGCGTTTCTGCCGGCAGCTCGGTCAGCTGATGAAGGATTTCCTGTTGCGATGCCTGACGTGGCGCCTGCGATGGCGCGGTCGTCGGTGCCTGGGGCGCAGCTGGAGCCGTGGTCGCGGCCGGGGCTGAGCCGCCTTCCACGCGGACCGGAATCGGTTCCGCCCGCAACGTCACGTATTGCTCCTTCGCCGGATCGAAGTAGGTGAAAAGTTGCGCCGGAATCTGATCCTTCCGCTCATTCGCGCTCAGCACGATCTCGAACTTTTTCGTGCCGCTGATCCCAATGTCGTCATCCTGTTTGAAATCAGCCGACGGCGGATATTTATGCCACCCGTGCTCATCCTCGAAAGCCGGCGCCGTGACTCGATCGAAGTTTCCGCGCCCGGTGATTGTCGCGGTCACCGTGAACGGATCGCCGACCTGCGCGGTTTTCGGTTTTACTTCATTCGAGAGGGTAAAGTTACCGACCGCTCCGCCAAAATCCGGCGGCGCGCCCGGCGGCAACGATTTTACCTCCAGCGTGACCTGCTCGCTTTTGATTTTAACTTCCTGCGGCGTGCTGGGCATGAACAAGGGATCGCGGAAAAAATTGTCCATGAACGGATCGTTCGTGTCGAAGAGGTCGCGCGGCATCGTCTGACTGCGCGAATTCGGGCGGGGAATACGCACCACCGCGTGCACCTGCACGGGCCCCACCTCGATCTTGCCGCTTCGCGCCGGCGAGAGCGCGGTCTTGAACGTAAAGACCTGGTAGGTCCTGCCGCCGATCGTTTCGATGGTCTGCCGCGGCTCGCGCATTTTCTGGGCGGTGAATCCCTGGCCGGTGATTTCAGCGCCGTTGCCCAGTGATTCCACCGGCGTGCGCACATTGAATCCCACCCGCACCACCGCCGGGATCATCTCGCCAACGTATGCGGTCGTCTTGCTGAGCGTCAGCTCGACGAAAGCGATTTTACTTGGATCGATCGATGCAGAGGATTTCGACCGGGGCGATTGCGCGGTGCTCGAATCCGCCGCGACCTGCAACGTGAGTTCCGGAGTTCGTAACGTACTCCCGCCGGCCTCGACGGTCTGGGGCGGGATCTTGAACGTGCCCGCCTTGAGCGGCATCACCGTGTAATTGTAGATGTAGCTGTAGGTGAACTGGAAGTTGCGGCCTTCCAGTAACTGGGATTGTCCGCTGAAACGAATGTCCAATCCATCTACTGCGATTGCGCCCGGCGGCCTGGCGCTGGCGGAGCCGGTCACTTTTATTTGAAGCTGGACCGGCTGGCCGACTGCCGTATTCGAATTGCTGAGGACGGCGGTGACGTCCGCGCTCGCCGCGATCGCATCGTGCGCAACAAGAAAAGCGAAAACCGCCGCGAGGATTGCGGGCGAAAAAATGGCAGTTCGAGAAGGCGTCTGAAACATCGGGCGGGAGGGTTCCTACCAGTCCTTATAGACATGCCGTGCTGCCTTGCGTTCATCAAGTTGCACCCGCTGCTCTTCGTCCTTCATCGATTGCAAAAGCAGTTGCGCTTGCTTCTCGCTCATCTGCCCTTCTTTCTCCGGCTCGGCTTCCACCGCTTCCGCGTTTTGCGGCGGTTCCTTTGGCTTTTCATCGCCCGCCGCTTTCAATTCGCCCGACATTTTTTTGCCGGGCGACGAACCGGGACTCGCGCTCGGCGAACCTTCAGGCTGTGGTCCTTCACCTGAACCGGGTGACGGTGAAGGTGAGGGACTGCCCTCATCGGACGGCGAGGCGGACGCCGACGGCGATGGCGAGACGTCCGGCTCGCCCTTGCTCGGCGGCTGTTTGTTTTCTTTGTTCTCCGCGCCATTGCCCTTCTCAGCGGAAGGCGAGGGGGATGAACCCGGCTGGTTCTCCTGCTTCTGGTCGCCGGAGGAAGGACTGGGAGATTCTTCCGGCTTCGGTTCCTGCTTCTTGTCGTTCTTCGCCTGTTGCTGCTGCTGATCGTTGCCGCTCGATTGCTGTTGCTGTTGTTGATCCTTATCGTTCTTCTGCTGCTGGTCTTTCTGCTGCTGGTCTTTCTGCTGCTGATCTTTCTTGTCCTGCTTCTTGTCTTTTGGCGGTGGTTGCGGAGGCGTCGGTTGCTTTTTCGGATTCTGTTTCAAGCGCTCGATCTTCTTCTTCACTTCCTCGAGGTTTGCCTTCGCCCGCTCGTCGTTCGGATCGAGCTTGAGCGCTTCTTCATAATGCGATTGGGCATTGCGGAGTTCGCCCAAGGCTTTCTCGTTCGTCTGGGCCCGGTCGGCCCGCTCTTCGAGCGTGCGTCCGATGTTGTAATGACTTTTTTCCTGGAGCGATTCGTCTTTCGAAAGCAGCGAGCGGCTGAACCATTCCAGCGCCTCGTTGTAATTGCCCAGCTTGTAAGCCGCCGTGCCCGCATCGAACTCGATCCTGTCCGCGGCGTGCGTATTCGGATGTTCCCTTAGGGTTTTCTCAAACTGTTGATAGGCTTCGCTGTAGTTATCGTTCCGGTACGCATCCAGGCCAGGGGCGGCGGCAAAAGAACTGACGGCAAAAAGTAAGACCATCACTGCGGTGGCAAGTGCGCGCCTCGGCTCGACGGGCGATGCCGCCCGCTCCCGCTCTCGTTTTCGTTCGCGAAGAAGAAATGACGCGCCGAAAACCACCAGCGCCGCGCCTAACGGCCATTGATATCGCTCAATCGGCCGCCGCGACATCCGGTCGTCGATCTCGCCCGTCTGCATCTTCGCCAGTCCTTCGTCGAAAAGCTGTTTCATCGTCCGCGGCCCATCTTCCAGATGAATATAAAACCCGTCGGTCGTTTCCGCGATTTCCTTCAGGCGTTTTTCGTCCAGCTTCGATTTCACCACCTGCCCGCTGCTGTCTTTGACGAAAGCGGTCCCGCCGCCTTCAGCGTTGAGAGGAATGAGGGAGCCTTCGGGAGTGCCGACGCCCACGGTGAAAATGCGAACGCCCGCGTCGGCCGCGGTTTTCGCCGTTTTAAGCGCGTCGCCGCTCAACTCCTCGCCATCGGTAAAGATGATCAGGGCGCGATTGCCGATCGCGCTCTTGCCGTAGGTCTGCACCGCCAGATCGATCGCGGCGGAAATATTCGTTCCGCCCTCGGGGATCGTGGTCGTGTCGAGATCGTTGATCGCCTCTACGGCGGCGGCGTAATCGATGGTCAGCGGCGCCTGCAAAAAGGCGCGCCCGGCGAAGGCGATCAGGCCGACGCGGTCGCCTTGAAGCTCGTTGAGAAGATCTTGCGCGGCGAGTTTCACGCGCTGGAGGCGGTTCGGTGATACGTCGTTGGAAAGCATGCTGCGCGAGGTATCGGCCGCGAAAATCAGGTCGAGGCCCTTGCGTTTTACATTTTCGTAAATGTAACCCCAGCGTGGCTTGGCCAGCGCGGTGATGGTGAGGCCCATGGCCAGCAGCGTGAGCGCGAACCGCAATCCACGACGGCGTCGATCGACCGTTCGCGCCAGGTTCGGCAGCAGCCGGTCCGACACGAATTCGCGGAGCCGCGCAGCCGCTCGTCTTTCCGCCCGGGCAAAAAGCGCCACGAGCAACGGAACCAGCAGCAATCCCCAAAACCAGTCTGGCGCGCCGAAATTCATCACGGCAATTTTTTCCAGATCGTTTGGGCCAATAAAAGTTGCGCCAGCAACAGGCCCAGTCCCGTCGCGATGCAAGCCGGAAACAAATCCCGGTACTGCTGATATTTTTTCACCGACACGGTGGTCTTCTCCAGTTTGTCGATGTCGCGGAAAATTTGCTCGAGCGATTTCGTGTCGGTCGCGCGGTAAAACTGTCCGTCCGCGATTTTGGCCACCTCCTTCAGGCCGGCCTCGTTGAAATGGACCGTCTGATTTTGGTAGAGGATGTTGCCGAACATGTCCGTAACCGGTTTACCGTTTTGCGGATTGAACACCGGCGTAGGCGCGATGCCGTTGATCCCGGCGCCGATGGCGTAGAAATGGATCTTGAGCGCCTTGATGGCTTCGGCCGCGGTATTCGGCGGAATTTTCCCCGTGTTATTTTCGCCATCGGTCAGCAGGACGATGACGTGGCTCTTGGAACGCTTGTCGTTCAAACGATTCGCTGCCGCTGCCATGCCCGAACCGATCGCGGTCCCGTCTTCCACCAGCCCGATCTTCACGCGCTCGAGGTTTTTGAGGAGCCAGTCATGATCGAGCGTCATCGGGCTCACCACATAGGGCCGGCTCGCGAACGCGATGATGCCAATCCGGTCGTTAGGCCGGGCTTCGATGAATTTGCGCGTCACTTCCCGGATCGCGTCGATCCGCGTGGCCGCTTCTCCACCGATCGAAAAATCTTTCGTGAGCATCGACCCCGAGACATCGAGTGCGAGGATGATATCGATCCCGCTCGCCTCGACCTGGGTGAGACTCTTGCCTAATTGTGGCCGTGCCATCGCGGTGGCGAAAAAGGCCAGGCTGAGGAGCAGGACGGCGCGGAGGAATTTTCCGGCTCGGGCCGCGCTGCTTTTTCCGAGCGAGCGCAAAACCGCGGTGGAAGAGAAGGTCAACGCGGCTGCGGGTCCGCTTCGGCCGCGGAGCCAGGCCAGGAGCGGGATCGCGAGCCACAGCAGGAGGAACCAGGGCTGCGCGAAAGTCAGCGCTGCATTTGCCGGCAGCCAATCACGCAGGTTCAAGCTTCGCTCCTTTCACGAATTGGATCGCTTCCTCCAAAAGGCGTCGGCTGTCCGCGGGAGTCGCGTCGTAACGAGCGAACTTGATCAGGTCGCATCCTTCCAGGAAATCCTCCAGCAACGAAGTTTCATCCGCCGAAAACGGTGAGCTCTTCGCCAGCATCCCAAGAAACTCGAAGGAAGTCTGGCGCGTGACCGGGAGTTGATACTGTTCCGTGACGTAGCTCCGCAGGATACCGGAAACGGCGATGCTGAATTGGTATGGAGTGAGCATTTCCATTTCGCTGCCGATTGTCTCGAGCTGCTCCAGCGCGCGATCGCGCGGCGAGCGGGCTGGCTTGGGGCGCCGGGCCCGCTTTCGAATCCACCAGGCAATCATGCCGAGGATGGCAAGTCCCAGCGCGATCGCGGCGTAAACGACCCACGGCGGCACGAGCGAATAATCAACCGGCGGCGCGATCTCGTGAATGTCGGCGGTGGCCAGGAAGAAGTTCATCGCACGGCCAGGCGGCGCTCGCGCTGCTTGAAAAACGATCGCAGAGCAGGCAGGTAATTTTCTCCCGTTCGCAGCGAAATCGCATCGATGTTGTTGCGCCGCAGGGTGCGATTCAGCTCGGCCCGTTGCGTCTCCGCCAGGGAACTGAAGCGGGCTCGCGTGTTCCGATCGGCGGTATTGATCTCGATCTGTTCGCCGGTCTCGGCGTCTTCGAGGGTGATGATGCCGATGTTTGGCAAAGCTTCCTCCCGCTGGTCCTGGATGTGGAGAGCGATGAAATCATGCCGGCGTCCGCTCACGGAAAGCTCGCGCGAAAAATCGGTGGTTTGGAAGTCGGAGATGAAGAAGACCACGGCACGCCGGGTCACAACGTTATTCAGGTAATCCAGCGCGAGAGCCGGCGCGGTGCCGCGTCCCGCCGGCGTGAAATACAAAATCTCACGAATGATGCGCAGCGTATGCGAGCGTCCTTTCTTCGGCGGGATGAAAAGCTCCACGCGATCGCTGAAGAGAAGCAATCCCACCTTGTCGTTGTTACGAATCGCGCTGAATGCGAGCACGCATGCCACCTCCGCCGCCAATTCGCGCTTCGATTGCGAGACGCTTCCAAAATTCCCGGACGCGCTCACATCCACGACAAGCACGACCGTGAGTTCCCGCTCCTCCGTGAATTTTTTCACGAATGCCGTCCCGAGCCGCGCCGTCACGTTCCAATCGATCGCCCGGATTTCATCTCCCGGCTGGTACTCGCGCACGTCCTCGAAGTTCATCCCGCGCCCTTTGAAAACGCTGTGGTAATCGCCCGCGAACATCGTCTGGACGAGGCCCTTGGTCTTGATTTCGAGCGCGCGGATTTTTTTTAAGATTTCCGCCGGCGTTTGCCCGCTCATGGTCAAGGAACTGGCAATCCAGCGAAAATGCGATCGACGATTGTTTCGCTCGTAATCGACTCCGCTTCGGCCTCGTAGCTGACAATGACGCGATGGCGGAGAACATCGGTGCCGATGCTCTTCACGTCTTGCGGTGTCACGTAGCCGCGGCCATTAAGGAAGGCGTGCGCGCGAGCAGCCAACGCGAGGTAGATCGTTGCGCGGGGCGATGCACCGTAACGAACCAAGCCTTCCATTTTCAGATTGTAAGCGCCCGGATCGCGCGTGGCCCAGACCACATCGACGATGTAATCCTTCACCCGGTCGTCGATGTAGATTTCGTTCACGACGGAACGCGCCGCGATAATCCGTTGCGGATCGACGACGGGCATAACACTCAGGTCCGGCGCCGAGGTTGCCATGAGATCGAGGATCTGGCGTTCCTCGGCCTTTTCGGGATAGCCGATGTGGAGCTTCAACATAAAGCGATCGAGCTGTGCTTCGGGAAGTTGATACGTGCCTTCCTGCTCAAGCGGGTTCTGGGTGGCTAACACTAGGAATGGATCGGAGAGCGGATACGTTGTTTCGCCGATGGTAACCTGGCGCTCCTGCATCGCTTCCAGCAACGCGCTCTGCACTTTCGCGGGAGCGCGATTGATTTCGTCGGCCAGGATCAGGTTCGAAAAAAGCGGGCCGAGTTTGGTCGTAAATTCACCAGTACGCGGGTTGTAGATGAGCGTCCCGATCAAATCGGCCGGCAAAAGATCAGGCGTGAACTGCAAACGCTGGAAGCCGGTCTGGATACAGGCCGCCATCGTTTTCACGGTGAGCGTTTTTGCCAGACCGGGAACGCCTTCGAGGAGAATGTGACCGTTGGCGAGCAAGCCGAGCAGGAGCCGATCGACCAGATATTTTTGTCCGATGACGACGCGACCCACCTGCTCGCGCAGGGGCGGAATCCATTGCCCCATTTCCTGCACCTGTTGCGTGATCTCCTGCGTCGATTTCATAAGCAAGGTCAGACAGGTACCGCGGGAAGATCGTTCGATCAAACTCCCTCGCGGAGGGACGTGCTTCCGCACGTCTTTTCCATTGGAGCCGGCACGACCTCGTGCCGAAGAGAAGACGCGTCGTACCAAACGCTCAACGGCCTGAGGTCAGGCCGTCTCCAGATTCTTCACCGCGAATGTGCTGACGCTCGTCCCTCCGATTCGCTGCGCGCGCGGCAGCTGAAAAGGAGAGGCAAGCCGGGGAAAGGGGAGGCGGCTCGGACGCGTCGCTCGAGATATCTCGCGTAGGTATCGCTCAAAAGCTTTGGCTGATTGACGAAGAGGACAAACTTGATCGCTGACAGCGCTTCGTTCGTCTCGTCTCGCGCTTGCGCCGCATAAAACAATTTCAAGCGCCGCGTCCCAATCATCGGCGGCGGATTCTCTTCAAACGCGGCGCGTAACATTCGATTCAGGACCCCGGTGCCGATTCGGACCTGGGCAGCGCGTCGCACGGTTTCGATCAGCCGAAAGAGCTCGTCCACATTCTCGCCGGTCAGCGCCGACGCGACGAGGACGGGCGCATACTCGAGAAAGAAAAGCCGTTCGCGAACGTCGGTGACGGCCAGTTCCATGGCCTTCTTCCCGCCGCGCGTCGGCTTCACCAGGTCCCATTTGTTTAACACGATCAGGCACGGCTTCTCCGCTTCCTGAATCAGGCCCGCAATTTTCTTGTCCTGCGACGTAACTCCACTCGTCAGGTCGATGACGAGAACGCAAAGGTCCGCGCGACGAATCGTGCGTTCCGCGCGCATGACGCTGAACACTTCCACGGAGGTTGAATGCTTACTCCGGGCGCGCATTCCCGCCGTGTCGATGAGGAGAAATTTTTCCCCGCTCCGCTCATAAAGAATATCGACCGCATCCCGAGTAGTACCGGGAAACTCGCTCACGATGGTGCGCGCATCGCGCAGGATCGAATTGATGAGCGACGATTTGCCCGCATTCGGGCGGCCGACGATCGCCAGCGAAAGAACATTTTTGATGTTTGATGTTTGATCTTTGATTTCGGATTGGGGAAGAAGGCGATCTACGGTTTCGAGCAGATCGGAGATACCGCGGCCGTGCGCGGCGCTTATCGGGATGGAATTTTCGAAACCGAGCCGCGTGAAATCAGCGTCCAAGTCTTCGTGTTTTTCGTGATCGATCTTGTTTACCACTAGAACGACGGGGCGCTTGGATTTCCGCAGAAGTTTCGCCAGCTCCTGATCGATGGGATTAAGGCCCGCCTGCGCATCAACGACGAAAAGAATGACGTCGCTTTCCCGCATCGCTGAGTCAGCCGCGCCGCGCACCTGCGCCGTCAACTCGGTTTCGCCAGCGCCGCCAATGCCCCCCGTGTCCCAGACCGCGAACGGCCGGCGGCCGCGCGTTGAAGTGGCCGCCAGCCGATCGCGCGTGATACCGGGTTGATCGTGGACGATGGCAATATTCCGGCCGACAAGGCGATTGAAGAGCGCGGATTTTCCGACGTTCGGCCGGCCGACAATGGCAACGGTGCCGACGCTTTCTCCGGCCTGTTTCGAATCCATGACGCGCTGGTCTCTTAGCCGAGCTTGGCGTTGGCGTGGCCTTGCGCCGACAATTGGCGGAAGCCGTTGCGTACGTAAATCATGCCGGAAATCAAAGTGAAGAATCCCGCCGCGAAAACGATGTAGATCAACGGCGGAATCCGCATTTGCAGCATGACCCACGCGATCGCGGCCATCTGGAGAACCGTCGCCACCTTCCCGGTCCAGCTCGGCCGCACCCGCACCGTGCCGTTCAAAACATGGAGCACCGCGCTGCCGATCAAAATCACGGCGTCCCGCGTGATGACGAGCACGGGGAACCAGGCTGGGAATTTTCCGTAATGCGGATCCACCTGGCTCCAGTTGCTGATACTGAGGGTGATGATTCCGCTCAGGAGCAAGCCCTTGTCCGCGATGGGATCGAGGATCACGCCAAGCGAACTCCGCTGATTGTAGCGGCGCGCCACGTAACCATCGAGACCGTCACTGAGCGCCGCCAATAAAAAGACGGCGATCGCCATGAAGCGCATCCAATCCTGGGGATTACCTTCCTGAATGCTTTCGCCGTAATAGATCGCGAGCGTGACAAACACCGGAATCATCAGGATCCGGATCACGGTGATTTTGTTCGCGGTCGTCATGAAGAGGCGGGCCGATCATGAAAACTTAGACGGCCTCGCCGCCCGAGATGCAAGGCAATTTGCCCGCTAGGTCTCCAGTTCGCCCGATTGCGTCCCGGAAGTCATGCTGTGCCGGCCTTCGCCAAATTCCTCGATCATCTTTTCGTTGAAGGCCGGGATGTCGTCCGGCTTGCGGCTCGTGACCAGCCCGTTGTCGACGACAACTTCATGGTCCACCCAGTTCCCGCCTGCATTGCGCACATCGGTTTTGATCGCCGGCCAGGAAGTCAGGGTGCGCCTCCGCACCACGCCGGCATCGATCAACACCCAGGGCGCATGACAGATCGCCGCCACCGGTTTTCCTTCGCGGAAAAAATGGCGGACGAACTCAAGCGCTTCTTCGGTAGACCGCAATGAGTCGGGATTCATCAAACCGCCCGGGATCATGAGCGCGTCGAAGTCCTGCGGGTTAGCCTCCGCCAAAGTTTGATCGACAGCGACCGTCTCGCCCTTGTCCGCGTGATTCATCCCCTGGATTTTGCCGGACTTGATCGAGATCACGCTCGTCTGCGCGCCCGCTTCATCCAGGGCCTTCCTCGGCTTCGTCAACTCGACCTCCTCGAATCCATCCGCCACCAGGATCGCTACCTTTTTTCCTGAGAGTTCGTTTTCCATGGTTTCCCCTGTTGATTGACCTCGCTTAAGTACTACGAGCTAATCAACCCGCGCGGACGTGTTTTCAAAACCGCTTGGTCTGCGGACCCAGTTGCGTAAGATGGCGTCGCAGCCGCCGATGTGGCGAAATGGCAGACGCAACGGACTTAAAATCCGTTGGGCTTAAACGGCCCGTGCCGGTTCGAGTCCGGCCATCGGCAGATTGAAATTGCCTAACGAGTCTTCAAAACGTGAACGACAAACCGCTCTATCTTCCGCTCCTTCTCGGGACCGCGCGCCAGGGCCGGCAAAGTGAGCACGTGGCCAATTTTGTCCTGAGCGAAATGAAGAAGCGCCCGGAGATCGAGACCGAGTTGATCGACGTCCGGCAACTGAAGATGCGTCTCGACGACGCGGGCGAGGAGATGAAGGATGCCAGTTACGCGGAAAAGATTACGCGCGCCGATGGATTGGTCATCGTGACGCCGGAATACAATCACGGTTATCCAGGATTGTTGAAACACGCACTCGACATGTGCCTGGAGGAATACATTCACAAAGTGGTTGGTTTAGTCGGCGTATCGGCAGGCCCATTCGGCGGCTCGCGCGTGATCGAGCAAATGGTGCAGGTGGTCCGCGAGCTCGGACGCGGAGTTTCTGAACGAACTGGTCTGGATGGCGCGCGTTTTCCGGCACGGACGCGAGAACATTCCGCCGCTCTAAATACCGGTGCTCCGCGAATCCGATCTGGAGGAAACATTTGCTCGTTCCGGCGGGCCAGGCGGGCAAAACGTCAACAAGGTCTCGACCGCGGTGACTCTGCGGCATCTGCCATCCGCCTTGAGCGTAACGGTGCAGGATTCCAGGTCGCAGGCGACTAACCGGAAGATTGCGCGCGAGCGATTGCGCGAATTGCTCGAGCGGAAGAAACGCGAGCAACACGCGGTCGAGAGAGCACAGCGCGAAAAGCGGCGCCGCCAACGCTCGCCACGTCCACGCGCGCTGAAGGAGCGCATTCTGGAATCCAAACGGCAGCGGTCCCGAACCAAGAAATTGCGGTCGCGAATCGACGATTAGGGAAAATAAAGTTTAGAAAATCTTCCCCAGAAATACATCTGGTTGAGACACCTGCGGCGAATTGTCAGTGGAAGGAAACAACCTCAACTATGAAAAAACTTATCATTCTCACGCCGCTCCTCGCGGCTGCCCTGGCTCTGACTTCATGCACAACCGTCGTGGAGAAACCGGCGCCGACCAGCACCACCACGACCACGTCTACCACGAAGAAGAGCACAGCGCCGGTCATGCAGGAGACGACCACCACCCGTTCGTCCGGCAACTACTAGCCGGCGCTTCAGGCGAATTAGAAAATCGAAGAGGGGCTCGCCGCGGCGAGTCCCTTTTCTTTATGCCGTGGGCACCGGGGCCGAATCCGCTTCCACTTCGGCGCTCTCCTGGCTAACCACCGGGGCGATCGCCTGGAGCTTTTCCGCGCCGCGCAAATCCATCAGCTTCACACCCATTGCATTCCGCCCGGTCTCGCGGATTTCCTTCACCCGCGTTCGGACCATCTGACCCTTGGTCGTGATGAGCATGAGTTCGTCTTCGTTTCGTACCGTAAGCGCCCCCACAACTTTACCTGTTTTTTCGCCGGTCTTCATGGTGATGATGCCTTTACCGCCGCGTCCCTGTTTCCGATAAACCTCAAAAGAAGTTCGTTTGCCAATCCCGTTCTCACCGGCCACGAGCAACATTGCGCTCGCATCGACAAGCGCGATCGCAACGACGTGATCGCCTTTTTTCGGTCGAATGCCGTATACACCCACCGTATCCCGGCCGGTCTGGCGAATGTCGTCTTCTGAGAATCGAATGCTCATGCCGTCTTTGGTGATCAGCACGATCTCGTTGCTACCAGTGGTCAGTTTGGCGGCGATTAGACAATCATCCCGCTCGATCTTGATCGCGATAATGCCGCCTTTGCGCACATTCCGATAGCTGGAAAGATTCGACTTCTTGACGATCCCGGTGCGGGTTGCGAAAACGATATGCAATTCGGGATCCCAGGTATTGTCGGTAGCAGTCGGACCGGCGCCGGATTTCTTCGATTGAATCCGAATCGTCGCCGCGATTTTTTCGTCGGCCCGCAGCTCGAGCAGATTTGCGATCGAGCGGCCCTTCGCCGCGCGTCCCATCTCCGGAATTTCATAGACCTTCTCGACATAAGCCCGCCCCGATTCGGTGAAGAACATCAGGTAATCATGGGTCGTCGCGGTGAAGAGGTGCTCGATAAAATCGCCTTCTTCTTCTTCCGTCGCGCCCTCGCGCGTGGTCATGCCGATCACCCCCTTGCCGCCGCGCCGTTGGGCGCGGAACGCGCTGATCGCGGTGCGCTTGATGAATCCACCGTGGGTGATGCTGATGATGCACCCTTCGTTCGCGATCAGGTCCTCCATGTTGATCTCGCCTTCGTCCGGCACGAGCTGCGTCAGCCGCGGACTCGCGTGCTTGTCCCGGATTTCGCGAAGTTCCTTTTTGATGATCTGGAAGACTCGCGATTCCTTCGCCAGGATGTCGCGCAAATCCTGGATCGTCTCCATCAATTCGCCGTATTCCTTGGTGATCTTTTCGCGCTCGAGCCCGGTCAACTGATAGAGCCGCAGCTCCAGGATTTGGTTCGCCTGGTGTTCGCTGAAGGCGTAACGGCCGTCGACGAGCCGCGCTTCATTGCGGATCAGGATGCCGATCTTTTCCACCTGTTTTCGGGTGAATTCGAACGCGAGCAGTTTCACCCTCGCCTCATCGCGATTCGCCGATCCGCGAATGATTCGGATGAACTCGTCGAGGTTCGCCAGCGCGATGAGATAACCTTCCAGCGTCTCGGCGCGTTCCTCCGCCTTGCGCAATTCGAAGCGTGTCCGGCGCAACACGACTTCGCGCCGATGATCGATATAGGCCTGGTTCGCTAGCTTAAGCGGTAGCAACTTCGGCCGGCCATGATCGATCGCCAGCATGTTGACCGCGAACGAGCTTTCCATCGCGGTGTGCTTGTAAAGATTGTTGATGACGATCTTCGGGTTCGCGTCCCGTTTCAGCTCGATGACGACGCGGGTGTTCTCGTCCGATTCATCGCGGATCGCGGTGATATCGCTCAGCACCTTTTCGTTCACCAACGACGCGATGCGCTCGACCAGCGTGGCGCGGTTCACGTTGTAAGGAATCTCGGTGATCACGATCTGCTCGCGGTTGCCCTTCAACTCTTCCACGCCCGCTTTGCCGCGCACTTTCATGCTGCCGCGGCCGGTCTCAAGATATTGTTTGATGCCGGCGAGTCCGAGAATGGCGCAGCCCGTGGGGAAATCCGGCCCCTTCACGTGCTTCATCAACTCTTCGAGCCTGATCTCCGGATCGTCGATCTGGGCGCAGATACCATCGATGACTTCGCCAAGATTGTGCGGCGGCATATTCGTCGCCATGCCGACGGCGATGCCGGTTCCGCCATTGACGAGCAGGTTCGGGAACGCCGCCGGGAAAACCGTGGGCTCGGTCCGGGTCTCGTCGTAGTTCGGGACGAAATCGACCGTATCCTTCTCCATGTCGGTCATGAGCGCCGCGCCGAGATGGGTCATGCGCGCCTCGGTGTACCGCATGGCCGCCGGTGGATCGCCTTCGACGGAACCGAAGTTTCCCTGGCCGTCGACGAGCGTCTCCCGCATCGCCCAGGCCTGCGCCATGTGGACGAGGGTGGGGTAGATCACCGCTTCGCCGTGCGGGTGATAGTTACCGCTCGTGTCGCCGCAAATCTTCGCGCATTTCCGGTGCTGCCGGTTCGGGAAGAGCGACAGATCGTGCATCGCATAGAGGATGCGCCGCTGCGAGGGCTTCAGTCCGTCCCGCGCGTCCGGCAACGCCCGCGAGATAATGACCGACATCGAGTAATCGAGGAACGACCTCGAGACTTCCTCGGCCACGTTGATGAGATCTACTTTTTCGTTCGGATTGTACACGGGAAAATTCTTAGACAGGATTAACAGGATTTACTGGATTGAGGAGATCAGCGGTCTCGGGAATTGCCGCCGGTCGGCGATGCTTGCGCTTAGACTGCAGACTCGAAGTTCCGAAATTCAACAAGAGCCCTACTTCGTGATTCGTGGCAGTGAGATAATTAACCACTTGGACCTCATCCGCCTTGGTTAGAGTTGAGATCGCTTTCAGCTCGCAAATGAGAGTCGCGTTCACGACGAGGTCAGCAACGAAGTCGCCAACGATGACGTGCTCATAGCGCACCGTGATATGTTGATCGAGCTCCAAGGTTAGGCCCGCGCGACGAAGTTCGAAGGCGAGCGCATTACGATAGACAGATTCAAGAAAACCAGGGCCCAGTGCCCGATGAACTTTCATCGCCAGGCCAATTACCTTCTCCGTGAGCGCGTGATTCTGTTCTTCTTCCAATCCATTAAATCCTGTTAATCCTGTCTAAACATCCAGGTTCCGGACATTCAGCGCGTTGTCCTCGATGAACTGGCGGCGGGGCTCGACGACGTCGCCCATGAGGATGGTGAACATTTTGTCGGCGTCGACGGCGTTGTCGTCGTTGAGGTCGACCTTGAGGAGTTTGCGTTTCTCGGGGTCCATCGTGGTGTTGAAAAGCTCCTTGGCGTTCATTTCGCCGAGGCCTTTGAAACGCTTGATCTGCACGCCGCGCCGACCGATCTCGACAATCTTTTGGTGGATTTCGGGAATAGAGAACAGCGGATGGACCGTCGCTTTGTCGCCTTCGCCTTCGATCAGCTCGAAGATCGGCCGATCGCTCGCGGCGTAATGGTCGACCTGCAATCCCTTGCGGGCGAGCTCACCGATGATTTTTTGGATCGTCGTCGATTCGTGCACCTCGACCAGTTTGGCGCGCCGCCGGCTGGCGCCGTTCGTTTTGCCAACGACCGGTCCGCCCAACGGCAACAATTCCTGCTGAGTCTCGTCCTCGAAAAGATTCAGGTCCGGATTCTCCTGGTGAAACTTCCGGACTTCTTTCTCGTCGTGGAAATAAAAAACCATTTCCTCGTTGCCATCGCGGACTTTCACCAGATAGCTCGGCAGTTTGCCGGTCTTTTTCGCGCGCTCGCCGAGGAAGCTTTCGAAGTCGCCTCCGTGCCGGCGAATCGATTCGCTCAGCTTCGCCAGTCTCTCGAGCGATTCGAGGATGTCTTTCAATTGCGCGGCGGAGAGTTCCTTGTCATCGGCGAGGTTTCGCAGTCGCACGTCTTCGGCGCCGAGCGTGATGAGGATCTTGTTCAGCTGCACATCATCATCGACGTATTCCTCGCGCTTCTTGCGCTTGATCTGATAAAGCGGCGGCTGCGCGATGTAGATTTTACCGGCGCGAACCAGCTCGGTCATTTGCCGGTAGAAAAAGGTAAGAAGCAGCGTGCGAATATGCGAGCCGTCCACGTCCGCGTCGGTCATGATGATGATCCGGCCGTAGCGGAGCTTCGAAATATCAAAGCTGGTTTCGTCTTTGCTCTTCGCGACCCCATCGATGTCTTCCTTCGGTTTGCCGATGCCGGTGCCGATCGCGGTGATCATCGACTGGATTTCGGTGTTCTTGAGGAACTGATCGATCCGTGCTTTCTCGACATTGATCAGCTTGCCGCGAATCGGAAGGATCGCCTGGTAACGACGATCGCGGCCCTGCTTGGCGGAGCCGCCGGCGGAATCGCCCTCGACGATGTAAAGCTCGGTCAATTCCGGATCGCGCTCAGAGCAATCGGCGAGTTTGCCGGGAAGGCCGCCACCGGTGAGCGCGCCTTTGCGAATTGTCTCGCGGGCTTTCCGCGCCGCTTCACGCGCGCGCGCGGCCGTCAGAACTTTGTCGAAAATCCGTCGCGCGACCGGCGGGTTCTGGTCGAGATAAGTCATCAACCCTTCGTAAACAATCGAGTTCACGATGCCGTCGATCTCGGTGTTCACGAGCTTCACTTTGGTCTGCGATTCAAAGCGCGGGTTCGGCAGCTTGATGCTCAGAACACAGATCAGACCTTCGCGGACGTCGTCACCGGAAATCGCCGGATCCTTTTCTTTCGTGAGGCCGTTGGTCTTTGCGTATTGATTGACGGCTTTGGTCAGCGCGCTGCGAAAACCGGTCAGATGGGTGCCGCCGTCCGGGTTCGGAATCGAGTTAGCGAAGGGAAGGATCTGGTCGTTGTAGCTGTCGTTGTATTGCAGGACGACATCGACGAACACTTCGTCGCGTTGCCGGGACAGCACGACTGGCTTGGGATGAATGACCTGTTTGTTCTCACCCAGCTCGCGCACGAATTCCTCGATCCCGCGCTTGTAAACGAAAGATTCCTTCTTTCCCGTCTCGCTGCGTTCATCGACCAGCGAAATCTCCAGCCCTGGATTGAGGAATGCCAACTCGCGCAGACGGCTGGCGAGCCGCTCGAATTTGAATTCGGTCGTGATCGTGAAAATCGTCGGGTCCGGGAAAAATGTAATCAACGTGCCGGTCGTCTTCTTGTTCTTCAGCTCGGCGATCACTTCGAGCTTCTGGGTGGTCTTGCCCCGCTCGAAAGCCATGTGATGGACCTTGCCCTCGCGCGACACCTCAACCTTGAACCAATCGGAAAGCGCGTTAACGCATTTCGCGCCGACACCGTGCAATCCGCCGGAATATTTGTAGGCGCCCTGCCCGAATTTTCCTCCCGCATGCAGATTGGTCAGCACCAGCTCGACCGCCGGCATTTTCCATTTCGGGTGCATGTCGACCGGAATGCCGCGGCCGTTATCCTTTACGGAAACGGACCCGTCGACGTGAATCGTGACGTCGATTTTCGTGCAGTAACCGGCGAGATGTTCATCGATCGAATTATCGAGTACCTCGAAAACCATGTGGTGCAACCCGCGCTCGTCCGGGTCGCCAATGTACATCCCGGGTCGCTTCCGGACGGCCTCGAGGCCCTCTAATTTATCGATCTGGGCAGCGTCATATTTCTGCCCCTGACTAATGCCCGTGGCCTCGGTTTGTCGTTTCTGATTATCCGAATTTTCATCGTCCATAACACGTAAAGCAGAGGCCGGCATATATGTCGAAAAACATAGGCGAAAAATGCCCTTTCAACAACCGATCTTTTGAGGTTTTGCGACCTTATTTTGCGCAATAAATGGGGGCTCCAGCCTGGCCCAGCCACAGTATCTTGTGGAGGAGGCCCTGCCCTCGGAGGGACGTGCTTCCGCACGTCCCGGACATGCAGAAGCATGTCCCTCCGGAAGGCATTTGGAGGTGCAGTCCGACGCGCTTGACCGCACGTCTGGAGGCCTCGAAAATGCCCTCTCTCATGCGATTCCAAACTCTCTATGAAGCGCGCTGGATCCTGGTCGTTCTCGCGCTTCTTGCGGTCGCGAGCGCGTTGTTTTTTCCGTGGCTTCTTTTGCTCGTTCTTCTTCTGACGATTTACGTCTTCTGGTTCTTCCGTGATCCGACGCGCGTCGCACCGGCGGACCCCAACGCGGTCCTGGCCGCGGCCGACGGCACGGTCGCGGACATCGTCGAAATCGAGGAGTCGGAAATTTTGCACGTACGCCAGAAGCGGGTGGGAATATTTCTTTCCGTTTTCGATGTGCACACGAACCGCGCGCCGGTTGAAGGCAAAATTATTTACAAGAAAGCGCACGCCGGTCTTTGCCTCGACGCACGCCACGCCGATTGCACGACGAAGAATCGAGCCATGACCTGGGCATTCGAAAATGAGCGCGGAATTTTTGTCGTCCGCCAGCTCACCGGGATGATTGCGCGCCGGATCGTCGGCTGGTCGAAGGTGGGCGACGAACTGAAGAAAGGCGAACACTTCGGGATGATTCGCTTCGGGTCGCGAACGGAAGTATACTTACCGCTCGATGCCGAGGTATTGGTGAAAGTGGGCGACCGCGTCACGGGTGGGACCAGCGTGATCGCCCGGCTTCGCTGAACGATGAGCACGCCGAATCCCAAGATTTATTTGCTGCCGAACCTGATGACGGCGGGCAACCTCTTTTGCGGGTTCGCGGCCACCCTCCAGATCGTGCAGGGCGCGCTCCTCCAAGCGTCCGATCCGGACGCCGCCGCCGGGCTTTTCCACGTCGCGGTCTGGTTCATTCTGGGCGCCTGCATTTTCGACGTGCTGGATGGGCGGCTGGCGCGGCTGGGCGGTCACGACAGCGCGTTCGGCCGCGAGTTCGATTCGCTCGCGGACGTTATTTCCTTCGGGCTCGCGCCGGCCTTGATGGTCTACCGGATTGTATTGCTGGCGTTTCCGCGCGTCGGCTGGGTCGTCGCCTTCATCTACCTGCTTTGCGGTGCATTGAGACTGGCCCGGTTCAATACCGCGGCCGCTAGCGGCACGCCATCCAACAGCAAAGAATTTCTCGGGTTCCCAATCACGGCCGCCGCGGGGTTGATCGCTTCGATCACTCTTTTCATGCTGTGGTGGTTCGGCGAACGCGACCACGAGATCGGTCAGTTCAAATGGGTCCTGCCGCCGCTGATGCTCTTCCTTTCGGTGATGATGTTCAGCCGGCTCCGTTACCCCAGTTTCAAGGCGGTCACCTGGCGAACGACGCGTTCCCTTTCCCGCTTTCTCGTGATCGCGGTCGTGCTCCTTTTCACCGTGCTCAACTACGAATGGATGCCCGCGGTTCTGTTCCTTGTTTATCTGCTCTACGGATTGGTGCGGCCCTGGGTATCGAAAACCTGGCAGCGCGAGATCGAAGAGGAGATTGGCGAACAACCGCGATCCGAGACCGCGGAGGAATCCCCGGAAACTATCGGTTGAGCTGGGCGAGGATTTCCGGATCGCGGACGTCGGCCCAATCGCCGGTAATCTCGAGCGCCCGAACTTTTTTCCCGGCCAGGGCGAGATCGCGAAGGGCGTCGGTCAATTCATATTCGCCGCGCGGCGATGGGCGGAGCTTCGCGATGTAATCGAAGATGCTCGGTCGAAAAGCGTAGATGCCGGCGTTGTACCACGGGCTCCTCGGCTCTCCCGGCTTCGGTTTCTCGCGCAGATCGGTCAGCTCGAACTTTTCGTTCAGGAAAACGGCGCCCCCTTGGCTGACATCGTCGCTCCGCTTCACCGTCAGGACCGCCTCCGCATCGCCTAGGGTCGCGCCGAGGCGCTGGTAATTCTCCGGCGCGACGAGAATGTCGCCATAGCTCAGGAGAAACGGATCGCCGGCAACGAAAGTGCGCGCGAGCGCCACGACTCTGCCGGTGCCGTCCTGAACCGTTTGGGTTTCGTATTGGATGCGCACGCCGAGCTTTGTGCCGTCGCCGAAAAATTCTTTTACCACTTCCGCCCGCCAGCCAACGACGATCAAGAGATTCGTTAGGCCAGTGTCGCGCAAACCTTCGACGATGTGCTGCAGGACCGGCTTGCCGCGCACGTCGAGCATCGGTTTCGGAAGCGCTTCAGTGAGATCGCGCATCCGTGTTCCGCGGCCCGCGGCGAGAAGAACTGCCTTGGCAATGTTCGTTTGCATTTGAAAGCCGGCCTAATCAACCTCCGGCCATGCGAATGGCATTCCTCGCGAAATACTCTGACTTCGGCCTTCTCCTGCTTCGGCTTAGCATCGGCATCCTCTTCATTCTCTACACTGCTCCGGCGCTAATGGGCGGGACATCGGCCTGGGCGCAGTTCGGCGCGGGCATGCGCAGCTGGGGCATTCACTCGCATTTTCAAGTGTGGGGTTTTCTCGCCGCGCTCCTCGGTTGCATCGGCGGCGTGCTCGTCATTTTCGGTTTGTTCTTTCGGCCGGGGATCCTGGTCCTTCTCGTTCTGGCCATCGCGCACGCTATCGGCGTGAAACACGGAAGCGGCTTCCGCACCGCGTTGCCGTCGATCGAAATGTGCTTCGTGCTCGCCGGCATTCTTTTCGTCGGTCCCGGCAAATACAGCGTCGACAAAACCTGAGCCCTCTCCGAGTGGGAGGGGAAGTTCCTTCTCCCCGAGGGAGAAGGTTAGGATGAGGGTCCTTCGCGGGGCGGCATTCAAGGTTTTTCCCCGATTGAGATCGCAGGTAACTCGACCTGCCGGATCAACGCCGCGATCTTCGGCACTTCCTCGGTCTTGAGTTGGGTCCACTTTTTCAACTGTTCGTCGAGCCGCGTCTCGAGCGACTTGAGCACTTCGTATTGCGGCTGGGTCGGCCCGTAGTCGGCGTACTCAATTGTGCGGCTGAACGAGTAGTAGGCTTCGTTCAGCATGTTCGGGAAAGCGAGGTTGCCCTCCGAGCCTTTCATGTTCACCTGGATCAACTGCTCTTCCACGGCGGCCATTTTCTTCGCGAGATCGTCCGCGGCGCTGAGGGCCGGCTTCAAACGCTCGTCGTCTCCGAAGCGCTTGTGCAATCCCTGGATCTGCGTCTTCACGTTGCGAATTTCATTGATCGCCTGATGCAATTCCCCGATCCGGTTCGCCACCTTTGACGAAAGATCGAACTGTTTGGAAATCAGCGGCTCCGCGTCTTTGATTCGCGGATCGATCACCAGATGGAGCGGCGCCGCCTGGGTTTTTCCGGCCACGGTTAGCTTCACTTGATATTCACCCGGCAAAGCGAGCGGGCCCCGCGGACCTTCGCCATAATAAAAAGCGCCCGGCGTTTCAATCGGATCATCGTAATGGAGGTCCCAGGGGAAACGGTTCATTCCTTCCGCCGCTGGAATCGTTCGCGGGGTTTCGACCTGGTCCGGCCATTCCGGCGGCTGATCGTTCTTCTTCTTTTCCTTGCTCGAAAGATGGCGGACGACTTTTCCCTGGGCGTCGAGAATGTCGATAGTCACTTCATCCTTCGCGGCGACTTTGAGATAATAATCGATGATCGCGCCAGCGGGCGGGTTGTCGCCGACCGGCTGTCGTTTGTCGACGTCCGTCGGGTAATGCAGGCGCAACGCAGTCTGTGGCTGGTAGAGGAGCGCATCCATTTGGGCGGATTGCGCCGTGACCTGGCGCAACGGCGTGATGTCGTCGAGGACCCAGAACGAACGGCCGTGGGTCGCGACAACGAGATCGTCATCTTTCACCACGAGATCGTGAACCGGCGTGACCGGCAGATTCAATTGCAGCAATTGCCAGTGCGCGCCGTCGTCGAACGAGACATACATGCCGGTTTCGGTTCCGGCGTAAAGCAAACCGCGCTTCTTCGGATCTTCGCGGACTGCGTGCACATAAGCGCCTTCCGGAATGCCGGTCGTGATCGCCGTCCAACTCTTTCCCGAATCGTTGGTCTTGAAAATGTAAGGCTTGAAATCGTCGAGCTTGTGCCGATCGAAAACGACGTAGGCGACGGCGGCGTCATGCGGCGATGGATCGATCAGGCTCACGGTCGCCTCCGGCATCTTCGGCGAAACGTTCGTCCAATGCTGGCCTTCATCAGTCGTTAGGTGAACGAATCCGTCGTCGGTCCCGGCCCAGAGCGTCCCCTGTTTTTTCGGCGATTCCGCGAGTGCGAAAACGGTGTCGTAATATTCGACTGACGTGATGTCGAGGGTGAGGGGACCGCCGCTCGGTTGTTGTTTGGTTTTATCGTTGCGGGTCAGGTCACCGCTGATCTGCGTCCACGTGTTTCCCTTGTCGGTCGTTTTAAAGACGCTTTCGGCGCCGGTGTAGAGGACATCGGGATTGTGCGGCGAGATCATGAGCGGCGAGACCCATTGGAAACGATGGATGAGATCGACCGCGCCGTGCCCGGAATTATCCAGCGGCACCACGCTCGCATCGTGCCCGTGCTCCCGGTTCTTGTCGTAATAGCTCAGGTAACCTTCGCTGTTGGAATAGATGATGTGCCAGTCCCGCGGATCGGGAATGACGAAACCGCATTCGCCGCCGCCCGCCTGGAACCAATCCTGCGCCGTGATGACGCCGGAATCCGTGCGGCTGGCGATGCCAACATTCGAATTGTCCTGCTGCGCGCCGTAGATGTGGTACGGGAACGCGTTGTCGACCGCGACGTGATAAAACTGCGCGGTCGGCTGATTGTTCTGGGTCGTCCAGGTCTTGCCTCCATCGGTTGAGACTGCGGCGCCGCCGTCGTTCACGTTTGCGATCCGTTGCGGATTTTGCGGATCGATCCAGAGACCGTGATGGTCTCCGTGCCGGGCGGGCAGGAGCGTGAAGGATTTCCCGCCATCGACCGAGCGGAACAGCCCGGTATTTAAAACGTAAACCGTGTCCGCCGATTTCGGGTCCGCGTAAACTTTGCTGAAATACCAGGCGCGCTGGCGGAAGCGGCCATCTTCATTCACCCGCGTCCATTTCGTTCCACCATCCTCGGAGCGAAAGAGCCCGCCTTCTTTCGCTTCGATCATCGCGTAGACGCGATTTGAGTCCGCGCCCGAAACACTCACGCCGATCCGGCCGAGGATCCCCTCCGGCAGACCATTTCCTTCGAGGCGCTTCCAGGTTACGCCGCCATCGTCGGACCGATACAGACCGCTGCCCGGTCCGCCGCTCGAGAAGTTCCAGGGCTGCCGGCGCGCCTGCCAGAGCGCCGCGAAAACAATGTTCGAATTTTGCGGATCGAAGACGACGTCGATCCCGCCCGTGTCCTGGTCTTTGCTCAAGACTTTGGCCCACGTCTTTCCGCCGTCCGTTGTCCGGAAAATTCCGCGCTCCTGGTTCTGACCAAAGATGTGACCGAGCGCGGCGACCAGCGCGATGTCGGCGTTCTTCGGATCGACGATCAGCGCGCCGATATGCCGCGAGTCTTTCAACCCGATGTTCTTCCAGCTCTTCCCGGCATCGACCGATTTATAGACGCCGGCGCCATAGGAAATATTTCCGCGCACGGCTGCTTCGCCGGTGCCGGCGTAAACGACGTTATGATCCGAAGGCGCTACTGCGATCGCACCGATTGACGAGATGGTTTCTTTATCGAAGAGCGGCGCCCAGTTCGCGCCGCCGTCGGTGGTTTTCCAAACGCCGCCCGCGACCGCACCGAAATAATAAACGCTCGGCTCATTCGAAATGCCTTCGATCGCGAGCGCCCGGCCGCCCCGGAAGGGACCGACCTGGCGCCATTGAATGCCGCGGAAAAGTTTTTCGTCGATCGCGCCGGCCGGAGTGGGCGAAGGAGAAGGATCGGCCGCCCGAATGGCGTCCCGATCGAAGAGGAAAAGAAAAAGGAAGAAGAAGGAGAGGACGAAGCGCGAGACGATTCGAAGCGACATTCCGTAGATTGGGCGAGGGGACGCCTCCGCTCAATCAGAATGTGTTAATGCTTCGCGGCGGGAACGGCGGCCGTAGCGGCCGGGTCTTCTTCGATAATCCGGATCGGCTCCGGGATGTGCAGTTTCAATCCAGACGGCGCCTGCTCATTCGCCACGCCGCGTTGTTTCTGGAGCAGGTCCAGCTCTCGCCGCATTTTTCCCTTGTTCGTGCAGGAAACGAGCGCGGTTTCTTCCGCGATGATTCCCGCTTTGCAGGCTTCCAGGATCGATTGGTCGAACGTATGCCAACCGAGGCTCGACCCGGCCTCGATGATTTCGTGGAACGATTTGTTCTCCGATTCGCCGTAAACAATCGTTTCGCGTGTGCGCAGGCTGCTGCCCATGATCTCGGTCACGAGGAGACGGCCGCCGCCGACCTTGTGGACTAGCCGCTGGCTTACCACATAACGTAAAGTCGCGGCGAGACGCTGACGGACCTGTTGTTCTTCCTCGCGGGAAAACATCCCGAGAATACGATTAATGGTCTGGCCGGCGTTGACCGTGTGCAGCGTGCTGAAAACGATGTGGCCCGTTTCCGATGCGGTCATGGCGATCTCAAGCGTCTCGCGGTCGCGAATCTCGCCCACCAGGATCGCCTTGGGCGCCTGCCGCAAGGCCGCGCGCAAACCGTCGGCGAAGTTAGGGAAATCCTTGCCCAGCTCGCGCTGGCTGATCGCGGCTTTGCGATGGGTGTGAAAGAATTCGATCGGGTCCTCGAGAGTGACGATGTGGATTTCCTGGGTCTCGTTCAGCTCATTTAACATCGCGGCCAGGGTGGTGGTCTTGCCCGTGCCGGTGCCGCCTGTGAGCAGGATGATGCCGTCCTTTTCCTTCACGATTTCGCGGAAGACTGGCGGCAGGCTCAGCCCGTCGAGGGTCGGGATTTGCGATTGCAACTTCCGCATCACGATCGCGTGGCGGCCGTTCTGTTTGTAAATGTTCACGCGAAAGCGCGCCAGGTTCTCGATCGCGTAACTGCAATCACACGAGCCCGTGGTGGAAAATTCCAGGCGGAGCCGTTCGCTGCCGTTCATGATCTGGTCCGCGAGCTGTTCGATCAACGCCGGCGTAAGGACATTTTCGGGCGTGTCGATCGGGAAATCGCCCAAGCGGCCGTGGACCTCAACGAGCGGCGGCTTGCCCGTGATAAAAAGCAGGTCGGAGACTCCGTCGGTGCTTTCGAGCATTCCCGTCAGCAAGGCATCAACAGTTTGGCGGTCCATGCGTGCCGAAAGGAAAGCTAGGATCGTGCCCTTGGAACATAGGCCTTTGGCCTGTGTGCCCAGCGGATATTTTATCCGCTGCCTTTTTGCCCTGAATCAGCGGAATGAAATTCCGCTGGGCGCACAGACTGAAAGTCTATGTTCCGGGCGGCCGGCTATTCGCCCGCACCGTCAGCAGATATTTCACCAGCGCTTCGCGCTGTTCTGGCGTGAGGTGAGCACGGTAGGACATCCAGCTAACGATGCCCGGAATGCGGGCTGAATCGTAGCGCGCGATTTCGGGCAGGGCGTGACAGCTGATGCACCGGTTCAGGAAAACCTTGCGGCCGGCCTCCAGCGTGCGGGCATCAGCCTTTTCGCGGCGACCGGCCTGGATGAACGCTGCCGTGACCGGCGGCGCCGATTTCAAAGCGGTTTCGCAGCTTGTTATAATGACGGCGAAAATGGACAGCGCGGCCGCGCCAACGATAAGTTTCATCTCAGAAAGAGAATCCGAAGACCGTCCGCAACTGGAAGTCGGGCTCGTCGCCCGCCCTCGTGATCTGTGCCAGCGCGGTAACGGTTACCCAATTAGTGCGATGGCGAATGGAAATGTTTGGACCGGCGAAAAATTTCCCGCGCTCGGTGTTCGACCAATCCGGGAAAGCAACTTCGTGCACGAACTCCGCGCCGAAGAGCAGCCGCGGGCTCACTTCGTAGCTCAGGCCTAACGACTGCTGGAATTCGCCTTGCCGTTCTTCGAGTCCTTCGCCCTCCCATTCCGCTTCGAGGGTGGCGTTGTAGGCGGCGACAAATTTTCCAAAGTTTTTTTGGGCGAGCAGTTTCGTTTCGGATTCGAAGCGGCGGTAACCGCCCTGAAATTCCTGGTAAACGGCGAGGCCGACCGAATCGGCAACGGGGTTGGTGAGGTCGTAGATCAACTCGAGCGCGGAGCCGGACAAGGTTAAACCGCGTTCGCCTGTGGAGAGGCCGCGGTGGTAGTTCCAATCGGCGATATAAATTGCCGCCTGGAATTTGTCCGTGATGCCGAACTCGAGTTCGTGCCGAAACTCGACCTGGTCGAAGCCGCGATCGTCCGGCCGGCGCGTCTTCCAAGTTATCCAGTTCTCGACTTCCACATCGCCCGGCGGTGAGGTCGTCACTTCGTAGACGTAGGTGAACCGGCGCGAGCCGGCGAACGCCGAAGCCGCCGCCAGGATTGGAAGCAGCAAGGATAAACTGAGCGCGATCAGTTTCATCGAAGCGGATCGGCTCTGCGATCAGGGAGCAGTTTCGAGCCGCCGGACAATGGCGGCATCGGCTTCCGGGACGATCGCGGCGTCGGTCGTCGCGCCCATGTGCCGCGCGGCGTAATACGAACCGATCACAAGAACGGCCGCCAGCCCCTGCGCGATCAACGTTTCGTAAGTGGGGAAAACCGCGAACCACATTCCCAGCCACGCTGGCAAGGCATGCGCCAGCCACGGGATTTCCGTTCGCGAAATCCAATGGGCCAGCTGCATCTCCTGCGCTTGCTCGCCCACCATCACCAGCAAAACCACGCCGAGAAGAACGCCGGTGGTGATGAGCATTTTCCGATACGGCAGCCGCTGTTGGAGCACGAAAGTGAGCAGCGCCACCATTCCGGAAAGGAGAAGACCGAGAAGGGCGCCCTTCAAAACTACGCCGCCGCCGAGACGCAAATTATAACTCTGGAGGAAGAGCACGACCTCAAAGCCTTCGCGATAGAGCGAGGTGAAGCCGAGGAGGAGCAATCCCCACCACATGCGGGAGTGACCGTTCTTTTTCGCCGGGTCCGTGGCGAGGAGGGATTTGCGGCGGCGATTGTGGGCGCGAATCCAGCCGCCCCAGTAAATTTTATGGAAGAACCAGTTCATGATCACGAGCAACACGATGACGGCGAGCAGTCCGGTCGCCGCCTGGAGATCGAGCGCCGGGACGTTATCCATGAGCGAACCGACGATGCGCACCGCGATCAGCCACGTGACAAGAGTCGCGCCGAAGGCGATCCCGGCGCCGAGCGCGACCGGCCGGCGATGCGCTTGTCTCGCGCCGACCATGCTCGCGGTGATGGCGGCCAGGACCAGGATGCATTCAAGGCCCTCGCGGAAAACGAGCACGCCGATATCGAGGAACGCGACCGTTGGGCTGGTGTTCGGCCGCATCGGATCCGGCGCGCCGTGCTCGGTTAGACCTTGCCAAATGAGAATCGCCGCGACGGTCGCAGCGGCCACCGACAGGATAAGAGCGAGGATCGTCGAATGTCGTCGCGGCACCGCGTTCACAAGGGGAAGCTATCATACGACGGGCGGCGCTGCTGCCGGTCGCTTGCCTTTTTTTAGCGGAGCCTTGCGCCCGTGAAACGGCGCTCCCCCTGTAGCAGCGGCGCTGTGTCGCCGCTTCTCCTGAGTCACCGTTCCTGCCAAAGCCGGCCGGGCTACGGGCTCGGCGGTGGCGGTGGCGTCGCCGGTTTCTTTTTGGACGGACTTTCTCGACGTGGCTTCAGCCGATTTTCTTCTCGCCTCCGCTCAGCCGACCGATTACAACGGCATTGTTCTGGGGGGAACACGCGATTGGGTGCCAAAAACCCCTCCAGGTTCCGGCGCCCAGTCGCAACTCCCCCAGTTCCTGCCATGAAAAACTCCGCCCCGATCCATCTGGCTAGTTCGATCGCAACCAGCCCTCCCGGCTTCGTGACCGACCATCTCGTCGTGTTAGGCGAAAAAATCTTCGCCTTTAAAGACGAACTTTCGTCTAAATCTCGTTAGGTCTCATCACGCACCACCCATAACTACAATGACATCATCCAAAGGAAAATACGGACTTGCGCTAGCGATAGTTGGCCTTCTCACAGCCATTGTTACAAATTTGGATCGCGCAAAGGAGCTTTGGCAGACGATACATCCGTCGCCGATCGTTTCTGGACCACCGCCTCCCGCAACGAACGCTGTCTGGACGCACGACACCTCGCACGACGAAAATCAGCTCGTGAACATACTAAATCTCGCTAAGGTCGATCCCTTGAAAGTTGCCGCTAACGGCACGCTTTCAGGGGATATCCACATTTGGTATCAGGCGGGGTCGGGCAATGGCAGGTTTGCATACCGCGAAATTCCTTGGGAAGGCGAAAAACACCCGGAATCAAACTTCTTCCACGACGATGGAAGCATTGTCTCAATTGGCTGGCGACGAGCTGGCGCCAGGATTTACTCGTATTTCGAAGTTCTTCACTGAGACGCACAGACCTAACCAAGCGATGGAGCGAACTCCGAAAGCTTTCGGAGTCGCTCATCTTATTCTCGTTAGGGTAGCTACGCGCTTTGTGACGACCACAAATTACATCGCTGCACTTCTCGCATGCGCAGCTTGCTGCGTTTTCGCCGCCGCCGACGTACGCCTAGCGCGACTCACAACGACGACGGGCGGAACCTTCACTGACGTTGTCGTCACCGCAGCTGATTCCAGCGGAGTCCGCATCATCCACAAGACTGGCGCGGCAACTCTCCCTTGGTCTGAAATACCTGACCAGCTTCGAGCGACGCTCGGCTATAGCGCAGCTGCCGTTCCGGCAGCCGCGCTTTCAGCTGCTCCGCCGAGTGCACCCGCCGCTCCGCTCGAGGCGGCGCGCAAGCATTCAGCGCAGTCCAATTTCCCGATCATCGGTGCATCCGAGCAAGACGTGACAGATAAGTTTAAGCTTTATCCCCGAGTAGAGGCATATGATTGCCCGTCTGGGCTTAGCTGTTTCGCTGTCACCACTGAGGGCCCAGGCTTGGAGTTTCGATTTTTGCGAGGCACATGTGTCTATTATCAGCTGAGCGGCATTAAAGAGACAGAGGATGCCTTCGCCATCCTCAAGAAGTATGGTGATGGCGCGGAGTGGCAGAAGGTGTCCGAGCAGAATGGCGGCGATATGTTCTCGTGGGGATACCACACGACCAGCGTATTTCGCCGGTCGGACACCGGTTTGGTAGCCACTCTACATATGGGTATTCCTCGTCACCACGCGAGCAATACCACGTTAGACGTTACATTCGAGGCACCCGCTTACACTGCACACCTGCGCAAGCTCAAGGACGCGCATGACAGATCAAAAGATCGCGCGGCAGAGGAACGAATTAAGGACTTTTGAGGCGTATTGACCTATAGCTGCATGCGTTGAGCGATTGGCTTCAATTCCTTAATCGAAAGATTGGCACTGCGTTGATGCTCGATCAAGGCGAGTGCAATGGGTCGTGTCCCGACGCCTGCGTGCTGCTCTCCGCGCTGCTCAGCGGAATCGCTGCCGAATTGTGGCCGGGTGAAGGATTTGATCGGCGAAGATTCGTTGAACTATGGGTTCGGTTTGCGGATCCGAAGCTTGTACCCTCTCTCATAAGCGTCCCGCTACTTCGGCGGTCGTTCCGCGATGCAGGCCGCTTAGCCGATGTGACTGCACTGGAAGAAGCAAGACGGGAAATGTTCGGGCTTGGCAACGGTTGCTTAGTTCTCGTCGGAGATCGTGTCGACATGACGGAAGCGGAATTGCTGACGGTGCTGCCGAAAGCGGACCGGAAAGAATTTCGCGTGTATTCGTATCCGTCCTTATTCTACAAGCACATTCGATCGAATCTCGTGCACGAATACAAACTTTCCGAAGATGCCGCGAGCCACTTCGCCACTCGGCTACAGGCTAATGTCAGTTACGTTAATAGAGCTGATCCAGCTGGGATGGAACTCAGCAGACGGCTTATTCATTTCCACATCGAATGGCTCGCAAATATTGTTCGATCGATCGCATCAAACGTCGCCCCGTTAATAGAGAACTACCAGACTTTACCGCAGCCGCCGAACTGGTGGGTGTCGGGATAAAGGTCGAAGAAGCATTCAACTGGGAGCTATGCTCGAGAGATTTTTTTCTCCACTAAACCTGCATATCGTCGTTGCGCTAACTTCCACAATCGACCGGCGTGGCCTGCAACTACGACCGCAAGTTCCCGCCAATTTTCTTCCGTTAAATGCGCGTTCGGGTGGGCGGCAGCGTTCCGTGCCGTACGTAAATGGTGAAGCAGTGTTTTTGTCGCTGTGTCAAGGACAGGTCGTTTGTCGCTCCGCCAGCGCACCTTCGCCAATACTTCAATGAGATCGAAGAAATCGGCTTCACCAGCGGGCGTAGTCGATCCTTTGCGGTCGATCCAGATACCCTTCTTTTGAGCAAACGCCCGCAATACTCCCTCAAGCCCTCGACCCGCGCTAAGGAAACCGGCCTCTTGTAGTCCGACGGAGAATTGATCGCGCGCTGTCTCGAAATCGCGTCTTAAGAATACCGGGAGATCTTCACTAAGTTGCCCTATCAGGAATTCATCGCTATCGTTAACCGTATCGTAATAAGCTGCGTTCAATCGCTCGGCTTCCCCTAATAGATCATTTATTCCCTGATCTATTCGCCCGGATGTTTTGTAACTATCCCAATCGGTTTGCAAGTCGCGCAACTCGAGGAAGTCCATTCCTTGGGGGCTCTTCGCTAGCGACTTGTTGGCAGCGAAAATCGACTCGCCAAGCTGCCCGAGATGCACGCACACGCCGTGCACGTAGGCGTAATGCTTATCGGCGTCACTTGAACCAAGCTTCGGTTTTCTCGTTTTTCCGTCATACCCACTGTCGCGGAGTTGTTCAGTAGCGTGCCACAGGGATTGAACGTCCGCTTCCATTCTACAGATCTGCCGAAGCAAACTCTCAGACGCCCGCGTATTGTACAATCCCTTGCGCAGGTAAATCGGTTCGACCCATTTGGAATACTCTTCGAACGACACCCATTTTGTGATCATTGAACGGGTATCTCCTATGCAACGTCGATCTCTTCGTCTAGAATCTCACGTACAGTAAGCGGCTTAATCTCTCGGCCTTCTTTGCGCCGGAACCGATCGATCTCGAAGAGCGCGTCGCCGGTGAATTCGAAGCCGACGAAATAGCCGAGCATCCGTTCTTCCCGCATCATGACGGCTTCGATGTCGGCAGGGTTAGAGATGTTTCGACGTTACTCAACATGACAACAGTGCAGTAAATGACATGCGTATCGACGAGCATCGAGGGTTTGGCTGGCATTTCGCGATCTACTTTAGCGATTCATTCAGCATCGCCAAGCGCGTTTGCCTCTTTGCATGGTCGGCCGAGCGTTTTGGGCGGAGTACGGGCGGATTTGAATGCTGCACAGGGGGAGCTTGCTTGTGCACAAGGCAACTCTGGCGCTGCACAATGGAATTTGAGCGGTGCACAGCGCGTTTTGGGCAATCGTTGGACCGATCTTGTCGATGCGTGATCGGGCTCGGACAGGAAGCGGCCGGGCTTTGGCGGTGCACGGCCGGGGTTGAACGCGCGACAGGATTCCATGGCTGTTGCATGACGGCGTTTCGATTCTGCACAGCGGCGCTTTCGTCCCTAACAGGACTTGGGAGCGGAAATAATCTGTTGTCCCAGCGCTAAAGCGCTGGGCTATTGTCAGGCAAGAATCGAGAAACCAAGAGGCCGAAGAAGAAGGCGCTTGAAGGGATCCCTAGCCGCACGATCCGGATCAAGAGCGGCGGTCGCAGTCGCTGTCTTGTGATTTGCCGCCGAGGGCGTAACTTTTCTAAATGCGACGGCGGATTCATCGAACGACCGGTTTCACCCTGGTCGAGCTAACAGTCGCGGTAATGATTCTGATGCTCCTCATGATGCTGGCCGTGCCCAGCATGGAGGGCGTCCTGGCCGATCGCCGGCTGCGCCGCTCGCTTGATGAGTTCAATAAGATTGTGCGGGAAGCGCAGGAGCGCAGCATCGCCGAGCGGCGGCCTTACCTGATTGTCTGGTACGATGGCAAGGTGGGCATGCGCTCTGAAGGATTGGCGAGGGGAGAAGATCCGGAGCCGGCGGTGAAGTTGAAGTTGGCGAGAAACGAATCGCTCAAGGTTTCCTTCCCCGCGGCCCTCGTGGAGAAACCGCCCGCGGAATGGATTTTCTGGCCATCGGGGAACTGCGAACCGGCGGTGGTAAAATATTCCGGAAGAAATGGCAACTGGACGGCGAGTTACTCCGCGCTCACGGCGCGCGCTCAGATCGTGGCTTATGTGGCGAAATAAAAACGCGCGCGCGGCCTTCGCGCTTTACGAGGTTTTGATCGGGGTGGCGATTTTTACGGCCGGCATCCTCTCGCTCGGATGGTCCATCCAAAATTGTCTGAACGCCAGCGCCCTCGGCGCCGAGGACGATCGGGTGCGCCAAATTCTTTCCGATCGCATGGCCGAGGTCCAGGCCACGCCCGGATTTCCCGACACCAAGAAGGAAACAAAAGTGGCCACCGGTTACGGCGAGGTGGTCGTCGTGCAGCGATCGGTCCCCGCGAACCTGAAAGTGGACGCGAACACCGAGATCAGCGGCATCAACCTGGTAACGCTGAGTGCGGAATGGAAACGCAACGGCGTGCCGCAATCGCGGAAGATTCAATTTTATGTTTACCGCAGTGGTTAAGGGCGCAAGACGAGGCGGATTCACGCTGATCGAGATCACGCTGGCCGCGGCGATTTTGGGGCTGATGTCGATGGCGGTTTATCGTTTCGTCCAAACCAACATCACCGTGCTCCAAATTTCCTCGGCGCAAATCCAGGAGGACGCGCGCTACACCGGGTTGCTCGATTTGCTTACCTCGCAATGGCAGAGCCTCCCGACCGGCGTGGGCGCCCTCGCCGGCGACACCTACAAATTCAACGACCGACCCCGCGATGAAATCGTCTGGGCCTGCGGCGCCGGCCCTGGATTACTGACTCGTTATGCCGGAGGCGAATTCACGGTCCGGATGCGCCTTCGGCCGATGAAAGAAGGCAGCGACCGGCTGCAGCTCGGTTGTTATCGCAAACCGCGCGATGAAGCGGAAGGAGCGGATGAAAAGGAAACCTGGGTGCCGCTGATCGATGACGTCTCCGGCTTGCGGATCCGTTATTTCGACACGCGGCTCAACGCCTGGGTGGAGCGATGGACCGATAGCGGGACGCTGCCGCGCCTGATCGAGCTGATCATTCAGCGTCCAAACCGGGCCGACTGGCGCGCGGTCGTGGCCCTCGGCCGAACGCCTCTGTGATGATTGCGCCTTACCTGACAAGAAAGAGCCGGGCTCGCGCCGCTGCGATCATGCTGGCGCTCTGGGCGATTTTTCTCTTGAGCGCAATGGTGATTTCGTGGGCGCTCGATATCAACACGCGGCTGGCGAATTCCGGCAACGCGAATCGCGCACTCGAGGCGATGGCGATGGCGTGTTCGGGCGCCGAGGTCGCTATGCATCCGTCGGTGAAGCCTGGTTCCGCGGTCCTGCACGGTTCGTTTCCGCCCAATCAAAATTTTAGTGCGCGCATCACCGGAGAAGGAGGACGGTTGAATCTGAACCTGCTCCTGGCCGGGGAGAATCCCGCGAACCTCGAGTTGCTGCGAAAGTATCTGGAAGTGAAAGGCGTCGATCTGAACGAGCGCGACCGGATGATCGATTGCCTGCTGGATTGGATCGATCCGGATAACCTCGTTCGCTTGAATGGTGCGGAAGACGAACCGGGTTACAAGCCTGCGAACGGCAACCTGAGAACCTTGGACGAGCTGAAACGAGTGCGGGGATGGGAGGATTTCACGGCGCGCGCGGATTGGGACGAGGATTTCACGCTCAGCAGCACCGACGCGAGGATCAACATCAACTGGGCTTCTCGCGATGTGCTCCTGGCGTTGCCGGGATTCACGGAAGGACTCGCGGATCGCTTGATCGACATGCGCCGCGGGCCGGACGGCGTCGAAGGGACCGAGGACGATTTGAAATTTACCAATCTCCAGGAGGTGCAAATTGCGCTTGGCTTTCGGGCGGATCAGTTTAATCAGCTTGCCAATTTGATCACGGTCAATGATTCCGTGGTGCGAGTAGTCAGTGTCGGCAAATCCGGCCCGGTGACTCGAACCGTGCGAATGGTGATTTTTAAACAAGGCGGCGGGATCCGATTAATTTCGTGGAAGGAGCTTTAATATCGAGCCGGCGACGAAACGCGTTTACGTAATTCCTTCCGCCAACGGCTGGGACCTGGTGCGCTTCGCCGAGCATAGCGGCGCTTGGGAAGTGCGAGGCGTGACGAACATCGAGGAAGCGGCCGAAACGCTGCAACCGGAGGACGACATCGTCCTGGCGTTGCCGGTCGAGCTCGTGCTCGCGCAACGAATGCGCCTGCCCACCACCGACCCGGCGGAATTCGTCGAGATGGTGCGCATCCAAATCGAAAAGGCGATGCCGTATTCGCCGGAGGAAATGACGACCGATTCCGAACTGATCTCCCAGAGCGAGGAGGGAAGCGTCATTTCGGCGGTGGCGGTCAACAACGAGAAATTGAATGAGCTGGCGGCGCCGCTCATCGCGCGCGGATTGATTCCGAGCCAGGTGACGGTTTACGCCGGGCATCGCGCGGCGACCCACAGCCCGGAAGGCACCTCGCTTTTCATTTATCCAGAGAACGAGTCGATCGTCTGCGCGATCGCGGAGGAAGGAAAAGTCAGTTTCACCCACAGCCTCGATGGCGCGGACGCGCTTCAACTGCAGCGAGACCTGCCGCAATTGACCTTGAGTGCCGAGCTGCAGGGAATTAACACTTCCGCGCCGCGCGTGTTGCTCGCCGAAAGCCTCTACGAGTTTCGCGACACGGTGGAAGGAATTTTCGCCACCAACGCCGAGCTCATCGCCGTGGAGGTGCCGCCGGCGGAGACTCGGCTGAATCTTTTGCCGGAAAGCTGGCGCGCCCGCCGCGCTCAACTCGTTAGGCTAAAACAATGGCGCAAGCGCCTGTTGATCGGCGCCGCCGCTTACGCCGCGCTGCTGTTCCTCTTTTTCGCCTACCTCCTCATCCTCCGGTTTCAGATTCGGCGGCTCGATCGCAAAATCTCGACCGACGCGCCGAAAACGGAGTTTGTTCGCGCGACGGAAGGAAAATGGAGAGCGCTGGCCCCGGCAATCGACCCGCATTATTACCCGATCGAAGTCATCCTCCACTTGTTCGATAGCCTGCCGTCGGCGGACGTCCGCATCACGATCTTCAATCAATCCGCCCGACAAATTTCCGTGGACGGCGAAGCCAACTCCGCCGCGCTTGCCTACCAGTTTGCCGACAAGGTGAAAAAGAACCCGGACCTGCAAACGTTCCAGTTCGAGCTGGGCGCACCGAAACTGTTGCCGAACGATCACGCGCAATTCCGCCTGGAAGGAAAACCGAAATGACGATCGCCGGTTGGTATCAGCGCCTGAATCAACGGGAGCGCATCCTGAGCGCCGTCGTGGCCGGGGTCGTTTTTCTGCTCCTGAATTGGATCATCTGGAGCAAACTCCTGGGCGCCCTCGACCATGCCCGCACCGATCTCGCCGCGCGGCGCGACACGCGCAAAGTGCAGGAAGTCTTCATCCGCGAGCGCACCCTTTGGGAGAAGCGGGCCCAATGGCTCACGCAACATCAGCCCGCTTTGAAAGGCCCCGGCGAAGCCTCGACGCTTCTGGACCAGATTAAACAAGTCGCTGGCAAACATAACGTCGTGATCGAGAACCCCGCGATCGGCACGAGCGACGCCACCCCCGAGCACCAGGCGGTCTTCGCCTCCTTCGAAGTGAAGAGCCCGTGGCCGCCGCTCGTTCGTTTTCTTTACGACGTCCAGCAGCCGGAATCGTTCGTGGTCTTCGAAAGCATCACCCTCAATATCGACCCCGCCGACCCCACGGCGATGCGCGGCAAGATGAAGCTCGCGCGCTGGTTTGCGCCTGCGGGAAAATAACGATGTTCGAACAGGACGCGTTTCGTTATTGTCCTAATTGAAAACCTTCTCGGAAAAAATGAAGACCAGGAATCTCGCGCTCGTTCTCCTCGCGGCAGTCCCATTGCGCCTGCTGACCGCTGACGATGTGCCGAAGCCGTATACCTTCGCCCGTTACCAGGCGATGATGGACCGCTCGCCGTTTGCCGTGGCCACCGCGGTCGCCGCGCCCGCTGCGACCCCAAATTTTGCGAAGGACCTTTACGTCGCGAACGCCGCGCATTCCAAGGACGGCGATTTCGTAACAATCGCCTCGAGCGCGGACAAGAATTTCAAGAAGTATCTTTCCACCAAAGGCTCCGAGGACGGATACGCCATCACCAGCATCGAGTGGTCGGACAAAATCGGCGCGACCAAAGTCACGATTTCGAAAGATGGACAGACGGCGACGCTGGCCTTCAACGAGGCGCTCTTGAAAACTGTCGTGACCGGCCAGATGCCGCAACAGCAGATACCCCAGCCACAGACCCAGGCGCAGCCCATCGTCCCGCCGCCCACGACGGTCGTGCCACAGCAATCGACGGTTATTCAGCAGCAGCGTCCGGCGCCGATCCCGCAGCTGCCCACACCGCCGCCCCGCGTCCGTGGAGTCATTCCGAAAAATCCGGCCGTGACGCCCTACCAGGCGCCGACACCGGAAGTGGAATTGTAACGGACTAGCCGCTCGCGGGTCTTGCGAACGCCCCGGGCGTTATTCGCCCCAATTATCGTCAGCCGTATCCGGCTTGCGGTCGGGACCGGCGGAGTAGAGATCGAATCCGTTCGGATTTCTGCGGCCCGGGCAAAGATAGATGTAATTGCTGCCGTAAGGATCTTTGGGGACCTTTTTAAAAAGTTGATACCAGCGGGTCGGCCGCGGCTCGGTGCTCGGTTGAGTCACCAGCGCTTGCAGCCCCTGTTCGGTCGTGGGCAAAAATCCGTTGATGCTTTCGTAAAGCCGGAGCTGGCTCGTGATTCCCTGGATGTCGGACTTCACGGCCACTTCGCTTTTGACCATGCCACCGGGATCTCCAATCCGGCTGATCGCTACCCCCAGAAGGATCACGATGATGCTGACCACCAGCATGATTTCCAAAAGGGTGAACGCGCTCTGTCGGTTTGGTCTTTTCATTTAATCTCAGTCTGCAGTTGGTAATCTGTTTTATCCCAGAGATACTTCAACTGAATCTGGGTGGCCCGAATCGCCGAGGCCGGGGTGCCGGCGCCGCCGATGATCAGGATATCGTTCGTTCCAGCTTTCAAATTGGCTGCTGGAATCAGTTTCTGCGCCCGCAGCCAGCCCGTGTATTGGAACCGCATCCCGCGCAGAAGCGAAGCAGTTTGTCCACGATAAGCCGGATCGGCCAGGTCGGGAAGCGTGACTGTGGCGGGGCCGAGATTTTCGCTGTTGACGAAAATTTCCGGCGGCGAGGTAATGTTCGGGCTGGCCACCTCGAAGGTCACCAACGCGACGAGCGGTTGCGATTCGAGGCCGAACTGAAACGCGGCGCCTTGCGATACGCTCGCGCCGATGCGGATCGTCTCGTCTGCCAGCGAGGCCGTCACCGTGCCGAATCGTTCGCTATCCTGGGTGGCGGGGTGAAGCGGCGCCATCGCCGCGAACGGCTCCGGGATCAGATCGCGATGCTCGGCGCTCAAGGGATGAAGCACCTCCGCGCTTGCCATCCAATCGAGATAGGCACCGCGCACCGTTTTTCCGTCGCCCGGAACTTCAATGTCGATGGTGGACGCTGCGACCATCGGAATCATCACGCTTTCGGAGGTTGGCAATCCGATTCCCGCTCCGAGCGGGCCGGATTGCATCACCACCGTGCCGGACTCGTCCCACGCGATCAACTGCGGTTTCTGCTCGGCGTTATCGTCAAAGAAGAGACGGCAGAAAAGTACCTGCGCTTCCGCGTTCGGGCGGGCGAGGCGAATTCGGAAGACGGTTTTCTCGGGAACGCCCGGTGTTTTTACGGACGGCACAATCGAAATCGCTTCCACCCAGTCGGGACTCGCCTGCGGCTTGGAGCTGGCGGCCGGGATTTGGCGCAGATCGAGCCAGGTGCTTTCGACTCGGGCGGATTTTTTCGACGCCGTTTTCGCGAGCGAGTCGGCGAAAACTTCCTGCCCGCGAGTCGACGAGACCGCGAACACCAGGAGGAAAAGCGCGGCAACCCGTGAAAGCATTTGCGGCCCGAGATTACCTCAATTCGGCTTAACCTGCAAACTATGCGTCATTTCGAAGACCGCCGAGAGAATGCTGTAAACGACGAGCCCTACCACGAGCGCGATGAGCACGATGATTACCGGTGGGATCAAGGTCGAGACGGTGTTGACCGTTCGGTCCAGCTCGCGCTCGTAAATGTCCGCGATCGTCTGCATGGTTTGGGCGAAGTGGCCGGTTTGTTCGCCCACCGCCATCATGTCGGTAAACAAATCGGGAAACAGATCCTGCGCGGTGAGCGCCGCGGAGAGCGTGGCGCCGTCGATCACAGCGCGGCGCGCTTCGATCATCTTGAGTTCGAGATAGCGGTTGCCGGCGATTTCGGTCACCAGATCGATCCCCCGCAACAACGGAACTCCGTTTTCCATCAGCGTCCCGAGAGTGCGTGAGAATTGCGCGTAATATCGGTGCAACACCACCCGGCTGTATCCCGGGATCATCAGGCGAAAGCGGTCCCACGCGATTCTTCCTTCATCGGTGCGAACAAAAGCGCGAAACGCGACCAGGAGCCCGAGCGCGATCACGATGCCGAGCCACCAATACGTCGTCAGAATATGATTTACGCCCAGCAAAATTCGCGTCGCCGCGGGGAGAGTGCCGCCCGTTTTTTCCATGAACCCGACCAGTTGCGGCACCATGAACGTGATAAAAATTACGATCAGGCCCAATCCAGCCAGCGCCAAAAAGGCCGGATAAATCAGCGCCTGCTGGACGCGGTCGCGCAGATTTTTCATCTGGGTAAGATGCTCGACCAATCGGGTCAGGATTTCGGGCAGCGCGCCACTCGCTTCACCGGCTGCGACGAGGTTAATGTAAATCGGCGGGAAGACGCGGGGAAAATCACGAAGCGCCTGGGAAAAACTGCGCCCGTCGACGAGCGCCTGGTGCAGGCCGTGGGTCATTTGCTGCAGGCGGGGTTGCTTGAGGCGTTTTTCCAGGATGGACAGGCCTTCGTCGAGGGTCATGCCCGCCCTGAGCAGATGGGCGAGTTGCTCGGTGAAGATGAGCAATTGGTTGTGCGAGAGTTTCAGTTTTTGCGGCGGCGTTGTGGGCGCTGCGGCTGTGATCGGCGCGGCCGCTACGGGCGCTGGCGCGCCATTCTTTTGGCTCTTGCTCGCCACCGCGGGTGCGCTGGCGACCAGCTCGATGCGCACCGGCATGTAATGCAATTGCTCGATTTGCCGGATCGCCACCGCGCGGTCCGGGCAATCGAGCACTCCTTCCACTAGACCGCCCTGGGCATTCCGCGCCCGATAAGAAAATTGTGGCATGCGAAAAACAGCTGCGTTGCGCGGAACCTTATCGCGCCGTTGCGAGGTCGTCTAGCAAGAGCCGTTTTCTGTAGCCGTCGCCCTATGGGCGACGCGAGATTTCGTGTGATAAGTGCGTCGCTCTCGCGCTTCGCAAAGCGAAGCGGCTCCAGGAACAGGTTATCGATGCATTCTTTTTCTACGGCCCATTGCCGCGGTCGTAGATTTCAACAAGACCGTTTCCGGTGGTGTTGCCGAGTCCGGCGAGGATCGCCGTGTACGCTCCGGGCGGAAGGGTGACGGCGATGGCGGATTCGAGGCTGTTGCCCGGCGCCAGGCCGGCAGCTGCAATCTCGGCGGCCTGGCTCGGATTGTCTTGCCAATCGTTGTTGGTGAAGAGCAGCACGCCATCGCCATTATGCAGTTCCAGGGTCGGGTTCTGCAAAACGTTAGGAACGCCAAGTGCGGTCAAGCTTGGCCCGAGCCCGCGAATCACGATCCGATCGGGCGCGCTCTGGTTCCCAAGAATGAAGCCGGCAATGATAGCATCGCCGGGGGTGCTCCCCACGAAACCTCTGGTGCTGATGTTGCTCAACTTCGATGAAGCGGCCGTGTCGAGATCGTAAACTTCGATCAGCCCTATGCCGGTGGAGCCGCCGTTTCCGCGAATAATTCCAGTGTAATTGCCGGGCGACAGGATGGCGTCGATCGCCGATTCGAGATCGTTGGTCGGCGCGAGGCCGGTCGCCTTGATTTGGGTTTCCTGGGTGTCACGCCAGTCATTATTCGTGATGGTCGCGAATGCGCCCGGGCCATGCAATTCGAGGACCGGATCCGGAAGCGGATTTGGAATTCCAAAGCGCGTCAGCGAGGGTCCGATCGCCCGCACGATCACATGCTTGGGTCCGCTGCCGGTGACGATGAAACCGCCGATGCCCACCTGGTCGCCGGTCAGGACATGAAGGCGGGTCGAAAGATTAACCGCCTGCGATGCCGGAGTAGCCGTGGGCGTTGCCGTGGCGGTTGCGGTAGCCGTGGGTGTGGGGCTAGGCGTAGGCGACGGCTCCGGTTCTGGGAAACTCGCGACGAAATCTGCCCGCTCGTTCTTATTAGTAATGATCACCTCCTGGCTCGGCGGTGTGTAGACGAAACCGAGACCGGATGGAGTGACCGTGTAAGGGTCTTCCGGAAAAGGCGGAAGGTTCGGGAAGGAATAGAGGCCCTGTGCGTCGGTCGTGGTCACCGCGGTAGTGTTGTCTGGTTTGGTCAACGTAATAGTCACGCCTTGAACCGGGTTGCCATCCTGGTCCGTAACCTGGCCAGAGATCATGAAACCCTGATTCTGACCGATGACATTCGAGCCACCGACAAAAGCGACCACAAAGCCGTCATCGCCAGAACTCGGTTCTTCCTGAAACGCTCCGGCTGTCGTTGGGAAATCATTCGCTGCGGTCAATACGCCGGAGCCAATGGGTGCTTGGCACTGGCAGTCTGATTTCGTCCAGCCGGCGACGAAAAGATTGCCGGCGGGATCCAGTGCGATGGCCTCGCCTTCGTCCTGACGGCTGCCGCCGAGAAACGACGAGTAAACCAGCGAATTATTACCGCTCGCGTTGGTGTTGAACATCGACACGAAAGCATCGCGTGAAGCAGGGGGCGAACTCCCCGGGCTGCTGCCGGGATTAGGTTGAAACGCATCTTTGGTCGGGAAGTTACCGGGCGCCACCGCCGGCGCGTTGCCCCCTCCAGGTGGGGGAGGCACGAAAGTGGATTCCGTCCAGCCCGTGATGTAGGCGTTGCCGAAGAGATCTACCGCGACGGCTGCGCCATCATTGCGGTCGGGGCAGGAAAGGCATTGGCTGCCCCCATCTCCCTCGTTAGCGGCGCCACCGATGTAAGTGGAATAAAGGAGAGTCGATCCGTCGGGAGCGAGTCTTGTCAGGAAGGCATCGAATCCGCCATTGTTCTGCTTTTGGAACGCGCTTGCCGTCGTGGGAAAATCGTTCTGTGTTGTCACCGCTGCGGGCGCGTCTCGATTGTCGCTTGAATCGGTGTATCCCGTCACGTAGGCGCTCTCATCGGTACCAAGGGCAATACCCCAGGCGGCGTCAGATCCATTGCCGCCGAGAAAGGTCGAGTAAAGGTATTGAGAGCCGGCCGCGTCTACCTTGGTAACGAAAGCGTCCCGGGTAGTACCATTGCCGCCAGGACTTGTCTGGAACGCTCCGCTTGTCGTCGGGAAAAGTGGTGGCGCCTCAGTCGAGTCCGTCCAGCCGGTCACGTAAGCATTGCCCTCGCGATCCACCTTCACCCCGAGAGCTACGTCATCGAGACTGCCGCCGATGTAAGTGGAATAGACGCGGAACTGGCCCGACGAATCAATCTTCGCCAGATAGCCGTCGAAATGTTCGTTAGTCGTATGAATGTGGGCCGTCCGTCCGTCGATCTCGCCCTGGATCGGTTTGGTTGTCGGGAAAGCGAACGAATCGGTGTAGCCGACCACGTAAACATTATTCTTGCTGTCGAGCGCGATCCCGCGACCGACGTCGGTTCCGTCCGCGCCTCCGAAGAAAGTCGAGAAAACGAGCTGATCGCCCGCGGCGTTTAGCTTGGTGATGAAGCTGTCGGACCCACAGCACGCATCGGCCAAATGCGGCTGCATCGCGTTTCGGGTGGGGAAATCCACCGAGTAGGCCCAACCGGTTACATAAACATTCCGGTCCGCGTCCAACGCCACCCCATAAGCTCCGTCGTCAGCGGTAGCGGTGCCTTCGGTATTAAAGTCGATTTGGCCCTGGCCACCACCGAGGTAAGTCGACCAGATGAGTTCCGTTCCATCCGGATTGAACTTGGTAACAAACGCTTCGTCGGTGTTGTTGTTCTGTCCCGATTGATACGCATCCTTCACCGGGAATGTTTCCGATTCCGTCCAGCCCACAGCGTAAGCATCGCCGTCGGCATCGGCCGCGATATCGTGGACGCGGTCATTGTCCTCCCCGGCGAGGTAAGTCGAATAAGTAATGATGGCCGGATCGATCACCAGCGGGCGGGAACGATCGTAATCACCCACGCTGAACCCAGCGCGGTTACCGTTTGTCGTGAAACCGCCGGAGACAGCGCGCTTCATCCCGTTGACTTCCTGGTAAATCAAAGGCTTGCCTTGCCGCATTTGCGCGCCGCCCGCCGCGTGTATGATCAGCGCGCCGGAGGCGGCATCCACCTCGACACGCTCAGCTCCGTCAAAGTCGAAGGCGATTTGGTTCGGATTAACGCCGGGCGCGACGACCAGATCGTACTCCAGTTGCCGGCCCTTGCCGTAATAGATCAGGTCGATTCCAGGATAAATTCCCGCAAACGAAACGCGACGAAATGTCGGGACGCCGGTGATCCACTTCTGCTCGTTGTTCCCGCGAAAGTAATTGATCTTGCCGGCTAATGCTTCCACGCCAGTCACGGTGGACGCGGCATTTGCGCCGACGAGACTCATTCGCACCACGGCTCTCGAGGCCGCGCGTTGTGCCGCTCGCTCTTCTCTCGCTTGTTTCGCCTGCGCCGCGGTCTGTGGACTCGCCGGTTTCGACGCATTCGTATTTCCCTGGGCAGCGCTGTTCGACGCCGGCTTTCTCAGGACGAAGACCATCTCGCTTTGGGTGAAGAACGCCTTGAAGCCCGCGCCGCGCGAAGCGAAGCGGACCTGCGGGTCGAATTGGCCGCGGTTCATCTCGAAGGAGAGCGGCAATTGTCCGAGGGCCATGCGCATGTGCTTCTGGTCGGCGCGCACAGAAGCGGCGAGCGTCGTTCCGGGTGGCTGCAACTGAGGCGCGGCCCCGACCGACCGTCCATTTGGCAGGAGCAGATAAGTCAGGGTAATGAGGGCGAGTGTGATCAGCAGGCTCGCACCAATTTTGTTGATAGGATTCTCTGTGTTCATGGGATGTCCTCCGTGCGTCAAGCGCCGTTAACGGGTGGCGCGAGAGGCCATTCTGGAGAGTGGCGTTGCCGGGTGACAAGCGTTTTCTTTCTTCCCGGGACACGCGTTTTTCCTGTTTCGACCGATTCTGGGTTGAGGTATCTTATATTTCCTTCACGCGGCTGCGCTACCGCGGCGTATGAACAACCCCGGGTTCCAACACAAATCGGTTCGGCTTTGTGGGGCGGCTTTGCTCGCCCTGACCGTCGCCGTTTCGGCCCAGCCGCCCGACATTTCTTCCACGAAGAAGCCGGTGGCGCATCCGAAGCCGCAGGTGATCTATCATTTGCCCGCTTCATCCAACTACGCGGCCACCCTGCATTCCCAGGCCAAAGGGCAAAACAACGACCTCCCGATTGATAGCAGCATGCCGACATCGCTCCAGATCTCGCGGGCGAACGCAAACGCCGCTGCGGCCCAGGCGCGGGAGGAAGCCGTAACTCCGCCGCCGCCGGAACCCAGGGTGAAGCGTCCCAGAGTGCAATCGATCCGATCTGCACGTCCCCAGTCTGTGAAAGCGAAAGGGCCTTCGCACTCCGGGCCCAGGAAATCGCACAAGAAATAATCGGAGCCGGGATCGCTGATCCCGGCCGCTTCGTCAGCCGCTCAGCGACTCGAACGCCGCTCCATTCTTCGAGAACATCGATTCGAGCGCCGCCTGCCGGGCACGTCGGACGCGATGCTTTTCGGCGAGCCGCCGGTCGTGGCGCACTCTCCTGGGTTTTCGCCCCGGGCCGGATTGAGAGCCGAGTTTTTCCAGGACATAACGCGCGGCCCCGCGCAGCGAGGCTTCGGCGTCCCGCGAAACGCAAAGGTCGCGCCCGAGCGCATCCGCCAGGAGCGCCAGAGTCGCCGCGGAGTGTACCGCCCCGCCGGAGACGATGATCTCGGTTGCGCGGCCCCTGGTTTTTTCGATGAGCGCCAGGATTTCCGCCAGCCGATAGAAGACCGCGGTAGTCGTCGCCCGGAAAATTGCAGCGCTATCGGTGGATTGGGTCAGGCCCACGATCGTCCCGCGAAGTTTTTCCGGCCAGGTCGGGGCGCGTTCGGCGATCCAGAACGGCAGGACGATCAACCTGTCGCCGGCCGCGGCCTTTCGGCCTAACGAGTTCTCCTCATTTTCGTCGAGCCGAAGTTCGCGCGCACACCAGCGCCGCAGGTTTCCCGCGTTGCTGATCGCGCCACCCATCACCGTGCGCTCGCCGTCGACGGCATAACGAAATAAGCCGAACGGGATCGGGATTCGCGCCGTGCGCGGGCCTTCCATTATTCGCACGGCGGCGCTGGTGCCGAGGTTGATCGCGATCCGGCCTCCGCCATTGGCGCCGCATCCGAGATTGCCGGCGGCGCCGTCGCCCACCGCGGTAAAAACCTGCGCTTCGCGCAAGCCGGGAAACGAGATCGCGCGTCGTGGTGTTTCTGTAATTACGGTCAGCTTTTCGATGCCGACCTCGCATGCTTGCCGTAAATCCTCGTGCCACTTTTTCGTTCGGAGATCGTAGAGCCCGGTTCCGCTGGCCATCGATGGGCTCGACGCGCCGGTTCCGAAAATCTCTTCGAAGATCCAGTCGGCCGGCGAAACCCAACGCACGACTTTCCGGAAAAGGTTTCCGTTCGTGCGGCGGAACCAGCACAGTTTCGCCGGCCAAAAGGAGGCGCGCAGCATGCAGCCCGTCTGTGCGTGAATTTTTCGCTCGTCGAATTGTTCGCGCAACTGGATAGCGTCGCGGGCGCAACGCGAATCCGCCCAGGTAAAAATCGGCGTCAGCGGCCGCCCATTTCCATCGAGGCCGAGCAGGCTGTGCCAGAAAGCGCTCCCAGAGACTCCGATGACCGGGACCTTGCGAAAACCTGAAGCACGATGCGCCTGCAATGTTTCCCGCACACAATTCCGCGCCGCCTGTCGCAGCCGGAAAGGAGACAGTTCCGCTCCCCCATCCGCCGAATACTCGACCGCATATTCTCGACGCGCGTCCGTGCCGTTCACCATCCGCGCCTTGTCGTCGAAAAGCGCGGACCGCGTCGATGAACTGCCAATATCTATCGCGAGAACGAGGAACTCCGCTGCACGTCGCCGCATGCGATCCACCTATTTCAGCTGCGCGAGCAGGGCCGGGCGGCGTTTCAATTGAGCGGTGAGCGCCTCGATCGCGCGCAAAGTCGGCGGACTAATGTGGTGCTCCATCCCTTCCACGTCGTGATGGATCACCTGCTTGTCGAGTCGGAGCAATGTCAGAAAATCGGTCAGAAGCTGGTGGCGACGGGTGATGTTGCGCGCGAGCGCCTCCCCGGCCGCGGTCAGGACCAGCCCGCGATACTTTTCGTATTTCAGGAGCCCATCGCCATCGAGCCGCTGCACCATGTTGGTGACACTAGCCTGCGATATTTTGAGACTGGTGGCGATGTCGACCACCCGGGCGTACCCCTTCGAGTCGATCAATTCGAGAATCCTCTCGAGGTAATCTTCAACCGCGGAGGAGTTCCGGCGGGTTTTCTTGGAAGTCGGCACGGCGGAAGGAACGTAGCGGGAGGCGGCTCCAGGTCAAAATAAAAATATTTGCCGATTGACAAATAGTTAGTAAGGAGCAAATAAGTTAGTCATGCCTAATATCAGCGGCCCCGAGGTGGCTCATTCCACGTCGGGATGGCGGACGACGCCGGAGCTGCCGAGTTTGTCTGAGGTCCACCGCAGCCTGGTGATTCCGCCTTCGGCCAGTTTTTTCCGCAAGCTGCTCGCCTTTGCCGGACCGGGGTTCCTGGTCGCGGTCGGCTACATGGACCCGGGAAATTGGGCGACCGACCTGGCCGGCGGTTCGAAATACAATTACTCGCTCCTCGCCGTCATCATGATGTCCAACCTGATGGCGATTCTTCTCCAGGCGCTTTCGTTGAAGCTCGGCATCGCCACCGGACGGGACCTCGCCCAAGCCTGCCGGGATCATTACAGCCAGCCGGTCTCGTTCTTTCTCTGGGTCATCTGCGAGATCGCGATTGCCGCCTGCGACCTCGCGGAGGTCATCGGTTCCGCCATCGCTCTGAATCTGCTTTTCGGCCTCCCGCTCCTCGCCGGTGTCTGCATCACGTCGCTCGATGTGTTGTTCGTCCTGTTTCTTCAAAACAAGGGATTTCGTTATATCGAGGCGCTGGTCATCACCCTCATCATCATCATCGGCGGTTGTTTCGCCTGGGAGATCATCGCCTCGCAACCGAACCTGGCCGGGATCGCAAAAGGCTTCCTGCCGACTCCGCAAATCGTGGCCGATCCCGGCATGCTTTACATCGCCATCGGCATTCTTGGCGCCACTGTGATGCCCCACAATCTTTACCTTCATTCTTCGATCGTGCAGACGCGGCGTTACGAGCTGACCGCCTTGGGAAAACGCGAAGCGATCAAATTCGCCACGATCGATTCCACCGTCGCGCTCATGTTTGCGTTGTTCATCAACGCCGCCATCCTGATCGTGGCGGCGGCGACGTTCTACACGCGTGGGCGCAACGACATCGCCGAAATCCAGGACGCCTACAAATTACTCACGCCGCTTCTCGGCGTGACCGGCGCGAGCGCGCTCTTCGCTATCGCCCTTTTGGCTTCGGGTCAAAACTCCACCCTCACCGGAACGCTGGCGGGCCAGATCGTGATGGAAGGTTTCCTCAACATTCGGCTCCGGCCCTGGCTCCGCCGTCTCATCACCCGTCTCATCGCTATCATCCCGGCTGTGATCGTCACCGTCATCTCCGGCGAAAAAGGGACGACGAATCTGCTCGTCCTCAGCCAGGTGATCCTGAGCCTCCAATTGAGCTTCGCGGTTTTCCCGCTTGTCCTGTTCACCGGCGACAAAGTGAAGATGGGCGAGTTCGTCAACGGTCCAATCGTGAAATGGCTTGCCTGGTCTGTCGCCACGATCATTGCATTGCTCAACGCCTGGCTTCTCCTGCAGACTTTCCGAAACTGGTTCGCCGCTTAATCAGACGATGTACAACACCATCCTTGTCCCTGTCGAAAACCGCGAGACCGATCAAACGATCCTCCACCATATTCGCTCCCTGGCGCGGCTGACCAATGCGAAACTAATGCTCGTTCATGTCGCGGACGGCTGGGCGGCGCGGAACTTCGAACGCTTTCAGCTCCAGGAAAGCGAAGAGATGAAACAGGACCGCGAATATCTCGCCGCGCTTTCGGAGGAGCTGCGCTCGGAAGGATACGAAGTGAAAGCCGTGCTCGCGATGGGAGATCCGGCGACCGAAATCATAAAACTGGCGCGGACCGAACCAATCGATCTTATCGCCATGACGACGCACGGCCACCGGCTCGTCGCCGATTTGCTCCATGGCAGCACCGCCGACGAAGTCCGCCATCAGGTGGATGTCCCCGTCCTGCTGTTGAAGGTCAAGAAATGAGCTGCGCTCATTTGTCGGATTGACGGTGAGGTATTAAGGAACCGGAGTGAAGGCTCTCTTCCTCACGAACGAATATCCGCCGAACGTCTACGGGGGCGCCGGCGTCCATGTCGATTATTTGTCGCGCGAGCTGGCGAAATTGATGCCGATCGAAGTGCGATGCTTCGGGGATCAGAAATGGGAGAAGGGGAACCTATCGGTCCGGGGTTTCGATGTGGACGCGGAAACTTTCAGCTGCCCGAAGCCGCTGCGTTCCGTCTTCGGCGCCGTTCGCCGCTGCACCGACTTCAACACCGCGGGCATCGATGCGGACCTCGTCCACTGCCACACTTGGTACAGCCATCTCGGCGGCATCCTGGCGAAAATGAATTACGGCTTGCCGCTGGTGATCACGACTCATTCGCTCGAGCCGTTGCGTCCCTGGAAACGCGAGCAGCTCGCCGGCGGCTACGACTTTTCCGTCTGGGTGGAGAAGACGGCGTTGGAAATGGCGGACGCAGTCATCGCGGTTTCCCGCCAAACCAAGGGAGATATCGAACGGCTATTCAACGTCAAGCCGGAGCGCTTGCACGTGATTTATAACGGGATCGATCTTGAGGAATATCGAAAGACCGAATCGACCGTGGCGCTGACGCGCTACGGAATCCGAAAACCGTTCGTGCTCTTCGTCGGCCGGATCACGCGGCAAAAGGGGATCATCCATCTCGTCCGCGCCGTTCAATATATGGACGCGGGTTTTCAGATCGTGCTTTGTGCCGGCGCGCCGGACACGCCCGAGATCGGGCGGGAAATGAAAGAAGCTGTCGCGAAGGTCCAGGCAGAGCATGGCGGCGTCATCTGGATCGATGAGATGGTCGATAAGAACACGGTTCGCGAACTTTACTCCCACGCCTCGGTCTTTTGTTGTCCGTCGATTTACGAGCCGTTTGGGATCATCAATCTTGAAGCAATGGCGTGTGAGACCGCGGTCGTCGCCACAGCCGTCGGCGGGATCAAGGAAGTCGTGGTCGATGGCGAAACCGGTTTCCTGGTTCCCATCGACCAGATGAAGGAGAGCCCGTTCGAGGCGCGGGACCCGGAGAAATTCGCCCACGATCTGGCGGTGCGAATCAATCAGTTGATGGCCAATCCCGCGCTCTGCGATAAATTCGGCCGCGCCGGGAGGAAGCGCGCGGAAGAAAAATTCGGCTGGCCGGCGATCGCGCTGGAGACAAAAGCGCTTTACGATTCGTTGAAGCGATGAAGAGTTAGAGCGTTGAAACGATGAAGAGTTAAAGCGTTACAGCGGTCGGCGCTCTCCTCGCTTCAACGCTTCAACCCTTTAACGCTTCAACGCTTCACTTTCCTCTGCCCCATGTTTGTCGATCGAATCAAAGTTCAAGCCCAAGCCGGCAACGGTGGCCGTGGCAGCGTAAGTTTTCGTCGCGAAAAGTTCGTGCCGAAGGGCGGGCCGGATGGCGGCGATGGCGGCCGCGGCGGGGACGTGATTCTCCGGGCCGACGTGCACGTCGATAATCTCTCGAGCCTGTTCTACGAGCCGATTCTCAAGGCGAAGAACGGCGGGCACGGAATGGGGAAGAAGATGCACGGCCGCGGCGCGGTGCCGAAAGTGGTGAAGGTGCCGGTGGGAACAGTCGTTTATAAGGATGAAGGAGGAGGGATGAAGGATGAAAGGGGGAGAGGGGATTCCGTTTCATCCCTCATCCTTCATCCTTCATCCTTTCCCCCGCTCTCCGATCTCACCCACGACGGAGAAGAGTTCGTTCTCTGCGAGGGCGGCAAAGGCGGCAAGGGCAACGTCCACTTCAAAAGTTCGAAGAATCGCGCACCCATTCAATATACGGAAGGCGAGGAAGGAGAGCAGGGCCACTTTCTTCTCGAGCTGCGCACGATGGCAGACGCGGCGCTCGTCGGTTATCCCAACGCGGGCAAGTCGACCTTGCTGGGAAAAATTTCCGCGGCGCATCCGAAAGTGGCGCCGTATCCGTTCACCACCCTTCATCCCGTTGTGGGCGTGATCGAATTCGACGGCTACCGCCGGGCGTCGATCGCGGACGTTCCGGGACTCATCGAAGGAGCGCATCGCAACGTCGGGCTCGGCCACGATTTTCTCCGCCATATCACCCGCTGCCGGTTGTTGCTTTTCGTGCTCGATATCGCCGGAAGCGAAGGACGTCACCCGATCGAGGACCTCCAGAATCTGCGGCGCGAGATCGACCTTTACGATCCGCGCCTTTCCCAGCGGCCCTGGCATATCATCGCCAACAAGATGGACCTGCCGGGCGCGGCCGAAAATCTCCGCGCCTTACAACAACGTTTTCCGAACATCGAGACCGTCGCCATTTCCGCAGCGCAATCCGGGGGACTGGACGAGTTGAAAGATCGCCTCGAGCGCTGGCTTTTCGAAGAAGCGCCCGCTGCGGAAAGCCATTCGGAAGCCACGGCTCCAGTGGTCGCGGTTTACGAATAACAGTTGGACAACTTACGCCACCTCTAGGACAATCCGACCTCTCATGGCCAAACGCGTCGTAGCCAGCTACTGCACCACCTTCCTGAAACCGGAGATGCTCCACATCTACCGGCAGGTCCGTTCTCTGCACGAATTCGACACGTTCGTCATGACCAAGGCGTTTCCGAACATCGAGACCGTCGCCATTTCCGCAGCGCAATCCGGGGGACTGGACGAGTTGAAAGATCGCCTCGAGCGCTGGCTTTTCGAAGAAGCGCCCGCTGCGGAAAGCCATTCGGAAGCCACGGCTCCAGTGGTCGCGGTTTACGAATAACAGTTGGACAACTTACGCCACCTCTAGGACAATCCGACCTCTCATGGCCAAACGCGTCGTAGCCAGCTACTGCACCACCTTCCTGAAACCGGAGATGCTCCACATCTACCGGCAGGTCCGTTCTCTGCACGAATTCGACACGTTCGTCATGACCAAGGCGCTCCAGAACATCGAGCGCTTCCCGTTTCGCGACATTGAGCTGATCCCAACACCGCGGACCAATCCGCTCCGGCACGGCTGGCTCAAGTGGGTGAAACAGAAGCCGGCAATCGTCTACCGCGGCGAGTACCAAATGTTGTCGAAACTGCTGGAACGCCGCGGCGCCGATCTGATGCACATCTATTTCGGGCATACCGGCGTCCACCTGCTGCCGTTCATCGAGCGCTGGCACAAGCCGTGTGTCGTCTCATTTCACGGCGCCGATGTCGCCGAGAAAAAGGACATCCGCGATTATGGACGGAAGCTGAAGAATCTTTTCGACGCGGTGCCGCTGGTCCTGGCCCGCTCGAAGTCACTCGCGGAACGGCTGCTCACCCTCGGCTGTCCGCCCGAGCGTTTGCGCATCAATCGCACCGGCGTTCCGCTCCACGAATTTCCCTTCATCCGCCGTGACGCGCCCACCGACGGCCGCTGGCGCTTCATGCAGGCCTGCCGGTTGATTCCCAAAAAAGGCGTGGCCACTTCTCTCTGCGCCTTCGCCATTTTCCAGAAGGAATTTCCCAACGCCGAGTTGATCATCGCGGGCAAGGGGCCGTTGCAACCGCACCTCGAAGAACTCGCGGAAGAACTTGGCATCGTAAGCAAGGTCCATTTCCGCGGGTTCCTTTCCCAGAAGGAGTTGTTCGATCTCTACGGCAGCTCGCATTGCTTCCTCCATCCCAGCGAAACGCCGCCCGATCAAAATCAGGAAGGGATCCCCAATTCCATCCTCGAGGCGATGGCGACCGGTCTCGCGGTTCTCGCCACCAGACACGGTGGAATTCCGGAAGCTGTCGAGGAAGGCCGGAGCGGAATGCTCGTCGAGGAGCGCGATTTCGAAGCGCTGGCCGCCGCGATGAAAAACCTGATCCGCGCGCCCTTTGCCTTTCGCGAGATGGGCGCGCTCGCCAGCGAATCGGTCGCGGCGAACTTCGAACAGCGCGAGCAAATCCGCCAGCTCGAGTCGCACTACGATGAAGCGATTGCGCTGGCCGGGGTGGACGAGCGCGTGCCGGCGCCGGCGCGCGATCTCGTCGAGCACCGTTTTGCCGAGCAGATTCCGGTGAAAGTGAAAGAGCGGATCGCGGCGAGCAGTCGCTGATCGGAATTCGCGAAATTTCACTCTTGTCATCGCGACAAAACGCGCTTTTGTAGCCGCGACGCAAACGCCCGTTGTGGGCTCCGCTTCCGCGGCGCCGCAACCTCCGGGAAGCACTGGGCTGCTGCCTCTTACCCTGATTTAAATGTGCCGTTTTTTTCCATTGCTGCTCATCGTGATCGTCGCGGTTCTCGCCGCCGGCGGGTTCGCGACGGCAGCCTTGGGCGCGGAACCGCCGCACGCCACCGCGGAAGAACATCATCTCCCACTAAAACCCGAAGTCCTTTTTGAAGTGGGGCGGTTCGCGGTGACGAATTCCATGCTCGTCACCTGGATTGTAGCCATTGGGATCATCGTTTTCGCGCAAGCAGCCACGCGTAACATCAAAGCGATCCCAACCGGGAAGCAAAATTTTTTGGAATGGCTTGTCGAAAGTCTCTACAACTTTTTGCAAAATATCATCGGCGCCGATTTGGTGCGAAAAACGTTTTGGTTTTTCGCCACCCTTTTTATCTTCATCTTGTTCGTAAACTGGTTTGGTCTCCTACCCGGCGTGGGGACGATTGGTTGGGGACATCGCCTCGCCGACGGGGGGTTTCATCTTGATCGCCCATTATTGCGCGGCGGCAATGCGGACCTGAACATGACCAGCGCGATGGCGATAATGTTTTTCGCCTTGTGGTTATTCTGGGCCGTTCAAGCTCAGGGTTTCGGCGGCGTTCTCGTGCACATTTTTGGGCCGAAAGGCGAAAGCAAAGGCCTTATGAAAATCGCCATGATCGGGATTTTCTTCGTCGTCGGAATTCTCGAAGTCGTTTCGATTTTGTTCCGGCCGATTTCGTTGAGCTTCCGACTTTATGGAAACGTCTACGCGGGCGAAACGATTCTCGCCTCGATGTCCACGATGGTGCCGTCTCTCGCGTGGTTGATTCCGATTCCATTTTATTTCATGGAGCTGCTCGTTGGTTTGGTGCAGGCCATGGTTTTCATGCTTTTGACTGCGGTCTTCACCTTGTTGATCGCGCAGCACGACCCGGGACATGAGGCTCATCACTAAAAATTTCGGCGGCTATGACCGTGATTTCCGCGGAGGCCGCTGACGAAAACACAAACCAGAAAGACAAATATGTTGTTACCACTGTTAGCAGAAATGAGCGGAAGTATTCACATCGGTTTGGCGGCGCTGGGCGCGGCCATCGGCGTCGGCCTGATCGGCATGGGCGCTTCGTCCGCGGTCGGTCGCAATCCCGGCGCGGCGACTCCGATTCTCGTGCAGGCGATTCTCGCGATCGCGTTTGCGGAAGCGATCGTGTTCTACGCGCTTTACCTCGCGCCGAAATAAGGGTCGATAATGGTCGCGATTTTCCTGGCAGCCAGTGCGCTCGACTCGGCGCGCGAAACGCTCGAGACGTTCGGCTGGAATCTCCAGTTGTTTCTTTCACAGGTCATCAGCTTCGTCATCGTCGCCTGGTTGCTGCGAAAGTTTGCCTACAAACCGGTTCTCGCTGTGCTCGAGAAACGTCGTCAGCAAATCGCGGAAGCGCAATTGAACGCGGAGAAGATCAAGCAGCAGCTTGCCGAAGCGGAACAGCGCCATGCGGAGATTCTCTCGAAGGCGAACGCGCAGGCGCAGAAGATGATCGACGAGGCGCGCGATAGCGCCGCTCACGTGGCCGAGCGCAAGCAGCAGGAGGCGATCGCGGCCGCGGAGCAAATCGTGGCGAAAGCGCGCGAAGCGAGCGCGATCGAGCACGAGCGGGTGATGACGGAGTTGAAGCGGGAACTCGGGCGGCTGGTTGTGGATACCACCGCGAAAGTCACCGGCAAGGTTCTCACCTCCGATGATCAACGTCGTTTGCAGGAAGAAGCCTCGCGGCAGATCGCATCTTAACAATGAATCCCACGCTCAAAGGCACCCTCATCCTAACCTTCTCTCTCAGGGAGAAGGAACTGGCCCTGCGTTGCGCGCGGTCTTTTGGTTTTGAGGATTTGGCGAACTCCCTCTCCCTGAGGGAGAGGGCTGGGGTGAGGGTCATGCGGATAGGACTTACGCGGCGATGAAGATCAACAAAGAGACCCGGCAGCTTTCGAAAGAACTCGTTCGCGCGAGCTTTACCGACCGCCAGCTCGATGGCGGACGGATCGCGTCGCTGGTGAAATCGTTGATCGAAAAAAAGCCGCGCCATTACATCCAGGTCCTTGAAGCATACAAACGTTTACTTCGCCTCGAAGTGGAAAAGCGGACTGCCACCATCGAGACCGCGACCGAACTCTCGCCGGATGCGGGCGGACAAATCGTCGCCAACCTGAAACGAAAGTACGGCAGTGACCTGGCGGCGAATTTCGTCGTCAACCAGGATTTGCTCGGCGGAATGCGCATCCGCGTGGGCAGCGATGTCTGGGACAGCAGCGTGCGCAACCGTCTCCATCGCCTCCAGCAGCAGCTTTAACCCTTATCTATTATGAGCAGTATCCTCGAAGAAATCGAAACGCAGATCGCCGGCCTTAAAACTACGACGAGCAAAAGCAACGTCGGCGTGGTCCGCGAAACCGGTGACGGCGTCGCCCGCATCGAAGGCCTGAGCGATGTGATGTTGAACGAGATGATCGAGTTTTCGAGCGGCGTCTTCGGGCTCGCCCTCAACCTCGAAGAGACCGAGGTCGGTGCCATTCTCCTCGGCGACTCGACGCAGGTCATGGAAGGCGATGAGGCTAAGACGACGGGCAAGCTGCTCCAGGTCCCCGTGGGCAAAGGATTGCTCGGACGCGTGGTGAACACGCTCGGCCAGCCGCTCGACGGCAAGGGCCCCGTGAAATCCGAGGTGGCGTATCCGCTGGAAAAAATCGCGCCCGGCGTCATTAAGCGCAAGAGCGTGAGCCAGCCGGTGCAGACCGGCATCATGGCGATCGACGCGATGATTCCGATCGGCCGCGGCCAGCGCGAGCTGATCATCGGCGATCGCGCGACGGGAAAATCGACGATCGCGATCGACACGATCATTAGCCAGGCGCGTTTGAACAAGGCGGCGGAGGAAGGTCGGCTCAAGGATCATCGTCCGCTTTACTGCATCTACGTTGCGATCGGTCAGAAGAATTCCAACGTCGCCCGCGCCCTCGCCATTCTCGAGAAGGAAGGCGCGATGCCGTACACGACGATCATTTCCGCGCCCGCGTCCGACACGGCCACGAACCAGTACCTGGCGCCATTCGCCGGTGCCGCGATGGGCGAGTGGTTCATGGATAATGGCATGGACGCGCTCATCATTTATGACGATTTGTCGAAGCACGCCGTCGCCTATCGGCAGGTTTCGCTCGTGTTGAAACGTCCATCCGGTCGCGAAGCTTATCCTGGCGATGTCTTTTATCTTCACTCGCGCCTGCTCGAGCGGAGCGCGCGCGTCATCGAGGAAGCCGGCGGCGGTTCGCTCACTGCATTGCCGATCATCGAAACCCAGGCGGGTGACGTTTCGGCCTACATCCCGACGAACGTCATTTCGATTACCGACGGCCAGATTTATCTCGAGACGGATTTGTTTTATCAGGGCGTGCGTCCGGCCATTTCAGTCGGTCTCTCGGTCAGCCGCGTCGGTTCCGCGGCGCAGATCAAGGCGATCAAACAGGTGGCCGGCAAGATCAAGCTCGATCTCGCGCAGTTCCGCGAGCTGGCGGCATTCGCCCAGTTCGGTTCCGATCTCGACGCCGCCACCAAGGCTCGCCTCGATCGCGGCCATCGGATCGTCGAGCTTTTCAAACAGATTCAATACAACCCGATTCCGGTTGAAGAACAGGTCGCCGTTCTTTGGGCGATGCAGAACGGTTATCTCGATGCGGTGCCGGTCGACAAAGTGAAACAATTCCAGGTGAAGTTGCAGGATTATCTGCGCACCCGGAAGGAGAGCGTCCTGGCTTCGATCGTCACGAAGCGCGCGCTCGACAAGGATCTCGAAGGCGAACTGGCCGCGGCCCTGGACGAATTCAAATCGACTAATCCGGTTTCCTAATGATCTCGCTGGTGATGCCCAAATCTTCTCCCTCAGCTCGTCTCGATAACGTCGAATCCGCCATCTATTTGGTCCGCGGGCAACGGGTCATGCTGGATTCGGATCTGGCGGCGCTCTACGGAACCAGCACGATGCGTCTGAACGAGCAATTTCGCCGCAATCGCCAGCGATTCCCCGAGGATTTCGCGTTCCAGCTTACTTCCGAGGAGTTCAAACGTTTGATATCGCAAATTGCGATATCAAAAAAGGGGAGAGGTGGGCGCCGGAAACTCCCATGGGTCTTCACGGAGCATGGCGCGATCATGCTCGCGAGCTGTTTGAATAGTCAGGTTGCGGTTCAAGCCAGCGTGCGGGTTGTTCGTGCGTTCGTCTGCCTGCGAGAAATGGTCGCAGCTAACGCGCAGTTAGCGGCAAAGTTAAATGACTTGGAACGGCGGTTGGATTCGCATGATGAGGCGATCATAGAGCTCTTCGCTGTCTTGAAGCAGTTGCTTGAGCCGGAAGCGAAGCCGAAACGCGAAATCGGTTTCCATGTCCGCGAACGGGACGCCTGTTATCGGACAAAGCGCAGACTCTAACCCATGGCGAACACCCAAGACATCCGGCGCCGGATCAAATCGATCCGCAACACTTCGCAGATCACCAAGGCGTTGCAGATGGTGGCCGCGTCGAAGATGCGCAAGGCCCAGAACCTCGCGCTTGCGGGCCGGCCCTATGCGAGCTTGATGAACCGCGTCCTGGTTTCGCTCCAGCAGCGCACGGATTCAAAGTTGCATCCACTGCTCCAAGTCCGCGAAGTGAAGAAGGAGCTGGTGGTCGTTATTAGCACGGACAAAGGACTCGCTGGCGCGCTGAACACAAATTTGTTTCGCGAAGTAACGAAGTTTGAGGACACCAAAACGAGCTATGTCGTCTCCGGGGCGAAGGCACGTCAGTTCCTTGTGCGGACGCGCCGCGAACTGGCGGCCGACTTCCCACTTAAAGACGCGCCGGCGTTTGCCGACACGAAGGAGATCTCCAAGTTCTGCGTCGAGAAATTTCTAAGTCGCGAAGTCGACAAGGTCTCGGTGCTCTACACGCATTTTATTAATACGATCAATCAGAAGCCGGTCGTGCGGACGCTGCTGCCAATTTCTAGTTTCGAATTGCCGCAGCCGCAAGTCGAAGGTGCGACATCGAGAGACAGCACAGATCCAATGATTGGTTACCTCTTCGAGCCAACGCCCGAGGGCGTGCTCGATATCATGCTGCCCTATTACCTGCATTATCAGGTCTTCCAAATGGTCCTCGACGCGCGTGCCTCGGAGCACAGTTCCCGGATGGTAGCGATGAAAAACGCGACCGATAACGCGAAGCAGTTCATCAAGGATCTCACTCTCGAATACAACAAGATGCGCCAGGCCAGCATCACCACCGAGCTGCTCGAAATCTCCACCGCCCAGATGGCGGTGGGCGGCTAAACCAATTTATGAATAAAGGAAATATCGTTCAGGTCATCGGTCCCGTGGTGGACGTGGAGTTCAAAAACACGGGCGAATTGCCGCGCATCTACAACGCGCTTGAACTCGAATACGAAGTCAACGGCAACCCGACCAAGCTCACGCTCGAAGTCCAGCAGCACTTGGGCGAAAACTGGGTGCGTTCCATTGCGATGTCATCGACTGAAGGTTTGAAGCGTGGAATGTCGGTCAATGACACCGGCGGGCCGATCACGGTCCCTGTAGGCGAGGGGACTCTCGGCCGAGTCTTTAATGTCACCGGCGATCCGGTCGATAACCGCGGCCCGGTCTCTTTCACGAAGCGCTACCCGATCCACCGCAAGGCGCCGGAACTCACCGACCAGGACACGGGCGCGACGATTCTCGAGACCGGCATCAAGGTCATCGATCTGATCTGCCCGTTCACCAAGGGAGGAAAAGTCGGCGCGTTCGGCGGCGCCGGCGTGGGCAAGACCGTCGTCATTCTCGAGCTGATCAATAACATCGCGAAAGGCCACGGCGGGTTTTCAGTGTTCGCCGGAGTGGGCGAGCGGACCCGTGAAGGTAACGATCTCTACACGGAAATGAGTGAGGCCGGGGTCATCGATCAGAAGGACCTCAGTAAATCGAAGGTCGCGCTGGTTTACGGCCAGATGAATGAGCCTCCAGGGGCCCGTCTTCGGGTGGCGCTCTCGGCCTTGGCGATGACAGAGTATTTCCGCGATGAACGCAACCAAGACGTTTTGTTATTCATCGACAATATCTTTCGTTTCTCGCAGGCCGGCTCGGAAGTCTCGGCTTTGCTCGGACGCACTCCGTCGGCGGTCGGTTATCAGCCGACGCTCGCAGCCGAGATGGGTGACCTTCAGGAACGCATCACTTCAACCAAGAAAGGGTCGATCACCTCGGTCCAAGCGGTCTACGTCCCGGCGGACGACTTGACCGACCCCGCGCCGGCCAACACGTTCGCGCACTTGGACTCAACCATCGTGCTCGAGCGCTCAATCGCCGAGCTGGGAATCTATCCGGCCGTGGATCCGCTCGCCTCGACCTCGAAATCGCTCGCGCCCGATGTGGTCGGTGAAGAGCACTATGCCGTGGCTCGTGGGGTGCAGAAAGTGTTGCAGCGTTACCGCGACCTTCAGGACATCATCGCCATTCTCGGCATGGACGAATTGAGTCCGGAGGACAAACTCTCCGTTTTGCGCGCGCGTAAGATTCAACGCTTTCTAAGTCAGCCATTCCACGTCGCTGAAGTCTTTACCGGCACGAAAGGCGAATACGTTTCGATCGCTGAGACCGTCCGCGGCTTCAAAGAAATCCTCGATGGCAAACATGACGAAGTTCCCGAGCAGAACTTCTACATGAAGGGCGGCATCGACATGATTAAGGAAGGTTAAAGCGTTAAAGCGTGGAATCGTTACAAGGAGAATCGTGGCAACGACATTGAAGCTTGAAATCGTAACGCCGGAAACGACGGCCTACTCCGAGGACGTCGAGATGGTGACGCTGCCAGGCTCGGAAGGTGAGCTCGGGGTTTATCCGAATCACGTTCCATTGCTCACGACCTTGAACCCCGGCGAACTGCGCGTGCTCAAAGGCGGGAAGGAGACATTTTTGGCTATCGGAGAAGGCTTCGTCGAAATCACCGGCTCATCGGTTTCAGTGCTTACAGACATGGCGCTCAAGCCGGCCGCGATCGATGAGTCCGCGGCCGAAGCTGCCGTCGCGCGGGCGCAAGCCGCGATGAAAGAAGATCTCGGCAAGGAAGAATGTGCGGCCGTGACGGCGTCGCTCCAGAAAGCGCTGGCGCAATTGCACGTGAAGCGGCGCCGCCATCACGGGTAGCGCGCGCGCGTCTCGCGGTGCAAACGCTAGATATTCTTGGGATCATCGCCGGCAACGGTGTTTACCCGCGTCTTCTCGCCGATGCCGCCCGCCGCGCCGGAGTAAAGAAGATCGTCGCGGCCGCGTTCAGCGATGAGACCGACGATCGGCTTGCCAGCATGGTGGACGAGATTCACTGGATGCGCGTCGGCCAGTTAGGAAAACTCATGGCCTGTTTCCGCGACAACGGCGTCGCAAACGCGATCATGGCCGGCCAAATCGCGCCAAAGAATCTGTTCGACTTGCGCCCTGATTGGAAAACGTTGTTGCTCCTGGCGCGATTGAAGCGGCGCAACGCGGAATCGATCTTTGCAGCCATCGGCGATGAGCTGGCGCGCGCCGGAATCAGACTCTTGCCCGCGACCTCCTTTCTCGAGGATTGTCTCGCGCCGGCTGGACTCATCGCGGGCCGAAAGTTGACCCATCGCGAAGAAGACGACGTCACATTCGGCTTCGAGATCGCACGCGAAGTAAGCCGGCTCGATATCGGGCAGACCATTATCGTGAAAAACGGGACGGTCCTGGCGGTCGAAGGTTTCGAAGGCACGAACGAGACGATCAAGCGCGGCGGGACGCTTGGCGGGAAGAACGCGATCATGGTGAAAGTCGCGAAGCCGGACCAGGACATGCGTTTCGATGTCCCGGTGATCGGCGTCGCCACCGTCGACGTGGCGACGGACGCGCATTTGCGCGTGATCGCCATCGAAGCGGGACGCACGTTGTTGTTGGAGAAAGAGACGCTGGTCGAAGCGGCCGCGAAGGCGAACCTTTCAATCGTGGCCCGCTGAACGCCTCACCAATCGTCGAAGAACAAAGCTCTTCGTTCGAGTCCCAACCTGTGAGCAATAACTTACGGGCCGCGCTCCACTCGTTAGGCGACCTGTGACGATCAAATTGCCCGCGGCATCCATCTTCGCGGAGCGTTTCTTCGTCGAAACCAGCTCCGGCCTCACTGCGGTCACGATCGCCAGCGCGTCGAAGATCGGGCCGCCGTTCGTTTTGACCAAGTGCGTCCAGAACCAAAGCCAGACCTTGCTGCGACGCTCAAGATAACTTCCCGCGCCTCCATTTCGTTCGAGCTCCCGCAAGTTCTCTTCGCTGAGCGCCAGGGCCGAGCCGGTCGCGATCGGAACCAGCGTAAGCGGAATCCTCGACCGCACGACGGCTTCCGCCGCGGCCGGGTCCTTGAAGACATTCGCGTCGTGAATGTGAAAAGATCGGCGCGGACCAAGGCTCAGCGTCGTGCCTCGTGCCTGGCCACCGACGAAGATCACGCGCTCAATTTTCCGCGCGCTCCCTGGATGAAGCCGGAGAAAGGTGGCGAGATTCGTAAGTGGCCCAAGCGCGACATACGTCACCGAACCTTTCGCCACCGCTGCCGCCAGCGCCTCGCTCGCCTCGCTGCGACGTCCGAAGTCAGCGGCTGATCTCGCCCCGGGAAAAACCTGATCCGCCTTCAATCCTGCGGCCGCGCCGAATCGCGTCACCAAATCTTTCGCCGCCCGGGTGGTAGCAACCACCGACGCGTTCCCGTACGTCGTGCTCACTCCCGCGATCCGGATTTCCGGCGAATGAAACGCCAGCACGAGCGCATACGCATCATCCACCTCCCGAATCGGCGACCCGATCGAAACATCGGTGTCGATCCATACCGTGCCGGCTGCCGCGACCCGGACGAATCCCAACACTGCGCCGAACAACGCCAGCCTGCGCATCGCCGCTCGCTACCGCACCCGATTCACCGACCAGATCACCGGTACCCGGACGCGACTCAACACTCCCGGCTTGAACCGCCACTTCAGAAACGCGCTCCGCGCCGCCTGATCCAGCACTGCGCTCCCACTGCTCTTCACGATCGCAACGCTCGTCGTTGTGCCGGCCTTGTTGATCTGCAACTCGTACAGCCCACTGCCAGTCACTTTCGCCTTCTGCGCCTCCTCCGGATATCCCGCGCTCGGCGACGCCAGCGCATACCGCATCAGCTCTTCATCGCTCAACGCCGAAGTATGCCCATCACTCCAAACCGCCGTCGTCTTTTCCGCCGCTATAAGGCACGAAGAAGTGAACGCCCACACTACGATTATGAAAGTGGCTAGCCGCATGCTCATTTACCACCCTAATTTTCCCGGATCTCAGTTTCAACCGATTGCATTCTGGGATCGAGTAAGAAGACTAGATGACGTTCAACAAATTCCGTAACCTCGCAGGAGCTTAAGGTGTCTCTCAAGCTTCTCGGGATCCATAGTCGGATCAATCGTGATATTTACTTGGACAGGATTGACTCGGCTGCGGCTGCTGGGCGGCGGTAATTCTGTGGTCGCTGCCATTGCCTGAACATCTTTGCTGGAACGGCGCTTGTTCGTATTATCATCACTGTCGCGTTCGCCTTGAACGTTTGCTGCACCGCCCTCGTCCTCATTTGATGGTGCGTTCTCCGAATCTGACGATCCCGAATCGCGGGCTGAAAACTTTACCGTCTCGCCGTTACGTGATCCTAAACCCGCGAATTCGGTAGAGGCGACGAATAAATCTACGCATTTATCTGCGGAATCGATGTGCACCTTTTGGTGTGCGGCTACTTGGCGGATTTTCGCGAGCGACACTTCGTCGTTGTGAAACGTCTCAAACAACGCCTTGAAGATCGGCGGCGTCAGACACGCCCGCTGCAACAATGGAGGTAGCTCTTCATCGGGCGCGGCAGCAATCTGTTTCGCGAGCTCTGTAGCTTCGTAACCCGCGCGATCTCCTTGGAGCAATCCGAACTGCTTCACAGCAGAAAGCTTTACGTCGCCGACCCAGCTGAGACTGTTGAATACACCTCCGAGAATTTGGTCCTGCGGTTGTGGACCTGAATGTGTTTTCGCCACTAGCTTCTTTGCGTATTCCACCGCTTTCCCAAGTGGAATCTGTGGGAATCGCGTACCTCCTTTTCGCCCTCCGGGCGGTTTTGCTTTACTTGCTTGCGTCATTTCAAGTGTCCCTTCGTTTCATTGCCGTTAATAACTTCTCAAACCCCTCCGTGTACGACTTCGCGAAATCGGCAAAATGTTTGTCCTTCAGCAACGGTGGAATCTCACTGGCATCGATACGTACGGGCAAGATATGCACTTTGCGTTTCTCGACTTCTGCAATGAGCGCTTGGTTCAACTCCTTTTTCACCCATTCTGAGGCGAGTGCATTCGCGCTTAGAACAATCAGAAAGAAATCGGATTGAGCGAGTCCCTGGCCGATTTTTTCGGTGATGGAATCACCTACCAGAATGTTCTCTTCGTCGAGCCAAATTGTTATTCCCTGAGCCGTTAGGTCTGCGGCTAGCCGACGAGCGAACACTTTGTCGGCAGAGCTGTGCGAGAGGAATGCGACGATACGTTCGTCGTGGCCGCGATGTCGTCGCTCTTTCGTTTCAGTAGCTGCATCGACTAAAGCCTCCGTCGTCACAGATGCTTCAAGGACTTCCAATTCCCGCGCCCACTTCAAAATGGGGCTGACTGCTCCTTCGTCGTATGGCTCAATGCCGATCATTGTCGCAGCCTTCCGCAACGCGACAGCGGAATTTTCGCCGAATGAAAGAAACTGTCGTAAGTGGAACACGAGTGGCAGCTTCAAGAGAGCCTCGCGGATCACCGCCTTCTTCTCATCCTTGCTGCCTTTGAAAGGATATGGAACAGCCATCGAGAAGTTCGCGTTCTTCCGATTCACTAATCGAAATAATACGCAATTCTTAACGACCTTGCCCGCGGTACGGGCATCAACCCCGGCAAATTGCGCGATTCGGCCAACGTCTGCATCGCCGAGCCACGAAACAGCGTCGAGAACTGAGAACACCGAGTCAACGTTGATCGGCTCAATCCTAAAGGCTCTACCCAGCACGGTCGATCTTTCTGACGTGGTTCGGTGGCCTCGCGCGGGATTGTGTTTGGCGGACTTCACCATAGCCTTTATGGACTACCAAAGCACTAATCCGCACAAACGTCAACTTCCTCACATCTAATTGATCAGTAAATGAGGTATTGCTCTGTGAAACGGATTTTGCTTGTTAATCCCAGATCAGTTCCGCCACCGAATCAGCTGCGTCGGCTACATATCTTCGAGGGTTTTGCCTTTGGTTTCGCGGACGCGTTTCATGACAAACCAGATCGAGATGGCGGCGAAGGCGGCGTAGAGACTGTAGGCGCCGCCGAGGCCGAAGGAACCGAGGAGAATCGGGAACGTCATGGTAATGGCGAAGTTCGAGATCCATTGGACGAAGCCGCTCACGGAAAGTGCGGCGCCGCGGAATTGATTTGGAAACATTTCGCCGAGCATGACCCACATGACCGGGCCCCAGGAAACGCCGAAACAGAAAATGTAGGCGTTCGCTGCGATCAGGGCGGCGAGGCCGGTGGAACTGGTCATGGCGAGTTTGCCGTGCGGGTCGAGCGGCGACGAAGCAAAGATCCAGGCTAGCACCGCGAGGATGACTGCCATTCCGATGGAACCGAAAATCAGGAGCGGTTTGCGGCCGACTTTGTCGATCAAAGCAATGGCGACAAAGGTCGAGCCGACGTTGACGGTGCCGCTGATCACGTTTTGAAGGAGCGCACTGCTCTCGGAAAAACCGGCGGCCCGCCAGAGAACTTCGCCGTAATAAAAGACAACGTTGATGCCGACGAGCTGTTGGAACGCCGCCAGCCCGATGCCGATCCAGAGCACCGGATGAATTTTCTTCGCGTCCGGATCGTAGAGATCGCTCATCCGCGGTTTGTGTCCGCGATCCAAACTGTCCTGGATGTCGCGCAGTCGTACATCGACGTGCGGTTCGCCCAAACGCGTCAGGACTTTGCGCGCCGCGTGAGCGCGGCGAGCTGCCACGAGGAACCGCGGCGATTCCGGGATGAGCAGTAAGCCCAGAAGGAAAATCAGCGATGGAATAATCTCGACCCAAAACATCCATTGCCATGCTTTGAATCCCAGCCAAAAGGAAGCGCTCGCGCCTCCGGCGGCGCCGGCGAGAAAATAATTGCTCAGGAACGCGAAGAACAATCCGAGAACGATCGCCAGTTGCTGTAACGAGGCCAGGCGCCCCCGAATCCGTGCGGGAGCAATCTCGCTGATATAAGCCGGACAGATGATACTGGCCGCGCCGACCGCGAGCCCGCCCATCACGCGATAGCTGATGAACTCGAGCGAGCCGTGCGCTATTCCGGTGCCCCACGAGCCCCAGACAAAGAGAATGGCAGCGACAATCAGCACCGCGCGGCGCCCGATTTTGTCGGCCAGCGCTCCGGCGATAAACGCACCCACCGCACAGCCGAGGAGAATCGAGGCCACGTTGAACCCTGAACCGAGATTCGAAGTGTGAAACGCCCGGTTGAGCGCGTTCACCGTTCCATTGATGACGCCGCTGTCGAAACCAAAGAGAAAACCACCGAGAGCCGCAACCGCAGAAATCGCGATGACGTAAAACCGGTTGCTCCTCACGTTGCCGCGAGTTTCAGAGAGCGAACGGGGCCACGCCAGATTAATGTTGGCCTAATGAATCACTGTTTCCTCGCTTTTTTCGGAAGCATCAGTGTAGTCGGTGGCGGCTGACACAGCCGCCCTCCAGGGCCCGAGAATTGTAGGGCGTTTCTGTGAAACGCCATGGTCAAACAGAGAAACTAAAAATAGAAATCAAAGAAGCGGTTCACATGCCGATCTGAAGCTCATACACGCCGCTGCCTGTCGCCTTCGCCTTTTGCGCTTCCTCCGGATAGGCCGGCTTGGGCGAGCTGAGACCATTTCGCATCAGCTTCTTGTCGGTGATCGCCGATGTATGGCCGTCGCTCCAGATGGGGACCGTGTTATCGGCCGCCATCGCCGAAAGGGCGCCGATGATTGCGATGGCGGGTAGAAGAACGATAAGATGAAATCCCGGCATGACGTCACCGCAGTGTCAGGCCCGGATTTGTTACAACTGGCTACGCCACCCTCCGACGACTAGTACGGAACGCAGATGGTATTTTGATGGGAACAAGGTGAGCAACCGTTACCAGAGGGATACGTTCCTTTCTGGCACAGGCACCATTCCCAGCACTGCTCCCCGCCGTGCGGTTGGTAACCAGGGGAGTTGAACGTGGCGTCGGATCTGTTTCGGCAAATACCATTGCTATCTTTGTACTGCCACGGCTGGCAATCGGACGAGTCGTTTTGAGCAAAGGTGCGCGGTGGCGATTGAGCGTCGCTGCTTAGGCAAACCAACCCAATCGCCAAGCCGCTACAGCACAACCCCAGGGCAACCTGCGTACGGAGGGCACGAAGGACATTTCGCGGGAAAATAGTCTTCATAGTACTCATGACTACGGCGGTCCCGATCTGAAGTTTCGGCCAGTCCCCTCTTTTGATCTCCCGCCCCGGTCGTCTCAAGCCGAGCCAGCAAATTGTTTTTTGAGACCTTAACGGGCGAATTCCCGTAGACCCTTATGACGACTCAGAGAATCCAAAACGAAAGGACGCAAAAAAGTGAAGACTCAGCTATCAACCTCATCAGTTCCTGTGGCCTGGCGCCGATTACTCTTGGTTGTCGCCCTTGCGACAATGTCTGTCGCATCGGGGGCAGAAATCAAAAGCAAAAGCACTCTCACCTTGGCGCCTCTCGAGACTTTGACGACCGAAAACGCGCTCCGACAAGGTTTGCGGATCGCGGAGATCGGGATGAGCGAGTCGATCGCGCAAGCGGCGGACTTGGAAAAAAAAGAGAAACCTCTGAAAGACGAGATCGAAGCATTCGAGAAGAAACAGGCGGAAGAAAAGGCCATAGTGAGCAGCCTCGACACGCGTTTTGCCTTGGCCCAAAAACAATATCTCGAAAGGCTTCGCGCCTATGACGAGCGCAGACGCGTCCATGATGCAGACGCGGCCAGGGAGCGAACAGCTGCGGCGGCTTCAAATAGCCTGGCCCCGGAAAAACGAAATCCGGCAACCGTCGCGCAAATCAATGCCTGGGCCGATCGCGTTAGCGCTAGTAAAGGCCAGCTGGACCAGGAAGTATCTTTGGTGAATCAGGAGCGCGAGGTTGTCGAGTCGAAGCGCCAGGCGGTTTTGAGCTACCAGGAAGGGGCCACGCAACGGTTGGAAGCAATTCACGCTTCCTTGGAAGCGAAGGTCAAGGCGCATGAATTCAAGAAGGAGCTTGCCTACCGGCAGCTCAAACAGTGTGCCGACTACGCCGTCGAGATACGAAAAATCCTGGCGACTAAATTCAACGATGCAGAAGTGTTCTCGCCCATTCTCAATGGGGCGATGGAAAAACTTAAAGCGCAGAGCAATGGCGGATTCGATACGAAGTAGCGGTTGATCGCCGACTGCTGGAAGCTGCGAAGAATCGTGACCGTTGGCGCGGCTTTTCTGTCTGGCCGAATTTTCCCGTTGCAAATGAAACTGTCAGAGCGAAAATCGGACTTCTCGACGGGGTCTTAGCTCAGTTGGTAGAGCACCACAATGGCATTGTGGGGGTCAGGGGTTCGAATCCCCTAGGCTCCAGAGCATTCGCACAGCGATGATAATCCCATTGGCTCTAGGTCTGCTGCCAGCCGGACAATGTCTTTAGCGACGCAGCAAAAGCAGGCCGGCGATCGACATCGCGACACCGAGCAACCGAAGGGGTGAGGCGGGTTCCTTGAAAAACAGGATGCCTGCCAGGGCCATCATCGCCGCGCCAACGGCAAGAATCGCTGGGACGGCGGAAAGGGGCCCGCCTTTCTGAAAAAGGAGAAAGAAAGCAATCGTGCCCGCTCCGACGCACAATCCAGTGAGAATAGAGTAGTTAATTCCCGGCATCGACGCGGACTGATTCCAGCGACCAGAGAAGCGCAGAAAAAGCAGGTAGACCAAAATCGTGAGGGCCGCTGACGCTTCCACGACGAAACCGCCCAACCCATCGCTGATCCGGTCCGACGCCAGCTTGGTGAAAATTTGGTGGGCGCCGTAAAGAATCGCGGCGACGAGCGCGTACCAGAACCAGCCGGCCATGGATGACCGTTGACCGAATCAGACAGAAAGCAACTGTCGGTGCGCCAGCGATTTTTTCGGCCATGAAACCGGAGTCTCTCTTAAGTTACGTCGGTGAACAGAGAGAGAGAGACGTCATCAAGCCAGCGATGAATTTTGCTCTTGTCTTCGGGCTACATTTCAGGCTCAATCCGATATGTGAGCCCCTGCTTCCTCAGAGAGGAAGCTCAACACAAGGAGGAGCATTTATGCTTAACCGACTACAAGATACTTCCATCCCTACAACCTTTCAGGAAAGCACTCTTTCAACCGACGCTGTCGGACGCTTTGCCTGCAGCACTTGGGATGAGGCGATTAACAATGGCGGATTGCCTTTCGATATTGTCGTGATCGGCGCCGGCATGTTCGGCGGGTATTGTGCTGAAAAACTCTATCGTTTCAGCGATGCAATCAATCTGCGCGTTCTCGTTCTGGATGCCGGCAGCTTTCTCGTGACCACCCATCTTCAGAACCTGCCAAAGATCGATCTGAACCCGGCGCCGCTAAAGCGTGTGACGCGCAATCAAGACGATCCGGGACCGCAAAGTGCGGTCTGGGGTTACCCGTGGCACGGCAACGAGGATTTCCCCGGGCTGGCGTATTGCATCGGCGGCAAATCGGTTTTCTGGGGCGGATGGTCTCCAACACTTACGCCCGACGACCTGGCGCAATGGCCAGCTGATGTTGTTACGTACCTGAATGCCAATTACCAAGAGATTCAGGATGAGTTGGCCGTTACGAATTCGACAAAGTATCTGCGGCTCAATCCGGTTTTGAAATCTGCATTCGCAACTGCGGGCGCGTCATTCGGCTTGATCGTCGACGAAGCACCGCTGGCAGTACAAGGCACTCCGCCCGAAGGTGCGCTCTTCAGTTTCGACAAATATAGCAGCGCCAACCTCCTGATCGATGCTGCGCGCGAGGACGTGCAACGCCGATGGACATTCAATGACGACTCGCGACGGCGGCTGATCCTGGTGCCGCGCGCTCAAGTCACGCGGCTCGTGCGCAGCGGAAGCGCCGTGAGGGAGATCCAGCTTTCCTGGAACGGACAGCCGAAGTCGCTCTTTGCCGGAAAGGAGCTCGCCTCCAACTTTCGCGTGGTGCTTGCACTCAGCACGATCGAATCAACCCGCCTGGCGCTTACTTCATTTCCCGCGGAGGGGATGGGTTCAAACTTAATGGCGCATCTGCGCAGCAATACCACAGTGCGCATCAAACGCTCTGTCTTCACCGGATTGCCTGCCCCAGTGTCCGATCTCGAGACCGGCGCACTGATTGTTCGTGGCGCCGCCAATGTCGGAGACGGCAAAAAACGGCAGTATCACTTGCAAGTAACCGCTGCGGCTACGAGTGGGAGCAATCCCGAAAAGAACATGTTCGCGCAGATTCCGGACTTCGATCAGCTCGGCCAAATCAAAGCCGGCCAGTCGAAAGATTGGATCGTGATCATTCTCCGCGGCATTGGAGAGATTGGGCCGGATCAGGCGTTCACGCTTCCTGATGGCCCGAAGGATCCGTCGAAGAACTGGGTGAACCTCGCGAAATCGCCGGACAGCTTTGAGCAGCGGACCGGTACGGCGCGCGCGTGGGTCAACCTCGTTTGGGACACGGCGGCGAATCGCACTGTGTGGCGCGCGATGGATGACGCCGCCATTCAACTGGCGCAAAATCTGGCAGGCGTTAAGCCTGATCCAACTGATCCGACCAAGCTGATCAACATCGATAACATTCAGTTCCTTTGGGACGGCAAATGGCAAAGCGTGCCACCGCCGCCGAGCACTGATCCGTATGGCTCGGACAATAAAGTCCGCGACAAAATCGGTTCGACCCATCACGAGTCCGGCACGCTGTGGATGGGCGCGGCTGGCAGCTCGGTGACAGACATCGGCGGGCGGTTTCATCACGTCGACAATGCCTACGTCGCCGGGCCAGCGCTCTTTCCGCAAATGGGGTCGGCAAATCCTTCATTGACCGCTACCGCGCTGGCGCGGAGGACCGCCGACGCGATCGTGAAGCAATTTACCATCGCGCCGAGTGCGGCCTTCAAGCCGCTCTTCACCGGGTCGCTTGCCGGATGGCAGATGGCAGGTCGCGGTGGGTTCAACGTTTTCGGCAATGTGATGGAGTCGTTCGGTGGGATCGGGCTTCTGTGGTATACGCGCGAAGAGTTCGAGAATTTCCTGCTCAAAGTTGAATGGCGCGCGTCTTCGCAGACGGACAATTCCGGCGTGTTCTTGCGTTTCCCGAGCGTCAACAGCAGTGACCCGGCGAATGACTGGCTTCTCCCGGTTGATCGCGGCTACGAAGTGCAAATCGACGACACCGGCTTCAACCCGGACACAAATACGCTTAACGACCCGTTGCACCAAACGGGCGCGATCTACACGTTTGCGCCCTCTTCGCACATCGCATCGAAGCCGGTTGGCGAATGGAATCTCTATGAGATTGAGGCTACGAGCACGAGGATCAAAGTCACCCTGAACGGCCAGGCTGTGACCGATTATGCGACGGACGGATCACGGCCGCCCCGCGGGCACATTGGTTTGCAAAATCATCACGACGGATCGCGCGTCCAATTCAGAACTATTGAGATTCGCAGTCTCTAACCTTTGCTCTCTCAGAGAGGTGAAGACTCCCGGCGAACTATTTGACCTGGTAACAGCGAATCTCCGCCTTCTGACCGCCGTGATGTGGAACAGCGACAAATATGCTGTCCCGCTCCGGCACGAAGAGACCGGTACGAGCGCCGCTGGCCGTAGGTACTTTCGTGAGGCGTTTGTAATGATCCGAATCGGTTTGCTCGATGATGTCGAGATAGCCCTCGCCACAGATCGCGTAAAGACGTCGTCGTTTTGCGTCGTAGAAAACGTCGTCGGCGTCGCCGGAAACATCGAGTGTCGTGACTGTGTTTCCTGAGTCAGTGTTAAGGACAATCAGTTTCGCCGGACTTCGGCACACGATGAAAAGCCGGTGGTTGGCTTCGTCGAATGCCATCGGAAAATTTGCCGAGGCTCCCTCTGGCTTCCACGTCGCGGTTGCTTCGCCTTTATCGCGGTCGATTACCGCCACCTGCCCGGCGTTTGGCACATTCACGAAGATCCGTCGCCCGTTTTTTTCCAACTCAAACGCTTCTGGATGCGCCGCGAGTTTGATCGAGCGGATGCGTTTCCGGTCGCTCGCGTTGATTACGCCGATTCCGCCCGCGCCGAAGCCGACATAAATCTGCTTCGTGGCGCCGTCGTAACGGACGTTGTCGGCGTCATCCTTGAAATCCACCGTGCCGGTAAGCTGCCAGGATTTGGCGTCATAAAAATTGCACAGCCCGCCTTTATCGTTTGCGACGAAGAGCCGGTTGAGTTCGGGAATATAAACGAGACCTTGGGGCGCTCCGAGGCCGGTGATCGAGTGGACACGCTCGCCTTTGCGCAAGTCGAGCACTTCAGCCGTGTTGTTACCCAGCGCGCAGACGAACAATCGTTCGCCCGCGGCGTCGAGATCGAGGTGATCGATCCGCCCTTCCACTCCGGGCAGCGGGATCGTTTGCTTCAGTTCAAGCCCCGCGTTTTCAGGTTCAGCGGCGATGAGGTGACGAGTGAGAACAGCAATAACCACCGTCAGCGCTCGACGCTTCACCTTGGGCCGTAGGTGAAATTATCGAACAGCGTCACGCTATCGGCCTTCGTCCAGACCCCAACTTTTCCCGCATTCGCGAAGCTCTCGTCCGTTGCCTCGATTACTTTGTTCCCGTCGAAGGTGACGGCGAATTTATTGCCCGCGAATTCCACGCGAAGCGTATGCCAGACGCCGGAGGTAACTTTTGTGTTGATGTTTTTGAACGCGACGCGCTTGCCGTTAATCGTATGATAGATCGTGACGTTGTCCTCCAGGGCGTTCGCGCGCGCGATGTAGTAGTTGTTCGCGTCCTGCACCCGCCAGATGACGCCGCCCGCTTGGTCTTCCTTTCCCGCAACCGGCTTGAACTTCACTTCAACGAAACCATCCTTGAGACTCGTGTCGTTCTTGAAGCAGACCGGAAAGGTCGCTTCGCCTGATTGCTTCAAGACGTTCGGTTGACTCGGGGCCGAATCATCTTTCTCGACACTCCATTTCGCGGAGCCGCTGCCAGTTTGCGCCGCGGTCCATCCGGGAGGTGCTGCGCCAGTTTTAAGGTTATCAAAGTTCACCGTGTCGGCCGATGCGGATGCTGTCATCGCGATGCTTATGAGCGATGCAAAGAGCAATGTTTTCATTTGAGGTTCGCGGGCTTGGCTTCAATTGGACGCGGATGTGGTCACGCCAGACAATCCGGTTACCAGAAGCGCGCCCTTGATCGCGTTCGCCAGATCTTTCGCGGAACCTCTCCCCCAGTAATGGAGGAAGAGAATGCGCGGGTTCTCGTGCGTCATGTGCGAATGAATCGCGACGATGTTGATCCCAGCCTTGCGTAGCGTCTTGAGAGCAGGTTGCAATTCGTCCTCGGTGACGGCGAAATCACCATCGACAACCGCGTTATCGTCCGTCCCGGCAAACGCTGCCCAGGTGTTCACGCCGATTTCCTTGCCGATCTCCATCCCGCCCATCTTCGATTTCTTCCCGATAGTGAACTTCAACATCCCGTCTTTCGCTTCGCCCTGCATCGCAAAGATTTCATTCAGCGGAGCCGCAGTGATTGAACTTTTCTCCGGTAATTTGCCTTTCTCTGCCGTCGCTTGATCAAAGGCAGCAGTCGGTTTCGCGTTTGGTCCCCGGATCGTCTTGATCGTGTCGTAAACTTTTCTTACCCCTCCAGCCAATTTCTCGATGCTGCCTTCGCCACCGATGTGCATGAAATAAACCTTCGGCTCATCGAAGAAGAAATGGTTATGAAGCGCGGTCACGGTCAACCCACTGTCGAGCGCGGCGGACATGACCGGATTGACCTCATCTTCAAAAATCACGGTGTCGCCCATCATCATGGCTTTCTCGTTCGTGCCTTGGAAGGCGGCCCATGTCCCCAGCCCCATGAACGGCGGCATCTGCCAGCCCGCCACCGAAACTTTCACATCGTCGCGAGGGAACGTGACTTTATAAACGCCTTCTGCCTGGTTCATTTTCCCCTTGAGTCCGGTAATCTGGTCGATCTTTGCAGTATCGAGGTCTGCGCGAGCGGTGAGAGCGGCGACGACAAGAATCGCCGTTGCGATTAAATATTTTTTCATTTGTAGGGTATCGGGCTCTGCCCCGAATGCTTTCGGGGCAGAACCGCATGGTCCCGATCAATATTTCTCGTTCTTCTCTTTGTGCTCTCCCTTTTCCTTGCTCTCGTCGTGCTTGCTCAGGATCTTGCCAGTCGCATCGATCTTGAAGCCCCATTGCTTGCCGTTCTTCTCGATAACGGCTTCGTAATTCGCGCCTTCTTTTTCCCAGCGGACGATCTTGCCGCCGGTCGCTTCTTTCTCCGCGGCTTTCTGCACCGCCGCCGGCACATCCGAGCTCTTCAGCTCTTTTTCCTCGTGTTCCTTTGCGAATGAAAAGGCCGGAAGCGCCAGGGCGCATCCGACCGCCAATACGATTGTGAGTTTTGTTTTCATGTGTTGTTTGTTGCGGTAGGGATTCGAAAACGATAATCCGCGCGGATGTAAGCGCAACACGATTGCGCAATACGTATTTCAATTAATCTGATTATGACCGCTTCATGGCTTCTTTTTCTCTACAGCCTGCCCACTCGCCAGAACACGGCGCGGGTGGCCGTCTGGCGGAAGTTCAGGAAAATCGGCGCCATCCAGATCAAGAGCTCCACGTATCTGCTGCCCGACCAACCGGCCCAGTACGAACATTTTCAGTGGCTCGCTCAACAGGTTCGTGACTACGGCGGCGATGCCACCCTGGTCCGGGCGCAAGAGATCGAAGGCATGCCCACCGAAAAACTCATCGCGCTTTTCAATCGCGATCGAGACCAGGAATTTGGCGAGGTGAAAAAAGCGCTTCAGGCTTTTCTCACTCGCCGCAGAAAGATTGCCCCGGAGAATGCCGCCGCGGAGCTGGAACGCTTGACCCGGCAGTTTCGCGAAATTAGCGAGGTCGATTTCTTTCAGAGCGCGCGCGGCCAGGAGGTGCAAATGCTCCTGCGCCGGGCCGAACGAGGGCCAGCGAAGAAACCATCCCGCCTCGATACGAAGAATTATCGTGGCAAAACATGGGCGACACGACCCCGGCCCGAGATCGATCGGGTGGGCTCGGCATGGTTGATCAGGAAGTTTATCGATCCGGAAGCCAACTTTATCTTTAGCGCCACACCTCCTTCGAAATCTGAAGGAATCCCCTTCGACATGGTCGATGTGGAGTTCTCTCATCATGGCGATCGCTGCACGTTTGAAACGCTGGTTCAGCGTTTCTCGATCAATGACAAAGTGGCCAGAATAATCGCGGAGATGATCCACGATGCGGATCTGGAAGATCAGAAATTTCAGCGCTCGGAATGCGTCGGGATCGATCGTGTCCTGAAGGGGTGGGGGAAAAGTGGAATGACGAACGAAGAGATCCTGTTGCATGGCTTCAAATGCTTCGACGGCCTCTACGAATTTCTCCAACGGCGATGAAATCGGTCAGTGACGTCGCGGCCGCGCCTTCATCCGCGCGCGGTTCGCCTGGTAAGGTACCCGGATGGGGTGCATTAGAAGGCAACGTCGTTCTCGTCGGCTTTGCCACGTTCTTGCTAGCCCTCGGCGAGGGACTTTGGTTCCGCTTTGCGCCACGCTACCTCGATGCCCTGGGCGCCTCAGCCTTGATCATTGGCCTCTGGGGAAGCCTGCAAGACCTGTTGGACTCCGCTTGGCAAATCCCGGGAGGCATCCTGGCTGACCGCATCGGACGTAAACGGACGCTTCTCCTGCTCACAGGCCTAACGCTGATAGGCCTCTTGGTTTTTCTCATCCCCTATTGGCCTGTCGTCCTTCTTGGGTTGGTTCTGTATATGGCCAACCAAGCGTATGCACAGCCCGCGACCTTCGCTGTTATTGGCGACGCGCTCCCTAAGGAAAACCGCGCCATGGGTTTCGTCGTCCAAAGCGCCTTCAAGCGCCTGCCCGTTCTCCTTGGAGTGCCAGCCGCCGGCTACGTCATCACCGGCCGCCTAGGCATCGTCGGTGGTGTCCGAGCCGGTTTGATAGCAGCCTTCGTCCTTACCGGAGTTGCCCTGGCCCTTCAGGTCAAATACTACCGCTCCCCTCCCAAAACTGCCGAACTGCCAGTCCGCTACTCGTTGCGTAACTTCCCGCCGCGGCTTCGGCACTTGCTGTTCTCAGACATCCTCATTCGCATGGGCGAATCGGCCACCAAGGTCTTCATCGTTCTATATGTCGTGATGATTCTCGGCTATACGGACTATGTCTTCGGCCTAATGATTGCGCTCCAGACTGTCGTTAGCCTCCTAGTCTACATCCCCGCCGCGCGTGCTGCTGACTTGCACGGTCGCAAGCTATGGGTCGCCTTGACGTTTCTGTTCTTTGGCCTCTTTCCCATTGCCATTCTTCTAGCCCGGTCCTTCCCCTTACTACTCCTGGCCTTCGTAATCGCGGGCCTCAAGGAAATCGGCGAGCCGGCACGGAAAGCGACCATCATTGACGCGGCTGAGCAAGCGCAACAACGCGGTCGAACTGTGGGTGCCTATTATGCCGCCCGAAGCCTTACAATTGTGCCAGTCGGGGTCGCGGCGGGTGCCCTCTGGAGTTGGAACCATGCGGCTCCTTTCTGGCTCGGCGGTGCCCTCAGCGCGGTTGGTCTTGCGTTCTATGTAACGACAGTGCGACGGGAATAGGGCGCTATCCTTTCGTAGCGAAGTAACGATGCCAGATATGATCGACCAACAAAGAGAGGATGGCCCGGTACGGCAGAGCAGTTCTGACACAAGCAGTTCCGCCACCGATGGGGATTCGAAGAGAACACCCAATCCTTCCTTCGCTGAAGCCTTCCGCTTCTGGCTCAAGCTCGGGTTGATCTCGTTCGGTGGACCTACCGGACAGATCGCGATCATGCAAACCGAGCTGGTCGATCGCAAACGCTGGATCAGCCAGTCGCGTTTTCTCCACGCCCTCAACTACTGCATGTTGCTGCCCGGCCCTGAAGCGCAACAACTGGCGACTTACATCGGCTGGCTCTTGCATAAAACCGCGGGCGGCATCGTGGCCGGCGCTTTGTTTGTTATCCCATCCATCTTTGTCTTGTGGACGCTGAGTTACATCTACGCGGCCTATGGCAGCGTTCCCTGGATTGCGGCGATCTTTTACGGCTTGAAGCCGGTGGTGGTCGCCATCGTCACCGCTGCTGTGATTCGGATTGGTCGCAAGACCTTGAAGAACGAAGTCATGTGGGCCATCGCCGCGCTGGCTTTCATCTCCATTTTCTTTTTCGGCGCGCCCTTTCCCGCGATCATCATCGGCGCCGGCCTGCTCGGTCTGGTCGGGGGAAAGTTCTGGCCGGCGAAGTTCGATGTTATCTCGACGGATCACGGCAGTAACAAGCCCGAGACCGAAAACTCGGTGATCGATGACGCCCACGCGCCGCCCGAACATACGCGACCGTCCATTGGCCGTGCCGCCCGCGTCGCGATCCTCTGGCTCGCAATCTGGTGGACGCCGGTATTAGTGGCGGGAGTTTTGTTCGGTACCGGTCACACGATTTTCCGCGAAGGAATTTTTTTTAGTAAAGCCGCCGTCGTCACGTTCGGCGGAGCATACGCGGTGCTGCCGTACGTGGCCCAACACGCGGTCGAACCATTCCATTGGCTGAAGCCGGGCCAGATGATGGACGGCCTGGGCCTCGCCGAAACCACACCCGGCCCGCTCATCATGGTCCTGCAATTCGTCGGCTTCATGGGCGGCTGGAACCAGCCCGGCCAGTTATCGCCTCTCGTGGCCGCGACCCTTGGCGCTCTCATCACCACCTGGGTCACATTCACTCCCTGTTTCCTCTGGGTCTTCCTTGGCGGTCCGCACATCGAGCAACTCCGCGGCAACAAACGTATCGCCATGACCCTCTCCGCCGTGACCGCCGCCGTCGTCGGCGTGGTGCTCAACCTCGCCGTCTGGTTCGCGCTCCACGTCATTCATCCCGAGATCGGCTTCGACTGGCTTGCCATCGCGCTCGGCGTCGCTGCCCTGATCGCGATGCTCCGCTGGAAACTCGGCGTCATCCCCGTGATCCTCGCCGGCGGAGTGATTGGCCTGATCATTTCGTTCCTTCGGTGACTTCGGGCGACAAATTCGATGAATGAGACCGCCGATCGCTCGCGGCGCGATGTCTAAGGGAAGGAGATCAACATCATGGCCAAGATCGTCAAAGTTATCGAGATAATGTCGGAATCGCCGAGCAGTTGGGAGGAAGCGACCCAGAACGTGGTGAGCGAAGCGTCGAAAACCCTGCGCAATATCCGCTCCGTTTACGTGAAGGAATTCACCGCCGCGGTCGAGAACGACAAAATCACCAGCTACCGCGTGAACGCAAAAGTAACCTTCGAGATGGAACGGAGCGGTTGATGTATCGCTTGTTCTCTGAACGGTGAGTCGCGCTTTCAGCGCTTGTTTTTGGAGAGCATTTTTCCCTGGGACGTTGCCCCAGGCTGTAATGAGTTGCGCCTTCGGCGCGACAGATGTCGCCATCCGGTAGCATGGCAATTGATGCGGCAGCTGACCGAACGATGCTGTAAGGGCTTCGCGCCAACGGCGCGTTGATCATTGCCAACCTGGGGCAGCGCCCCAGGGGTGCGATGCAATCCCCATATTGTCATTGGCGCTGAAAGCGCGACTCAAAGCTCGCTCGTAACTAGAACGGGAGTTTCATGTCGAGGTTCTTGACCAGGCAGGTCCATTGGTCGGCGGTTTCTTCAATGATCTTGCTGGTGGGTTTGCCAGCGCCGTGGCCGGCGCGAGTCTCGATGGGGATCAGAGGCGGCTTGCAGGACGGCGGCTTGTCTGAGGTTGTGACCGGGTGAGAACAGGCGGGAGGACTCTTATTTTCTGCTTTTCCTTTTGCGAGATCCGTATTTGACAGAGCGGCGCTCGGCTTTGGTCACCGAATCGCTATCCTTCTTTTCGCGGATTCGAAGCTTGGCTTGCATTCCGGCTTCTTTGTAAAGCACTTCCCGGATCGCGGCCGACTTATTCCCGCAGTGTTTTTGATCGGCGAGCGCCTGGAGGGCGCGGTCGAGGGCAAGAGGAAGGGTAATCGTAATGGCGGTGGATTCCTTGTCTCTCACGCCGCCGACCGTGTCACATCGAATATGACAGGGCAAGAAAAATCAATCTTGACATGGTGTATGATACAATAATACACATACTCCATGCCCAGAACGAAGCTGCCAAAAGGCAGTGTGCCGGTGACGTTCCGACTGCCGCGAGACGTCCAACGACTCCTGCTCGATAAAGCGCGACGCGAAGAGATGAGCTTCGCCGAATTGATACGTCGCGCCTTGCGACGTGAGATTAGAACCGCGCGGCCTCCGCAAAGGAATACTGCCGCTAATCGAGGCCGACGGGAGTAGATATGGACGCGCCTTCCTTCACCGCCGGAGCGAGCTATCGAATGAGTTTCATGTGCGCGTGGTTTCGGGGTCGCCGATACCGGAGACGGAACCCAATGATGGGTGCTCCGCAAGCGCCGCGCTCCAACGGCTGGGGGGCCGTGTGATCGGGCCGGCGACAGCGAAGAATGAGGTCTTCGCCATCACGGTCAATGGAAGGACACGATTGGGGTCGTGGACCGTTGATCTGGAGCGCGGCGTACCGGCATGGAATGTGATTGCAGGGACCGGGCGCTTCACTGGTCCTTCATCATAACACGTAACCAGAGGCGACAGACCGGAGGAACTGCAAATTAACTAACAGCTGCGGAGAAACATTATGGCCGATAAAGTAAAACTGTGGTTTGACTCTGAGGTTGATTACCTCGAAGTGACCTTTTCTGACGGGCCCGGTAAAATGCGGCCGACGAGAAGCGATGCGGTGATGAAGCGCGTGGATGAGCAAGGCCGTATCATTGGTTTCAGCGTGTTCGGCGTAAGCAGATTCCGAAAAGATCATCCGCTCGAAGCCGAATTCACTGGGGAAGAATAGGCATCCACCCCGCGTTTTGCTGAAACTACAGCGACTCCGCCAGCGACGTTGAATTTTTCGACCGCCGGAAGCCTTTTCAATTCGGGCCTAAAACGGAAGCTTCATCTGAAGATTCTTGAACAAGAAGGTCCATTGGTCGGCGGTTTCTTCGATGATTTTGCTGGTGGGTTTGCCGGCGCCGTGACCGGCGCGCGTCTCGATCCGGATCAGGGTCGGGGCGGGGCCGGCCTGGGCGGCTTGTAAGGTGGCGGCGAACTTGAAGCTGTGGCCGGGGAAGACGCGGTCGTCGTGGTCGGCGGTGGTAACCAGCGTCGGCGGATACTTGGTTCCCGGTTTGATGTTGTGCAGCGGTGAATACTTATAGATCGCGGCGAACTCGTCCTTGTTCTCGGACGAGCCGAAATCGGAAGTCCAGGCCCAGCCGATGGTGAACTTCTGGAACCGGAGCATGTCCATGACGCCAACGGCCGGCAGGGTCGCGCCCCACAAGTCCGGTCGCTGGGTCAGGGCCGCGCCGACAAGAAGGCCGCCGTTGCTCCGTCCACTGATCGCGAGCTTCGGAGTGGAAGTGTACTTGTTCGCGATCAGCCATTCGCCGGCGGCGATGAAATCGTCGAACACATTCTGTTTCCTCAGCTTCGTCCCGGCCAGGTGCCATTCTTCGCCATACTCGCCGCCACCACGGAGGTTCGCGACCGCGTAGACACCGCCCATCTGGAGCCAGGTCGCGACGGCCGGTGAAAAGGAGGGCGTGATAGAGATGTCGAAACCGCCGTAAGCATAAAGCATCGTGGGATTGTTCCCGTTTTTCTCGAGGCCTTTGCGATAGGTAATGAACACCGGCACTTTCGTTCCGTCCTTGCTCGGATAGAAGACCTGCTCGGTCGCGTAATCGTCCGATTTGAAATCGACCTTCGGCTGGAAGAGGACGCTGCTTTGTCCGGTCTTGAGATCGTAGCGGTAAATAGTCAACGGTTCCGTGAAACTGACATAGGAATAAAAGGTCTCGGTGTCCTTGCGCTTGCCTTGGAAGCCGCTCGCCGTTCCGAGCCCGGGCAGCTTAATTTCGCCGGCGGCTTTTCCAGAAAGCTCGAAGAGCTTTACGGCGGAATGCGCGTCCTTAAGGTAACTCGCGATGAAACGGTCGCCGACGACTTCCGCGTTCTCCAGCGGGTCCGGCGCTTCTGGGACCAGCGTCGTGATGTTATCCGGCTTCGTAATATCGATGGCTACGATCCGGCACTTGGGCGCGCCGAGATCCGTCCGGAACCAGAACACATTGCCTTCGCAGCCGAGGAAACCGTAATGCGCGTCCTGCTTGTTCAACAGCTCGACCACCGGTGAGTCGGCTTTCTGGAGGTCCTTGTAGAAGATGCGATTCTTCTGCTCGGTGCCTTGGGAGACGTTGAGGATGAGGAACCGGCCGTCCTCGGTCACCTGGCCGTTGAAGTTCCAATCCTTGTGGTCCTTTCGCTCGTAAACCAGCGGGTCCTTGTCCTGGATCGTGCCGAGCTTGTGGAAATAGAGTTTGTGAAAGTAGTTCGTTTGCTTGAGCTGGTCGGCCGAGGCCGGGGCGTCGTAGCGGCTGTAGAAGAACCCGCTCCCGTCCTTCTTCCACGACGCCGCGGAGAACTTCACCCATTGCACGTCGTCGGATAAGTCTTTGCCAGTCTCGATCTCGCGGACTTTCCATTCCTGCCAATCGGAGCCTGCGACCGCGAGGCCGTAGGCCATCAGTTTGCCGTCGTCGGTAATATTGGTGCCGCTCAGCGCCACGGTGCCATCTTTCGAAAGCGTGTTTGGATCGAGCAGGACCTTCGCCTCGCCCGGCAACGTCGCGCCGGTGAAGAGCACGTTTTGATTTTGCAGGCCGGTGTTTTTCGAAAAGAAATAGCGGCCGCCTTCGTGGAACGGGACGGTATACTTCTCGTAGTTCCAGAGAGCGGTCAGCTTTTCGTTGATCTTCTTCCGTTCCGGGATCGCGGCGAGATAATCGAAGGTCAGTTTGTTTTCCGCCTCAATCCATTTTTTCGTCGGCTCGGAGTCGGCGTTCTCCAGGTCCCGGTAGGGATCGGCCACCTTGATGCCGAAAAAATCGTCGACCTGGTCGCTCTTCGGCGGTTGCGGATAAACGAAAGGTTTGTCCGCGGCGAGGAGCAGCGTGGCGACGAGCGAGGCAGCGGCAAAAGTCAACAAGGTGCGTTTCATAGGAACAAACCGATAAGATGGTTCGAGAAGCCATGCAACGCTTTTACCTGTAGCGGCGGCCTCTGGCCGCCGCTACAGAAGAGATCACTCCGTTCCGCCGGCGGGCAAATGCGCGGCCTTCCAATCCATCGCCATCCGAATCCGGGCGCGACCACTCGGGTGATCGAAGAAGATGAATTCTTCCAGCGGCGAAGGATCGAGTTTGCGATACTCGCCCAATTTCAGCGCCACCTTTGCCATCCCATCGGGTTCGCGCGCGGTGTTGATGCTGAACGCGTCCGCTTCGCGCTCGGTCACGCGGATGGCGGTGTGGATCACCGGCGTTAGAAGAAAAAATACGGTACTAAAGATCAGGGAGAGCAGAGGCAGACTGGCTACGTCCGCAATTCCGTACGCACCGCCGCGTGACTCAACCGAACTAGTCGCTCCTTCGACCGGGGTGGCGCTCTCCAGCACTGGTGGCATACGCAAACCCCAGCCGGCGCCCCAGCGCCGCACCGCTCCGTCGAAAAAGGCTTTCGCGACAGCGAAGCCGATCAAAAAGAAAAGGCTGAAATAGGTCACGAGCTTGAAACTATGATTGAGGATGTAGTGCCCCATCTCGTGGGCCATGACTTCGCGGATCTCCGGCAGGGTGCATTGCTTCAGCAGATTATCGTTGAGCGCGATCCGGGTGGTGCCCATGAAACCGGCGACATTCGCGCTGACGCGTTTCGTTTGCCGCGAGGCGTCCACTTCGAACACCTGCGTCACCGGGATTTCATTGGCCCGGGCCATGGCAAGGATCGGTTCGCTGACGGCCGGATCGTTGAGCGGCTTGTAGGTGTTGAAGAGTGGCTCGATGTAAACCGGGGCGAGAATGAGGCCAAGCACCGTGAAGACGATCGAGACGATGGTCCCCCAGACCCACCAGGTCCGCGGCGCGCGGCGAAACACCGCGTAAAGCCCGACCAGAAGCAGGCTCGTTACGACGAGATTCACGGCGACCATGATCAGTTGTTCGGTAAACCACTGGGAAAAATTCTGCGTCGCCATGCCGTAGGCGTGCTCCCGGATGAAGCGCTCGTAAACGTTGAGCGGAAATCCGAGCACGTAGGTAACGAGGAGGAAGAGGATGCCGTAGATGATGACTTGCAACGCCTTGAACCGCGTTGTTCGCTCGGCGAAATCGCGCATCCGCGCCGAAATGCGTGAGGCCAGGAGAAAGATGGAAATCGCGGCCGCGACCAGGAAATTCCAGAGGATCAGCCAGTAGCCGCCTTCGAAGTAAGCGTCGGATCTGGCCTTTTTGTCCGGCGGAACGGTGTCGAGCCAGGCGCGGGTGGCGGTTGCGGGATCGGTCCCGGGCGCGATGGATGGAGCGGGCGCGGCCGTTGGGGAAGGGGGTGTGCCCTGGGCGAGCGCCGAGGGCAACACTGCCAGGAGCGAGAGAGCAAGCAGGAAAACCAGGACCAAAGATTTCATGGCGGGGAGCGTGAAAGAAATGACAGCGTGGGTCAATGACAGTTGCTAGATTCGAATGAAGATCCTATGACGATCGAATACCTCGCCGACCATCCGAGCGTGCTTTCCACGCTCGCGGAATGGCAACACCGCGAGTGGGGCCATACCCGCCCGGGCGACACTGTTGAAAAGCGAAGGGCCCGCCTCGAAGGTTTTTCCAATCGCGATCGGATTCCGCTCACCGTTGTTGCGCTTGACGACAGCGAGGTCCTCGGCTCTGCGAGTCTCGTGGCTCATGACATGGAGACGCGGATGGAATTGACGCCGTGGCTGGCAGGCGTCTTTGTCGGCGAACCACATCGACGGAAAGGAATCGGTGCTGAACTGGTCCAACGTATCATGGCCGAAGCCGGCAAACTGGAGGTACCACTCCTGTACTTGTACACTGTCCACAGTGAAAAATTTTATGCTGCGCTCGGCTGGGCTTTGGACGAACACACCAACTACCGTGAACAAAACGTTGTCATCATGACTTACTCTCCCACACCATCAAGACAATGATCGCCGCCGACTTTCGCCCCATTGCGCTGAGTCTGCCGGAGGTCGAGGAAAGCGCGCACATGAACCACCCCGATTTTCGGGTGGGCGGAAAGATCTTCGTTACGCTCGGTTATCCGGACAAAGACCACGGCATGGTCATTCTGCCCCCGGAGGAACAAGCGCGTTTCAGGCAGAGCTATCCGAAGGTCTTCGCGCCGGCCAAAGGAGCGTGGGGAAAGAGAGGGAGCACGACAGTTCACCTCGAAGCGGTTGATAGGACGACGTTGAAGCGGGCGATGGAAATCGCGTGGCGGAACAAAGCGCCAAAGGATTTGTTGTAGCCGGATCGTTGATCCCGCCCGCGCAAAATTCCGCTGACCCGACCGGGATCACCGATCCCGGCTACAACAGCTAGAGCAGCGCGCCGCCGCAGCTCGAGCCGGCGCCGGCGGTGCAGCCGAAGCAATGGTCGCCCGTCGCGATCTCCCGGTTTTCCACCAGCGCGGGATCGACGTCCCACAGATGCAAGCCGTGTTCGCCCTCACGCCATTGCATCTTGAGCATTTGGTTGAAGTCGCAATCGAACACTTCGCCCTGCCAACTAACATTAATGGTATTGCGGCACATCAGCCCGTTCACCGTCGCGGGGTTGAAGGCGTCGTTGAGCAGCGCCATATAATCGCCCAGGAGGTTGTTGTTCTTCAAGTAGGAGGCGAACCGGGCGATCGGCAGGTTCGTGATCGTGTAAAGCTTGTTAAAGACGATCCCGAAATGTTCCTTCAGCTCGCGCTTGTAGTCGGCTTCGAGTTCCTCCTGCGGGCCGGGCAGGAACGCGCCGTTCGGATTGTAGACGAGATGAAGCGGAAGCTGCGGTTCGCGGCCGTAACCTAACGAGTTCAAGAGCTGGAGCGCCTTGATGCTTCCGTCGAACACGCCGTTGCCGCGCTGCGCATTCACATTCGCTGGCGAATAGCACGGCATCGAAGCAATGATCTCGATTTCGTGCTTGGCCAGGAACTGCGCGTAATCTCCGTAGCCCGGTTCGAGCAGGATCGTGAGGTTACAGCGATCGATGATATGGCGCGGCGGCGCGAGCGCTTTCAACCGTTCGATGAGATACTTGAAATCCGGGATCATCTCGGGCGCGCCGCCGGTAAGATCGACGGTGGGGATATCCGTCTTCGCCAGCCAGTCAATGAGCTGGTCGATCGTGGCGCGGGTCATGATCTCCTTACGTTTCGGCCCGGCATTCACATGGCAATGGATGCAGGTGAGGTTGCAGAGTTTGCCGACATTGAGCTGGAGCACCTCGGTCTTCGTATGACGAAGCGGCAGGGAGTGCTCGGCCAGCTTACGCGAGAAGCTATTGTCCGTCGTTAGGTTCATAGGTTGCGAAGAATCGCATAGGCGACACCGGCGATGAGTGCCGCGCACGGCAAAGTGATGAGCCACGACAGGACGATATTCAACATAACTCGCGGATTGGCCTGTCCGGTGGTTACACTCATTCCAAAAAGCGCGCCGACGGAAACGTGGGTGGTCGAAACCGGCAGGCCAAAGAAGCTGGCGACGATAACCAGAATGCCGGTCGTCAGGTTGGCGGAGAAGCCCTGCCCATGGTTCATTGCGGTAATTTTGTGACTCATGGTTTCCGCTACTTTACGGGCGTTGAGCAATCCACCAATCGCCATCGTTAGAGCGACGGCGAAGAAACCCCAGCGGATGTCCATCCACTTCAGGAGGAGCAGCATCGCGACGATTTTGGGAGTATCGTTCAAGCCGCGGGCGAAACTGACAGCGCCGGCGCTGAGGAAATGTGCGGCGTCCATCACCTGCTGCGCGCTAAGTCCGAACATCGAACCCGCATAGCGCTCGCGACAAGTCTCCTGTTCGTCGATAGTAAGTGTGATCGGCGCAGGCGCGCTTCGCATGGAGAGAATGGAGCCTGGTTGGGGAAGAGCGACAACTCGTTCCTCGGTGCCAACACAGATGCACCATTCCTTTCGGACCCCGCAGATGAGCCGCAAACTTCGAAAGATAAAGTAAAGCAGGCCGCCCAGCACGATTGCCAGGACTGGACTAAGCAAGAGGGGAAGCACAAAGCCCTTGCCGAGCGCGCCGAAATTCACTCCCGTTCCCACCGCGACGAGTCCACATCCCACGATGGCGCCGGTGATGCCGTGGGTGGTTGAGATCGGAAATCCCAGGAGCGTGGCCAGGATGACCGTAATAGCCACACCGAGAGCTACCGCGAGAAGGAATTGCTCCGAACCAACCAGTGTGTCCGGCACCAGGCCTTTGCCGGAGAATTTCTTCAGCAAAGCTTGCGCGAGAAAGATCGAAGCAATCGAGCCGGCGAAGGTGGTGATTGTCGCCCAGGTAATCGCGGTGCGGTAGCTGGCCGCACGACAACCGTAAAGTGAAGCTACCCCTTTAAAATTATCGTTCGCCCCGTTGGAATAGGCGAGGAAACAGGTGGCGAGGAAGAGAGCGATGAGAAGCATGGAATCCTATTCTCGCTAGCAGCAGCTGCCACCATCGCAGCACTGCGAGGCGTCGGTGGTGACGTTGTAGTCCTGGCCCTTTGTCTCCTTGGGGTGACGCAGGGAAGTGCGTGAGCAATCGAAGGGCTTTGCTTCTTGCAGCGGAATCGGGGTCAATGGTTCGATGAACTCGAAGGAGGCGGAGTAGGGGGCCTTGCGGTAGATGTTGTAGGTCTTATCGCACACCGCATAGCGCCGGCCGCGCTCCATCCGGTGGTTGTCGTCATCGAGCACCTCCTTGAATGGTCCTTTGTAGATAACGGCCTGGTTTCGCTCGACACACGGTCCTTGTTTTCCTTTGAGCGCCTCGACCGTTACCGAACGAAACTCGATCCCTTCGACCGTCTGCCACGGTTGCTCGTCCCGCTTGAGAATCTGGACGCCGTAGAAACCGGCGGCGGTGAACGCGGCAAGGAAACCTTCCTCCGTCAACGCACCGGAGATGCAACCGCTCCAAAGCTCCGGATCGTTCTGGAGGTGCTCGGGCACTTCTTCATCGCTCACGATGTCCGAGATCACTGCGCGACCGCCGATCTTCAGCACGCGAAAGATTTCGTCGAAGAGCTGCCGCTTTGCGTTCGCTTCGACCAGATTCAGGACGCAGTTGGAAACAACCACGTCGACTGAGTCGTTCGCGATGAGGGGATGCTTCACGCGCAGTTCCTGGGCGAGCTCATCAGCGGCCAGGAAGGACGAAGCATCATTGATCGGGCGCCGTTTCAATTCCGCGTCGAGCACGTCAATGCTGAGGGCAAGGTCCTGGATCCGGCCTTTGCGAAACTCGACATTCGCATAGCCGACCCGCTCCGCCACGATCGGCGCGTTCCGGCGCGCGACCTCGAGCATCTCGTCGGTCATGTCGACGCCGATGACTTTTCCCTGCGGTCCCACCACCTGGGCTGCGATGAAACAAATCTTTCCGGTGCCGCTTCCCAGGTCGAGGACCGTTTCGCCTTCCCGGAGATACTTACTGGGATCGCCGCAACCGTAATCGCGTTCGATGACTTCCTTTGGAATGACCTTGAGGTATTCCGCGTTGTAATCGACCGGGCAGCAAAGTTTCGCTTCAGTAGCCTGCGCGCCGGCGGCGTAACGTTTTCGGACTTCGGATTCAGCGTTGATGGTGTTCATAGTTTTCGAGGGTTAGAAAAGGACCTGAAGCCGGAGGATGACTTCATCGAACTCGTCAGAACCAAAGGCGGGATGGTTTTGGCGGAAATCCGACCAGGTATGGATGTAGTGGGCGAGAATCTTGATGTCATCGCCGTGGATGTAGTAGTTCACGCCGCCGGTGATCGACCGGATGTCGTCATTCGCGACCTGGCCGGGGTTGAAGCTTTCGTACTTGGCGAAGAGCTGGAGCTTTTCCGGAACGATGAAGTAGGTGCCCTGGAGGTAGTACCCGTCCGCGCGGAAATCTTTGAAGGCCGGCGCCACGCCGTTGACGGTGCGACCTTCATAACTCTCGCTGAGATACTCCGCGATCAGATCGAAGGGGCCGTAATGGAAGGCGGCGTCAAAGCCGTAGCCTTCTCTTTCGGCGGCGGAAGGAGCGGTGAACGAAGTGAGGGAGCCGTCACTGTTTACCCTCAGGGTTCCAGTAGGCGAAAGGACCGTGCCCGCTTCATCCCGGCTTGATAACGCATTCGCGCCGAATTTCACCGTCGCGTTTTCGTTGAAGATTTTCGCCTTCAAGGCCTGCACTTCGATCCGGCCGACATACATGTATTCGTTGTTATCGTTTACCGAGATGTTGCGCCCGTTCCCGTTGAAAAGCCCGGCGTAGTAAACGAGCAAATCCTTCTGGTCCGGGAACACGCTCGCGAATGGTTTGCCCCAAACCTCCACGCCCACCTGGCGCTCCGGCGTGAGCGCGCTCGTGACCTGGCTGCGCTCGATCGTGAACAGCTTCGGATCAGGACTTATCTGCTCGAGGCCAAATGGCGCCTTGTATTGTCCCACCTTGATTTGAAATTCGGGGTAACGGTGCCAGTTAATGTAAAGGTCAGTGGCGCCAAAGGCTGTCCGCGTGGAATTGGAAGCGAGGGTCTTGCCGGTGGCGTCGCGGACCGTGAGGCCGACATCGCTTTGTTCGAATTCGCCCTCGAGCTTGAAATCGAATTGCTCGGCGAAATCGCCCACTACATTGATCCGCGCGCGACGGAGGCGGAAACGGTCCTTGATCGCGCCGGAGCCGAAGCGCCCTTCGAACGCGAAAACGTCGCCCGCTTCGTACTGGGTTTGGAGAAGGCCGCCGAGCGTGAGCTTAAACTCGGAGGCGCCTGGAACGACGTAGACGGACTTCTTCTCCGCCTTCGTTTCGGTTTTCTCGACGATAGCCGATTTGGAATCGGGAACGAATCGGGAGCGCTTCTCCGCGCTGAGCGGTGCAGCCGGCGCGGACTTCTGTTGCTTGAGGCTCTTTACTTCCGCTTCCAGCTCGGTGTTTCGCTTTTGGAGAAGCTCGACGGCGCGTTCGAGTTTCTCGAGGCGTTCCGAATCGGATTTCGTTTCGGCAGCCGCCACATGGCAGGACAGGATGACGAAACAAAAGAAGTAACCCGCAAAGTGGAGAGCGATGCGGCGGTTGTTAGGTCTAGTAATTGGTAACATGCAAATTGGGTTGGGATAGGGCGTTCTCTAGAACGTCTGCTGCTGAGGGTTTGGGCAAACCGGGATCACCGATCCCGGCTACAATCGCGTTCAGGCGCGGTCGTTAGGCCGCAAATGCCGGCGGCGGCATTTGCTGGCGGACCCGCATTCGCTGCGACGCGATGCTTACAAATTCAATGAGACGCGTTCGAGCCGGGCTGACCAGGCTCAGGACGAATGCGGCGAGGCGAGCGAGCGATTCATTCGTGCGCGCAAACAGTCGCAGGTCAGTCCAGGAATCCAGATCGTGTTTAACGGGCAGCAGGGAAACATGTCCGGCGCCGGCGCGCTGGACCAGTTGGTCGCAATCCGTGTTTCGTTTCCAGCGAACGTCGCGGAGCAGCTCGCGATCGGCGATGCGAAACGCGATGAGATAACAACCGCCGCGATGATCCGGCCCGAGAACCAGCTTCTTCGACGTTAGCTCAGCGAACGCGCGCTCAATGTCGAGCGCGCCCAGGCCCGGGCAATCGCGGCCCACCGCGACGACTTCATCGTAACCGAGCTGGGCAATCGTCTCGATCGCGTTTTCAAATCGCTCGGCAAAACCGTGCCCGGACTGGCGATGAATACGTGGTCCGGTGACGCTCGCGTTTCCGGCGGACGTGAAAAGATGGACCTCGATCTCCGGCAAAATTTCCGAGGCGAACGCGGGAAGATTCAAGAGCCGCCGCGCCGCTTTCGGAAACGAGCGTCGGGCCAGATCGACATGCACTTTCTCGGCGAAGATGAGAACAGCGCGTCGGGACACGCCTCTGGATACGAAAGGGCGAGGGGGACCGACAAGCCTTTTTACAGGTAGGGATGCGTTTCCGACGCGTCCGACAAATTTCTGCTGCGAAGCGATTCTCGAGGAAGTCGGACGCCTCGGAAAGGCGTCCCTACCTGTGGAAAAACTTGCTCCGTTTCATTGGCTGCTTCCTATTGCCTCCGTGAATCAGCTTCGGCTCGGGGTAAATATCGATCATGTCGCCACGCTGCGGCAGGCTCGGTATGCGACAATGCCGGAGTCGAAGAACGCGGAGCCGGACCCGATCGCGATCGCGGGGATTTGCGAACGGGCGGGAGCGCACGGGATCACGGCGCATTTGCGCGCGGATCGGCGGCACATCCAGGACCGCGACATCCAGCGGTTGCGCGAGAGCATCATGACGAAGTTGAACCTGGAGCTGGGAAACACGCCGGAGATCGTGGATATCGCGCTGCGAATCGTGCCCGACGAAGTTTGCCTGGTTCCGGAAAAACGCCAGGAAGTGACGACCGAAGGCGGACTCGATCTGGTGGCGAACAAGAAGGAGCTGGTGACGACAGTGAAACGGTTTCATGCCGCCGGGGTGCGGGTGAGCATGTTCATCGATCCGATTCTGGAGCAGATCGATACTGCCGCCGAGCTCGGCGCCGATATCGTGGAACTGCACACCGGTAAATTGGCGAATGCATTTACCGACAAGATCGCGCAACAGGAGCTGGAGAGATTACGCGCGGCGGCGCATGGCGCGGCGGAGCTGAAGATGCAGGTGAACGCCGGGCACGGGATCAACTACCGGAACATGGCGCTCATCCACAAAATCCCGCACCTGGTGGAACTGAACATCGGTCATTCGATCGTGGCGCGTTCGGTGTTTGTGGGATTTGAAACGGCTGTGCGTGAGATGCTGGCGTTGATGGAGAATTACAAAGGATGATTCGAATGACGAAATCCGAATGACGAATGACGAATTAATGACGAAGCGCCAAGGCCGACGTGCGAGTTTGGAGCTTGGTGTTTGGAGCTTCTTTGGAGCTTGGAGCTTGGAATTTGGAGCTTCTTCGTGAGCGTGCTTGGGATCGGCGTGGATCTGGTGGAGAACGCGCGGATCGAGCATTCGCTCGAGCGGTTCGGCGAGCGGTTTCTCCATCGCATTTTTACGGCGGGCGAGATCGAGTATTCGCAATCGATGAAATATCCGGCGCGCCATTTGGCGGCGCGGTTCGCGGCGAAGGAAGCGGTCTCGAAAGCGTTTGGCACCGGGATCGGAAAGGCGATGGGCTGGAAGGACATCGATATCCACCGCAAACCGAGTGGCGAACCATTTCTGGTCCTGGAGGGCGGCGCGAAGAAGCTGGCGGAGGAACGAAGCGTCTCGAAGGTTTCGATCTCGCTCAGCCACACCGAGCATCACGCGATTGCGGTGATTGTCGTGGAAGGACCATAGACGCCTGGCTCGGAGGGATGTGCTTCGGAACGTCCGAATTTCTCAGGGCCACAGCTCCGATGGAGAATGGGACGTGCCGAAGCCCGTCCCTCCGAACTGGCGCGCGACTTTGCCTTGTCGGAGGTTCCTACTGCCCTTAGAAAGAATTCATGTTGCGACAGGCGCGGCTCGAGCGCGAAACTGAAAAGGATGGGTTCCGGATTCGCGGGCGGGAGGTTACGCGGCTGGAATCATTCAGCGACGCAGTCTTTGGGTTTGCGGTGACGTTGCTCGTCGTCTCGCTCGAGGTCCCGAAAGGGTTCGGCGAATTGATGGAAACGATGCGCGGATTTCTCGCCTTCGGCATCTGTTTCACGATCCTCGCCATGATCTGGAACGATCATTACCACTACAGCCGGCGCTACGGCCTTGAGGATGGGTTCGTCCGGTTCCTGACCTGCTTCATGCTCTTCATTGTTTTGCTTTACGTCTATCCGCTGAAGTTTCTTTTCAACCTCTTCATCAACGGAATGATCCTGCGCGGCGCCAGAGGTCAGCTCACTCACGCCCAAGGCTCGACCTTGTTTGTGATTTACGGAATGGGCTTCGCCGCCATTTATCTCGTCCTGGCCGCGCTCTATCTGCACGCCTACCGTCGGCGTGGGGAATTGGAGCTCAATGCAATCGAGACGCTGGATACCCGCTGGGAATTGTACGGAATGCTTTGCATGGCCAGCGTCGGCTTGGTCTCGGTGCTGGTGGCGTTGACCGTGAATCAAGTGGACCTGGCCGGCTTCGTTTATCTCTCGCTCTTTGTCATCATGTGGGTCCATGGCTGGTTGCACGGGAGAAAGCGACGGGCGCTGATTGCGCGGCAGGCGATTTAAAGTAGTCGGGACGCCAAGGCCCCTCCCACATTTCGGTTCAGTTTATTGCGCGCAATCTTCGAGCGCATCTGGGTTTCCATCCAACGTCGCGAGCGCTTCGCCGGCGAAATGGAGTGAGCCGGTGATGAGAATGCGCTCGGGGATGGCGCGAGCGGATTCGAGCGCGGCGAGGAGAGAGGAGGTGATGGAGGTCCGAGCCGGACTGGCGGCTGGGAGTGATGGAGTAATGGGGGAGAGGTGAGAAATTAACTCGTTAGGCGAGAGCGCGCGCTCGGAGCGAATAGGCGGGAGAATGAAGCGCGCGGCAATGGGGGCGAGGGCGCGGCAAATACCGGCGACGTCTTTCTCGCGGAGGACCGCGAGAATGATCGTTGCGCGGTCATCGCCAAATTGTTCGCGCCAGGTTTGGGCAAGGACCTGCGCGGCGGCGGGATTATGCGCGCCATCGATGATGGTGCGCGCATCCCAGAGTTGGAAACGCGCGGGCCAGTCGATCTTCGCCAGACCGCGTTGAATCGCATCGTCGGAGACGAGGATCTTACCGGAACGCAAACCGACGACGGCGAGGGCCGCGTTATCTCGCTGGTGTTTCCCAGCGAGCCCGACGGGACTCGACACGTGCGGCTGGGTTACAAATTCCAACGGCGCTTCACATTCTGAGGCGCGGGCGCGGATAACTTTTTCGACGGCGGCTTCCTGTTTCGCGGACACAACGGGAAGATGCGGCTTAATGATCCCGGCCTTTTCGCCGGCGATGGCTTCGAGCGTGTGGCCGAGCCATTTCTCGTGGTCGTACCCAATGGGCGTGATCACGGATACGACCGGCGTGACCGCATTCGTCGCATCGAGTCTTCCGCCGAGACCGGTCTCAAGCGCGATCACTTCGCATTCCTTCCTTTTGAAATGGTCGAGCGCGAGCGCGGTGGTGATTTCAAAAAATGTCGGATGCGGATCCCAATGCCGGATCGTTTCGCGGAGAGCGCTCAAGCCGCGCGCGACTTCATCGGGCGCGATCATTTCGCCGTTGACCCGGATGCGTTCGCGGTAGGTGACGAGGTGAGGGGAGGTGAAGAGACCGGTGCGATACGCGGCGCGGCAGATGGAATCGATCATCGCGCAGACCGAGCCTTTGCCGTTGGTCCCGGCGACGTGGACGATCCGCTGATCTTTTCCCGGAACGTTCAGCTCGCACAGCAACCGCTGGATATTCTCGAGCCCGAGCTTGATCCCGAAACGCTGGGTTCCGTAGAGCCAGGCGAGCGCCTGTTCATAGTTCACTGCGTACTCGAAAAGAAGCTGAGAAACTCGCCGATCTGGGCGCGCATCTTTTTGCGATGAACGATCAAATCGATCAGGCCATGTTCCTCGAGAAACTCCGCGGTCTGGAAACGTTCCGGCAAATCCTGGTGCGTCGTTTCCTTGATCACGCGCGGTCCGGCAAATCCGATCATGCTCTTCGGTTCGGCAATGATGACGTCGCCTAACGAGGCGAAGCTGGCCATCACGCCGGCCGTGGTGGGATTGGTCAGCACCGAAATGTAAGGCAGCCGCTCGCAGGCATGGCGGGCGAGGGCGCCGCTCGTCTTGGCCATTTGCATCAGGCTGAGCATGCCTTCGTACATGCGGGCGCCGCCGGACGCGGAAACGATAATCACCGCGCAACGGTTCTCCGTTCCAAATTCGATGGTGCGGGTGATGCGCTCGCCCACCACAGAGCCCATCGTGGCCGCGAGGAAACTGAAATCCATCACGGCGACCGCGACCTTGTAACCTTCGATCATTCCGTAGCCGCTCAAGACTGCGTCCGTCAGGCCGGTCGCGTCCTGGTATTTTTTCAGGCGGTCCTTGTAACTTGCCATGCCTTGGAACTGGAGGGTATCCACCGACCGCAGTCCACCGTCGCGTTCCACGAACGTCCCTTCATCGAGCAGATTCTCGATGCGCTCCTTGGCGGACTGGGAGAAATGATATTCGCAGCGCGGACAGACCCGCTGATTCTGCGCGAGCTCAATCTCATGCACGACCTCTTTGCAGCCCGGACATTTTTGAAAAAGCCCCTGCGGAATATCGCCGCGGCGTTTCCTTCCACCGCCGCCGCCGATCGGAGGTCTCTTGAAAATAGCCATGTCGTTAGGCCCGGGCCGCCGTTGCCGCGTGAACGGAAACCGCGCCCGCGGCTCTCAGGACGCGCGCGCATTCGCTCAGCGTCGATCCGGTAGTTAATACATCGTCGATCAGAAGCACCCGGAAGTCTCGCACGTCCTGGTTTTTTCGTAAACGGAACGCGCCATGCAAATTTTCCATGCGCTCAGCGCGATCGTAAGCGGTCTGGGTGGTGGTGTAACGGGTGCGCTCCAAGACCGCACGCAGCGGCGCCGTGGTGGAGGCAGCCAGCAGCTCAGCCAGGAGCGTCGCCTGATTGAATCCGCGCTCGCGTTCCCGGGCTGGGTGAAGCGGAACCGGAATGATGACGTCGAAGTCCCGGCCGCGGAGGCGCGGATCGCTCAGGGTTTCGCGAAGCCATCCGGCCACGGGATAGCGAAGGTGACGTTGCTTTGCGTATTTGAATTCGTGCACCAGTTTGCGAACCAACCCGCGGCTGCGGTAGGCTGCGACGGCACAATCGAAATGCAGGACGCGATGTTCGCAATTCGCGCAACGGAAGCTTTGGGTGATCGCGCCTGGAAAGGGTTCCGAGCATTTCGCGCAGAACGGCGCTACGATCCGCGGCGCGCGACGCTGGCAATCCGCGCAGAGGTATTCCGAGCGCTCGACATTCGCCGCGCAAACAACACATGTCGCCGGATAGAAAAGCGACGTCAAAGCGTGAAGAAGTTTAGGTATCGCGAGTGCCGGCATATTTTAACCACGCCCTGAGCAGCACCCAGGTCAGAAGGCACACGGCCAACGGCACCAGCCCGACCAGCAAATTCCTCCCGATCCACGGCAACGCGACGATTTCCCGCCGCGCGATTTTTCCGAACACTTCGCTCGCCAGGATCCAGCCCGTGTGCAAACCGATCGACAACCAAAGCGATCGCGTGCCGAGCCGGGCGTGCCCAAGGACGATCCCGATCGCAAACAAAGTGGTAAAGCCACCGAGGACCAACATCGGCTCGCGGAATTGGTCGAACGAATGCGACAACGAAACAAAGCCGGAAAACCAGCGAACCGTCGTGGCGGTTTGGTCCGGCGCCTTGAGGAAATGGACGATGGAAAAAATCGCCGCGCTCAAAAGATTTGCCGGCCACGGTCGCAGTCCCCGCAGTAACACACCCAGGAATAAGCCACGGAAGAGTGGCTCTTCGATCAGCGGAACGATAACCGCGCTGACGACGAGCGGCAGGATCGCGACCCAGGAGACCCCGGGCCGCATCGAATAGAGGCCGCGTTGAACCAGGAAAATTTCGCACAGGATAATGGGCAGGCTCGAGAGAAGGAACCCGATCAGGACGTCGCGCAGCCAGCGCCGATTTCGTTCCAGCCCCAGGGCGCGCGGACTTTTGACCCGAAGCGAGCGCAGGAACGGCCAGAGAAAAACGATTGCGCCCAGCATCAAGGCGCGGTGGAAGAACGACTCGAACTCGAATTCGGCCAGGCCGGGAAAAATTCCGTGTCCGGCCAGCCATTGCGCCGCCCAGAACAGGAGAGGCGCGGCCAGCGCCCCGAAAAGAATCGTGGCGGCGAAATAAGCGAGCAATCTGGCTGTGTCTTTCAAGCGGCTAATGTAAGATTCGGGCTGGATGCGCAGTCAACACATATGGACCGAGAAAGACGCCGAGGGCCGCAAGCGCGAAGTGCGGGTGACGAAGTTTGGCGGCGTCTGGCGTTTCCAGGCCAAATCCTCGGACGAGCTGGAATGGACTTACTACGATCGGCCGTTGCTCGACGATCTGCTGCAGCTCAAGGACGTTGTCTTTCGGAAATACCAGCGCCGCCGGGCTGCAGTCGAAGATCTTGAGTCGATCGAGAAGTTGCTGCGCGAGTATGCCGCGCATGACTAATCGAAACGCTGTAACGTCGTCTGGTGCCAAAGGTAAATCATTGGTGAACAGCCATGTTTCAAATACTATTACGTCAATAAGCGATAAATATTTTCAACCGCAAAACTCGGTCTCGGCATGACGGCGACGTCGAAAAGAACCCGGCTGGATACGTTTTTGGTTGAGCGCGGATTCTTCCCGAGCCGGGAACAAGCCCAGCGCGCGATCATGGCCGGAGAAATCAGGGTAGGGGACGCCGTGGTCGACAAAGCCTCCGTGAAAGTGCCGTCCGATGCCGCGGTTTCGGTGCGGGCGCCATCGGCATACGTCGGCCGGGGCGGGGTGAAACTGGAAGGCGCCCTGACGCACTTCGGCCTCGCGGTGAATGGACTCACGGCACTGGATATCGGCGCCTCGACCGGTGGGTTCACCGATTGCTTGCTGCAACGCGGCGTAACGAAAGTCTATGCGATCGATGTTGGGCATGGCCAACTGGCCTGGAAAATCAGGAGCGACCAACGCGTAATCGTGCGCGAAAAACTCAACGCCCGTTTTCTTAGCCGCGCTGATGTCCCCGATCCAATCGACCTTTGCGTCATCGACGTTTCCTTCATTTCCCTGACTTTGGTCTTGCCGAACGCGTTCGAGTTGGTAACTCCCAACGGAATGATCCTCGCGCTCATCAAACCGCAGTTTGAGCTCCAAGCTTCGGATGTGGGCCGCGGCGGCATCGTGCGCGAGCCGGCTTTGCACGAGAAAGCGCAGGAGAAAATTCGCGACTTCGTGCTCGAGGCGGGCCATGAGGTGATGGGCATCGCTCCTTCCGACATTACGGGCACCGATGGAAACCAGGAATTCTTCATATGCGTCCGAACAAAATCGGTTTAACCGCGCACACCGGTAAACCTGGGGTCGCCGAGCTGACGCGCACGCTGGTCAGGGAGCTGGAGCGGGCTGGCTTGACGGTATTGCTGGAGGAGAACACGGCCGCTTTGGCCGGGCTCCCGGGGGGCCGCGCGATTCCGGATCTGGGCCGTGAAGCGGACCTGCTCGTTGTCCTGGGCGGCGACGGTACGATTCTTCACTTGGTGGGCCAGCTCGGCGACAACATCAAGCCCGTCTTCGGGATTAACATTGGCGCGCTTGGTTTCCTGACCTGCTCAAATTCCAGCGCCTACGTGGAAGCCGTCGAATGCATCGCAGCCGGTAAAATGATTTTCAGCGAGCGAACGTTGCTCGACGTCGCGGTGAAAACTCCGGGCGGCGAAAGTTCCACCATGACCGGATTGAACGACGTCGTTTTCAGCCGCGGCGAAGTTTCCCGCCTGATCCGCCTCAAAACGAGCGTGAATGGCGAAGTGCTCACGGAGTTTAACGCCGACGGACTGATTGTCGCCACGCCGACTGGATCGACGGCCTACTCGCTTTCCGCGGGCGGGCCGATTCTGGCCCCGGAATCCGGCGCGTTCGTCATCACGCCGATCTGCCCACACGTCCTGACGAATCGCTCGATCATCGTGGACGAAGATGCCGTGATCGAAATCCAAGTGACCGAGCGCGAATATCCGGTCTTTGTGACAGTGGATGGTCGCGAGCCGTTGCGGATCGAAAACGCCACGCGCGTGGAAATTAAAAAATCAGGCCGCGTCCTGCCGCTCGCATCCTTGCCAGGGGTCTCGTTCTTCGGCGTGGTTAGGCAGAAACTGAAATGGAGCGGCAGCAATATCTAGCGCGACGCTAGCGCCTTCCATCCGGCCATGCCGGAGCGCATCGGCGATCTATCATATATGGATAGCAGCGCCATCCTCGCCGTTGTCCATGAACACCGCGACTCGGTCCTCGCGCTTCGAATCGTCTTCAGCGTTCTCCTGGCGATCGTTTTTTTCAGCGGGCTCCACATCTTCCGGATCCGCAAGCGGCTTTTCGAGCGTGACCCGCAAGTCGCGGGCGACCATTACGGTGCGCGGAACCTGCGGCTCTGGCAGGTGATTCTCGTCTGGATCCTGGCCATGGATCTTTTGATCATGGCGCTGATCAAATTGTGAGACCGGAGGTCGCAGGCCCAATTGGCCTAACGACTCGGACGCGAACCGGCTACGGCAAGTTATAAACTTCCACCACCACCGTGCCGGGCGCACCCGTAGCGCTGCCGACAATCGCCGTGAAGGCGCCGCCGTGGAGCGAGGTCAGAATCGCGGATTCCCGATCGTTCGTTGGCGCGAGCGAAGTTCCCGAGATCGCTGTTTCCTGGGTGTCCCTCCAATCGTTGTTCGAAGCCAGCAAAGTCCCGGAAGCGTCACGCAATTCCACCACCGGGTCGGGCAGCGGATTGCTGATCCCAAAAGCAGAGAGCGATGGCCCGAGAGCGCGCACCAGAATCGAAGTGCCGACCGGCCCGGTTCCGCCCACGACGAAACCGGCGATCAAAACGTCGTTGCCGCCCTGGATAAAACCGCGGGTGCTGATGTTAAGCAATCGATGCTGCGCCGGCTCGATCGCGAGGAACTGCGGCGTGTTGAAGTTGCTCTGGAAGACGGTGGACTTCACCGCCGCCGGTGTGTAACGGAGCGTCGCGCCGTTTGCGTTGTCGGCCACGACCAGGTTGTCGCCCGCATCGACCGCGAGGCCGTACGGCCGCCCCAATCCCGTCGCAAAACTCGTCTTCGTTCCATCAGGCGCGAATTTGAAAATGGTGCCGCTGCCGGAATCCGCTTCAAAAAGATTTCCCGCGCTATCAAACGCGAGCCCCGCCGGATGGTCCAGGCCCGACGCAAAAGTGCTTTGGGTCCCGGCCGGCGTGTATTTGTAAATCTTGCCGCCGCTGAAATCCGCTACGAAAAGATTGCCGCTGTTATCGAACGCCAGACCCGAGGGTGCTCCTGCATTCGAGGCAAAAGTCGTTTTCGTCGCGTCGGGAGCGAACTTAAAAATATTGCCGCTGCCGGAGTCGGCCTCATACAGATTGCTGGCGATATCGAAAGCCAGTCCGATGGGGGAGCTCAGCCCCGAAACGAAAGTTGATCCGGTCCCATCAGGCAGAGTGAAAACGATGATCGCGTTCTTGCCGGCATCGGCCACATAAACATGCCCATTGCCGTCAAAGACAATGCCTTTCGGGTTGGACAAACCGGTCGCGAACGTGGTTGGCGTGCCGCCCAGCGTCCTTAGCCGGATCACGTTTCCTTCATTTGTTTCCAGGATGTCGCCGGTTGCCGCGCGCAAGGTTTTCGCGCCAAACGGCAATGCCGCCAGCGCAGCCGCGGCGAGCAGAGAACGGAGAAAAGTCGTGTTAGTCATGGTGTGCTTTTTGAAGTGCCCGGCAATGTCCCGAGCGAGGGCCGCTCGTCAACATTCGAATACCGGAAACGTAAAAAACCCCACGATCTGGTCTTCGTTGCGCGCCTATCTTCGCTGACCTAGTGAGCGCCCAAAAAGATGGAAGCGCGAGAATTCTTCGGCGATATGTCGGCATCATGAAATTGAAATATGCGTTTGTGGCTTTATGCATGGCGTCCTCTCTCGTTGGCTCATCGCAGTCAGCTCTGGGAGTGGACCGAATGCCGGCTCTGTTTGCCGCCGAAGATACCAAGTCGGGCGAGGGACCTTCCGAAGAGATCATTCGCAAACTGGCCGCGATGATGCCGGACCAGACGTTCAAGCGCGGCGAAAAACAAATCTCCAAAGGCGGCACCGCCCCGGAAGGCACGACTGTTTACCCGGTCCAGATCCTCAACGCGGACGGGAAACTCGCCTTCGACGCCAACTTCTTCCAGGAAGCGAACGGCAAATGGGCTCTCTTCGATAATTTCGGCAACGTCGCGCGCATGCCGGACTAACCAGAGCGCGCTGGTTGGCGGCGCGGGCAGGGAAAAACACAGAAAGCCCCGCGATTTCCCGGGAGGCCTCCTCGGTACGTATCTTCGGTCGACGACCCGCAAACGTCGCAACAAATCGTTACTTCATGTGACATATATGAAGAGACAGTTCACGTTTTTCCTCGTAAGGCGGCCTAACGAATGAGCTTTCGGTCCGTTCAATTTTTTGCCGTCTTGACGCGCCGTGACGAATCGACAGCTGCTTGCGCTTGGCTGCGCAAGCGTGAAGTGATAGATTTCGCGAATGCCAATTAGCAGAGCGTTTCGCGCGAATATTAGGGCCGGTATCGTTTCAGGTCTGCTTCTTCTGCTGATAATTCAGCCTCTACTTGGCAGCGCATGGGGATTGATCCTTCGATATGGCGGCGCGTTGTTGGCGGGCTTGATCGACAGCCAATATTACAACGCTTCGCTTGGAAAGCGTGATTGGGTGCCAGCACTATTCGCACTATGGTTAATGATGGTGTGTGCATCGTTTGGGTTGAGCTTGGTAGGCTTAAGGCTGCTGCCCGAAGAATGGACACGGCGGTGGGCGGAGAATCGACGCCGGCAAAGGTTAGCCCACCCATTGCGCGGGCGGATCAGAGGCGTCGTGTTGGGATCAGCCTTGACCCTTGGCGCAATGGTTATAGCCGGCGGGATCCTTTTGGACCTACAGCTCAACACCAGTTTTGACCAAAGACTAAATGTAATTACGCCAGCGGTGCCCGATCAGACGGTGAAAGAACTACGTGCAGCGTGGGCTAACATGCGTTCCCGCGAAGATTATCTGCGGATTAACACCCAGCTCGAACAGCTCGCTAAAGACCATTCGGTTGCACTTCCTCAGCCGCTGCCGATGGCTCGATAAGACGCCGCGGTAATGTTCGAACGCTATGAGACTGAGTTCGTCACTCGCTTTGAGGGCGTGGCGATCAAAAGCTCAGAGTGACCGGTAAAATAACTCCACCCAGCAGCAGCAGCAGGAGGCCCGTTAAACGTTCAAAGACAGCATCCTCTTTCCGGCGCATGTAATCCGCCGTCATATCGAGCGTTCGCGGATGCGGGCATAATGTGATCGATTCCATGCGTGGGTCGCCGCAAATCTAGAGGACACGAAAGGGCAAAGCCTCTAGTAAGGCCCGGCGAGAAGACCATCCGCGTCAACAAAAAGAGGGCCGCTGTGGGGCAATTGGAGACGGCAATTACGCTGTGGTTTCAAGGCGGCGATCCGGTCTGAACAACGTCCGGCACATGCGGCCCGTTTCAGCTATTTCCAAAACTTTATTAAACACGGGGCGTTCGAACCAGATGCCGAGGTTGAACATTCACTGTACGAAACAGAGGCCCTAATCGGCTTTGCGTCCGACTGCTATCGCTTTGTTTTTTCCAGCCTTACGCCGCGTATGGAGCTTTTTGAGCTGCGATTTGCTATGGAGGACCCGGTCAGGCGAAAATCGTCTTACCCGCTGTGGGTGAAAGAGAATTTCGGTGACGACGCCGACAATATCAGTCGCCCCGACTTTCTGACGAAATACCTCCCAGTCCTTACAATCTTGGCGGTTAAGCGTTCTGTGCCGAGTCTTCAATTACCATAACCATATAGCAGCAACCCCACGTGACTTCATATGACATATATTGTCTGATGTTGTAAGGTGAGCGAGGAGAAGGTTAGAGTATTGAATAAATCCCCCTTGGTCGGGGCGAGGTCAGTTCGTGCCGCCGACTACTCCGGCGACGGCGGGACGAACTTGGCGAGGCCGAACTCGGCGTGCGTGAGTTGGGCGGCGCGGTCGGCGTCCTGGCCGTCGATGACGACGGCGATTTTGATTTCGGAGGTCGAGATTAATTGGATGTTGATGCCCCCTTTGCCGAGGCAATCGAACAACCGCGCGGCGACGCCGGAATGGGAGCGCATGCCGATCCCGACCACGCTCAGCTTCGCCACGCCCGCTTTGGTGATCAGGCCGGCGGCCCGGACTTCCTTGACCAGCGGCGTCAGCAGCTCGGTCGCGGCGGGCAGATCGCTTTCATGCATCGTGAAGGAAACATCCGTCGTTCCGTGCGCGGAGACGCTCTGCACAATCATGTCCACGCTGATGTTGCTGCGGGCGATGGTCGAAAAGATCTGACCGGCGATGCCGGGCTCGTCGCGGACATCATCCACTGTGACCTTCGCCTGATTGCGCTCCAGACTGATCCCGCGGATGACCACGTCTTCCATGTTCGCGGTCTCTTCTTTCGCGATCGTTCCTGGCGCGTCCTTGAGGCTGGAGCGCACTTCGAATTCCACGCCGAATTTCTTGGCGAACTCGACGGCGCGCGATTGCATCACCTTCGAGCCGGCGCCGGCCATCTCGAGCAGTTCGTCGTAGGAAACTTCATCGATCTTCTGGGCATCCGAGACGACGCGCGGATCGCACGTGAAGACGCCGTCCACGTCGGTGAAGATCTGGCAGGCATCGGCATTCAATGCGCCGGCGAGCGCGATCGCGGTTAGATCGGAGCCGCCGCGACCGAGGGTCGTGGTTTCGCCATCGGCGTTTTGTCCCTGGAAACCGGCGACGACCACGACGTAATCTTCTGCGAGCAAGGCGTGGATTTGGCGCGGCGTGATGTTGGCGATCTTGGCGCGGGTATGGGCGCGATCGGTCAGGATGCCGGCTTCCGCGCCCGTGAGCGAAATCGCCCGGCCCCCGAGCGCATTGATCGCCATCGCAATGAGCGCGATTGCAGCCTGCTCACCGGTCGCCAGCAACACGTCCAGTTCGCGCTCTTCCGGTTGCGGCGCGGTTTCGCGCGCGAGTTTGATCAGGTTATCAGTCACTCCCGCCATCGCGGAAATCACGGCCACGACCCGGCAACCCTGCTGCTGGGTCTCGAGAATTTTGCCCGCGACATTCCGGATGCGCTCGGGCGACCCGACCGAGGTGCCGCCGTATTTCTGGACGATCAGGCGCATGGCGCAGTCGGCACGGAATGAAGGCGAAGAATCACGGCGGATGGTTTCGCTTATACGGGGCGGCTGTCAACTCAGCTAAAAATCAATGGCGCGCAGGACAGCGTCTTCGCTCGCCGCGACTGTTTTCAAACCGGCGGAACTGGTGGCAATGACATCGGGGTCTTTCAAGCCGTGACCCGTGACGGTACAAACGATTCGGCTACCTTCCGGAATTTGCGCAAACGAGTACGCGGGACGGCGCGCGTCGTCGCAGCATTTCATCAGGCCGGCGATCGGAGCGGCGCTGGCGGGCTCGACGAAAATTCCTTCGTTCTTCGCGAGCCAATGCTGCGCGGCGAGGATCTCGTCGTCCGTCACGATATCGACCGCGCCTTTGGAATTCGCGACGGCCTGGCTCGCTGCTTTCCAGCTCGCGGGATTTCCGATCCGGATCGCGGAAGCGATCGTTTCCGGATTTTCGACGACGCGTCCACGGAAGATAGGTGCGGCGCCGGCTGCTTGAAAGCCGATCATCGCCGGAATTGTTCGCGATTTTCCGGCGCCGTGATATTCGCGGTAGCCAGCCCAATACGCGGTGAGATTTCCGGCGTTGCCGAGTGGCAGAAGATGGAGAGCGGGCGCATCCCCGAGATCGTCCACGATTTCAAACGCGGCGGTCATCTGGCCGGCGATCCGGTCCGGATTGATCGAGTTGACGATCGCGAAATCGGCGCGCTCGCCTAACTTCCGCACGATCACGAGCGCATCGTCGAAGTTGCCTTCGATCGGGATGACGTTCGCGCCGTAAGCGAAAGCCTGGACCAATTTGCCGCTCGCGATTTTCCCTGCCGGCAAGACAACCGCACATCGAAGTCCGGCGCGGGCCGCATACGCGGCGGCCGACGCTGAGGTGTTGCCGGTCGACGCGCAGATGACCGCGGCCGCTCCTCGTTCCAGCGCTTTCGAAACGGCTACCGTCATGCCGCGATCCTTGAACGAACAGGTCGGATTCAATCCTTCGTACTTCAGATAAACTTCACACCCGCGGCTGACGATCGCGCTGAGGCGCGGAGAAAAAATCAACGGCGTTGCGCCTTCGCCTAACGACACGACGGGAGTTGCATCCGAAACCGGAAGGAATTCGCGATAGCGATCGATTACTCCCCTGCCCCGTAGTGGAGCCGTGACTTCATTTGTTTGGCTCACGTAGCGAACTCTTACTCGGAGGGAAGTGCTTCCGCACGTCCCAAAACTTTCGCGCCGCCGTAAACAACAAGTCGGACGTGCGGAAGCACGTCCCTCCGAAACGAGGTTGATGCTGGTGCATCGACAGTTGAGTGTTGGCCCGTTCCGATCAACCATCACCGGTTCCGCCATGCCCGCTCTTAATAAAGAAGACAAACTGCGCGTGCTCACGATCCTGCTCGAGAGCCGGCACGGCGACCTGCGCGAGCAAAACTTGAATCGCCAGGGCAAAGGGCATTTCCATGTTTCCGGCATGGGACACGAAGGGCTGGCGGCGCTCGGCGTGGCCATGGTCGAGGGCGATTACGTGGTGCCCTACTACCGCGACCGTGCGCTCGTCCTCGGTCGCGGTGTGGCATCGCGCGAATTGGCGCTCGATTATTTTGCGAAGCGCAAAGGCCAAAGTCACGGGCGCCAGATGCCGTCGCATTATAGCTATGCCTCGCGAGGAATTTGGAGCGTGCCCACGCCGACTGGCTCGCAGCTTCTCCCCGCGTGCGGCATCGCGTGGGGAATCCAACTCGATAGCAAACCGAACGTCGTCGTCACCACGGTGGGCGACGCCGCCACGCGCCAGGGCGATTTTTTCGAAGCGGTTTGTTTTGCGAAAGAACGAAAGCTGCCGGTGCTCTTCGTCGTCGAGGACAATAAATACGGCATCAGCAGTCCGACGCGAAAAATTAACCCGCGCGCGCTCGATGTTCTTCAGCCTAACGACTGGCAGGAACTTGATGGCAGCGACGTGCAGCAAATCTACGACGCGGGTGCGAAAGCATTCGAGTCGATGCGCGCCGGCGGCGGGCCCGCGTTTTTCTGGGTGAACATGGAACGGCTCTCGAGCCACACCAGTTCCGACGACCAAAAACTTTACCGCACTGCCGATGAATTGGCCGAGTGCGAGAACTGCGATCCGTTAAAGCGCTGGAGCGAGCGCTTGATCGCCGACGGCGTCATAACCGCCGACGAATACGCGAAGCTCGACCAGGAAATCAAAGAGCGGATCCGCAATGAATTCGCGGAAGCCGAGCGTGCGGAAGATCCCACCGCGGACGAGTTGCAGATCCAGATCACCGCCGATTTGCCAGAGTTGGACGATGAAGTTCTGCCGCCGGGTAAATACCGCATCGGCGACGTGATCAACCAGACGTTGCGTCTTGGACTGAAAGAGAACAGCGGCCGCATCATCTTCGGCGAAGACATTGAAGATCCGAAAGGCGGCGTGTTTCGTCTGACCCAAAAACTTTCGACCGAATTTCCGAAGCAGGTCTACAACTCGCCGCTCGCTGAATCGACGATCCTCGGTGTCGCCTGCGGTCTCGCTTCGTACGGAAAGCGGCCGGTGTTCGAGCTGCAATTCATCGACTTCATCGGCCCCGCGTGGAACCAGCTCGTGACGAATCTCTCGACCTTGCGCTGGCGCTCGTTCGGCACCTGGACTTGCCCGGTCGTGATTTACGCTCCGTACGGCGCGTATCTTCCGGGGGGAAGTTTGTGGCACAGCCAGGCGAACGAGGCAGCACTCGCCCATTATCCCGGGATCAACGTCGCCATCCCGAGCACGCCGGAGGACGCCGCCGGATTGTTGTGGACGGCGATGCACTGCGAAGATCCGACGTTCGTGCTCGTCCCGAAACATTTGCTTTGGGCCGAGCACGAATCGACGAAACCGGTGAAGGCGGCGCCGCTCGGAGTGGCGCGAAAACGCAATGCCGGCTCGGATGTCACGCTCGTCGCCTGGGGCAACACCGTCGAGAAATCGCTCGAGGCGCTCGCGGAAATCGACGGCGAGATCGGCGTCGATCTGATCGATCTGCGCTCGATCGTGCCGTGGGATCGCGCGGCGATTGAGGAATCGGTCGCACGGACGGGACGGCTCGTTGTCGTCCAGGAGGACAGCGAGAATTGCAGCGTCGGCCAGATGATCGTGGCGCATCTCGCGGGCTTGCCGGAGATTTGGAGCGAGCTGAACGCGCCGCCGATTCTCGTCAGCAAGGCGAACGTGATGATCGGGTACAACCCGATCTACGAGTATGCGGCGTTGCCGGATGTGAAACGCATCGTGGCCGCGCTGCGCCGCGCGATGGCCATGGAGACGGCACGCCCTCGTGCCGTTACGCCTGCGGACAGAATCGAAACTCCCCGGCCTGAGGGCAGGCCGGCTCCAAAGAAAGAACCCGCTCGCATGGCAAACAAACAAAAGATCATCGTGCCGATCATGGGCGAAGGGATTCGCAACGCGAAAATCGTAACGCTGTTGAAGAAACCAGGCGACAAGATCGCGCTCGACGATCCGCTTTGCGAAGTGGAAACCGACAAGGCGGTTTATCCGATCGAGTCGTCGATTGCCGGGACGATGGGAGAATGGAAAACCGAGGTCGGTGCGACCGTCGATATCGGGCAGGAACTCGGGACGATCCAAGTCGAAGACGGGGCGCTGCAATCGTCATCCGAAGCTTCCGCCGAAAGAAATGGTGATACCGAACCGATAGCCGAACAGCCGGCGCGGCTGCCTCTACAGAAAGAGAAAAGCAAAGCGATCGAGCCGGCGCTTTCGCCAACGATCGTGCGAAGGCTGGGTCGCGTCATTCCGGCAAACCTTCAGATCGATGCGCGCTGGGACGCGATTCGATCGGCGCGCGAGAAAGCGAAAAAGAAAGAGGGCAAGAATGCCGCGTCGCCGTCGGTGATGGTGGCGTGGGCGGTTGTCCGGGCGATGGAAAAGCACGCGCCATTTCGCCGGATCATTTTGGACGACGACCAAATCGTGGAGAACGACGAATTCGATCTCGGGATCGCCGTCGCGCTCGAGGACGATCGGCTCGCGACGGCGGTCGTCACTCATGCGAACACGCGCGACTGGACCGATTTCGTTCAGCGCTACAACGAGACCGTCGCGGAAACGCGCACCGGCCGAGTGGATGCGATGAATGCGCCGCTCGTCATCAGCAGCCTGGGCGCATTCGGTGTTCGGGCCGCGGCGCCGATCGTAGTGCCGCCGTCGGTGGGGACTCTCTTTGTCGGCTCCGCGCATTACGAAACGATTGGCGACGGTAAGAAAAGTCAGCTCGCGGAAGTCATCACGCTTTCACTGACGTTCGATCATCGCGTCGTGAACGGCGCCGGCGCCGCGAACTTTGTGCACGACATTAAGGAGCGAATCGAAAGTTTCGCGATCCCGACGGCGGCGCGAGGCAGGCAGGCCGCCGGAACATAGGCTTTTAGCCTGTGTGCCCCGCGGGCATTTTGCCCGCTGCCGGACGGTCAACGGGTTGCAAACCCGTTGGGCGCACAGACAGGATGTCTATGTTCCGGTCGACTACTTGGTTTTCTGAATGTAAGCGACGACCTGTTCCTCGAGAATCTCCAGCGGCAGGGCGCCGTTTTTCAGGACCACGTCATGAAACTGTCGCTGATCGAACTTCGTTCCCAGCTCCGCCTGGGCGCGCTTGCGCAGTTCCTGGATCTTGAGCATCCCAACTTTGTAGGCGCATGCCTGTCCTGGGTTCACGATGTAACGCTCGATCTCGGCCGTGACCTCCTTTTCGCCCATGCCCGTTTTTTCGCGCATGTACGTGATCGCTTGTTCGCGCGGCCAGCGTTTTGAGTGAATGCCTGTATCGACCACGAGCCGCACCGCGCGGAAAAGTTCCGCCTGCAACCGGCCGAGATCGCCGAACGGATCCCCGTCATACCAGCCAGCTTCTTTCGCCAGCCATTCCGTGTAGAGCGCCCAGCCTTCCTGGTAAGCCGTGAACGGAATCAATTTCCGGAATTGCGGCAGCCCTTTCAATTCCTGCGCCGTCGCGATCTGCCAGTGATGGCCGGGCACGCCTTCGTGATACGCCAGCGTGCGCATTCCCCACTTCGGAAGTTCGTTCATGTCGCGCAGGTTCGCGTAGAAAGTCCCCGGCCGCGTCCGATCCATCGACGCGCCATTATAGTAAGCGCCCGGCGCCGTCGCTTCCTTGAACACCGGCACGCGTTGCACTTCGATCTTCGCTTTCGGCACCGTCGCGAACAGGAGCCGGCAGCGTTCGATCGCGTCATCGATCAACCGCGTGTATTCCGCGAGCGCATCGGCGCGACCTTTGTCGTCATTCGAAAACAGGAAGCGCGGATCCTTCCGCAACGCGTCCATCGCTTCGCCGATCGGGCGGCCGGCGTAACCATTTGTGTCGAGCAATGTCCGCATTTCCGCTTCGATCCGCGCGACCTCGCGCAAGCCGAGATCGTGGACTTCCTCGGGCTTGAGGGTCGTAGTCGTGCTCTTGCGCAACGCGTAGGCGTAGAACGCGTCGCCGTCCGGCAATTTCCAGGCGCCGTCTTCCGTTGTGGTCTTCGGGAGAAGAGCCGTGAAGTAATCAATCAGCTTATGGTAGGCGGGATAAACGCGGTCCGTGATCGCGGTCTCGATTTTTTTCTGGAACGTCGCCCGCTGTTCGTCCGGCATCCCGTCGATTTTCGCCGTGCGCGTTTTGAAGGAGGTGGCCAGAATATTTTCCGGAGGCGGCTGCGTGACGAAGTTGTTCATCTCGACGAGAACTTTTTCCACGACGAAACGCGGCGGCAGAATCCCTTTTTGCTCGCGAAGCTTCAGGCTCTCGAGCAGTTGGTCGAACTTCGTGCCGACCGCGTTCAGGCGCTGCTGGTAATATTCGCAGTCCCGCGGCGCGAGCAGCCGGTGCGTGTTTGCCATGAAGGACGGGAACTCGTTCTGCACGCCGAAGAGCTGGTTAACCGGGTAGTTGTGGAATTGATATTTTTCTCCTTCGATCTCGCGGCTCATGTACCACTCGAGGATGTGAGTGGAGAGCTGCTGGGAGGGGTTCTGTTTCTCGAGCGGATAGGCGTGGAGGTCTTCCAGGTTTTTCCTGGCCCGATCGAAGTAGCGCTGCTGATGAGCCGGCGACACGTCGCCCAATTTTCCGTTGTGGCCGGTGATGCCGAATCGTTCCACCAGCCCGAGCGACGAGAGAAGCTCCGGCTCTTCGAAGAGCACCTGGGCGAAGACCTTTTCATAAAACAGATTCAGGCTCCAGGGCCGGAACCAGATGAGATTGATGAGGAAGATGGCGAGCGCGATCACCAGGAGCGCCAGGATCCGCAGCGTCCATTTCAATATGCGTCTGAACATTCCCAGAGTGTTGCCTGTGCTCCCCTCCCGCGGTCAATCCTTTATCCGCCTGCCTCATCGTAATCGTCCTCGTGCTCCCGCTCGTGATCGAACCCGCCCCGGCCGACCTAACAAACGGGCGCCGCTCTTACGATTCGTTAAGTTTGGAATAGCCGATGCTTTAGCAAAGCCATGCGCTTGATCTCCCAGAAGACGGCCGCACCCCGGCTACTCAGCACAGTCGTGCCCGAGCTGCGGGTGCGTCCGCCCGAACGCGTCAGCATGAGGTCGCGGCTGAAAAGCGTCTCGCTTTTTTCCGGCAATGGGCGCGCCATCTTTGTTGGAATCATCCTGGGTGCGGTCCTGCTTTGCACGATCAGCGTCCTCTATGTCCGGAGACAAGCGGCCTTGCAGCACGCGGAAGAGGAACGCCATCTCCTGGCCGTGTCGACTCACAGCATTTCTCCGCCCGAGCCGATCGTCATCAAAATCAGCGCCGACCTGATCCATGTCAGCGCGATCTCCCTGGGCCATCCGCGGCTGGCGATCATCAACGGCCGGCTCCTCGGCGAAGGCGAAGAGATCACGATCCATACGCCGACGGCTTCCGTTGCCGTCTCTTTGCGCATATTGAAAATCTCCGATGGAAACATCGAGCTGAGCGACGGAACGCAAGTGATCAAAGCACGCCTCGAGCTGCCGCCGCCCAAGCCAAAGTCATAGTTTCCTCAGAATTTTTTCCGAACCAACCGCAACTTCCCCCGCGTCGCCGGGTTTGCACTTCCACAAGGCGTTGGTGAAGAACGCGGCGCCTGATGAAAGAAGAAAAGAGAAAAAGATGAAATCAAGATTGATCACACTGAGCGCTGCGTGCGTTGCCTTGTTCGCCACCGTAACCATCGGCCAGGCGCAGGATCCCGCGGCGAACAACAATGACCGGCCTAACCGCTGGCAACACAAGCGGGGAAACCCGATGGAACATTTAACCAAAGCGCTGGACCTCACTCCGGAGCAGCGGGCGAAGATCCAGCCGATCTTCGACCAGGCGAAGCCACAAGTCATGGCGGCCCGCCAGGAAGCGAAACAAAAGATCATGGCTATTCGCGAGAACGCGATGACGCAGATCCGACCGATCCTGACGCCAGCGCAGCAGCAGAAATTCGACGCGCTGAAAAAAGCGCGCGAAGACATGCGCAAAGCGCGCGAGGAAATGCGCGACGCGATGAAGAAGCAATAACTAACAATTGGGTTGACGGAACGAGCGGCGGTGGCCGATGAGGTCGCCGCCGCTTCTTCTTTTTTTTCGGAGCGAAGCGGTTCTCGTCAGATATCGAGCGTCTCGCCGATAGCCGGCAGTAGCAATTCTTTGCCGGCCGCGCGGGCCGCTTTCATCGCCCCAGCGCGATCGAGCTTGATCGGCGGAAAGGTGTCGTAGTGGACGCCGACGAATTTGTTCGCCGCGGCGAATTCGGCGGCGCGCAAGGCGTCATCGATCCCCATCGTGAAGAAATCGCCGATCGGGAAAACCGCGAAGCGGAGCTTCGTTCCCTCGCCCACGAGCTTCATGTCGAAGGTCAGTGCCGTGTCGCCTGAATAGTAGAAATTTCCATCAGCGCTTTCGACCACGAATCCGCATGGGTTGCCGCCGTAGGAACCGTCCGGCATCGAGCTGCTGTGAATGGCGCTGGTGAGTTTCACCCGGCCGAAATCCATTTTAGCGGCGCCACCGTGGTTCATTGACTGGACGTTCTTCACGCCTTTTCCTTCGAACCAGCTCCCCACTTCGAACGGGGCGATCACCGTCGCCCCGGTCCGATTCGCGATGTCCACCAGGTCTGCGATGTGATCGCCATGGCCATGCGAAACCAGGATGAAATCGGCTGCGACGTTCTTGATCTCGATCTTACGGGCGAGCGGATTCGGCGAGATGAAAGGATCGAAGAGAAGATTCTTGCCCCCAGCCTGGACAGCGAAACAGGCGTGGCCGTAGTAAGTGAATTTCATCCCGATACATCAGGCGACGCGGGAATTTTTTCAAGGAATCGATCGCGTCAGGTAGGGACGCCTTTCCGAGGCATCCGACTATTCTGTGAGACGCCCGCAATCTGAATAAGTCGGACGCTTCGGAAAAGCGTCCCTACCTGGTTTGGAAAGCGCCGCTCCTTGAAGCAAATTGTTCTCGTGGGATCCGGCAACAGAGCGCGCTCCATCATCCATCTCGACATGGATTGCTTTTACGCGGCGATCGAAGTGCGCGACCAGCCATCGTTGAAAGGCAAGCCGGTCGGCGTGGGCGGCGCGCGAGACCGGCGCGGGGTCCTGACGACCTGCAATTACGAAGCGCGCAAGTTCGGCGTCCGCTCGGCCATGCCGACCTTCATGGCGCTCCAACGCTGCCCGAACCTCATCATTCTTCCGACCCGCTTCGATGTTTACCGGAAAGAGGCTGCTGTCATCCGCGAGATCCTGTTCCGGTTCACCCCGCTCGTCGAACCACTCTCCCTCGATGAAGCTTATCTCGACGTGACCGATCATCCCGGCGCGCCCGCCCCGCTCGCGCAGGTCATCCGCGGCCTGATCTTTCGCAAAACGAAACTGACCGCGTCCGCCGGCATCGGGCCTAACAAATTGATCGCGAAAATCGCGAGTGACCTCAAAAAGCCGAACGGCCAGGTCGCAGTGAAGCAGGAGAAGGTGCCCGCGTTCATGAAAGAGTTGCCGGTGCGAAAACTCTGGGGGATTGGCGAAGTGACCGAGCAGAAGCTGGACAAGCTGGGCATCGCCACCTGCGGCGATATGCAGCGACTGTCGCGCTTCGCGCTCCAGGAACACTTCGGGAAATTCGGGATCGAGCTTTATGATCTTTGCCGCGGCATCGATGACCGTCCCGTCGAACCTGACCGCGAACGCAAGTCACTCAGCAACGAAGAAACTTTCTCCACCGACCTCGAGACCCTGGCCGAATGCGAAGAGAAACTGCCCGAGTTGTTCGAGGAACTGATGGCCGACCTCGCGCAGAAAGAATCGACCCGGACGATCACCAAGATTTTCGTGAAGCTAAAGTTCGCCGACTTTACGCGCACGACCGTCGAGCGCGCCGGCCTTCAGCCGTCGCTCGAACAATTTCGCTCCCTTCTCCACGAAGCGTTCGCCCGCACTGGAAAGCCCGTGCGCCTGATCGGCCTCGGCGTCCGCTTCGCCAGCACCGAGCAGGATGAGACGCAGCTATCCCTGCTACTCTTCCTATGCCTTGCTGGTGCCGTTTTTCTTTTTGCTCCGTTGGCCGAGCCGCAAACGCCTTCGCCCAGCGGCACGCAGATAACTCAAGGAGAACGTCCCACTCCGACGTTGAAGCAGGTGTCAAATGAAACGCAGTTGCCTTCGACAGGCGCGTGGTTGCCCCGAATCGCGAGAACCATAAAAGACTATTGGTTCTTGATCACACTGGGAATGTCAGTCCTGGCTTCGCTTTTCTACATGGCGCTGTTTCAAGTTACGCCACTGGATAAATACCGGGAGATCAAGCGTCAACGTGAGCAAACGGCCTTTCACAACGCAGTGGGTTACAGTTTTTTGGAACAAGGCCAGTACAAGCTGGCGAAATCGGAATTTGAGAGGAGTCTCGCTTTGGAAACCACGGATTACAGAGCGCTGAACGGCCGATATCTAGCCGATTCATTTCTCGAGATGCAAGCTCCCGAATGGGATGCGGCCGTTGGCATCTCCATTCAAAACCACCTGAAAAAGTTGCGGGCGACTGAGCGGGAGCAACTGATACACATCGTAGAAAAATATCTCGCTGACCTGAATTCTTCGGTGGGAAGATATGAGGAGGCGGAACGGCATTATGATGCCGCGATTTCACGCAAGCCTGACTACATTGATGCTCTGTTTGCGTACGGCTGGTTTAATTATTCCGTTCGCGACGCCGCCGACCTGGCAAAGATGGAGCGATTATTTCGGCAGTTGGCCCTGCTGGAAGAATATGACTACAGGGGGTTTCACGGATTGGGTTACACGCTCTACATGCGCGCCGTAAAGGAATCGGATCCCGCGAACCGGGCGAAGCTGATTGCGGAAGCCGCCGATCAAAGCTCGAGAGCCAGTCTTCTGAATATTAACCGGCTGAACGTCGTAGCGGACTTTGGTGAAATTGCGCGATGCACGGCGCCTATCCTTTCGGTCTTCTATCACGAACAGGCGCAGCAAATACTCCGGGATCCCCTGCGAGCAGCAATCTTGGAAAATGGAGGCACCTACGTCGCGAAACTGTTCATGCAGAAAGGAACCGTTTACATGAGTGGCCCCGATCAAAAACAGGCGTGGGTGACCTACCAATTGGCGCTCGACCATCTCGCACTGCATCGAATGGGCGTCGATCCTGACAAGAATCTCGCCGCGCACAATGAACTCACCCAGGAGGCATTTCGGCTTGATCCGCGCCACGCTGAAACCAGCACGCGGGATATTTACGAGGACCAGCTTGCGGTTCTTGACCTTTTTCTGCCCGGGGCCGAGGACAAGGAAGGTGCGCGAGGTTCACCTTGAACCTATGAAAGCCAGTTTGGCGGGCGCTTTTCGTTGAAGGCGGCGATGCCTTCTTTGGCTTCGGCGGATTCGCGCGCTTCCAGGTGATGGCGAAGCGCGAGGTCGACGTCTTCACGAACCGAGGTTGAGCAAAGCTCCTCCATCAAGCGTTTGGAATTCGAGATCGCGCCCGGAGCCCCTTGCAGAACCGCAGCGGCGATTTTTTGCGCTTCCTTTTCGAGTTCGTCTGCCGGGATCACGCGATTCACGAGACCAATCTCTCGGGCGCGCTCGGCGCTGATAAGTTCGGAAGCCAGGAGCAGTTCGCGCAAATCCCGTTCGCGTAGTTGCCGTCGCAGAAACGTCATCACAAGACTGGCGACGAGGCCGCGCCTCACTTCGGGGTAACCGAATCTCGTGCGCTCGGCGGCGATGGCGAAATCGCAGGCGGACATGAGTCCCGCGCCGCCGGCGACCGCCGCGCCGTGGACCATGGCGATCGTGACCAGCCGCGTTTCAGCGAGCGCGAGCAGGGTCCGCGCAACATTCTCCGCCGTGATTTGAGGGTCCACTTTGACGGCTTCCTCCAAATCCAAACCGGTGCAGAATGCTTTCCCGGCGCCGCGCAGAATCAGGATGCGTTGCTTCGGGTCGGTGCCGGCGCTTTCGATCGCAGCCGTCAGCTCGGTCATCAATTCGATGGTGAGCGCATTGCGACGCTCGGGACGGTTGAGCGTGAGAACGGTGATCTGTGGCGTTTGCTTTTCGACGAGAACGACTGGCATGGGATGGGAAGCTCCGTTAAATTGTGAGGCGTTACATCGTTACATCGAAATTCAAGCAAATCGATTCACGATTCTCGATTCACGAATTGCGCTAAAGCGTTATTCTGTCAGTAACATCCGTCACGATGGAATCCGTCAAGCTCATCGAATGCCCGCGGGACGCCTGGCAGGGTTTGCCGGGGAAAATTCCGACCGAGCGCAAAGTGGAATACTTGCGCGGCCTCGTCGCCGCTGGCTTCCGGCACATCGACGCGGTCAGCTTTGTTTCGCCGAAAGCGGTGCCGCAGATGGCGGACAGCGAAGACGTGCTGGCCCAACTCGGTCCGCTCGAGGGCGTGGAGATCATCGGAATCGTCGTTAACGAGAAAGGCGCGGCGCGCGCGATCGCGACCGGGAAAGTAAACACGCTCGGTTATCCCTGCTCGATTTCGGAAACGTTCCTGCGGCGGAACCAGAACCAATCGCGGGAAGAAAACGAGGCGCTGCTGAAACGAATCAAGGAGATAGCGGACGAGGCTGGGCTGGGAATGGTCGCGTACGTTTCGATGGCGTTCGGGAATCCTTATCACGATCCCTGGAACGAAGAGAGAGTCGTCGAAGCAGCCGCGAAGATCGCGAGCCTCGGCGTTGGCGCGATTTCGTTAGCCGACACGGTGGGCGCGGCCGAGCCGGAATTGGTCCATCGGGTAACGGCTGCGGTCCTACGCGAGAGCTTCGAATGCGAGGTGGGAGTTCACATGCACAGCACGCGTGCCGGAGCGGACGCGAAAGTTTTGGCCGTCTTCGATGCCGGTTGCCGGCGTTTCGATTCCGCGATCGGCGGACTGGGCGGATGTCCATTCGCGCAGGATAATCTGGTTGGAAATATTCCGACGGAAGAAGTCGTTCGGGCGCTGGAGCAGCGAGGCGTCACATTGCCGATCGAGAATTCATTCGCATCCGTCCTGCGAATGAACGGCGCGATCGCCGAAGAATTCGCGAACGGCTAAGTCTGAATTACGCCGGTATGAAATCGCGCTTTCGGCGTGGGACGCGAAACGTACTGGAGGAGGAGCGAAAGGACCTCGCGCGTTTCGTGCGGCTGGATGATCGCGTCTACCCAACCGCGCGCCGCGCCGTAGCGGATGTCGGTCTGCTCTTCGTAATTCGCTTTCACGGTCGCGCGTAATTCTTCCAGTTCTTCGGGCGAAGATTTCTTGTCGCCGCGCTCGCTCGCACGGGCGAGCACGCTGAAGATGGTATCGGACGCCTGGGCCGCGCCCATGACGGCGTAGCGCGCGGTCGGCCACGCCAGGATGAAGCGAGGATCGTAGGCCTTGCCGCAGAGCGCGTAGTTGCCCGCGCCGAATGAGCCGCCGACGACCACCGTGATTTTCGGCACGGTGGAATTGCTGACCGCATTCACCAGCTTCGCGCCGCTGCGGATGATCCCGCTCTGTTCGGCGTCGCGACCCACCATGAAACCGGTGACGTCCTGGAAAAAGATGATCGGCAAACCGGTCTGGTTGCAATCCAGGATGAAGCGCGCGGCTTTGTCGGCGCTATCGGCGTAGATAACGCCTCCCATCTGGATGCCTTCCGCTTTCGTGCGCGATTGAATGCGCTGGCTCGCGACGATTCCCACGGGGCGGCCGGCGATCCGCGCATAGGTCGTGACAAGCGTCTTGCCGTAGTCGGCCTTGTATTCATCGAGCGAGTCGGCATCGATGATGGACGCGAGAAGATCGCGCGCGTCGTACGGTTTGTTGCCGTCGAGACTCATCAGGTCGTAAACCGCCTGCGGCTTTTGCGCCGGCGCAGTCGGTTTTGTTTTGGGAATGTCCTTCGCCGCCTCCGGCAAAAGTGCGATAAGGGAACGCAAACGTTTCAAGCACGACGGGTCGTCCTTTTCGTAGAAATCAACCGTGCCGCTGATTTCGGCGTGCATCTTCGCGCCGCCCAATTCCTCCGCTTCGACGATTTGCCCGATAGCCGCTTTAACCAGTGAAGGGCCGGCGAGATAAAGACCGCTGCCTTCGGTCATCAGGATTTTATCGCAAAGCACCGGCAGATACGCGCCGCCCGCGACGCAGTTTCCCATGATGGCGGCGAACTGCGGCAGGCCCGCGGCGGAGATCACGGAGTTGTTCCGGAAGATCCGGCCGAAATCGTCTTCGTCGGGAAAAATCTCGTCCTGCATCGGGAGAAACACGCCGGCGGAATCGACGAGATAGATAACAGGCAGCGCGCATTCGAAGGCGATCCGCTGGGCGCGGATCAACTTCTTGGCGGTGGCGGGAAAAAACGCGCCGGCTTTCACGGTCGCGTCGTTGGCGATGATCATGCAGGGAACGCCGGAGATGTTCCCGATGCCGGCGACCGCGCCCGCGGCGGGGATGTTTCCCCATTGCTGATACATTTTGTAAGCGGCCCAAAGTTCGACTTCGAAAAACGGCGACCCCTTGTCGAGCAACTGGCCGATGCGTTCGCGCGCGAGCAGGCGACCCATTTTATGCTGACGATCCTGGCCGGCCTTGCCGCCGCCTTCGCGCAGGGTGCTTTCTTCGCGGGCGATCGCGGCGCAGCGTTCGCGCAAGCCCTCCGGCGGGGGAGCAATAGGAGTTCGAGACGACATGGGCGCGAAAGGCTTACGCTGGCCCGTCAATGGAATCAAGCTGCCACCTTCTGTAGCCGCTGCCCTGTGGGCAGCGCGAGAGCGGTATCGGACTATGAAGATCCATTCCCGCGCTTCGCACAGCGAAGCGGCTACAGAAGAATCTTAAAGCGCGTCGGTGTCGGAGCGAAAACCGGAATCGTCCCGGATCGAGCGCAGCCGGTTTCGGCTGCCGCGTTCGGATTCCGGCCGGTTAATTCTTTCCATCGCGACTTTCACCAGCAACGGCACTGCCGCCAGCGCGCCGACGGAAACCAGTGCGATCGCGGTGGCTTGCCGAAACGGGTGACGGATTCGATCGGCGACCAGCATTCCAATCCCGAGCCCGAACGCCGTGCGCGCGAGCGTCATCAAACCATCGAGCGGCACCTGCTCGGCGGTTTTTGGAATGGATATCGAAAGAGACATCGCATACCCTTATACGTCTCGTTTCCGAAAAGGAAACGGGAAAATCTCGCTGCCCGCGCGCTCGCGTGCCGGCTGCCTTTTTTCACCTAACGAATCATGCCCAACTCGCTTTACGCACTCATCCTCGCCGGCGGCAGCGGCGAACGCTTCTGGCCATTGAGCCGGCGAGCGCGGCCAAAGCAACTCCTTCATCTCGTCGCCAAGCAGACGCTTCTCGAACAAGCGGTGGCGCGGTTGGAGGGATTGATCGCGCCGGAACGCCTCCTCATTCTGACCAACGTCGACCAGGAAGCGGCCGTGCGAGAATTGCTGCCCAAGGTGCCGAAGGAAAACATCGTGGCCGAGCCGGCGAAGCGGGATACCGCGGCGGCGGTCGCGCTCGGCGCGGGCTGGGTCGCGGCGCGAGATCATTCGGCGACAATGATCGTGCTGCCCGCGGATCATGTGATTAACGACACCGCGGCATTCCAGAAAACGCTAACCGGGGCGGCGGCGGCAGCGGAGGAAACCGGCGCGCTGGTCACAATTGGGATCAAGCCCACCTGGGCGTGCCCGGGTTACGGCTACATCGAGCAAGGCGAAGCGGTGAAGCTGCGCACGGTAAGCCCGGAAACCTCGGTTCATCGCGTCATCCGTTTTCGCGAGAAGCCGAACACGGACCTGGCGGAATCGTTTCTCCGCAAAGGAAATTTCCGGTGGAACGCCGGGATGTTTGTCTGGTCGGTGCCGTCCGTCCTGAGCGAATTCAACCGTCACACGCCGGAACTGGCCAGCTTCATTTCCCAGTTGCGTGCGCACGATAATTTCAAAAAAACGCTGTCGGACCGCTTCCGTGATCTGCCGCGGATCTCGTTTGATTACGCGATCATGGAAAAAGCGGATCGCGTTCTCGTCGTGGAAGCCGGCTTCGATTGGGATGACGTCGGCAGTTGGCGGGCGGTCTCGAAATATTTCAAAAACGACGCGGAAGGAAACGCCGCCAATTGCGAGATCACCGCACTCGAGTCGTCGAACAACATCGTGTTCAATCCGGACGGCGCGCGGATCGCACTGCTCGGGGTGCACAACCTGATCGTGGTCCGAACGCCGGACGCGATCCTGATTTGTCACCGCCACCAGGCGGAGAAGATCAAGAACCTGCTGGGCCAGGTGCCGGACGAATTGCAATGAGCGATCTGCAATTGCGGCGGCGAATCCTCGGGATCGATCTCGGCCGGGCCCGCATCGGCGTGGCCGTTTCCGACGAGCTGGGAATGCTGGCCCATCCGGTGGAAACGATTCCGGCGACCGCGGATGCGGCGCGGCGGATCGCTGAGATTGTGCGCGAGAAAGACGCCGAGCGAGTGATCGTCGGGTTACCTCGCCACATGAACGGCAGCGTCGGCACCGGCGCGACCGAGGCGCTGGCGTTCGCGAAAAAGTTGCAGGCGCTGCTGCCATGCGAAGTCCTGACCTGGGACGAACGTCTCACCACGACGGCGGCGAACCGCGCCCTGCGCGAGAGCGGGCGAAAGACGCGCGATTCCCGCGGCGTCGTCGACCAGGTCGCGGCCCAAATGATCCTGCAAAGTTACCTCGACAGTTTGCCGGCGACCGGAATTCCCGGCGGCTCGTGATCCTGGATGCCGGCCCGGCTCAAGTTGATCGTCGCCTATGACGGCGCGTCGTTTTCCGGTTGGCAAAGCCAGAGGAACGGCAATGGGATTCAGGACCATCTCGAAAGCGCCATCCAACAAATTTGTTCCGAGCGCGTCCGCGTTCACGGGGCTGGCCGCACCGACGCCGGCGTGCATGCGCTCGCGCAGTGCGCCCATGTCGATCTTCCCGCGAAGCGTTATGGCGCGGAGCGATGGCGCTCCGCCTTGAATGGCGTGCTCCCACCCGCGATCCGAATCATGCAGTGCCGGTTCGTTGCGGAATCGTTTCACGCCCGTTTTTCGGCAAAAGGAAAAATCTATCGTTACCGGATCTGGAGCGGTGAAGTGTTGCCACCTTTGGAGAACGGGCGGGTCTGGCATGTGCGCGAGCCGCTCGAGCGCGCTGCTCTGGCGGCCGCGGCGCCCTTGTTCACGGGACGCCACGACTTCGCCTCTTTCCTTTACAAGATGGTGCGGCTGATGGTCGGTGCGCTCGTTGACCTCGGTTTTGGTAAAGCATCCGCGGACGAAATTCAGTCGCGGCTTCATCATCCGAGGCCGCGATTTTCCCACGCGCGCCACGTCGCGCCGGCCGCCGGTTTATTTCTTGTTCGCGTCCGGTACTAAGCCTGCTTTTCACCTCGGAGTCCGCGGCCTCCGTAGGGTGGTCCAGAGGGCATGGCAGGTTACTTGCTTTTGTGGAATCTATAATGACCCAGATCGACGTACCCCCGAAAACCATGGTTCGTCGTGGTCTCATTGGCCGGAGCGCCGCGTGGCTTTTTAGCCCGAAGCATTTCCATTTTAAACTGCTCTCCGGCACAGCGGTCGGAATCGTCGTCATCACTTTCCTAGCCGGGCTGTTTCTCTTCGTCACCCTCCGGAATCACCACCAGGAAACCCTACGGGCCCACACCCTCGAAGTCATGCGGCTTAGCAGCGTGCTGGAAAACGATATTGCCGCGCTGGAAACTGGACATCGCGGTTACTTGCTGGACGGCAACGCTTCCAAACTCGAGCCTTTCCAGAGCCGGCGGGAACTCATCAAACAGCGCGTGGAAGAGCTGACGGTGCTGATCCTGGACAGTCCGAAACAGCGCAAGCGCGTCATGAAAATACAGGAGATCGTCCAGAAATGGTTGGATGAAGTCGCCTTACCTCAAATGAATGAGCGGCAAACCAAAGGTTCGGCCCACTTGGCGGAAACTGCGGGCGAATCCTACGGCCCTCTCGGCAACGGGCTGCTCAATCAAGCCCGGGATATTCTCCAATCGCTCCAGAATGAGGAGCAAATCGTCTTGAACCAGCGGATGCGCGAACAGGAGTGGGCCGCGCAATCCACCCAGATCCTCGACTTCCTCACCAAGCTCGAACGCTCCGTGATCGAAATGCAGAAAGAAAAGCGCGGCTATCTCCTCACCGGCGACACTGGTTTCGCCGACGCCTATCGGCGCGCGACAGCCGATTTTTATACTTACCACGGTTACCTCTCCATTCTCGTCGCGAATGTCCCGGAACAATCGGACGCGCTGAATGAAATCAAAAAAGGAGTGGAACGCTGGACCCAGGCTGTGGCGATCCCAGAGATGGAAGCGAGGCGGACGGGCAAAGACGTGGCGGCTCTGGTCGCGAAAAACAACGGCGAAGGTCTGATGACCGACATCCGGGAGATGTTGAAGAAATTCCAGACAGACGAAGTGAATCTCTACGAATCGCGCTCGAGCGTCGCGAGCCGGGACCGGATCGTGAAAACAACGGGACTGGCGCTGCTCTGCGTGTTCGCGGTCGGACTGCTGATCGTGTCGAACAGCTACAGCTTTGTCCTGGTGCGCCGACAGTTAGCCAAGCTCGAAGGAATCGAGACCCGCATCCGGTCGATCATCGAAAACATTCTCGACGGGATGATCACCGTGGATGAGCAAGGCATCATCTGCTCGATGAATCCGTCCGCGGAAAAAATGTTCGGCTGCATTAACAACGAGATGGTCGGCCACAAGTTCACCAAACTCGTGCCGAAGAGCTACGGCAACGAGCCCGAGCCCGTGGTTTGCGCGTGGGATGACCTGGCGAAGCGAACGGGGAGCACCACCATGGCCGTGGGCCGCACCCGGCGGCACGCGACCTTCCCAATCGAAATTTCCCTGAGCCAGATGGTGGTCGACAAACAGAAACTCTTCGTCGCCATGGTGCGCGACGTGACCGAGCGCAGACGTTTCGAGCAGGAGATCGCAGCGGACAAGGAAAGCCTTGCCGTTACCCTGCGTTCCATCGAGGACGGCGTCATCACCACCGACGTTCAGGGCAAGATCATCATGATCAACAACGCCGGGGAGAACCTGACCGGCTGGACCTCGAAGGAAGCTATCGGCCGCTCCCTGAAATCCGTTTACAATATCGCGATCGATCTGCAGGCGCAGGCGCGCGCGCAGAAAACTGGTTCCCGCAACGAAGCGCAATCGATCCTGCTCAGCATGCCGGAAAACGCGACCTTGCGTTCGCGCCAGGGCCGCGAGCACGTCATCGAACAGGTCGCCTCCCCCATTCGCGACAGCAAGAACGAAGTCGCCGGCGTGGTCCTTGTTTTCCGCGACATCACCGAACGTCAGCGCAATGAAGCCGAGCGACGCAAAGCCGAGACCCTGGAACAACTCGGCTTGCTCGCCGGCGGAATTGCACACGATTTCAACAACCTCCTCACGGCGATCATCGGAAATATTTCGCTCGCCTCTCTCCTTCTGCCGCCGAATGACGAGATGGGAACGCGGCTCAATGATGCCAAGAACGCGTCGATGCGCGCCCGCGATCTCGCCCAGCAACTCCTCACTTTTGCCCGGGGCGGCGCGCCCATTAAGAAAACTGCGTCGATCGGCAAACTGATCCAGGACACCGTGAGTTTCTCGCTCCGCGGTTCGCACAGCCGCAGCGAGTTTCTCTTCGGTGCGGACCTTTGGCCGGCCGAGATTGATCCGGGGCAGATCAGCCAGGTCATCGCGAACCTTGTGGTGAATGCCGACCAGGCCATGCCCAACGGCGGAACCCTTCGCGCCAGCTGCGACAATTTCAGTTACGACTCCGACACCTCGCCCGCCATCGCGGATCTGGCCCCCGGCGATTACATTCGCATCGCGCTTCGCGACGAAGGCACCGGCATTTCGGAAGATTGCCTGAAGCGGATTTTTGATCCGTATTTCACGACGAAGCCGAAGGGCAACGGTCTCGGCCTGGCCACCACCTATTCGATCGTCAAGAACCACAACGGTCTCATCACTGTCGATTCCAAGGTCCACTTCGGCTCGACCTTCACGATTTACCTCCCAGCGCTGCGGCATCAACAGGTGCCCGTCGAACCCCCACGCCAGCTCAACGAAGTTATCTCCGGCACGGGCCGCATCCTGATCGTGGACGACGAAGAAGCGATCCGCGCCCTGGTGGAATTCACGCTCGAGCGTCTTGGATACAAAGTCAGCCAGGCGGAGAGCGCCCTCGAAGGAGTCGAGCTTTACCGGCAGAAACTCGAGGCCGGCGAGCGTTTCGATGCTGTTATCCTGGACCTGACTTTGCCCGGCGGCATGGGCGGCAAGGAAGCGCTCAAGAAACTCATCGAGATCGATCCAACCGTGAACGCGATCGTCTCCAGCGGTTACGCGATGGACGCGACTATGAGCCGCTACCAGGATTTCGGGTTCCGCGGCGTGATCGCGAAACCGTACGAAGCGGCCGAGCTAGGGAAGATTGTTCACGAAGTCATCGAATCGAGCCACGTCAACATCGTGCCCGATTATCCGATGCAGGCCGCAGGCTAGCACGCTTGCCTCTCTGATTCTCCTTGCGGCGTTAGGCCGCGACTCTAGTGTTTCGCCATGCGTGAGGTGCGTCCGGCGGTTTACGATTCGAAGATCGAAGGCAACATCATTTTCACCCGCGTGGACGCGGCCATGAATTGGATGCGGAAGAATTCGCTCTGGCCGATGCCGATGGGTCTCGCCTGCTGCGCCATCGAGCTGATGGCGACGGCAGCGTCGCGTTTCGATATCTCGCGGTTCGGCGCCGAGGTGATGCGTTTCTCTCCGCGGCAGTGCGACGTGATGATTGTGGCCGGCACCGTGACTTATAAGATGGCGCTCGCCGTGAAACGAATCTACGAGCAGATGCCGGAGCCAAAATGGGTCATCGCCATGGGCGCGTGCGCTTCGACGGGCGGGATGTATCGGTCTTACGCCGTGCTCCAGGGAATCGATCAACTGCTGCCGGTCGACGTTTACGTTTCCGGATGCCCGCCGCGTCCAGAAGCGCTCCTCGAGGGGTTGATGAAGCTCCAGGAAAAGATTTCCGGCGAAAGCTCATTTCGCGAACAGAAACGCGGATTGATGGACGAACGCGAAACGGTAACGGCATGACCGGCCCAGAACTGTTCGCATCGCTCAGCAAAATGCTGGGCGAGAAGCTGCAGGAGAAAATCGAATTCCGGGGCGAATCGACCTTCGTCATTCTCTCGGCCGACCTGCGCGAGGTGGCGAAGTTCTGCCGGGACGACCTGGGCTTCGATTACCTGCTCGATATCACCAGCGTGGATAATTTCGGCGACGAGCCGCGCTTCGAAATTGTTTATGAACTTTATTCGATGACAATCGCGGTTCATCTGCGTTTGAAGCTGCGCATCTCCGAAGATGAAGGAGAGGTGCCGACGGTTTCCGACATTTGGCCCACGGCCAACTGGCACGAGCGCGAGATCTACGACATGATGGGAATCCGGTTTGCCGGCCATCCGGATTTGCGCCGGATTTTGATGTGGGACGGTTATCCGTATTTTCCCCTCCGGAAAGAATTTCCGCTTGAAGGACTGCCGAGCAACATGCCCGACGTTGCGTTCTCGGAAAGCGCGCCGCTGGAAGGCGGCCCCTTCGTTACCCTGCCGAGCAGCGCGACAACGAAAGATCGCGAGCCGCGCGCGCGCCGACCGATCGAGCAATAACGCGCTGGTCAGCTATCGTCGTTGAAACTGCTTTTGCTTTTTCTCCTGTTGCTTTGCCTGGCAGCGATCGGCGTGGCTGCCGTGGCGCAATTGAACATCGATCCCCTGCCCCGCGAGGCGGTGGCGGACCGCGTTCTTGTCGAAAAATCCGCGCGCCGGCTGACGCTTCTGCGGAACGGCAGCACGCTCAAAACGTATCGGGTCGCTCTGGGCAGGGCGCCGGTTGGAGCGAAGGAGTACGAAGGCGATCAGCGCACCCCGGAAGGTGTTTACTCGATCGATTTCCACAAACCGGACAGCGATTACCATCTGGCGTTGCACGTTTCTTATCCGGAGCAGCGCGACATCGACCGGGCTGCCGCTCAGGGTCTTTCAGCCGGCAGCGACATCATGATTCACGGTTTGCCGAACGGCCGCGGCTGGATCGGACGATTCCATCATCGGGAGGATTGGACCGTGGGCTGCGTGGCCGTCACCGACTTCGAGATCGAAGAAATCTTCCGCGCCGTCCCCGATGGAACTCCGATCGAGATTCGTCCGTGAAGATTATCTCTCGTTAGGCCGCTTGATCTGTTGCGATGGGAAGTAGCGCTGTTATCGTTCGTCCGCATGCCGGAGATTTTGCGGATTCGCGGCTTTCGGTTTTTCTTCTTCAGTCGCGAAGGTCAGGAGCCGCGGCATGTTCATGTGGAACAGGCGGAACGCTACGCCAAGTTCTGGTTGGAGCCGATTGAGCTGGTCGAGTCGCGCGGCTTTCGAAGCGCGGAGCTGAGCGAGTTGCACTCTCTCATTGCGGAACATTGCGACGAGTTTATCGTCGCTTGGGATGAGCACTTTAGCCAATAAGCCCATTGCAGATGCGGTGGATGTCGCTTGCACGGCCGACGAATTGGTGGTCACGCTCGCCGATGGCCGGCGGGTGTCTGCGCCGTTAGCGTGGTTCCCGCGTCTGCTCCGCGCCACCCCCGCGCAACGCACAAAATGGCGGCTCATTGGACGCGGTGTAGGAATTCACTGGGACGATGTCGATGAAGACATCTCGATTCGCAGTCTCCTCGCGTCGTAGGCGCGAATATCCAAGCCGCAAAAGGCCGCTGGCCCGCGCCAAGTAGTGGTCAATATGTCAATGCATTCTATATGGAAGAGGTTTTGAAATATCTTTCGCAAATCGCGCTGAGCGGTGCTGCTTTTTCCTTTGTGATTGGCCTCGTTAAGTGGATCGATCAGAGAAACAGAGACCAGGAGGAAAAACAATATCAGTCATTTCATAAAATGGTTTGTCTCGCCTCGGGTACAGATGAATCTGGAAGAACTATTAAAATGGCTCAGCAAGTGGCTGCGATTTACCAGCTTCAACGCTATAAGCAATATGCGTTTGCTTCCATCCCAGTGCTCCAACTTCTCTTGAATGAATTAAGTGAAGCTCAAGATACGAGACTTGAGCATTTAAAGAAGGCCATGAATGAAACCCTCACAAAACTGTCATAAGCCTACCATCCGTACCGGCTAACCGCTTATCGGGACGGTGACCAGTTTGAATTCATTAACACTTGTCCATTTGCGGGAGCATGTTCCCGCCAGTTGAAGCAATTATCGCAGATTTTTTGATGAGCCTCGGCAAGATTCATGCGACCAGACCAACCGTAGAATTACCGCGGATTCCCGACGACATTAAGGGCTACTTGGATGATCTGACCCTCGCTTTCCCGGCAATCGATTCGATTTGGCTCTTTGGTAGTCGCGCCAACCCAAGTTCCGATCCCCCTGGGGATTGGGATTTTCTCGTGTTCGGCTCCTCTGACGTCCTTGCGGCTCTTCAGAGAAACCATTCCTTTCGTCGAACCAACATCGACATTTTTATCGTGTATGACGATAACTGCTTTGAAAATCCTTGGACAGATGAAGACGGGGCCAAGATCGGACGACTCCAAAACACTTTTGACCTCGATTCTGAGCGCTACGTTTACGGCTACCGTTGGCGCCAAATCAGCGACACCGAAGCCATATATATTTCGACCCGCAATTTTGAGTGCATTGACCGCTTACACGCATATCGCGTCTATCTTAAAATCCGATCATGAGGCCTGACGATGCAATGCAGCTAACCCGAGTGCACTCAGAGTAGCTGATCCTATTCTCGTTACGTACGTTGTAGCCACGGCCCTGTTGGCTGTCGGAATGTCCCACCGGGGGCGTAGCTACAGCGAAGCATCAAGCAAATGTGAAAAAGTCTTCGCGGCTGCTTTGCCGGTTTCGAGCACTTCTTCGTGACTGAGATTTTCTGAACCGATTCCCGCGGCCCAATTCGTCAGGCAGGAGAAACCGGCAACTTCCAGACCGAGGGCGCGCGCCTGGATCGCTTCGAGCACGGTGGACATGCCGATGGCATCCGCGCCTAACGAGCGCAACATCCGTACTTCCGCGGGCGTTTCGTATTGCGGCCCGAGCAGACCGGCATAAACGCCTTCGTAGAGTGTGATGTTCTCCGCTTTCGCTGCGCGACTGAATTCCGCGCGCCATTTCTTGGAATACGTTTCCGTCAGATCCAGGAACTGAGCGCTGCCGAGCAACGGCGTGGTGCCAGTCAGATTGAGATGGTCGCTGATCATCATCCAGGAGCCTGGTGAAAAATTCTGGTTCGCCACACCGGCGGCGTTCGTGAGGATGAGGCGTTTGATTCCGGCCGCGGCCAGGATTCGGATCCCGCCGGTCACTTGTCGCGCCGTGTGTCCTTCATAAAGATGAACACGACCCTGCGCGAAGAGCACGCGGGTGCTGCCGATATTTCCCAAAACGAACCGGCCCGTGTGCCCGGGTACCGAGGGTTTGGGCAACTCGGGAAACTCCGAATACCCAACGCTGTTCGCGGAATCGGCCGCAGAGACCAGAACGTTCAGCCCCGAGCCGAGGACGATACCGACATCCGCGTTCCAGTTCCGCAGTCGATCAAGCGCCGGGTCGCTCACGGGTCAGGCCGCTGAGATCGGAGGGGCCGACTCTGGTTTCCGCGTGCCGGCCATCACGTCCGGCCGCATGCTCTCATCGCGGATCGGCGTGATCTTGGCGTCCTGCTTCGGATACGCGATGCGGGTGTGGAGCATCGTCATCAAAGTGAAACGAAAACGTTCCGCGATGAGGTTCAAATCGGAAAGAGTCAGATCGCACTCGACGAGCTGCCCGTCCGCGATCCGCTGGCTGATCAAATCGGTCACGAGCTGTTCGATCTTCGCGGGCGTCGGTTTTTCCAAACTGCGCGACGCGCTTTCGATCATGTCCGCGAGACTGATGATGGCGCTTTCTTTCGTCTGCGGTTTCGGGCCGCTGTAGCGGAACGTTTCCTCGCTTACCTCGGGCACATCTTCTTCACGCAGGTTCATGATCTTGCCGCCGGTGCGTGCGTCTTCCTGTTGCTGGAGGGCGCGCTTGTAGAAATAATATACGAGCGAAGTGCCGTGGTGCTCCTGGATGATGTCGATGATCTGGCGGTTCAACCGGTGCTTGAGCGCGAGATCGACGCCCTCTTTCACGTGCGCGATGATGATGAGCGCGCTCATGGTCGGCGCGAGATCGTCGTGCGGGTTGCGCTCGAAGTTCATGTTCTCGGTGAAATATTCCGGCTTAACCAGCTTGCCGACATCGTGGAAGTACGAGCAAGCAGCAACGGGTGATTGAGATCGGACGCTTCCAGCCAGGAAATATCGGTTGTGACCTGGAAGAGATGCTCGAACATCGGCAGGACGCCGCCCACGATCGTCGCCGTCACGATCCCGTTGCCGATGGCGAGCGCGCTTTGGATGCCGAGCATTTTCCAATCGATCGTGTTCGGCGAAAGGAAATCGATCGGCCCGATGATGCCGAACGTCATCGACAACACCCAGGTCGCGATCCCCACGCCGAAACCGGCGCGGATCAGGCGGCTCCGTTTTCGCACTTGGAGGGTGAGGTAAACGGCGGTGAATCCGCTAATCAATCCGCAGACAAGCAAGGGCGCATCGACTTTTCCGAACAGAATGCTGCTCCAGAGGCTGACGAAAACCGAAGCATAGAGGCCGTGGTTCCGTCCGAGCAGCACGCTGAGCAAAAGCGGCGCAAAAGCGTAGGGCGCGATCAATCCCACGGTTTCCGGTCGCAGGAACGCGAAGGAGCCGCTGTTGCAAAGGACGAGGAGAAACTTCGTCGCGGCGAGCTGGACGAAAATCACGCCGAACACGAGCAGCAAGCGCGAGCTGCGAAGGAAGGTCGTTGGCTGGTTGATCCAGAGCTGGGTCAGCGCCGTGGCGAAGAAGAGCAGCGCGATCACAAAATTCTTCGTCGGCTCCGGTTGTTGACCGCTGAAGATCAAGGCGGCGAGCCCGGCCACGAACGCGGCGAAGATGACGAACTTCATCCCCCGGGCGTACTCAAGACTGTGGAACAGCTCGTTCGTGGTTCGGCGGCGACGGGTCTTGCGGGAAGCGAGACCGCGTTTGATGAGCTGGCTGCGTTTAAGGAAATCGAACATGGCGTTACTTGCGGGAACCGGGCGCGAGGTTCGCGGGTGAGCGATGCTGTTGATACGCGCCAATGACCGCGCGGACGAGTTCATGCCGGACGACATCGCGCTCGTTGAAATAAACGAACGAAATCCCCGGCACATTCTTCAAGGCCTGGAGCGCCTCGACTAATCCCGAGCGCTTGTTCGCCGGCAAATCGATCTGGGTCACGTCGCCCGTCACCACGCATTTCGAGTTCGGCCCCATCCGCGTCAGGAGCATGAACATTTGCTCGGTCGTCGTGTTCTGCGCTTCATCCAGAATAATAAAAGCGTTGCTGAGGGTCCGGCCGCGCATGTAAGCCAGCGGCGCCACCTCGATTGTCTGCCGTGCGACCGAACGTTCGATCTCTTCCGCGTCGAGCATGTCGCGCAGCGCATCATAAAGTGGCCGCAGGTAGGGCGTGATCTTTTCCTGCAAATCGCCCGGGAGAAATCCCAGCGCTTCGCCGGCTTCCACGGCGGGACGCGTCAGGATAATGCGATTGACCTGCTCCTTCTTCAGCGCTGCCACCGCCATGGCCACGGCGAGATAAGTCTTCCCCGTCCCGGCCGGACCCACGCCAAAGACGATGTCGTTCTTCTGGATCGCCTCGACGTAATTCCGCTGGCCGAGCGTCCGCGCGACGATTGGCGCCTTGCGGGCCGACGTGACGATCTTCACGTCGACTACGTCGCTGAGATTGTCCGGGCGCGCTTCGGTCACGGAGTTAAGAGCGTAGCTGAATTCATGCTTGTGGATGTCGACGCCCTTTTGCCGGGCCTGTTCCAATTGCTCGAAGACGCGTTGGGCTTGATCGACCTTCTGCGGTTCGCCTTCCAGTTTCACCCAGCCTTCGCGCGTCGTCACTTTCACTCCGAGCGAATCTTCGAGCGTCTTCAAGAGCTTGAGATCATTCGCGTAGAGCGATTGCACCGAACGGGCGCTATCGAACTGCAGCGTGCGCGTTTCTGTCATAGTACCGAGATGCGAGATGCGAGATACAGGATACGAGATTATGGATCATCGCGCATCTCGGATCGCGTATCACGCATCTCGTTTAGCGGAATCCGTAAACAAGCGCCCAGTGAGTCCGTTCTTCCGGCGACTGCTCGATCTCGACGATGATGAAATAGCTCCCGGTGTTTTTCGGCGTGATGTGGGCGGCGGCGAAGTGCCCCTTTTGCCAACTATCCGGCATCTCGGCCAGTTTCCCTTCCGAATCGTAGATGTGGACGGAGACTTTCGCCGCTTCCACTTCCGTGCCGAGCCAGAACCAATATTCGTTTCCCTTAAACAACTGCTGGCGCACCGCTTTTTTCTCGCCCGCGCCCAAGTCGCCGCCCCAGTAATCTTCCCGGACCTGGAATCCCTCTTTGACGTACGGCTCGGCGGCCTGGAGCGCGAACGATTGGGCGTCGTCGACCGAGCCACGTCCCGCCGGCACCGCGACAAACGCCAGCGCCGCCAGAAGGCTCACGCGCCACGTCGTTTTGAGGAAAGCAGTCATGAAAAGTTCAGGGGGTTTTCTTGGTGATGGCATCGCCGAGCCGCGTCGTGATGTCGTTGATCTTTTTCACCGAGGCTGCCGGAATTTTCCCATCACCGACATCGATCAGCGGCCGCACTTCGATCAGGGCGGCATGAATATCCTGGAGCAATTTCAGATTGAACTCCGGCATCGCCTGGAGTCGCGTTTCAAAATAATTCAGCAGGTCCGGTTGATGGAGAAGCTCCGAGCCTTCCTCGGAATACCGTTTCGTCACGACCGCCGTCAGGACTTCCGTCCCGCGGAGCCAGCCTCCGAGGCTGACAAGCTGCGACAATTTCTCGTCGTGCACTTCGTTCATCGCCTGTTGGACGCTGTTCTGGGTGCGATCGAGTTCCTGGCGCACGCTGGCCCAATTCCGTTTGTCCGCCGCGTCTGTGATCGCTTTCGCATGGGCCGTGATGGAGCTGCTCACGCCGATCGCCTTCGACAACGTCAGCACGCGCTGGCCGATTTCCTTCACCGTTGGTGCGTCTTCCGCCTGCACCGCGATAAAGCCGTCGGCAATTACCGCGCCGAGGAGGAGCGCGATCCGCGGGCGCTCCGTGAAATTGGCCCCTTTGTCGTTTCGGACGTACTCGCGCCAGTTCACGCCGCCGAGTTTATTGAGCGCGCCGAAAACCTCATTAGGCAGCGGCACCACCACGTCCTCGACTTTTTTGGAAAGCTGTTTCACGTCCACGCGTTTCGGGGTCTCGGCAGCCGGGGCCGAAAGGGAAATGGCCGCGAGGACGGCGCCTGTGAGTGTGAGTTTAGAAATTCTAGCGAATGGTATCATCGGGCTCTTCGACTGTTGATTTCGCCTTCGTATTCAGGATTAATGGCCTAACAGTAAACAGAAGTCTCTGCCGCACAAATTTACCCGTTTAAGATCTTGACTCTGAATCGCAACAACGCTGCCCGCTGGCGGCATTCGCCCGAGATTTTCGCTTCTAGAAACTTCGCCACATGAACACGCAGCGGTTGAAAGCGATTCTGGGCCGGGCCAAAACAAAGCGGGTCCTCGTCATCGGCGACCTGATGCTGGACGAGTTCGTTTTGGGCAAAGTTGGCCGGATTTCGCCGGAAGCGCCCGTCCCGGTGGTCGAGGTCACACGCGAGATCTTCTATCCGGGGGGTGCTGCGAACGTCGCGCGGAATCTACGCGAATTCATAAGCAATGTTGCCGTCGTCGGCATGTTCGGCATCGATCGTTGGGGACGGCATCTTTGTGATCTCTTGGCCGAGCAGAAAATCGGCACTGCTGCGGCCATTGAAGATGAGCATTGTCGTACGACCGTGAAGACGCGCATCATCGCGCGAAATCAGCAGATCGTACGTGTGGATCGGGAAGAAGCGCGGTCCCCTTCCCCCGCCCAGGTATCACGTATCGTTGCGAGTGTTCGGCGCCGCCTCGCCAAAACCGACGCGATAATCTTCGAGGATTACGGGAAGGGCTTTTTGAGTCCGGAACTAGTGCGAAGAATCTGCGATCAAGCGCGCCGTGCCGGCAAGATCGTGACGGCGGATCCGAACCCGGATCATCCGGTCAAATGGAGGTGGGTGACGGCAGTTAAGCCAAACCGAAACGAAGCGTTTCTCGCGGCCGGCATACCGGCGAGTGACCCAGTCGAACCGCCGACGAAAGACAAACTCCTTTTGAAAGCTGGAAAAATCCTCCTCGGGAAATGGCAGACGAAACTGCTTCTTATCACTCTTGGAGAGCACGGTATGATGCGGTTCGAGCGAGGGGAGAAACCACATTACATCCCGACAAAAGCAAGAGAGGTTTTCGACGTCTCCGGGGCTGGCGATACCGCTATCGCTCTCTTCACGTTGGCCCTCTGCTGCGACGCGACGCCAGTGGAAGCAGCCGAGATCGCGAACCACGCCAGCGCGGTCGTAGTCGGGAAAGTGGGCACCGCCACCGTAACGCCGGAAGAGTTAACGGCGAGCTTTCAAAATGACCGGCTCGTCTAACGAGAGCTGGCCCGCCGTTTTTCTTGACCGCGACGGCACGCTCATGCGCGATGTCGATTACTGCGGCGACCCTCGGGAGGTGGAGGTGTTCCCGCAGGGGCGCGAAGCGTTGGCTCGGCTGAAACAAAACGGTTACAAGCTGGTCATCATCACGAACCAGAGCGGGATCGGGCGCGGCTATTTCAGTGAGACCGAGTATCGAGCCGTGGAAGCCGAGTTTCTGCGACAGCTCGGCGATGGCTTGATCGATGCGAGTTATCATTGTCCCGATCTGCCCACGAGCGGTTCGATTCGCCGCAAGCCCGGCCCCGGCATGATCTTCGAAGCGCAACGCGATCATCGCCTCGATCTACGCCGCTCTTTTTTAATCGGCGACAAAGCCAGCGATATCGCGTGTGGACGCAACGCCAGCGTGCGAACGATTCTTGTGCAAACAGGTTACGGCATGAGCCAATCGGACGCCGGAGCTGATTGGGTCGCCCGCGACATCGGCCACGCTGCCGACATTATTCTGGCAGCCAACGATGAGCGAGAGGCGCGCACGGCAAACCGACGAAACCGCTCTTGACTGAGATCATGCCGCAGAGCTCGCCGAGCAAAATGCAGCCCCCGTTTCCGCCGACTCGTTTCGTTCCCGCGCTCGGCTGCTTTTGCGCACTTCTCTTTCTGTTGGGGATTGCATTCCGGCCGGCGTGGTTAGCGACTTACGATCTCGCGTGGCCTTACGACGACGATCTTTTTCGCGATGCTGCTCTTGCCCAGACAATCATCCGTGGCGATTTTCCGGCAGACGCCTACTACGCTGGCGAACAGAACTGGTACAATCCCCTGGGGCCCGCCGTGGTCGGAGGCATCGCTCGCGTTTTTGCCCTTGAGCCGGTCGAAGCCTACGCACACTACGGCGCGATTATTGGGTTGGCGGTGCCGCTCGCGCTTTTCGGACTCGCCGTTGGCCTGTTCGGGCGATGGACGGCATTGGCAGCCTTGTTTGCATTTCTGTTTCTGAGGCCCAACGAGATTCCGCCTTGGGCTGCGCCGTCGTATTCGCCGTGGTTGTTTACGAACCTGCTGTCGCTCGTGCCATTCGCCTTAACTGTGATCGTGGCACTTCGCGCTCGCGACATTGGCCGGTATCGACTCTGGGCGGCCTGTGGTCTGTTGCTGGGAGTGACATTCCTCACGCACACCGCGACGGCGGTCGTGGCCGGATCGGTGGCGCTCGTATTGGCATGCGAGCGGGCAAGGGTTCGCGCGGTCGCAATTCGCTGGGGCTTGGTCTTAGTTCCAGCATTCGTGGTGAGCGCGCCGCTCCTGGGGACGATTCTTTGGCACTATGGTCTCCAGGTCAAGAATACCGCCCCGCAGGATTTCATTTGGGAAGAAACCGATCTGCACCGCATATCCGAGTTGTTCTGGGGGGCCTTGAACCTGCGGAATGCGATTGCCTTAGGCGGATTTGTCATGCTTTTCCGCGGTCGAATCAACCGTGCCACTCGCCTCACTTTGATAACGTCATTAGGCGTATGCTCGGTCATGTTCCTCTACGGCTACGCGCGACAGGCCTGGCCCAATGCCCACCTTCCGGGTCTGGTACCTCCTTTCCATTGGTTATTTCATCTGCGACTCGCTGGGACGCTTCTCCTCGGTTACGGATTGTACTGCGTCGCGGATGCGATCACTACGCTACTCGCCCGGTGGCGCAGACTCCCCGTTCCCATCATGCTTTTGCTTACTCTCGGCATTCTTTTGCCTTTTCAACTTGGGCCATTTCTTCATCGCTTCGACTTCGAACGGGCTCGAAGGATGTCCTTGGAATACACTTCGTTGGCCGGATTCGGCGACACGATTGTCTGGTTGCACCGTCAGACGCCTCCCGACACAGTCGTTCTCGCACCTCCCCATGACGCCCTCATCATCCTCGGAGCGGCGGGGCGGAAAACCGTGGCGCTCGACCAGGTTTTCTCGAATCCTTATGTGGCCTATGAACCACGCATCGCCGTCACCGACTACATGTCCCGCACTCTGGCAGATCATCGACGCGACGATTTCATTCAGATGGCCGCAAAGCACGGGGTTTCCTATGTGTTGCTCACCGACGCCGTGCCGCCATATGCCGACCGGTGCTTATCGGCGCCTTTTGTCACGCTTGTCTTTTCTAGCGGCCATTTTGCCATCCTGCGGATCGAGCACTAGGAGATTGGCGCAGTTGAGTCTCCTATCTGCTCATATAAACAACTCCGAAGAAATCTCCACATGACCTATTGTCCGCGAACATGACGAAAATCGTCGGTATCATTCCCGCGCGCTGGGGCTCGACTCGTTTCCCGGGCAAGGCGCTGCATCCGCTCGCACGCAAACCGTTGCTCCGCCACGTCTGGGAACGTTGCCGGCGCGCGAAGAAACTCGATCGTCTCATCATCGCCACGGACGATTTCCGCATCGCCGAAGCGGCGTTCGCTTGGGGCGCGGAGGTTGCGATGACTTCGCCGAATCACGCGAGCGGCACCGATCGCGCCGCGGAAGTGGCGGCTAAGCTGAAGCCGTTCGCGCACGTCATTAACATTCAGGGCGACGAGCCGTTGATCGATCCGAAGTTGATCGATCGTCTCGTGCGCGAACTCCAGCGCGACAGAAAGCTCGAGATGATTACCGCCGCGCATCCCTTTGCCGATCCACGCGAAGCGGAATCGCCGCATCAGGTGAAGGTTGTTCTCAACCAAAAGGGCGAAGCGCTCTATTTTTCAAGAGCAACCATTCCATTCGTTCGCGAGGCCTCGACCCGGTCGCAGTATTTTCGCCACCAGGGCATCTATGGCTACCAGCGCGATCTTCTTCTGCGCTTCGTCCGCTGGAAAACGTCGCCGCTGGAGCGGGCGGAATCCCTCGAGCAATTGCGCGCGCTGGAGAATGGAGTAAGAATTCGAGTGGTCATGACTGGCAGCGGATCGCCCGGCGTCGACACGCCGGAGGACGCTCGCATGATGGAGCGTTTGATGTTGTCCGCGGGCCGGCGGACGAGTGGCCGCAAACGATCGAGAGCGTGATGAAGTATATTTTTATTACCGGCGGAGTGGTGAGTTCGTTAGGCAAAGGCCTGGCGGCGGCTTCCCTCGGCACGCTTCTCGAGCTCCGCGGTTTGGGCGTTGTCTTCCAGAAGTTCGATCCGTATCTGAACGTCGATCCCGGAACGATGAACCCCTTTCAACACGGCGAAGTTTACGTGCTCAACGACGGGGCCGAGACCGACCTCGATCTCGGCCATTACGAGCGCTTCACCAATTGCGTCCTCTCCCGCCACAATAATCTCACCAGCGGTCAGGTTTACGAAAACGTGATCCTGAAGGAGCGCCGCGGCGACTATCTTGGGAAAACTGTGCAGGTCATCCCGCATGTGACCGATGAAATCAAAAACCGCATTCGCGAAGTCGCGGCCGAAAGCAAAGCCGACGTCGTGATCACGGAAATCGGGGGCACGACGGGTGACATCGAAGGGTTGCCGTTCCTCGAAGCGATCCGGCAATTCATTCTCGAAGTCGGCGCGCAGAACGTGGTGAACGTGCATGTCACGCTCGTGCCGTACATCCGCGCGGCGGGCGAGTTGAAGACGAAGCCTACCCAGCAAAGCATCGCGAAGCTGCGCGAGATCGGTCTCCAGCCGCAGGTGTTGCTCTGTCGCACGGAACATCCGCTCGATGCCGAGCTGCGCCAGAAGCTCTCGATGTTCTGTAACGTTTCCCCACGCGGCGTGATCGAGGCCCGCGACGTCAAACACACGATTTACGAAATGCCGTTGATGCTCAACGAAGAGGGGCTCGACGATCTGATCTGCGAGCTGCTCCACATCGAGGCGCCGCCGCCGAACCTGACGAACTGGCGGAAATTCGTCGAGCGCGTGGTGAGCCCGAAAAAGCAGGTCAAGATCGCGGTGGTTGGCAAATACATCGATCTGCAGGACGCTTATAAGAGCATTTACGAATCGCTCACCCACGCGGCGGCGAGCCAGGATTGCGGCATCCAATTGGAATTGATCGACGCGGAAAAGCTGGAAGGCGGCGTCGATGGCCATCTCAAAGATGTGGCCGGGGTGCTAATCCCGGGCGGTTTTGGTGAGCGCGGCGTTGAAGGAAAAATCAGCGCGGCCCGGTTCGCGCGCGAGAACAAGATCCCGTATCTCGGGCTTTGCCTCGGCATGCAGGTGGCGACGATCGAGTTCGCGCGCAACGTTTGCGGCCTGGAAAAGGCAAACAGCACGGAGTTCGAAGAGAAAACGCCGGACCCCGTCATCTGTCTTCTCGACGAACAGCGCGACGTGAAGAACAAAGGCGCCAGCATGCGGCTCGGCACCTGGCCGACGAAAATCGCGAAGGGAACCGTGGCGGAAAAAATTTACGGCGACGAAGAAGTGCTGGAGCGGCACCGGCACCGCTACGAATTCAACATGAAGTATCGGGAACGCATGGGGGAAAAAGGCTTCACGATTTCCGGCACTTCCCCGGACGGCTCCCTGGCCGAGCTGATCGAACTGCGCGATCATCCGTATTTTCTCGCGTGCCAGTATCATCCCGAATTCCAGAGCAAACCGAATAAGCCCCATCCGCTTTTCAAGGGCTTCATCGAAGCCTGCCTCGCGCACAAAGGTTAGACCGCTGCCCACGCTTGTCGCGCGCGAACAAATGCGTCGCATTGCATCCGGCTTCCTCTCCCTGAGGGAGAGGACTGAGGTGAGGGTCAATGGTATCGGACGTGAAAGTCATCACAGACTTTGGGCTATGCCGCGTAGCAAAGGCACCCTCATCCTAACCTTCTCCCTCAGGGAGAAGGAACTGCGTCTGCGGCTCGCCTGTGGTTCAGTTGCGCGTCGCGGCTCGCTGAAGCCGATCGTTGATCGCGGCGCCAAGACCTTCGTCCGGTAATTTTTCGGCGACGATCAGGTCGAGTCCTTCGCCGTCCAATTCGCGGAGGCACCGGAACAGGTTTTTGGCCGCTTCGGTAACGTTTTGCCTTTCACTCAAACGCTTCACTGCCGCAAACCGATCGAGCGCATCGGTTTTCCAACTGAGTAATCCGGAGCGTTTTCCGGCCGGCACCACAAATGCCGCCGCGTCGTCGACCAGAATCAGCGACGTCCTCGGAGCGTAGTGCGTCGGGAGCTGACCGGGAGCTTCGGGATGCAATGTCGGACCGATGCCAACGACTTCGCCGAATTCTGCGAGTTGCTCTTCCGTCACCGGTCCGCGTCGCAATATCTCGATCCGCTCATGCCGCGGGGCGACGATCGTCGATTCTAGCCCATGCGTGGTTGGCCCGGCATCGACGATAAGCGGAATCAGACCACCAAGTTCTTCGCGGACGTGTTCGGCGTTAGTCGGACTGATCCGGCCGAAACGATTTGCGCTCGGCGCGGCGAGCGGTGTGCCAAACGCGCGAATGATTTCGGCGAAGATCGGGTGCGCGCTGATCCGAACGGCAACGGTAACCAGACCGGCGGCCACAATGTCCGGAACGATTTCGCGTTTCGGCAGAACAATCGTCAGTGGTCCCGGCCAAAAAGCGTCCGCGAGCTTCTCAATCAATTGCCGATCCTGGCGGTTAAGATCGACAATTTTTTCCAGCCAGGCGCGATCGGGCAGATGAACAATCAGCGGATCAAAACGCGGCCGTGCCTTTGCCGCGAAGATTTTCAGAACCGCCTCTTCACGCAATGCGTCGGCCGCGAGTCCGTAAACGGTTTCGGTCGGCAGCGCGACGATGTCGCCGTTGCGCAAAAGCGTGACCGCTTTCCCGTAATCTGACGACGGGATGATCTCGGTCTTCACTTCGGGACCCGCGCGGCGAGCACCGATTCAGTTTGTTTTTTCCGAAACGACTCGAGGGCCTTTCGAATGCTATTGTCGGAAAGTGCGATGATGCCGGCTGCAAGAAGCGCTGCGTTCTTCGCCCCTGCCGCACCGATCGCGAGGGTACCGACTGGCACACCGCTCGGCATTTGGGCGGTGGAAAGAAGCGAATCGAGTCCTTGCAACTGTGACGACGGAATCGGGACGCCAAGAACCGGCAACCACGTGTAGCCGGCGATCACGCCCGCCAGATGCGCGGCGGCACCCGCGCCCGCGATGATGACGCGCAGACCGCGATCCGCCGCTTTGCGGGCAAAATCAGCCGTCGCGTCCGGCGTCCGATGCGCGGAAAGAACGTGCGACTCATTCGGCACGCCCAGCTCATCGAGCAGCTCGACGGAGCGGCGCATCGTTTCCCAATCGGAAGCGCTTCCCATGATAACCGCGACCAGGGCGGCGGAAGATTTTTGGGTTGGCATATTAGGATTTCATCACTTCCCTAGAACTGCTCTGCTTGCAAAGAGCTTTTTCGAATGCAGGAACGCGGCGACGCCATTGTGCTGATCGGGTTTATGGGAGCTGGAAAATCTTCCGTCGGCCGGACCCTGGCGCGAATGACCGGCCTCCCGCGTTTCGATACGGACGAGATGGTCGCAGCGCGCTTCGGCCTCACAGTTTCTGAAATCTTCGAGACTCATGGCGAGGAAGCATTTCGCGACGCGGAAACCGATGGGCTTCGGGAGTTATCCGGCAAACGTGGGGCCATCATTACGACAGGCGGCGGGATCCTGCTGCGGCCGGAGAATGCCGATCTGGTGCGCCAGCTCGGGACGGTGGTTCACCTCGAGGCCGGCGAAGAAATCCTTTTCCGGCGCATTTCACGGCGGACGACCCGGCCGCTCTTGCGCACGGAAAACCCGCGGGCGACCCTGAAGGAATTATTACGGGTGCGCCTGCCGCTTTACCAGGCGGCGGCGGACATCCAGGTGGACACTACACTCCTCACTCATGATGCCGTGGCGAAGAAAATCTTGAACCAGATCGAGAACCGATGATCGCGATCGCCTCAATCAAGGATGAGATAATCGCTCGCGCGGAAGCGCTCGGCTTCGATTCGTGCAGGGTCGCGAACGCATCCGCACCTGCGCATGCGGAAGAATTTCGTTCCTGGTTGCGCGATGGCGGAGCCGGTGAAATGCAATGGATGGATCGCGGGCGGGAGAAGCGCTGCGATCCGCAACAGGTTTTGCCTGGGGCGCGCTCGATCATCATCGTGGCGCTCAATTACTGGCAAGGGCCGGAAGCATCGTCACGAACGCCGGGCCGAATCGCGCGATACGCCTGGGGCGACGATTACCATGACGTGATGCTGAACAGACTCGAGGAGCTGGGCGCGTTTCTTAGCGAGCTCGGCGGAACCCAAAAATGTTATGTTGATACCGGCCCGATCCTCGAGCGCGATCACGCGGCCGAGGCCGGCATCGGCTGGCACGGCAAGAGCACGATGCTGATCGACCCGAAGCTCGGCACCTGGTTTTTCCTCGGCGAAATTCTGACAACGCTCGACCTGCCGCCTGACCATCCACAGCCGCCGCGCTGCGGAAGTTGCCAGCGCTGCATCACCGCATGCCCGACCGGCGCGATCACCGAGCCCCATCGGCTCGACGCGCGGCGCTGCATTTCCTACCTGACAATCGAGCTGAAGGGTTCGATCCCGCTCGAATTGCGTCCGCTCATCGGCGATCGGATTTATGGCTGCGACGATTGCCTCGAAGCGTGCCCCTGGAATCGTTTCGCGGCGGTTTCCCGCGAAGCGGCCTTCGCCGCGGGTCCGGCAGTGGGTATGCGGTTACGCGATTATCTGGCACTGGACGATGCCGATTTCCGCGATCTTTTTCGCCGTTCGCCCATCAAGCGAATCAAACGCCGCGGGTTTTTGCGCAACGTTTGTGTAGCGCTCGGGAACGTCGGCGATGAGACCGACTTATCCGCGCTGGAACGAGCGGCTCTCGACCCCGAGCCGCTCATCGCCGAGCACGCGACCTGGGCGATCCACCAGATCCGCGGCCGGATTACTCCCGCGAGCCCGACTTGACCCCAGCCTAGGAAAGGCTTGAATCCAAGCGATCTCGTAGTTGCATCTATTTAGAGATGAGCGTCAATATCGGCCGAAATGCGGTTTTGATGGAAATTGTGATTTTAGGAGTGAACGAAATTTGCTATCTAGAGCTCTAAAGAGTCCGATTCCGATCGGCCCAACCAGCCCCCCAACAACTGACATGCACCAAGTCGCCACCCCCACCGCTTCGCCTCGCAAACGCCGTTCCCGTCGGAGGCGTTACATCATTTTCGGTTCGATCGGTCTCCTGGTGCTGTGGATCGTGGTGGCTTCGATCATGGGCAAGCGCGAGAAGCCGATCCCGGTGACGACCGAGAAAGCGATTCGTAAGACCATCGTGCAGACGGTCTCGGCCACGGGAAAAATCCAGCCGGAGACCGAAGTGAAAATTTCACCTGAAGTGGCGGGCGAGATTACGGAATTGCCCGTGGAGGATGGCAAAGTGGTGAAGAAGGGCGATCTCCTGTTGAAGATCAAGCCGGACTCCTATAAGGCGCTCGTCGAACAACAGCAGGCTGCGATCAGCGCCGCGAAGGCCATGAATCTTCAGGCGAAAGCGACCCTGGCCAAAACGGAACAGGATTTGAAACGGTCCCAGGATCTCTTCACCAAGAAAATGATTTCGGAATCGGAATATAACGCCGCCCAGGCCGCGCGCGATGTGGCGAGTTCGACTTACGAAAGCACCGTGCATGAGATCGAGCGGGCGGAAGCGGGCTCCAGCCAGGCGCGCGATCAACTTTCGAAAACGACGATCTATTCGCCGATCGATGGGACGGTGACTATCTTGAACAGCAAGCTCGGCGAGCGCGTCGTGGCGACGAACCAATTCGCCGGGACGGAGGTCATGCGGGTGGCCGATCTCAGCAGCATGGAAGCGCGGGTGGACGTGAACGAGAACGATGTCGTCAACGTCAAGATCGGCGATAAGGCCTTGGTCACGATTGACGCTTACGGCGAGCGCAAGTTTCACGGCACCGTGGTGCAAATCGCGAACACCGGCAAAACCACTGGAACCGGCACGCAGGAGGAAGTGACCAACTTCGAAGTGAAAACGCACATCGAGGATAACGACGTCCGATTACGTCCCGGCCTGAGCTGCACCGCCGAAATTCAAACCAATATGGTCAAGGATGTCGTCGCTGTCCCGATGCAAAGCGTCACGATCCGAACTGGCGACAGCAACCTGAGCCCGGAGGAGATCGAAAAGCGCAAACAAAAAAAGGAGGCGAGCGACAAGGGAGACAACGCCGCCGAATTCAAAAATCAGAAACTCGAGAAGAAAACCGAGAAGGAAGAACGCGAGAAAATCAGCAAGGGCGTTTTCACGATGGGCAAGGATGGAAAAGCGCACTGGATCAAGGTCACGACCGGAATCGCGGACGACACCTACATGGAAATAAAGAGCGGCGTCCAGCCGGGCGACGACGTGATCTCCGGCAGCTACAGCGCGATCAGCCGCAAACTAAAAGACGGAGCGAAGGTCGTCATCGAAAAGGAAACGACCACGACGAAATAGGCGCCGGCACGAGTAGCGCCGCGGACCTTGGATTATGCTGAACACGGATACGATTCGACCGCGTGGTCCGATCGTCATCGACATCGACAACATCACGAAGCATTACGTGATGGGCGAGGAAACGGTCCACGCTCTGCGCGGTGTCTCGCTCCAGATTCATCGCAACGAATACCTCGCCATCATGGGGCCGAGCGGCAGCGGCAAGTCGACGCTCATGAACATGCTCGGCTGCCTCGATACGCCGAGCTCCGGTCGCTACGAATTCAACGGCAAGGATGTCTCATCGATGGATGACGACGAACTGGCAGCGATTCGGAACCGCGAGATCGGATTTGTGTTCCAGACTTTCAATCTCCTTCCTCGCTCTACCAGTTTGCGCAACGTGGAGCTGCCGCTGATTTATGCGGGGATCGACCCTGAGACGCGGGAAGAACGGGCGGCGCAAAGTTTGCGCGACGTCGGCTTGGGCGATCGTTTGCTTCACAAGCCCAACGAGCTCTCGGGCGGTCAGCGCCAGCGGGTGGCAATCGCGCGAGCGCTCGTCAACGATCCTTCGATCATCCTCGCGGACGAACCAACGGGAAACCTCGATTCCAAAACGGGCGAAGAAATCATGGCGCTGCTCGAGAACCTTTATCAACAGGGCAACACGATCATTCTCGTGACCCACGAAGCCGACATTGCGCGCCATGCTCGTCGCGTTGTGCACCTGCGAGACGGCTTGGTCGAGAGCGATGCCACCGCGGAGCAGCCAGAGATCGAGACGCTGGCTTTCACCTAGCGGTATGAAACGCTTTGTCTACGAGCTGAGCGAAAGCTGGAAGATCGCGTTCGCCCAGATGCATTCCAACAAGACGCGCTCGATGTTGACCGCGCTCGGCGTGATCATTGGCATCGTGGCGGTAACGTTGATGGGCACCGCCATCACCGGCATCCAGACAGGTTTCGACAAAAGCATGTCCATCCTCGGAGATGACGTCCTCTACGTCAGCCAGCACCCATGGGCGCGGGTGAGCAATTGGTGGGATTATCGAGATCGGCGCGAGATCAAGACAGAATATGCCGAGCCCTTGAACCGGATGATCGCGGCGACGCCGAACTCCAACCTCGTGCTCGCAGTGCCGACTTCCAACGTTCTGCGCAGCGTCAAACGCGGAGATAACCAAGTGACCGGCATTTTTGTTCAGGGAACGACGGCTGATTATCCGCTCATCTCGGTGGTCGATTTCAACGAGGGTCGGTTTTTCAACGAGCTGGAAAACAGGACCGCGGCCAATGTCTGTCTTCTCGGTTACGATGTAGCGGATTCCCTTTTTCCCTCGGAAAGTCCCGTGGGAAAAGAAGTGCTGATCAGCGGGCAACAATTTCGAGTCCTCGGCGTCGGCGCGCGCCAGGGCTCGTTCCTCGGTCTCTTCAGCCTGGACTCGATCGTGATCGTCCCGCTGCCGACGTTTAAAAAATTCTTCAGCGCCAAGAGTGAATCGGATGTGCGCGTGAAGGTGCGCGACAAGCTGAAGCTGGCGGACGCAAAGGATGAATTGACCGGCCTGATGCGGCGGGTCCGCGCCCTGCCGCCGGAGAAGAAGGACGATTTCAACATCAACGAGCAGCAGGCGTTCAAGAGCACCCTCGATCCGGTGAAAAATTCGATCGCGCTGGCTGGTCTGTTCATCACGGGCCTTTCTCTTTTCGTCGGCGCGATCGGAATCATGAACATCACGTTCGTGAGCGTGAAAGAGCGCACCAAGGAAATCGGGACGCGCAAAGCCCTGGGCGCGCGGCGCCGGACGATCCTGCTCCAGTTCCTGATCGAATCGACCTCACTCTGCGTTCTCGGCGGACTGATCGGTTTGACCTTCGCCTATGCGCTGTGTTTTGGGATCGCGACTGCGTTCCCATCGTTCCCTGTCCAGTTTTCTTTCGGCCTCGTGCTCATCGGCATGTTTGTTTCCATCTTTACCGGGTTGATTTCCGGTTTCGCTCCGGCGTGGTCGGCTTCGCGCTTGGATCCGGTGACGGCGCTTCGATATGAGTAGATACGACCTATAGGACACATAGGACCTATGCAGTTCCGCGAAATAATCTCCATGGCCATGCAGTCGTTAGGCGCAAACAAGTTGCGCTCGGGGCTGACGATGGTCGGGATTACAATCGGGGTGTTTTCGGTCATCTCGGTGATGACGGCGATCGGCGCGCTCCAATCCTCGATCGAGAGCGGCATTAGTTTTCTCGGCTCGAACATTTTCCAATTTGCCAAGTACCCCGTCAGCGGCGGCCAGGGCGGGCGCAACGCGCAGAAGTACGAGAACCGCCGGAACATCACGTTTGCCCAGGCAATCCGGTATCAGCAGTTGATGGAAGGGATCGCGCGAGACGTTTGCCTCAAGTGCTTCGATTTTAAAGGCCAGTGTACCTACAACGGGTTGAAAACGCCGCCGGCGTTGACCGTCGCGGGATCGAACAAAAGTTTCCTGGCGGCGAACTCCTACTCCCTCGCCTACGGCCGCAATCTTACCGACGAAGACGTGGACCTGGCGCGCAACGTGATCATGATCGGGAAGACCATCGAGAAGAATCTTTTTCCCCACGAATCGCCCATCGGGAAAGTGATCAAGATTAATGGTCATCCCATGTCGGTTATTGGCGTTTTGGCGGAAAAGGGTTCGGCCTTCGGCCAAAGCCAGGACGATATTTGCGTCATACCCATCACCCGCTTCTTCGAGAATTTTGGATCCGCCAAGCGAACGGTAAACATCGCCACCCAATCCTTCTCGACCGAAAGCTATAATCGCACGCTCGACAAAGGTATTGGCGCGATGCGCCTGGCCCGGGGCCTGAAGCCGAACCAGCCGGACGACTTTGAAATTTACTCGAACGACTCCCTCAAAAGCGCCTTCACTTCCATCGCTGACATTGTCCGGATCGGCGCGTTCGTCATTAGCCTGATCGCGCTCATCGCGGCCGGCATCGGGATCATGAACATTATGCTGGTGAGCGTGACCGAACGGACGAAAGAGATCGGCATTCGCAAATCGATCGGAGCGCGCAGCCGCGATATTTTGCGGCAATTCCTGACCGAGGCAGTTTTCATTTCGGAAGCCGGGGGAATCCTGGGAATCATCCTGGGTGTGATTGGAGGCGATCTCCTCGCGATGTGGCTCCAGGCCGATCTGATCTTCCCGTTTGGCTGGGCCATCGCCGGTCTGGTGGTTTGTTCGGCGATCGGTATCGGCTTCGGTTTCTATCCTGCCTACCGCGCCGCCGCGCTCGACCCGATCGAAGCGCTGCGTTTCGAGTAGCAGCAGGACCAGGCGAGTCGGGCGCAGGGGTACGCAACTTGCGCTTGCTTTGCTTTGACATGCCCAGCGCTCCTTCTATCCTCGGCCTTTTCGCTCGCTACCGCCGTGCCTGCTTCCCAAGAATCTCATGCCGGGACAGCGCCTAGCGTTCTTCTCGTCGAAGAATACGATGCGCTCGCGGCCGCCATCACTTCGGCGCTGAAAAAATTCGCGCCCCGCCATCGGGTTCGCGCCGTCGAGTCCCTGGCGGAGGCAGAGGCGAGCATCGCCGAAATAAGCCCCCAACTTCTGATCGTCGATTTCGATCCGCCCCGGCCCAATGCGATCGAATTTCTCGAACGGATCGCCGTGGCTAATCCGAATGCGCGTTTTCTCGCGATTGCGTCCGGCGTTCCATCCGAACTTCATTCCGAACGCTACGGGCCGAACGCGATTCAATTCATCGAGAAACCTTTCGAGCTGGCGGAATTCGGGGCCGCAGTCCAGGCCCTGCTCGGGCCGTGGACGAACGCCGTTTCGGGTGACTCCCGCGGAACGCTGCGCGATCTCAATGTGCGCGATCTCGTTCCCTTGGAGTGCCTGAACCTGGCGACGGCGGTCCTGCACCTCCGCTCGCCGGATGAGCGGGGCGGCGAAATCCATTTCCTGGAGGGCCAGATTACTCATGCCGCCGCGGGAAATTTCACCGGCCCGGGCGCCTTGCACCAGATGATGCGTTGGAAAAATCCGCGGGCCCGGGAAAGGGAGCGAGTGATCGACGCGCCTCGCACGATCCACGGACCGTGGTCGCAAATTTTTCTGGAGGCGTTGCGCAAGACGGCCTCGATCGCGGAGGTGACGCCAGCGCCATTGGTTTCACCGGCTCTCCCCGAGCCGCCGCCGAAAAAGAACGTCAAGAGCGGCAAGAAAATCGTCATCATCGACGATACCGAGATGCTGTTGATCTTCGTAGAGGACGCGTTGGCCACGGCCGATCCAAACCTTCAGATCGTCACGGCGTTTACCGGAAGCGAAGGCGTCCGGCGCGCCGAGGTAATGATTCCCGATCTCGTGCTGCTCGATTACAGCCTGCCCGATCTGCGCGGCGATCAGGTCTGCGAGCGGCTGTTGCAAAACGAAACGACGGCGCGGATCCCGATCGTGATGATGTCGGGTCACGTTTCCGAAATGACCGCCGCGGCGCGGAAGTATCCGAACATCGTCGCCACGATTGCCAAGCCGTTCATGTCGGACGCGCTCGTTACGCTGGTAAGCGAGACGCTGGCGAAGGGGCCATTGCCTCCAAGCGCTCGCCCGCGCCACGGAAACGGAAAAAGGCCGATAAAGAAAAATGGGGCCAGCGCGGCCAAGGAGATCATCGAAAAACAGCCGGCTGTTGTAGCGCCGTCACCGGTGGCGCCCACGCCAATTCCTACCGAAACGCCTTTATTCGCGCCGACGGCAGTGATTTCCCAGCCTCGATCGCCGTC
>QHNH01000010.1:0-125877 GCA_003218375.1 Verrucomicrobiota bacterium | reverse complement strand
AGTTCAGTTCACCCCCCGCTTCCAAATTGGGACGATCCGGGCGCGGCCGACAGCCTCAACCTTGTCGCTGACTCATTCGTCGGCGCCGGCGGAAAATCTTCTCGCGGGCTTCGAAATCGGGCCAGTCGAGCTGGATGGATCCGGCCGCATCCAAACCATGCGCGTGGTGCCGACCCGACAGCCGGCCAAACGCATCGAAGCGAGAAACGGCTTCGCGATCAACGACGTCGCGCTCGTAAACCAAAACGCTTCGATCCAGATGACAGCCGGCGCATCGGCGCCGATGACGATGCAATTAATGGCGATGTTCAAGGTGGCCGGCGTGGAGTTGTCGGACCGATTTGAAGTGGAACAGCTCATTCTGAAGCCGGCGGGCAGCCGCGTGCGGGTCACGCTCGATCCCCAGGCGCGCCCGGCCGCGGGCACGGAATTCGAGACCGTGCAGGTGCGACTGGATGCGTCGCGGCGCATCGCCGAATTCGTTTTGAATTCCGCGGCGGGCTAATCCAAGCCAACGGCGCGAAACGTCGCGTCCACGTGCCGCAGGTGAACGTCCAGCGAGCAGAGCGCGTCGATCTCAGCTTCCGACAACCGCGCCGTGATCTCCGGTTCGCGTTTCGCGTTCTGTGCAAATGAATCCGAGCCTTTCCAAGTCTTCATCGCCGCGCGCTGCACCGTTTCGTAAGCGCTCTTCCGTTCCGCGCCGGCCCGCGTCAACGCCAGCAGGATCGATTGACTGAAATAGAGCCCTTTGCTCAGCTCGAGATTTTCCTGCATCCGCTCCGGATAAACCTGCAGGCCTTCCACGAGCTCGGTCAGTTTCGTCAGCATGTAATCGAGGAGGATGGACGAGTCTGGCAGGACGACCCGCTCGGCGCTGGAATGGCTGATGTCCCGCTCGTGCCAGAGCGCCACATTCTCTAAGCCCACGATCGCATTCCCGCGCAACACGCGCGCGAGGCCGCTCAGCCGCTCGCCGGTAATCGGGTTGCGTTTATGCGGCATAGCCGAGCTGCCCTTTTGGCCTTCCGCGAAAAACTCTTCCACTTCGAGAACCTCCGTCCGTTGCAAGTGGCGGAACTCGGTCGCCCACCGATCGATGCTGGACGCGATCAACGCCAGGGTCGTTCCAAATTCCGCGTGCCGATCGCGCTGGATGATTTGCGTCGAAATGTTCGCCGGCTTCAAGCCGAGCCGCTCGCAAACTTTGCGTTCGATCGCCGGATCCAGGTGCGCGTGCGTGCCGACCGCGCCGCTCAATTTTCCGACGCGAACCCGTTCTTTGGTTTGCGCCAGCCGCTCTTCGGCTCGTCCGAATTCGTCGAACATCAACGCCAGCTTGAGACCGAACGTGATCGGTTCCGCGTGAATGCCGTGGCTGCGGCCGATCATTGGCGTGGTCTTGAAACGGCGTGCCTGCGTCGCGATTACCGCCCGCAACGCGCTCAAATCCTCCGCCAGGATTCCGCACGCTTCCGTCAGTTGAACAGCCAACGTCGTGTCGAGAATATCGGAAGACGTCAGCCCTTGGTGCATCCACCGCGCCGCCGGGCCGACCGATTCCGCGACGTTCTCGAGAAACGCGATGACGTCGTGGTTCGTCCGCTTCTCGATCTCCGCGATCTCGGGAATCGAGAACCGCGCTTTCTTCCGGATTTCCGCCGCGTCCTCTTTCGGGATCTGGCCCAGCTCGGCCATCGCCTCGCAAGCCAGGGTCTCGATCTCCAGCCAGATCTGGAACTTGCGCTCGTCCGACCAAAGCTGGCGGATCTGTGGCCGGGAATAACGATCGATCACGCGGCGAAGATAAAAGCGCGAAGCGAAACGGAAAGCGTTTTGTACGCAAAAAGCGCCGCGTCGCGGGTCAATCGCGAAGCGGCGCTTCGAAAAGCTTTTGGGAAATGGCGCCTAGCAAACGCGGGCGCGGGTGAACCGGCCGTTGTTTTCCACGCGCACCTGGCCGCTGCCCAGGAGATCGGCCACGGCCGCGACGGTTTCCTTGGTGTTCTTGGTGCAGGAACTCACCGCCAGGATGAGGTCACCGAGTGAAAGTGTGCGCGGCTTGAGGATTTGATTGGTCTTTTTCATAGAGGTTGCACCCTCTTTTTCAGCAAATCGGGTGCCAACGCGCTAGGTGAGACCGTTTCCCTGCAAATTTGTTCACTTGCTCGGGCAAGGCCCGCCCACGATCGCAAAATCACTGACACAAGTGTCAGATTTCTGGTCAGAACGTATCAGCGCAACGAGTTCTGAGGCCGGGCTGTCAACCGCATTACAACGAAGTAAAGAAGCGTCAGCACCACGATCGCGATCAGGATGTAATGGAAGTTCTGGCTCTGCTTCACCGCCGTCACGAGCGCGCCGACGTTTTTGGATTCCACCATTTCCCGGGTGATGACCGTCTGCCCAAACCACGCCAGCACCGAGCACCAGATGGCGGCTCCGATGATCGTCATCAGGCTGAACTTCGCGAAATTCATCCGGATCAATCCCGCCGGGAACGAGATGAGGTGGCGGATGACCGGCAGCAGCCGCGCGAAAAAGATCCCGCCCAGCTCGTAGCGATGCAGCCAGCGCTCAGCTCGCTCCAGTTTCGCTTCGTTGATGAAAAAATAGCGGCCCCAGCGCGCGATCACCACCCGGCCGAGCCAAAGCGCCACCCAATAACTCGCCGCCGCGCCCAGCCATGAGCCAAATGTTCCCGCCGCGACAACGCCATAGACATTCAGTCTTCCCTCAGCCGCGAGAAAAGCCGCCGGCGGAATGACCAGCTCACTCGGCACCGGAAAGATGGAGCTTTCCATCGCCATCAGCACGATGATGCCGAGGTAACCCCAGTCCTGGACCCAGCCGAACCAAATTTCAAGAAGATGATGCATGGCAGAATTCAGATTTCAGATTGCCGATTTCAGATTTAGCGTAGTGCCACGGTCGTGTCGCGTTAGTTCAATCTGAAATCGGCAATCTGCAATCTTAAATTCCCGTATGTCGATCTATCGCCGCGTCCTCGCCTATTACCGGCCGTTTTCGGTGCAGACCGCGCTCGGTCTCGTTCTTTCGCTCGCGGCAATCGGCCTAAGTCTGCTCAAGCCCTGGCCGTTCAAGATCATCGTCGACGACATCCTGCGGCCGAATCCCAAGATGTGGTTCGGCGGTTCGGTCCATCTCATTCCCCTGCTCTGCCTCGCCCTTGTCGTGATCCAGCTTCTTTGGGGCCTGCTCAATCTCGCGAGCAATTATCTTTTCGTAAAAGTTGGGCTGCAAGCACTGCTGAAATTGCGCACCGACCTTTACGCCTACCTGCAATCGCTCTCACTCAAATATCACGACGCCCGCCGCTCGAGCGATTCCAGTTTCCGCGTCGCTTACGATTCGCAATCGATCCAGACGATCTACAACAAAGGATTCACCAACATTTTCGGCTCGGTCGTCACGCTGATCGGCACGTTTTGCATCATGGTCCGGATCGATTGGCAATTGACGTTGCTCTCGCTCGCCATCGTCCCGCTAATTGTTGGCGCCATTTATTTTTTCGCGCATCGAATTCGGCGCGAATCGACCTCGATTCAGGAACAGGAAAGCGCGTTGCTGGCCCAGGCGCAGGAAGGTTTGAGCTCCGTGCGAATGGTCCACGCCTTCGGGCGCGAGGAATGGGAGGTGCGCCAGTTTCATTTGCAGGCGCAGCAAAGTTTGCACGCCAACCTTCGTCTCACCCTCACGAACGTGAACAGCGCGCTCGTTATCAGCACGCTCATGGTGATGGGAACAGCCGCGATGTATTACCTGGGCACGCTGCACGTTCTCGCCGGCACGCTCACGCTCGGATCGTTGCTGGTCTTCAGCGCTTACCTGCTCATGCTCTATCAGCCACTCGAATCGCTCACCTACACAGCCTGGGCGATGGAGGGCGCGACGGCGGGCGCGCGGCGTTGCTTCGAAGTCCTGGATCGCGCGGATGACGTCGTCGATGCGCCGGACGCTCAGGAGATCACTGAAACCGCCGGCGGGATTGGCTTCCAAGACGTTAACTTCAGCTACGGCTCGCAGCCTGTTCTTCAGGACATCAATCTCTCGATCTCACCAAATCAAATCGTCGCGCTCGTTGGCGGAACGGGCGCGGGCAAGAGCACACTCTTGAGTCTGGTCCCGCGTTTCTACGATCCGAACTCGGGCGCCGTCACGCTCGACGGTCGCGATGTGCGCGCTATTACCAAGAGATCGTTACGCTCGAAAATCGGGATTGTTCTGCAGGACACGCTCTTGTTTTCCACCACCATCCGCGAGAACATCGCCTACGGCCGATCCGACGCGACGGACGACGAAATTCGCGAAGCCGCCCGTCGGGCCCAGGCCCACGAGTTTATCAGTCGTTTGCCCGCCGGATATGACAGCCCGATCGGCGAACGTGGCGGGCATCTTAGTGTCGGTCAGCGGCAGCGCATCGGAATTGCACGCGCATTCTTGAAAGACGCGCCGATCCTGCTTCTGGACGAGCCAACGTCCGCGCTCGATCCTACCACCGAAGCTGCCATCATGGAAACGATCAAGGATCTGATGCACGGCCGCACCACTCTTATCGTCACGCATCGGCTCGCGACGATTCATCGCGTCGATCGCATTGTCGTGCTCGAGAACGGAGGAATCGTTGAGCAAGGAACCGGCGCCGAGCTTGTGGCTAAAGGCGGCGTTTACGCGAAACTTTACGCCTCCGGCAATTATCCCGCATGAGCAACGTTAACAGCGAGCGACGGATCGAAGGAGATTGGTGGAAGGACCCGATCCCGCCCAACGTTATCTTCGGCGAAGGCTTTTATTGCGAGAGTGCGCAGATCTTTCGGCACCTCAAGAGCAAAGCAACGCGCGCGGTCGTCCTCGGCGATCATGTCTCCTGTTACGCCGGTTGTTCCTTCGCGATCGGCGTTAACGGCACTTGCACCGTCGGCGATTTCACCCTCATGAACGGCGCCCTCGTCATGGCCGAGGAACGGATCGAGATCGGCTCCCATTGTCTCATCTCCTGGAACGTCGGCATCGCTGATTCCGATTTCCACCCGCTCGCCCCCGCCCAACGCATCATCGACGCGCACGCCCTCGCTCCCTTCTTCAAGGATCGCCCGCCTCGACCGAAACTGCGCACCGTGCCCGTCATCATCTCCGATAACGTCTGGATCGGCATGAACGCCATCATCCTCAAAGGCGTCACCATCGGCGAAAATTCCGTCGTCGCCGCCGGGGCTGTCGTTACGAAGAGCGTGCCAGCAAATGTCGTCGTCGCCGGAAATCCAGCGGTCGTAACTAAGAAGCTCGACGAATGACCTTAGGCTTCACCTACCAGTCGTTAGGCGGAACTTGTCCGCCGTAAGCCGTGGCGAAGTTGGATGAAACGAAAGCGCTTAATCGTCATGGGCTTCATGGGCGGCTGTCCCATCGCCGGCGTCATCTGGCAGCACCTTCATTACATTGTCGGCCTGCAACGCCTCGGGCACGACGTCTTCTACATCGAAGACTCCGCCCGCCTTCCCTATAACCCTGACACCTTCGAGGTAAACAACGAGTTCGATTACGCCGCGCGCATCCTCGGCCATCTCGGCGCCGAGTTCGGCTTCGCGCGCCGCTGGGGCTTTTGCGCCCGCTACTTGCCAGGCAATCCCACCGCCGGCCTTCCCCTCACTCGCATCCGCCAGCTTTATCGCGAAGCCGACGCCATCCTCAACGTCTGCGGCACCCAGGAATTCAATCCGGACCTGCTCGCCAGCGACCGTATCCTCTACATCGAGAGCGATCCCGGCGTCGAACAGATCAAAGTCGACCAGGAAAACAAATCGACGATCAAATATCTGAAACGCCATCACGCCCTCTTCACCTTCGGCGAGAACGTCGGCACCGCTGCCTTCCCCGTCCCCACCCACAAGTTGAAGTGGCTTCCCACCCGCCAGCCCATCGTCACCGATCTCTGGAAAACCGTGCGCCGGCCCAGTCCCGCCGCCGTGTTCACCTCCGTCGCGAACTGGTCTACGAGTGGCTTGAAAGACATCGAATGGCGCGGCCAAAAATATTTGTGGAGCAAGTCGCGCGAATTTCTCCGGTTCATCGCCGCGCCCAAACGCGCCGGCGAAATGTTCGAGCTCGCCACCGACATCAAGGACGACAAGACGCGTGAGAGATTCCTCCGCAACGGCTGGCGCTTCCGCGCCCCGCACGATCTCAGCGCCGACTATCGCCTCTACCGCGATTACATCCGCCGCTCGAAAGGCGAATTCACCGTTGCCAAGGACCAGTACGTAAGGCTGAACACCGGCTGGTTCAGCGACCGCAGCGGCTGCTACCTCGCCGCCGGCCGCCCCGTCATCATCCAGGAAACCGGCTTCAGCAAAATCTTTGGCGCCCATAGTCACGGCCTCATCGCCTTCCGTTCGTTAGGCGAAATCGCCGACGCCGTAAAAGAGATCAACGCCGACTACACCCGCCACTCATTAGCGGCGCAGGAAATCGCGCGCAATTTCTTCGAAGCGGAAAAGGTGTTGCATTCTCTTCTGGAGCGCGCCGGGATTTGAAGAAGTTCAAGACAGGATTAACAGGATTTTATGGGATTGGTGGGGACAAGGAATTCTTCCATCCAGTTAATCCTGTAAATCCTGTCTAATTCTCTTCCGAAATCGCCCGCCAATTCTTCGAAGCCGAAAAAGTCCTCCGCTCCCTTTTGGAGCGCGCCGGAATCTAAAGCATCTAGCCATGCCCGAGTCCGTGGAGAGGAACATAGACTTTCAGTCTGTGCGCCCAGCGGAGTTCAACTCCGCTGAAAGCGCAACCGACAGAATGTCCATTGGCACACAGGCCTAAAGCCTATGTTCCGGCTGGCTCAGGATGGAGAAGACGCTTAGCATTACCAGGAGAAACAAGTCAGCAACGCCATCCGCCAAGCGACGCAATGAAAGCCGAAGACCGATATTTGAAATTTGTGCGTTGGAGCGAGGAAGACACTCGTTACATCGGTTATTGCCCCGATCTTTTTCCCTGGGGTGGTGTATGTGAAGGCCAGGGAGAAGAAGAAACCTATGCGCGGTTGCGCGAGCTGGTGCGCGAAGAGATTGAGCAATTGGCTGCGACCAGCGCCGAATTACCTGCTCCCGCCACGCGTCCCATGCGCGAGCCGGCTGGCGTGTAGCCGGGAACGGTGATCACCTCCCATCTCTACAGCATGCGATCACAATAAGCCGCATCGTAAGCCGCTTACGATGCACGCGGAGCGGACCAAGAATTTTCCATCCAGTTAACCCTGTAAATCCTGTCTCTCATTCTTGCGGCGTAATGTGTTACGCTGCGAAGTCTGAACATGTCGGCATCCACTCGCGTTCGGTTACTCAGGGGCAGCGGAGTCCTGCTTATTCTGCTCGGCATCGTGCATCTGGTAGCAACGCCGCATATTGCCGCGCTCATCCGACATTCGACTTCAACGGGGACAGCCGACGAACTCGTGCCACCCATGCTCCTGAATCATATCCTGGTTGGCCTGCTCCTGTTTCCTCTTGGCTACCTAACGTTTTACGCGGCGCCTGCTGCGGCGGCGAGCCACGCGTGGGCGCAAGTCATCGTGCGGGCAACTGCTCTCACGGTCGCGACGCTACCCGTGACGCTGCTTGCGCTTATGGGAGTGCGCTACGACGCGCCGCTCTTCATGCTCGGAACCGCTTTGGTCGTTGTCGCGTCCGCCATCTTGCTGATGGCCGCGTTTTCGAAAACAAAGTGAACAATACCGCGACCAGCCCGGGTGACCAGAATCTTAGACAGGATTAATAGGATTCGGAGGATTCGGTCGGAATCCGGGACTCTTCCATCCCGTTAATCCTGTAAATCCTGTCCTCCTGCTTTGTGTCTCCCGAAATCGCCCGCCAATTCTTCGAAGCCGAAGAAGTTCTCCGCTCGCTTTTGGAGCGTGCCGGAATTTAGTTGGTGCTATGGTTCTTCGATGAAGACGATTGGGCCGTATCAATTCATCCACATCGGGCTTCTTATCCGTCTGCTGCGGAGATGCCAGCACTACAGCATTGTCCAAGTGATGGGTGAAGTGAAGAAACTGGTCGACGGCCTCAAGAAAACGGACTTTAGCGTGAGCTTGGCGGGTACAAACAAACTACAGGAGCTCAGCACGGAACTTGGTAAGGAAAAGGATAAGTCGCGAAAGATTACCGCAGCAGAAGAGGCCCAATTCAGCGAGATTATCAATGTTTTGGAATTGATGGTCGTCGCAGAGGCAAGTACGAAGCGTCTTTACCTGCTTGACCAAAGTCGTTTCAACCTTGAGGGCCTGTTGAGTAACCCTTCGATAATGTTCAGTAGCGGGACGTTCTCTCGCCTTCCGCACATCGCCAAGCAAGATGTCGCGTCTGCATTTCAATGTCTTGCATTCGACCAGCCTACTGCATCTGCTTTTCATATATTGAGAGCCTGCGAGGCGGTCTTGAAAGCGTACTACTTTACGGCGGTCAAACGTGTCCGCCTTGAAACGCCGATGTGGGGCAACATGCTCGAGGCTCTTCGGAAAAAAAGGAAGCCGGATGATAAGCTGTTGGAACGATTGAAATACGTAAAAGATTCGTTTCGCAACCCGACCTCGCATCCCGAGTCCGTATACACCCTGACGGAAACTCAGGATCTTATTGGTATCTGTATCGATGTCATCAATCGCATGGCTGTGGGTTTACCTGATGCTCCAGAGGCGGATGATATCGATCTATGAAGCCCGCCACATTAGAGGGCAGAAAAGGGAGGGGGACGAAAGGGGTCAGGCTGAAGTAGAACCTAGCAGCGCCCGATCTCTAATCCGCCTATTTTCCACTCCGCGGAAAAGCAATTGACGTTGTCGGGCGTCTTTCCGGGGAGCGGGAAAAAAACGCCGGGCTTGTCGGGGACGTCTTCTTGGAGCCGGACGTAGCGGTAGACGTCGTCGGGCATCTTTCTCGGGAGCCCGAAAAGAGTGTCGACGTTCGCGGGCGTGTTTCCGGGGAGCCCGGAAAGACGGCCGGCGTTGTCGGGCATGCTTTCGGGGAGCGCTGGAAGATGGCCGACGTCTCCGGGCATGTTTCCGGGGAGCCGTGAAGACCCTCCGGCGTTGTCGGGCACCTCTTCGGAGAGCCCGGAAAGAGCGTCGACAACGTCGGGCATGTTTTTGGGGAGCCCGGAAGACCCGACGACAAGCGGCAACGGGCTCGAAAACTTCAATTTACCGTTCGAAAATAGCCGGACGTGTTTTCGTCCGTTAAGCCTTGCTACCGCACCCTCGAAGCCAACAAACTCAGGCCAAGAAAAATGAAAATACCAACGCTGTTTGCCGCTTCTCTCGCTCTTGTGATTATGGCCGTGCCTTTTGAATCCCAGGGCAAAGATCCTGACTTCAAGCCACCGGGGACGGAGGAAACGCCGCAGTGGACCAGGCCAACACAAAACTGGATGCTGTCTATAAACGCCTGATGAGCAAATTGGATGCGGACGGGCAGAAGGCTTTGAAGGAAGCGGAACGCTCCTGGATCAAGTGGCGTGACGATGAAGCGATGTTGATGGCGCGCGTGGGCGGCGCGGTCGGGGACAGCGGGATGCGGGTGGATTTTGCGAACGCGCAGCTCAAGTTAATCAACCAGCGAACAGAAGTGCTAACCGAATACGCAAAGCAGTCTGCCGGCAACTAGTGTAAGAATGCTGCAACGCGCGTAACCAGGCGATGCAGACAGAAATCCGACAAACACTTGTCATCCCGGCTCACAACGAAGAAGCGTTGCTGCCCCGGTTGCTCGATACCGTTGATGTTGCGCGGGCGCGCTATTCTTTCGGTGCGAGCGCAATTGACGTAATCGTGGCGGACAATGCTTCCACGGATCGCACGGCTGAGATCGCGGCGGCTCGGGGCTGCCGGGTGGTGCCTGTGGTGAAGCGGGCGATTGCCGCCGCTCGCAATGGAGGTGCGGCCGGCGCGCAGAGTGCGATCCTCGCATTCGTGGACGCGGACACGCAAATTCATCCGGAAACCTTCAATGGCATTGAGCGCACATTGGCGGACAATCGAATCGTCGGCGGCGCTACGGGCGTGACCTTGGAACGCTGGTCGCTGGCGCTGGTCGCGACCTATCTGGCAATTATCCCGCTCGTGCTGGTGACGGGAATGGATGCGGGCGTCGTCTTCTGCCGGCGGAGCGATTTCATAGAGATCGGCGGCTACAACGAGCGTTTGTTGGTCGCAGAAGATGTGGCTTTTCTGTGGGCCCTAAAGCGACTGGGCCGCTCGCGCCGGCAACGACTGACCCGGCTCCGCTCGATGAAGGCGGTAGCGTCAACCAGGAAGTTCGATCGTCACGGCGACTGGCACTATTTTCGCGACTTCGCCCGGATGGCCTTCGGGCGAATAAGGAATCCTAAGTCGACCGACGAATTTATTCAGAGGTACTGGTACAATGATCGTCCATAGTCGGGGAAAAGTAGAAAGTAGGAAGGAGAAAAACTGAACATGACCACGAGATATTTGATGCTCTTCGGGTGCGTGTGCTTGGGCGCCGTAGCCCTGGCTCCGACGACCGTTCTGGCATCGCCAACCAAGCAAGCGGAGGCTGTCGCGGACAAGTTACACGCGCCGGCTGAAGGCAGCGCAGAACGTGAAGCGATCCTGGATGGTCTCCGCCGACATTGGCAAGCCAGCGAAGGCAAACGCTACCGAGGCAGGATTTCGTTTCACGTGCGTTACTTGAAAGCGCACAATAGCTGGGTCTGGGTGTATGCCGATCCGCGTTCGTCTATCGCAACAGAAGGGTTTCCGGAAAACAGCGGGTTCCTGCTGCACTCGGAGGCAGGACGATGGGAAGTGATGAAGCTGCCTCCGATGGATGATAACGGAGATGGCGCTTTCAATCCGAGTCCGGCTGACCTGAAACGGATTAGCAAAATGTATCCGTCGGTTCCGACGGACATTATTCCGGTCGAGAAGCGACGATAGGACTTCAAGGAGCGGCGGTTTATAAACCGCCGTTTGGTTAGCGGGCGATTTGGAAAGCGCCCCTCCTTGAATCTGCTAATTATTTTGAGTCCATGTTTCAGGGGGCGTCGCTGGCATCGTTATTAGTTTTCCTAGCTATCTGCGCGGCAGTGGTGGCTGCGTTTGTCTGGGGAGTGTGGGCGAGCGCTCGTCGTGAATCGGTGAGTCCGCGGCGGCGGGCGCTGCCGGTGGCGATCGGGACGATTCTTTGGCTGACGGCGATCCTTCTCGTGGTCGGGAGCGGCTGGCTTGAGGAAGATCAACGGCGCGTCCTGTTGTTTGCCGCGGTAATGAATGCAGTCAGTCTGGGCATCGGCCTTTCACCGATCGGCCGCTGGCTGAGTGATCTTCCTTTGGCGGCGCTGGTCGCGTTCCAAGGGTTCCGGCTTCCGCTGGAGTTGGTGCTTCATTCGTGGGTCGCGCAGGGCGTTATTCCCGCGACGATGACGTGGTCGGGACGTAACTGGGATATTATTTCGGGAGTGCTGGCGTTAGCCGCGGCGCCTTTTTGCCGGCGATCGATAATCGTCCCGTGGATCGCGAACGGAGCCGGCCTCGTGTTGCTGGCCAACGTCATGCGAGTCGCGATCTTGTCGTCTCCTGTGTCCCTCGGCTGGCCAGTTACCCCAAAGCTCGAGCTGATTTATCACGTCCCTTATGCGTTGATCATCCCGGTCTGCATCGGTGGCGCGTTGATCGGCCACATCGCGCTCACTCGCGCTTTGCTTCGACGGGGCCGATGATTCCCCCATCAGATTTCGCGCTCTGATTTTTAATCCAGGAATTTCGCTGCTCAGATTTCCAGCGTCTGTTCAGTGCCCCCCGATCTTAGGATTGGATCGAGCGTACGCTCAAAAAAAACACGACCCATGACCCAACCCTGTAAGGCTTGCAAAGAGCAGATCGAACAAGCCGCAACGAAGTGCCCGAGATGTCAGGCATACCAACATTGGTATCGGAATCCGCGGATGGTAGGTTGGCTCTGGCTGCCATTCCTGGTCTTTCTGTTCTGGACTACAGGCCGCGTGAACGACTCTCCACGTTTCGTCGATTACAAGGACAAACTGATCGTGAGCATCGTCGATGAGAATCCCGCGGCGAACGGAAAGGCGCGGCTCCTGACAGCGCGCATTGGGAATCGAAGCGATAAGACCTGGAAACGGCCGAACTTTCAGATCGAGAGCCTGGATGGGAACGATAAGGTACTGAGTGTCGAGCACATCAGTGAATACAACGTCGCGGTTAGCCCTAATTCCTCCGCACTCGATACGTTGTCGCTCCGGATTGTCCCGGCTGAACCGGTGGCGAAACGGCGTGTCACGCTGACCGAGATTGATTCTAATCGCTTTTGAACGGCAGCGGCAAGGAGACTTCCAAGCTCCGAAGTCCGCGCTGGGGCGGCACAGGATTTGCGGCAAGAGGCGACGATAATTCCTCGTCGCCCCAATGCTCGATCTCAAAACGAAACCTTCTCTCGACTTCCCGGACGATCCCTTGAAATGGGATGGCTGGAGCAAGTACAAGACGGACAATCTTTACGAGCGGCTCTGCCTCGATCCAAAGTCCGCGCCGGGCGACGACGAGATCCAGCAACATTGCGCGGCTCTCTTGCAGTGGTGGCAAAAGAAGCTCCGGCTAAAGAATCAGCCGAGCAATCCCCTGGCGCAGTTGCTGGGGCGCGGCCTCGATGAAGCCTCGGGCTATCTCGTCCAAGCCCGGATGCAACTGCTCGATCCGGAGCGGCGTTGTCAAATCGACGCGGAGCTGGCGGCGCAAGCCGAACAGGAAGCGCTGGAGGAATTCTCCATGTACGTGGCCGTGTCGATTGCCGGTAAAGTTTTGACGGCCGAAGCCGAGGCGAATCTGTCAGCGTTCGGGCAGCGCAATGGACTCTCGAAAGAGCAGACCCGCGTCTGCATTGAAGAAGAATTGCGGCAAAACAAGGCGAAGCGCGCCGCGCTTCCTCCGCCCGCCCCTCCGGAAGCGGAGAAGGAATTCCTTCGTGTCCTGGGACTGAGCAATTTGCATTTGGGAGACGCCACCCCGCTCGTGCGGCAGATCTTTGTGACGATCGCGGAGAACCTCGGCATCCATCTCGAGCGGGCGGAACGGCTTTTGGAAGACTACCTCGACCGGGAGGAGAGCGATCTGGCCAAATCACCGGCAGTCACTGCAAAGGTCCCCATTCAGCCGCGAGTGGTCGCGGCGATTCCGGCCGCGCCGCAGCCTTCACCTACGCAACGTTTTCCGGCGATCGTGGGCAAAATTGTGCCGAGCCAGTCTCCGGCGGGCTTCATCAATCGGAACGGTGCACAGATGGTGCTGATCCCCGGGGGCGAGTTCGTGATGGGCAGCGATGCGCCCGATGCCGGGCCGGACGAACAGCCGCTGACTCCGGTTACGCTGAGCGAGTTCTACCTGTCGCGCCATCCGGTAAGGAACGTCGAGTATGAGCGATTTGACCCCAGTCACCGACCAAAGCGGATTAAAGGAGCGGGCGACGATCATCCCGTTGTGTATGTGACCAGCCTCGACGCGATCAGGTATTGCCAGTGGCTCGGCGAGAAGGATGGCAAGAACTACCGGCTGCCGACAGAAGCCGAATGGGAATTTGCCGCGCGCGGAATCGACTGCCGGAAGTACCCGTGGGGGAATCACGACCGGCGTGGAGGTTTCGCCAACTTCGCGGACGCGCGGACTACTTTCCAGTGGCGCGACTCACAAGTCGACGATGGCTATGCGGAGACGTCGCCGGTAGGAGCCTTCCCGCAGGGAGCGAGCTTCTTTGGCCTGGAAGACATGGCGGGCAACGTTTGGGAATGGTGCCTGGACTTCTACCAGCCCTTGCCAGGCGCGCCGAAACGGAATCCGCGCGGGGTCGCCTCCGGCAGCAGGCGCGTCTATCGCGGTGGCAGTTGGAAATCCAGGTTCACAAATTTGCGCGCGACGGCGCGTGGCTCGAATGCGCCAAACTTCTCCTGCAACGATGTCGGTTTTCGCGTCGCGTGCGAGCGCGACGTGAGTGAATCAGACTAACCAACCGGCCCCTCTGGTACCGTGTATGATCTCATCCGCTCCTTGCTGGAGATGATGAAGCTCATAGCTTAGCGGAGCGATGACGCACGACTACGATCATTCCGGATATTCCTGCGAACCGCCGAGCAACAATGCGGCGTTCGCGATTGGCGTGGTTCTAAATCTCGGATTCGTGGGGGCGGAAGTTTTTTATGGGCTCGCGGCACACTCGCTGGCGCTGATCTCGGACGCGGGACATAACCTGAGCGATGTCTTTTGTCTGCTGCTCGCCTGGGGCGCGATGCATCTGACGAGAGCGGCACCGACCAAGCGGAGGACGTATGGCTGGCGGCGATCGTCGATTCTGGCGGCGCTGATCAACGCGGTGATTCTGCTCGTGGTGGTGGGAGGGATCACGGTGGAAGCGATTCGAAGACTAGGCGCCCCGCCGGAAGTGGCGGGCGGAACCGTGATGGCGGTGGCGGCGATCGGGATTGTGATCAATACGATCTCGGCGCTGCTCTTCCTGTCGGGACGGAAACGCGATCTTAACTTGAAGGGCACGTTTCTACACATGACGGGTGACGCGGCAGTGTCGGTGGGTGTGGTGATCGCCGCGTTCGCGATCCGGCTGACGGGCTGGAATTGGCTCGATCCGGCGGTGAGCCTGGCGATCGGCGCGGTGATCGTGTGGGGAACGTGGGGATTGCTACGGGAATCGATCAACTTGTCGATGGACGCGGTGCCGGCCGGGATCGATCCGCACGCGGTGGAAGAGTATCTGACAAATCTCGCGGGGGTGACGGCCGTGCACGATCTGCATATCTGGGCGATGAGCACGACGGAGGTGGCGCTCACGGTCCATCTCGTGATGGCGGAAGCGCCGCGGAACGATTTGTTCCTGCATGATGTAGGTGACGTGCTTCGCGATCGGTTTGGGATCGGGCACGCGACGACGCAGATCGAATGCGGCAATTGCGAGCGCGATTGCCGGCAGGCGCCGGTGCATGTGGTCTGACGACCACGTTGAGAGGTTGAGAAGTTGAGGGGTTGAGAGGATTTGCTGCGACTGCTCCGTCCTCTCAACTTCTCAACTTCTCAACCACTCAACCTTGCTTTCCGAATCTTCTGTTTCATCTTTGCGACTTTGTGATGAGGTGCTGGGCAATTTTCTCAATCGCGTTGCTGCTTGCGATGGACGCGCGGGCGCAACAGAAAAGTCCGCCGGAACCACCGGGCGACCAGACGCCCACGCCTTCCCCGATCGCTCCGCCGCCCGCCGTCATCGTGGCGCCGCCGGCGCGGCCGAATGGCCCGATCCAAAAAAGTTTGGTCCGTATTACCGCGACGGAAGTGGAACCGGATTATCGCGCGCCGTGGAATTCAGGCGGCGTGCAGCGCGGGATCGGCGCGGGGTTCGTGATCGACGGGAACCGGATCATGACGAACGCGCATGTGGTGAGCAACAGCCGCTACCTCACGGTCGAGCGCGACGGCGACCCGAACAAATATCCAGCGACGGTCTTGTTCGTGGCCCACGATTGCGACCTGGCGCTGTTGAAAGTCGCGTCGACGGATTTTTTCAAGAACATGGTGCCGCTCACGTTGGGCGGAATTCCCAGTCTGGAAACGACCGTATCGGCCTACGGATATCCGCTGGGCGGCGAACGCATGTCGGTAACGACGGGCATCGTTTCCCGGATCGATTTCAATCTCTACACCCATTCGTCGATCGATTCGCATCTGACGGTCCAGATCAGCGCCCAGATTAATCCGGGGAACAGCGGCGGGCCGGTGATGCAGGACGGGAAAGTCGTCGGCGTTGCCTTCCAAGGCTACAGCGGCGACGTGGCGCAGGGCGTGGCCTACATGATCCCGACGCCGGTCGTGCGGCGTTTTCTGAAGGATGTCGAAGACGGGCACTACGATCGTTACGTCGATCTCGGAGTCACGCCGATCAAACTGCAGAACCCGGCCCAGCGACATTTCCTCGGGTTAAAAGACGACGATCGCGGTGTGCTCGTGGGAACCGTGATTGCCGCCGGCCCCGCGGCGAACAGTCTTCAGGCGGGCGATGTGTTGTTGGCGATCGACGATCACCCGATCGCGAGCGATGGGACAGTGGAGCTCGAAGGAACGCGCGTCGACATGCCGGAAGTGGTCGAGCGAAAATTCAAAGGTGACAAAGTGAAGCTCGATATTTGGCGCGACAAAAAGCCGATGACGGTGACGATCGAGCTGGGCTCGGTCTGGCCGTATCTTTATCTGGCGCACGGTTACGATGTAAAGCCGCGCTACATCGTGTACGGCGGCCTCGTCTTTCAACCGCTCACGCTCGACCTCATCGACGCCTATCAGCCGACGGACGTGCGCATCCGGCATTACTTCGATTATTTTGTGCTCGAGCAAATTTATCTCGAGCATCCCGAAATCATCATTCTGACGAACATTTTGCCCGATCCGACGAATACCTATCTGTCGTCGTATCGTGGCGGCATCGTCGACGAAGTGAACGGGAAGAAGATCCGAAAGCTGAACGATCTTGCGGCCGCGTTCGCGGAAAAGACCGACCGCTTTGTTCTTCGCCTGATTGGCGATGGGCCGCCACTCGTGCTCGATCCGAAGGAAGTGGAATCGGCTCGGGAACGGATCAAAAGCCGTTACAACGTGCTCGTGGACCAGAATCTCGAGGAACAGCCGAGCAAGCCGACGCCGGCGGACCAAACGAAAAGCTGATGAGGACGTTCCGTTGCCATATTGCTCTGCTGGCGGCGATCGCTTTACCGATGACCGCGCTCGCTGCTACGAAAGGCCCGGAGACCGTCGTGAAGCCGAAAGAGCTTTCGCTCGTGCGAGTGAACGTGACGGGACAGCCCTACGATTTCGTCAGGCCGTGGCAGAAAAAGGCGCCGTTCTCGAAGCGCGCCTTGGGCGCGGTGCTGTCAGGTGGCCGAGTCCTCGTGACGGCGGATTTGGTTGCCAACCAGAACTATGTCGAGCTGGAGCGCGCGGAATCGGGAGACAAGACAGCGGCCAATGTCGTCGTGGTCGATTACGAATCGAACCTGGCGTTACTCGAACCGGCGGACAAAAAATTTCTCGACGGCCTGACACCGTTGCAGCTTGCGCTCGATACGGTCGTCGGCGATCGGCTCGCCGCCCTCCAGCTCGAATCCACCGGCGCGCTCGTCCTGACCGAAGGGCTGGTCACGACGATTCAAATGACGCGTTATCCCGCGGACCTCGGCCAGTTCCTGACGTATCGCGTGAGCATCTCGCTCCAGTACCGCGACAACAGCTACACGGTGCCGCTCGTGAAAAACAACAAGCTCGCCGCGTTGCTCCTGCGGTTCGATCAACGGACCCAGGTAGTCGATGCGATCCCGGCGCCGATCATCGCGCACTTTCTGAAGGACGCGGAGAAGCAGCCTTACCAGGGTTTTCCCTCGGCCGGTTTCGGATTTTTCCCGACCCGCGATCCGCAGCTGCGGAAGTTCGCGATCGATCAAAACGGAAACTATGTCGACCCGCTCTACGGCAAGATTGAGTTCACGAACCTGATCACGGCCAAGGCCTTTGCGGGTGACACCCTGCCGGTGCATCTCCAGCGCGCGGGGAAACCGATGCAGCTCGACCTCAAGCTCGAGCATCGCAACGCGAATGATTACGTCATTCCGCCTTACAGCCTCGATCGCGCGCCGCTCTATTGCGTTCTGGGCGGATTGATCTTCGAAGAGCTTTCCCGCCAATACCTTCGCGAGTGGGGCGCGAACTGGATGAAGGACGCGCCCCAGCGAATGGTCTACAAGGACCGGTTCCAATCCGAACTTTATCCGGACGGCAACCGGCGCGTGGTGGTGTTAACCCAGGTGCTGCCGGCGAACACGACGATCGGTTATGACGACGTCGCTTACCTTTCCGTCCGCAAAGTGAACGGCAGGGAAGTGAAATCGCTCGCCGATTTAGCTGAGGCCGTGAAACATCCGGTCGACGGCTTCATCACCATCGAAACCGAGGAAGATCCGAAGCAGATCGCGCTCGACGCGAAACAGGTCGAGGCGGAAGCGGAAGCGTTGAAGCAGAATTACGGGCTGCCGTCTTTGCAGAGGCTCGAGTAGCGCGAAGCGCCCATCCATGGAGACGGCCTGCCCTCAGGCCGTTGGGAAATAGCTGCCATGCTTTCTCACCCCGGCACGAGGGCGTGCCGGCTCCAATCCGCTATCCTCAATCTTCCATCTTCGGTTGCCGTGAAGCGCGGGGTTGAGAAAGGAACTTCGCGACTTCGTCGGAGTACACCTGAAACGGATTCCCCATCACCAGAAAATCGCGGTTGTCGCAGGCGATCGAGTCCCAGTTGATCACGTACGGTTGATCGCTTTTCTGGAACCAGGCGACGGCTTGGGCGCGGCCGCAGGCCCGGGTATTTCCAGGCGGGTGGAAACTGGCGGCCGGATGCCGGACGCTGTTGTTCCATTCGCCGATTCGCTTGGCCGGATTTACTCCGAAGAACAATCCCTTTCTGGGATCGATGTTGTGATATTCCAAGTCCAGGCTTTGGAGCCACGGATCGTCCCAGCCGATGCCTTCGGATTCCATGAAGGTCTCCAGCAACCACTTTTTCGTGATCCAGTCGACGCCGCCGATGAGCGCTTCCGGTTTGTTGCTCAGCGCTTCCAGGGTGAAGCTCCAGCTCTCGAGCAACCAGTCGGTTTCTTCGTCGATCCCGCCGAGATGCACGCGCGCCAGCTCGTGGAATTGCCATTGAATATCGAGCGCGCCGATGGTTTTGCCGTTTTCGAGGCGCACGATCCACGCACCGGTCGCGTCGCGGGAAACGTCGCGCGTGCTTTGGACCGCATCGGCCAGAATGAAATTTTTCGGCAAGCGGGCGTCTTCGAGCAACGACAGCACACAGGCGGTCGTCCCGATTTTCAGCGCGGTCGCAAACGGGCTCAGGTTGGAATCGCCGATGAGCAAATGGAGCCGGCGATATTTCCGGTAATCGGCGAGCGGCTCGTCGCGCGCGTTGATGATGGCGCGGTTGAACTGGACCCACTGGTAGATGTCGTTGACGATGTGGTCGGCGCGTTGGCTGAGCTGGAAATCGACGTGGGCCTCCGGCTGCGGGAGTTGAAAATCGAACGCGAGCGGGTTCGCCTGCCCCACCCTTCCAGCTCCTGTGAAAATCTGGCGGGTCGCGAGAAAAGCGAGCAGCGTCCCGAGGACCGGCGGCGTGAACTGCGCCTCCCGTTTCATCAAATAATTTTCGTGACAGCCGAAAGTCGCGCCGGTGTTGTGATCGACGTTGTTCTTGATAAACGAAACGCGATCGGCTGCGCCGAGATCTTCGAGCGCGCGCTGGAGGAGCTGGTCGCCGGCGAGATCGTAGGTGACGACGTCGCGCAGATGGAGGCATTCCGGCGAGGCGTACTCGATGTGGCCCATGTCGAGATAAAGCCGGCCGCCATTGAGGAGGAATCCTCCGTTGCCGGGCGGCTCTTCATAATCGCGATAGTGAAGGTCGATCGCGCCGGCCTGGGCTTTTCGGAACAAATAATTCTTCACCCGCACCGGCCAGGCATCGGTATGGGCGCGGCCTTCGTCACTGCTGACGAGACAGCCGTATTCCGTTTCGATGCCGGCGACGCGATCCATCCAGCTCAATGGTTGTCGCGCCCTTGAAAAAGCGCAAGGCAATCAGAAACTCAACCCATGAAGGAATTCCCAGTGCGCAGTCCGGCGGAGAAAGTGGGCGGGGTGGTTCATTTCGGACGGATGCTCGACAAGATCCGCCTGCATGCTCGCGGCGAGCTGCCGGAGGATTATCAGCCGAATCTCGGCAAAGGATTCGACGCGAAGTGTTGCGCGTTTCTGCACCTCGATTACACCGAGGTGGCGAAGCGAGTGAACGACGGTGCGACCGACGCCGAGATGCTCGAGTGGGCTTTCACCGCGGGACGGCGGCCGAGCGCCGACGAGATTACGATGTGGAACGAATTCATGCGCAAGTTCGGCTGGCGCGATCACGCCGCCGAGATTTTGGCCCGCCGCAAACGCGAAGCCGGGATGGAGAACCGGGCCGAGATCGAAACGATGTTTCAATTCATCGACGCGGATGAAGGCAGGAAATTAAGTCCTCTTCTGTAGCCGCTGCCCTGTGGGCAGCGTGAGGATTGCATGGAACGTCTATCTCACGCGCCTCACAGAGGCGCGGCTACAGAAGAGATCGCCGGCGGCTGGTTCCGGCAATCGGCAACTTTCCAAACGGCGAGGACCGTCAGGATCACGACAATCCAGGCCAGAATCGTCCGGCGGCCGTTCACTCCGAGAGCGTATCGATGCGCTCGGCGAGGCCGAAGTCGAGTTCGGTGAGGCCGCCTTTGCTGTGGGTCGTGAGAACAAGGCGCACTTTGTTGTAGCGAATATCGATGTCGGGATGATGTTCCTCGTCCTCGGCCACCTCGGCCACGCCATTGACGAAATCGATCGACTCGGAGAAGTCGTCGAACTCGAAGGTCCGTTCGATGTGCTTCTTCTCCAGCTCCCATTCCGGGATCTTTTTCAGGCGAGCTTTCGCCTCGTCGCCTTTAAGCAAGTCAGCCATAACGGGGAACGAGTAACACCCCAAAATGTTTTTGCAATGGGGAATCGCCGCCCTTTTTTTCCACGCAATCCCGGCTCAGAGACCGAGGATTTTCCGGATATTTTTCGCTGCATCGAAGACTTCCACGGCGCAAGCGCGAGCGTTTCGCGAGAAGCGGGGCCAATCCCCAAGCACATCGTTCACGGCTATTTCGGCGCTGGCGAGATTGTGGACGAAACGAAAACCGCTCTCAGTCGGAAGATTTTTTCCCGCGCCGGTATCTTCGGTGATAACGGGTCGCCCCAAGGCCAGGAACGCTGCGGCGCGATCGCTGAGCCAACCGGTCCGCCAGGCAACGTCTACGCCTTTGATCGCGGTGAACTCAGCGGCCGCGGTCGCGAGATAACGCCGATAGGCAGCCGGCGTTCGCGCCACCCGATGAGGCGACACGACGCGCCACCCCCGCTCACGCAACCGCGCGATCTCCGGATCGTCGCGATTAAAATTCATGGCCAGTTCGAATTTTGCTAAGGGAATCCGGTGCGGCAGATCGAGATACGGCTCGAACGCGAACTTCTTCGAGAGATCGGGGAACCGTCCCTCCACCTCGACTCCCCCGCCCCAATACCACTGGCCGATCGTGGTGAACTTCGGGATCCGTGGCGCCGTTTGCGGCCGCAACAGCTCGGTATCGACGAGCGGATAAAAAGTTCGCCAGCTGAGCGCTGAAGACGGCAGCCGGCAATCGGCTGCGCCCGCGTTTAGGCCGATGGTCCAGAATTCGTGATGATGCGACTGGCCCATTTCCATTTTCGTCATCCAATAAAAGATCTCGCTCGGATCGAGGTCGCAGAAGATTCGGCGCTCGAACTGGAGGAGGAAAGGCGGATGCAACGAATAGCTGAGATTGAGCAGGCTGTTTGGTCCGGCCAGCCGGTCGAGCAATTCCTGCCGCGAAAGCCCGACGAATCGCATGGTCCCGAGGTCGTGCGCGTCGCTCGCCGGCGTTTGGTGCAGCAGGCAATAGGAACCCTTCAATCCATGTTCATCAAGCCGCCGCTGAAAAATCCGGATGCGCGATTCATCTTCACGCGCGTCCGCCGTGGCTGTTAAAAGCTCCAGCCAAATCGCATCAAGCCCCAAGCGGCGCAGCCCGAGCATCCATTGCAGCGGCACAGAATAGTTGCCGCCGCCTTCCGGATATTTTGCCGCGAACCCGCAGCCGAGAAAAACGGTCACGTTAAAGAGAACAGAAAACGCCGAACGCCCAACATCCAAGGCTCAATGTCGAATGCAGCGAGCCACGTCTGAATCCGATATTCGGCGGTCGGCCTTGGACGTTCGGCGTTTTCCCCATGCTGTTCGGTTGACGCTCTCACGTTCCTCCGCAAATTACCTGCTCTTTCAGCACCCGTAGCTCAACTGGATAGAGCATCTGACTACGGATCAGAAGGTTTGAAGTTCGAATCTTCACGGGTGCGGGTCGATCGGCGGGCGCAACTTTTGTACTTAAACTTGCGTTGATAATACCCGAGGACGCAAGATGCGGGGAGAGCAATGGACACGAAAGCGAGCGAGAAGGGCGGTCGCGGCAGAGAACCGGAGACGGCTAACGCTGAAGCGAGTGGAAGGAGCCGCCAAACAGTTTACACCTGCTTCAGTTGTGGTGCGCAAAACTATGTCGATCCCGATTGGACCTGGTTTACTTGTTGGAAATGCAATTTGCAAAAGCCTCTTCCGTTGCCGGGACGCTGACCCGAAGTCGCGGGTCTCACTCCCGGGTAGCGCCCGGGACGAACAGGAGTAAACTCCAAATCCGATGAAACCCGTCCTCGTATCCGCTCTCTTGTTTCTGCTCGCGGCTTGTGCCAACCAGCCCAGCGAAAATGAGAAAACCCCGCCGCCTACCAAAGCCGATATCCAGGCGCGGGATGAATTTGCCAAGAGCTTGCCGAAGCCCCCGGAGCGCTAGAATCAAGCTTATGAAATTCGCCATCATTCTTGCTTCCGTCTGTTGCGCGTTGCTGCTGGGCGGCTGCGCCGATCAATCGCTCATGACGGACGAAGACTATGCCAGGTACAAAGCTCCCGCGCCGTTTTCGCCCGATCCCATGCAGCATATTCCCGTCCCGAGCGATCGTCCGTACGGCTTCTGAATGCAGGCGCCGGACTCCTCGTGCGCGCCGCAGATCAGGCGGGCTCGTCAAAAGCACTCATGGCCTTGAAAACAGAGTAACGCCCCCGGATCTCTTCCATGGTTAAAGTGCGGAGGCGCTCGAGACTGAACGCTTCCACATTAAAACTGGCCAGGACGCTGCCGTAGATCACGGCGCGACGAAGTCTGGCGAAATCCGGCGCGCCGGAGGCGGAAGCGAGATAACCGGCCATTCCTCCCGCGAAAGTGTCCCCCGCCCCCGTCGGATCATGGATGTCTTCGAGCGGATAAGCGCCGCAACTGAAGAATTCGTCTTCACCAAAAAGCAGCGCGCCATGCTCGCCCTTCTTGATGGCGACATATTTGGGCCCCACCTTGCGAATCTTGCGTCCGGCCTTGATCAGACTTGTTTCCTTGGTCAGCTCGCGCGCTTCGCTGTCGTTGAGAATCAGGAGATCGACGCGCGGCAGCAACGCATCCAAATCGGCCCGCGCGATTTCGATCCACAGATCCATCGTATCGGCAACGACAAAACGCGGCCGCTTCATCTGGTCGAGGACGTGCGATTGAAGAGCAGGCGCGATGTTCGCCAGCAATACGAACTCGGTCTCGCGATAGGCGACCGGCAACTCTGGGCGGAAATGCTCGAAGACATTCAGTGCGATCGAGCGCGTCTCGCGCGTGTTCATGTCCCACGCGTATTCGCCAGACCAGCGAAACGTTTTGCCCGCGACCCGCTGGACCCCGGTGGCATCGATCTGGCGCGACTTCCAGAAATCGAATTCCGACTGCGGAAAATCGTCGCCGACGATGCCGACAAGTTTCACCGGCGAAAAGAAGCTCGCGCCCAGGGAAGCGTAGGAGGCCGAACCGCCTAACAAATCGGCATGTTCTTCTACGGGAGTTTTGACGGTGTCGAGCCCGATGGAGCCCACGATGAGCACGGACATTGTTATTTTCGATTTTCGATTTTCGATTTTTGATTCAGGAGCTCTTTCGCAGCGCGGCCATACACTGCAATATCGCTCGCCAGAAGAAGACCGGAGACGATAACGACGCGGCGCGCACCTGCTTCGATCACTTTTGCCAGGTTGTCCAGCTTGATGCCGCCGATGCAGAAGATCGGGATGCGAACCGATTCGTGGACCCTCGCGATGTCATCGAGGCCGATGGGCGGATAGTCGGGCTTCGTCGGCGTCGCGAAAATCGGGCCGAAGCCGATGTAATCGGCGCCTTCATAAAAAGCGCGGATCGCCTGGTCGATGCTGTGAGTTGATTTTCCCACCGCGCATTCCGGGCCGACGATTTTTCGCGCCGCGGCGATCGACAAATCGTCCTGCCCCAGGTGAACGCCTTCCGCCGGAACATTTCGTGCGATCTCGGGATGATCGTTAATGATGAGCGGCACGCCGCGTTCCGCCGTGATGGCATGCAACTCGACAGCGAGTTTTTCAATTTCCGCCGGCGAATGATTTTTCGCGCGCAATTGCAGCAGATCCACTCCGCCGGTGACGAGGGCTTCCGCGATTTTTCGAGCATTGCCGATCTCGACATAACCGAGATCGAGAATGCCGTAGAGCCGGCTGCGGCTGAGATCGGCGGCGGTCAAGCGAGCGATTATTCGTGCAACCGCGCCGGCATCGGCTTGATCTCGAAGTCCTCCGAGGTCATGAGCCGTTCCACGAATCCCGTGTCGTAAACGCCATTTCGAAAATCGGCGTTGCGCATGATGGCGCTGTGAAACGGAACCGTCGTCTTGATCCCGGTGATGTAATATTCATCCAGCGCCCGGCGCATCCGGGCGATGGCGGAGGTGCGAGTGGCGCCGATCGTGATGAGCTTCGCGATCATCGAATCGTAGTAAGGCGGCACGACGTAACCGGTGTAAGCGTGCGAATCGACCCGCACCCCGCGGCCGCCCGGCGCGTAGTAAAACGCGATCCGGCCCGGCGATGGCTGGAAATTTCTCTCGGGATCTTCGGCGTTGATCCGGCATTGGATGGCGTGCAACCGAGGCTCAGCGTGGGCGACATGCGGCGAGAGACGCTCGCCCGCGGCGATCAGGATTTGTTCTTTCACCAGGTCGCATCCGTAAACTTCCTCGGTGATCGTGTGCTCCACCTGGATGCGCGTGTTCATCTCGATGAAGTAATAATGGCCTTCGTTGTCGACCAGGAATTCCATCGTCCCGGCGTTCTGGTAACCGACAGATTCCGCCAGTTTGATGGCAGCGTGCCCCATCTTCTTGCGCAGTCCCGGCGAGATCAGCGGCGATGGGCATTCCTCGATCACCTTCTGGTTGCGGCGCTGGATCGAGCAATCGCGTTCGCCGAGATGGACGGTGTGGCCATGCTTGTCGGCCATGACCTGAAATTCGATGTGGTGCGGATTGACGATCAGTTTCTCGATGTAGAGCGCGCCATTGCCGAACGCTTTTTCCGCCTCATTCCCCGCCGCGTGAAAAGCCGGGCCGAGACTCGCTTCGTTGTGGGCTGTCCGCATTCCGCGGCCGCCGCCGCCCGCGACAGCTTTGATCATGATCGGGAAACCGATTCGCCGCGCGACTTTCAACGCCTCCTGTTCGTTCTCAACGATCCCGTCGCTTCCGGGTGTGACCGACACGCCCGCTTTTCGCGCACAGGCGCGCGCGGAATTCTTGTCGCCCATGGCGTGCATCGCGCTCGCCGGCGGACCGATGAACTTGATCTTGCAGCTTTCGCAGACCTCGGCGAAATGCGCGTTCTCGGCCAGGAAACCGTAACCGGGATGGATCGCATCGACGTCGCCCACTTCCGCGGCGCTCATGATGCGGTCGATCTTCAAATAACTTTCCGAGCTCGGCGGCGCCCCGATGCAAATCGCTTCGTCCGCGAGCTGGACGTGGAGCGAATCGACATCCGCCTCCGAGTAGACCGCGAGGGTGCGAATGCCCAGCTCCTTGCAGGCGCGAATGATGCGGAGCGCGATTTCGCCCCGGTTCGCGATTAAGACTTTCTCAAACATCGGCGTGTTCGGTCCGCGGACTGATCCTGCGCGAACCGGAAGCTCGCTCTATTTTACCCGGAACAGCACCTGGCCGAATTGCACCGGCCTGCCGTTTTCCGCCACGATCTCGGCGATCACGCCCTTGGTTTCCGCTTTGATTTCGTTCATGACTTTCATCGCCTCGATGATGCACACGACGGTTTCTTCCGAGACTTCTTTGCCCACGTCGACGAACGCCGGTGTCTCCGGCGAACCAGCCCGGTAAAAAGTGCCGACCATCGGCGAAACAATGTCCTTGAGCGCCCCACCGGTCCCAGCTTCAGCCGGGACTGCGGGCGCGGCCGTCGTTCCCGGCGTTGTTGCAGTTGGTGCTGGCGCCACCGGGGCCGACGAGAAAACCGTTTGTTCGCCGGCGCCCTTCTGGAGTTTCAGCCGAAAGCCATCCTTCTCCATTTCGAAGACCGACAAGTCGTTCTTCCTCATCAAGTCGATGATCGCTTTGATGTCTTTTAGTTCCAAAGTGCTGGCTCCCGTGGTCGAGGCTGGGCGTTTAGGTAACGCGGTTTTCTGGGGCAGGTCAAGTGCTGTAGCCGCGTCCCTGTGGGACGCGTGAGAGTGGGCCGTGACAGAAGTTCGACCCGCTGCTCGTATTTGAGTGCAGGGTCGAGCGGCCCACAGGGCCGCTGCTACAGAATCGAGCACGATTACGAAGCGGAACGTGAATCGCGCACGATTTTCCCGTCGCGCATTTCGATCCGGCGGGAGGCGGCCCGCGCGACTTCGGCGCTGTGGGTCACCACGATCAAGGTGGTCAGCGCTTCGGCGCCGATCCTTTCCAGCAGCTCCATGACCGAGGCGGCGGAATGCGAATCGAGATTTCCGGTCGGCTCGTCCGCGATCAGCAGCGCTGGCCGGTGGACCAGCGCCCGCGCGATGGCCGTCCGCTGTTGTTCGCCTCCGCTCAATTGATGAACGAAATGATCCGCCCGTTCCGTCAACCCAACGAGCCCGATCAAATCCGCCGCGCGCTTCTCGCTTTCCGCCAGTGACACACCTTGCAGGAGCAGTGGCAAAGAAACATTTTCGCGCACGTTCATCGTCGGCAGAAGATTGAAGAATTGGAAGACGAGTCCGACTTGGCGGCGGCGAAACTGGGTCAGCGCGGCATCATCCGCCGAATGCAGGGCGAGGCCGTCGACAAAAATTTCGCCGCTCGTGGGGTGATCGAGGCCCGCCAGGAGATGGATGAGCGTGCTTTTCCCGCAACCGCTCGGCCCGCTGATGGCGACAAACTCGTGCTGCGCAATCCCCACGGAAACGCCGCCGAGCGCGTGCACGGTCCGCTGGCCGCTCGTATATTCGCGGGTAACGTTCTTGAGCGAGATCAAGCCAGCTTTATCCGCCAGCGAGCCGCGCCGTGCAAACGACCGTGGCGATTTCTCGATTGTCGCGGAGACCGACGATTTCATGGTCGTCGAGAAGCCGCCCTTTCTTCTCGTGCACCCCACGAAGCCGGGCAATGCGCGGACTCTTTGGGGCGAGCTGAAACAACTGCTCGCATTCGAGATCGCGAATGGCGGTCAGGTGTCGATTGTTAATCGACTCGATCGCGAGACGAGCGGCCTGGTGCTGGTCGCGAAGAACGCCGCGGCCGCCCGGCGGTTTGGGTTGCTGATGCAGGAGCAGCGCATCCTGAAGGAATATCTCGCCATCGTCTGGGGATGGCCGGGATGGGAAACGAATTCGGTCGATGCGCCGCTGGCGAGGCAAGGAACCCACATGCCCTCAGTGATCTGGCTCAAGCAGATAATTCATCCAGATGGCGCGCCGGCCCGGACGGATTTCCGGGTCGAGCAGCGGTTCACCCGAAATAGCGGCGAGCGCTTCAGCATCATCCGCGCATTTCCGCGCACCGGCCGCACCCACCAGATTCGCGTCCACCTGGCCTCGTTAGGCCATCCCATCGTGGGCGACAAGATTTATGGCCCGGACGAGAAACTTTATCTCGAATTCATCGAGACCGGCTGGACGCCGGAACTGGAGCGGCGCCTCCTGCTGCCGCGCCACGCGCTTCATTCCGCGGCTTTGGAAATCAAAGACGGAGATAACTGGGTCAGTCCGCTACCGGCTGATCTCGCGAGTTTTCTGTAGCCGCGCCTCTGTGAGGCGCGCGAGAGAAGACCATGTTGCACCTCCACGCCGCTCACAGAGCGGCGGCTACAGAAGAGCCTACTGCGTGACTACTTTGATATCCGTTAGCTTGATCGACTTGCCATTGAAATTGTGTTCGGTCGCGAGATTCAAGCCGCCGAAGTTTTGAAATTTTTCCCAGGTCGCCTGCAATCCGTTTCCACTCTGCGGGATGTAATCCCACGCCTTCGGCAGTTTCGTTTGCGGGTCGATGTAGAGAACGTACCGATCCGTTGGCGTTAACCCAACCTTGTCGAAACTCAGGTTGATCGTTTCCACGCTCGTGCCGTTGAGATCCTTCGGCCCGCCCGCCTCCACTTTCACGCCGGCGTCGCGAATCTTGAGCGGCGCGAGCAGCCAGTAGGAATCGTTCACCCAGCGCGCGAACGCAGTCTTCTCCTCGCCTTCCGTGGCCGGCTTCGAAAGGTTCGCGGTCACGTCGTGATCCTTGCCTTCTTTGTCTTTCCATTTCACGGCGTCGGTCATCGCCGCGACGTTCCAGCGGTGGGCCGCGCTGAAGAGCTGTTTGCCATCCTGTTCGACGACGAAATTGAAATCGATCTCCTTGACCTTCGACCAGTTGTCGCCCCCACTTGCCTTCCAAAGATCGACGGCGACTGGCGGCAAGTTCGCCGGGGCTTCCTCGGCCGGCGCCTCCGCTGCCAAGAGCACGAACAACGAAATAACGGACGCGATAACGGTTTTCATAAGGCCAAGCGTGCCAGAGCGTCCGATAAATTGCAATTGAAGCGACTCGCAATATTGTTGCCGCTCTTTGATGAAATTTTCTCGGACCGCAATCCTGATTTCGCTTCTCGGTCTGTTCGCGCCGCTGGCGCGCGCCGCGGGTGACCGCATCTCGACGCATTTCAGCTCCTCGGAAATGGTGGACGCGCCGAATTTCGAGGTGTCGTCGGAGACAGCTTACATGGTGGGCATCATCGGCAACCCGAACAGCTACGAAGTGCCCGCACAATTTTTCACCGCGCGCTGGCGCTGGGGCGTGATCGAGCGCGACAGTTGGCTCCAGGGCTACAACCAGGTCTACGCCATCCTCATGGCCGAGCCGTTCACGCGCGGGCCGGAGAACCGTTACTTCGGTATCTCGCTGGGTTTCCGTTACAATTTCGCGAAGCCAGGGGCGCGTTTCGTCCCGTACGTCTCGGGTGGCGTCGGCCTCGGCTGGCTCGATAGCCACGCGAACGTCTTTGGCGCGCAAGGCCAGGATTTCACTTTCAATATTCTCACCGCCGTCGGCGTTTCCTACAAAGTAAACGACCATTGGAAATGGAACGTGGGCGTTCTTTATCAGCATCTTTCCAATGCCGCCCAGACCGATCCCAATCCCAGCGTTAACCTCCTGGGACCGCAAATCGGCGTGACCTACGTCTTTTAACAGTGGGCCATCCCGCCGAAAACGTCCTGGTCGTTAGGCGAAGTCTGTTCGATGAGCTCGGCAGTTTTCAGGGCCTGAATTTCGAGCCGGACAAATATCTGCGCGCTCTGCTCTCGCGCGGGAACAATTTTTTCCTGCCCCGCGCCCAGGCCGAAACCGATCCGTCGCACAAGCAGATCATTCCCTACGCAGTGATCGCCCATGGCGACACGGTCCTGCATTACGTCCGCGGCAAGAAAGCCGGCGAACAGCGCCTGGTCGCGAAAGGCTCGATCGGCATCGGCGGCCATATGAACGATACCGACGAATCGCTCTTCGCCTGGGATGAACAGGCTTATCGCGCCGGGGTGGAACGCGAAGTGAACGAAGAAATCAAAATCGAATCGCCTTTCGAAGACCGGATCGTTGCGCTTTTGAATGACGACGCAACTGAGGTGGGCCGCGTCCATCTCGGCATCGTCCACGTCTTCCGCCTGGCTGAACCAAAAGTGCAGAAACGCGAAGCTATGATCACGAATCTCTCGTTCTTGAACCGGGAACAGCTCCTCGCGCTCCGCGACAACCTCGAGACTTGGTCGCAGCTCTGCCTCGATTCGTTAGAGCGTCTCCTGCTTTAGAGACTCTCTTCGCCATCCTCAATCCTCGATCTTCTATCCTCGCTTCTTCCGCTTCTCCGGCGTGGGCGACGGAGTCGGGCTCGCTGCGACAGCCGGGGTCGGCGACGGGCTTGGCGCCGGCGGAGGATTCCAGATCAGGTTAAGCTCATCGATCCGCCATCCGGCATTGCCCTTCGAAATGCTAAGATCGAAGTGCGCCGTCATCGTCGGGTAGGTTAATTGCGAAACAAATGTGCCGTGCGGATCGAAGAAGTGGGAGCTGAACTGAATGTCGCCGGTCGTCTCAACCGGTTTTGCGAGTGGACCGAAGCTCCGCAAGTTCTTCATCAGCCGTTCACGCCAGGCGGGCAGATGGGCCGCCTGGTTTTCCGGACTGAGGTGCATCAGCAAAAATCTTTCGTCATAATCGACCGCCAGTCTTCGCCCGAGTTCCGCGGCGAAAGCGCGTCCCCCTCGATCCGCATCACGCCGCGATGAATACATGAACCAGCCCACACCCGCGAGAATGAACAGGACGATGATCCAAATGCCGACCCCTCCCTCACCTTTGCAATTGGAATGGCGCGCCCGTTTCATTTAGAAAGCGAAACCCGTTGCCTTGATGACCCGGCCGTCGCGAATCAGGACCGAATGCTTCTGCATTCCCGTATAAGCTCCAAACCGGTTCCGGGAATTGACTTTGATTTCGACGAGGTAACCGAAGAGCGCCTTCCCATTTTTTTTCTCTGGCAGACTGCCGGCTCGCGGCGCCGCCACCCACTCGATCTGGGCGCTGGGCGCGTCGACCAGGGTTTCGTTGAGCCATTTCGTGATGATCTCCTGGTAGTTCTTGGGGTAGTCTCCGTAAATCCGCGGATCGGCCACCACTTCGATCTCAGTGGTTTCCGCCCGGATGAAACCTGGCACCGCGAATGCCATCAGGACCAGCAAGACCACCGTTTTCATTCGGACCGAGATTAGCGGCCACGTTCCAAATGTCGAGCGCGGCGTCACGGCGTCCCGGGAATTACGGCCGCTCGTCGATCGGCACGACCTTCTTGCCGACCGGTTCGCCGACGTATTCGCTCAGGGGGCGGTAGAGGCGATTGTCCTCGAGCTGTTCGAGGACCTGCGCGCACCAGCCGGAGCAGCGCGCGATCGCAAAGATCGGCGTGAACAAATCGGTCGGAATGCCTAACGAGTAGTAAACCGTGGCCGAATAGAAATCGACGTTCGCGTTCAGGTTCTTTTTCTCCTTCATCAACTCCGCGATCCGTTCCGACATCCGGATCCATTTTGGTTCGCCCAGCTTTTCGCTCAGCTTCACCGCCATGGCGCGCAAGTGCGGCGCGCGCGGATCGAGCGTTTTGTAAACGCGATGGCCGATCCCCATGATCTTCTTTTTCTCGGCGAGCTGTTTCTCGACGTAGGCGTCCACGTTCTCTTCGCTTCCGATCTCCTCCAGCATGTGGATTACACCCTCGTTCGCGCCCCCGTGCAGCGGACCTTTCAACGTCCCGATGGCCGCCGTGATTGCCGAATAGAAATCGGACAGCGTCGAGATCGTGACACGCGCGCTGAAGGTGGAAGCATTCATCCCGTGGTCCGCGTGGAGAATGAATGCGACGTCGAGCGTGTCGCTCGCTTCCTTGGACTGCGGCTCGCCGCACATGAGATAGAGGAAATGTTCGGCCTCGGTCAGATCGTCGCGGACTGGCGGCAGCGACTTGCCGTTTCGCGCGCGGTGAAAATAAGCCGCGATCACGCCGATCTTTGCGGTGATCGAGGTCGCCCGGCGCCGATTGATCTCCGGCGTCGCTTCCTTGCCGTTGTCGGAATCGTACAGGCCGAGCATGGAAATGGCGGTCCGCATTACATCCATCGCCCCGGCGTCAGGCGGCGCGGACTTGAGGAAATCAATGACCGGGCCCGGCAACTCCCGCTGGCTGCGGAGCTCGTGCAAGAACGCGTCGAGCTCCTTGCGGTTCGGTAGCTTTCGGTGCCAAAGCAGATAGACCACTTCCTTGTAGCTGACTTTGCCGACCAGCTCGTTGATATCGTAGCCGCAATAAATGAGCTGGCCCTTGTCGCCGAGCACGTCGCTCAGGCGGGTGGAGTTTGCGACGACGCCTTCGAGTCCGCGTGAAACCATAGCCTCAGTTTACTGATCCCGTTGCTGAGATGCTGGAACCTCTAAACGCGTTACAAGCCCAAGGTCTACCACCGCGTAGGCATTACTCTTGGGTGATGTGACAATAGCCGCGTCCGTACCTCGCAAGGCAACAAAGTCGGGATGCGGAATATGGATAGAATGGCCGTCTGCGAGATGCATCGTGAAAGGTTCGAATGGCGCTTTATGAAGGGTTCCGCGCAGCTCTTCGGTTGTCATGGTCGAAGCTAGTTCGCACCTTTCATCCGCGCAATTAACGTGTCCGCCATCGTTGCTGGAGTTTCGGCGACGGCGATGCCTGCGGCCTTGAGCGCTTCGATCTTTCCCGCCGCGGTCCCCTTCCCGCCGGAAACAATCGCGCCGGCGTGGCCCATGCGCCGGCCGGGCGGCGCGGTGGCGCCGGCGATGAACGCAGCCACCGGCTTCTTGCAATTCACCTTGATCCATTCCGCCGCTTCTTCCTCCGCCGAGCCGCCGATCTCGCCGATCAGGATCATCGAGTCCGTGTCGGGATCGTCACAAAAAAGTTCCACGGCATCCAAGTGTGACATGCCGTTGATCGGATCGCCGCCGATCCCGATGCAGGTGGATTGGCCGTAACCGCGCGAGGTCAATTGCCAGACCGCTTCGTAGGTCAACGTTCCCGAGCGCGAAATCACTCCGACCTTTCCCGGTTTGTGAATGTAACCCGGCATGATGCCGATCTTGCACGCGCCCGGAGTGATGATGCCCGGGCAATTCGGACCAATCAGCCAGCTTTTCTTTCCCGCCATTTGGGCCTTCACCCGCATCATGTCCATGACCGGAATTCCTTCTGTGATGCAGATCACCAGCTCCACACCGGCATCGACCGCCTCCAGGATTCCATCCGCGGCGCCGGCCGCCGGCACGAAAATCACCGAGACGTTGCAGGCGGTTTGCTGGCGCGCTTCCCACACCGTGTCGAACACCGGCACCTTGCCGTCGAACAGCTGACCGCCTTTTCCCGGCGTGACACCCGCGACGACATTCGTGCCGTACTCCATGCATTGCCGCGCGTGAAATCCGCCGGCGCTGCCGGTGATTCCCTGGACGACAAGGCGAGTGTTCTTATCGACGAGAATGGACATGATGTGAAATCCGAATGACGAATGACGAATGACGAAGCAATGACGAAGTTCGAAGCGCGAAACGCTGCGCGGCCATATCGAGGTTAATTTCGGGCTTCGGCATTCGGGCTTCCTTCGTCATTCGACATTCGGCCTTCGTCATTTCTGCTTGCGCTTATGCGCAAGCAACCGATTCCCATCCGGATCACGGAACTGCGCCATCCAGCAAACGGGCGTTTCGATCTTCTCCATCTCGAACGTCACTCCGCGCTCTTTTAGTTTCGCGATCGTCGCATCGATGTCGTCCACTTCGAACGCGACCGTTGTTCCGTCGCGGGACGGTTTCCAATCCGGATGACAACCGACACCGATCGTGGTCGCGCCCAGCTCATACTCGACCCAACCGCCATTCATGGCAGTCAGGCCGGGCTTCAGCTCCAGCGTTTCCTGGTAAAACTTCCGCGCCCGCTCGGGATCGGTCACGGCAATAGCTACGAAAGCGACTTCTGTGATCATGGCGATTTGAGTTTGTGGATGATGATTTTGTTCCCGTCCGGATCCTGCACGATCGCCATATGGCAGACCGGGGATTCGAACGGTTCCCAGGCAAATTTGACGTTCGCCTTCTTCAGCTCGGCGATCGCTTCCTCGAAGTCCTCCATCTCGAGCGCCGCGCCCGTTCCCTGGTCCGACGGCGTCCAGGTGTCGCTAATGCTCGCGACGCAAAGCGTGTCCTTGCCGATCCCGTATTCGATCCACTTTCCGTCCATGAACCGGCCGATTTCCTTCAAGCCCAGGACGCCCTCATAAAATTTCCGCGCCCGATCCATGTCGGTGACTGGGATGGCGACGAAACCTATTTCTTTGATTTTCATTTTGTGCTGCTCATTTCCTTGATCGCGGTTCGTCCACGATTCGCCGCGTGAACGGCTTTCTGCGCGGCGTCTCCCAGATCATCGGCTGTGATGACTCGTAAGCCAGATTCGGCGATTAACTTCTTCCCGGCGTCGACGTTCGTTCCTTCCAGCCTCACGACCAATGGCACTGGCAGCTTCACCGTCTTAACCGCGTTGATAATTCCCTGCGCGATGATGTCGCATTTCATGATGCCGCCAAAAATGTTTACGAGGATCGCTTTCACCTTGGCGTCGGAGACGAGAATCTTGAACGCTTCGGTCACCTGCTCTTCCGTCGCGCCGCCGCCAACGTCCAGGAAGTTCGCCGGACTGCCGCCGTAAAACTTGATGATGTCCATCGTCGCCATGGCGAGCCCCGCGCCGTTGACGAGACAGGCAATGTTGCCATCGAGGCCGATGTAATTCAGGCCGTGCTTCGAGGCTTCGACTTCGCGCGGATCTTCCTCGGCGATGTCGCGCAGGGCGGCCAGCTCCGGATGGCGGTAGAGCGCGTTGTCGTCAAAGTTGAACTTCGCATCGAGCGCCAGCACTTCGCCGCCGGGTGTGACGATGAGCGGATTTATTTCCAGCATCGAGCAGTCGCAGGCCATGAAAGTGCGATAGAGACCATCGAATAATTTCGCGGCCGCTTTCATCTGCGAAGTCTCAAATCCCAATTGCTTCGCGAGTTTCCGTCCCTGGTGCGCCTGGAATCCCGCCAGTGGCTGAATCTTCTCGCGCAGAATTTTCTCCGGGGTTTTCGCCGCGACGGTTTCGATCTCAACGCCGCCTTCGGTGCTGGCCACGACGATTGGTCCGGCGGTCGCGCGATCGAGAAGGATGGCGAAATAAATTTCGCGCGCGATCTCAGCCGATTCCGCAATCAAGACTTTGTTTACGACCCGGCCGGCTGGGCCGGTCTGATGCGTGACCAGCGTTTGCCCGAGCATCTTCGCCGCGAGGTCGCGCGCTTCCGCCGGCGATTTGCATAAATGCACGCCGCCCTTGAATCCGTTCGCGAACGTTCCCTTCCCCCGGCCGCCGGCGTGAATCTGCGCCTTCACGACGAGGTTGTTCGTGCCCAGTTCCCGCGCCGCCTGCTCTGCTTCGTCCGGCGTCGAAGCCGCCTTCCCTCGCGGTGTCGCAACCCCGAATTTCTGGAGTAGCTCCTTGGCTTGGTACTCGTGAATATTCATCGATGCGGCAGACGATCACTAAGCCTTTTAACCGCGAGCGCGGCAATCGTTTTTCTTCGCGGGTTGCAATGGCGAACGGTATCGCCAAGTTCGCGAAGTGAGCGCAGATGGTAAGTTGGAATTCGTTCTGGAAACGGCGCGGAAGGCTGGACAACTGAGAGCCTCGACAGTTGCAAACGCTCTTTCGTTGATGCGCGGTTCCCAATCGCCGCTTTATCGCCAGGTCGTTTCGGAACTGGCGAATGCGCAAGAGTGGGCGGAATTGAACGACCGCTTCTTTCGCACGCTCGCGTTCGGCACCGGCGGCCTGCGTGGACGGACGATTGGCAAGGTTGTCACTAAAGCTGAGCGCGGCAACGCGGGCGACGATCAGCCGCCGGAATTTCCCTGCGTGGGAACGAACGCGATGAATTTCTACAACGTGAGCCGCGCCACCCAGGGGCTCGTGGCGTATCTGCGGGAATGGCGGGCGCAGCAGAAGATCGAGGGGAAGCCGAAGATCGTCATCGCCTGCGATACGCGGCATTACTCGAAACAATTCGCGGAGCTGGTCGCGAAAACGGCGGCGGAGAATGGTTGCGACGCCGCCGTGTTCGATGGCCCGAGATCAACGCCGGAATTGTCTTTCGCGGTTCGCTTCCTGGGCGCGAGCGCCGGGATCGTCATCACCGCGAGCCACAATCCGCCGCACGACAACGGATTCAAAGTTTACTTCAACGACGGCGCCCAGGTCATCGAACCGCACGCCAGCGCGATCATCGCGAAGGTGAATTCGATTGCCGGCGAAACTTACACCGCGAAGCCAGCTGGCGGACAAGGCGCACTCCAGACGCTTGGATCCGAAGTGGACGAGGCCTACCTGGAACGGGTGGAAACCTTGATCCTGAACAAGGAGCTGGTGCGATCCGCGAAAGACTTGCGGATTGTCTTCACGCCACTGCACGGAACCGGCGGCGTCATCATTAAGCCGATGCTCAAATGTCTAGGTTTCAATTTCGAGGTAGTCGAGGAACAGGATCGTTTCGACGGAAATTTTCCGACGGTGCAATCTCCGAACCCCGAGAACGGGGCCGCCCTACGCCTCGGTGTCGAGCTCGCCGAGACGACGAAGTCTGATCTCGTCGTCGCCACTGATCCCGACTGCGATCGCATGGGCATCGCGGTCCGCGACCGCAGCGGCGAAATGAAACTGCTCTCCGGGAACCAGATCGGATCGCTAATGGCCTATTACCGGATTAAGACGCTTTTCGAGCGCGGGACCTTGAATGCGGGAAACGCGTCGCGCGGCGTGATCATCAAGACCTTTGTGACCTCGGACCTGCAGAAAACGATCGCAGAGAAATACGGTTTGCGCTGCGTCGAGACGCTGACCGGCTTTAAGTACATCGGCGCAAAGCTGGCGAAGTACGAGCACGGGATTCCGGAAGCGCTGCGCCAGAACTACGTTGGTTTGAGCGAAGAGAAAACGAAGGAACTTCGCCTCGCCCATTCATCGCTCTATGTTTTCGGCGGTGAAGAAAGCTATGGATACAGCGGCGGCGATTTCGTTCGGGACAAGGACGGCAACGGCGCGGCGATCATGTTTTGTGAAGTCGCGGCTTATGCGAAGTCGGTCGGGTTCACCGTCACTGCTCTGCTTGACGAGATTTTTTCCGAGTTCGGTTACTTCGAGGAGTACACGGGCTCGCTGACCTTCGAGGGCGCCGAAGGCGCGGAGACGATCAGGCGGCTGCTCGCGTCCTACGTCGCCACGCAGCCCTCCGAAATGCTCGGCGCAAAAGTCATGCACGTGAAGAATTTTGAGACCGAAACTTTTCACGACGTGGAAGGCGACGAGATCCCGAAGGAAAAAATGCTGATCTTCGAATTGGAAGACCGGACCCGGATCGCGGTGCGCGGTTCAGGGACGGAACCCAAGATCAAGTACTACCTGTTTGCCCAACGGCGGCCTGACGGATCCAAATTCACCCTCGCAGAACTCGCCGCGATCAAGAGCGAAGTGGACGTTCGCTTGCAGAAGCTTTGGCAGTGGCTGCGGGATGACGCGACGGCCCGTGCCGCGGCATAAAGTCTCGACATCCAGCCGAAGCAAAGGAAAGTTTTCTCATGGGTCGCGAAATCAAGCTCGACGGCGGTGAAATCACCATCCTGAAAAAGATCGGGCTCTCCGGCTCGCCGCTTTTCGGGAAATTGCTGGTCGATCGGATCGAGGAAATGGAGAAGGGCGAGTTTCTCGACACGCTCTGCGGATTGATCGACCAGGGCTATGTCATTTCGAACAAGGTCAACATTCGGTTGATGGAAGACGTCGAGAAGGCGTTTTTCCGAGTGAATCCGGCCCACTCGAAAGATTTGCAGGAGGCGGTGAATCCGAGCCGGAAACGCGAGCGCGAACGGGCCGAACGGTTGCGGCGCCGCTAAGACGAGTGGCGCGCGCGAGCAAAGTGCTGCGGCTTTGGCCCTGGCTCGCAGCCATCGCGACGGGCCTGCTCGCCGCCGGTTGCTTCGCGCCATTTAATTATGAGTGGCTTTGCTGGATCGCGCTGACGCCACTCCTGGCGGCGATTTGGTTTTCCGGCGGAGAACCGAAGCGGCGCTGGGCCCGCGACATTCTGCTGGGCTACGTCGCAGGCCTCGCATTTTTCTGGGTGGTGTTTTCGTGGCTGCACACCGTCACGGTCCCTGGCTGGATTTTGGTCGGCGCCTACATGGCGCTCTACTTCGCGGCCTGGAGTTGGTTGTGCGGCTTGCTCCGGCCCGGGCTGCGAAAAGTGCGCGAAAAACCGATCGAGGGATTGGATGCCGTCTCGCGGCGGCTCAATGAAAAATATGCGGCCGAACACGGTTTGCTTCCTGAGATAGCAGCGACCACCGGGTCCGAGATATCGCTGGATTCGCCTGCGCGCCGATCACCGTGGCTAAGCTCCGTAAACAATCTTCGGCTCGCGTTCCTTCTCGCGGCGGCATGGGTCGCGCACGAGTTTCTGCGCAGCATCGTCTTTTCCGGTTGGGGTTGGAACACGCTGGGCTCGGCTTTGCACCGCCAACTGGTGGTGATTCAGATCGCTGAGTTTACCGGTGTCGCGGGCCTGTCGTTCATGGTGGTTTTCACGAACGTCATTCTTCTGGCCACGGTGCGGCGCTTCATTCTCGAGGCGCAGGTCAAGCCGATGCGCCCGCATTTCGATCTCACCCTGACCATGGCTGGCATCGTGGGCTTGATGGGATTCGGGATTCATTCCCTGAACGTTCGCCGCGAGACCAGGCCGTTGAATGTCGCCCTGGTCCAGCCCAACATCCCGCGCGAAGAAAAATTCACGGTCGAGTATGCGACGAAGACTTTCGATCTGTTCACGCGGCTCAGTCGTCCTTCGGTGGAAGGAAACGCGCGCGCGGATCTGCTCGTCTGGCCGGAAAGCTCGATGCCGGGCCCGGTCCTTGGCGATGAGCTGAGTCACAAATTCGTCATGGATTTTTCCGCGTCCGCGAAAACCGATCTGCTCCTGGGCACGATCGACCAGGATGAGACTCACGCTTACAACGCCGCGATGCTGGTCGCGGACGCCGGCAGGCACTTGCAGATTTATCGCAAAGTCCACCTCGTGCCGTTCGGCGAATATGTCCCCGGCCGCCACACCATTCCCCTGCTCGCCCGCGTGGTCGGCGACCAGGTGCCGGACGATTTCGCCTTCGGCAGGGAATACACGATTTTCAAACTGACGAACGACAAGGCGAGGGTCGCCCCGTTGATTTGTTTCGAAGACACGATCGGCGATCTCACACGGCAATTTGTCTTGGCCGGCGCGAACCTTCTCGTGAACGTCACGAACGACGGCTGGTTCCTGCGCTCGGCGGGTTCGCGGCAACATTTGGCGAACGCGGTTTTTCGCTGTGTCGAGACGCGCCTGCCGATGGTGCGCGCGGCCAACACCGGCGTGACTTGTTTCATCAACGAATTCGGGAACGTCACCCAAATGCTCGTCGACGAAAACGGAAGCACGTTCACGCAAGGCACCCTGACCGGCCGGGTCGCGATTGCGGCGAATCCCGAGCCGACGTTTTACGTGCAGCATGGCGAGCTGCTCGCGCACACCTGTCTCGCGATCACGATTTTGACGTTCCTGGTTCTCGCAGTGCGGTCGTTCGCGCGGCGGCGAAAGTTGTAGCGCGCAGGGTCGCCCTTCGCTATTCGTGTTGCCCATCGCAATGGCCACTGACCACGAATTCGCCATCTACGTGCGCGGGCTGCGCAAATCCTACGGCAATTTCGAGGCGGTCAAAGGGATCGACTTCGAAGTGCGGCCGGGGGAAGTTTTCGGCTTGCTCGGCCCGAACGGCGCCGGCAAGACGACCACGGTCGAGATTCTCGAAGGTTTGCGAGCACGGACGGCGGGCGATGTGAAGGTCCTCGACTTCGATCCCGATCGGCAGAAACAACGGCTCAAGGACCGGATCGGCGTTTGCCTGCAAGCCACGAACCTTCCCGATAAGATCACGGTGCACGAAGCGCTCCAGCTCTTCGGCGCTTTCTACACCCGCAACATCGACGGCGACGCGTTGCTGAAACGTTTGCAGCTCTGGGAAAAAAAAGATGCCGGTTACGCCACGCTTTCCGGCGGACAGAAACAGCGCCTCGCGATTGCGCTCGCGTTGATCAACGATCCGCAGCTGCTCTTTCTCGACGAGCCCACGACTGGTCTCGATCCGCAGGTCCGGCTCGAGATTCGTGATTTGATCGAGGAGCTGAAGGCCGAGAAGCGGACGATCGTGATGACGACGCATTACATCGAGGAAGCGGAGCGGCTCTGCGACCGCGTGGCGATCATCGATTCCGGCGAGATCATCGCCAGCGGCACGCCGCGCGAACTGCAGGCGAAAAGCGCCAACCAGGCCGCGATCGAAATCGCGCTCGCGCAACCGTGGAGCGGCGAGCTGCCGACATGGCCGCACGCCGTCCGCAGCACATTGAGTGAGGACGGCAGGCAGATCAAAGTAACCTCCGAGCATTCGGCCCGCACGTTAGTGGAAATGGTGAAGTGGATCGACGCCCAGCGGATCGAGTTGGAGGACGTGCATCTCAAGCGTCCCACGCTCGAAGACGTCTTCATTGAACTAACGGGAAAGAAGCTCCGGGATTGATGAATCACGCGCGCCAAATGACGACCCTGACGCTGAGCTGCATCTTCTGTAGCCGCTTCGCTATGCGAAGCGCCGAGAGAACGCTGTGGCAACACGTAATCTCGCGTCGCCCACAGGGCGACGGCTACAGAAGACCGACCGAGTAATGCGATGAAAGCGTTTCTCGCCCTGGCCCGGATCGACCTGAAGCTCGCGTTGCGAAATCGCTCGGTCCTGTTCTTCAACTACTTCTTCCCGCTCATCTTCTTCTTCGTCTTCGGCTATTCGATGAATGCCGAACAGGGGTCGCGAATCATCCACGTCATCACGATGGTCACGGTTATCGGCATTCTCGGGAACGGCTTGTTCGGCGCCGGGATGCGCGCGGTGCAGGACCGCGAGACCGATGTCCTGCGCCGTTACAAGGTGACGCCGATCACGCCGGTGCCGTTGCTGGCGGCGTCGATGGTCACCGGCGTAATCCTTTACTTGCCAGGTTTGATCTTGACCCTAATCCTGGCGAACCGCCTTTTCGGGATGGCGATCCCCTCGAATCTAGGCTCCCTCTTTCTCTTTGCGATCATCGCCTGCGTCGCCTTTCGCGCGATGGGCTTGATCATCGCCGCGGTCGTAAATTCATCGCAGGAAAGCTTGATCCTTATCCAGCCTCTTTACATGGCGATGCTGTTTCTGAGCGGCGCGACTTTTCCGCTTAGTTTCTTCCCTGACTGGCTTCAAATCGTGACGCAGTTCATTCCCGCGACTTACCTCATGATCGGGATCGCCGGTATACTTCAGCATGCCGAATCGGTCCTGCACAATTGGCAGGCTGTCATTGCGCTTTTGGTAACAGCAGTGGTCGGCCTGTTCATCGCGACCAAGCTTTTTCGCTGGGAAAAGGAAGAGAAGCTGCGCAATTCGGCCAAACTCTGGGTGCTGGCTGCGCTCGCGCCCTTTCTCATCCTCGGCATCTATCAATCCTGGAGCCGGCAGGATCTGGCGAAGGCGAAGATCCTTGCCCGCGACATGGAGCGCGGAAAGACGCTGCTAATCCAGAACGCCCGCGTTTTCGTCGGGAACGGCAAAGTGATCGAATCCGCTTCGATCCTGATCAAAGGCGGAAAGATCGCCGAGATTTACGAAGGCAACGCACCGGATGCGAAAACGCTGAAGGCCGATGTGTTCGAAGCCGCGGGTAAAACGGTCCTGCCCGGCCTGATCGATGTGCACGTGCATTTGGGCGCGACCGGCGGTTTCATCGAGGACTGGACGAAGTTCGATGCGAAGAAGGCGATCGAGCGGGAAATGAGGGCCTACCTTTTCTGCGGTGTCACTTCAGTGCGGAGTGCCGGCGACGCCGTCGACGATATGCTCAAGGTTCGCAAGCTTTTCGGCAGCGGCGAAAAACTCGGGACGGAATTGTTCCTTTGCGGCCCGCTCTTCACCGCGGAAGGCGGACACGGCACCGAGTACGGGAAGTTCTTGCCGGAACCTTTGCGGCCCGCGTTCATCGCGCAGTTCGTCCGGACGCCGAAATCGGCCGAGGAAGCGCGCAAGCAGGTGGATGCGCTCGCTTCGCAACGCATCGATGCGATCAAGGGCGTCCTCGAGGCGGGCGCGCCGGGTTATTCGTTCAATCGGATGGACGTGAACATTCTGCGCGCAGTGACGGAAGAGGCGCACGCGAAGAATCTGCCGGTGGCGGTCCATACTGGGAACGCGCAGGACGTGGTCGATGCGGTTTCGCTCCCGACGGACTCGGTCGAGCACGGTTCTTTTGCGGACGAAATCTCCGATGCGACCATTGCCGAGATGAAAGCAAAAGGAATCGCCTACGACCCGACGCTGTCCGTCGTGGAAGGTTTCACCAGCTTCGCGCGGGGCGACATGAGCCTCCTCAAGCGCTCGCTGGTTCAACAGGTGACGCAGAAGGAGCTGCTGGATGGAACAGAAAGGTCGGCTTCAAAGCACGAGCTCGATGGCATGCGCGAAGGCTTGAAGCATTATCCGATGTCGCTCGATATCGGGAGCAAGAACCTGTTGAAAGCATGGCGCGCCGGGGTGCCGCTCGTGACGGGCTCGGACGCCGGAAATTTTCTCGTCCTGCACGGGCCGACGGTGCAACGCGAAGTCGAGCTCTGGGTTGCCGCCGGCATTCCGGTGGAGGTCGCTCTGCAGGCGGCGACTTTGAACAGCGCGAAGCTGCTGCGAGCCGATTCGCGCATGGGGACGGTGGAAAAGGGCAAAGAGGCGACGCTGCTGATCGTGGACGGCAACCCGCTCCAGGATGTCCGGGCGCTTTCTTCGGTGTCGGCTGTGTTCATGAAGGGCGAACGCGTCAATCGGACCGCCCTGTTACAGGAGAAATAAAGCTATGAGTTTTCCCTCAACCGTTTGCGCTCGTTCTTTCGTCCGTCTCGGTATTTTATTTGCGGCCCTTGTTTGGGTGAACCTGGCGCTGGCCTACGGCCCCATCGGCCACCAAATCGTCGGCGCGGTGGCGGATGATAAACTCGCCGGGAGCGAGACCGGCAAAAAGGTCGCGGCCCTGCTTGACGGGATGACCTTGGAAAAAGTCTCCGTGATTCCAGATGAGATCAGGGGTTGGGACAAAACCGGCCCGGACGATCCGGGCATTTTCCATTACTCCGCCCATCCGCGCATCGATGCCCAGCTGCGTGATTACTGGCACGCGAATCCGCCCACCAAAGACCTGAACTCTCTCACGCCCTCGCATCATTGGTTTCATTACACCGACGTCCCGATTGTCGGTGGGGAAAAGTATGGGGATGGAAAAGTCGGCCGCTCGAAATGGGACATCGTCCACATGATCCCCTACTGCATCGCGGTCCTGAAAGACGAGGTGCCGGAAGATAACCCGCGCAAGATCACGAAGCCGATCGCGGTGATTCTCCTGGCTCATTTTGTGGGCGATATTCACCAGCCGCTCCATGTCGGCGCGGAGTTTTTCGATAAGGAGGGTCGCCCCATTAACCCGGGCAAGACGGCCGAGAGCCTCGAGGACCAGGGCGGAAACACTCTGACGTTGAATCTGGCCAGCGGCGGAACCGAAGCCACCCGCCACGCAAAATTTCATTATTTTTGGGACAGCGAGACGGTGGCGGCGAATTTGCCGGCGTTGCCGGAAACAATGCCGAAGGAAGAACGACGCGTCAAAACCGATGCTGCAAAGACGGAGCTGGTCCGTGAATTCGTTGCGCGCGAACCCAAAAACTGGCGCCTTGGTTCGGGCGTTGCCTTGAAGGATTACGCCGAAGCTTGGGCGAACGAAATCCTGCCGCTCGCGCGGGAAGCGCACGAACGTCTCCAGTTCAAAGACATCGCCGCGAAACGAATGGAGGACGGCTCGGTCGTGGCCGCTGGATTTCTCGAGGAGAAGAAATCGGCCGACGGCATGTCCTACTACGATTGGTCTGGCCGCGTCGTCCGCGACCAATTGCATAAGGCCGGCTGGCGCCTGGCCGACGTGCTGGAACAGGCGTTGAAGTGAGCATACGACGCATAGGTCGAATGTGACCTATGCGAAAACGGCGATCCGACTTTCGCCGAATCGCCGTTTCAAAATTGCGTTACCTGGCGGTTACGCCTTCGCGTCCTTCTTCTCCTGCATCCTGCTGCACTCGGTCTTCAGAGTCGCCATTTGCTCCTTCGAGAGGACGCCTGCCGCCGACTTCATGAATGCCTCCATGCTCTCCTTCGTGCAGCCCTCCTTGTTACACTTCACGACGAGCGCATCCATCTTCGTCTTTTGGTCGGTCGAGAGGTTCAGCTTCGCGTAGGTCTGTGAGCAATCCATCTTCGCGTTCTTCGCGCAGCAGCCGCCGTCCTTCTCCTTGTCGCCGGCATACGCCGAGGTCACGGCCAAGGCCGCCGCCGCCATCAAAGCCAATCCAGTAAGTTTCGTCATAGTGCAAAGCTAAGACATCACGTCCTTTTTGTCGTTCAAATTCTCCGGCCGCCGCGTTCCTCACGGAGAGCCTTATCGATCGAGGACGGATTCCCAGCGCGTTGGCGCCCGGGCGCCAAATGTCGTTCGCAAAACCTGAAAGGCGGAAGATTTGCGGGAGGTCTGCCAGTTTAAGGCGGCGGTATGCAGGTAATACCGGTCCACCGCAGGATTCCCAGTCGATAAGGTTACCAGCGCTTCCGACGCATAGCCGCCCTGCGGCGGAAAAATCACGACCAGCTTGCCCTGGCGCGAAGTAGTCTCGTTCTGGTTGGCCGAAGTATAAAAAGTCTCGGCGCTTGGCGTATACAGTTCTTTGCCCGCGGGTATCGGGCGCTGACCTTCGGGAGTGCGCATCTTAATATCCAGCATCGGCGGCGTGACCACGAATTGAAAATAGAGCTCCTTGGATTTGGCCAGCGCCTTGAGAGGCGCATTGTTATCGATCGATACCAAGGCGTATTCGGCGGCTAATTGATCCACGTCGCTTAAACCGGAGGATTGGGCGACTCGCGGTTGCTGCGAGCCAGCCGCGACACTCAGGGCGACGCGATAAGTATGAGCGGGCGCCGACGAGGGCCGAACAAACCGATGGAGCAACCAATTGGTGGGAATGCGGACCCACTCGCCTTTGCTCTGCGCTGCTGGAGCGGACGTGGCGAGGGTCAAGGCGAAGGCGCTAACGGCGCCGAAAGGGATTCTGTTTTTCATGTTCTGGGAAATCAGGTTAAGTTGTCTTGCAGTTTAAGCGGCGCTGAATTTCAGCATTTCGCCGGCGACGTCAACCCTGATTTTTTGGCCTTCGCGGATTTTCCCTTCGAGAATCTCCAGGCTCAACGGATCGAGGATAAATTTCTGGATGGCCCGCTTCAACGGCCGGGCGCCATAGACCGGATCGTAACCATGGCTGGCAACGAACGCCTTCGCCGCATCCGAAAGTTCCAGCGTGATCTTCTGGTTCTCCAGCCGGCGCACCAGGCGCTTGAGTTGGATCTCGACGATCTTCTTCAGCTCCTCCTCGGTGAGCCGGTCGAAGATGATGATGTCGTCGATTCGGTTCAAAAATTCGGGCCGGAAATGTTGCCGCAACGCTTCCATGACCAAGCGCTCACGCGCTTCATGCGACGATTCCTCCATGATGTATTGAGAGCCGATGTTCGACGTCATGATGATGACGGTGTTCTTGAAATCGACCGTTCTCCCCTGCCCGTCCGTGATCCGGCCGTCATCGAGCACTTGCAGCAACACGTTGAAAACATCCTGGTGCGCTTTCTCAATCTCGTCGAAGAGCACCACCGAATAGGGCTTGCGCCGAACGGCTTCGCTGAGCTGGCCGCCTTCCTCATAACCCACATAACCCGGAGGCGCACCGATCAGGCGCGAGACCGTGTGTTTCTCCATGTATTCGCTCATGTCGATTCGGATCATGGCTTGCTCGTCGTCGAACAAAAACTCCGCCAGCGCCCGCGACAGTTCCGTTTTGCCGACGCCCGTCGGCCCGAGAAAAATGAAGGAACCGATCGGGCGGTTCTCGTCCTGCAACCCCGCGCGCGATCGACGAATCGCATTCGCCACCGCTTTGATCGCGGTGTCCTGGCCGATGACGCGCTGGTGCAGATGTTCCTCGAGCCGCAACAATTTCTCGCGCTCACCTTCCTGCAATCGGGAGACCGGAATGTGCGTCCAGCTCGAGACGACCTGCGCGATGTCTTCCTCGGTGACTTCTTCGCGCAGCAGACGATTGCCGCCCTCTTTGATCTTCTCTTCGACGTCGCGCAGCTTTTTTTCCAGCTCCGGGATCCGGCCGTATTGCAGTTCGCTCGCCGGCGCCAGCTCGCCGCGGCGTTGCGCCCGCTCCAATTGCGTCCGCGCCTGGTCGAGTTCTTCCTTCAGCTTTCGCTGCTCGTCGATCACCGCCTTCTCTTTTTGCCATTCCGCCTTCAGCGCCGAGGATTTCTCCTTCAATTCCGCCAGTTCCTTCTCCAGCTTCTTCAACCGCTCCTTGCTGGCCGCGTCTTTCTCCTTCTTCAACGCCTGCCGCTCCATCTCGCGCTGCATGACTTCGCGTTCGATCACGTCGATCTCGGTCGGCATCGAATCGAGCTCGATCTTCAGGCGCGACGCCGCTTCATCGACCAGATCAACCGCCTTGTCCGGCAGGAATCGATCGCTGATGTAACGGTGCGACAAGACCGCCGCCGCCACGAGCGCCGCGTCCTGGATCCGAACGCCGTGGTGCACTTCGTAGCGTTCCTTCAATCCGCGCAGGATCGCGATCGTGTCTTCCACCGTCGGCTCATCCACCATCACCGGCTGGAAGCGCCGTTCCAGCGCCGCGTCTTTCTCGATATACTTGCGATACTCGTCGAGCGTCGTCGCACCGATCGTGCGCAGCTCGCCGCGCGCCAGTTGCGGCTTCAACAAGTTCGACGCGTCCACCGAACCTTCCGCTGCGCCCGCGCCGACGATGGTGTGCAACTCGTCGATGAACAAAATTATTTCGCCCTGCGAATCGGTGACTTCCTTGAGGAAGGCCTTCAACCGGTCTTCGAATTCGCCCCGGAACTTCGCACCGGCCACCATGGAACCGATATCCATCGCGATGATTCGCTTTTGTTTCAGCGACTCCGGCACGTCCCCGCTGATGATGCGTCGCGCGAGTCCTTCCACGATCGCCGTCTTTCCCACGCCCGGTTCGCCGATCAACACCGGATTGTTCTTCGTCCGCCGCGAGATCACCTGCATCACCCGTCGGATCTCGTTATCGCGTCCGATAACAGGATCGATCTTCCCGCGCCGCGCCATCTCCGTCAGGTCGCGCCCATACTTTTCCAGCGTCTGATATTTCCCTTCCGGATTTTGGTCCGTCACCCGCTGCGAACCGCGGACCTGTTGCAACGCCTGCATCAGTTTGTCACGCGTTGCGCCGCCGATCCGCAGCAATTTCGCTGCGGCACCTTTCGAATCCGCGAGCGCCAGCAGATAATGTTCGGCGCTAAGGAACTCATCCTTCAGCTTCGCCATCTCTTTTTCCGCCGCGTCGATCGTCGCGCGCAGTTCATTCCCGATCCGCTGATCAACATTGCCGCCCTGGACCTTCGGCCGCCGCTCCAACTCCTGTTTGAGCGCCGTCTGCAAATCCGGGATCGCGACGCCCATCTTCTCGAGCAACGGCCGCGTCACGCCATCGGTCTGGTCGAGCAATGCGAGCAGAAAATGTTCATTGGAAATTTCCTGCTGGCTGAACTGCGACGCCACCTCCTGCGCCGCCTGGAGCGCCTCCTGCATCTTCTGCGTAAATTTATCCGGCCGCATAGCTAACAGCTAAGCTTCGCGCTTGTTTGCGCAACCGGGCGTGTTTGTCCCGGCTCCGACATTGCTGTCGATGCAGGAAGTCCTGTTAGCGGGGAGAACGGACGCTCATCAAAGCCGCTTGCTCACTTGCGGGAAAGCCACCGCTTTGGATCCACGCGACCGCGGCATCTGGGTCCTGTGCCATCCAGAGACTGGCGACGCGATTCATAACGCGCTGCCGAAGAGGCGCGTCGGCAATTGTGTCAGCCCATTGCATGGCGGTGGCCGGATTGATCATCACGGTCGCGGCGCAATAAGCATCGACGGCCACGTCGCGGCCTTCACCTTCCAGCTCGGTCAACCACTGCCCGGCACTTTGCGGATCGTTAGTCGTCCACGCTCCCATCGCTGCATTTAAGACGCGCGACCGCAAATCAGCGGGCAAACTTAAGGCCCAGGCGCACGCTGCCTTCGGGTCGTTGTTCGCCCAAAGAACGCCGACCGCCATGCAGCTATTCTGGCGAGCTTGCCCGTTTGTGAGCTGCGTCACCCATCGGACCGCTTTTTCCGGGCTGGCATCGAACATGTCCTTTACGAGGGCCGCGAGCATTCTCTGTCCTTCAAAACTATCGAGGCGGGCGAAGACGTACGCCTCAGCCGAACCCGGCTCCTTTTCCCACCAGCCGCTGATCACGCCGAAGAGCACGATATGTCCGCGTTCGTTGCCGCCGCGGGCCTCTGCCCAGCGCAAGGCCGCTGGCGGATCCTTCAATGCCCAACGCCGGGCGATCTGGCTCCAAGCCATGTAGTAATCGGGCCCTTGCGGTGAGATCGATTCCAGATACGCGGCTGCGGCGCCCGGGTCGGCTTCGCTCCATATTACGAGAGCCGTTGAAATTAGAAAGCCGCGCTGCGACATCGGCAGGACTTCCGTCGGCAACGCGCTCAAGCTAGCGACCAGCGGTTTTGCCCCCGCAGCACCTGTTGTTTCCGTCACGCTGGCGAGCGCTTTGGTTCGGAGCGAAGCGTTTTTGAGGTGAATTGCGCCAGCAAACGCTGAGGTCGCATCGACCCGCGCCCAAGCCTTGAAAAAGACTCCGATTTTCTCGGCACTTCCTGAGCCGGGCGACGCCGCCTCGAGTCGTTGCGCAATGAGCTGGAGTTGCTGCGGTTGTTGCTTCGACAAGGAGAGTTCCAGCTCCTGGGGAGAAACCCGCGTCATGTCCGCGAGAACGTCGTCAATTTGCGCACCGTCAATTTTCCCCGATCCGAAAAGGGAACACGCGGTCAGAATTGCGATGGTGCAGGGTCCAGGGCAGAAAGACTTCACTCGACGCGGAGTCGCAAAACTTGTGCCGCCGGGCAGAGTTTGTGGGGTGCCGCGTAAGTTGCCATCCCACAACTCTCTTTGAGTCTCGCATTCCACTTTCGATTCCTGCTTAATCCTTTGGAGCGATTGATCCATGCGCATGCAGGGAATTTACCTCGCCGAAATTATTACGACCGGGATCGCCGCTGCGATTTTTGTCCCGGTGATCCATCGGCTGAAAATGCCGGCCAACGAGTGGCTGGTGTGGCTCGCAGCGGCAATCGCGGTGCCGCTGCAACCGCTCGCCTTTTATTTCGTTCGCGTTCCGCTCGACCATTGGCTCGTGGCCCAGCTGGGCGGCTCCGGGTCGACAACCTACCAGTGGGTGACTTCGTTTTATGCGCCGCTCACTGAAGAGCCGGCCGAGTTGCTTCCGCTGCTCATTCCCGCCATCCGACGCGATCTTGGCGTTGCAAACTTCGTCCGTTACGCGCTCGCCATCGGATTCGGGTTCGCCATCGGCGAAATGTGGCTGATCGCCCATTTCGTCGCGCGGGTGCCGGCTTTCGCGGCGTTGCCGTTCTACCTATTTGGCGGCTACATCGGAGAGCGGCTGGTGACCTGTCTGCTGCATGGCGCGTTTGTTTCAGTCTCGCTTTGGCGTTTACGCTCGCGCTTTCTCCTGGGGCTGGCGGGAGCAATGGCGCTCCATTGGCTCCTCAACTTTCCGATCCTGCTCCTGGCGTGGAACGCGGGCGGCCTCGGCAAAATATTCTGGACAACGATCAATCAAATCTGGCTGCTGCTCTTCTTCGTGACCAGTCTCGCATTGCTCTCCTATTTCACGTTCGGCCGGTTCAGCCCGGGCCGGGCGCTCTTCGGTCGCCGACGCTGCCCGGAATGCATCACCGAATACGACGCGCCGATGTTCGCCATCAACTTCGGTCTCACGCGCTACGAACGCTGTCCCCATTGCCGGCACTGGCACTGGACGAAAGCCTTTAGCCAGACATGAGCGAAAGCGCGCGCAGCATGATCCTTGGACCTTCCGTGCTCTACGGAGTGGCGGCGGTCGCGCTCGTGCTCACGATCGTTCGTCGGCCGGCGAAAAATTCGCCCGACGCGATCGACACCATCATTCGCCTTTACCTGATCGGCATCGCCTTCCAGTGCCTCCATTTCACCGAGGAATACGTGACCCGGTTTTACGTGCGCGCGCCTGAATTTCTCGGGCTCGTCGCCTGGCCGAGCGAGTTCTTCGTGATCTTCAACCTGGTCTGGATTGCGTTGTGGCTGTTCGCCGCGGTTGGAGTGAAACGCGGGATGCGCGTCGCATTTTTCCCGCTCTGGTTTTTCGCCATCGGCATGGTCGGCAACGCCATCTGGCATCCTCTCCTTTGCCTCGCCACCGGCGGCTACTTTCCGGGCCTGTTCACCTCACCCTTCGCGGGAATTATCGGCGTCCTTTTGCTATCACGTCTTCGGAGGCTGACTGAGCCAGCCGCCGCGCCAATCCAGCGGGATTAACGTGGAGGTCTAAGCAAGTAATCGCGGTCTATAAAAGCTCCTGGGGTTACGGGCCAGTCATCGCGGAAGTGCGCGAACATAAAGGGGAAAATCGCCCGACTCAGAGTTCCGGGCTTAAATCGCCAATTGATTAGAGCCTTCAGGGCCGAGGCATCGAGTTCGCTGTGACCAGTACTCTTTAAGATGCGAACGCCTGTCGTTTCTCCGGTTGCCGGGTTTATTCGAAGATCAAAAACGCCGATGCCCGTCAACTTGCGTAGCACCTCGTTCTCGCGGTAGTCAGGCACTGAAGTCCTGGTTATGAATTCCCTTAGCTGTTTCTGGGGTATCTTTTCGCCAAGGTCAGGTGAGCCTTTCTTAAACACGATGGCCTTGAATTCGTGCACATCGACGCGCGCATCGACCTGGGCTGCGACCGCGAGCCACACGATGATCGGCAGCGCGAGGATGGTGCGAGAACGGGAAACCACCAGACTGGTGTATCCATTTCCATTCCTATTGTCAAAGACTGGATGGATGCTCCGAGCTTCGAAACCTTTGGGGGCAATCCGGTCGCAGCAGGGCGCGGCAACGGATTGCGCCGCTGCTCTCCGCGTATGAGTCTGGGCGATGAGCGTCCAGGAGAAAAATTTTGCGAGTCGCGCGCTGGCTGTGCTGCGCCAAGGGCCCTTTCGGCGTTGCACCATCGGCTCGGCGATCCAGAGAGGGTCAGTGTTAAGCGTATCGTTGGTCTTCGCCCGGATGGTGCTTATCATGTTTGCCGTCAACTTCGGCGCCACGCGCTACGAACGCTGTCCTCATTGCCCGCACTGGCATTGGACCAAGGCCTTCGCCCAAACATGAGCGAGAGCGCGCGCAGCATGATTCTCGGGCCCTCCGTGCTCTACGGCGTGGCGGCGATCGCAATGCTGCTCACGATCATTCGTCGCCCCGCAAGGAATTCAGCCGACGCGATCGACGCCATCATTCGCCTTTACTGGTCGGCATCGCCTTCCAGTGCCTCCATTTCACCGAGGAATACGTAACCCGCTTTTACGTTCGCGCGCCGGAATTTCTCGGGCTCGTGGCCTGGCCGAGCGAATTTTTCGTGATCTTCAACCTGGTCTGGATTGCGTTGTGGCTGCTCGCCGCGGTTGGAGTGAAACGCGGGATGCGCACCGCATTTTTCCCGCTCTGGTTTTTCGCCATCGGCATGGTCGGCAACGCCCTCTGGCATCCTCTCCTTTCCCTCGCCACCGGCGGCTACTTTCCCGGCCTGTTCACTTCTCCCTTTGCCGGAATTATTGGCGTCATGCTGTTGTCGCGCCTCTGGAAGCTGACTGATCCCGCGTTGGAACCGAACACCGCTCGTTAGGCAACCTCCGGTTGCCTTTCCCACGAACTATTTGCGTGACTGCTCCCGAAGCAACCCCGCTCTGGCGCGAAGTCGTTATCGGCGACCCCGAGCCCTGGCGGCGCGGGCGCTTGTTTTTGTTGGCGGTAGCGATCCTGTCGCTTTTGTCCCAGGGCTTGGTCGTGATCAGCGGGATTGTCGCGGGATACATCGAGTTCGTCTTCGTTCAGGGGATTTTCGCGCTCCTTTTCTGGCTCCAGTTCTATTTCATCTGGATTGGGATTCATTGGGTGCGCTGGTTCAACGGTGGGTTGAGCGCGCTCTATGGATTCGCGCTCATCATCTGGGGATTCAGGGACACCAACGCAATCAGCGGGATCATTGGCGTTTATTCATTTGTCGTCGGTTGTTATATGGCCTTCGCGCCATCGGTTTATTTTTTTGCGAAACGCCAGCGCGAGACGGTGCGCCGCGGCGAATCGCTCGCGATCGCGTGTGTTTTTCTGGTCCTGTTTGGGACGCTCGTCGCAGGGATTTTCGGATTGGTCGGACACAGGGCCGGCTTGGAACGCGAAGCGCGCGAGTTCGCAGACACCGCGTTCCGGCGAATCTTTACCGACCACGACACTGAGTTCCTGCTCGATCACGCCAGCGACCGTTTGCTCAAAAACGCGGGGGGACGAGCCGAGCTCACCCATTTTCTCCAGGACGCGACCATGGGAGCTGGCGACGTCCACGACATTCACGAGCCTTCACTATTCGGTTCGCTTCGCGTCCGGTACTGGTTTCCGCTCAAACTGGCGAGTGACGGGACGATGACATCATCCGGGATGGGGCAGCGGAGCCGGATCCAAATGATGTTGATCGTCGGCGATGACAATGGCGAATGGCAGATTCACGAGATCCGCTGGTGGTCGGATTACTCGCTCCACCCGCCATCGCAATAAGGGCAGACGCGTTGCGGGAGCTCCGCTCTCCGCGTATGAGTCTCGGCGATGAGCGCGGAAATAAGACCGAGTGTCGGCAATGCGTTGGGCGTTTTGCGCAACGGACCATTTCGCCGTTACATCATCGGCTCGGCGATTTCCGACACCGGCACGTGGATGCAGGTGATGGCGCAAGCCTGGGTCATGACCACGCTGACGACTTCGGCTTTCATGCTTGGGTTGGCGCAGCTTTGCTCGGGACTGCCAATGCTGGCATTGACAATGGTTGGAGGCTCAGCTGCGGACAAATTCGATAAACGCAAGATTTTGCTGATCACGCAATACGTCCAGATTGGAATCGCGGTTTCGATTGGATTGTTGATCTGGACCAAGCACATCGCGATCTGGCAGGTGTTTATTTTCGCGGCCATCCAGGGCGTTTCAAATTCATTCGAAATGCCGACGCTTTCCGCGCTCGTTCCAGAGCTGGTCGAGCGCGAACAATTTCAAAGCGCGATTTCGCTCGATCGCTCCGTCTTCCATGGATCACGAATGGTCGGATTCTCCCTTGCCGGCATTGCGATCAAAACCTGGGGCATGGCTTCGGCATTTTTCGCTAACGCGGTTTCATTCGTCGCGTTGATCATTGCGATCTTGTCATTGCCACCGCGGCGGCGCGGAACGGCCGAGGAAGAAGAAAAGCGCGCGAGCGGAATCAAGGATGGTTTTCGTTACATCGCCAACGACAGACCCAGCCTGGCCATGCTTGTGCTAATCGCGACGCAATCGCTCTGCATTTTCCCGATCATCACGGTCATGATGCCGCTTTACGGCCGCCTTATCCTGCACCTCGGCGCGGATCAGGTCGGATACTTGATGGGCGCGTCGGCGGTTGGTTCGGTTGTAGGCTCACTTTTCTTGATTGGGCTCCCTCGCGAGAAACGCGTCCCGCTGATGATGATCAACGCGGCGGCAGTGACGGTGGCGATCTTCGGATTGTCGCGCGCGCCGAGCTTTTATGTTGCCACTGGGCTAATGATTATTAATTCGTTAGGCCTGGCGACCAACTTCGGCCTTTGCAGCACGATTGTGCAGGAACGCGCGCCGGATTATTTGCGTGGCCGGGTCTCGGCCGTCTTCATGTTGAGCTTTGTCGGCATGGTGCCGTTCGCCGCACTCGGGGTCACGGGTTTGTCGGACGTAATTGGAATGCCGACCGCGCTGGTAATTGCTGCCGTCACCTTCGGCGTGATCACGCTCTTCATTCTGGGCCGATTCCGCCGGCAATGTTGCGAACCGCCGTTGAGCGAGGCGAAACCGAGTGGAACGCCGGCGCCGCCAGTCGCAGCCACTGTTTAATTGTGATTGCGTTCTCGACCTGCTGGAACTCCGGCCGTCACACCGACGGCGCCGAAATGCTTCAGGAAATCCTCGATCTCGGCTTCGATCGCATCGAGCTTGGTCACGGGATCCGCATCTCGCTCATGCCGGGGATCCAGAAAATGTTCGAGGCTGGCGAAGTCGAGTTCACGAGCCTGCACAATTTCTGTCCGTTGCCGGTCGAAATCATGCAGGCCTCGCCGGATTGCTACCAAATCTCGGCCGCGTATTCGAAGGAACGCGAGCGCGCCATCCGCCAGACTTTTCAGACCATCGATTTCGCGCAGCGCCTCGGCGCGCCGTATGTCGTGCTCCATTGCGGCGAAGTCGCGATGAATCCGATCACCGACGAGTTACTCGCCCTGGCCAAGAAGGGCGAGATGCTTTCCCGCGAATATGTCCGCCTTAAAGTTAAGGCGGTGCAGACGCGCGAAGCCGCCGCGCCGCCGTATCTCGAACGGGTGAAAGATTCGCTGAAACGCATTGCGGAATATGCGGCGAAGAAGAACATCCTGCTCGGCGTGGAAGGCCGCCGCGGTTACGAAGAAATCCCGAGCGAACGCGAGCTGCCCGCGCTCCTCGACGAGTTGAATTCACCGCAGTTCGGTTACTGGCACGACATGGGGCACCTCCAGATCAAGGAGAACCTCGGCTTTGTGAACCACGCGGAATGGCTCCGCCAGATCGGCCCGCGCGCATTCGGCTGCCATCTCCAGGATTGCAGATGGCCCGGGCAGGATCATCAAGCGCCCTTCACGGGCATGGTGGACCTGGAGAAACTTGTTCCGCTCCTTCCGGCGAACTGCTTATTTGTCTGGGAAATGAGCCCGCGCCGAACCGTCGACGAAATCCGATTATCCGTGAGCCGGTGGAAAGAGCGGTTCGGCGAATGAAGAAAACGCTCCTTACCGTCGTTCAACTGCTCGTCACCGGCGCGCTTCTCTACTGGGTTTTCCACGACCCGAAAGTGCGCGAGGCCATGGCGGTGGCGATCCGCGACGCGGACTATCGCTGGATCGGCGCGGCCATCCTCATGTACGTCGTGGTGGAATTTGCGGCCATCGTTCGCTGGCAAATCCTTCTCAAAGTCCAGGGCATCAACCTGAGCAACGCGCGCATCGCCGCGCTTTTCTTTATCGGCATGTTCTACAACCAGTTCCTGCCCGGCGGCACCGGCGGCGACATCGTCAAGACCTACCTCCTCTGGAAGGAAACTCCGACCAAAAAGCCGGGCGCGCTTCTCGCCGTCATGTTCGATCGCATGATCGGCTTAATCGCGCTGATCATCATCACCGGCGTGCTCATTTTTCTGCGCTATGACTGGCTGACGAGCGCTCCGGCGACGCGCCCGTACGTCGGGTTCGTGCTCGTCGTCTTCGGCGCGTCTGTCCTTTTCGTCGTAACGAGTTTCATCGTGAGCGGCTTCAATCTTTTCCACAAACTGCCCGATCGTTTTCCCGGCCGGGAAAAAATGCTGGAGATCTCCGCCGCCTATCATCTTTACGCGCGCCATTGGCGGGCGACGTCGGGCGCTTTCGGAGCGTCGCTCGTCTGCCATCTCGGGACGTTCGCCACGTTCCTTTGCGTGGCCTACGCGTTTCGGGCCAATATCGCGCCCGTCGATTTCTTCGCCATCATGCCGGTCGAGCGCACGATTTCATCGCTCCCGATCAGTTTCGCCGGAGTGGGAACGCGCGAATACATTCTGCAAATCATGTTGTCGAATCTGTGCGCGGTGCCCGCCGGCGCGCCCGTCGACTACTGGTTCGCCACGGCCAGGCTGATTGGTCTGACCGGCTTCACCGTCATCCTGCTCTGCTGTTTGCCGGGCGGCATCGTCTATTTCTTTTACCGGCCCAGCGGCGCCATCGCCCATGTGAAGATGAGCGAGATGCAAAAAGAATTCGCCACCCTCGAGCATGAAATCAGCGAGCAGGAGGAATAAGCCTCGTTCGGAGGGACGTGCTTCCGCACGTCCCAAATCTTTCAGAGCGCCTCGTCACAACAAGGACGTGCGGAAGCACGTCCCTCCGAAACGTCCATTCGTCGCCGTCACCTTCGCAATGACGGTGGACGGCAAGATCACCACAAAGAATTTCACACCGGTCGATTTCACTTCGCGCGAAGACAAAACGCATTTGTTTCGGCAGCGCGCGCTGGGGGACGCGGTCCTGATTGGCCACAGCACGTTGAAGCACGACAACGTCCGCCTCGGGTTGCCCGACCCGAAGATGCGCGAGGCGCGAATCGCTCGCGGCCAGACGCCGTATCCGTTGCGTGTGATCGTCTCAAACGAAGGCCGCATCGACCCTTCGCTGAAAATCTTCCAGACCGATATCTCGCCGATCGTAATTTTCTCCACCGTCCGAATGCCGAAGCGCTACCAGGACGCGTTGCGGAAGAAAGCCACCTTGCATCTGAGTGATGCCCGCTCGGTCGATCTCGCCTGGATGCTGCAACAACTGCGGCGCGATTACGGCGTTCGCACCGTCGCCTGCGAAGGAGGCGCCACTCTTTTCCGCGCCCTGCTCGAACACGATTTGGTCGATCAACTCAACCTCACCATCGCGCCCTACCTCTTCGGCGGCGCGACTGCGCCCACCCTGACCGGCCTGAGCAAAGATTTCCTGCCACGTAGCGTTCGCTGCACCCTCACCGAAATGCGAACCGTAGGTGAGGAATGTTTCCTGACTTACCGGATCAAGCATCGCCGCCGCTAGCAAACGGAACACAGGCATTCTGCCTGTGCGGCCGGCGGACATGTTGTCCGCCGTAGAAGGTTCTCAGCGGACTTTAAGTCCGCTGGCCGCACAGACTGCAAGTCTGTGTTCCTTCCCTAACCGGGCGGCTACAACAAGGGCGCGCCGGATTTCCCGGCCCGCGGGCGACGCACCAGTTCGCCGCCGCAGTTCGGACACACCGCTGCCATCGCCTCGGCGCACTCGCGGCAAAAGGTGCACTCGTAAGTGCAGATGTAAGCTTCGCCTGGCGGATCGAGCGGTCGCCCGCATTTCTCGCAGGCGGATTTCATTTGTAACGCCATTGTTACTTTTTCCTGTTGTTGCCCGGTTTCACCGCAGCTTAGCCTGAAGAACAGATCGGCCCAGCCTCTTTCCTCCGCTCATGCATACCGGCAATTCAATCATCATTCACGCCCCGAAAACCGCGATCTTCGAGACCGCGGCGAACCTCGAGCTTTGGCCGAAAATTTTGCCGCACTATCGTTGCATCCGTTACCTCAAGCGCGGCGTCGATCGCAATCTCGTGGTCATGGCCGCAGTCCGCGCCGGCATCCCGATTTCCTGGACCTCGGAACAAGTGATCGACCGGACCAGATTCGAAATTCGTTTCCATCATTTGAAAGCGTGGACGAAAGGAATGGACGTGGTCTGGACATTCAAAGAAACGCCGGCCGGGGTCGTGGTGGAGATCGTGCACGATCTTCGCTTTCGAATTCCCTTCCTCGCGCCACTGGTCGAGCCGATTATCGGCAACGGGTTCATCCATCCGGTCGCGAGCAAGACTCTTCGCTGCATGAAAACATATCTGGAAAATCAAAATGGCTAGGCGCCGCACTGTCATCACCGGCATCGGCCCGATTACCTGCATCGGGATCGGGCGGGAGAATTTTTGGCGCGGACTCCTCGCGGAAAAGAGCGGCATTCAAACGATCTCGGGTTTCGATACGTCCGAGTTCAATGCGCATTGCGGCGGCGAAATTCGGGATTGGATCCCGGAAGATTATTTTCCGCCCCATCGGCTGAAGCGCCTCGACCGCTACGCGCAGTTCGCCGTCGCCTCCGCCAGGATGGCGCTCGACGATGCGGGCATTCCCTTTTCGCGGGAAAAACCACAGGACCGCGTCGGCGTGAGTTTCGGAACGGCGCTCGGCGGGATCGCGAACGCGGAATATCAGCATGCTCATTACCTCAAGAAAGGAACGCGTGGCGTAAACCAGACGCTGGCGCTCCAGGTGTTCGGCGGCTCGGCCCATTCGAACATCGCGATTGAATTCGGCTTTCGCGGCGTGGGCACGACGAACTCGAACAGTTGCGCGAGCGGCACGGTCGCGGTGGGCGAAGCCATGCGCTACATCCGCGACGATTTCGCCGACGTAGTTGTCGCCGGAGGCGCCGAAGCGCCGCTCAGTCCCCTCACCTTCGGCGCGTTCGCCATTATCAAATCGATGAGCCAATGGATCGGCGATCCGGCCCTGGCCTGCCGGCCGTTCGACTTGAAACGCGACGGGTTCGTCATCGGCGAAGGCGCGGCGACCCTGGTAATTGAAGAGCTGGAGCATGCCCGAAAACGGGGTGCCCACATTTTCGCAGAGGTGCTCGGCTACAGCCTGAACAACGACGCTTTTCATATGACCTCGCCGTTGCCGAGCGGCGAAGCCTGCATCCGGGCGATGCGCGAGGCGCTGGCCGACGCGGGCCTCACGCCGGACCAGATCGATTACATCAACGCCCACGCCAGTTCGACGCAGATGAACGACAACACGGAAACCCTGGCCATCAAGCAGGTCTTCGGCGATTACGCGAAGCGCTTGCTCGTGAGCGGGACCAAGGCATATACCGGTCATCCGCTCGGCGCCACGGGGGCAATCGAGGCCGCGATTTGCGCGCTGGCCATCGAGCGGAAATGGGCGCCGCCGACCTTGAACCGGGAGAATCCCGATCCGGCCTGCGATCTCGACGTCATCCCGCATCACGGTCGCGACGCCGATTTGAATTATGTCCTGAGTAATTCCTTCGGCTTCGGCGGCATCAATTCCTGCGTGATCCTGGGGCGAGTGTAGAGGAATTGATTGGGGAGCGCACGCGCCCTCGCGTGCTGGTTTGGGCGCCCTCGCCGAAACAATCTTTTCTTCCCGAGTATGAAGTTCGCGATGGCGAGGGCGCCATCGCCAGCACGCGAGGGCGCGTGCGCTCCCCAATCACAAGTCTGCCGCATCGTCACCCAAAAGATCGGGCCGATTCTCGTGAGTGCGTTGCCGGGCCTGATCTTTTCGCCATTTCGCAATCTCGCCGTGATTTCCGGATAACAGCACATCGGGCACTTTCCATCCGCGAAAATCCGAGGGCCGGGTGTATTGCGGACCTTCCAATAATCCGCCACTGAAGCTGTCATCAACGGCCGACTGCTCATGGCCGAGAACCCCAGGCAACAAACGCACGACGGCATCCACGAAAACCACCGCCGCGATCGCGCCATTCGTGAGCACGTAATCGCCGATGGAAATCTCCGCGTCGACCAAGTGCTCGATCACGCGATGATCCACACCTTCGTAATGGCCGCAGATAATTATGAGGTGCTCCTCTTTCGAAAACTCCGTTGCCATCTCCTGATCAAATCGTCGCCCCGCCGGCGACATTAAAATGATTTTGGATTTTCGATTTTCGATTTTCGATTTCAAATCTTCGACCGCGGCAAAAATCGGCTCCGGCTTCATCACCATTCCCTGCCCGCCGCCGAACGGCGCGTCATCCACCACGTGGTGTTTGTCCGTCGCCCAATCGCGCAAATTGTGAATGCGTAAGTCGAGGACACCGCTTTCCTGCGCCCGCTTCATCATGCTTTCGCTGAGCGGTGCGCGGCAGACCTCGGGAAAGAGAGTGAGGATATCGATGCGCATTCGGCAGAAGAAAACGTCGAACGCCCAACGCCCAACGTCCAATATCGAATGAAGATTACTCCACGATCTCGAGGGTGGCGCGTTGGCCGTGGCGGGCGGCGGAGCTGGCGAGCAAGGCTCGGATGGCCTGGATCGTCTGGCCGTTGCGACCAATGATCCGGCCGACGTCGGTTTGGCGAAGTTGCACCCGAAAGATCGTCGTCTTCCCCGATGGAATTTCCGAGAGCATCATCTCGTCGGGAAACTCGACGAGCTGGCGAATGACGAATTCGAGGAACTCTTTCACGACGTGCGAAAATACCGATCTTATGCGGAGGCCGCAAGTCTGCTGAAAGGAACACAGGCTTTTAGCCTGTGCGGCCAGCGGATATCTGATCCGCTGCCAAAGATTCAGCGGGCTGCAAGCCCGCTGGCCGCACAGACTGCAAGTCTGTGTTCCTACTCCTTGCCGTAGGTCGCCGCAAAAGTCTCCGTGTCCTCGCCGACCGGGCCGACTTCCTTCCCATCAGCGCGCAGGAGCCAATACCAATCGTAGGAACCGCCACCGACGAAATACTTGTGTTGCTGGACGAGAAGACAATCCTTGTATTCGCCCGAAGCAACGATCTTCAGGTCGTTGCCAGGAAAAAGGTATCGTTCCTTTCTGTTCGTGGTATCGACTACGTGCACGGCACCCGAAGTGGCCCACGCCGGCGTCACGAAATAAAGCAGCTTCCCATTCGAGGAGAATTGCAGGTTCTCGAACCCGGCGATCACAGACTCCGGTTTTTCCGAGGCGCGACATTTGATAAGCAGGCTCGCTTCCTTGCGGTCGGTGCGGACCTGCCAGAGCTCGGTCGGATCCACTTCATCGGAGCCCGTGGCGATTTTCTTGCCATCCACTTTGCGCACGAAGGCGACCCATTTGCCGTCGGGAGCTAGGACGGGCCCGGAATCGCGGCCGCTCGAGGTGAGTGCCGTCGTTTGTCCGGCTTTGTCGGTGAACTGGATGTTGCCGTCCTTCACCCAAACGGTTTGAGCGAATGCGGGAACCGCGAGCGCGGCGAAAGAGATCAGGAGAAAGAATCGCTTCATTTGGTTAGAGCGACGCTCTGAGCGCAAGGACTTGAAGAGTCTTTCAAACGGAGGGACGTGCTTCTGCACGTCCGATTTCTCTTCGCGGCCATCGCAAACAGAATGGGACGTGCAGAAGCACGTCCCTCCGGGAAGAAATTACTCCGTCGCCGGAGCGGCTGCTGCTGCTTCGGCGGGAGCGGGTGCTGGCGCAGGCTCTTCCGCCGGCGTGCTCGCACTCTGCTTCCGGTTCTTCTTGATCAAGCTGCGGACCGTGTCCGAGGGCTGTGCGCCCTTGGAAATCCAATGCTCGATCCGGTCCATCTTCAGCGTGCTGTTATGCCCCGGCTTCTTCGGGTCGTAGGTGCCGATGATCTCGATGAATTTGCCGTCGCGCGGGCTGCGGCTATCGGCCACGACCACCTTGTAGTAGGGCCGGTTCAGGGCGCCTTCTCTGCGTAATCTGATTGAAACTGCCATATCGTTAATTTTTCATCCGCGCCATTTGCGCCATCATTCTTTTCATTTTCCCGGCGTTCTTCATCATCTTTCGCATCTGATTGAAACGCTGGAGCAGATCGTTCACTTCGGTGACGCTGCTACCGCTGCCGCGGGCGATTCGTTGGCGGCGCCGGGCATTCAGAATGTCGGGCCGCGATCTCTCCTCCTGCGTCATGGAAAGCACAATCGCTTCCGTCCGCTTGAGCTGCTTCTCGTCCACGGAGAGGCCCTGCACGTTACTCATCCCGGGGATCATGCCAAGAATATTCTCCAGCGGACCCATCTTCTTCATGATTTTGAATTGGGCCAGGAAATCGTTGAAATCGAACGACGCGCTCTTCAGCTTCCGCTGCAACCGGAGCGCTTCTTCTTCGTCGACTGCTTCCGCGGCTTTCTCGACGAGCCCGACGATGTCGCCCATCCCGAGGATCCGTCCTGCGAGACGATCCGGCACGAACAGCTCGAATTGATCCAGCTTCTCCCCGACGCCCGCGAACTTGATCGGCCGCTGCGTCACTTCGCGCATCGAAAGTGCGGCGCCACCGCGCGCGTCGCCATCGAGTTTCGTCAGCACGATCCCGGTGATGCCGAGCGCTTCATGAAAATGGGTGGCAACGCTGACCGCTTGTTGCCCCGTCGCCGCGTCAGCAACGAGCAGGACCTCCTGCGGTTTCAGGAATTCCTTCAGCTCTTTGATTTCTTCGATGAGCGCCGTATCGATTTCCTGGCGGCCCGCGGTATCGAAAATCTGGACGTTGCCGCTTTGTTCCGCGGCCCAATCAAGGCTCGCGGCGGCCGAGCGGCGCACATTTTTTTCCTGCGAATCAGGAGTGTAAACCGGGACCTCGACCTGGCGGCCGAGCGTGGCCAGTTGCTCGATGGCCGCCGGCCGTTGCAAATCGCAGGCGATGAGGAGCGGCGCGCGCCCCTGCTTCTTGAGATACCGGGCCAGCTTGGCCGACGATGTTGTTTTCCCCGCGCCGTTCAAGCCCACCATCAAAATGCGCGCCGGTTTTTCCAGATTCAGCGGCGCGGCGTTACCGCCCAGCAGCGCCGTCAATTCGTCATAAAAAATCTTAACGATCTGCTGGCCGGGCGTGACACTGCGCAGGACTTCTTCACCGAGCGCCTTCTCTTTGACTCGGCCGATGAAATTCTTCGCGACCTGGAAATCAACGTCGGCTTCGAGCAACGCGAGGCGCACCTGGCGCAACGCGTCGTTGATGTTCGCTTCGCTGATCGTCCCGTGACCGCGAAGGTCCTTGAAGATGTCCTGAAGCTTGTCGCCGAGCTGCGAAAACATGGTGCTCTAAATCCGGGGAGTGCACGCGCCTCGCGTGCTGGTTTCGGCGCCTCGCCGAAACAATCTTGTGCTTTGAGTTCCGGCTTCGAAACCGAAAAAGTCCGCGATCGCGAGGGCGCGATCGCCAGCACGCGAGGCGCGTGCGCTCCCCAGAGAAATCATGATCGCAGCTTACTTTTTCTTTTTCTTCGGCTTCGCCGCAGTTGGGGCTACGGTCGGCGCGCTCGTCGCCGCGACGGACGGCATCGGACACAATGACCGTGCAGGTCTTGTCCTTGAGTCGCTGCGTGACCTGATACGCCACCGTGTTGCTCTTGGGATCGAAACTGGCATCGACCTTGCCGAGGCCGCTAACCCGCATCTCGACGGAGCCGGGATCGATCGTCCCGAGCGACGCGATGTTCGCCTTGATCAGCGGCAACGCGTTCTTGATCATCTCGCCGTCCGCCGGCTGGGTCTGCAGGTTCGACGGCGCCACTTCCGCGACTGAGGGGCCCACCGCAGTCGTAGCGATGGCGGCCACGGCATCGGTGAATGTCTTCGGTTTGTTCGCCTCCATCAGATAACGGCCGACCGAACTAAGCGGCGTGTGCATTGTGATGGGCTGCCCGTAAACGGTGAAGACTGCTTCATAGCCCGCCTTCATCACCACATCGCGGATGTGGTCGTTGTGAAATCCGTAGGGAACCGCGAAGCAGTTCACCTTTACGCCGAGCTTCTGCTCGATCATCTGCTTCGAGCCGACGATTTCCTTGTTGAGCCACTCCTCGTATTCCTGTGGGTTCAATTTTTTCTTCGCCACCTTGTCGTACGGCTTGCGCAAATCCGAATGGGTCGCGGTGTGCCCTTGAATATCGACGCCGGCGTCGCGCATCTCCGCGAGCTGCTCCCAGCTCATCGATTCGCCGCCGCTGAAATGCCCCGGCTTTATGCCCTCTGTGTAAATGAAGAGCGTGAACGGATAGTTAAATTTTTTCATGATCGGCCAGGCGACTTCGTGTTGCGATTTCCAGCCGTCGTCGAATGTGATGATGGCGCTCTTCGCCGGGATCGCTTTCTCGCCTCGCCGCCAGGCGAGAAAATCCTGCATGGGAATCACGCTGATGTTCTTGTTCTTCAGCTCCTGCATCTGCGCTTCGAAAGCGGCCGGCGTGATCTCGGTGTCGGGGTGCTTCACGTTGTTCACGAAACGGTGGTAACCGAAAATGACGACCTGGGCGTTCTGGTCCACGACCGGTTTGCTGATAACCGGAGGCGCAGAAGGCGTGGCGGCCGCTGCCGAGATGGCTGCGTTTGGTGTCGCCGAAGCCGCGGCGGTCTTGGTTTGATCCGTCGGGTTCGTGGCGGCAATGCTGGAAATTTTTTTGCAGCTCGCCAGGCCGAGCGCCAAAAACAGAGGAAGAAATGCGAATCGAGTAAGCATAAATGCGGTAAAGCGCTTTAAGTGGAGGCGCGAAAATTACAAGCGGTTTTTGGATTGCAGCCGCTCTTCTGGAGCCGCTTCGCCCGGAACATAGGCATCCTGCCTGTGCGTCCAGCGGACATGTTGTCCGCTAACCTTCTCAGCGGAGTACAACTCCGCAGGGCGCACAGACTGGAAGTCTATGTTCCGGCGCCGAAGGCAGAGAAAAATCGGTGGCGCGCATTCGCCTTTGCGCTACGAGTGCCCATGCCCCGATTCTTGTCAGTCCTCTCGATGGCCGCTGGAGCCGTTTTCCTCACCAGTTGCGGCACCGGTCCTTCCCTTAACGTCAGGGATACGACGCGCACCTTCACCACCGTCGTCGTCGATGCGGGACATGGTGGTAAAGACAACGGAGCTTTTCGCCGCTTCGGTGGTGCGGAGAAAAACGCGACTCTCGACGTGGCAACACGGCTCGCGGCCAAGTTGCGCGAGTCCCAGTTCCATGTCGTCATGACTCGGTCGAACGACGTTTTCATTCCACTGGATGAACGGGCCGCCATCTCGAACCGGCAGCGCAACGCCATCTTCGTCAGCGTTCATTTCAACGATTCCGGCCGGCGCGGGATTCGTGGGTTTGAAACGTATTACCATTCGCCCGTGGCGCGGACTCTCGCCTATCGGATCCAACAGCACATCATGACGTTGCCCGGCGCCGTGAACCGTGGCGTGAAGACCGCGAATTTTCGGGTCCTGCGAAAAGCGACGTATCCCGCCGTTCTGGTCGAGTGCGGATTCCTGAGCAACCGCAAGGAAGGCGCCGCCGCCCGCAGCGCCAGTCGCCGCGACGATCTGGCGGATAAAATTGCCGAGGCGATCGTGGATGAGCGCTACGGCAAGGGAACCTATCGCGCGCCCGCGAGCACGTCCGACGCGGCCGCGACCTCATCGGAACACGGGCAGTAGATTTCACTTCAGGTAGGGACGCTTTTCCGAAGCGTCCGACTATTTCCGTCGTGAGTGCCGGCCTGTGAAGATTCGACGGACGCTTCGGAAAAGCGTCCCTACCTGGCTAAAACTCGATCCCGCGTTTTTCCCGCCCTATCGCAGCCAAAATAATAATCGCGACAAAGACGACACTTTGCACCAGCGCCATGGTAAGCGCGTAGTTCGGCTCGCCGTTCGCCATTCGAAATTCTCCCGCCAGCCAGGCCTGCTGTTGGGCCGCGTAAGCCGCGGCGAAATTTCCCAGCTGATAAGCGAGGCCGGGAAAAGTGCCGCGCAGATCGGGCGGCGACAATTCATTCAAGTGGACGGGAACAACGCCCCAAGCTCCCTGCACCATGAATTGAATCAGAAATCCACCGACGATGAGCAAGGCCGTGCTCGGCGCGAAAATCCAAAGCGGGATCAGCAACATTCCGCCGATTGCGGAGAAGATGATCACGCGGCGGCGGCCCCAATGTTGCGAAAGATGACCGATGACTACGCCACCGCAAATCGCTCCCAGCGCATAAACGATACTGATCATGGACTTCGCGCTTACGCCAAAGCCGCGCTGTTTCTCGAGATACGTCGGGTAAAGGTCCTGGGTCCCGTGCGACATGTAATTGAACGCGGTCATCAGGAGCGCCGCGTAAAGGAAGAGGCGGCCGTGTTGCCTGACGAGCGCGGCAAGCTTCAGCCGAGGCCGGGGCTGCGCCCGATCGCGCTGCCAAACCGGCGATTCGGGAACACGGGCGCGAATGTAGATGACCAGCAGCGCCGGAAGCGCGCCCGCGATGAAAAGTCCGCGCCATCCAAAGTGGGGAAACACGATCCAGTAGACCAGCGCCGCCAAGAGATACCCGACGGCGTAGCCTTGTTGCAGAATTCCGGAGAATAACCCGCGGGCTTTTGTGGGCAGCGATTCCATCGCGAGCGATGCTCCCAGGCCCCACTCGCCGCCCATCCCGATGCCGAAAAGCGCGCGCAGGATCAGGAAAACGGTAAAGTTCGGAGCGAACGCGGTCAGCAATTCCATGACCGAGTAGAAAACGATATCGATCATCAGGGGAACGCGGCGGCCGAACTTGTCGCCTAACAAACCGAAGATGAAGGCGCCGAGCGGGCGCATCATCAGGGTCAGCGTAATGGAAAAGGCGACTTGCGGAATCGTTCTGCCAAAATCTTGCGAGAGCTGCCCGAGCACAAAAGTGACCAGGAAAAAATCGAGCGCGTCCAGGGCCCAGCCGAGGAAACAGGCCACGAAGGTGTTCCGCTGCTCGGGAGTGAGCGATTTGAAAAGGCGGAGCGTTTCCATTTCGGGCGAATCTAACTTTCCTCGCTGCGAACTGGAAAGTCTCGATTACCTTGCGTCGGGATGCGCTATTTGGTGAAAGCCCGTGTGAAACCGGGTCAGGAGCAGCCGCTGCTGGGCGCAATCATTGGCGACACGCTCGGCAAAGGCTCGATCGCCGGCGACGAATATCAGCACAACATGAAACAGGCGCGGATCAATCCGTCTGGCGTGGCCACCTGGGTAGAAACCTGTTTCTGCGATCCGCCATTGGAAGAAGAGCGGCCTTATTGGGAGAAGTATTTCGAACTCCTAGTCGTGAAGGACGCCCACTCGCGGCGCAATTGCCGGCATGAGAACGGCACCGAGGCGTGGGCATGCTGCGATTGCGATTGCACGGTGCAGCTGGAGGAGAAGCTGCAGGGCCATGGCGAATCGTTCCTGGCGCGGCTGCGGTCTTCTTCCTCTTAATCCTGGTCGTGATCCCTTGCTTGTAGCAGCGGCCCTGTGGGCCGCTCGGGTCTGCGCTCCATTCCGATTAACGGGTCGAACTGTCGTCGACGTATGCTCTCACGCGTCCCACAGGGACGCGGCTACAGAAGAAACAATCGATTACGAGCACGAGGAACAACACATCTACGCATCATGATGCGTCAATTTGTTCCTTGCCGTGCACGGGGAACTGCGGTTTAGTTCTGGTTCACCATGCCGGCCGATACTCTCCATCCTCTCGAAGCGCTCATGCGCGAGCGCATCGTCGTGCTCGACGGGGCCATGGGGACGATGGTCCAGCAATACAAACTCAGCGAAGCCGGTTATCGCGGCGACCGCTTCCAGGATTGGAAAGGAAAAGACCTCAAGGGCTGTCTCGAGATCCTGCTCCTCACGAAACCCGATCTCATCGACGAAATCCACCGGCGTTATCTCGAAGCCGGCGCGGACATCATCGAAACCAACACCTTCAGCGGCACGACCATCGGTCTTCATGACTTTCTTTTTCAGGGCGAGCCGGACAGCGGACGCAAAGACGCCGAGTTTTTCCAGCGCGTCGTGGACGACCGGGAGTATTGCGACCTGGTGGCGGAGATCAATCTCAACGCGGCCCGCGTGGCGCGTCATGCGGCGGACACGGTCTCGAACGAGACAGGACGCCGGCGTTTCGTCGGCGGTTCGCTCGGCCCATTGCCAGTCACGGCTTCGCTGTCTCCCGATGTAAACGATCCCAGTTTTCGCGCGGTCACGTTCGATCAGATTCGAAAAAGCTACAGCGAACAGGCTGCCGCTTTGCTGGAGGGCGGCGTAGATCTGCTGATGGTCGAAACTATTTTCGACACCCTGAATGCAAAAGCAGCGATCGCGGCCATTACCGAACTGTTCGAAAAATTGGGCCGGAGAGTTCCGCTTATCATTTCCGGAACGGTGACCGATCGCTCCGGGCGAATCCTGAGCGGACAAACGGTCGAAGCATTTCTGACGTCGATCGCCCACGCGGATCCGCTCGTGGTGGGATTGAACTGCGCGCTCGGGCCCGGCGAGATGGAGCCGTACATCGAAGAGCTCGCGCATGGCACCAACCGATACGTAAGCGCGTATCCGAACGCCGGGCTGCCCGATCCGTTGTCTCCGACCGGTTTTCCCGAGACGCCGGAAAGCCTTGCCCCGCAACTCGAGAGATGGGCGCGGAACGGCTGGCTGAACATTGTCGGCGGCTGCTGCGGGACGACCCCAGATCATATCCGATTGATCGCGGAGAAGGTGCGCGACCTTCCGCCGCGCCGCGTAGAATCACGCAATCTGGGGAGCGCACGCGCCTCGCGTGCTGATTTCGGCGCCCCCGCCGAAATCTCTGCCGACGTATCGTATTCAAAACGCCATCTCCCTCACTTCGAGCGGCCGCGGGCAAAATACGCAGTTACTTTTTCGACTCGCGAGCGTCGTCAATTAGCCCCAGCGGAAAGAGACATCGTTTTGCGAAGCGTGCTGCATGGCTATGAACACGGCCAATACGAGTTGTACGTGTGCTGCGTGATGCCGGACCACGTTCACTTGCTCTTTGAGCCGCAGGTGAAAGGTGAAGATTCGGCTGGTGCGACGCTGTTCTGCTCCTTGAGCGAGATCCTGCAGGCGATCAAATCATCGACGGCTCACCGCATCAATAAGGCGGCCGAAACGACGGGGCCGCTTTGGGAAAAAGAATCGTTCGATCGTCTGATTCGGTCCGAATCGGACCTGCAGGAAAAGTTTGAGTATATTTGCGGGAATCCGTGGGATGCCGGACTTGTCGAACAGGGCGAGGATTATCCCTGGTTGTGGACACCGGAGGGGTCTTCGGCGGGGGCGCCGAAGACGGCACGCGAGGCGCGTGCGCTCCCCGGAAAGAGCGATCGCGCGGAGGCGGGAGCATTACAATTATCAGGGCTCGAGCCGCTGAACATCACGCCGGAAATGGGGTTCGTGGTGGTGGGCGAACGGACCAACATCACGGGCTCTCCGAAATTTTCGAAACTGATCCTGGCGGGGGATTTCGAGGCGGCGCTCGCGGTGGCACGCCAGCAGGTCAGCGGCGGGGCGAACATTCTCGACGTCAACATGGACGAAGGGATGATCGATTCCGAAGCGTCGATGACGAAGTTTCTGCACCTGATCGGGAGCGAGCCGGAAATCGCGCGCATTCCGATGATGATCGACAGCTCGAAGTGGAGCGTGATCGAGGCTGGCCTGAAATGCGTCCAGGGCAAAGCCGTCGTGAACTCGATCAGCCTGAAAAACGGCGAAGAGGAATTCCTGCGGCAGGCGGCGCTGGTCCGGCGTTATGGCGCGGCGGTCATCGTGATGGCATTCGATGAAACCGGCCAGGCCGACAGCTACCAGCGGCGGATCGAGGTTTGCGCGCGCGCTTATCGACTCCTGACTGAGCGCGCGGGCATTTCGCCTAACGACATCATATTCGACCCAAACATCCTGACAGTCGCGACCGGCCTGGAGGAACATCGCAACTACGCGGTCGATTTCATCGAGTCCGTGCGTTGGATCAAGACGAACCTGCCCGGAGCGCGAACCAGCGGCGGGGTAAGCAACATTTCCTTTTCCTTCCGGGGCAACAACGCGGTCCGCGAGGCGATGCACGCCGCGTTTCTATTTCACGCCATCCAGGCCGGCCTCGACATGGCGATCGTCAACGCCGGCCAACTCGCCGTTTACGAAGAGATCGAGCCGGAGCTGAAAACTCGGGTGGAAGATGTCCTCCTCAACCGGCGGGATGATGCGACCGAACGGCTGGTCGAATTCGCGGAACGGGTCAAGGGCGGCGAGAAAACACCGGTCGAAAAAGAGGCGTGGCGGCACGCGCCGGTCGAAGAGCGGCTTTCACATGCGCTCGTGAAGGGCATCGTCGATTTCATCGAGGCCGACACGGAGGAAGCGCGCCAGAAATTCAGCCGGCCCTTGCAAGTGATCGAAGGGCCGCTCATGGCGGGGATGAGCGTCGTGGGCGATTTGTTCGGCGCGGGCAAAATGTTTTTGCCGCAGGTGGTAAAGAGTGCGCGGGTGATGAAGAAGGCGGTCGCCTATCTGCTTCCGTTCATGGAGGCGGAGAAACGCGCTGATGCGAAACCGCAGGCGCGGATTGTCATGGCGACCGTGAAAGGCGACGTCCACGACATCGGCAAAAACATCGTGGGCGTGGTGCTGCAATGTAACAATTACGAAGTGATCGATCTCGGCGTGATGGTGCCGGCGGCGAAGATTCTGGAGACGGCACGGGAACGGAAAGCGGATGTGATCGGGTTGAGCGGACTCATCACGCCGTCGCTCGATGAAATGGTGCACGTGGCGCAGGAGATGGAACGCGAAGGCTTCTCGCTGCCGCTGCTGATTGGCGGCGCGACGACCAGTCGAGCGCATACCGCCGTGAAGATCGCCCAACATTATCGCGCGAGCACGGTGCACGTCCTGGATGCATCACGCGCCGTCGGCGTAGTGAGCAGTTTGTTGAGCGACGAATCGAGAGAGGCCTTCGACAAGCAAACGCGTGATGACTATGCGCGACTCCGGGAAGAGCACGCGGCGAAGTCAAAAGAGAAGAAGCTGATTACGCTGGAAGAAGCGCGAGCGAACCGGACGCCGATTGATTGGACAAGTTATACGCCGCCGAAGCCGGAGTTTTTGGGCGCGCGCGTGTATGCAAGTGATCTGGGGAGCGCACGCGCCTCGCGTGCCGGCGATGGCGCCTCGCCATCGCGGACTTTGCTGGCAGAGGAAGATGCGTTTCGGCGGGGCGCCGAAACCAGCACGCGAGGCGCGTGCGCTCCCCAGAAGAGACTCATCACGCTCGATGACTTGATCCCTTACATCGATTGGTCGCCGTTCTTTCACACCTGGGAATTGCGGGGGCGGTATCCGGCGATCTTCAATGATCCAGTCGTAGGCACACAGGCACAGGAACTTTTTGACGATGCGCAAAAATTGCTGCAGCGCATTCGCGCCGAAAAACTCCTGATTGCTCGTGGCACTTTTGCTTTCTGGCCAGCGAAGGCGATCGGTGACGACGTTGAAATTTACACGGACGAAACGCGGCGCGAGCCGCTGGCGACATTCCATTTTCTGCGCCAGCAAATGAAAAAGCCGACAGCACAGTTCAATCATTGCCTGGCCGATTACATCGCGCCCGACGCGATCGATTACCTCGGCGGCTTTGCCGTGACCGCGGGCATCGGGGCGGACGAACTGGCGGCGAAGTTCGCGGCCGATCACGACGACTACAACGCCATCCTGACAAAGGCGCTCGCGGACCGGCTCGCGGAAGCATTCGCTGAGTTTCTTCACCGCGAAGCCCGCATCGCCTGGGGATTTGGCGATGATGAAAAACTTTCGCAGGATGAATTGATCCGCGAGAAATACCGCGGCATCCGCCCGGCCGCCGGCTATCCGGCCTCACCGGACCACACCGAGAAGCGCACCCTGTTCGACTTGCTGGGGGCGGAAAAGACGACCCGCATCACGCTTACGGAATCGTTTGCCATGCATCCGGGTGCCAGCGTAAGCGGTCTCTATTTTTCCCACCCGGATTCGAAGTATTTCGGAGTCGGAAAAATTGGCGACGACCAGGTGCGCGATTACGCCGCGCGAAAAAACGCCAGTATCGAATACATCGAGAGGTGGCTCGGGCCAAACCTGGAGCGGTGAAGGTCGCGCGGAACTTTTGCATGCGTGGCGGTGCGACGCGTGATAAGCATCACGAAACATTGCGGGGTGTAGCTTAGTCCGCCAAAGGACGGATTCGCCGGGGCGAACTTGGTAAAGCGGTCGCCGCGGCGACAGGTCTCTCAGTTTCCGCATGCGGAGCCCTCTCGCGCATGATAAGCATCAAGGAATCTCGGGGTGTAGCTTAGCTTGGTAGAGCGCCTGGTTTGGGACCAGGAGGTCGCAGGTTCAAATCCTGTCACCCCGATTTCCCATCAAACCGATTAGCTCAACGAGCTGAAATGTTTTATGTGTATGTTTTGAAAAGTGGGAAAACTGGCCGGCGATATGTTGGCTCTTGTGAGGACATGAATGATCGGCTTGGCCGGCATAACCGCGGCGAATCCAAAGCGACCAAGCACGGGGTGCCGTGGATCCTGGTCCACACCGAACAGTTCGAGACCCGATCCGAAGCGCTCTTGAAAGAACGATATTACAAAACAGGGCGAGGGCGCGATGAACTCAACAACCTCAAGTAGAGCGGTCGCCGCGGCGACAGGTCGCAGGTTCAAATCCTGTCACCCCGACCATCGCGATAGTGACAGCGAATGAAATTTCTTTCCGCCACCATGGCAGCGTTAATCCTGGGCGCCATGCTCCTCCGCGCGCAGGAACCGCCGTTGCCATCCGCGACCGAAACCCCGGCGCCGAGCCCGAGCGCGCGGCCGCAGCTTGAGATCCCGGATATCCCGATGACGGTGGAACCGTCACCGCTCGTCCCGAACACGTCGCCCGCACCAAAGAAGAACGTGCCCTCCCTTTCCGAGCTCGATGCGGCCTTCCAGCATTCCTCGTTAGGCGCGGCCGTCGAAGAGCAACGGCTCCACCTGGAATGGCGCAAGCTCAAGAACCGCGCCAGCGCCGATCCCGAAGTGATCGCCGCGAAAAAGGCGATCGAGACCGGACGCACCGACGCGGATAAGCGCAACCTGATGCGCGCTTACTACAAGATTTTTTATGCCCGCATGCAGGCGCTCGCCGAAACTCCCGAAATAAAGGCGTATCTCGAGCAAAGGAAAAAGGACTCGCTCAATAATCTCGCTCAACCGCATGTCCGCCCGGAACCGACCGCCACGCCGAGCGCCACGCCCTGAAGCCCAGGCCTAACGACTGGTCGCTCCCGAAGAAGGCGGCTTGCCGAATCGGGATTTGCCGCTAGGATTTTCGCCGACGCAATTCTGGCGCGTTCGTCTATCGGTTAGGACATGGCCCTCTCAAGGCCGAAAGACGGGTTCGATTCCCGTACGCGCTGCCAAACCAGAATTGTTTGCGCCTGGCTTAGTCGTCGTCGCTCTTAAGAGCGGTGATCGATTTCACGATGACGGCGACATCCTCGGTGTATTTTTTGTCCGCCTCCGGGGTGCCGGCCTGGAAAATCGCGAAGTAAGTTTGCTTATCCAGGCTGAAGGCTAGGATCGCGAGCGCCCGCGGCGAGCCTTTATCTTTCGCGGTAAGATCGCGCTCGAGAAACTTGATGCCGTTCTCGGTCTTGAACTCGGACGGATCGCTCCCCTTGATGCTCTCGAAACGTTTCTCGACTTCCTTCATCGTTTCCTCGATCGCCCCCTTGGCGTTCGTCGCCTGCACCGGAAAAATACTGATCGCGTAGGCCGCGCCTTTCGGTTGCGCGCTGATGATGCCCGCGTCCGTAATCTCAGCCTTCCAATCGCTCGTGAAGGTCACGCTGAACTGCGGATTATCTTTCGGGAACTTCAGGGTCTTGGCCTGGAGGAGGCCAGCGAGAGAAACCGTGAGCATGACGAACAGCGCGATCGTTTTCATTTTCATAATTTCACCCTAGCGGCGGGACGTGCCTTACGGAAGCAGATTCAACCCGTCGGCTTTTCATTTCCCGCCCGGGCGCGAATCAGGACCGCGCGCAAACCAAAATAGACCACCACCGCCGCCGGCAAAGCGAGAAAGAGCGACCCGACCAGGAGCGGCTGGCCGACGGTAAAAAACGTCGTCCATTCCATGTAATCGCGCAGCGGCACGTGACGAAACCCGGGCAGCAAGGGAAGCCGGCGATGCAACGTCCACATCCCCATCTTGTATTCCCAGAAAAAAATTGCCGGCCAAAACGGAAGGATGAGATCGTGCAGAGTAACGGCAATGAAGGCGGCAATTTTGTTTCCTTTCAACAACCACGCGACGGCGAGCGAAAGCAAAGTTTTCAGCCCGAAAAGTGGAGTAAATCCGAAGAACATCCCGATGGCCGAACCGAGCGCGATCGAATGCGGCGTGTCCGGCAGGGTCATGAGCGTCATGTGATGCGCGCGCATCCAGCGTTTGAACCGGCGCCAAAGACTCACGCGCGGCTCGCCGCCGGTGGTTGTCTGGCTCTGTTTCGCTTCGTCGAGGCGCGGATCGGCCATGGGCTAGAATAGCTCCGTTTGTCGCGCCGTGGATGGAATCATTTGGCCCAGCGCCTTTCGCATCCGGAGGGCGGCGTGCGGCGCATAATCGAGCGCGTTGTTGTTGAAAATGACGTGGACTTCTTTCGCTTCCCGGCGGAGTTCACGTGCGCGCTCGGCGACCTCGTCGATCTCTTCATCGCTGTAATCGTAATTGAAACGCGCGGCCACCGTTTTGCCGGTTGTGTAAGCATGCGCATCACGTCCATGCAGGCGAAGATACGCCAGCTCCGGGTTCGTGATCGCATTCAAGTCCGATGGCATGATCGTGAAATGCCGTTCCGCGGGAGCATCCACCGAAACGAGCGTGGCGGAATGCTTGCGGAAAAAGCTTAGCGTCGGTTCCAGGTTCTCACCTTCCACCCAATTTCGGTTTCGCAGCTCGACCGCGACCCGGTAATTAGCCAGCCCGCCTAACAAGTCGTCGAGCTCGTCCAGCTGATGTTTCTTCGGCGAAAACCCGGGCGACAACTGCAGCAGCAAGGCGCCCAGCTTGCCGGCGGCGCGCAGAATTTCCAGCGGCCCGCGAAATTCGTCGATCATAGCCATTTCGATTTTCGAAGTGAGCTTCACCCTGCCCCGGGCGTCCGCTTCCGCCATCTTCTGCAACGCCGGCGGCAACAACTTCAGGTTCGCCGAATGCCGCGAAAGCAACTGGTGCAATTTCACATCGAACACAAAATCATCCGGCGTGCTGTGGCACCAGCGTTCCACCAGGCGCGCGTCCGGCACCGAGTAAAAACTCGAGTTCACCTCGACCATCTCAAAATGCTGCGCGTACCACGCCAGCCTCTCGCCGGCCGGCATCCTCTTCGGATACCAATGCTCGACAAACCCCGGGTCCGACCAGCTCGCCGTGCCGACCAGGATTTTCGATTTCGCTTTTGCCTTCACTCGCTCCGATTCGATTCGGTTTCGCGCCGAAAGTAAATCGTCCTCCGTTTTTTTGCAGTTGCGTTCGGCACTCGATGCGGCATAATCACGGCTCAAGACGCGGGGTGGAGCAGCCTGGTAGCTCGTCAGGCTCATAACCTGAAGGCCGCGGGTTCAAATCCCGCCCCCGCAACCAAATCACTTGCCGCGCGCTTTCGCTTGGGCAAACTGTACGCCGCTCATCGGCGCCCATCATCATTCCAGAGTAGCTCAGTGGTAGAGCGGTCGGCTGTTAACCGATTGGTCGTAGGTTCGAATCCTACCTCTGGAGCCATTCCCCGGGCAAGAGCCCAAGGGAGCTGCTCGCGTCATTCGACCCAGCCTAGGCTTTTGGTCCGGCCTGGAACAAGCTCTTGCAGGTTCTTAATGATGCTTTTGTTCTCATCATTCAATTCGATTTGCCCCACGATTTTCCCGTCCATCATTAAAGTCGCTACGCTTTTTCCCTCGTTATCTGTTGTGACCTTGATTTCTCCGGCACCGCCAGTCTTTCCCTTGCTATAGTACGCCGCGACCACTTCGTCACGGGGGGTCAATTTAGGGGCATCGGGTTCTTGAACCAGCTTCCATGCTTGGAAAGGCATTACTCCCCACGATTCGTTCTCATCCACCGGGAGAAGGATAAAGCGTCCTGTTCCCGACGACGCGGTGAACCGGGCCTGCAGCCGTCGACCAAGCTGCTTGCCATCAATCGAGCTTGTCAAAAAAATGCCATTGGGAAAACAGCGAAACCAGAACCCGACCTCTGGAACAGTGTCGAGATATCCTTGCACCTCCGCGGCAGTGCCAAAGCGATCGCTGAAAACCAGAAAAAATGCCTTCACCTTTATTGGTCTTCCGTTCTTGGTTGGGATAATCGGACGAATTCGGGCTTTGCTATTGTTTCGATTGAAGTGACCTCGATCGGGATGGCACCTCCCTTTTGCTCAATTAGATCCAACGCGCGCTTTCGAATCTGGTAATCCTCCGATTGTAATTTGTCAGGATCTCGTACCAGGAGATAAATCTCGCTGAGGCCAAACAACACCACGGGTATGAAGGCCAACGCGATCAAAGCGACCTGAAGTGATCCGTTGACAACCGTCGCAAGACCCGCCGCCGGCAAGGTCACAATACCACAGAGCCACAGAGTGGGATTCAATGCGCTTCGAACCTTCAGCTGTAACACCGCACGCCCAGACACATCTGCCACCCGTGTAAACAGTTCGCGAGCAGTGCGATTCTCTTTCCGCCGAAACATGAGCGACCTTAACCCCTTTACGGCGCGAGCCGTTCGAACGCCAGCAGAATCCAGCAATGCACTCGCAATTGCGCCGCCATTGACTCGATCGCTCGCAGCCTCTACATCAATCGCCGAATGGCTGTAGTCGCGGAAGGCAAACATACAATTTCGCCGTTGACCGCGACTTGCATCGTCGTGGCCAACATGGTCGGCACTGGGATTTTCACGAGTCTCGGATTTCAGGTGGCCGGCGTGCCTACCGGTTTCGCGATCATGGCGATCTGGGTGGCGGGCGGCATTTGCGCGCTCTGCGGCGCGCTTTCCTATGCGGAGCTGGGCGCGGCGCTCCCGCGGTCGGGAGGCGAATATCATTTTCTCGGCGTGATCTACCATCCGGCTGTGGGATTTCTCGCGGGCTGGATCTCGGCCACGGTGGGGTTCGCGGCGCCGGTGGCGATCGCGGCCATCGCCTTCGGCACCTACTTCGCCGAGGTGATGCCGGGATTGAACCCGCTGGTGCTCTCTCTGGCAGTGGTGACGATTTGCACGCTCGTTTTGCTCCGCGATCTGCAGCTCGGCAGCGCATTTCAAAATGGCTCCACGATTTTGAAGATCGCGCTCATCCTCGTGATTATCGTGGCGGGATTTGCCGTGAGATCGAGCGAGCCGGTCTCGTTTCTTCCGACGAAAACCGATGGCGCGTTGATTCTCAGCGCGCCGTTCGCCGTCAGCCTGTATTGGGTCATGTATGCTTACTCTGGCTGGAATGCTTCCACGTATATCGTCGGCGAATTGCGCAACCCGTCGCGCACGATCCCGCTTTCGGTCGGCCTGGGCACGGTCGTGGTGATGGTGCTCTACCTTGCCATGAACGCCGTTTTCCTGCGGACAACGCCGGTCGCTGAGATGGTCGGCAAACAGCAAGTAGCCGTCATCGCGGGCAGCCATATCTTTGGGGGCGCGGGCGCGAAAGTTGTAAGCCTTTTTATTTGTTTGGGCCTGGTTTCCACGGTGAGCGCAATGATGTGGATCGGTCCTCGCATCACGGCGGCGATGGGGGAAGATTTGCGCGCGCTGAATTGGCTGGCGCGGCGCAACGTCCACGGCGTTCCCACGACCGCGATCCTCACCCAATTCACCATCGTAATCATCCTTCTTCTGACGACTACCTTTCAAACGGCCGTGAACCTCGTTCAATTCAGCCTCACCCTTTGTTCGGCTCTGGCGGTAGTGGGGGTCTTCGTCTTGCGCTGGCGCCGACCAGATTTGCCCCGGCCTTATCGCACCTGGGGCTACCCGATTACGCCGCTGATCTTCCTCGTCATTAGCCTTTGGATGCTGGAGCATATGCTGGCCGATCCCGACACGCGCACGCCGTCGCTCCGCGGGGTCGCGCTCATGGTTCTCGGCCTTGCCGTCTATTTTCTTTCGCCGAAAACAAGGACGGCGTGATCGTCTTACGCGCATTCATGAAACGACTTTTGCTTCTCTTGCTGGCACTTCTGTGGGTAACCCCGGCTTTCGCGCAACGCGCCACCCTCGATGACACCGCCCGTTTCCTGGCCGGCATTCCCGTCGGCGGACCGCTCGCATCCCTCACGCACGACCCGGCCTGGCAGGATCATGCTCGCAATCTCGATAGCGCGTGGGTCAAGAAAGATTATTTCCAGGTTCGGCCCATTCGCGCCTGGATGCTGGAGAATGCGCCGGGGCCGTACTCCAGTACAGACACGATGTTCTACATGTTCGGCGGCCCGGACTTTCTCTACGCCAACCTCTTTTTCCCGCGGGCCAAGACCTATATCCTGGCCGGTTTGGAACCCGTGGGACAAGTCCCCGACTTGAACCGCATGGATCCGGCGGCGCTACGCACTGACTTGAATGCCTTACGCGATTCCATGCACACAGTCCTGCAGACGCACTACTTTATCACCAAGGACATGCGGATGGACCTTACTCACGCCAATCTTGGCGGCACCCTCCCCATCCTCTACGTGTTTCTAGCTCGCATGAACTGCACCGTCCTCGACACGACCTACGTAAAGAGTCCCGCGGAAGGTGTGAAGATCAATTTCACCCGCGACGGCAGCCAGCAGACGTTGTATTACTTTAAGACCGATCTTTCCGGGGGCCCCAGTCCCTTCTTAAAGTGGTGCGCCGGGCAAGGTCCGGGAGTTAGCCTGCTAAAGGCTGCTTCCTACCTTATGCATACCGAAGGTTTTTCCGGAGTGCGGAATTTCCTTCTGAACAACAGCCGCGTCATTATCCAGGACGATTCCGGGATTCCGCTGCGAGGTTTCCCGAAGACCTGGAAGGTCGATTGCTACGGACGTTATGTGCCGCATGCGGAAATGTTCGGCAAATACCATCAACCGGACCTGGCTGCGATCTACAACCAGGAACCGCCGCCGGCCGAGCTGGGCTTCGCCTTCGGTTACCACTGGCAAAGAGAGCGCGGTCTCCTTATGCTGGCCACGCGAAAGTAGACGTTACCCCACTAACCCAATCCGCCTCCTAACACTTTGCGTCGTCGAACTCTTCTTCTCCTTTGTTGGCTAAGCCCGAGTCTCCCTCTCCTGGGCGCGGACCCGACCCCGGACGCTACGGCTAAATTCCTGGCCGGCTTACCCGTGAACGGCACGCCGATGGAGAGCTACGCAAATGCGCCCGGCTGGAAGACGCACGCCACCGAGCTCGATCGCGCGTGGAAACAGTTCGATGACCGGCAGCTCGCGAAGATTCGCGTTTGGGCGCCGCAAGTCCTCGGCCCCGCCTATCAGGATACCGGACCAATGTATTACATGTTCAGTGGCCCGGATTTCCTCTACGCCAACGCTTTCTTTCCTAACGCCAGCACTTACATCCTTTGCGGGACCGAACCGGTCGGGCCTATTCCCGATATCGCCAAGATTCCGCAACACGTCCTTCCCTCCGCTCTCGCGAACTTGCGCAGATCCCTCGATTCGGTCCTGAGCTTGAGCTTCTTCATCACCAAAAAAATGAAGGTGGACCTGCGCCAGGTGCAGCTTAGCGGCACCCTGCCTGTCCTCTACGTTTTTCTCGCGCGCGCCGGCTGCACGATCGACTCGGTTGAGACTGTGGCCATCGATAAGACCGGCGCTTTTGTTCCTGCAGGCAAAGGAACCACGCCAGGAGTCAAGATTACCTTCACCGGTCCGGCCGGCCGCCCGCAAACACTCTACTACTTCACCACCGACCTGGCTGACTGGGCCATCAAGGTGAATCCGAACTTTGGAGCGTTCTGCGAACAACAGGGCCAGGGGGTGACGCTACTAAAGGCAGCTTCCTACCTCATGCATTCGGATAATTTTTCGAAGGTGCGCGGGTATCTCCTGGCTCATAGCAAGGTGATCGTGCAGGACGATTCCGGGATTCCCTATCGCTTCTTCTCGAAAGACAAATGGGAGGTGCGCTTTTACGGTCGTTATCTCGGCCCGATCAAACGCTTCCTGAAAAATGGGCAGCTCGACCTGGCGAAGGACAATGCCGCCGCGGCGCCTCCGCCCCTGCCTTTCAGCTTCGGTTACCAGTGGCAACCCAGCCGCTCGTCGCTGATCGTCGCAACTCCGAAGTAGCTATTTGCCCGCGAGCAAGCTCAGGAAGCGCGCGTCGGAGAAGCGGCTTCCGGAACCGTGTCGCACCACGACCAGGTTCTGCGAAGGAATAACATACAGGCGCTGATAACCTGAGCCGATACACGCGACGACATCACTCGGAGCATTACGACAGAGAACTGTCCCTCCCCAACTCTGGCGCTGCCACTTCGGAACCAGCATCGATTCGATATCGAACTCACGACCTCCCGGCGCTCGCCGATTGTTCCACCAGCCTAACGAGAAGGCCGGGTTCACGCCCGACCCACGCCAGCACTGAGACATCGAGCTAGCGCTGACGATCGGAGCGCCGCCGTTCAGTGCAACTTCACCGAGCTTCGCCCACTGCCGCGCACTGAGGAGCCAGCCGGCCGCCAGCAATGGGTTCCCGGCGCTGTCCGCTAGATAACGTTGCGATCCAAGGCCGAGGCGATGCAGAACACGTCGCTCCAGATAATGAGTCGGCGATTCTCCGTGCAACTTTTGTTTAAGGATTGCGTGAAAGACTTGAAGCGCGCCCGGCCCATAGATGAAAGCGCTTCCCGGATTCGCCACGAGAGGCGCTCTGATCGCGATGCTGTCGCGATCCCCGGGATCGTTGTTGTGCAAATGGAAAACGGGATCGAGTCCGCAGGAGAAATCGAGAAGCTGCCGGATCGTCACTCGTGCTTTGCGCGGATCGGCTTTCCAGGAAGGAATGGTATCGGCCACATGCTCGTCCAGGCTGAGCAATCCATCGTCGTCCGCGGCGAGCGCCGCCAATCCCCAGAAAGCCTTGGTGCCGCTATAAATCTTGCGCGGTTCTCCCGCCGATTGCTCCAGCAACGCCTGCCCGTTTTGCACCGCCAGAAATGACGTCCCGCCACTGCTCGCTGAATACGCCGCCGCAGCCCGAACCGCATTGAGATTCACCGGCGCGCCGGCCGCAGTCGACGCCAGCAATGACAGGAAGCACAACCATCTTTTCATCTGTCTCCCATTTTGCCCTTAGCATCCTGGATTTCCAGCACGACCTCTGAAATTTCGCCATCGACTTCTAAGCCCGGCAGCGCTCGATTAACCGAGGCAGCGTTCCTGATATGTGGCCGTACTTACTCGTTTTCGTCGCAGCCCTCGTCGTCGATACCATCCCGATCTTCGCGCCGCCAGCGTGGATCCTGTTTGTTATTATCCTCGTCAAATTTCACCTGAACCCGTGGGTGACCGTTGCGGTAGGCGTGACCGGTTCAACGATCGGCCGTTACATTCTCACCCGCTACATCCCGAAGGTTTCATCCTCGGTGGTCAACCGCCGCGAAGATAAAAACTTGCGCTACATCGGAAGCAAGCTGGCCCAGGCGAAGTGGTCGTCAGCCATGTTTGTTTTCTTCTACACGCTGACGCCTCTCTCCACCACGGCCCTCTTCACTGCTGTCGCGGCCGCGCGCATCACCCCTTGGCACATCCTGCCAGCTTTCTTTCTCGGCCGCCTGATCACCGATGGCGTTCTCTTGTTTTCCGGAAAATACGCCAGCGCGAACTTCAGCGACGCCCTTCACGGCCAGGCGAATTGGCAAACGGCAGTAACCCTCATCGCCGGGCTGATTGTCATTAGCGTCGTCCTCTTCGTCGATTGGCGCTGTCTTCTCGAAGCCAGGAAACTCCGCTTCCGCTTCAAGATTCTGAAGGTGCAGAAGTAATCAACGCGGCGCGGCATCGATCGTGATGCTCTTTAATTGCTTCAAGTCGCCCGATGTCTCAGGCGTTGACTATCTTTGTTCCGGCGATCATGTCATGTCACGCGCGAGTCGTTGCGCCGAGCGGGACTGTTTCTCGGCGGGGCGTCAATCTTCGGCTAGCTTAATGAAGCAGGCGCACGAGGACGACGACTACCGCGATCGCCGCGAAGAATAAAACGAGACGTAGTTGCGTTGCTGTTAACCAGCCCGAAGGAGGATTGCCTGCCGCGGAAACCGTCGTGCTAGCCCGGACGAAAGCGATCGCGTCGTCGTAAAGCTTTCTTTCGGCGGCTGACATCTCGTCCGGCGAAGCAAAATGCTGACCGTTAAGGAGGATCTGCTGTTTCACTCCCGGCGTCGCCGCGGGCACGACTCCTTTGGTCAGCGCCGCTTCATACGCCGAGCGCGCCTCAGCCGGGAGTTGGTCCGCGCTCGAATACTCCTGGCCTTTGTATCGGATGACGGTTCTGACGTTCGTCTTGAAGTTGATAGTCATCGGCAGTCGTCTTAAAGCAAATCACCTGCCATTGCCTTCGCGTCGCTTGTCACTCTCTTCAAAGACCCGCCGGAGCAACTCATACGCGCGCCGGCCGATACCGGGCGCGGTGGATTCGCCCGGGCCGGCAACATTGAGGGTGCGAATCGGCAATCCGGCCAGCCATTGCTGAATTTTCTCCTTCGCGTTCGGATCGCCGACATCGCAAACCTGCAGCGGCCGTTCGTAGCGCGCGGCGCATTGCACCGCCCAATCCGTTCCCAGATCGGGCTCCTCTTCTGTAGCCGCCTCTTCTGTAGCAGCGTCGCTATGCGACGCTTTCCCGGATCTAATCACCAACGTCGCATCCGAATCGCGAACATTCCATTCCGTCCGCTGCGATCGGGGAACATCCGGCGCGTCCGGGCTGCGTTCGTGTTCCGTTTCTTGAAGTGGAAACTCCAACGGAATCACGCCCGAATCACACCCGCGTCCCGGCGGACACCATCCGCCTATCGCCAGCCCGCAATCTCTTGCCGCCCACAAGGCGGCCTGGTCCACTCCCGTCTGCCCACCGGAGATAACCCTGGCTAGCGTGCGCATGAGAATTTCCACATGCTAGACGATACACGCCTCAACGTATTGAGGATGGAGGATGGAGGATGGAGGATAGAGGATAGAGGATAGAGGATGGCGGGGCCCCTGTTTCCATCCTCCACCCTCGATTCTCTATCCTCGCTGAGAACCCGCCTGCCGTTCACCACGTTCCAGCTAAAGTCCAGCTCTCACCTTGAGGACTGACCCCTTTCGTCCTCCCCAGATTCCCACTACGGCCGGCTTTTGATCTTTGTCGTAACCGGACCCGCTTTTTCCACTCTGACGGCCGTTGCGACTTTCCCCTTAGCCGGACCACTCGTGTAATTCAGAACGTACGTTCCCGCTTCGGGCGCTTGGAAAGACACAACCAGGCTTCCGTCAGCTTCCGTCTTTACCGCGACCTGGACGCGAACCAGGCCCAACCTCCCAATAGCACTCCTTTTCCGCACCTCGATGCCGACCGGCTCGGCCGCGCTCGTCGCAATGCCGGCCATCATCGCGACCGCGAGAATACCGCAGAATAACTTGATCATACTCAGACTTTTTACCTGAGCTCATCTTCGCAAGCCAGCCAATTTCGACACCCAAACGACAACGATGAATCAGGAAACTAGGAAACGATTCAAGGAGACTATTGTAGGGCGACGGCTCAGGTTGCCGACTCAGATTGCTCGCGGCCTCTCACCGATTCGAAAACGGATCAGCTTCCGAGGGGAAGTAAACCAGTCCCGACGCTACGAAGACAACAGGCACATCCACCTGACTCCATGTCCCGGGTTTCCACCGCCATTGCTTGAACGCCAGAAGCGATTTGCGATCGAGGTCGGTGTGGCCGGTCGATCGCACGATTGTTACATCGCCGGCGGCGCCTGTCGTTGGATCAATCCTTACCCGAAACACTCCCAGGCCTTGATATCCGCGTCTTTGATCCCACAACGGATAATCAGGTCGCACGACATGGATGGCATCAATGACCCACTGCGGCTTCTTGCCATGATATTCACTCGCCGAATGGCGCACCCCTTTCGCATCAACAGCGTTCGAAATAAAGGCCGGCGTTTCGGCGACCAACGTGGATGAAGCCACGCATATCAAAACAGCTGCAACCAGTCGCCTCGTCATAATCAACTTTTTACCTACTTTGGGCCATGAGCAACCGAGCGGAATCGTGATCGTCGGCGGCAAAGGGAAAATTCATCAAAACATTCCTCCGCCTCGGACAAACTGCCGCCGGCAGGAAAATTGCCTGAAGGAATCCGGACAAGAGAATGACGAGATTCACAGACTGACCCCTTCGTTCCGCCCCGCTCCCGCGAAATCCGCTCAGAGACGCGTGAAATCCAGCCCGAGCCCAGCGAAGGCTATTTCGGCCGCCGTATTCTTCCTTTCCGCGTGTCGAGAATCATGGACTGAATCCTTCAGGTCCCTTCTTTGATGCCGGGATTTGCTTCTCGCCTTTCAAATCTGCTCTCTCTATTGTTACCGAATTTCCCCAGCCCGATGCCCCACATGTTTTTCTGACCTATGAAATGGCGGCTTCTCGTCGTTGATGATCACGTGAGCTCGGCGAAAGACATCCGAGCAATCTTGGTGCGCAATTTGGATTGTGAAGTGGAACTCGCCTTCGATGGGGGCGAAGCGATTTCTAAGGCGACTGAAGGCCGGCCCGATCTTATCTTGCTGGATGTTGAACTGCCAGCGCTGGACGGCTTCGAAGTTCTCGCCCGCATCAAGGCAGAGGGCATCGCTACTCGTGTTATCATGTTCTCAGGATATCGGATCGACGTTGCAACTGCAGTCCGAGCGATCAAGCAAGGCGCGTGCGACTATCTGACGAAGCCTGTAAGTGCTTTTGAGGTTATTGAACACGTAAAGCGTGCCATGTTGACTGATTCAACGATCAATCTCCACTTCGCGAGCGAAGCAACGCCGCTCATGCAGAGATTATTACAAACGCTTGAGAAATTGCCGAATCAGGATGACAAATCGACAAGTAAAAAAGATCTCGACGACTACTACGTTCCTTCTTCAAGCCTAAAAGATCGGTTTGCGAAACATTGATTCATTTCGCTGATACTCATATGTGCGGTTGTCGCAGGCGTGACTTGGACGCTGGTGATGAACCTGTACGTCCATCCTCGCGATTTCGAATTGGAACGGCTGAGAAGTATGGCTCATTCCTCGCCATCGCCAACGAGTTCGAAAACCCCGTAGCGAGCAATTGAAACGAGAAGAACGAAAAGAACGAGAAGGGTCAGTCTGAAGAGAACGAGAAGGGGTCAGCAACTGTCTTAGGTCGCAAGGATAAAATCAGGATATTTGAGTAGCTGGTTGGCGAGGACGATAATCTTTCGCATCAGGGCGGTGAGGGCGAGTTTTTTGGCTTTGCCACGAGCGAGGAGGCGGAGGTAGAGCGCTCTTAGGATAGGGTTGTGGCGGGAGGCGACGAGCGCAGCCATGTAAAGGACCGAGCGGACCTGAGAGCGGCCGCCGAAGATGTGGCGCTGACCGCGGAACTGGCCACTGTCGTGGTTAAAGGGAGCGACGCCGGCGAGGGCGGCGGCCTGGGTATCGGAGAGGGAACCAAGTTCAGGCATCAGCGCGACGAGGGAGGTGGCGGTGAGCACGCCGATGCCTTGGACTTGGCGGAGGCGATCGACCTTGGCCACCAGATCGGGAGAAGCGGCGACCTTTGTTTGCATGAGCGCTTCGAGTTGCGCGATTTGTTTCTGGAGGAAGGCCACGGTTTTGGCGATGAGCCGGAGGAGATGTTTGTCTGTCAGGTTTGGGTGAGATTGTTGTTTTGAGTGATCTGGGTGAGGAGATGGGAGCGGTGTTTGACCAAGGCCAGCAACTGCTCTTGCAGCGGATCCGGCAGTGGTAGCGGCTCAGGTTGGAAGGTCTGAGCAAACTCAGCGATTAAGCCGGCATCGATCCGGTCCGTCTTGGCCAGACGGTTTTGGGCGCGCGCAAAGTCGCGGACTTGCCGGGCGTTAAGCTGGATAATGGGTCGGGGGGCAGCGTGCGCCAAGCGCAGGAGGAGACCTTCGTATCCGCCGCTCGCTTCACAGACCAGGATCGTCTCTGGAGGGAGAGATTCGAGCCAGGGGAGGATGGCCTTCGCGGTGTTGGCGAGACGCTTGGCCGGCGCCGGGTGCGAGAGGTCGAGGTGGAGCTTGGAGATATCGATGCCGAGGTAAGACTTCATAGGGTTAGAAGGAGTTTGGAGTTGATTTGAGGTTATGAGGTTGTTTATCCTTCCACTTGCCGATACGAACTCAGAGGTTCCGGCAACTGTTCAAGGTAGAAACAATGCGCCGGGGGAGGATCGGGCTGACCCACGAACTCGGGAGGTTCTAGTCTAGAACGATCTTCTCCCTCGGCGGCTTACTTTGATGAGCAGCCCCGCAGCCGCCCATCAAAAACCAAGATACAAGTCTGTAATTCTCGGCATTCCCTCGCGGAGCTGTTTCCAACGTTCAGAACAGCGAGAATCACAGACTGACCCCTTTTCTTTTTTCTCCAATTTCACATCATCCTTGGCTTATAGGTAAGAACGAACAAGAGGAACATGGCGAGGTAACTCGCCCCGATCAGGAGCTGGCCGAGGAAAAGAAAGAAAAGGAGCCGGTAAAGCTCTCGCGTTCGCCAGACCCAGTAAGCAGCGACACCAAGCACCGCGATCGGCTCGAAGATCACGGGAATAAGATTCAAGCTGTCGGGATCGTTGAGCTGGTTGAGCTGATAATGATGCGTCAGCCAGCCGCCGCTGTTAAGAAAGCGATACATCCAGACGGCGCCGATCAGGGTAACCGCGGAATAAATGATCGACTTGGTTTTCAGAAGTCGGAGGTCAGTGAAGCGTCGGATCTGGCCGCAGGACAATTGTCCCATCCACCTTCATCTGCGCCGTTCCGATCGTGCCCGGAATAAATTCAGAAATGGTAATCGAAGTGGTAGGGATTTACGTAAGTCTCCATCCGCTCGTCGAGGGTAAACGTCACGGGGAGTTTTACCTTCCATTTTAGGCCGGGTTTCGCGCGCCACCGGACAAGGCCTTTCAGCGCAGCAATATCCAATTCGGGGTGGCCGGTGCTCTTGAAAATCCTGATCCCGGAAACCTCCCCTCGCACGTCAAAATATAACCCATAAACTCCCGTCCCGGTATGATGAAGCCGGCGTGCTATCTCGGGATAATCCGGTTTGGGGGTTTCAATGAACCTGGCGCGAATCTCATCCGAACTGATGTGCCTATCGGATTGTGGCGGCGCGGCCGCGAATGAAAATGTGGCGGCCAAGATGACGCACGCGAGTCGAATAAGCGTAATTCTCATTTGGAAGGCGATCATCATGTTACCACACCTCACACCTAAAAATCACGATTGATATATGTCATGGAAAATCGACGCCGACCACATATGTGCCCGGCGCGTATGGTTTCCCTTTACCCAGTTTACACAATGTCTCGGCAGCCGCTGGATCTGAAATTCGAGGAGCGCCGCGATGTCAGGCAAATCCTTGGGCGACACATGAGGCAGGACCGGTTCGGTTCTGATGTAGCTCGCCAGCCCAGCCGTTGATGCTGGACCAATCTCAACTCGGCTCGTGTAGAACGGCAAGCCCGATGAATCACTCGCGGGTATCTTCTCTCCGTGTTCAAGATTGCGATGCGCAAACATAGTATCGCGCAGGTGAAGCAAATCACGATGTGTCTCAGCAGCCAGCTGAGACGGCAAACCCGTTCGATACTTCGCCTTCAAGGCCCCGAGGCGCTGGTTCTCTTTAAACGGGAGCGCGTACGTCACAACAATTCCCGTCATACACGCGTCGTAGAGTGCGGTTCCCATCTTCTCAGGGAATTCCTGAATGTATTCATGCAAGTGTGAACAGAGCTCGCGTGATTGGCGCATGTTTATGAGCGCGAAATCGAGCTGTTTGAATAACCTAATTTGCGCTTCGATCCGTGGTGGCTTCACGCCGTCGATTATAGCCGCGCAAAATCACGATTGATATATGTTATCTCAATTGAGCGCGCGGAAAGGCGGAAAGGGGTCAGTCTGTGATTCGCGACATTCTGGGTCGGGGGGAATGAGGGCAGTCTTAGATTGTAGCCATCTACCCACTACCTGAAAGTCCAGTCTCAGCATTCTGCAACCGGGGAGTTTGGGCATTCGAAATGGGGCGATCAGAGATTGCAACGGAGTTGCCGGGACAAGGGCCGTTCCCAAGTACAACTTGGGAACGAGGGATCAATAGGGTTTTGAGGGTGGAGCGCCCCGTTCGCGTCCTGCAATGCGGGCTGTCCAAAACTCTTTTCGTTGGCTAGAACTGGGTTCTTCCGATGAATCCAATGATCCAAATCACTGTTCTCATCCTCGGCGCGATCTTTGCCGTGGCGGGCATCGCGCTTTTCGCGAAGCGCGGGATTTCCGGCAAGAATTCCATCAAGGTCGGCGGCATGGAATTCCAACTCGCTGGCTCTTCGCTGGTGGTGTTCGTCGTGGGTTGTGGGTTGATCCTGGTGGCGGCCAGGATGCAATCGACTGCGCCGGCTCAGGAAACTTCCGGGACGGGAAACACCCGGACGCAGACCCCGGCGCCTGAGTTAACTCCGCCGACGGGCTTCGTCGCGAGGTTCAAGTATCGGCCGGATATGATTGAGCGGACCGAGTACGAACGTGACCCGGGCCAGCCAGCGGTGGAAAAGATCGATGACTTCCTGCGGGTGACGGCAGTGACATTCGGACGGGATAGCGGCGGGCGCCAGATTTTTCAGATCACGGTGACGCTCAAGAATACAAGCACGCTGCCGGTCCAACTCGATCTGACTGAGCGATTCTTCGGTCTCGTGGATAACCGTGGAAAGGAGGCGCGGCTGGCTTACTTCTGTTGCAGCGCGCGAGGGGACCTTCTCTCGCCGGGCCAGGAGCGGGAAATCCAGTTATTCTTCGAAGGCAGCGGCTGGGAAGGAAAAAGCCTGAGCGCGAATTATCTCCTGTTCCGCGTCCAGGGTCTCCTCCCGATCATGAGCGCGACCTGGAAATTCCCGACCCTGGCTACTCGCGCGTGACGGGCGCACCGAGGGATTTCGGAGCGGCGGAGCCGGCGAGAAATTGCTGTCGGGAGCGGAGATATTGTGTATAAGGTGCGCTTCAGAACCCGATGCAAACCCAGACCACTTCCAACGGCCATCGGCCGGAATCGACGATCCCGGCTACGGCGAGCGCGAAGAAGCGCTTTTGTCTGATTCTAGTTAAGCCGTCGCACTATGATGACGACGGGTATGTGATCCAGTGGTTCCGCTCGACGATTCCGTCGAATTCGCTGGCGGCGGTCTATGGGCTGGCGAGGGATTGCGCGCTGCGGCATACGCTCGGCGAGGATGTGGCGATCGAGATTCATCCGTTCGATGAAACGAATACGCGGATCCGGCCGGAGAAACTCGCGCGCCTGATCGAGGAGGCGGGCGCGGGCATGGTGATGTTGATCGGAGTGCAATCGAACCAGTTTCCGCATGCGCTCGATCTCGCGAAGCCGCTGCGCGAACGTGGAATTCAGGTGGGGATCGGCGGGTTCCACGCCTCGGGGATCCTGAGCATGATGGGCGGGAACGATGCCGACCTTCACAAGGCGAAGGCGATGGGAGTGATGATTTTTGCCGGGGAAGCTGAAGGGCGGATGGAGCTGGTGCTCAACGACGCTTACGCCAACAAGCTCAAGCCGCTCTACAATTTCATGGCGGACCTGCCGAACATCGAAGGCGAACCGTTGCCGCTCATTCCGGCGATTCGGGCGGCGCGCACAGCGGGCGAAGTGACGAGTTTCGACGCGGGACGCGGTTGCCCGTTCCAATGTTCGTTCTGCACGATCATCAATGTTCAGGGTCGCAAGTCCCGCCGGCGTTCGCCGGACGATGTCGAGAAGCTGATCCGGGAAAACGTGGCCCAGGGATTGAACCGCTTCTTTATTACCGACGACAATTTCGCCCGGAACAAGGATTGGGAAAAAATCCTCGACCGTCTGATTCATTTGCGCCTGAAAGTCGGGCTCAAGCTTTCGTTCCTGATCCAGGTCGACACGCTCTGCCATAAGCTGCCGAATTTTATCAAGAAATGCGCGGCGGCCGGAGTGAAGCGAGTTTACATCGGGTTGGAGAACATTAACCCGGACAGTCTGGCGGGCGCGCACAAGCGGCAGAACAAGATCACCGAGTATCGCAAGATGCTTCAGGCGTGGAAGGAAGCACGGATCATCACTTATTGCGGCTACATCCTCGGGTTCCCAAGCGACACGCCGGAATCGATCATTCGCGACGTGGAGATCGTGAAGAAGGAATTGCCGCTCGATATTCTCGAGTTCTTTTTCCTGACGCCGCTCCCCGGCTCGGAAGATCATCAGACGCTGGTGAATTCCGGGGTGGTGGTCGATCCGGACCTGAACAAGTAGGACGCGGTGATCCGCCGGCTCGTCTCAAGACAGGCGCCGGCGAGTAACGCGATCATGCTGATCGCCTGGTTCTATGGCGCGATCCAGATCGAGAAGATCCATCCGCTCGAGACCGGGTTGTTCCGCTACAAATTCCGGCGCGATCGGCGGCCGGGTCTGCCGATCGAGGCGATCTGGAAGTTTTATCCTAAATACGCAGTCGAGTCGGTGGTGAAGCTGGCGAAATGGGGCAGGCTCTATGCGCGGCTGCGCGCGATCTACGTCCGCGCCAAGAAGGACCCGAAGAAGCTCGAATATATGGATCTCGCGATGACTCCGGTCACTGACGACGAGGATCTCGAGATGTTTCACACGCCGTCGGCGCCCGCTTTTCTCGCGCAGGAACATCGCCGGCAGCATGCGCACGAGCATGCGGCAGTAGCGTAGGCTTCTGTAGCCGCCGCCCTGTGGGCGGCGTGGGATCAGCGATGCCGCAACCTCACGCTTCGCACAGCGAAGCGGCTACAGAAAAGGCAGGGCCGGCGGCAATTTTCCCTGTCGAAACGGGACAGGTTGTGTATGGTGGGGACTTCGAAAAACTCATGGATGCCCCTGCCCTAGCCACGACCGCGAAAAAGAGGTTTTGCCTTATCCTCCTCAAGCCGTCGCACTACGACGACGACGGCTACGTGATCCAATGGTTGCGCTCGACGATCCCGTCGAACTCGCTCGCCGCGCTTTACGGCCTGGCGCGCGATTGCCAGCAGCGCCATGTCCTCGGGGAGGACGTCGAGATCGAGATCCATCCCTACGACGAAACGAACAGCCGCCTGCGCCCGGAACGGCTCACGGCGATGATCAAAGAAGCAGGCGACGGCATGGTGATGTTCGTCGGCGTGCAGTCGAACCAATTTCCGCACACGCTCGACCTCGCGAAGCCGCTCCTGGCGCATGGCATCCAGATCGCGGTCGGCGGGTTTCATGTTTCGGGAACGATGAGCATGCTCGGCGGCAACGACGCGGATATTCATCGCGCGAAAGCGATGGGCATCTCGCTTTTCGCCGGCGAAGCAGAAGGCCGGCTCGAGATGGTCCTCCAGGATGCTTATAAGAAGCAGCTGAAGCCGCTCTACAATTTCATGGCGGACCTGCCGGGCATCGACGGAATGCCGATCCCGCTCATCAGTTCGGTACGCGCCCAGCGCACCGCCGGTCACGTGACCAGTTTCGACGCCGGCCGCGGTTGCCCGTTCCAATGTTCCTTCTGCACCATCATCAACGTGCAGGGCCGGAAGTCGCGCCGCCGGACGCCGGACGATATCGAGCAGATCATCCGCGAGAACGTGAAGCAGGGACTTCGCAGCTTCTTCATCACGGACGACAATTTTGCACGGAACAAGGATTGGGAAGCCATCCTGGACCGCATCATTCACCTGAAGGAAGTGGAGAAGCTGAAACTCGGCTTTCTTATCCAGGTCGACACGCTTTGTCACAAGCTGCCGAACTTCATCGAAAAATGCGCGCGGGCCGGTGTGCGGCGCGTCTTCATTGGGCTCGAAAACATCAACCCCGATAACTTGGCCGCCGCGCACAAGCGGCAGAACAAGATCACAGAATACCGCAAGATGCTTCTCGCCTGGAAGGAAGCCAAAATCATTACCTACTGCGGTTACATCACCGGATTTCCTAACGACACTGCCGAGTCCATCAAGCGCGACGTTGAGATCGTGAAAAAAGAATTGCCGCTCGATGTTCTGGAATTCTTTTTCCTTACGCCTCTGCCCGGCTCCGAAGACCACCAGAAACTCGTCCAGGCCGGCGTCCCGGTTGATCCCGACCTGAACAAGTACGACTTGAACCACGTCTGCACCGCCCACTCGAAAATGTCGAAGGAAGAGTGGGAAGGCGCCTATCTCACGGCGTGGAAGACCTACTACACGCTCGACCACATTGAGACTATCCTGCGCCGGCTCGTTGCCAAGAACGGCCGCGCCGCGAACGCCATCGTCCTCATGATGTGGTTCATGAGCGCGATCCACCTCGAAGGCGTTCATCCGCTCGAGAGCGGGGTGTTTCGCCTCAAATTCCGGCGTGACCGTCGGCCCGGCCTGCCGCGCGAGCCCGTCTGGATATTCTACCCTCGTTACTGGATTGAATCGGCCGTGAAACTTGCGCGCCTCGCCATTTTGTATGGCCGCATCCGGCGCATCTACAAGCGCATCAAGGAAGATCCGAAAAGATTCGAATACATGGATGTGGCGCTCACGCCGGTGACTGATCACGACACCGAAGACTTGGAGATGTTTCACACGCCTTCCGCGCCGGCGTTCGTCGCGCAGGAACAGCGCCGGCAAGCCCAGGCGCATACGCACGCCGCCGCGTAGCCGATCGCCCTCTTCTGTAGCCGTCGCCCTGCGGGCGACGTGGATCCATAGCGTGATAACAAACGCGTCTTTCCTCACGCTTCGCACAGCGAAGCGGCTACAGAAAAGCCTTGCAACTCACGACGGCGTGAGAAGCAATAGCGTCGATGCACAACCTCCATACTACCGTCGGCGCGATCCATGGGATGCAGGTCTTTGCTTCCGCATTCCTGGCGATTCTTTTTCTCCAGTCGGGGATCGATAAAGTCGTCGATCGGCGCGGCAACTTGGAATGGCTCAAGGGCCATTTTGCGAAAAGTCCGCTGGCCGGATTCGTGCCGGCGCTGGTGACAATCATCACTCTCCTTGAGTTAGTGGCGGGGGCTCTCAGTGCCGTCGGCTGCCTGTTGATCTTTCTCCGGCGCGATTCCACGTTCGCATTCTATGGCGCGATAGCGTCCGCCTTCGCGATTCTTGCGCTCTTCTTCGGCCAGCGGATGGCGAAGGATTACCCCGGCGCGGCGACGCTGGTTCCGTATTTCCTCCTGGCGCTGGCCGCGATCTATCTGCTGGCGATGTAGCAACGATGGAGACGGCACGCCCTCGTGCCGTTCGGGAAGCAATGTCAATCTCCACGGCACGAGGGCGTGCCGTCTCCAGAGGCTTGACTTCCCGACCGCGGAGGACTGAGATCGTGCTTCCTAAACAAAGGAACAACTATGGTTAAGACAATGGCAGTTCTCTTCGGTGTGGTGTTTCTCGTCGTCGGAATTCTCGGCTTCGTTCCGGCGGTGACGAAAGACCAGATGTTACTGGGAATTTTTCACGTCAACACCGCCCATAACGCGGTGCACCTGCTCTCGGGCGTGGTGGCGCTGCTTTGCGGGATGAGCGGTGCGGGCGCGTCCCGCTGGTATTTCCGCATCTTCGGCCTCGTCTACGGTGCGGTCGCCGTGATGGGATTCATGGCAGGCGGCGATACGATGCTGCTCGGCTTGATCAGCAATAACATGGCTGATACCTGGCTGCATGTAGGTATCGCGGCGGTGTCGCTGCTCCTGGGCTTCATGCCAGCGAGCACCGAGACGGCGTAGTCTTCTGTAGCCGCCGCCCTGTGGGCGGCGTGAGTTTCAGCATCGGGCGCAAATTCCGGCGCTTCGCACAGCGAAGCGGCTACAGAAATCAGCCCGCGGCGAATTTTTCCAGGCGATCGATCGTCTGGCTAATGTCGTCTTCGGTCGTGCGCGGATTGATCGTGCAAAGACGGAGCGCGGTGACGCCTTTGAGCGTGGTCGAGGTTAGGAAGGCAAAGCGGTCGCGCAACATGAGATCGACTAGTTTGGTCTGAAGTGCGTCGTCGTTGCCGAAGCGAAACGCGACGATCCCCATCTCAGCCGGCGAGAGGATTTCGCAATTGTGTCTCGTCCGCAGTTCGCGCTCCGCAAATTCCGCCAGCTCGAAGCCGCGGGTGATCGCATCGCGAAACGCCGCCAGCCCAAAGGTATTCATCGACAACCACACCTTCAGCGCGCGAAAGCCGCGGGAGAGCTGGATACCGTAATCGGCGGGATTGGTTTCGGCGGTGTTGCGATGCACGTCCCGCATATACTCGGGCATCAACTGGAAGGCGGATTTCAAATGGGCCGCATCGCGCGCGAGCACGCATCCGCATTCGAAAGGTTGAAACAACCACTTGTGCGGATCGAGCGAAAGCGAATCGACGCGCTCAAGGCCCCTTAATTTTTCGCGGCCGCGCTGGCAGATGATTGCCGCGGCTCCGTACGCGCCGTCGGCGTGAAGCCAGAGTCCCTCCGCCGCGCACAGGTCCGCGAGGCCGGAAAGCGGATCCACCGCGCCGGTATTGGTGGTGCCGGCATTCGCGACGACGCAAAAAGGACGCAGGCCGGCGTTCTTGTCGGCGCGGATCGCCTCGCGCAACGATTCCAGTGGCAGGCGAAAACGATCGTCGGAAGGAATTTTCCGGAACTGTTCGCGAGCAAAACCAACTACGCGCAGCGCTCGTTCTACCGAGTAATGAGTCTGGTCTGAAAAATAAATCGTCGCGCCTTCAATCCGGTCGCCAAGTCTTGCGCAACGCGCCGCATGAAGCGCGGTCAGGTTCGCCGCGGAACCACCGCTCACAAAAAGTCCGCCGGCCGTTTCCGGAAAACCGCAGAAGCGGCGGAACCAATCGATCACGGTTAGCTCGATCGCCGCCGCGGCCGAGCCACCGAGCCAGGTGCCGTTAAAAACATTGAAGCCGGCTGCAAGAGTATCGGCCATTGTGCTGACAAAATTTCCCGGCCCTGGAACGAAAGCGAAGAACCGCGGGTGATCGACGTGGAGGTTGTTTGGGAAAACTTCTTTTTCCAGGTGAGCCAGAAGCGCGTGCGGATCGGTCGGTGTTTCGGGTGGAGGTCTGGACAAACGCGCCATCAATTCGTCGGGCGCGCCCTTCGCGCCGACGGGCCCATCGCGCATCCCGGCGAAATGCTGGACCAGGATATCGACAACGCGATATCCGAGCCGTTGCATCTCAGCAGCGGAAAGCTCAAGTCTCGCCGGGATTAATTCTTCGCTCACGCCGCCATTGTAGGGCGTTTCTGCGAAACGCCAATCGGCCGCAACCAAACCATCAGGGACTGAGATCGATCGTCTCGCCGGTCCCGGTAATCGTCACGGACATTTTGGAGTAGGTCCAGACTCCGCCGGACCTGGTCCCCACCACGTAGATTGTCCCCTTTCCTTTTGGACCGGAGATTGGAATGGTGAGATCGACCTCGCCCGAGCTACCACTGGTGTTGATGCTGCCGTTGGGGAATCCTTCCGTGATGGGCGTGCCGGTGGCGGCGGTGACTTTCTCGTCCGCACTGGCCCGTGCCACTGCTACCTTGTACGGCTCCGAAGACTTGAGCGCGGCGGATACTCCGGAGAAGATGGCGAAAATGCTAAAGCCAAACACCGCCACCGCCAGGATGAGGCAGAGCAAGGTGCCGAGACAGCAGCCCGTGGGGACAAACCATTTCCAGTTGCGGCTCCACCATCCGGGCACCGGTTGCCCTTGCATCGCGGCTTCCACGAGAGCTTTTTCAACTCTTAAACCGGGTGGCGTCGAGCATTTTCTGGCGTTCCGCTGCGATTTTCCATTGTGCTTGCGGAAGCGGCTGGCTAAGGTCGCGCCTTATGACTTCCAAATTGCTTATCGCTCTCCTTTCCGCGCTCGTCCTGGCCACCGGTTCGGTCCGCGCCGCGGATGACACGGTTCTGCTGAGTACGCTCGGCTACACGACCGGCCAATCGGTTTTGCTCACCCACATGGCGGTCGGCACCCTGGCGGACGCCTATGGCGGCAAGGTTTACAAATCCGAGCAGGCCACGACCATCGTCAACACTTATATCAACGTCACCAAAGGGATGAAGGAACAGCTGACGAAGTTAGTGAACGCCGATACGCTTAGTAAGAGTGATGCACAATTTGTTGAGAACACGGTTGAGGTACTAGACCTTGTTGTCCGCGAAGCCAACGACCTCAAGGACTACATCGCCAGCGGCAAGCAGAACGATGCCCAGGCCTACGAGGGCTCGCGCAAGAAGGCGTGGAAAGAGATCAAGACGCTGCTCAGCATTAAGGATTAGTCGGTAGCGGCTGCGACTGTTGCCGACCGGCTACCTTACCGCTCTCTCGTTCTGAAGACTAACAGGTAGGGGACTGCCGGCTGGCCCTTCGTGTCCTTGAACTCGTAGAACTTTTCCGAGTTAATCCAAACGGCATAGGTCCTTCCTGGCTGAAGTTTCACCGGCAACACACAGGTTCGTTTGTCCTCGAGGTATTTCGGCGCCTCGGAAGTCCCGGGATAACTCTCTTTGCTTAGGACACACCACGACCAGGTGCCGCCCTGCATCTGTTTGCTAAACGTCACCGAGATCTGGGTCGTGCCAGGATCAACCCCTTCCGCCCCAGCCTCTGGCGCGGACTTAATCACGACCGGACGCGCTGTCTCGAGAGTGATCTCTTCGCCCCGGACCTGTGACACGAGAGCCGAGGACAAACGTTATTACGAAAGCCATCTTATGTTTCATCGTCTCAATTCTTATTCAGTGAAGCCTGGGGCAAGCGAGAACAAAATTGGAGCCGCTTCGCTGTCTGAGGCGCCCGGTATTATCTTAGCCCGGTGCCCCAGCGGTTATGCAGAAACCGTTCGACCGGCGAGAAGAGGATCTTGTCCGTGAGAAGACCGATGGTGATGATTACCAGCATCACGCCGATGACTTGTTCCATGGCATTGAGTTCCCGGCCGTAGTGAAGCAAGTGGCCGAGGCCGAAGCCGGTCAGGATAGTAACGTAAATCTCCGCAGCCATCAGTGAGCGCCAGGCGAAGGCCCAGCCTTGCTTCATCCCGCTGACGAGGAAAGGCAACGAAGCAGGCAGGATTACCTTGGTCCACTTATGCAGGCCAGTTGAGCCCATGGTCTTGGCGGCGCGGGCAAAGATAGGCGGGATGTTTCGCACCCCGGTATCGGTAGCGATCACCACGGACCAGACTGTGCCCATAACCACCACGAACAACATCGCGCTTTCGGTCTGGCCAAACCAAAGTAACGCGAGCGGAATCCAACAGACGCTAGGCAAGGTTTGAAGGCCGAGGGCGAGGACTCCGATCGTATCTTCGACGAACTTGGAGGCGGAAGTGAACAAGCCCAGCGGCAGACCTATCATGATGCCGATGAAGTAACCGACCAACAGTCTGCGCACGGTAACACCAGTGGCCTGGAACAAGGTGCCATCTCGCGCCGCACCGACAAGGTATTCACCTACACTTTGCGGCGAAGGTAACAACACTGGGGAGTAAACGCCGGCCTTGACCAGGAAGTGCCAGATCGCAATCAAGACGACGAAGAACAGGGTCGCGAGTAGAAACCGTCGCATTACTCAGCTACCTCCCCTGTGACATAACCTTTCAAGGCCCGGGTAATCTCACCGGCATGTTCGGCCAGCTCGATGCTATTAATGTCCCGCGGACGCGGGAGCGGGATTTCGAATTGCTCGCGAATCTGGCCCGGATTTCGCGAGAACAAGATGACACGATCGGCCAGGCAAACAGCTTCGCGAACGTTGTGGGTGACGAACAAAATCGTCTTGCGCCGTTTCTGCCAGATGCGCTGGATATCGCTGTAAAGCTGCTCGCGGGTCAGAGCATCGAGAGCGGCGAACGGCTCGTCCATGAGCAGCACCCGCGGGTTCGGCGCCAAGGCCCGCGCGAGAGCGACGCGTTGCTTCATTCCGCCGGAAAGCTCGTGGACGTGGGCGTGAGAGAATTTTTCCAACCCGACGAGCTGGATGAAAAACTTCGCCACCTCCAACCGCTCCTTGTTCCTGAGGCCGGGCTTTAGTTTCAATCCAAACATGACGTTGCCAATAACGTCGAGCCACGGAAAAAGCGCCGCTTCCTGAAACATCACCAGCCGGTGACGGCCGGGGTTCAGGACCGGCTCGTTGTCAGCCATCACCCGCCCTTCGTCGGGGACTTCGAGCCCGGCAATGATATCGAGCAAGGTCGATTTGCCGCAGCCGCTCGGCCCCACGAGGCAAACGAACTCGCCCTCGGCGATCTCCAGCGAGATGTTATCGAGGGCGTGGACGCTTTGGCGGCTGGTGCGAAACCACTTCGAAACGCTTTCCACGGCCAGCTTTGCCGGCGGGAGTCCCTGGAGTTCCTCCTGCAGCGACATCAGGGTTTTTCGAAAAGCTTCGAGAGATCGGGCGCGGTTTTAACGAACCCGGACTTGAGCGAGTTCTGCATGAAGCTCTCGATGGAAGCGCGCGGAGCCTCCGCGGTAAACGCGATGCGCTTCCACGATTGCGCAATCAGGTCGGGCGCCATGTCGCTTCTCGTTTCCGCGAGCAACTCCGCTCTGATCAATTTCTGCGCTTCGTCCGGGTTCTTCGCCATCCAATCGGTGAGCGCGGCGTGCGCTTCGGCAAATTTCTTGGCCAGCTCTCGCTGTTCCCGGAGAAACTTGGCGCTCGAGACCAGCACCGTGGTCGCGACATCTTTTTCGTCGACCAGGATTTTTCCGCCGGACTCTCTCTCCAACCGCGAAACCCATGGTTCCACGGTCCAAACCGCATCGACCCTCTTTTGCTGGAAAAGCTGGAGCTGATCCGGGTTTTGCGTCGGAAGAACCTGCGCATCTCCGCCGAGTTGTGTGATCTTCAGGCCGCTGGCCATCAACCACGCGCGACAGGAAATGTCCTGGGTATTGCCGAGCTGAGGCGTCGCGATTTTCTTGCCGCGAAAATCGGCGGCCGTCTTCAGGTTCTGATCGGGCTGGACGACGAGCGCGGCGCCGCCATTAGCGGAGCCGGCGATGAGACGCACTTCAGCGCCGTTCGACTTTGTGTAGGCATTCAAGGCCGGGCCCGGACCGACGTAGGTGAGATCGATCGATTGAGCGAAGATCGCTTCCATGGCGCTGGGGCCGGCGCTGTAAACGAACCACTCAATCTTGGTGCCGGGGCCGAGACGCTCCTCGAACCAGCCTTTGCCCTGGCGCGAAAGATTATGGGCTATCAAGCCCTGGGCATGAGTGATGTTTGGAAAGTGGCCTACCCGCACCACCGTCTCCGCCCCCGCGGATCCGGCGAAGACCAGGCTCAAGGTGATTATCAGGTGGTGAATTGATTTCATAAGCAATGACGTGATTGACGATAACGAGGTCCGCGGAGGCGTGACGAGCGGATTCGGACGGGCAAAACCGGCCAAATCTAAATTACGTTTGGCTAATTAAATCGCCAGTAAGCTATTCACATGGTCTATTTTCCCCGCTCAAGTCATGAACTCGGCGATCGGCGCCATCGACTCGATGTGGTCGCAGAAGATCTTGAACGTCGCCAGGATCGGGACGGCCAAAATCATCCCGGAAATCCCCCACATCCATCCCCATAACGCCAGCGCGATCAGAATGAGCACCGGGTTTAACGTGAGCGAGCGGCCCAGAATCATGGGCGTGATGAAGTTTCCTTCCAGAATTGCGATGAGCATATAGCGCAGTTTTTGCTGGAGTTGATGCAAACTGTAGGGCGCTTTTTCGATCCAGCTCGCGGCCGGCTCGGACAGGAACGAGATGCCATATCCAATCGCGCCAATCAGGGCCACCAGGACAATAGCGGCGCCAAAAAGGGGTCGGATCCGAAGCATCGCGAGCACACGCACGAGCGGGACCAGCAGGTAACTGAGAAGCAACGCCAGCACCAGCGGCAGGAGCATCGCGCGCATGAAATACATGGTGTAAAACACCGCCAGGACGAAGAGGCCGATGAGCGCGACCGATTTAATATCGGCCGGTCGTTGCAGCCGCGGTGCGAGCCCACACGGCGGCGTCGTTTTTTCCTCAGCGCCCGTTTCTCCACGATCGTCGAAAGCCATCGCAGTTGAATCGCGACTGCGTCACCATTCGCGCGCTCGCATTTCCGCTTCTGTCTCCGGCGCCACTTGTGATAAAGTCCGGCGATGATGCGTTCGGTCGCATTGCTGTTTGTCTTCGCTTTCGCGGCGACCTTGCCGGCGCAGGAACAACTCCCGACCGATCCGAACGAGCCGATGGAGATCGAGCCTCCGTTGCTGATCCAGGAAGCGCCGAACCGAAACATCGTTTACACCACACCCGGGACGCCCGACTCAAAGCCGTTACCGGATCCGGACCAGATCGCCGCCGCGCTCGAGAAAGCGAAGAAGAGCGCCGCTTCCGGGGAGCGCCTCTATAAAAGTGGCATCATCGCAAAGGTCGACGCGGAAAGCCGGGTGCTGAAAGTGATCAGGTTGGAAGCGGATTTAGCGGAGGCAAAACTCGAGCTCGCCAATCAGAACGTGGCGGCGCAACAGACGCGGCTCGAGGCGGGCGAGATTTCTCAGGTGGAAATCGAGACCGCGCAATCGCTGGCCGTTGCCGCGATGAAAGAGGCGGAATCAGCGACGGCGAAAAAGGAGAACGCGGAACTGGATGCAGCGATGTTGAACCTCCAGCGTCAGAAAAAATTGCTTGCCATGGGTAGCGGGCGAAAAGCCGAGGTCAATCGCGCGCAGGAAAAAGTCAGCGCGCTGCAGCAGAAAAACTGAAGCAGCGATAGTTGACTTGATCGGCACCTCACCGTAATAAGCGCGTCCCCGCGGCCCTCACCCTGCCCTCTCCCAATGGGAGAGGAAGTTCCTTCTCCCTGAGGGAGAAGGTTAGGATGAGGGTATTCTGCGCCAGTTGCCACGGAAGATTGTACTTGTCTGGCCCAACGATTTTTGAAAAACACCCGGCAGGCATACCAATCGCTGAATTGAGGTAACCCGTGAAAATTGCTGTTCGAACATTGTTACTAGGCGCCGTCGTTTTTATCGCAGCCGCATCGGTTAGCCGCGCCAGCTCCTTCCCCTCGTCGGGTCCTACCACTCCGGGCAATGCGGCGCTTTTGCGCAACGGCCTGGCCTTGGCTCCAGTGAACGCGCCGGTCTCCGTGCAGCGGGCTATCTGGGCGGCGAATCAATTGCGCACTAAACCGTATCGCTTCGGCGGCGGGCACAAAACATTTCACGACAACGCCTACGATTGTTCCGGCACCGTTTCCTACGCGCTGGCCGGCGCCGGTCTCGTGAGCGTCCCACTGAGCTCGAAAGAATTCCGCGCCTTTGGCAGCCGCGGTCCGGGCAAATGGATCACGGTCTACGCGCGGAACGGTCACACTTTCGCTATTATCGCCGGGCTTCGACTCGACACGACTTCGCCGCATAATCCTTCGCGCCGCTGGGCGCCGCGGTGGCAACCCACCGAGCGCACGCCACGCGGTTTTGAAGCTCGGCACCCGTTCGGGTTGTAGTCCCATCCTCGGAGGGACGAGCTTCCGCTCGTCCGACTAATTTGGGACGTGAAGAATCACGTCCCTCCGCTAAGGTGCACGACCTATGGCTCACCGCACTTCTCGCCTGTCGCTCTTCGCCCTGATCGTATCCGTCGCTTGTCTCTCCACCGCGCTCGCGGACGAAGGCATGTGGCTGTTCACCAATCCGCCGCTCAAGCAGCTGAAGGACAAATACCGTTTCGAGCCGACGCCGACGTGGCTCGAGCATCTGCAAAAATCGAGCGTCCGTTTCAACTCGGGCGGAAGCGGCTCGTTCGTTTCCTCGAACGGCCTCGTCATCACGAATCATCACGTTGGTCTCGACACACTCCAGAAGATCAGCAGCGAAAAGAACAATTACGTCCGTGACGGATTCCACGCGAAGACGCAGGCGGAGGAGCCGCGCGCGACCGATCTCGAGCTGAATGTGCTGATGTCGATCGAGGACGTAACGCCACGCGTCACCGCGGCGTTGAAGTCGGGAATGAGCGCGGAGCAGTCGGCGGCCGCGCGACAGAAGGCGATCGCGGAGATCGAAAAAGAGAGCAAAGAAAAAACGGGGCTGCGTTCCGATGTGGTCACGCTTTATCAGGGGGGCGCGTATCACCTTTATCGTTTCAAGCGTTACGACGACGTGCGGCTCGTCTTCGCGCCGGAACAGCAGATTGCTTTTTATGGCGGCGACCCGGATAACTTCGAGTACCCGCGCTTTGATCTCGATATCTGTATTTTCCGCGCTTACGAAAACGGGCAACCGGCCAAGGTGGAGCATTTCCTGAAATGGAATCCGGACGGTCCCAAGGACGCCGAGCTGACCTTCGTCAGTGGCCATCCCGGAAAAACGGATCGGCAGCTTACCCTCGACGAGCTGGCCGCAATGCGCGACCACGAGGCGCCGTTCCTTCTTAACATGTACAACCGGCGCGAAGTCTTCTTCACCGCGTTCGCCGCCCGGAGTTTCGAAAACGCCCGCCGCTCCCGGGAAGATTTGTTCGGCATCCAGAACAATCGGAAACGCTACGACGGCTATCTCGCCGCGCTGCTCGACCCCGAGATCGACCGTTCGCTCAAGGCGCGCGAACAGAAATTGCGGGACGCGATGAGCAAGGACGCGAAATGGAAGGCAACGCTCGCCGCCTACGACCGAATCAAGAAAGCGCAGGACGAGACCGCGAAAGTCCTGCCAGTCTACAATTACTACGAGACATTCCGCGGCAAACAGACCGCGAGCTACCGCGCACCGCGCGGCTTTTACAGTACCCTATTCAAATACGCGCGCCGCCTCCTGCGCGCCGGCGACGAACGCCCGAAACCGAATGGCGAGCGTTTTCCTGAATTTCGCGACAGCAACCGCGAATCGCTCGAGCTGGATCTCTTCTCCACCGAGCCGGTCTACGACGACATGGAGCAGGTGATGCTGACCGATTCGCTCACCGATCTGGCCACGCGTTTCGGTTACAACGATCCGCTTGTGCAAAAAGTTCTCGCCGGAAAATCGCCGTCCGCGCGGGCTGTTGAGCTGATCAAGGGCACGAAAGTGAAAGAAGTCGCGGTCCGGAAACAACTTTACGAAGGCGGCGCCGCGGCGGTCACGGCGGCCAAGGATCCGATGATCGAGCTCGCGCGCTTGGTCGATGGGCCGGCCCGAGCGGCGCGGAAGGTTTTCGAAACCCAGGATGAAACGAAACAGCAAGCCTACGGCGATATCGCCAAGGCTCGGTTTGCGATCGAGGGAACGAGCAATTATCCGGACGCGACGTTTACCCTGCGCCTTTCGTATGGCGCGGTGCGCGGCTACGAGGAGAACGGAAAACCGATCGCGGCGTTCACCGATTTCGCCGGCCTCTACGCGCGTTCCGCCGAGCACAACAACCAGCCGCCCTTCGATCTTCCGCCGCGCTGGGTCGACAAAAAGTCGGCGCTCAATCCGGCGACGAAATACGATTTCGTTTCCGATGCCGACATCATCGGCGGCAACAGCGGCAGCCCGGTCGTGAACCAGGCGAACGAATTCGTCGGCATCATTTTCGACGGCAACATCCAGTCGCTCGTGCTCGATTGCATTTTCTCCGACAAAGAAGCGCGCGCCGTGAGCGTCGATTCCGCCGCGATCACCGAAGCGCTGCGGAAAGTTTACGACGCCAATGCCCTGGCGGATGAGCTCGGCAAATAGACAGGATTTACAGGATTGACTGGATTAGAAGAATTTCTTTTTCCGAACCCGATCCTGTAAATCCCGTTAATCCTGTCTAAGAATTCTTTTAACGAATCCGTCGCTACGGAAGTTCTTTCAGCAGCGTTTTCCACCTCGTCCAGGCGTCTTCGCGGGCTTTCTTGTTTTCTGGCGTGCCCGTCGGCGATTCGCCTTCGCGCATGAAGCCGTGGCCGGCGCCTTTGTAAATGACCGGCTCGTATTTCTTGCCGGCGGCTTTCATCAGCTCCTGGGCTTTGGGGATCGTCTCGTCCACGCGCGCGTCGTTCTCGGCGTAGAAGCCGTAGACCGGGCACGGGACCTTCGCGGCATCCTCCGCGTTATCGACTGCGACGCCGTAGAAGGAATACGCGGCTTTCAGTTTCGGGTTCACGCTCGCGTAACCGAACGCCCATCCCCCGCCCCAGCAAAATCCGCAGACCGCCAGCGAACCATTCGCGGCGGGAATTTTGGTGAGCGCATAATCGGAAGTCGCATTCAGGTCGGCTTTCACCTGTTCCTTGGGCAACGCCGAGATCGCTTTCCGCGCGCCGTCGATATCCGCATAGGTCTGGCCGCTGAGTAAATCCGGCGCGATCGCGATGACGCCATTCTCCGCCAACTGGTCGATCGTGCGCTCGCCTGATTTGAATTCGACCCATTCATCATGCCGCGAGGATTTCTCCAGGCGCCCCTTCGCCCAATCCTGCGCGGAAGCCGACAGCGCGAACCAGACCAAAAAAAGCCCGCAGACGATCCGTTTCATCACGAAGCCCTATTTCAAGCAGTGGCGGCAAGCGTCGCCGGCTGACGCCGGAAGAGCAGCGCATCGAGACTGAAACGGCCCGGGCCATAAAAGAAAATAAACAGGAAGACAAAGCAGTAGAAGACTGCCGGTTCGCCATGATTTACAATGGGATACAATCCTCCCTTGGCGTGGACCATGAAGTAAGCCACCGCCATTTCGCCGCTCGAAATGAGAGCGGCAACGCGCGTGACCAAACCGAATGCAATCAGCAAGCCGCCGACGAGTTCGATCCACGCGCCAAAATACATAATCCCCTCACCCGCGCCGTGACCGCCTGGCGGGAATCCCAGTAGTTTTTGACCGCCGTGACAAGCGAAGAGAAGACCGACAATCAGCCGCATGATGCAATACACCGGAGCCGCGAAGCGATTCAGAGAGTTCATGAGCGCAGGCTGTTCGGCACGGATGGCGATGTCAAGATTCTTGCAAGGACCGCCGACTGCATCACGCTGGATTTGTGCAGATCGCAATTATCGGCGGGGGCGCGGCAGGCTTTTTGATCTACGAACGCGGCTCCGAGTTCCTGGCGAAGGTGCGCATTTCCGGCGGAGGCAGATGCAACGTCACGCACGCCTGCTTCGATCCGCGCGCGATGAGCGAACGTTACCCGCGCGGAGAGCGCGCTCTCATTTCGCCTCTCCACCGATTTTCGCCCAGCGACACGGTGGCGTGGTTCGAAGAACGTGGCGTCCGTCTCAAAACGGAAGAGGACGGCCGGATGTTTCCGGTGACCGATTCGTCGCAGACCATCATCGATTGCTTGATAAATGAAGCGAAGGCCGCGGGAGTCCTGCTTTTTTCCCGCCAAGGAGTCGAGACAGTTACACAATCGCCGCATGCTTTTGAACTGCACTTCGCGGCCGGGGAGACGACCATCTGCGATCGCCTGCTCCTTTCCACTGGCGGGACGCGCTCGATGAGCGGCGAACGAATCGCGCGAGCCTTGGGTCACACGCTTCTGCCGGCCGTGCCTTCACTTTTTTCCTTTCATGTCGCCGTGCCGTGGCTGCGCCTGCTGCCGGGCGTTTCCGTGCAGAACGTCGAGGCCTTCGTTCCCGGAACGCGATTGCGGGAATGCGGCGCTCTCCTCATCACTCACAATGGGGTAAGCGGCCCCGCCATCCTTCGCCTGTCGGCCTGGGGCGCGCGGATTCTGCACGCGATGGACTACGAATTTCTCCTGCGCGTGAACTGGACACCAGCGTTCAAGCAAGAGGAAATCCGCGCAAGACTGCAATCGTTTCGTCAGTCGAATCCCAACCGGCAGGTGATCAACTCGCCTCTTGCCTCGCTGCCCGCTCGCTTGTGGGAGCAACTTGTGCTCGGGGCTGGGATCGATCGCGAAACGCGCTGGACCACGCTCTCGCGAGCGAACGCAAATGCCCTGGCGCATCTTCTGGTTCGGACCGAACTCCCGGTGAACGGCAAGTCGCTGAACAAGGAAGAGTTTGTCACCTGCGGCGGCGTCGATCTGCGCGAGATCGATTTCAAAACCATGGAGAGCCGGGTCACACCCCGGCTTTATTTCGCCGGAGAGCTGCTCGACATCGACGGAATTACCGGCGGTTTTAATTTCCAGGCAGCGTGGACGACCGGCTGGATCGCGGGGCACGCGATGGCTAATCCGTCCAGGTAGGGACGCGCTTCCGCCGCGTCCGACAAATTCTGGCTTGCCCAGGACGCGTCAACGGTGAAAAGGAAGTCGGACGTTTCGGAAAAACGTCCCTACCTGTGAAAACAATGGATGCGGCGCTCGATGAAGTTCGCCAGGTTTATGCTGATCTCGCGGCGCGACCGATCGATCGCAATTGCGTGCGGATAAAGGAGTGCTGCCATTTCAAACTCACCGGTCGCACTCCGTACCTGACTAAAGGCGAAGCCATGGTCGCGGCAAAGGCGCTGCGTGCGACTGGCCGGAGAGCCTTGCCTGCGAATCCGACTGGCGCCTGCCCGCTTCCTCGATACTGAAACGGGCGACTGTCTCATTTACGATTCACGTCCGTTCGGCTGCCGCACCCATTTCTGCGCCGCGGCCGGCGGACCGTATTCGCGGCGGGAAGTGATCGACCTGATCCGCCGCCTCGAAGCGGTGGACGAATCGCTGGGCGGCTCTGGTCCGCGCTTGTTGCCGAGCGCGGTTGGAGACGCACTGAGAAATCTATAGCGCAATCAGGTCCGGGGAGCGCATGCGCCTCGCGTGCTGGCGATGGCGCCCTCGCCATCGCGAACTTGTTCCGGAAAGATAGTTTCGGCGAGGGCGCCGAAACCAGCACGCGAGGCGCGTGCGCTCCCCAGAAAGAGCCGCGGCTACGCGGCTTTCTTCGCGTAATGTTTCGCTTTCTTGGGCGCTCTCTTTTTTTTCTTTCCGCCGCCCTGGGCTTTGAGGCTTTCCTGGAGCACGGCCACGAGGTCGATCACCTTCGTCGACGGCTTCTTCTCTTTCGGTTTTTCTTCAATCTCTTTTCCGCCCGATTCCACCTTCTCCTCGATCACTTCCATGAGCGCGTCGCGGTAATCGTCCTTGTATTTCTCGGGGTCCCATTTGGAAGTCATGCTCTTGACCAGCGCCTCGGCCATTTCTTTTTCGCGTTTTCCGACCTCGGTCTTCTTCGGAACGTTGAGCTTTTCCGGATCGGCCAGCTCTTCGGCGAAATGCATCAGCTCGAGGACGAGGGCGTGCTTCAACGCTTTCACTCCGGCAAGATATTGCCGCGTCTTAATGACCACCTTGGCGATGCCGACCTTCTTGCCGTCCGCCAAAGCTTCTCGGAGCAGGGTATAGGCTTTGTCGCCGCCCTTTTGCGGCTCGAGGTAATACGGTTTGTAGAAGTACATCGGGTCGATCTCGTCGAGGTCGACGAAGTCCTTGATATCGACGGTCTGGGTTGCCTCGAGATCCACACGTTGAAAATCTTTCTCGTTCAGGATGACGAACTTTCCCTTTTCGTATTCGTAGCCCTTCACGATCTCGTCCCACGGCACTTCCCGGCCGTCCTTTTCCGCGACGCGTTTGTAATTCACCGGGCTCAGGTCTTTCGCGCGGAGAAGCCGGAATTTCAGTTCCTCTTTTCGCGTCGCCGGGAAAAGAGCGATCGGGATGTTGACGAGACCGAAGCTGATACTGCCTTTCCAGATTGCACGCATACTGGAAAGACTTCGCGGCTGAGGGTCAGATCGCGCGTTTATTCGCCTCTCCGCGCGGACGCTTCCGAACGTCTCGGACATGCAGAAGCATGTCCCTCCGAAAGTTACGCTGCGGCTTCGAGCTCTTCGCGGGAGATTCCACGCAGCTCGTACAAGCGCACCAGAGTTTCCTCGATGAGGTTGTTCGGGCAGGAGGCGCCGGCCGTGATGCCGACTACGATCGGGCCTTTCGGCAGCCAATCTTTGGCGATCACTTCCTGTCGTTCGTGGAGATTGTAATGCAGGATCTCTTCGTCAGATAAAAGGCGGGAAGCGTTCCGGACAAAATAGGTCGGCAATTTTTCCTCGCCCATTTCGGCCAGGTGCGAGGTGTTCGAGCTGTTGTAGCCACCCACCACCAGGAGCAAATTCATCCGGACATCGAGCAATTCGCGCAACGCGTCCTGGCGTTCCTGGGTCGCCCCGCAGATCGTGTCGAAGAAACGGAAGTTCTTCGTCGCGCCCTCGGGACCGTCGCGATCGACGATTGCCTGCCGGATGCGGCGCTGCACTTCTTCCGTCTCGCCGCGCAACATCGTCGTCTGGTTGGCGACGCCCACCGTCCGCAAATGGAGATCGGGATCGAAGCCGGGCGAGTGCGCATCGCGGAACCGTTCGAGAAACGCCTGCTTGTCGCCGCCGTGGCGGATGTAATCGCAAACGTAATCAGTGTCCGTCAGCGTGAGCACCACGAGATAATGTCCTGTGCCGGTACCGAGCGCACGCGAGCTGGTCGCCTTGGTTTCCTCGTGCTCCGCCTTGCCGTGAATAATCGAGGTCGCCGATTCGCTGGCATATTTGCGGACCCGCTTCCAGACGCTCATTACGTCACCGCAGGTTGTATCGACGATCTGGCACCCGCGGTCCTTGATTTGTTGCTGGATGGAAAGCTCGGTGCCGAAGGCCGGGACGATGACCACATCATCGGGCCCGAGTTCGCTGATATCGGCCTGCTTGTTTTTTCCCATCAGGTTCTTGATGCCTAACGAGGAGATTTGTTCGTTGACCTCCGGGTTGTGAATGATCTCGCCGACGATGAAGAGGCGACGGTCCTTGAAAACCTTGCGCGCTGCGTAAGCGAGATCGATCGCCCGCTCCACGCCGTAGCAAAAACCGAATTGCTTCGCCAGGCGCACCGTAATATCGCCGCAGCGCAGAATGCCGCCCGCGCGGCGGACCTTGTCCACGATGTCGCTGCGGTAATGCGATTCGACCTGCTCCTGCACGGCGGTCATCACTTCCGGCGTGCGCAGGTTCACCTTCTCGCGCGCCGTGGTGCCGCTGGATATTAAATTAGTGCTCATGATGCTGCCAAATGTCGCGCTGGCTAGCCGCCGGAACATAGGCTTCCAGCCTGTGTCTGCACGGAGATTTTGTCCGTGCTCGGTTTTCACCACCTGCAGCAGGCTAAAAGCCTGCTGGGCGCACAGATTGGAAATCTATGTTCCTACGCCGGCCGAGTGCACCGGCAAAATTTAGCCGCGAATCCAGATCAGTCTACCAGGAGCGGCCCTGGAGGATCTTTGAACCAGGCATCCGACAGCATAAACGACCGCGGCGGATCGGGCTCTTTGCTTTGATCGAGCCGGCGCACCTCACTACCCCATTTCTTGTCCTCAGGAAGGGAGTTGGCGATATGCACCTTCGTCCCGATCCTCGTCAGCGCGAAAAGTCGGGCAGCGGCTTCCCGGTGCAACCGAACGCAGCCATGCGTGTGCGGAACAGGATGAACAAAGCCTTCATGGAATCCGTAGGCGGGCTTGAATTCACACCAATAGGCCATCGGATAACCGCGGTCCGGCTCGCTGGCGCGACGGCGATGTTTCTCCTTATTGTAGATGGTGTAATCGCCCGTCGGCGTCGCGTCGCCGGGCTTACCCACATTGCCCTGGACCGCCATCAGGAGACGATCGCCTTCCTTGTCGGGTTCAGTCACGTAAAGGTACTGGGTCGCAAGCGAAAGTTTGACCTCGACCTTCGAGGGATCGTGCGGCTTGTGGGCAATGACGCGGTAATTGCCGGTCGAAACCGTCGTCATGGTTCCGCAGCTCGTCAGGAAAAGAGCGGCCGCGGCGCACAGGCAAAAGAAGAGGCGGGAAAGGTGTTGCATAGTTGCCCATTGGAAAGCGCATTCTGCGGGTTTTGTCAATAGCACACGTCTTACGGGATAACTCCCGGTGGCAGCGTGACCGTGGAACTCATCGGCGGGAGATGGCGCACGCGTTCATCCAGCCGGCGTTCGAAGTCCTGCGAAATGTTTGCGTAGAACGGATACGACGCCGGATCGGCCGCTAACGGCCGATAACGCCAGTGTTTGTACATCCAAAGCCAGGGCGCCGGATTCGCTCGCACGAACGGCTCGAAGCGGTCCCAGCAAGCCTGAGCCATTTCTTGAAACGACGCGTCCGCCGGAAACTCGATTCGAGGATGGAACACAATGCGGTAACGACCGCCGGGAAGCGGTTCGCAGTGAACGTTGATGATAGTCGCGCCCGCGCGCCGATGCGCCCAGGCATGGGCGAAGGTCACGCTCGTTTTCAAACCGAAGCAGTCGATGACTACCGTGGGCAACTGCGCGGGGATGGTCAGGTCGGTCAGGATCGCCACGTGTCCTCCGCGTTGAACCGTTTTGAAAAGACGGAGGACCCCGCCCTCGCGAGGTATGACCCGTTGTCCGCTGCTTTCCCGGAGACTCACAAAAACTCTGTCGAGCAACGGATTCTTGAATTCCTGGGCGACCAGTGCGCTCTGGACGCCAAAAAAATTGGCGGCAATCGCAACCCATTCGAAGTTGCTGTAGTGGAAACAGGCAAAAATAATTCCGTTCCCCTTTTTCATCGCCTCCTGGACGACCTCGAGGTTTACGACGTCGATATAGCGCGAATAATTTTCGCTCGTTAGGCTGGGGCTCCAGAAAAGGTCGACCACTGTCCGGGCAAAGTGCTGGTAGGATTCGCGCGCCAGCTCGGCCTGTCGCGCCGGTGAGAGGGCGTCGCCGAGGGCTGCCTGGAGGTTGCTCAGGGCCACTCGATGGTTACGCCGGTCGAACCTGGCGGCGAGAGTACCGATGGATTGCGCGAGCCGGTAACAAGCCTTTCGGGAAAGAAGCGGTATGATCGTCGCGACCGTCTTGAGGGCCAGCCATTCGAGCCGATAACGAAATTTCTTCCAAGCCGCGCGCACCGGCGGAGTGTAAGCGCGGTTTTTGCTCCCTGCGAGCGCGTCTCCAAGGATCAGCGATGAGGTCTACCAGCGTCCCGCAACAAGGTTTTGCAATCGGCACGAGGGGCGCCGGCTCCAGTTTCTCAACGGGAAAGGAAGGGAAACGGTTGACCTTTGTGAATAACTGTCCCATGATCATTCGAAAGGAAACCCAGCCCGATGCAGATGTTTTCAAGCAGCCGAAAAGTGGAACCCGCGATGCCGATGACGGCGACCCCTCCGGCCCCACCGGCCAAAACTGAGCCAGCCCCAAACGGCGCGCCCGAGACTTCCCGCAGCGGCGGCACCTTATCGAGCGGCGTTTCCATTAAAGGCACCGTCAAGTTCCAGAAGGAGCTGTTGATTGACTGCCAGGTGGAAGGCACGATCGATTCCAATGGCCGTCTGACCGTGGGCAAACAGGCCCGGATCAAAGGCGACATTAAAACGCGCTCTGTCATCGTCGATGGCACCGTCGACGGCAACATCACCGCCGGTGAACGCTGCGAATTGCGCGCCGGGTGCACCGTGAACGGCGACATCGAAGCGCCGCGCCTGGTGGTCGACGAAGCTGCCAGCTTCATCGGCAGCGCCAAGATCGCGACGCAAAAGCAGCCGGCGGCGCCCACTGCTTAAGCGGGCCATTTCGCGCAGCGAGAAAAGCGAAAGCTTTTCGCCACGTCATCTCCATACGCTCGTCGAACGGAGATGAAAATTACGAAACTGCGCACTGCTCTTTCGGCTATTGCGGCCCTGATCCTCTTCGTTCCCTCTACTCGATCTGAGCAGTCCATTCCCGCTGCGACGTTGCGGAAGACAACGCTCTTTGCTCTCGGCGGCATCGGCGAGGCGGGCACGATGTCGGAAGGCGAACGCGCGTTGCGCGAAGTCCTCAAAGAATCCGACGTCCCGGCCCGATTGGAAAAGCTTGTGTCGGACGCTTCCCCGGCCGGGCAACTTTACGCGCTCCTCGGTTTGCGGCTGCGCGACCGGGCGGCGTATGAGCGGGCCCTGGCGAAACTGCGGACAACAGATGCGAAAGTCCAGACAGCGCGCGGCTGCATCTTGCAGCAGGAATCGTTCGGCGATCTCGTGAAAGAAATCGAGCGCGGACAGTACGATAATTTTCTCGCGCGCGAGTGGCCGAAGAACGCACGCTGAATTCTTCTGTAGCCGCTTCGCTGTGCGAAGCGTGACTTTTCGCGTCGATGATCCCTCTCGCGCCGCCCCCAGGGCGGCGGCTACAGAAGAAAGCTACCCGGTCCCGAAATATCTGTCACCGGCGTCGCCTAGTCCGGGAACGATATAGCCGTGATCGTTCAGCTCCGGATCGATCGCCGCTGTAATGATCGGCACGTCGGGATGCTCGCGCTGGAACTGCTGGACGCCAACCGGGCACGCGACAACGCAAAGGAACTGGATGCTGCGCGCGCCTTGCGCTTTCAGGATTGACGCTGCTTCGCAGGCGGTGTTGCCCGTCGCCAGCATCGGATCGAGCAGCAACACTTCGGCCGCAGCGACATTCACCGGGACCTTCTCGTAATAACTGACCGGCCGGAGCGTTTCCGCGTCGCGATACAGACCGACATGCCCGATTGAAGCCTCGGGAACAGCACGCTGGATTCCGTCGAGCATACCGAGACCGGCGCGAAGAATCGGCACGAGGACGATTGGTTTCGAGAGCACCGCACCGGCGCAAGGAGCGAGCGGGGTCTCTACCGGGATCGCTCTGGTTTCCCACTGCCGAGACGCCTCGACAAAGAGAAGAACAGAAATCTCCTGGAGGTGTCGGCGAAACAGATCCGGCGTGGTTGTTTTCGAGCGGACGATCGAAAGGCCGGCCGCGACAAGCGGGTGATCGATGACGTGAATCTGGGCGTTGGCGCTCAACCCGATGCTCCTTCGCGCATTCTCACGGGCGACGCCGGAATTTTATCGAGCACGATACGCCGCTCGCCATCGTAATGGCCAAACGCCAGCACGCCGGTCGGGCATTGTTGCACGCAGGCGGAACAACGGACGCACTCAGGGTCCTGCATCGGCAGGCCTTTATTCGCGAAATTCATGATGTCGATCCCCTGGTGGCAGACCGAAGTGCAGACGTTGCACGAAATACATTTCGATTTCTCAGGGAAAATCCGGAAGCGCGAGAAGCGCGCGTAGATGTGCATGAGCGCCGCCAGCGGGCAAAAGAATCGGCACCAAACGCGTCCGGAATATTTAAAATAGAGACCGACGCCGATGACGCCGCCGAGAAAAACATCCACGAGCCATTTATAATTCGTGTAGGTGATGAGTTGGCCGTTGCTGTTTTTTCCCTCGAGCAACAAATGGAAAACCGACGCGAAAACGGATTGCGGCCAGATCCACCCCAGCACGCGCACGGCCAAAAGCAGGAATGCCACCGCGAGAATTACCTGCCCCGCCATGTTCAACCGATTCCAGAACGGGCCATGCGGCATTTTGTGGCGCTGGTTGTCGCCCATCGTTTCGGCGAGCGCGCCACAGGAACAAATCCATCCGCAGTACGCGCCCTTGCCCCAGCGCCAGATGATCGCTGGGATGATGACGAAGGTTTGGACGAATCCAATTATGAGCCACCACATGAGCGGCGCGTCGGTGAAAACGTTATAAACCATGAGCGGCCAGGCGAGGATGAAACCGTAAGCCCGCCAGTAAGCGCGCGGATGTCCCCAATCCGGCCACTGATGCGCGGCGTATTGCGCGCTCGGGATGTAAGACTCGAACAAATGATCGGCGACCGTCTTGCCGAATCCCTGGTCGAACCAGCCGTTGTAACCGAGCCACGGCAAAATGATTTCCGGCAGGAGAAAGAGCGGAACCACCTGCACCAGCATCAGCACGATCGTCTGAAGCGTGACGTACGGCGTCTTGCGGCGCCGGATCCGCGCGATCCCGAACCCGACGATGAGGCTGCTGTAAAGGAAGGTGTAATAAAACGACCGGCTCTTCAGCGAAACGGCCAGCGTGCCGAGCAAGGTCGAACGGTCCGCCACCTGCGATTGAAACCATCCGCCTAACGAATTGAAAAGCGCCGGCATGTTTTCCGGCCACGGATTGAGCCAGGTCTCGGCGAACCCGCCCGATTTCCAGGCATAAACGAAAACGCAGAACGCGATAAGAATTCCGAGCGCGATCCAGCCGCGGAGTGTCCCCTCGCCCGCGATCGGAATGCCGGAACGCCGAAAGAAATCGAGCGGCGCTTCCCGGCCGAGCATGGTGAACACCACGTCGTTCGGCAAAGTCGTCTCGTTTCCATTCTTCAGAAACACGGTCTCACGTTCGATCCGCGTCACCTCGGTTCCGAGCGCGAGCTTCAGTGAACCGGGCGATTTCTGTCCCCGCATGCCGGAAGTCACGGCGGTATTGACGCGCTCCGAAGTCGGCTTTTCGATTTGCACATCGGCCGAGGCATCGCGCACGAGCATCTCGACTTTCTCGATGTTGTCCGGCTTCGCCCGCGCCAGTTCTTTACGACGATAACTGAGCGTGACGTGCGAACCACAGGTGGCGAGAGCGATTGCCGTCTCCAGCGCCGAATCCCCACCGCCGACAACCAGCGTATTGCAACGATAACATTTCGCGCCGTCACCGTGCTCTTGTCGCTCATGTGCAGCACCACCGTGCCGCGGCCGCGCGATTCGACTCGTTCCACCCGCGCCGGCGTCACTTCGATTCCCGCCGCGACTCGTTGCGCTTCCATTTCCTCCACGAGCGCTTCCTTCACGTCGGCGGTAAATTGCAATCCGCCCTCGAGTTTCATCTCCGTCGGATAGGTGTAGATCGGCTTCGCTTTCGGGAAATTGACGACCGTGGAAAAAATTTCCGTCGCTTCGTAAATCGCGAAATTCAATCCCGCCTTCTTCGCTTCAATCGCCGCGGAAATTCCCGCCACGCCTGCGCCAATAATCGCGAGATCAAGAATCCCCTTTTCATCCCTCCTCCTTCCTCCTTCCTCCTTCACAATCTCCCGCACCGCCTCCGCTCCGGTGTGCGACGAAAACTTCAGGAGCGGAATCCCGGTCAGATCACCCACAATGCGTACGCCAGGCTGCGCCGTGATTCCGCCGGGGCCGGAAACGGGGAGCTTCTCGACAGTCCCGGCGGGCCACTGCGTGTGGAGCCATTTGGTGTAACGTTCGATGAGTCCGGGCATAGTTGAACTCCGCGCTTCTTTCTAGCGTCGCGATGTCGCGGGCGAAAAGAGAAATCATGCACAACCGCCGCAGGACCGCCGAGCGAAAGAGTGGGATGACCGATCTAAAAATCGATCGCCGCTATCCGATCGGCGCGGAGGTGATAGCAGGTGAACGAGTCCATTTTCGCGTTTGGGCGCCGAAGGCGAAGCGGCTGGAGGTGGGGATCGAAGGAGAATGGGGAAATGATCTGGGCGCTGAGGCCCCTCCTCCATTTGCGGAACTGCAATCGGAGCCGGACGGATATTTTTCGGGAGCGCTCGAGGCGAAAGCCGGTTCGCTTTATCGCTTCCGGTTAAACGGGGCGGGAAATCTTTATCCGGATCCGGCGTCGCGTTTTCAACCGGAAGGGCCACATGGGCCATCATGCGTCGTTGATCCGTTCGCTTTCAAATGGACGGACCAGGCGTGGCCGGGGATCAAAATGCCGGGCCAGATCGTTTACGAGATGCACGTCGGCACGTTCACTCCGGAGGGGACCTGGCGGGCGGCGATGAAGGAACTGGCGGAGCTGGCGCGGATCGGGATCACCGTGATCGAGATGATGCCGATCGCGGATTTTCCCGGCGAATTCGGCTGGGGCTACGACGGCGTTGATCTATTTGCGCCCACGCGGCTTTACGGGAAGCCCGACGATCTGCGCGCGTTCGTGAACGAAGCGCACTCGTTAGGCCTGGCCGTAATTCTCGACGTTGTTTACAATCACTTCGGGCCGGACGGAAATTATCTCGGTGTTTATTCCGGCGATTATCTCCACCACGAGCGCGACAACGAATGGGGCGACTCGATCAATTTCGACGGTGAGAATTCCGGACCGGTCCGGGAGTTTTTCATCACTAACGGCCGATATTGGGTCGAGGAATTTCATTTCGACGGGTTCCGCTTCGATGCGACCCAGAGTATTCACGACGAGTCGGACGAATACATCGTAGGCGCTATCGGTCGCGCGGCCCGGCTCGCGGCGGGCCGGCGTTCGATCATTCTCGTCGCCGAAAACGAGCCGCAGGAAACGAAGCTGATTCGACCACGGAGCGAAGGGGGCGACGATCTCGACGCGGTCTGGAACGATGATTTTCATCACAGCGCCTATGTCGCCGTGACGGGCCGGCATGAAGCCTATTATTCCGATTATCGCGGCCGGCCGCAGGAGTTCGTTTCGGCGGCGAAGTTTGGGTACCTCTTCCAGGGACAGCCTTACTCGTGGCAGGAGTCTGAACGGGGTACGCCGACGTTCAACGCGCACCCGGCCGCGTTCGTTTCGTTCCTGGAGAATCACGACCAGGTTTCCAACAGCGCCCAGGGCGCCCGGATGCGTTTTGAAAGTGCGCCCGGCGTTTACCGCGCCCTGACCGGATTGGTTTTGCTCGGGCCCTGGACGCCGCTGCTTTTCCAAGGCGAAGAATTCGGGGCGACCTCCCCGTTTGTTTTCTTCTCGGATGTCGGTGATGACAATTTGCGGGAAGCGATCCGCGCCGGCCGCTTCGAGTTTCTTTCCCAATTTCCCTCGATGGCTGTCGCCGAAGTTCAACGCACCCTGCCAGTGCCGACGGAGCGCGAAACGTTCGAGCGTTGCAAACTCAACCTGGCGGAGCGCCAGACCCAGCGCCCCTTTTACGATTTGCATCGCGATCTTATCCGGCTCCGGCGCGAAGATTCCCGCTTCCAAAAACAAATCCCGGGCGGAGTGGATGGAGCTGTTCTCGGTGAGCACAGTTTTGTGCTCCGCTATTTTGGCGAAGCGAACGATGAACGTTTGCTCATCGTAAACCTCGGGCCCGTCCAACCGTTCATTCCCGGTCCTGAACCGCTGCTGGCGCCACCGTTCGGTTGCGAGTGGAAAGTCATTTGGTCGAGCGATAACGAGCGTTACGGTGGACCGGGAGTGGCGAAACCCGTTTCGGACGAAGGCTGGTTGCTGCCCGCCGAATCGACCATCGCGATGCGCGCGATCCCACAAACCAAGCCGCGACGAAAACCGAAGGAACGGAAACGTGAGCGCTAACCCCGTGGTAGTGCGATCGATGGCGTGGGATTCCGCGCATCCCTCGCGCGAAGTCCTGCTCAATCGCGAGTGGCTCGTGACCAACGGCCTCGGCGGTTACGCCTCCGGGACCGTCTCCGGGGCGGTCACGCGGAAATATCACGGGCTCCTGGTGGCGGCGTTGCCGGCGCCGCTGGGCCGCGTCGTAATGTGGAATCATGTCTCTGAGTTCCTGCACTTCGAGGGCGATGAGGTGGTCTCGTTAGGCGCGGAAGAACGCGCGGGCGGCCAGCTCGATTTGCACGGGGCGGAGTATCTGCGCGAATTCCGGCTCGAAGACGGGATGCCGATCTGGGTTTACCAGGTCCGCGATTTCGTCATCGAGAAGCGTGTTTCCATGCCGCATTTGCAAAACACCGTGCACGTCAGCTACCAAATCACCGGGTTGGGGAAACCGCCGCGGCTCGAATTGCGGCCGGCCTTTCATTTCCGCCATCACGAGGACGCGGTCGATCTCCCCCTGGCGGAGCCTTACAAACTGAGCGCGATCGACGAACGCTACGAAATCGCGTCGGCGCGGCGGAAATTCGGACCCTTACGGATGCGACTCTGCGGTCGCGCCACGGCGTTCACCATCGCCGCCGCCAGGATTCACCAGGTGGTTTATCGCACGGAGCAGGCCCGCGGTTACGCGCACGAAGGCGAACTCTGGAGCCCGGGATTTTTCCAGGTGGATCTCGCGAATGAAGGAACCGCGACCCTGATCGGATCGACCGAGCCGTGGGACATCATCGATGTCTTGAGTCCGGCCGAGGTGTTGGCAGCGGAACGAGAACGCCGCGCGCGGCTGCTGGAAGATGCCGATCCGGACGCACGCGAAGGGGTCGCCGCGGAACTCGTCTTCGCCAGCGACCAATACGTGATCACGCCCGCGGGACGCGCCCAGGAAGCGGCGCGCGCCCATGCGGCCGGTGATGAAGTTCGCACCGTCATCGCGGGCTATCACTGGTTCACCGATTGGGGGCGCGACACGATGATCAGCCTGGAAGGATTAACCCTCGTCACCGGGCGCTGTCTCGAAGCAGGCTACATCCTGCGGACCTTCGCCCACTACGTCCGCGACGGGTTGATCCCGAACATGTTTCCAGACCGGCAAAAGGAAGGTCTTTATCATACCGCCGACGCGACCCTTTGGTTCTTTCACGCCTTGGGGCGCTACCTGAAAAAGGCCGCGGACCACATCACCCGGCGGCTCCTGTTACCGATCCTGATCGACATCGCGGAGCACCATTTGCGGGGGACGAAATTCAATATCCACGTCGATCCGGCGGACGGGCTTCTCGCTCAGGGCCAGGAAGGTTACCAGCTCACTTGGATGGATGCGAAGATGGGCGATTGGGTGGTAACGCCGCGCCGGGGAAAAGCGGTGGAGCTGAACGCGCTCTGGTTCAACGCGCTGAAGTTGCTGGAAGGCTGGTTACGCGAACACGGCGACAGCGATGCGGCGCAGCGCTACGCCGGGCACGCCGAACGCGCGCGGGAATCGTTTAACCGGCGTTTCTGGTTCGAGGAGGGCGGATATCTTTACGATGTGGTGGATGTCGATGGCGGGAACCTCAGCGATCCGGCCTGCCGGCCTAACCAACTTTTCGCGATCTCGCTCGACCATCCAATATTGAACCAGGCGCGATGGAAATCGGTCGTTGACGTCGCTGAGCGCGAACTCGTGACACCGGTCGGGCTTCGTTCTCTTTCCCCGAAACATCCCGACTACAAACCAATTTACGGCGGCGATCTCCGGTCCCGGGACGGCGCGTATCACCAAGGGACGGTCTGGGCGTGGCTCATCGGGCCGTTCCTCGATTCGTGGCTGAAGGTGCATCCCGGGGAGAATGCGAACGCGCGAAAATTTCTCGAACGTTTTCCCGAGAGCATGAACGAGAACGGCATCGGCACGATCAGCGAAGTGTTCGATGCCCGCGAACCGCACACTGCCGGCGGTTGTATCGCGCAAGCCTGGAGCGTGGCAGAGGTGCTGCGCTGTTGGGTGAAGACGGGATAATCTTCTGTAGCCGCCGCCCTATGGGCGGCGCGGGACTGGCGATGATTTCGCAGCGCAGCCCCACGCTTCGCACAGCGAAGCGGCTACAGCCGGACGCTCAACCCGCGTTGCTCGTGCGATTCCAGTATTATGCCGGAGACGCTCACTGAGCTTAAGCAGAAGGAAGAGGTGCGGGAAGCGCTCGCCCAGACCGGCGGCAAACCGAAGATCAAGGCGCAGGCCACGGACAAGTTCTGGTTCGCCACTCACATCTTCGTCCTGCTCGGCTGCGCGGTTGTTTATTTCCTCCTCGGCCTGCGATGGATTCCACTGCCCCAGGCGCACCTCGACCTTCTCCAGCGAGCGACGCGGGCCACGGTCTTCATCGTCGTTGTTCTCGCGATCGCGAAAGCGGTCTCAGTCTACGCGATCGGGCGGATCTCGGACGCTTCCACGATCTTCACGCTCCGGCGTATCCTGCACCTGGTCGTCGGGATTCTGATCGTGCTGATCGGCCTTTCGATCTTCTTTGCGAATTGGTACACCGCCCTGATTTCAGTCGGCGTTGTTTCCATCATCGTCGGTCTCTCTGTGCAAACCCCAATGTCGAGTTTCATCGGTTGGATTTACATCCTCGTGCGCCGGCCCTATCGCGTCGGCGACCGGATCAAGATCGGCGACGCCACCGGCGACGTGATCGACGTCAGCTACATCGACACGACGCTGTGGGAATTCGGCGGCTCGTTCCTTTCCACCGATCATCCGAGTGGGCGCGTCATTAAATTTCCGAATGCGAAAGTGCTTGGCGAAATGGTCTACAATTATTCCTGGCCGCTCTTCCCCTACATTTGGAACGAGATCAAATTCCAGATCGCCTACCAGAGCGATTTGCAATTCGTGGCCCGGACGATGGAGCGCATCGTTGAGGAGGAAATCGGCGAAGAGATGGAGGAACGCGTCGGGGTCTATCGCGATCTCCTGGCCAAGACGCCTGTCAACGAACTGGAAGTGCGCGCGCATCCCCGCGTCTTTTTCCGGGTCGATGAAGTGACCTGGATCGACGCGATCGTGCGCTACCTCGTGCCTCCGCGCGAGGCCGGCGCGGTAAAGACGCGGCTGATTCCGAAGCTGCTCTCAGCCCTCAACGCCGAGCCGGACAAGGTGATGTTCCCGGCCGGCGCGGCGCGTTGAGTCCAAGCGATCTCTGCCGTCTGGGGAGTCGTCAATCAGACTTGATGCCTCGTCCTTCAAACAGCGCACGAATTTTGTCCGAATTCTTGCCCTGATATGCGTTATGATCTGCCTCGATCAGTTTTTTCAGGAAGAGCGGTCGCGATTCAAGACGGCTGTCGTCGCTGGTCACCTCCGAGAAGGCAATCCATGCTGCGCAAAGTAAAGAATCAGTAACTTCTTTGCCTATTGATTTGCGCATCTCCCAAAAAAGAGACTCCCAAGCACTGGCTGCTTTTATTTTGAGATCGGAGTTTATGGTGAGATCTGATGGAGGCGCGTCTGGAAACTTCAAATTGTCGCGATTGTTGAACTCCTTATCTAAGAAAGCTGCCGGGAAGTATTTGTACAAGGCGAAGAAGACTGACGGCCAAAGAAAGACACGTCGAGATCCTACCAGCGCGGCTATTATCTGAGTTCGAAAGATCAATTCCTGATCCTGCAAAACCTTGGAGCCTAGGTACATTCGTCCACCGGAAACCTCCGAAATGTACGCGCTCTTCGGATCAACAAGTTCTGTAACAGGAAGTTGGCTGATACCGCGAAAGCCGATTCCCGTTAAGTACGCCCGATAAGGTGCAAGGAAAACCTCGATTTTTTGCTGCTCTTCTCGCGACAGTTCCCTTTCCGCTCCCCAGCCTATTGCCTTCACGCTTTCCAATTTCGCTTTCGTCTCCGGACTCTTATTCAGCTTCCCGGCAATTTCCGGAGAGTTTGCGATCAACGTGACTATGGAGGCCAGATCCGGAAGTTTAATGTCATAATCTGCGAGCCTCTTTTCAAGGGCTGGAAACCGCTTATCGAACTCGCCCACCACTCTTTCTCTTTCGGCGATGGTTTGGTTAAGAGTGTTGAGACGCTCCGTTAGGACCTTTGACTGACTTTGGAAATTGGTTTGGGCCTCGTTGATCGCAGTAATGACCTGTTTGTAATTAGAATAACCAAAGAGACCCAGAATGCCGGCAAACGTCGTCAGCAAAATGCCCATGATGATCCCGAACGTCTTGGCCCATTTCCACAGGCGATCCCAAATTCTCTCGGCGGTTTCGATTTCCACCATCTTCGAGTCTTTGAGCGACAAGGCGATCGCCTTGGAGACGGCGAGATCTATGAATTCCCTCACTCGTCCAACTTCGGGTTCCAAGGCTGCTCCACAGTCACCGCAAGGGTGGCTTTCGATTGGGGATTGAGTATCCGACATGGCGCGGGATGACGCGAATCAGCAACTGTTGTAGCTAGAACTAATCGCCGCCGCAAGCTGCGTCCTGCTCTTTTTCCCCGGTTATTGGACTCCCCCAGGGCGGCGTTGCTTTGCCCGTCTTTGATTTGCGCTCTCTAGATTTGCAGCCGATTACTTCGCCGATGCATTCCCGAGTTCTGATTCTCCTGTTCGCGTTCGCTGCCGTCGCGGCCAAGCCGGTTGTGAAAAAAGCGCAGACCCCGGGGCCGAAGCCATCGCCGAAACCGAAAGCGTCCGCCCCTGCGACGATCCCGGTGGCGCTGCCGAATTACGACGAGGAAACCAGTGTGAAGCTCCAGATTTTTCTCGATAACAGCGACTTTGGCCCGGGGAAAATCGACGGCCGGATGGGCGAATTTTTTCGCAAGGCTCTGGTGCATTACAAACGGGCCCACGGAATGGCGGAGACTGGCGCGGTCGATTCGTGGCTGCTCGATCAGGTGCCCGAGCCTTACACCAGCTTCACCATCCTGCCCGAGGCGGAGAATTTCGTGGGCGCGACTGCCAGCAAACCGTCCGAGCAGTCGAAGCTGAAGCGGTTAAACTATGGATCGCTGCTCGAATACACCGCCGAGCGTTACCACTCGGCGGAAGATTTCCTGAAGAAGCTCAACCCGGGAATGAACCTGGAGAAATTGAAAGTCGGCGACACGCTGAAAGTGCCGAATGTGCTGCCGTTCAAGATGGAAGACCTGCACGAAGGTTTCGCCCAACCGAATCCGGCATTCGCGAATCGCAAAATCTACATCGACACGAAAGACCGCTTTCTCCTTATCTACGACGACAAACAGCTCGTGGCCGAATTTCCGATCACACCCGGTTCCTCGACCCTGCCGGCGCCGATGGGGCTTTGGAAGATTCTCGGCATCGCGACGTTCCCAACTTTCCGGCATGACGAGGGCGTGCTTCAGCACGGGCAAAAATCGGGCGTGTTTTACAATCTGCCGCCGGGGCCGAACAATCCGGTCGGCATTCTCTGGATGGGATTGAACAAGCCGCACGTCGGGATTCACGGCACGAACAATCCGGAGACCATCGGCCGCGCGGCAAGCCATGGCTGCATCCGCACCGCCAACTGGGACGCGGCCCGGGTGAAAGAGTTGGTCACGGTGGGCAACGCGGTATCGATCTTCCGGTAAGAACTCACACAAAGGTCACAGAGGTTCACTAAGGGGCAAAGAATTCCGCCCTTCCTGTGTCTTTCCTTTGTGCACCCTTGTGTCCTTTCTGCGAGCTCCCCAAGATTTTTCGCGCGGAATCGCCGGCTCGTGCGTCTAGGCTGGTAGATCGACAAAAATGGACGCATCCGAACCCGCAATTTATCGCGCCGCCATCCAAGGGGACCGGGCGGCTTTCGAAATGGTGATTCGCTCTACGAGCCGCAGCCTGTTCGCGATCGCCTACGGGATTTTGCAGAGCCGCGAAGAAGCTGAGGACGTCGTCCAGGACACTTTCGTGAAGGCGTGGAAATCGCGCTGGCGGGTGCGCGATTCGGTGAAGCTGCCGGCGTGGCTGGCCACGATCGCCCGGCATCGGGCTCGTGACCTGGCGAGGAAACGGCGGCCGGAACCGTTACCGGAAGATCTTGAATCGCACGAGGTGGTAGAGAGCGCAGGCCAAAAAGCGGACCTCGATGGCGAGGTCCGCTCGGCCCTGGCGCAGTTGCCGGAGCTGCACCGGCTCGCGCTCACGCTCCGTTATTTCGAAGATCTCGATTACGGCACGATCGAGCAAACCCTCGGCCTAACGAACGGTGCCTTGCGCGGCATTCTCGGACGCGCGCTCGGCCTCATGCGGAAACGACTCAAACCGGCGCTGGCCTCAATCGGATAACTTTATGTCTACGACCCACGAACAAATCGACGAACTCCTCGCGGCCGATCTGCATGATGAATTGACGGCCGCCGAACGCGACGAATTCCACGCCCACCTGGTTGAGTGCGCGGAATGCCGCCAGGCTTTTCAGGAAGGAAAAAATATGAACAGGATTCTTAACGAAACGATGGCCGACAAAAAAGCAGACGCGGCATTTGAACAGCGGATGGTCTCGCGCTTTCGCGATCGCGTTCCGAAGCGGAGCGGGCTGATAAGCCTGATCACCGATCTGATGCGAGTGCGCGCGGTTCAATTGACGGCAGCCACCGCGCTTCTGCTGGCCCTTGTCCAAACCGGAAGAATGATCACCGGCGATTCGGCTATGCCACTCAAACGTAGCGAATACATTTCGAGTACCGTCGAAGCGGACCGCGATAAGCCGGGAGCGAACCGTGACAGTGGCGTTTTCGCCAAGACGGATGGGCGCAGTAAGACCGCCGACGCGTTGCAACAAAAAACAACTCCAGAGGAAGAACCGCCACCTCCACCGCCGCCGGACAAGCCGTTGACTCCGGTCGAAAGCCTGCGGCAGTTGCCCTCTTATGTCGGCAATACAAAGACAAAGAAGGCCGAGTTTAAGGACGAAAAAGCGCCCGCGTCGACCGCAGAGACCTCCGCAGAGTTCGTCGAAGAAAAGCCTTCCTCATCTCCCTCGGCCGTCGGTCCGACGGCGAACCGGAAGTTGATCCGCAATGCTACGGCGGAATTGGAAGTGGTCAGCTTCGACGAATCCATCCAGAAGATCACGGGGTTCGCGGCGGAGGAGAAAGGCTACGTTGCTACGACCAGCTCGGAGAAACAGGCGAACGGGAAACTGCGGGGTGAGATCGTGGTCAAAGTTCTGCCGGATAATCTCGACCGGTTTCTCGGCAGGGTCCACGGGATTGGCGAGCTGAAGAATCAGGCGCTCACGACTGAGGACGTGACGAAGGCTTACTTCGATACGGAATCGCGGTTGAAGAACGCCCGGCTCATGGAGCAGCGACTCATCGAAATCCTGAAGACGAAGAGCAAGGACGTCGCAGATTTGCTCGAAGTGGAAAAGGAACTCGGCCGGGTGCGCGAGCAAATTGAGACGATGCAGGGCGAGCTGAAGTTCATGGATTCGCAGGTGGCGTTCGCGACGGTGACGATCACGCTCGCGGAAAAGAACATGAACATCCCGGCGGCGTTCCTGCTCAAGGAGCGGGCGCAGCTCGCGCTTTACGCGGCCGAAGTCGAGAAGACCTACAACGAGATCAAGGCGCTCGCTTCGCCGAAAGTGCAGATCACCAATGCGCAGATCGATCGCGATAACACCGGCCGCGTTTCCGCGCACTTGAACATGTTGATCGCGCCGGAAGAGAGCGACGCCGTCATCGCGAAGGTGAAAGGCATGGCGCGGGTGGAGAATTTCCAGGTGCAAACCGAGCGCGTGTCGCAGGGCGGCGACGGTCTCGGCGAGAACGCGAAGACCGAGCGCGACAAAGTGGTCTTGAACATCACGATCTCGCGCGAGGAACAGGAACAAGCACTCCAGCAAACATCGCTCCGGATTCGCGCCTCCGAAGTGAACGACCGGACGAAGGATTTGAAGGACCTGGCGACCAAACAGAACGCGCGCATCCGCAGCTCGTCGTTCTCGCGCGACACGAATGGCCGCGAGTACGCCGACGTCTCGCTTCGCGTCCCGATGAAAAATTACAACGCGCTGATGCAATCGCTCAACGCGCTCGGCAAAGTGGAAAACGTGAGCGTGCGCCGCGATGATCGGCCCGGCTCGGAGATCAACGAAGCCGAAGCGCCGGCCGACATTTCGATCCAGGTCTACAGCCAGGGGAACATTGTTTCGGAAGAAACCGGGATCATCGCCACGCTCCGCCGGACGATCGGACAAGGCGCCGGCGCGTTGATGTGGAGCGCGCGGATGATTGGCGTGGCGCTGGCGTTTCTCGCGCCGTGGGTGCTGGCGATCGTTGGTGTCGGTTGGGTCACGCGGCGTGTTTCGCGCGCGCGGCGCGCAAGGAAGCAGGCGGCAAGCGAAGCGGAACCGAGCTAAGAATTGAGGACAGGATTTACAGGATTAACAAGATTGAAGAAAACCAAATCCTGTTAATCCCGTTAATCCTGTCTCATTTTCCTCCGCCACGATTCTGACTTCAGCATCCCGCCTTTGAATTGATGCTGCATCGCGAGCGTGAAACCTTGCGACTGCATAAAGGGCGCGGGATCGATCAGTTCGTTCGCCTCAATTCGCGCGGTCACGCGAAAGAATCCATACATAAGGGCGAGCCAAACCCGCGCGCGAAGTCGCGCGAATCCTCCGGAAGGCACGCGAAAATCGGCGAGGAGCCAAGTCCCAGTCTGCGTCGCCGCGCCAGCGAGCTTCTGCACGATGAGCCTTAACTCCGGTTCGCGAAAACAATCGAGAACGAAATGCGTGACGATCAGATCGTAGTGATTCTCCAGTGGAATCCACGAAGTGATGTCATCGCGGAGAAAACGGACATGCGCTGCGCGATCGGGCCACGTCTGTTCGACGCGTTCGCGCGTCAGTTGCAGCATGCGCTTGCTCGCGTCCAGGCAATCCACTTCAACAGTGGGGTGCACGCGAAGTAACTCGCAAAGAAATCTTCCATTCCCCTCGCCCACGATGAGCGCGCGGCGCGGCGCGGCAATTTCTTCGAGACACGCAACTCGGCCGCGCTGGAGTTGACTGCCGAACGCGA
>QHNH01000038.1 GCA_003218375.1 Verrucomicrobiota bacterium | reverse complement strand
TGGCTGCAGGGGACATGTTAGCTATCCCTACGTTTCTGCGAGCGCGGAAATGTACGATTCGGCGAGTGACACGTGGACGCCCACGGGCAGTCTCAACACCGAGCGCACACGGCGACATTGCTGCCCAACGGGATGGTCCTTGTCGCAGGGGGTTCAGCCGGCTTTGATGGCAGTAATGTCGCGAGCCTGGGTGGGACTATTCAGGTTTCCCCACCCGAATGAGGCGAGCTACCTGAACCTAAGCTGCTCAAGGTGAATAGGGATGGCATTAAAAATTTCGTCGCAGAAGTTCGTAGAATATTTATAGTCGAACGCTCTGTTGCCGTTTGGCTGCACACCCACGATCTCGCCAAATGCGGCACCGCTCCGGAACCCACCAGCGACGGCATAGTCAACCAAATAATTATCCGGAGCATCTTCGTAAACGCTTCCACAAATTTCGCTCACAATCGAGCGATTATACTTAAAGATCTGGGTTGCAGTTCTATTGTTTAGATTGAGCGAGTATTTTCGTGGAACGGCAAATTCTCTCATGATACCAGGCGGATTCTGGCTTAAGCTCGGAAATCCATTGTCGAACAATAGAAGCTTGTCATCGTAAGTAATCGACACCGCGTGCTGCCCTATGGGAGCAACTCCTTGCCCCACAGGCACAGTCAGGGCGTACCGGCTCAGGCCCCGATATTGAAACCAAGCCTTGTTCGTGTCTCCCAGGATCCACTTGATCGCGCCGGATGCATAGTCAAGAGCGATAACAAAGTTTTCCCTACTCGACACGATAAGAGAATTGTCGCTGGCCCGGTAAGCCGCCGCATTATTATGAAACCAGTCCTGTCCGCGGCGAACGAACGCGCTCGGATCATCCCCACCGGCTCGGATCGCGTCAGCGATGATCTCGTACATATTCCATCTTCTATACACGAAGCCGTTCTTCGCACCGACGTCCAGGATAACGCTTTCGACGTCGGTACTCGTGTCTACTTCCAGGAGCAAGCCAAATTTGCCGGGATCAATGTTGTGATGGAAATCTGTTACACCTATATCGCGGTAGTCGGCGACAAGATTGACCGTCCCATCTAATTCGATGCGAAGGAGCTGCGATCCGCTCCCCTGATAAATAGCATTATCGAAAAAAGCACTTTGATAGCTTGTTACTCCCGCGGTGCCGACCCAGCGAAGCGCTCCATCAGTATCCATTAAAGCAGGGGAAAAATGACTGCAGCTGTCTTTCAACAGCATAAAGTCGTAGCTTAGGCTCGTGGAGCGGGTTCGGGGGAACACGACAGTGCCTTGGTCGTAGTTACAGGGAGAGTGGAATTGGGCGGTGGTCAGTGAAAACAGCCTCTGTGTTGATGAGCTATCGTTGAAGACATAGGTCAACGTAACGGTATTGGTAAAACCGTCATAGAGGCCAAAGACAGGAATTTCAAGATTGCCAGCGGCGTCCAGGTATCCTCTGCTGGACAAATACCTGCTCAAGTATCTCGCCGAAATGGGACGGGTAACGGAACCTGGTTTCGGCTGAACTGTAAACTGCACGCTTTTCAAGTTGGCGATCGGATTAACGCTAAATTTGAGGTGACGAATAAAAGGATTAACCGCAACTTGGCCGATTAAAACAATGCTGGTGTCGTCCGCCTGAGTCGCGCTGGCAGATTGCAGCGTCACCATCAGCATGCTCGCCACCATCATAAACATCCTTGCTGCACCCCAACTCTGAACAGTCTGACTCGAGCCGTTAACAATCTTCATTCATAGGTCCTTTCAAATTTGCCACTGAATTTCCCAGTGACGAGGCGCAGCATCTCTGATTGTAATACGAAGTCAAGCTAAAAGGCAACAGTAGGGGCCAGCGAACACGGGTGAGTTCGGTGTTCTGAGTGTGCTTGGGACTGTCAATCTAAGTGGCCTTTTGAAACCTATCCTTCTCAATGGCTTTGTCCCTACCGTTGGTGAATCCTTTACCTTTTTGAATTACGGAGCGGTGAGCGGAACACTGTCTATTTTCAATCCCAATGTCGATAACTTGTCTGAGCATTGGGAGTTTAGTTATTTCTCTACCCATGCCGTGAACCGTGGAACAGCACGTCCCCGGTTACGGTTCAACGTTGCTGCTGCTGGGCTTGGGCTTACTCGGTCTGGTAGCGTATCGGCGACAGTTGCTGCGCGGACAATGCTGAGAGTTGTGAGCGTGATTACTGGAAACCATCGCTGACATCTTAGCAAACATTTGGCGTTGCGGCGTATCTGCGCGATTGATTCAACATGCAAACACATCGCGACGACGGTCAACGCTTCATTGTGCACGCGGATGATAAACGAGAGTTGTCTTCATATTTTCATGTTCTTAGTGCGGGCGTTCAGAGCATCCAACGGTGCGACTCTAATTGTGCCGAATCATTCGGCATTTAGGAAGCGGAATCGTTTGGCGTGGTCAACTGGCCCCCTGCCAGGGCGTCGTGACGATTCCTGCGCGACCCTGAGAGTGGGAATCAAGAAATGGCGACGGCGGGGTCAGGCGCTGGTAAATAGGATGGCCGCGTGGAGCATTACCGCTGAGACTGGCGATTTCAATTCCGCGGTTCAGTATGCCGCGGAAGCGCTGGTTGTGAAAGGTATCTGCTCGACAGCACAAAGCTTGTTCAGCAGCACCTTGCGTCGTTTCAACAGCACAAGCCAGTTTCGCTTTTAACCTGCAGCACATAGACTGTGCCGCGTGGTCGCGATTACCGCGAACCATCCAGCGTGTATGCTTGTGAGTGCATCGCATCGTTTCGCTGTTACCTGCTGCGACTGAGATCGCGGCTGCGCTTGGGCTGATGGACCAAGTCGTTGGCGTTTCGCACGAATGCGATTT
>QHNH01000004.1 GCA_003218375.1 Verrucomicrobiota bacterium | reverse complement strand
ACGAATGATTTTACGATCTAAAACGGTGATGCGATTGAAATGGACCAGCTCAACCACCGCGAGGCCGATGACGACGCAGGCTGCAACCTCTCGCTTATTCGCGAGCTGCCCCACGAGAAGAACCAAACCGTAGCCAATTAGATAAGCGGTGACTGCAATCCGCAGCCTGGAATCGATCACACTTTGCAGAACGTCGATTGGCAGATAAAGGACAGCTACCAATAACGTGACCGATGCAACCAGGAGCCATTGATTAAGAATGCCGTGCTCCACGTACCGGGTGAAGGCTAACATGCCCACGGTGATTATCCCGAGAACGGAGAATAAGGAATAAGTGCGGTAGTAGTCGCCTTTGAACAGCCAGAACAGGTACCTGAACCAGGGGAAAACAGTCGGGACAATGAGCCAGAGCAAAAAAAACAGGAGAATCACGCGGTGACGCCGCGTCCCGCGAACGAATGCCTGGGGCAGCAGGATGAGCGAGATCAGTCCGCAATAAGTTAACGGGGCCTCGAAGTAATTCTGCCATCCGCGAAACGTGTCTCCAGTTCCGAGCAGGTCGTTTGCGAGCGGTCGCAAGAGGGCGGTGACGTAATGGGACGCGGACTCGAAGCCAAAGAGCGGAAACGAGCCAAGGGTAGCGAGGCTGTTAGTCGCTCCGGAACCGCGGGGGCTACTCAGAACAACATTAAGATAAGGCAGGCTAATGAAGGCGCCGAGACCGATACCCAGCAGCGCAACCGCCGCCAAAGGAAGAGTCTTTTTCGAGATGAATCGGGGCCGCCATCCATTCCGGGCGATGATCCTTGCCGGCACGTAGCAGCCGAGGAACAACGCGCAGAGATAGAAATAGAATGGATTGATCCAGCCAAGCAGCGCGACCGAAAGAGCAAGAAGGACCCAGCGCCCCCGCTGTAAAGCTTCCTCGGCGCCCAGGAGAGTGGCAGTGAAGGCCAGCAGTTCCTCTGCTGGAAGATACCAGCAACTTCCCATCGACAGGTAGGCCGAGAAAGAGAGCAAGAGCGAGCCGAGCAACGCAGCCCCTGTCGCGACGCGGCAAAGTTCGAGAAACCGAAAGAAAAGCAACCCGGCAACGAGGCACTTGACCAGATGTTGAAAGACGAGCGCTTGCGCAATGAACCGGGCTGGTAGCCAGGTCACAGGCTCCCAGACAAGGAACCCGGTAGCATAAGCCAGGTCCTGGCCCATGCCGATGTGGAAGGACCAGGAAGGAAAGCCGTTCGTTCGGATGTAATTGGATAGGTGAACGAAATCCGTGTAGTAGCTGTTCAGCGAATCCCGGCCGATATCGGTATAAAGAAGAACCGCATCGCCAAAGAGAAACGGCCAAAAGATAACGAGCCCGGGGATAAGAAGACTTAGCGCGACCAGCAGGCTAATCCGCCACGATCTCCGATCCCGGCTTGGAGCAAGGCGGGGAGAATCGAATTCGGAATCGTGCGCCATTATCCCTGGGGCGACCTTGTGGAAGATCTATTGTCGCGAAAAGGGTTTCGGGATTGGTAAACTTCGAGTTGCGCGCGAATCGAGCTGGCGCGGGCCGTGTTACCCTCGGCGCTCGCGAGACGAAAAGCGCGCTCCGCCGCTTTCACGGCGTCGTCGAAGCGGCCGGCTTCGGCATAGGCCGCGGCCAGGGTAGCGCTGATGAGGTGGCTTTGCCGGCGCGTCAAATCATCCGCGCGTTGCGCCAGGGCAACCGCTTTGAGGCCGTTGCGCACGCGCGCGTCGGGCCAGGTGGCAAGGATCCAGGCCATGTTGTTCATCGCCTGAGTATCGTCCGGATCGATCTCCAAAGCGCGTTGATAATGGGCGAGCGCTTCCCCGGCGTTCCCCATTTGCAGGTAAGTGTTCCCGAGGTTGTAATGTGCGTCCTCATAGTTCGGCTCGATCTCGAGCGCCTCCTGGAGATGGGCGAGCGATTCAGCGGCCCGGCCCATCTCGAGATAAGAGACGCCGAGGTTCGAGAGGATCGACGCCTGGTGGCGGTTGATGCGCAGTGAGTTTTGGAAATGCATCACGGCTTCGCGTTCCCTTCCCTTGGCGTGCAAAGCTTCGCCCAGGTTTCCTTCGGCGATAATATTGTCCGTAGTGGAAGCGAGAGCGTGAGACCAAAGCGTTTCGCTATCCCGCCAGTAACCAGCCTGGAGCCGGGCCGAGAAGATCAACCCGCCGACGGCCAGGCCGGCGAGAACGGCGAGCAGGGCGCGGTAAGGCCGCCAGCGGGCGCACAACTCGACGGCGCCCCAGGCGAGCACCAGGTACAAACCGATCTGGGGAAGATAAGTGTAGCGATCGGCGTGGGATTGATTGCCGACCTGAAGAATCCCGATGACCGGGCCGAGCATGATGAGATACCAGAGCCATCCAGTCACCAGATAGCGCCGGCGGCGTAAAACAAATACCGCCACGGAAATGCCGGCCAGGAGCAGAACCGAGAGAATCATAAGGGCCGGATAAAGCCGGGCTGCTTCCCATGGATACAGAATCGCGAGGTCGTTAGGCCAAAACATTTGGCCTAAATAATCGACGCAGGCGATGGCGGCATTACCCAGGCGCGCCGGAAAAGAGATTCTCGTGACCGGCTGCATCGCAGTTCTTTGGGCGAAAACAGTAATTGCGGAGGAGGCCAGAGCTAATCCAAGCAACGGAAGTTTTTCGAGGATGAGGCGTCGGAGGAGTTGTCGATCCTCGGGGTTGTCAGGCCTGAAGCTAGGGAGCCGTTGAAGCGGCCAGTAATCAAGGAGAAGAAGGACCAGAGGGAGGGAGACGAGCATCGGTTTGCACATCAAGCCGAGGGCAAAGGCGACAACTACCGGGACGTAGCGGCGCCGGTCCAGCGCGCGCGTGTAATGCGTGTAGGCCATCAGCGTTAACATGAAGAACAAGCCGCTCAGCACATCCTTCCGCTCCGCGACCCAGGCGACCGATTCGACCCGCAAAGGATGAATCGCGAACAGCGCGGCAACGAACGCGCTCCGCCACAGTGCGCCGGTCATTTGGCGCAGCAGCAAGAAAAGCAGGATCGCCGTGGCGCCGTGGAAGAGGACGCTGGTGAGATGATGCCCCCACGGGTTCAAGCCATAGAGCTGGCTATCCACCATGTGCGAAATCCAGGTGAGCGGATGCCAGTTCGAGGAATGCACATGGGTGAACGCCCAGCCGATTCCTTCGAAGGTCAGGCCGCGCGCGACCTGGGCGTTCTTGGTCACGTATTCGTTGTCATCGAAGTTGATGAAGTCGTGGCTGAGCGTCTGGCCAAAAACGAGCCACGTAATCACCGCCAGAAAAACGCACACCCCGGACACGATCCAGCGACCGTGCGACAAGACGCGCTCGCGGGTTCGATCAGTTTTTTTCTTCGGTCTGCCGCGCATCTGTTCGCGGTAGAGTTACGCGCAATCCGAAAAATTCAACACGCCGGCTAATCGACCGCGGGCCAACTCAGGACTCGCAAACCCGAAAGAACAACCAATAATTCCGGCGTGACCAACGATTCGTCCAACGCCATGGGCCCGCGGCAAACCTGGAAAACGCGGGAGCAGATGGAGGCCGACGAGGTCCGCGTCCTGGCGCCCTTTGCCCAAAAGTCCGGCGAATCGCGCGGCCGAAAATATCCCGAGCCGCGGCACGTCTTCCGGACGGAGTTCCAGCGCGACCGGGCGCGGATCATTCATTCGCGGGCCTTTCGCCGCCTGGAATATAAGACGCAGGTTTTCCTGAACGGGACCGGCGATCATTTGCGGACGCGGCTCACCCATTCGATCGAAGTCGCGTCGATCAGCCGGACGATCGCGCGGGCGTTGTCCTTGAACGAAGACCTGGCGGAGGCGATCGCGCTGGCCCACGACCTCGGCCACTCGCCCTTTGGACATTCCGGCGAAGAGATGCTGGCCGAATGCATGCGCGACCACGGCGGGTTCGATCATAACAGGCAAAGCCAGCGCGTCGTCGAATTGCTCGAGACCGCTTATCCGGCTTTCCCGGGGTTGAACCTGACCTTCGAAGTGCGCGAGGGCCTGCGAAAACACGACGAGTTTCATGAGCCGCTCGGGCCCGGCGGGGAAAAGTATCGCTGCCCGTCGCTCGAGGCCCAGGTTGCGGACCTCGCGGATGAGATTACCTACTACAGCCACGATCTCGATGATGCGGTGGACTTCGAGATCCTGCGCTCAACCCAATTGGAAGAGGTCACCATCTGGCGCCAGAGCCACGAATCTGTCGCGGCCCGTTATCCCGAGGTGCGCGAACCGGAGCTGCACAAATTGATCGTCGGCGCGATCATCGATGCCCAGGTGCGCGATGTGGTCATGACCAGCGCCGCCGCCATCGCCAGCGTCGGCGTCCAAAGCGCCGATGAAGTAAGGCGGCGTTCGGCCCCGCTCGTTTGCTACAGCGATGCGCGCCACGCGGCGAACCAGGAGCTGCGCCGCTTCCTTTACAAGAACGTCTACTACCATCCGCGCGTGGCCGAGGTAAACCAGCAGGCGTGCGAGATGTTACGCGCGGTATTCGAGGCTTACATCCGCGCCCCGGAATTGCTCGGCGAAGCCGCCACCCGGCGGATCGAGAGCGAAGGCCTGCACCGGACCGTATGCGACTACATCGCCGGCATGACCGACCGCTATTTGATGGAAGAACACGCCCGGCTCAAGGGCGCGTAGCCGCTTCCCCTGTAGCCGCTTCGCTATGCGAAGCGTGAGAGCGACTGCGATATAGCGGCGGGTGTCCCCACCCGCCGGCGTAGGCGGGTCCTCTGCCTGCCACGCCGTAGCCTTGGCGTAGGCGGGACCTCCGACTTCCGACCGCCGACAAGCGATCCCACCGGAGCTCGAGTCTTGACGAGCGCCCGATAAAGCGAGACTCTGCGAAGGCGATACGCTCCAACAAATGAAAGCGGTCCGTTACAGTTCAAAAAGCAAGTCGTGGAAAGAGACCCCCATCTCGTCAGCAAAATCGGCCAAGCTGCGCGCGCAGCATTCGGGAAAGTTTTTGAAGAATGGAACTCCGAAGTTGATTGGCCGATTAAGCGCACAGTTGAAGCGCAAATCGCTGCAGCCAGCCTAGGCTACAAGCCGCTTTATTGGGATCCGTGGGGCGAAGCAGCATCCGGTCTTATCCGTTCCCATCTCCGCGCCGCCTTGCCCGCGGCCACAATCATCGACGCCTCTGAGGCTGGCCTGCTCGTCTTCCGCCGCGATCTCGTCGGGCCCATTCTGGATTCCGACCCGGCCTTCTATCGCCCTCACGGCGAGGACGACCTGTCAGCCATCCGCGACATCAGCCGCACCGGGCAGAACGGTGAACTGCTGGGCTACGGCGCGCGTAGTCTTGATGCGCAAGGCGCCGTCCAGATTCGGATTTTCAACGACGATGCCGAACTATTCGCGTTCTTCGCATCCGATCCCGGCGTTGCCGAATTCCACGCGCGTGAACGCCTCTTGGACATTGCGATCTACCTTAACGACGACCTTTCTTACTCGATCGGCCCTGCCGTGTCCCAGGCGTAAATGCGTTTTTCTCTCACTCCCAATCCCTCGTTCCCAAAGCTTGCCCGCCGTGGCGGGTTGCACTTGGGAATCGAGCCCGCGGGAGCGGTGTGAGATGGACCAAGCCCTTTCGGGGTGAGCTTCGGGAGAAGCGAATCAACGCAATTTTCTTCGAAGCTCTGCTTCCTCCGCCCTCTGTGTGCTTGCCTAGACCGCCTGCAACTCGCGCACATGCGAGATGTCTCGGCGCGAGACAGGACGAAGCTGATTGTTCGCGACGGTTGCCACCGCCACGGTGTGGCCATCCAGGGTCATGAATTCCACTTCGTAGGCCGCTCCGCCTTTGTGGACGTGGACCACCGTGCCGACATCGCCCGACTTGAGTTCTTCGCCGGGCAAATCGGCCGTCAGGACCACGCAATCATGTTCTTTGATCTTCATTCGTCCTCCAGAGGGTATGCGGTACTGAGACGAGGCGCAATCTCGCCCTCATCCATCTGCCACACACTGCGCACCAGCGGGCGGCGGCCATTCGGACAATTAAGTTTTCCTTCCACCTCATACCGCGGACCGAAACCCGTCTTGCGCGTTTTCCTTAGTTCATACTTCTGCCCGTGTGCGAGCAAAGCCTGCGCTAATTGCTCCCAGGCCTCCAGGCGAAAGCCAAAATGCGTGAAGAAGCGTGCCTTACTCGCGCCGAAGCGATGTGCCACGTTGAGCAAATACCCCTCGATCTTTGCGCGCTCGACCACCGCTGCTTCGGCATTGGGCAGTTTCATTCAGGCCTGCGCTCCACCGGAACAAAAGTTCCCACTTCGCTCAATGCAAATCCGCTGTCGCGCTAGCGAATTTCGTCGTTCAAAATCTGGCTGCGATCTTTCCGACCTCCGCCCTCCGTTCTCTGCCCTCCGACCTCCGCAGCCGTCACAGCCGCCGCTTGGCAAGCCGTCTAACCATGCGCTGCAGCGAACCCGGCCATCGCATCATGCGTTGCAATTGTTGCGTCCCGTGGGCCGGGTCGCTGAGCTTGGGTCGTTAGGCGGTGGAACTCACGAGCTAGCGAGGAGCGTTTTGGCTAATTTGTGTTCCAAATTGTGGCGAGGAAAGCACGTTCTGCAATGAACAACCGCCAGCGTTTTGCCGTCCTCGGCTGCTTTTTTTGCCCTCCGTTTCCTCATTGCCGGCCGCGCCCCGACCCGCTATCCTGCGAAGGATGCACCCTCCCATTCCGCCCTGCCGCAATTCCGAGTTAGACGAAATTTTGTCGTCTAATTCTCGTTAGACGACTCCTCTCGTTTATGTCAATCGAGACTGATCAAGAGTTAGACCAGACCATCGAGCGCGTTGGCGGAGACATCCAAGCTATCCAGGACTACGTTGGCCGTGATTTTACGCGATCATGCAAGTTGCGCTTTCCCGCGCGGTTACATCCGGACGGCTGCCAAATTTCGTGCCCGTTTGGCATTCATCTCAGACAAAACCCTTCGAGAGAACATCAGTTATGCTCTCATGCTCCACGATGTGCAACATTGGGTGCTCGTTCGTACAGACTTAATGGGCACGGCGAAGGAAATGCTCATCAAAGACGCCATTGTGCTTCTCGGCAACATCGCGGAAACACTCACGAAGCTCCCTCTCAGCGTGTCAGCCCAGAAGAAATCTTATAAGAAGCGAACCGAATGGCTTGAGAAAATGGCCGTCATCACAGCCGCATTACGTGCGAACTTAGATTGGTTGTGGGACACGCGTTGCAATTGTCATTTCTTTCTCGTCACCATGCGGGAGTATGGACACTACACGCTCGACGACTACAATCGTGCTGCTAGAACTCTGCGTTCATTTCATAATGCACTTCATGCACACTTTACATGAAGCCCCGGACTCGTCTAACCAATCGATGGAGCGAACGGCCACCCGTCGTGCGTTCACGTTCTGCGTCGCTAGAGCCTCTTCGCTCCGGTCGGCGCGCGCTTTCGGTGGCCGTCGCTCATCTCTTTCTCGTTAGGCGACAACGCGAACCGTGAAGACGAAGCTTACGAAGAGACGCATCGCCCTGATTCAGCTTGAACGTAGCCTCGCTGTCCTTGAGGACGGTGATCCGGTTTCGGCACTCACATTAGCGGGTGCAGCTGAAGAGATTCTCGGTTGTTTCGCACGTCGTAGAGGGTTCCCGCCCTGCGTTGAGCTCAGCGCCGAGGGCATTGGAGACATCGTCGAGCGGGCGGGCAGAGCCCGCCCGCCCAAGAAACGCCTGATGGCGTTCCTTAACTTCCCGCGGAATCACGCAAAGCATCAAGACGACGGACGTAACGTTCGCGTCGACTTCGACTGGCAAGGTGAAGCCGAGAACATGATCTTTCGCGCGATGCTCAACCACTACAACGCTTTCGAGTGCTTCCCTGCCGATGACCGTCTCAGAACTTGGATGAGAAGAATTATGCCACGCCAAGTCGCCTAACCAAGCGATGCGCGCACCGCGCCTCGCTCCGATGCATAACTCTACCGTAGCTAGAACCTTCAGTTTGCAGCACACGCGCGCTCTCGCGCGGCGTCGTTGATTTTGGGTCTCGTCTGGCGTTATGCCTCGCACATGAATTGGTTCCGCAGCAAGCCGACTCAGCAGAAATACGTTGAGGCTGCGATCACCGTAGCGTCAAACTTATACCTGCACACGATTCCTGCAGCAGACGACCCACGCGCACGTCTGGAATTCAGCCTTCCTGATTCGCGCTACCGTTACCTGCTCTTTTGCCTGAGCACTGTCCTCAGCGCGGCACTGGCGTACGACGAGAAGAAGGACATCCAGCCAGAGACGATCACCAACGAATCCCTCGATTTTCTGAGGCTGTTCGCGACCGAACACGCCAACGAATACTTCGACGATCCTAACGATGCTCACAATTTTATCAGACGCACCAACGAATACTTTGGGGAGTTCTTGAGACAGTGGTCGCTTTGGCCGGAACTAGAGAAGGCAGGCAAAAACAAACAAGTCAACGACCTCATTTGTATCATGCTTCGCACCACGGAGTCGGATCTTCCCGCGGAGGCCAGTGACATGCGACGGCTTAGTGAGTTGGCTCTCGAGATCGATTGTAGACTGCCCACGATGCGTGGGGCGCTTATCGAACTCGCCAAGCGAGGATAAGGGATGAGGATGAATTATGAAGGATGAAATGAACTTGTGACCTGGACGCAAGTTTATGATCCTTTTGGGCATTGGTGGCTTTCGACGCTGCTAGCGGCGTTGCCGATCGTTGTTCTCTTAGGGCTCTTGGCGGGGTTGAAGGTGCGGCCACACCTGTGTGCTATCGCTGGGGCGGCGACCGCGGTGCTCGTGGCCATGATCGTTTTCCAGATGCCCGCCTTGCTCGCAGTCAGCAGTTTCTTTTACGGCGCGGCTTTCGGTCTGCTGAAAATCGTCTGGATCGTGATCGCGGCGGTGTTTCTCTACGATATTTCGGTCGAGACCGGCCAGTTCGAAATCATGAAGCAGTCCGTTGCGGCCATCACGCCGGATCGGCGTTTGCAACTCTTGCTCGTGGCGTTCTGCTTCGGCGCGTTTATTGAAGGCTGCGCCGGGTTCGGCGCGCCGGTGGCCATCGCCGGCGCTTTCATGATCGGACTTGGGTTCAAGCCGTTTCAGGCCGCGGCCCTCAACCTGATTGCCAACACTTCGCCGGTGGCATGGGGCGCCATCGGCACGCCGGTGCACACCCTGGCGGCTGTGACCGCGCTGAACGAGAGCGATCTCAACGCGATGATCGGGCGCATCCTTCCGATCACCGCCGTGGTCGTTCCCTTCTGGCTGGTGCGGTCCATGGTGAGTTGGAAAGAAACACTCCAGGTCTTTCCCGCGATCCTGGTCGTAGGCGGTTCTTTCGCCGCGACGCAATGGTTCTGGGCCAATCATATGGACAGCAACCTCGTGGATATTTCCGCGGGTATCGTGTCGCTCGTCGTGACGATGCTTTTTCTCCGCGTCTGGCAACCGAAAAAAATCTGGCGCTTCCGCGACGAAGCTGCGGTAGATGCAAGCTCGGTGAGTAACTCCAGCAAACGTTACTCCGCCGGACAAACCGCGAA
>QHNH01000028.1 GCA_003218375.1 Verrucomicrobiota bacterium | reverse complement strand
CCGGTCCGACTCGAGGCCGTCCTGGCCCTCCCCCTCCTGAGAGTGGCGCACCACGAGACGCGCAGACGTGGTCAAGGCCATCAGAATGGGAGAAATGTGCCGATGGTGACATGAAGGTCGGGGCGCATTACACACATCCGAACGGCAGCTTGATTCCCTTGCACGATGCTCGTTGGGCTAACGATCAGAATAATGGAGACGGTATAACTCTAACGGTCACAGCTCGTCGTCCGCACTCTCCGATCCCAGCCTGGGCCACCCATCATCCGTAACCGGAATATACCCCTAAAGATCGATATGAAACAACTCCAACCTATGCGGCGCTACAAACCAGCGACTCTTTGGCTGCTTTGCATGACTATTCTATTACAGCTTGGCGCGGGCGCACGTGCAACTGACGAGCAGAAGTTCGTTCAGGTTTCTCTCGTTTCTCTCATTGCAACTCCGGACAAGTACGATGGCATGTTAGTGATGGTGAAAGGAATCGCACACCTTGACAATAAAACTTCAATGTACGCCATCTTCCTCACTCGCGAGGACAAGCGAGCGGGAAATGGGCTAAATGGTATTTATCTCGTCCTTGCATCATCGCTCGCTAACGTCGATCGGTTTAACGATAATTACATCTTAGTGCGAGGTCTTTTCGAAGCCAAAAACAAAGGTCACTTGGACTCCTTCAGCGGCTCTTTAACGAACGTCGACCTAATTCGTCCTATACCGCTAGATATCAAATAGGGCGGCAATCAGGGGTCAGACTGGGGTTGCCCTGATTTGACGGACAGTGGGCAAGGGGTCAAAACCCAAGGGAGCCCACATGAAAACACAGTTATCCTTCCCGTTGTCTTCCTCGTGCCCTTTCGGTGACGCCCATCCAAATGGCGGTCGCGACCGGAGGGCCGATGATGATTACCCGTAGCCATGGCTCCGAATGCCAGGGCAATAGGAAGATGCGCTCGTTCCAGAAGAGGTAATAGGCGAAGAGCGTGATCGACAGAACATGCCAGGCAAAGGCGCGACGCCAGGTGGCGAGCGGCAGGAGCCAGGTGCAATACCAGGGATGAAGAACGGGACTGAGAATGAGCGTGATTCCGAGCACCCAGAGCATGGCGCGTTTCCAATTCCACCAGGCAATCAATGAGATGACGGCGACGGCGATGAGCAGGATGACGTTGTAGTGATAATTTTTCTGGTGCGGGTTCGGCCAGACGGTTTCTTCGATCAGCCACCAAAAGAGATCGTTGAGGCGAGTGACGTGGGCGAAGCGGCGGAGCGAATCCCAGATCGGAATCGTGGGATAACCGTAAAGCAAACTGAGGAGCAGCGGGATCACGGCGCTGACCGCGAGCGTAATCGCGCGGTAACCGAGGGCGAACACGCAACAGAGAAGCAGGAACGCAGGAACGAGCTTTATCGAGATCGCGATTCCGAAAGCGGCCGACGCGGCGAGCGCGAGCCACCATTTCCGGCGGGACTCCGTTTCGCTCTCGAACCGGGTGAGGAAGAGAATCCCGGTGAGCATCGGCAGAATCATCAGGCTGTCGAAATGAGCGGCGCCGGCGAAGCTGTAGATGACGAGCGGATTCCAGGCGTACCAAGCTGCGTTCGCGTAACGCGACTCAGATGAAGAAGCAGGGCCGTTCGGCGAGGCGCCGAACGGGGCACGCGAGGGCGCGTGCGCTCCCCGGAACAAACGAAGCAGGACGGCGATCGTCGCGATATCGGCGCCGGCAAAAAGAAGTTTATACAGCAGCGGGCTGTCCGAGATGCGGCTCAGACCCGCGAAGAGAAGCTCGGCGCCGGGAGGATAAATCGCGCGGAAATCGCGATGGTTGATCTTGTGCCAGGCTTCAAATCCAGAGCGCATCGCTTCGAGTTGCGGATCGTCCGGCGCGTTGACGTAAGGATTGAAACCGGCCTGCTGGATTTTTCCTTCCCATTGGTAGCGCCAGAAATCGTCGCCGGGCGCGAGGGGTAAGGCGACGAGACGCAAGCCGACCACCACCGCCCAGAAAATTCCGCTTTGAACGCGCGGACGAAGCTGAACCGGAAAACTGCCGGCGGCCGCGAAGTAGGCGATGCCGCAGAGCATCGCGACGGCGACGAATTTCACCGGCATTTCTTCCAGCGTCCAATCGTCGAAAGAATTCAGCGAGGCTAAGAGGACAATCTCGGCCACGAGCGCGATGGAGAAACGAATGAGCCCGAACCGGTTGATTGCGCCCATTCCGCGAAATTATTAACCCGCTTCCACCGTGGCTTCGATCTTGGCGTCCGCAGTCTTCGCGCGAGCAGCCGGGCGCGCGATCCGTTGAAGGCCGGCGCGATATGCGGCGACATCGACCATCTCCGCCACGCGCGATTTCAAACGGCGGGCGCGATTGACCAGGAACAAAACGAAACAGAAATAGAGCGCGAGGAGCCAGATATCGAGGTGGCCGGCGTGCAATTGGTGATAGGCCATGAGGCAGAGCGTCACGAGATTGATGAGAATCGTCGTGGGGACGAAGCGGTAGCGCAGCCCGGCGCGAGTCAGGCATTTCGGCCCGCCGTGGTATTCGGTCACGGTTTGCAACGCGATGCTCCACCAGAAGTTTCCGTAAATCTGGATGTCCCATTCATTCCAGCCGGTGTCGCTCGAATAGCGCCAGCCTTCTTCGTCGAGCAATCCGAACATCGAGCCGAGCAAATGATGGCGATCTTTCCCGTCCTCGCTCCAGTAACTGCGATTGCGCAATCCCCGGGTGAATTCCGCGCCGGCCGGCAATTGCTCGTGCGCGCCGATCACGGCGCGCGGCGTCCGTTTGAAATGGAGCCAGGTGAAGTAACGCGACCAGCCGCGGACGAGCGGCTGGGCGAAAGCGAGAAAGGTGACGAGCAATCGCGCCGCGACGGTATCGAACTTCGGCTCGATTCGCGCCCGCAGCATGTAGGAAATCGCGACGCAGAACGTTCCGCCCAGCATCAGGTAGGGCACGATCCGCAGAGCCGGCAAAAATATTCCCAGCCCGAAAAGGAAAACCGTGAGCGCGAACCATTCGATGCTGCTGAGGTAAGCGGCGACATCCGACTGGGGCGTGGGATAAATCGACTGGAAAAATCCTTCGCCGAAAACCCCGTGGTAAATGATCGGCCGGTTAATGAACCAACTGAAGCGCGGCGTGCCATAAATCTGGCCGCGCCATTTCGCGGTGCCAGTGGGGCCGAAAAAAATCAGATGCTTGAAGCGGAGAAGCGATTCGGCCTCGCCGTAGCCTTCCTGTTGTTTGCGAAAGGCGCGCAGGGTGAATCGCCGATGATGCCAGACGACGGCGGTCGGGCTGAAGGCGATCGCGTGTCCGGCCTGCTGGACGCGCCAGCAAAAATCGACGTCGTCACCGGCCTTATGATATTCGGGATCGAACCCGCCGACGTTTTCGAAGGCCCACCGATACCAGGCCATGTTACAACCGGGAATGTGTTCGGCCACGGTGTCGGTGAGCAGGACGTGGCTCGGCCCGCCGGGCGCGGCGGCGACGCAGGCCTGCACCCAGTTTTGCGCCGGAGGCGAAACGTTTGGGCCACCTACCCCGGCGTAATTGCCGCCGAGCAACGTGCTCAACAAATAATAGAGCCAATCCGGATCGGCCATACAGTCGGAATCGGTGTAGGCAAAGATTTCGCCCTTCGCGATGGCAGCGCCGTGGTTGCGGGCGTGGCTCAGTCCGTGATTGGTTTGGTGAACGTAGCGAACGCTTGGGAAGCGGGCGGCGATCTCGGGCGTGTTATCGGTCGAGCCGTCATCGACGAGGATGACTTCGTAATTCGGATAATCGAGCCGGCCTAACGACTCCAGACATTCGGCCAGGGTCTTCGCGCCGTTGTAGGAACAGACGATGATCGAGACGAACGGATAACTCGGCAGCGGGCGGTGCGGCAGGGCGGCGTTGTCCTGGCCCAGCTTGTCGCGCAGGAGGAAGAACGACTTCTTCGGCTCGCGCTCGCGAGTCACGAGGCCAAACGCCCAGTCGCTGATCTCCTGTCCGCCGGTGAACCATTCGTCGGTCCAGGTGAAAAAGATCGTCCCGGCGAGGCCGCATTTCACCACGCTGTCGATGTGCCAGCCGAGCATCCCGGCCTGTTCCTCCTGGGTGTGGCGGATCGTGTCCATGCCAAATTCGCCCAGGATGAGCGGGCGATCTTCGGACAAGTTTTGCAGACGCAGCAGATAGCGCTCGAAGGCGTCCAGGTTATGCAGGTAAACGTTGAAGCACGAGAAATCGCTGTTCTGCGGGAGGAGAAATTCCGTCGGCGGATAGCTCGCGTAGGAATAGAGAACGTTGGGGTCGGTCTCGCGGCCGATGCGAATCAGGTGCTCGATGAACTCGGTGACCCGGCGCACGCCCAGCCAGCGAATCATCGTGCTCGCGATTTCGTTCCCGACGAGGTAACCGAAAATCGCCGGATGGCCGCGGTTCGCGGCGACGGAGGAGCGCACCATCGCGGCGATCTGGTCGCGGGACATTTTCCTCCGCAGGAACTCGATGTGTTTTTCCCAGGGCAAGGTGATGAGCACCCGCATCCCGGCCGCCGCGCACGCGTCCAAAAACCAGCGGGGCGGCGCGTGATAAATGCGGACGACGTTCAAGCCGATTTCGCGCATCTGGGCGAGGTCGCGCCCGGCCTGGTCGCGCGGTCCGAGGTAACGCCCTTCGCGGTCCGGCCGGAACGGCCCGTAGGTCACGCCCTTGACGAAAAATTTGCGGTCGCCTTCGAGGAAAAATTTCGCGGCGGCGCGAATCGGACCCGAGAAAGTCGAAGTCACAGCGGAGCTTCGATAGACCAAGCGGCGGGGTGACGCAAAGCTTTATCTTTTGTTGCGCCGCTTGTCTTCTGTAGCCGCCGCCCTGTGGGCGGCGCGAGAGTTGTCATCTTCGCTCTCACGCTTCGCACAGCGAAGCGGCTACAGAGAAGCCAATGCCTCGCGCACGATGGTCGCGGTGCGCTCAATGTCATCCAGAGTGTGCGCCGTCGAGAGAAACCCCGTCTCGAATTGTGACGGTGCAAAATAAGCGCCGCGATCGAGACAAGCGTTGAAAAAGCGAGAAAATTTCTCCGGATCACTCCGTTTGGCGCTGGCGAGATCGACCACGGGTTCGCCGGTGAAGAAGAGGCAGAACATGGAACCGATCCGGTGAAAGACCCAGGGCAAATTCAAATCGCGAAGGGTAGCACGCGTTGATTCTTCGAAACGCGCGCCCCTTTTTTCCAGCAAGCTCCAGCCATCAATGCGCTCCAGCTCGCGAAGCTGCGCGAGGCCCGCCGCCATCGCCAGCGGATTGCCGGAAAGCGTGCCGGCCTGGTAAACCGGGCCGAGCGGCGAAAGCTGATCCATGATTTCCGCGCGTCCCCCAAACGCGCCGACCGGCAGGCCGCCGCCGATGACTTTGCCGAGGGCGGTCAGGTCCGGGCGAAGGCCGAACAATTCCTGGGCGCCGCCACGCGCCACGCGGAAGCCGGTCATGACTTCATCGAAAATCAGGAGAGCCCCACGCCGGTCGCATTCGTCGCGAAGCGCCTGCAGAAAATTTTCGCGCGGAAAATAGAGGCCGGCATTGGCGGGGATCGGTTCGAGAATGATCGCGGCGATCGTTTTCGGATTTTCGCGAAACGCGGCGCGCACCGCTTCGATGTCGTTGAACGGAACCGAAATTGTGAGCGCCGCGAATTCGGCGGGAATGCCGGCGCTATCGGGCCGGCCGTGGGTGAGCGCTCCGCTGCCGGCCTGGACGAGCAACGCATCGACGTGCCCATGATAGCAGCCCTCGAACTTGATGATCTTGTCGCGACCGGTAAATCCCCGCGCCAGCCGCAGGCACGACATCGTCGCCTCGGTCCCGCTGTTGACCATTCGCACTTTCTCGATCGAGGGGACCCATCGGCAAATCAGCTCCGCCATCTCGACTTCGAACGGATTGGGGATGCCGAAGCTGACGCCGCGCGCGGCCGCGGCGTGGATGGCGTCGATCACGACCGCGGGAGCGTGCCCGAGGATGGCGGGGCCCCAGGTACCGACATAGTCGATGTATTCGTTGCCGTCGACGTCCCAGATCCGAGAGCCTTCGGCGCGCTCTACGAAGAATGGTTCGCGGCCCAGGCCGCGGAAAGCGCGGACGGGAGAATTGACGCCGCCGGGGATCCGTTGCAGGGCGGCGGCGAATAATTGAGACGAACGAGAGGCCATGCGGAAAGGGGCAAACGTCCAACGCCCAACGCCCAACGTCCAACGCCGAATTGAAGAAGACTGCGGCCGCGTTGACAGGGAGATTCGGCGCTCCTACTCTCCGGTTCGCCGTCAACGGCGGGGTAGCCAAGTGGTAAGGTCGGGGTCTGCAAAACCTCTATTCGCGGGTTCGATTCCCGCCCCCGCCTCTCTTTCATCGGTAAATTGTCGCAAATCGGCGCGATGAAATACCTGATCGCAGGCGTCAGAGACCACATTTGCCGCGATTGACGTGAAACATCTCGACGCGGCGATCTTTGCGTGTATCATGCGACCTGTTTCGCGCTCGGCGCGTAATTCCACCCCTCCTCGCGATGATCAAAACAGATAAGCTCACGCGATTGTTTATTGACTCACTCACGTGTTCGGAATGGTGGCAAAAAATGAGGAGCCGGGTGTTGTTTTTCGCGTTGGTTACCAGCGCCCTGTTTTTCAGCGGGGTGATGGCGCAGGCTGCGACCATCATTGTGACGAGCGGCGGCGATAGCGGCGGCGGGACATTACGACAGGCGATCCTGGACGCGGCGTCGGGCGATACCATCAATTTTGCTGCGGGCCTTAGCACGATCAACCTAACGAGCGGAGAGTTGCTGATTAACAAGAATCTGACGATCAGTGGCCCCGGTGCGAATCTGTTGACCGTGCGGCGCAGCACTGATGGAATACCGGCTGACGCGCCGGGATTCCGCATCTTCAATATCGCCTCCGGCAATTTCAACGTCGCGCTGTCCGGCTTGACCATCACCCGGGGGTCCGATGTCAACTTCGGTGGTGGCATTTTCAATCTAAGCACAGGAGCGGTGACTATCACCAATTGCATCATCTCCGGCAACGGTGCTTCTTCCTTTAGCGGCAGCAACACCAGCGGCGGCGCCATTTACAACAGCGGCACGGTGACTATCACCAATAGCACCATCTCTGGCAACAGTGCTTCTACCAGCAGCTTCGGCCCCAGCGGCAGCAGCAACGGTGGCGGCATTTACAACAGCGGCACGTTGACGATCACCAATAGCACCATCTCTGGCAACAGTGCTTCTTCCAGCAGCGGCCGCCCCAGCGGCAACAGCAGCAACGGCGGCGGGATTTACAACACCGGCACGGTGACTGTTACCAATAGCACCATCTCTGGCAACAGCGTTGGTTCCGGCAGCAGCAGCGGCAGCAGCAACGTTAGCAGCACTGGCGGCGGCGTTTCCGGCGGCACGGTGACTATCACCAATAGCACCATCTCTGGCAACAGTGCTTTTTCCAGCAACAGTAGCGGTGGCAGCAACAGCAGCAGCAGCAGCCGCGGCGGCGGCGTTTTTGGCGACACGGTGACTATTACCAATAGCACGATCTCTGGTAACAGTGTTTCTTCCTTTAGCGGCTTCACCGGCGGCGCCAGCAGCGGCGGCGGCGGCATTTCCGGCGGCACGGTGATTGCGAGGAATACTATCATCGCTAAGAACACGGCTCAGAATGGCGGCCCTGATGTATATGGGCCGCTCTCCTCGCAAGGCTACAACCTGATTGGGAACGGCGCCGACGCGACCATCACTCCCGCTCAGTCTACCGATCAGATCGGCACTGCTTCTTCGCCGATTGATCCAAGGCTGGGCCCTCTGCAGGACAACGGTGGCCCGACTTTTACCCACGCCCTGCTCAATAGCAGTCCCGCCATTGATAAAGGCGGAGGTGGGACAGGTATCACCACCGATCAACGGGGCCGTCCGCGCCCGGTTCGTTATGATGCTTCTATCCCTGAGCCAGCTGGCGGCGACGGGAGCGATATTGGGGCGTTTGAGGTGTCGCCGGTTCAATTCGACGCTCCAAATTACACAGTGGCGGAGAACGGTGGCAGCGTAGTCGTATCTGTATCCCGAAGTGGCGATACCTCCCAATCGGCCAGCGTCCACTATGCAACCAGTGATGGGACCGCCACGGCAGGCTCCGATTATGCCAGCACGTCCGGCGATCTTACTTTTGCTCCTGGCCAAACCAGCAAGACTTTCAGCGTTCAGATACTCGACGACAATACTTATGAAGGAGAGGAGACGTTTACGGTCACGTTGAGTTCGCCGATGGGCGCGGACCTCGGTCGATTGGTAGCCGTGGTCACGATCGTCGAAAATGATCCCGCGCCAAAATTATTGAACATCTCATCACGTTCGCACGTGCAAACCGGCGATAACGTCATGATCGGCGGATTCATTATCACCGGGAATACGCCCAAGCCAGTCGTGCTGCGCGGCCTCGGACCTTCGTTAGTTAATGCAGGAATTCCGGCCGCCACCGTCCTAAATGATCCGGTTCTGGAATTGCACGGAGCCAGCGGCGCGCTGATCACCTCGAATGACAATTGGAAGGACAGCTCTCAGAGAGCGCAGATTGAAGGCACGGTCTTTCAGCCATCGGACGATCGTGAAGCGGTGATTCTAGCTACGCTCCCGCCTGCTGGCTACACGGCTATTGTGAGGGGCAAAGATAGCAGTTCCGGGGTGGGATTGGTGGAAATCTACGATGTGGATCAAAGCGGCGATTCGACGCTCGCCAACATCAGCACCCGCGCGCTGGTTGCGACAGGAAACGATGTGCTTATCGGCGGCTTCATCCTCGGTGGTGCTAATGGCAGTGTAACAATAATTGTTCGAGCGATTGGGCCGTCGCTGGCTCAGTCGGGCGTGAGCAACCCATTGCCCGACCCGTTGCTTGAGCTTCGAGACGGGAACGGAACGTTAATCGCCTCCGACGACAATTGGAACGATAATCCGAGCCAGGCCTCGCAGTTGATGCAAGCTGGCCTGCAACCTCAAAGTAACTTAGAAGCTGCCATTGCGGCGACGCTGCCACCCGGTAGCTATACGGCCATTGTGGCCGGCAAAAATGGCGCCATCGGAGTTGGGTTAGTCGAGGTTTATAACTTGCAATGATTAATGCAATAGGTTCAAAGACATTGTCGTCCAAGTCATTCGAAGCCTCTCCCAGGCGGAAGTCGTTCTCGCTCTTGCTGTTTTTTGTCGCGGCAACGACTCTCCTCCAATTCACTGGTGGGACATCATTCATGTTCGAGCCCACGACCAATCTGAGTACCGCTCGTTAGAGTCGTACCGCAATCGCCGGGTAGTTTCCTCGCTGGAGCAGGACGATAATCGCGACTCTGCGGGATGCTTCAGGCAGTGAACCGTACTAGCGGTGGCACCCTCATCGAAGTGGATGCTTTGGAATAGGGTTCTATTGATTCGCTGGTTCCGTCTCGCTCCCCGCCGGGGCTTCGTCCATGTCGCTCGGCTCCCGCCGGCTCCATTCCCGCCCCCGCCTCTCCTTCGCGCGCGACTTGTTGAGAAAACAGGGGTTCGTTTGCCGTGGAGATTCGATTGATTGGCTCGCCGCGGCGTGCTCCCGCCGCCGCGCCCTCTTTTTTTGCGCGAAATATTCTCGACCTGGCCCACGCCTTGCGGTTGTCTCGGTCAATGCACCGGCATCCCCCAAGGATCGCTCCACGGCTGTTTTTTCGAGGGGTCTTCGCCTGCCTTTGCGCGATCATCTCGCAGGCGCCGGAGATCGCGTCAGCGCGAGATTACTTCGTCAAATCGACTGGCGAGAACGGCGCCTTCCCGACCGTGCAAAGCGCGGTGGACGCCGTCGACGGACAAACAGAAACGGACCGGGCGAACATTTTTATCGCGCCGGGAAAGTACGTTGAACGGGTGGCGGTGGAGAAACCGTTCGTGACGTTCATCGGCCAGGGCGCGGCACCGGCGGACGTGACGATCTCGTTCAACGGCACGCTGGTTTACGTCCCGCAATTCTCTTTAGGCGAGACGGTCTTCGTCGGCCCCGACGCGACCGCCTTCATGGCGCGCAACCTGACTTTCGAAAACTCAACACCCGACCGCAACGTCGGGCCAGCCCTTGCGCTCAATTCCCAGGCCGATCGCGCGATTTTCGATAACGTGAGATGCCTTGGCTACCAGGACACTCTCCTCGTCGATGGAATGGCGCGGCAGTATTTTCGCAACAGCTTCATCACCGGCGACACAGATTTTATTTTCGGGAATGCGACGGCCGTCTTTGACCGATGCACGATCGAGAGTACCGACTATGGCTACATTACCGCCGCGTCGACCGCGCGGGTCACCGCGAACGGCCTCGTCTTTCTCGATTGCAGCCTGGTGCAAGGCTCGGATCGCAATCTATTGGTGGATGATGGGACTTCCGCGCCGGCAAACTCGGTCTTTCTCGGCCGGCCCTGGTTTGCCTCACCCTCGGAACAAATGCCGAGCGTCATCTACATTCGCACTCGGATGGGACCGCACATCACAGGCGCGGGGTGGGATCCGTTTGATTACCTGCTCGATCCGGTGATCAACCGCGACCCGTACACGCGAGTCTCCGAATGGGGCAGCATGGATCTCTCGGGCGCGCCCTTGACGGATTCAAATCAGGACGGCACGCCCGATGGCCGGGTCCAATGGGCGGATCCGATGACCGCAGGGCTGGCCGCCAATTACACCGTGCAAAATATCTTCGGGCCGGTCGATTTTTGGAATGCGAACACGCAACCGGACGCATCCACGACTGGATACGTGAGCCAGGGCGATCCCTGGAACCCAGACATTCAATTGCTGTCGTTGCCGCCCAAGCCGGGCGCGAGAGGGCAACTGCTCAACATCTCGACAAGGCTGTCGTTGGGAAATGGGCACCCCGTGGGCATTGGCGGTTTCATTATTACCGGGACCGAATCGAAGAAGGTGATCGTTCGGGCGATCGGTCCGTCGTTATGCGCTGCCGGGTTGGAGAACGTTCTGGCCGATCCGGTCCTCGAGATTCACGGCGGCCCTGGGAACACTCTGATTGCCATGAACGACAACTGGCGGCACGACCCCGAATCCGTCACGGAGCTCGCGGCGGCCGGGATGGAGCCCACCCGCTGGCGTGAATCCGCGAAAGTCGCGACGCTTCCGCCGGGCGCCTACACGGCCGTGGTTGCCGGAAAGAATGGATCGATGGGCACGGCGCTCGTGGAGGTGTACGATGGTGATCTCATCGCGGACTCGCAATTGGCGAACATCAGCACGCTCGGCTTCGTCGGCGCCGAGGACGATGTCTTGATCGGCGGATTCGTTGTCGGAACGGGATTGGTGGAGGTCGTTGTGCGCGCCCTTGGTCCGTCGCTCGCGCAATTTGGTGTGGCGAATCCTATTGCGGATCCAACTCTGGAGCTGCACGATGGGAATGGCAGCGTGACGAGTAACGACGATTGGCAGACCGGCGCCGATCCCGATTCAATTCCTGCATCCCTGCAACCGCTCGACCCGCGCGAGTCAGCGCTTCACCTCAGTCTGCCGCCCGGAAATTACACCGCCGTGGTCCGGGGAAAAGCGGGCGAGATGGGTGTAGCGTTGGTGGAAGCGTACAACCTGCAATAGTCCTCGGAAGCTGATCCGCAAACACGGAAACGCTGAAACTCTGAAATTTTAGCTTTTCGGCGTTTTCCCGTTTCAGCTTTTCCAAAGCTTTTCCAATCCAAAAGAGCTTGGACTAACGAACCATTAACAGCACTGCTGAATAATGCAGGAGCGCATTCCGTCACCTTACTCACAACTTATGAAAAAAAATATTCTGTTAGGAGCAGCCCTGGCGTTTCTGGGTCTCGCCATGGCTCCGTTGTTTGCCCAAACCAACACCAGCACCACCACGACAAGCAGCGCCTACATCCAAAGTAGCAGCGTCATTGGTTCCAAAATCAAGGATTCACGCGGCCAGGATGTCGGCGAAATCAAGGACGTTGTCCTCGATCGTAGCAGCGGCTGTCTCGCTTACGTGGTCCTGTCGACTCGCGGCGGCGGCACCACCACCACGGTCAAGACGGTCGCCGCGCCCTGGAGTATTTTCTCGGCCAGCTCCGAGCCACGCGTTTACCTGACGCGGATCGAGCCCGAGAGAATCTATAGCGCGCCGGTCTGGGAATCGACTCGGATCGAGGAATATAGCCGACCCGAATACATCAGCACCGTTTACGGTTACTACGCCGTGACTGTTCCAACTACGTTTGGCGTGAGTGCGACCACGACCGGCGCGACCACTACAACGAATACGGCGCCCTCGACCAACGCAAGCGCGACTCCGGCCGCAACTGCCAGCGTCGGCGCGACCATGACGCCCGCCGCAACTGCATCGGTCGCTGCGACCATGACACCATCGGCGAGCGCGAGCGTAAGCACGAAACCATCACCAACCCCGGTGCCGGCGACGACGGCGTCGCCTTCGACGAAGACCACGAAGAGCCCGGCGACCACCAGGAGTCCGGCCGCCGAGAGCGCGACGAGCCCGAAGGCTAAAAAGGAGAAGAGTCCTACCCCGAGCACCACCGAGAAGAGCCCGAGCACCGCTGAGAAGAGTCCGAGCACGAGCGAGAAGAAGAGCAGCACGAAAAAGACCGAGGCCACGACTGAGAAATCGCCCAAGAGCGAGTCTGCCACCGAAAGCACCAGCGAATCACCCTCGAAGAAGAAGTCGACCAAGAAGCCAACCGAACCCGAACCTGCTCCCACGCCCGAAAGCTAAAGAGCGGTCAAGTTCGTATTTTCGAACAGCAGGAGTGCCGGGAGGTGCTCCTGCTGTTTTCGTTTAGGCGGCTAAGTCCCGAGCCGGCTTTGCGCAGCGATCTCCACGGCAGCGGTATCGGCCGGCAGATATTTCATTCCTCGGAGCCAGAGCAATCCGGATAAAAGGACCGTCGCGGATACAACGCCAAACGCGATGTTCATGTTGGTATGCCCCGCGATCGCGCCGATGAGCGGTGGCGAGATTGCGTCTCCGAGCGCGTGAATGATCAGGATGTTCAGTGCAAAGCCCGTCGCGCGAATCGAGGGGTGCGTAACGTTCGCCAGCGCGGTGTTGGCCGGCCCGGTATTTAGGAAAAGGAAAAAGACGGCGAAAAAGATTGCCCCCCACGCCAGTGGGAACGGCAGGAATAGCATGGCGAGGATGAACGGGAACGCGATGACCATGCCGCATCCCGAGACGAGGAAATAGGACCCTCCATAACGGTCCCGGAGCCGGTCCCCGGCCCAGCCGCCGAGCAGCGTCGCGAAAATTCCGGCGACCACCGTGATCGCGCCGAAGATGATATTGATGTGGCCGAGGTCTGGCTGGCCTCGATATTCGTAAATGTAGGTCGGCGTCCAGAAGGCGATCCCGCCGATGGCGAAAGTCATCGCCGCGCTCGCCAGGGTGTTGAGCACGTAAGAGGGCGTCTGGAAAAGAGTCGCGAACTCAGCCCGCCGATTTTTCCGTTCTCGTGTCGTCGGTCGCGGCATCGTATGTCGCGGCTCCCGCATGAAAGCGCAAAGCGCGGCGAGCAGCATCCCTGGCGGAAGTACGAGGTAGAATGCCCAGCGCCAGCCGAACTGGGCGTTCGCCCAGCCGCCGAACGCGTAGCCGAGCGCGCTTCCGACCGGAATCGCCATGAAAAAAACCGCCATGATTCGGCCGCGAATCTTTAATGGATAGAGATCCGCGAGGATGGTGGGCGCCGCTGGACCGTAGGCCCCTTCCCCGACCCCGACGAAAATCCGCGTCAACAGCAGGATCAAAAACGATCCGGCAATTCCAGTCGCTCCGCTCGCCAGGCTCCAGACCGCAACGCCGCCGCCAATCAAAATCCAGCGCGACCATTTATCAGCCAGACGCCCGAAAATCGGCGCGCTGATCATGTAGCTGATTAGGAACGCGGTCGCGAGCGTGCCGGTTTTTGCCTTCGCGTCCAGATCGCCCGGGGCAAAAAAAGCGCGACGGATTTCCGGCTCCACCGCCGCGAGAATGTAGCGATCGATGTAATTGAAAAGATTAATCCCGAGGAGGAGTGAAAGGGCCGCGCGTGCGCCGGGCCTCGGCTGGGGATCCTGCTGCGCCATTGAATACGATTGCACGGAACAACCCGCTCCTTGTAAACCATAAACAATGGCGAACCCTTCCGGCTTCGAACGCGTGCTGAGATTTTTCGGCCTCGGCCTTGCGCGTCTTATTTATCGGGTCTCGACGATGGGCCTCGAACGGTTGCCAAAAGGCGGATTTCTTCTCCTCCCAAACCATATCACCTGGGTAGACGCGATCGTGCTTCTGCTCGCCTGCCCGCGGCCGATTCGATTCATCATCGATGAAGGCGTCTATCGGAACCGGTTTCTCAATCCGGTTTTGCGCGCCGTCGGCTGCATTCCGATCACGGCGCGCAAAGCGAAGGATGCGATGCGCGGCGCAGTGGCGAGGATTCAAGCCGGCGAAATCGTTTGTCTTTTTCCTGAAGGCGAACTCTCGCGGACGGGATCGCTCCTGCGTTTGCGGCGCGGATACGAAATCATCGCGCGCCAGGCGGAAGCGCCGGTCGTCCCGGTATGGCTCGATCAACTCTGGGGCTCGATCTTCTCGTTCGAGGGCGGCCGCTTTTTCACGAAGCTGCCCAAAGCGATTCCGTACCGGGTTATGGTCGCGTTCGGCCACCCGCTTAGTGCAGATGACGCAGACATCGCGACCGTGCGGGAACAGTTGCTGAAGCTCGGCGAGTTTTGTTACAGCCAGCGCCCTGCATTTCGCGGCCATATCGGACGCGCGGCCTTGCGTGGATTAAAGCGGCATCGCTTTCGGATCGGTCTCATCGACGGATTGGATGGCAGCAAGTTGGTCCGTGGAAAAGTGCTCGGCGTTTCCATGGCGTTCGCGCGGCACCTGCGAAAAACGTATCCCGACCAGCCGCGGATTGGAGTGGTCCTGCCACCGGGTAAAGGCGGGCTCGTGGCGAATCTCGCCGTTATCCTGGCCGGCAAAATTCCGGTAAACCTCAACTTCACCAGTCTGCGCGAGGCGGTTGAATCAGCCACCGAACAGGCTGGCCTAACGACAACGATCACGGCGCGGCCGATGGCGAAACGGCTCGAAGACTTTCCCTGGACGCCGACCGTGGTCCATCTCGACGAAGCGTTGCCGCCGATGAAGAAGAAGATTCTCCTGTGGTGGATCGCCGCGCTCGTCGTGCCGAGAGCGTTGTTGGCCCGTATGATGCAGCTGCCGCGCGTGGGCGACCACGCCGAGGCGGTTCTTCTTTTCACCAGCGGCAGTTCGGGGAAACCGAAAGGCGTCGTCCTGAGTCATCGCAACATTTTAAGTAACGTCGCCCAGTTCGCCGTCGCGCTCGACGCCAAAAAAAACGATCTGCTCCTCGCGTCGCTCCCGTTTTTCCACAGCTTCGGTTGCACGGTCACGCTCTTCTATCCGCTCATCGAGAGTGTGCGCGCGCTCACTTACCCGAACCCGCTCGAGGCGAAAAAGATCGCGGAGCTCGTGCAACAACATCAGGTGACCGTGATGCTGGCCACTCCGACGTTTCTGCGCGCTTATTTGCGAAAGGCCGAGCCGGCGCAATTGACCAGTTTGCGGTTCCTCGTGACCGGGGCGGAAAAGTTGCCGCAGGAATTGGCGGCTGCGGTCGAGACGCGTTTCGGCAAGCACGTCTACGAAGGCTACGGACTGACCGAAACTTCGCCGGTCGTGAGCGTGAACCTGCCGGAGGTGCCGGGACAATCGCAGTCAACCAACCGCCCCGGCTCCACCGGCAAAATGCTGGCCGGGATCGCCGCGGAAATTCGCGATCCTGAAACGGACGCGAAACTTTCGCTCCACGAAACGGGAATGCTGTGGCTGCGCGGCCCGAACATTTTCGAAGGCTACCTCAATGCGCCGCAGCAAAACGCCGATGTGCTCAGAGACGGTTGGTTCAAGACTGGCGACATCGGCCGGTTCGATGAGGATGGTTTTCTGTTCATCGAAGGACGGCTCTCGCGTTTCTCGAAGATTGGCGGGGAGATGGTGCCGCATGAAACGATCGAGCAAAAAATCATGAATGCCCTGAACATCGAGCAGGGCGAACGCGCCGTCGCTATCATGGGCATACCCGATTCCGCAAAGGGCGAAGCGCTTGTCTTGCTCAGCAGCATCGACATCGATCTGGCCCAGCTGCGTCCGGCGCTCGCCCAATCCGGCTTGCCGAACTTGTGGATTCCGAAAACGGTCCGCCGAGTGGACGCCATCCCGGTTCTGGCCTCCGGGAAACTCGACCTGGTCGGTTGCAAGAAACTGGCCGAAGACGCGCTCGTCTGATGGGTCAAGTGGCCGGCAGACGGCGTTGCACCATCACGAAAGCCGTAAAGGTTTGCACGATCTCAACGCGCTGATTCGTGGTCACGTTGCGGATGCGGATGATGCCGCGGTCCGGTTTCGAGCGCGACGCACGCACGTTCAGGATCTCCGTTTCAAGACGCAAGACGTCGCCCGGCTTGACCGGCTGCGGCCACCGCAGCTCGTCGACCCCGAGCCCCACGGAACCGCCTGCAAGTTTCAATTCGCCGGTAATAAATAATTTCATGCTCATCGCCGCCGTATGCCACCCGCTCGCCGATAAAACCTTGAAAATGCTTTGCTCGGCCGCCTTCGTCTCGAGATGGAATGGTTGCGGATCGAATTCGCGCGCGAACGCGATGATGCTTTCTTCAGTGACTTCGATTGTATCCGAGCCGAATCGATCACCGACGTGTAAATCCTCGAGATAAAGTTCGCTCACGCCTTATTCTCAGCGCGCTCTTCTATTTGTCATGCTGAGCGAGGTCGAAGCACCTCTAATTTTTCTTCGTTGTCCGTGTCAGCGACGCGCCAAATATTTGCCCTCACCCTGCCCTCTCCCTCAGGGAGAGGAATTCCTTCTCCCTGAGGGAGAAGGTTAGGATGAGGGTGCTGCGATTGACATGCGTCGCGCTGGCAGTATTGAATTTGCCCGATATGCCAGGGTAGCTCAGCGGTAGAGCAGGGGACTCATAAGCCCTTGGTCGGGAGTTCAATTCTCCCCCCTGGCACTTCCCTCGCCCATTAGAGCTCACTGCTTTTTCTTTTCCAGATACCCTTGGAGATCTTTTTCGCCGCCGCGGATCGCAGCCATGAAACAAACGCCGTTGCGTTGCGTCACCGCGCCGGTCCAGCCTTCCAGTTCCACAAAACGCCAGTCGGAAAAATCGTTAATCTTGCCCTGCTTGTCCGGCTCGGCGGGAAAGAGGAAGAACTGCATCCGCTTTTCCTTTATCCAGATTTGAGCTACCCGGCGCACTTCGTCGTCGTCGAAAACGCGCGTGCCGAGGGTCTTGAATTCGGCGAATTCCTGCGGGACATCGTAATGCTCGAGCCGGTGTTTCATAAAAAACAGATCGCTCAAGGCGCCCGCATCCGTTTGCAACGGGTCGAGAAGGACCGAGCGGTTCGACGCGCCCACCGTCAGCAGCCGGCGCGCTTTGTCCGCACCCGGAAAATCTTTCAGATGTTCGTGGACGCGATACGCGACGACGCCACCGATGACCAGGAGCGCGGTCGCAATTGCGATCACCACCGGATTGCGCACGATCTTTTTCCAGCCGTGCCGCACCACCGGGATCAGGTTCTCGTTCACGAACCACTCCGCGATCTGGGCGTCGACCGGGATCGCGCGGACCAGCTTCGCGATCGCCGCGTCGAACGCCTGCTGGTGGCCGAACGTGGCCGCTTTCTTGCCGTGCCGCGCCCGCTGGATCGCCACGCGCATCGCGCGGTCGATCCCGGACTTCTCCGTGATCGGCGCACAACCCAGGAGAAGCTCAGCCTTGTCCGGCATCGAAAGTTTCTCCTTCGTAATAGGCGATCGTGGAATCGAGCCACGACTGAAATTGCCGGCGGCCGCTGCAAATGAGCTCCGACAATTCGCCCGCTTTCATCTCCAGCAGCGAGAGCAGCTCGGCCAGACTGAATTCATCGAGATAGAAAAGCGCGAGCGCGCTCCGTTGCGGCTCGGGCGCGGCCGAAACCCAAAGCGCCAGCTGGGCCGGCTCGAGCTGCTCGATCTGCCTCGGAGCCGTGGCCGAAATCTCGACTTCCTCGAGCATCCCGGGTTCGGCCTGGATGCCTTGTTCGCCGAGTGCCACGCAACGCCACCGGGCATCGCGAAAAAACCAGAGCCGGTCCGGTGGCGGCTCATCGCCCTCGGAACGCGTGGCTGCTTCTCGCACTGTATCCTGGAAAGCGGCCTGCGCTTTTGCGGCGTCTCCCGTCATCAGGAAACAAAAGCGATAAAGCTGCGGAAGATTTTTGGTGGTGACAGCCATGACAGTTTTTCCGAAGCGCGAAATTTACGCGCGGCCTCGCGCGGGGACAAGCAACTGTAGCCGTCGCCCTGTGGGCGACGCGAGATCGGCGTAGGCTGCTCTCACGCTTCGCACAGCGAAGCGGCTACAGTTTGGCGAGTCGCCGCGCGACCTCCTCCGCGTTTTCCCGGCTGTTGAAGGCGGAGATGCGGAAGAACCCTTCGCCACAGGCGCCGAAACCGCTGCCGGGCGTGACGACGACATTCAATTCGTGCAACATCCGGTCGAACATTTGCCAGCTCGTTAGGCCAGCGGGCGTCTGGACCCAGATGTAAGGAGCGTTTACGCCGCCGTAAACCTGCAGTCCGGCCTGCTCGGCGGCTTCGCGCAAAATCCGCGCGTTCCCCATGTAATGGTCGATGAGGTGGCGCACCTGTTCTTTTCCTTCGGCGGTGTAGATCGCTTCCGCCCCGCGCTGGACCGGATAACTGACGCTGTTTGCTTTCGTGCTCCAACGCCGATGCCAGAGGGAATGGAGCGGAAGCTTGCGCCCGTCGCCCGCTCGCACCAACAGCGCCTTTGGCATGACGGTGAATCCACAGCGCACCCCGGTGAATCCACCGTTCTTCGAGAAGCTGCGAAATTCCACCGCGCATTCCCGCGCGCCTTCGATCTCGAAAATGGAATGCGGAATCTTGGGATCGGACACATAGGCCTCATAGGCCGCGTCGAACAACAAAATCGCTTCGTTGGCGCGGGCATACTCAACCCAATTCGCCAATTGCTCCCGTGTCGCGACGGCGCCGGTCGGATTATTTGGGAAGCAGAGGTAGATGATATCGACCGGCTCGTCAGGCGGCTCGGGAACAAAGTGGTTCTCTGGCCGGCACGGCAGATAAGTGATGCCTTCGTAACGGCCGGACTCATCAGCACGACCGGTGTGTCCTGCCATGACGTTCGTGTCGACATACGCGGGATAAACCGGATCGCTGATCGCGATCCTGTTTCGCGATCCGAGGACATCGAGGATGTAACCGCAATCGGACTTCGATCCTTCCGAGATAAAGATCTCGTCCGGGGCGATCTCGATCCCGCGCTCGCGATAATCCTGCTGCGCGATTTTTTCCCGTAACGATTCGAGTCCCTGCTCGTGCCCGTAGCCGCGAAAAGTTTCGCGCACGCTTAGCTCCTCGACGGCGCGATGCATGGCCGCGATCACGGCCGGCGGCAACGGCTCGGTGACATCGCCGATGCCGCACCGGATGACGCGCTTCGCCGCGTCCGGGTTCGCTTCGCAAAACTCGCGCACCCGCCGCGCGATCTCCGGGAAGAGATAGCCGGCCTGGAGCTTGAGATAGTTGTCGTTCAGGTACGCCATTGGAGGGACGCGCGCCGCGCGTCCACGAATTTCAGGGACGACACAGCGGTCGTCCCTCCAACTTCGACTCAGTAATTCTTCGCGACCGCGTCCCAGTTCACGACGTTCCACCAGGCCTTGATGTAATCAGGCCGGCGGTTCTGGTAGTTGAGGTAATAGGCGTGCTCCCAGACGTCCACGCCGAGCAGCGGCGTGTTCCCGTCCGTGAGCGGGCTGTCCTGATTCGCGGTGGAAGTTACTTCGAGCTTGCCGCTCTTGTTCTTGATCAGCCACGCCCAGCCGCTGCCGAAACGTCCAGCCCCGGCCGCCGCGAATTTTTCCTTGAAGGCGTCGAAGCTGCCGAAGGTGGATTTAATGTCGTCGCCCAATTTACCGGAAGGCTCGCCGCCGGCTTTCGGGCCCATGATTTTCCAGAAGAACGAATGGTTGGCGTGCCCGCCGCCATTGTTGCGGACGACGGTGCGAATGTCTTCCGGAACGGCGTTGAGGTCCTTGATCAAATCCTCGACGGATTTGGCGGCCAAGTCGGGCTTGTCCTTGAGCGCGTTGTTGACGTTGGTGATGTAAGTCTGGTGATGCTTGGTGTGGTGGATTTCCATCGTGCGCGCGTCGATATGCGGCTCGAGCGCGTCGTAGGCGTAAGGAAGTTTAGGTAATTCGTAAGCCATAATATCGACTTTCCCGCCGGTAAGGCAGCGCGTCAATTTTAGATGTAGCGGCGGGTGTCCTCACCCGCAGATCTACAGCATGCCTCTGCGGCTGGACAGCCGCCGCTCCATCGCTACAAGCGATAGAAACTCGGATAATGTCCGAGGCCGGTCCGGTAATTCACGTAGGTAGCCAGGGCGAGGAGCGGGAAATTCTGCCGGTACATGTCGTACTTCAGATAAAAGACACCCGGAAAACCGGTGCCGGTGATGTGCGGTTCGTCCCAGGCGCCATCGGGCCGCTGCGTGCTCAACAGATAACGCAGGCCGCGTTGCACACTCGACCGATCGAGATCGCCGCACGCACAAATGCCCATGATGGCCCATGCCGTTTGCGACGCCGTGCTTTCGCCTTTGCCTTTCAGTGCCGGGTTTTCGTACGAAACGCAGGTCTCGCCCCAACCGCCGTTATCGTTTTGGCAGCTCTCCAGCCAATCGCGCCCGCGCAGGATCCAATCCTGGGTCATGTTTTCGCCGATGGCGCGCAGACCGCGCAGCACCTGCCAGGTACCGTAAATGTAATTCACGCCCCAGCGCCCGTACCACGAGCCGTCGTCATCCTGGGTATCGATCAGGTAGCGGATCGCGTCGCGGACCGAACGCTGTTTCGCGTCGAAGTTAATGTAACCGAAAAGCTCGAGAGTGCGCGCGGTGAGATCACTGCAGGTCGGATCAAGGATGGCGTTGTGATCGGCGAACGGCATGTCTTCCAGCCAGTGCTTGGTGACTTCCTTGTCGAACGCGGCCCAGCCGCCATCGCGACATTGGAAACTCAATTGCCACGCGATCGCGCGCCGGAACAACGCGTCGAGCGCCTGCGGATCATCCGGCTTCGCCAGCCGCAACGCCATCAGCACCATCCCGGTGTCGTCGGTATCTGGATAATAAACGTTGTTGTATTCGAACGCCCAGCCGCTCGCTTCGGTATGCGGATTGTTAATCGTCCAATCGCCGCGCACCCTTACCTCTTTCTCGACCAGCCAGCTCGCGGCTTTTCTGAGCGCGGGATGCTCGGCCGGCAAACCGGATTCAGCGAGCGCGATGATATTGATCGCCGTGTCCCACACCGGGGAGAGACAGGGTTGAATCCGAAAATCTTCCAGGTCGTCGACGAAGAGGCCGGAGAAATCCCGGGCGGCTTTTGCGTAGACCGGATGGCTTGTCGAATAACCGAGCGCGCGCAAAGCGATCAGCGCATTTAACATCGCCGGGAAGACGGCCGCGAGCCCGTCACTCCCCTCGCCGATCCGCTCCAGCATCCAGCGCTCCGCTTCTTCGAGCGCGCGTTTCCGCATCGGGCGCCAGCCGAATTTCGAAACGATTTTGAGCCCGTGGTCCGCGCGCAGGAAAAAATTCCGCCAGGCGAAGAACCGCGGGTCGCGCGGGAGCGTGAAATCCTTGTGCTCGGTGCCGAGCGGATAAAGCTCGTGAAGCTGTTTCATCCCGGGCAATTCCCGCGTCGGCTTGAAGTGATTGATGATCGCTAGCGGGATCAGCATCGCCCGGCTCCAGGACGACATTTTGTAAATATTAAAGAAGGCCCAGTTCGGAAACAGGATCATCTCGACCGGGATCGAGGGCAGGTAGTGCCAGGGAAATTGCCCGAGCAGCGCGAGGTAAAGTTTGCTGAAGGTATTCATCTTCGGGATGCCGCCGAGCCGAAGAATGTTCGCGCGCGCTTCCTGCATGAACGGCAGATCGGCGGAGTGCCCCGCCAGCTTGAGCGCGAAGTAAGCTTTGACCGACGCGTTTACTTCGCTCGGCCCGCCGTAATAAATGTTCCAACCGCCATCCGGAAGCTGGCGCTTGAGAATGTGGCGCACGCATCGCTGCTGCAATGCGTCGTCCACTTCTCCCAGCCAATGCATGAACAGCACGTAATCGAACGAGGCTACGGGCGCTCTGCCAAACTCTCAGCTTTTCAAACGGATAAACATGTCTGGTGGGCATCGCCGTTCCTCCTCTCAACCTCTCAACTCCTCAACCTCTCAACCACCCGCTTCTCAACACGCGACCGATTCTGTTCCCGCCTTGCGACCCGTCAAATGCCCGTTGCCGGAAGTGACGCCGTTATACGCCGTGATCTCGTTGCCAAGACCAGTCGGTTTCGGCTTCGAGCCAAAATTGAACCGGAGATTTTTCCAGGTGTCGCCGCGTTGCGCATTGAGGCCTAAACTCGCGGTTGGCTCATAGCCGCAATGCACCATGCAGTTCTCGCAGCGGCTGTCTTTCACCACGCCCTTTTCCACGCCGTATTTTTCCCATTCCACTTTCTCGAGCAGCTCGGCGTAGCTCGAATAATGGGCGTCCGTCATTAAATAGCATGGGCCTTTCCAGCCGCGGATATTGCGCGTCGGGATTGCCCAGGCGGAACAGGTCAGGTCGCGTTTACCGGCGAGAAACTCGAAATAAATCGGGGTTCCGAAGAGCGTGTATTTGCCCATCCACTCCTCGATCTTCTTAAACTTCTCGATCGTCATCTTGCGAGTGAGAAAGAAATTTTCCGGCTGGAGGTTTAACCGCTTGATCATGTCCTTCTTGGCCGCGTCGTACTCGTAACCGGGCGAGATCGTGTGGCCATCGACGCCGAGATCGGACAGGAAATCGAACATCTGCTCGACTTCGCCCATGTCGGTTTCCTTGTAGATGGTGGTGTTCGTCGCGACCTGGTAACCGAGCAGCTTCGCCATCTTGATCGCGAGGATGCATTCCTTGAAAACGCCTTCGCGCTCGACGATCAGGTCATGCGTCCGCTCGAGCCCATCGAGGTGGACGTTCCAATACATCCAGCGTGACGGCCCGATGGTGGGCTTGGCGGGATCCTTCGGACCTTGCCGGACGACTTCCGCGTCTTTCTCGGAAACCAATCCTTTCGCGACCAGCTGCGTCAGTTTCGCTTCGAGCCCTTTTCGGCTGCCATTTTTCGCTGAGGCAAATTCTGAAGAGAGCCATTCGCGCATTTTCTTGCGCATGAACATCGCGTTGGTGCAGACGTAAACGATCCGCTTCTGGTTGAGGAGACCTTTCACGAGCGCTTCGATCTGCGGGTAAATCAGGGGCTCGCCACCGCAGATGGAAATCATGGGCGCGTTACATTCCTGGGCGGCGCTCAGGCAATCCTCCAGCGGCATGATGTCCTTGAGCGAGGTCGAATACTCGCGGATCCGGCCACAGCCCGTGCAGGTCAAGTTGCACGTATGCAACGGCTCGAGCTGGAGGACGGTCGCGAACTTCTCGGTCCGACGCAGCTTCTGGGTGATAATATAAGCGGCGATCTTGGTAGTGAGCGCCAGCGGGAATCTCATAAGAGCGAGGATAGTACCAAGGGAGGACGTAGTGTCAATATACGCGGGAGGAGCAGGACGTCATCCGAATGGCGCAAGTGTGCCAAGCATTTGACGGCAAAGCTCCAAGCTCCAAGCTCCAAGCTCCAGAGAAACATCAAGCTCCAAGATTCAAATGGCGCGCCCGCACATTGCTTGGTGCTTGGTTATTGGAGCTTCTCTGGTGCTTGGAGCTTGGAATTTGGAGCTTCTCCTAGTTCTCGTCGGCTTCGCCAGCCTCCGAATGACAGGATTCGCGGCGCCATCTAGATTAGTCGCCGGAGAACAATGAAAACGGAAACTGTCGCCATTCTCGGCGCTTCGCCAAAGCCGGACCGCTACGCCTACAAGGCGTTTAAGATGCTGCGCCAGTACGGCCACCGGCCCGTCCCGATCAATCCCGCCTTTCCCGATATCCTGGGCGAGAAGTGTTATCCGAAAATCTCGGACGCGCCGGGACCGATCGACACGGTGACGATGTATCTCGGGCAGGCCCGCTCCGATCCGCTCATTGATGAGATCATCGCGACCAAACCGCGCCGAATCATCATGAATCCTGGCGCAGAGAATCTCGCGCTCGCAGAACGAGCGGAAGACGCGGGGATCGAGGTGGTCGAAGGCTGCACCCTGGTGATGTTGCAGACCGGCCAGTTCTGAGCAGCGGTCTTTATTTCACCGGAACAGGCTCGGTGCGTTATGGAGCACGTCGATAACGGCGAGGCTGCCGAATAAGATGGGAAAAAATTGTTCGAACGGAATCTCCCGCCCCGCGAATGACACCACCCGATCGCGGCCGAGACGCAGGACAAACAACGAGGCCCCAAAGACAAACGGAAGAAAAATCGAAAGCACGAAACGGACGTCGTTGATGATGGTGTCGTACCACGCGTACAAGAGGAAATAGGCCGCGAAGAACAGAACGCAGAAAACCGCGGCGCCGGGATTGGCCGCAACGATGTCACGAACTCGCTTGCGTTGCCGGGCTGCAAGCAGCGCGCCCGCGATGAATAGTGCTACCACGAATTTGTAATAGGCGATCACGAGCGCGTTCTGCGTCGCGAGATCGAGACAGCCATGGACAATCCGCCGGGCAATCTGGCCGACCGAATGTTCCCGCCAATATTTCCGGAATGAAGGCAGTTGATCCGGTGGCAACTGCCGCCATTGGGCCTTGTCGCCATACGCGCTCAGAAATTCGTAGGCCTCCGTGGATGAATCGCACCAGATCACGAAGGTCGAATTCACATTGTAGAAGTACGCGTCGTAAATGCGCTTGCTGGTCTGGATGTAGGGAAAGACGACAGCGAAGAATGCTCCGATCACGAGGGCCAGCATCCCGAGCCGTCGCCATGGAGCGCCCCGAAAACTGAAAACGATTTGCGCCGCGAACACTCCCGTCCAGATGGCAAGGGCCGGCAGCACCGAAGCTTTGGTGAGGTGCGCCAGACCAGTGATCGCCCCCGCCAGGACGGCCATCCACCACCGCGGCCGGACGAACAATTGCAGAAGCAGGAGAAATGCACAGAAACTGACGAAGTAGAACAACACTTCCACCTGCGCTCGGTCGGCCCGATACAGAAAAACACCGAACGCCGTTGCGGCGAGCAGAGCCAGGGCGGGCAGCGCGGGCATGAACCTGCGGAAGATGAAGAACAATAACAGCAGCAGAACAATCGAGAGATTGACGGTGAAAGTTTGGGCGCGAACGAGGAATTCCGTTTCCGTCATTCCGGGCCGATAGATCAGGGACAAAAGAAACGGGTAAACCGGCATGCGGTTCCGATCTTCGACGACCGTGTAGTTGCTTTCATACAGCTGTCGCGCGTAGCCGAGATAAGCACTCTGGTCGCCGAGCGTCGCGGGAGAAGAGCGTTCCCGCCGGCGCGCATGCGCTTCGAACCCGTAAACGACGAGAACGAGAAGCACGAGTAGCGCGACCGTGCGCCGGCGAAGAATCAGGGCGGTGGCTGGCACAACATTGAGGTGTGAGGCTATGGCGTCAGCCAGCCGCGGCGAATGAGGCTGACCGCGATCGCCGCCAGCAAGAGCGAGATTAATTTCGAAACGCCTTTCATCCCTTGCTTTCCCATCCAGCGGGTGAAATGGCTCGCGTAACGAAAACCAAATCCGACCAGGAGCAGGTTCACAAGCAACGCCAGGACGGTAAACAAGATGCCGACGGTATCGACGAGAAGGAGCAGCGCGGTGAGCAAGGCCGGTCCGGCGATCAACGGCATACCCAGCGGCACGACCCCGAAGGATTCGCCCGCGTACTTGCCGCGTTCGCCTAAATCGAGAAGCTCGCGCACGGCGATCCCGAGCAGGATGAGGCCGCCCGCCACCTGGAAATCGGAGACCGTGATTCCAAGCGCACGAAAAATTACTTTGCCGAGGAAAATAAAGCCAATCGACACGGCCAGGCTCGTGATCAACCCAAGGGTGCCTTCGATCTGCCGGCGCTTGGCGTCGATGTGCCCGCCGAGCCCGAGAAAAATCGCGACCAGGCCTATCGGGTCGATCGCGACAAAAAGCGGGATGAAGGCGAGCAGAAATTTTTCCAGATAGGGATGCACGCCGACGGCGATCTTGGCGCGGCAACGTTCGCAAAACAAGCCGCCGTCTTCTGTAGCCGCTTCGCTGTGCGAAGCGTGAGTGTGAGCGATTTTGCAACGACGCGCTCGCGCCGCCCGCAGGGCGGCGGCTACAGAAGACGCAAGCGTGAAGGCCAGGGTTGCGCGCGATCTCTCCATACGCGAAGTCGAAGAAGAATATGAAACTTCCGTTTGCGCCTCTCACCTTTTGTCTCTTCACCGCCATCGCCTTCGCCGCCGATCCGCCATCAGTCCCGAAAGATGCGGCTGACGCCATCTCCGCTGCTGATCTCCTGAAACATATCAAGATCCTCGCCTCCGATGAGTTTGAAGGGCGCGCGCCAGGATCGAAGGGCGAGGAGCTCTCGGTCAAATATATCTCCGAGCAGTTCAAAGCGCTCGGCCTCAAGCCGGGAAATCCGAACGGCACCTACACGCAGGAAGTTCCGCTGGCCGGGATTGTCACCGCACCCACTGCCTCCTTCACTGTCGGCGACAAGAAAACGGAACTGAAATTTCCCGACGATTACGTGGCCTCGTCCGCGCGGCTCCAAACGGAAATCAAAGCGGCAAACACCGACATCGTTTTCGTCGGTTACGGCGTCGTGGCGCCGGAATTCGGCTGGGACGATTACAAGGACGTCGATGTCCGCGGCAAAACGATCCTGATGCTGATCAATGATCCGGCGATCCCGGATCCGGCCGACGCGGCGAAGCTCGACCCGAAAATGTTCAAGGGCAGCGCCATGACCTATTACGGGCGCTGGACCTACAAATACGAAATCGCGGCCCAGAAAGGCGCAGCCGCCGCGGTGATCATCCACGAGACGGTGCCCGCCGCGTATCCGTATTCCGTCGTCATGTCGAGCTGGGCGAAGGAGAACTTCGAGATCGACGCCGCGGATAAAAACATGAACGCGGTCCAGATTCGTTCCTGGATCACGCTCGATGTCGCGAAGAAATTGCTGGCGGATTGCGGCCAGGATTTCGAGGCCTTGAAATAGGCGGCGATCACGAAGGAGTTTCGCCCGGTCGCACTGAATGCGAAGGCGAACTTCGACCTGAAACAGACCGTGCGACCGTTCAAGTCGCGCAATGTCGTGGGCAAGCTGGAGGGCAGCGATCCGAAACTAAAAGATGAATGGGTTATCTACACCGCGCACTGGGATCATCTCGGGCGTCACGAAGAGCTGAAAGGCGACCAGATTTTCAACGGCGCGGCCGATAACGCTTCGGGCGTGGGCGGACTCATCGAGCTAGCCACTGGCTACATGAAATTGAAGCCGGCGCCGAAGCGTTCGGTTCTCTTCATGGCGACGACGGCGGAAGAAGCCGGACTACTGGGCGCGAAATATTATGCCGAGCACCCGCTCTACGCGCTCGAAAAAACTTTGGCCGATATCAACATGGATGGCCTGAGTCTCTGGGGGAAAACGCGCGACATCGAGGACATCAGCTTCGGCAATTCCGATCTCGACGACATGCTGGCCGCCGCCACGACAAAGCGAGGCCGGGTGATGAACCCGAACAGTCAGCCCGAAAAAGGCACCTTTTATCGCGCCGATAATTTCGAATTTTCCAAAGTCGGACTCCCGTCTCTTTACACCGGCGCCGGTCGCGACGTTATCGGCAAGCCGCCGGGATTTGGGCAACAGAAAAAGGATGAATACGTGGCGAAGCATTATCACCAGCCCTCGGACGAAGTGAATCCGGAGTGGGACCTTTCCGGCGCGGCGGAAGATTTGCGCCTGCTCTTCGAAGTCGGCTACCAGGCCGCGAACGCCGACAAGTTTCCCGAATGGAAACCGGGAACGGAATTCAAGGCGAAGCGGGACGCGATGATGAAAAAATGACGAAGCTCGAATGACGAATGTCGAAGGAATGACGAAACCAGAATACCGAAACCAAAGCGTGGAGCGTCCCGGTTCGATCTTCGTCATTCGTCATTCGTCATTCGTCATTGCCGCCACTTCGCACCGCTTATCTGACAATCACGCGTAATGAACCTCTCCGTTCCCATCATCAGCGTCATCATCGGCGCGGCGATCCTCCTTTTCGGGCGGAAACTTTTCTGGCTCTTCGTCGCGGCGCTGGGCTTCGCCGTCGGTCTTGAGATCGCCTCGTATTTCATGCGCGAGCCTCCGCAATGGATGACGCTGTTGGTCGCGCTCGGCGCTGGAGTTATCGGCGCGTTGCTGGCGATCCTGCTCCAGAAACTCGCGATCGCCATCGCCGGGTTCGTGGCCGGCGGGCGGATCGCCTGGGCTTTAGCGGCGGCGTTTTACGCCGACCACATGCATTACCGCGGGATCACTTTCGTGATCGGAGGAATTCTCGGGGCGCTCCTGCTCCTGGCCCTATTCGATTGGGTCCTCATTTTTCTTTCCTCGGTGGAAGGCGCGCAGCTGATCACCAGCGGAATTACGCTTCCCGAGAAAGGCACGCTGATTCTCTTCATCGCCCTTGCCGTCATCGGCGTGATCGTTCAGGGCTCGATGTTGCGTAGGTCGCGCAGCGTGGCCGGTTAGCGGAACATAGACTTTCAGTCTGTGTGCCCAGCGGGCTTGAAGCCCGCTAAACGCGCTGAACAGCGGACAGAATGTCTGCTGGGCGCACAGGCCAGAGGCCTATGTTCCGGGAGCTTCCCTACCTACTTAATGCCGGAAATGGCGGACGCCGGTGAAGATCATGGCCATGTCGCGCTCGTTCGCGGCGGCAATGACTTCTTCGTCGCGGACTGAACCGCCGGGCTGGATCGCGCAGGTCGCGCCGGCATCGGCCGCCGCCAGCAAACCGTCGGCGAATGGGAAGAAAGCGTCGCTGGCAACCGCGGAGGCTTTCAGCGAAAGACCGGCTTCATTCGCTTTCCAAACCGCGATGCGCGAGGCGTCGATCCGCGACATCTGCCCGGCGCCGATGCCGAGGGTGCGATCCGAAGCGGCGTAAACGATCGCGTTGGATTTCACGTGCTTCACGACGCGCCAGCCGAAAATCATCGCGGCCATTTCGGCGTCGGTCGGTTTACGATTCGTCACGACTTTGGTCGCGAGATCGATCACTTGGCCGGCGTCTCTGTCCTGCACGAGCAACCCGCCGGCGACCGACCTGATATCCTGCGGCGTTTTCTCGGAACTCGGCGGCTTCAGCGCGCGAATCAGCCGCAGGTTTTTCTTTTTCTGGAACAAGGCCCGCGCCTCGGTCTCGAAGCCCGGCGCGATAATGACTTCGCTAAAAATTTCGCTGATCGCCTTCGCGAGTTCTTCGGTGACCGGACGATTGCAAACGATGACGCCACCGAACGGCGCCTGTTTGTCGGTCGCGAACGCTTTCTCCCAGGCTTCCCGCAAATCGGGATCGCTCCCCACTCCGCACGGGTTCGTGTGTTTCAGGATCGCGACGGTCGGCTCGCTGAATTCCGCGATGAGACCGGCCGCGGCGCTGATATCGAGAATGTTGTTAAACGAAAGCTCCTTGCCGTGGAGCTTCTTGAAATGCTGGTCGAAATCGCCGTAGAGCGCGGCGGTTTGATGCGGATTTTCGCCGTAACGCAGCCGCGTCGCGAGCGGGAGTGAGAGGGAAAACGACGCGTCGGTCGATTGTTCCCGGTTTAGGAAACTCCCGATGGCGCGATCGTAATCGGACGTCTTGATGAAGGCCTTGATGGCGAGACGCTCGCGCAACTTCAAGGTCGTCTCGCCTTCGTGGTCGCGCATGTCCTCCAGGACCAAATCGTAATCCATCGGATCGACCACGACGGTGACTGATTCATAATTTTTCGCCGCGCTCCGGATCATCGACGGCCCGCCAATGTCGATCTGCTCGATCGCCTCGGCGAGCGTGACGTCCGGCTTCTGGATCGTGGCCTCGAAGGGATAAAGATTCACCACCACCAGATCAATCGGCTGGAATCCGCATTCTTTCGCCTGTTGTTCGTGGAGCGCGTTCCCGCGCTTGTAAAGCAAACCGCCGTGCACGCGTGGATGAAGCGTCTTGACCCGGCCCTCGAGGACCTCGGGAAAATCGGTGAAGCTCGAGATGTCGCGGACCGGCACGTCTTCCTTGCGGAGCAGCTCAGCCGTGCCGCCGGTGGAAATAATGTCGACGCCCAGTTTCTCGAGCGCGCGCGCAAAGGACGCCACGCCTTTCTTGTTCGAGACGGAGATGAGGGCGCGAGTGATTCTCATTGGGAGACGTGAATCGTGAATCGTGAACCGTTACATCGATCCGCAATCAACGATTCTCGATTCTCGGATCACGTAACGTCAGCGATCGAGCACGACGTTCTTCGCCATCGGGTAAAGCACGGGACAGCAGCCGATGGTTTCGCAAAAGGCTTTGCTGAAATGGCTCAGGCTCGCGTAACCGACTTCGGTGGCGGCCTCGGTGACGTTGTAGCGCCCGCTTCGCAACAGCTCGGCGGCGCGTTCCATCCGAAGCTTCCGCAGATATTGCGGAATGGTCAGGCCAACTTCGCGCGAAAAACTTCGGCTCAAATAAAACGGGCTACAGCCGACTTCGCGGCCGAGCATTTCCAAAGTCGGCGGCTGAGCCAGATCGCGCGCGAGCAATTCTTTCGTTCGCTCCACGCGATCGCGCGCCACCCGCTTCTGTCGCATGCAAAAGAACTCCGGATCTTTCGGCGTGAAAAGGAAGTGCGACATCAGCTCCAGGGCCTTGCTCTGGTACCAGAGGCTTTGCGCGGCTTTCGCAACCGGAGGACGCAGAAGACTCGCCACGACCTGGCGCTGGTCGGGCGTCATGGGCCGCGCGGAAGAAACGATCGACCGTTCCTTTTCCGGAAAAATCGCGGCCCGCAGTTGGGGATCGAGATCGCCTTCAAAATCGGCGAGCTGTTGCCGCAGATGATCGTTTGAGAATTCGACCGTGATGAATTGATGATGATCGCGCGCCTGCCGCGACGCCCGCAACGGTTCGCCGGCCACCGCATAATAACCGGCGCTGCCAGCTACATAATCGGCGCGATCGCCGACGGCCCCGCGGCCTTCCACGTTGAGACAAAACTCAAGGCTGCGCGGATGAAAACTAAGACCCCAGTCGAACGAGCGTTCCGTCCGGAAATCGTGCCATTGCAGGCTCACCCCGAGCCGATTGAAATCGCCCCAGAGCTGGCGCCAGCCCTTCGGCACCGCGCGCCACGCGTCGCGCTCGGCGATTGCTTCGTTGACCATCGCGCGAACCTTACGAGCGGTGCGGGCGCGAATGCAAGTCGGGTTTCACCTCGGTGAGCGCGGCGCGGTCCCAATCGCCCAACGTGCTGGCGGCGTCGTAGGTTGTCCGCGCGAATTGCAGGAGCGCTGCATCGGGCGATTCTGCCCGGCGCATTTGTTCGTAGGGAAGAACGAATTCCTTGAGCTGGGGATTGTACTTCGCAAACGACGGTTGGACTTTCGCTTCGGAAAATCCGGGCGGCTCGGGATAGGCGTAGGAATAAAAGACCGGCTCGGGCATCATTTCGTTTCCCGGCCAGAAACCAAGGCTGCTGACTTCGTGCGAATAGGCTTCGCGCGTCACCGCATCGGGCAAGTGCGGAACGCCGCCCGGATGTTGGGGCGCGCGCCGGCCAGAGAAACGCGTCACCGCCAGATCGAAGCTGCCCCAGAAAAAATGGACCGGACTGCATTTGCCGCAGAACTCCGCGCGAAATTCCTTGAAGACGCGATCGCTCTGCAAGAGGACGCGCCAGAACCGGTTCGCGTATTCGGGATCGTAGGCGGAGTCCTTTTCGTTTTGCTCGAACGGGATCGCGGGATCGACTTCGTTCGGCGTGGTGTTGATCTCGACCGGAATTTCCAGCTCGCGTAGCGCGTCCATCACTTCGCGATAAAACTTGGCGACTGATTTCGGTCCGAGCGGAATGATTTTTTCCATCTCTCGGAGGGACGTGCGGAAGCACGTCCCTCCGGTTTGGATGCGGAGCGCGTGCTCGACAAAATCAAAATCGATCTGGAGCGCGCGGGAACCAAAATAAATCGGCGAAGTCGTTAGGCCGCGCGCAGTGAGATAAAGCGTGACGTGCCACGAATGGTTCGTCCACGGCGACAAGGCGAGTCGCACTTTGCCAACCACCTGCGTCCACATGTGCAACATCATGGCCGTCTCCTTCCACTCCGCGAACGGGAGCGCTGGCCAGGTTTCTTCGGTCGCCGAATTCGCCATGGTTTTACCGGTTGAAGAAATCGACAAACGAACGCCGCACACGCTGGAACATTCTTCGCGCATCATTCGTCGTGCGCCGGAACATTCGTTTGATGTCGCGCTTCACAATATTCTCGTCGGTGCCAGTCCGTTCCTCATCCTCCGGGGGCGGCGCGTTGTCGACCTCGTCGGGGTTGACTTCGACCTGCTCCATGTTCCGGCCCGAATACATGCCTTCGACTCGTTTCACGCGCCCGTCGCTGGCGCGAATGTGAATGGTGCCGACCGGCCGGTTGCTGCGATCGGCCAGGGTCACGATCCAGACCGGGTTACCGCGATCGTCCGTGCGCAGGGTATAACTCGTGAGCGAAAAGGTGACGTGCGATGTCTCAGCCGTATGGCTCGCGACGGAATAAGCGCCCGTGGAATCCATATTGAGCTTCGCGGTGTCGATGGTCGCCCCCTGGGTGGTCCCGACAACGGTACGGTTTGGAATGCGTTGCAAGGCGACGCGATTGTCTTGCACGACGATCTCGCGCACGCCGCCGGTGGCGTTCCTGTCTTCGACGAGAATCTTCCACGTGCGCGGCTGCGGGTCACCGTCGGTGCCGTTGATCGAGATGACGCGATTGACGAGCTGCCGATTCATTTGCGTCCCGATGACGCGCAACGCTTCATACGCGCTCGGGTTTTCCTGCGCCAAAAGCGGCCCGGCCGGCAGGAGAATCGCGAGGAGGAATTTCCACATGACGAAAGAGAGCTATGGTTGCGCGGGCTGTCCACCGCGTTTTCGTTTGCGCAGTTGAATGCTTCGCGCCATGCGTTCAGCCAGCAGCCGGTTTGATGAAAAAGAAGAAGGTCGAATTTTCCAGCCACACCGGCAACCTCGCGCCGATGCGGAAGTTCGTGCGGCAATTCCTGGAGACATATCCCTTTTCAGAGCGCGAACGCATGCTGATGGTGCTGGGAATAGACGAGGCCTGCACGAACGTTATTCGGCACGCCTACCATTTGCGCGATGATCAGTTGATCTCGCTTTCCCTGGAAGGATTGCGGAATTGCGTTCGGATGCGGCTACGCGATTACGGCAAACAAACCGAAGCGCACACGATGAAAGGCCGTTCGCACGACCTGATCCGGCCCGGCGGCCTCGGCCTCCATTTGATCCGGACCGCGTTCGACAAAGTCGATTACATCTTGAAAGCGCGCGGAACCGAATTGGTGATGACGAAGAATTTGGAGAAGGCAGCGTGAGGGGGAGCAGGCATGCTTTGGCTTTCTGTAGCCGCTTCGCTGTGCGAAGCGTGAGAGAAGACGTCACCGCACAAGGCGCCGCCCACAAGGCGGCGGCTACAGAAGAAGAACAATGAAACCGCCTGAGCCCGATCCCGCTTTCGAAGTTTCGCTGCGGCCGCCGATGTTCAGCGAGTTCACCGGGCAGGTGAAAGTGTGCGAACGGCTCGAGCTGCTCGTCGAAGCGGCCAAGAAACGTGGGGACGTACTCGAGCACATTCTGTTGAGCGGGCCGCCGGGCCTCGGGAAGACGACCCTGGCGAACATCATCGCCAACGCGATGGGCACCAACATCAAGAACACCAGCGGGCCCGTGATCGAAAAGGCCGGCGAGCTGGCCGGTTTGCTGACCAGCCTGGAAAAAGGCGACGTCCTTTTCATCGACGAAATCCACCGGCTTCAGCCGACGATCGAAGAATATCTTTACCCGGCGATGGAAGATTACCGGCTCGATATCATCATCGACCAGGGGCCGCAGGCGCGCAGTCTCCGCCTCCAGTTGCCGAAGTTCACGCTGATTGGCGCGACGACCCGGGCCGGCATGGTGAGTGCGCCGTTGCGGTCGCGTTTCGGGATGACGGCGCGGCTCGATTACTACCACGCGGAGGAAATGCGCAAGATCATCGCGCGCAGCGCCGGGTTGCTGGGCGTGGAGATCGACGCGGCGGGCGCGGCTGAAATCGCGACGCGCACCCGCGGGACGCCGCGGACGGCGAACAATCTTCTGCGCTGGGTACGCGATTACGTTCAGGTGAAAGCCGACGGCAAGATCACCGCCGAGCTGGCGGATCGCGCATTGACGATGCTCGAGATCGATCGCGACGGGTTCGATCAATGGGACAAGCGCATCATCGAAACGTTGATCCATAAATTTAACGGCGGGCCGGTCGGACTAAGCTCGCTGGCTGTCGCCGTGGGTGAGGAAGCGGGGACGCTCGAGGAAGTCAACGAGCCGTATCTGATCATGGAAGGTTACATCAAGCGCACGCCCCAAGGCCGCGTGGCCATGCCGAACGCGTACCGGAAACTGGGACTCAAACCGCCGGTCGGCGCGCAGAGCGAATTATTTGGACAATGACCGGCGGTTAAATGACGAATGACCAATGACGAATGACGAAGGAATGGCGAAGCCGCGTTTTGTCATTCGACATTCGTCATTGATTCGTCATTCGTCATTCGTCATTCGTCATTGCGAACCGTGACGGCCGATTTTTTTCAGCAGACCTCCAAAGTCTTCACCGTCGCAGAGCTCACGCGGCAAATCCGCGGCGCGCTCGAGACGAAATTCGGCGCGGTCTGGGTGCAGGGGGAAATTTCCAATTACCGTCCGCAACCGTCCGGCCATCGTTACTTCACGCTGAAAGACCAGCGCGCCGCGATTTCGTGCGTAATTTTTCGCAACACGCTGCCGCTCACCGCGCCGCCGATCGCCGATGGCGCGCAGGTCCAGGTTTACGGCAACGTCACCGTCTTCGAAGCGCGCGGGCAGTACCAACTCAACGTCCAAATCCTGCAGACGCGCGGCGCCGGTCTGCTCCAGGCGAAGTTCGAAGCGCTAAAACGAAAGCTGGAAGCGGAAGGTCTTTTCGATGCCGCGCGCAAACGGGCCCTGCCGAAATTTCCGAACCGCATCGGGATCGTCACCTCGCTTAGCGGCGCGGCGATTCGCGACATCCTGAACGTGCTGCAACGGCGCGCGCCGAACGTACAGGTGCTGGTGAGTCCGGTGCGTGTGCAAGGCAGCGGCGCCGCGGCCGAGATCGCGACCGCGCTCAAGGAACTCGCGACGCCGAACGAAGCGTGGGACGCGATCGATCTCATCGTCATCGCCCGTGGCGGGGGCAGCATCGAAGACTTGTGGGAGTTCAACGAGGAGATCGTCGCCCGGGCTATTTTCCATTCGGCGATTCCGGTGGTGAGCGCCGTGGGCCACGAGATCGATTTCACGATCGCCGATTTCGTTGCGGATCTGCGCGCGCCGACGCCGAGCGCCGCGGCGGAATTGATCGTGCCTGACGTAGCCGAGCTGGTTCGCCGGGTGAACGAGCTGGCGAATTGCCTGCAGAAATGTCCGCGCAATTTTCTCCAGCAAAGCCTGACCCGGCTTCGCTTTCTTTCCGAGCGAACGCTGGCACGCGAGTTGATGCAAAAAATGCGCGATGCCCAACAGCAGCTCGACCTGACCGCGGAAACGGTCCGGCGGAAGTTGAAGCAATTCGTGGCCGACGCGCGCGCGGCACTTTCAACGCGTGCCCAATCGCTGAAAGCGCGCGATCCCAAACGCGAAGTGGCGCTTTGCCGAAACCAGGCCAGCGATCTGGAGCGCCGCATCGTCGCCCAGCTGCCGCGGTTATTGCAAAATGCGCGGCAGCGTTTTCAACGCGTGGAGGGAATCCTTCGCGTCGTCGGGCCGGAAGCGACATTGCGCCGCGGCTACAGCATCACGACCGACGCCGCGGGCAGAGTGATCCAGACCGTCTCCGCCGCGCGCCCAAAATCGAAAATCCGCACCCGCGTTTCGGACGGTGAGTTCGAATCGGAAGTATTGAAGCGCCGAGAGTAGACCGCGACTCCGATGCTGGGGAGCGCACGCGCCCTCGCGTGCTGGCGATGACGCCCTCGTCATCGCGGACTTGGGCTTCGGGGAACGGGAAAAGTTCGTTTCGGCGAGGCGCCGAAACCAGCACGCGAGGCGCGTGCGCTCCCCAGACTAAGGACCGGCCAAAACCGTAGCGCCGTCGCCGGGCGCGACCTCTCCTTTGGTTGCGCCAGGCAGAGCGCCGATCTCCGCCTGAAATCTTTCAGCGTTATTGTCGTAGCCGGCGGGCGTGGCCTGGTTCTTTTTGTAAACGCCGGCGTCACCGCTTTTCCGCACGACCACAAAACCGGCATCGCCGAACGGAACCGCGTGTGAGTTTAACTCGGTGTCGTAAACGTAATTCGAGCTGGCGGCAAAGATCGTGTTCGAGGGATCGGCGCCCTTCACCTTGTAAATCTTCAGCGCGCTCAGCATTCGCTGAAGCTCGGCCGGCTTCACGTAATCCTTCTCGATCAGCTTGCCGCAATACTCCGCCAGGCTGTTCACGGGATAATCGCCCGGCCACGCCAGGCTCGCGTCAGACTTGGCGGCTCCGTCGGTCGCCATCCGAAACGCGGCGAGATACAACTCGCGCCCGTTATTCATCGTCCGCGTCAGATCGCGTTTCACGAGCGCGTTCGTGAACGCCGGCCACGCCAGGACCAGGATCACGGCCACGATGACGAGGACCACGACCAGCTCGATTCGGGTAAAGGCCGGCGAGCTTGGATGCACTCTCGACAACAAATCCGGCAGAACGGAATTACGGATTCGTCAGCGCGACGGTGCTGTCACCGGCTGTCACCGTTCCATCGGCCTCGCCGGGTTTCTTGCCCACTACGCTTTGAAACGATGATTCCTGTCCCGTCACCACGGTCGCGTTGTTCTTCTTGAGCACCGAGGCGTCTCCACCCTTCCGCTGGACGACAAAGCCTTTGTCGCCGTAGGGCGCATCGGTCGCAACCAGCGCGGTGTTGTAAGTGTAGTTCGCCGTGACCGCGAAAACCGTATTGGTCGAATCGGTCTCTTTGATTTTGTAAACTTTCAACGCGCTCTTGCCGCCGAGCGTCACCGCGCCGGTGCTGTTATCGGCCGTCGCGGTGCAGGTAGCTCCCGGTGCACTCAGGATCTTTTGGATGTCGCCTGCCTTCAAATAATCGCCCTGCACGAGTTTGGTCGTGTACTGCTGCAGCGAGGTAATAGGAGCGGAACTGCCGCCACCGGAAGGCGTATCGGAGAGATCGCCGGGCCAGGCTCGGGTCGCATCGGAATTTGTCGCCCCGTCCAGGGCCATTTGCTGACCGGCAAGATAAAGCTGGCGCGAGTTGTTCAAGCTTCCTGTCATCTGCCCTTTCGTCAGGGCGCTGAAGATCGCAGGCCCGGCAAACGCCGCGAGCACAACGATGATCGAGATGACCACCAACATTTCAATGAGGGTAAAAGCGCCAAGAGAATTTCGTTTCATGAGAAGTTGAGCGTTCAGGAGAATGCGAACTACACCGGGGCGGGTCAAGCAGAATGAGCCGTCGCGTCTTCAAGCTTGAACGCCACCGTCGCCAGCGGCGGCAGGCTGATCATGAGCGAATGCGTCCGGCCCTGCCACGCGAAATCCTCCGCTTCGAAGCCGCCCATGTTGCCGATATTGCCGCCGCCGTAGGTCTCGGCATCAGTGTTGATGATCTCGCGATAAAAACCGGGAGCGGGCACCCCGAGTCGGTAGCCATGACGGACGACCGGGGTCGCGTTCACGGCAAAAACGATCGTGCCGCCCTCGCGCGAGCGCCGCATGAAAGCGACGACGCTGTTCTCGGAATCGTGGAAATCGATCCACTCGAAACCTTCGTGGGTATCGTCGGATTCCCAGAGGGCCGGTTCGTTTTTGTAAACGTAATTGAGATGCTGGACGAGCCGGCGCAGACCGTCGTGGGGCGGCGAGCCGGTCAGCTCCCAGTCCAGCTCGCCATCGTGATTCCACTCGCGGCGCTGGCCGAATTCGCCGCCCATAAAGAGAAGCTTTTTGCCGGGATGCCCATACATCCACGCGAAAAACATCCGCAGATTCGCGAACTGCTGCCATTCATCGCCCGGCATTTTGTTGAGGAGCGAGCGCTTGCCGTAAACCACTTCATCGTGGCTCAGGACTAGAATGAAATGCTCCGCGAACGCATACATGAGCGAGAACGTGATGTTGTTGTGATGGAACCGGCGGAAGATCGGATCGAGCGCCATGTAATGAAGGAAATCGTGCATCCAGCCCATGTTCCATTTGAATCCGAAGCCGAGGCCGCCCAGATGGGTCGGGCGCGAGACGCCGGGCCAGGCGGTTGATTCCTCGGCGATCGTCATGATCCCGGGAAACCGCTCGTAACAAACTTCGTTGAAGCGCTTGAGGAAATAGACCGCCTCGAGATTTTCCCGGCCGCCGAACGCGTTCGGGATCCACTCGCCCGCCTTGCGCGAGTAATCGAGGTAGAGCATCGACGCGACCGCGTCCACCCGCAGACCGTCGATGTGATATTTATCGAGCCAGAAGAGCGCGTTGCCGATCAGGAAATTGCGGACTTCGTTGCGCCCGAAATTGAAAATGAGCGTGCCCCAATCCTGGTGCTCGCCCTGGCGCGGATCGGCGTGCTCGTAGAGATCGGTGCCATCGAACTCGGCGAGCGCGTGGGTGTCCTTGGGAAAATGCGCCGGCACCCAATCCATGATGATGCCGATCCCGGCCTGGTGGCATTTGTCGACGAAATGGCGGAACTCGTCCGGCGTCCCGAGCCGGCTGGTGGGCGCGTAATAATTTGTGACCTGATAACCCCACGAACCTTCGAAGGGATGCTCCGCCACCGGCATCAGCTCGATGTGGGTGTAACCCATCTCGGCCACGTACGGGATCAGGGTTTCGGATAATTCGAGATAGCTCAGGGAACGATTTCCTTCCTCGGCCTTGCGCCGCCAGGAACCGAGATGGACTTCGTAAATGCTGATCGCGCTGGTGTGGAGTTTTTGCGCGGGACGCGCCTCCATCCATTCGCCATCGCTCCACTGGTAGCGATCGAGATTGTAAACCATCGAAGAGGTCTCTTTGCCGTGCTGGCTGAAGAGCCCGAACGGATCGGCCTTCAACAAGAGCGCGCCACGCGGCGTCCTGATCTCGAACTTGTAGTGCGCGCCTTCGCCGACGCCGGGCAGAAACAATTCCCAGACACCGCTGCCGAGCAGGCGCCGCATCGGATTCACCCGGCCATCCCAGCCGTTGAAATCGCCGACGACGCTGACGCGCTGCCCATTCGGCGCCCAGACCGCGAAGTAAACGCCGTCGACGTCACCGATGTTGCGCAGATGCGCCCCGAAATGTTCGTAGAGCTGCAAATGATTTCCCTCCGCGAACAAATGCAAATCGACTTCGCCCATGATGAGTCCGTAGCCGTAGGGATCGCGGACGAGTGCGGTAGATCCATCCCAGCCCGTGAGATGAACGCGGTAATCGATGTCACGTTTCATTCCCGGCAACGTGGCCTGGAAAAATCCTTCCGGCCGGAGGCGGTCCGCCTCGAAGCGCTGCTCCTCTTTGCCCGGCACGATGACGCCGACCTCTTTTGCGTCCGGTCGAAAGACCCGCACGACGAGATCGTCGCCAACCCGATGGGGCCCGAGGATCCGGAACGGATCGGGATGCGCGCCGGCAAGGAAAACGTTGAGTTCGTCCACGGGCACGCCGGTTATTTCGAAGGAGCTCATGCGGTCATCAGTAGTCTAAAACGCGTCCCAACATTGTCGTGCGCGGATTTTTCCCCCTGTAGCGGCGGGTCTATGACCGCCGAGCGCGTTGGCTCCAAGGACAGTTTCCGTTTCCATTGCGAGCGGAGCAGGCGCATAGTTTTCCGCCAATGGATTCGCCAACGACCAGCGACGCCGCCGCCGAGCTCCTCCAAACTTACACCGAGGGCGGCGGGATAAATTATCTCGACGCGGCGGCGATGCTGCCGTCGCGACCGGCGATTGAGGATGCCTGCGTCGGATTGATGAGCCTGATGTTTCCGGGGTTCCATGGAGAGCCGCTCGTCGATTCGAGCGATCTGCCCGATGTAACCCGAAGCCGTATCCGGCGACTCCATGCGCGGATGAAGCCGGAAATTTCCAAGAGCTTTAACAAACTGGATCGCGATGCCGCGGATGCCAAGGCGGACGACATTCTCACCTGGTTCATGTCGGAGCTCGGACGCTTACGACAGGTGCTCTGGACTGATGTCGACGCGGCCTACGAAGGCGATCCGGCGGCCACCAGTTATGAGGAAGTGATCGTCGCCTATCCGGCGATCGAAGCGATCGCGATCCAACGCATGGCGCATCTTCTCTACGAAAAAAAGGTGCCGCTGATTCCGCGGCTCATGACCGAATGGGCCCACACCCGCACCGGCATCGATATTCATCCGGGCGCGCGGATCGGGCCGCATTTTTTTATCGATCACGGGACCGGCGTAGTGGTGGGCGAGACCTGCGAGATCGGTTCGCGGGTAAAATTGTATCACGCCGTGACCCTGGGAGCGCGCAGCTTTCAGAAAGACGAGCACGGCAAAATCAAGAAGGGCGGGAAACGTCATCCGACTTTGGAAGACGACGTGACGATCTATCCGAACTCGACCGTGCTCGGCGGCGAAACCGTGATCGGCGCCCGGAGCACGATCGGCGGGAACGTGTTTTTGATCCAGAGTGTGCCGCCGGATTCGCTCGTTTATTACGAGGAGAAACAGCTTCAGATCCTCCCGAAACGCCGCGCCGGCGCGAAAGATTTCACCGCGTAGCAACGCGAACCGGGATGATTTATCTCGATTACAATGCGACGACGCCGCTCGGCGCGGCCGCGCGGGAAGGAATGGAGCCGTTTCTCACCCAGCATTACGGCAATCCTTCCAGCGTCCACGCGGCGGGGCGCGAAGCCCGGGCCGGGATCGATGACGCGCGCGATCGGCTGGCCGATTTGCTCGGCGCAAAACCGCACGAGCTGATCTTCACGAGCAGCGGAACGGAATCGAATAACCTTGCTGTCCTCGGCCTTGCGCGTGCGCATGCTAGCCGCGGCCGCCATTTGATCTGCGCCAGCACCGAGCATCACGCCGTCCTCAACGCGTTCGAGCATTTGGCCCAGCGCGAATCATTCGACGTTACTTTCCTGCCGGTTGATCGACAGGGCCACATCGATCCGGATGAACTCGACCGCGCCATTCGCCGCGACACGACTTTAGTTTCTGTTATGACCGCGAACAACGAGACCGGCGTGCTCCAACCGATGGCGGAACTTGCGCGTGTCTGCGGTGAGCGCGGCATCCTGCTGCATAGCGACATGGTGCAGTCCTTCGGCAAAGTAGAGACGGACCTGGGCGAAGGCGAGTTCGCCGCGGCAAGTTTTGCCGCGCATAAATTTTATGGGCCGAAAGGCGCTGGCCTTCTTTTCTTGCGTGCCGGCGTGCCGATCGAGGCTATCCAATTCGGCGGCGCCCACGAAAATCAGCGGCGGCCGGGGACGGAGAATGTGGCCGCGATCGTCGGGATGGCAGCGGCAGCCGAATTTGTTTTGCGCGATCGAGCCCAGGAACAGGAGCGCGAGAAACGGTTGCGCGACCGTTTGTGGTCGCAAATTAGGCGAGCCTACCCGGACGCAATCCAGAACAGCGATGTTCCAGATCGGCTGGCGAACACGTTGAACGTCAGCTTCCCCGGCCTGAGCTCGGAAACAATCCTGATGGCGCTCGATCTGGAAGGCGTTTGCGCCTCGAGCGGTTCGGCCTGCATGGTCGGCTCAGTCGTTGCCTCTCACGTTCTGCTCGCCATGGGTCTGTCGCCCGAGTTAGCCGGCGCCGCCGTCCGCTTCTCGTTAGGCCGCGAGACCACCGAGGAAGAAATCGATCGGGCCGGTGCGATCGTCGGCGAGGTGATCCACCGCGTCTCGTCCTCAACGCCACGGAAACAAGACCAACTTCAAGGAGCGGCGATTTGAAATCGCCGACAACAAGACCGGCGGTTACAAACCGCCGCTCCTTGAAGCAGAACGACAATTCTCGTTACAGCCAACTGGACTTCGCCTTCCCCGCCGCGCCATCGTTGGTCGTCCTTGGTCGCGATGCCGCGCTCGAAGCGAAGGCGCGCGAAATCCTCACGCCGCTCGGCGCCGAAGAACTCGCGCGCGAGGTCCACGTCGAATGGAACGCGCGGCTCTTCAGCGCAGCGGGCCGGGCCGATTCGCACCGGAACCTGATCTCGTTGAATCCGCGCCTGCGCGAGCACGACACGGCCGAGATCGATCGCACCCTGCGCCATGAGCTGGCGCATTTGCTGGCCCAATTCCGCGCCGGCAGGCGCCGCATTCCGCCGCACGGCGTAGCCTGGCGCAAGGCCTGCCGCGACCTCGGCATTGCTGATGAAGCGCGCTGCCACACCCTTCCGTTCCCGGTCAAACAACGCGCCCGCCGGTTCCTTTATCGTTGTTCCCGATGCGGCAAGGATTTCCCGCGCGTCCGGCGACTCACACGCGCCATCGCCTGCTTCGATTGCTGCCGTAAATTCAACGGCGGAAAATTCGACCCGAAAGCGCGGCTGCGCCTTGTTGAAAACGACAAAGCGCCGTAACTTTTTTGTCCTTTCCGCGTTCAAGTCTTCGTGAGAACCAAACTTTCCCTCGCCATCCTTTTCCTTTGCGGCGGCGCCGCGCTTCATTGCCCGGGTTTCGTGCTGGAAAATGTTTCCTGGAACAAGAACCGCACCGTTCTGATGCATTTGTCGCTTCCTCAGGGCGGCGGCCCGTTTCTGGATGGATCGGCTTCGTTTAACGCCTCCGCGGAAGATGCCCTCAATATCTGGAACCAGTACTTGGTCCATATGCAATTTGCTGTCGATCGCAATTCGATCCTTCCTCCTTCCGGAACGGACGGGAACACGTCGGTATCAATGTCGGGCACGGTCTACGGCGACGCCTTCGGAAGCGGAGTGCTTGCGGTCACGCTGGTAACGCCGCGCGGTTCCACCTTGATCGAGGCGGACGTTATTTTTAACAACGCAATCGAATGGAATTCCTATCGCGGAAATTTGCAGGGGAGCCTCGAGGATTTTCATCGCGTTGCCTTGCACGAGTTCGGCCACGTCGTAGGCCTGGATCATCCGGACCAGGCGAATCCGAAGCAGAACGTCGTCGCGATCATGAATTCCCACATCAGCAATATCGACTCGTTGCAGGCCGACGACATCAACGGCGCGAAAAGTATTTACGATAGCGGCCCAGCCTACCTGAGTTCGAACCCGGCGCCGAACCTGGTGAATTTGTCCACGCGCGCGTTCGTCGGGACCGGAGACAACGCAGTGATTGGCGGATTCATTATCCAGGGATCGCAACCGGCCACGGTTGTGCTGCGTGGGATCGGTAACTCGTTGCCGGCCCTCGGCATCACGAACGCGCTCAAGGATCCGGTCATCGAATTGCACAGCTCGGCCGGCGCGACCCTTGCCACGAGCGACGATTGGATCGACAGCCCGGACGCGACCACGATCGCCAGTTATCATCTCGATCCGGCCAACAGCCAGGAATCCGCTATTCTGGCTACGTTGAACCCCGGAAGTTACACGGTGGTGGTCCGGTCGTTCGATAATGGCGACGGCAACCTGACGGGCACCGCTTTGGTGGAACTCTACGATCTGCATACCACCGGCGGACGCGCGGGAAATATCTCCACGCGCGGTCCAGTGATGACCGGCGATCAGGTTTTGATCGGAGGATTCATCGTGGGTGGCAGCCAAACGAAAGATGTCGTCGTGCGTGCCATCGGTCCGTCGTTAGCAGCGTCGGGAGTTTCCGGTGCGTTAAGCGATCCGACGGTCGAATTGCGGAATGCCTCCGGCAGCGTGGTCGATTCCAACGACAACTGGGGAAGTCATCCCAAGGCCGCGCAAATTCAATCGGAAGGATTAGCGCCCACCCAACCGGCTGAATCGGCGTTGCAAGTAACGCTCAATCCCGGCAGCTACACCGCCATCGTCCGCGGCGATTAAATCTCTTCCTTCCCCTCGCCCTTCTTCGCCTTTTGTCCGCGCAGTTTCGCCTGGATAAAAAGATCGATGTCGCCGTCCATCACGCCCTGGACGTCGCTCGTTTCCGCGCCGGTGCGATGGTCCTTCACCATTTGATACGGCTGGAAAACGTAAGACCGGATCTGGCTGCCCCAGGCCACGTCGCCTTTCTCACCGTACTGCCGATCGATCTCCGCCCGCTTCTTGTCCTGCTCGATCTCGTATAGTTTTGCTTTCAACATTTTCAAGGCCAGCTCGCGATTGCGGCCCTGGCTCCGTTCCGCCTGGCACGCCACCACGATTCCCGTGGGTTTGTGCACGATCCGCACCGCCGTTTCCACCTTGTTCACGTTCTGGCCGCCTTTGCCGCCCGCGCGAAATGTGTCCACTTCAATATCGGCCGGATTGATATCGATCGGCGCCGAATCCGCGATCTCCGGCACGACGTCGACGCTCGCGAACGAAGTGTGCCGCCGTTTGTTCGCGTCAAAGGGCGAAATCCGGACGAGCCGATGGACGCCGCGCTCCGGATTCAGATGGCCGTAGGCATATTCGCCCTGCACGAGCAGCGTCGTCGATTTGATCCCGACTTCTTCGCCTACCTGTACGTCGATGGTCTGGGAAGTAAGACCGCTCCGCTCGATCCAGCGCTGATACATCCGCAACAACATGTCGGCCCAGTCGCACGATTCCGTTCCGCCCGCGCCGGAATGAATGGTGAGAAACGCATTCGCCGGATCGTTCTCGCCGGAAAGAAACTGGCGTAGCTCGAATTCCTCGAGCTTGTGAAGCAGCGGCGCCTGTTCGCGCCCTAATTCCTTTTCGGCTTCCGCGCGATGGGCCGGATCGGATTCCTCAGTGGCGAGCTGACGCAACGCTTCGAAATCGGCGATGGCGCGCTCGAGTTCGCGCAGCGGATTCAGGAGCGAACGCAATCGCGAAACTTCCTCGACGTCACCCTGGGCCCGCTCACGGTTCGACCAGAAATCGGCGGCGGACATGCGCTCCTCGAGCGCGCTTAGCTGGCCTTCCAGTTTCGGGACGTCAAAGAAACCTCCGCAATTCGCGCACGCGCGACTGGAGCGCTTCTGGTTCGATCACCGGAACTTCGGTAGCCATGGGATGAATGTAAAGCCGACTCGGCTTCGGACGCAAACATCGGAACATAGGCTTTCAGCCTGTGCGCCCAGCGGGCTTTCAGCCCGCTGATCTGCGTCTTGCAGCGGTCAACATGACCGCTGGGCGCACAGGCTGAAAGCCTATGTTCCCACGCGCGAAATGGCGCAGCGGATTATGGTTTCGCTTTCGGCGCGGGCGGGGGCTCGAGGCGAAAAATGGTTTCGCCTTCCTTCATCAAATCGAGTTTGTCGCGCGCCATCGTTTCGAGATAGACCGGATCGGTCTTGAGCAAATTCACCTCCCGCGTCTGCCGGGCGAGCAAGATCTTCTGATCGTTTACCTGGCTTTGCAGGCTCTCGTTTTCCGTCCCGCCTTGCCCAAGTTTTTTGTAGAGAGGCAGAAACAAACTGATGATGACAAGGATCGCCGCCACCAGAAGCAGGCCGCGGAGGATGCTGTTGAGACGCTGCCAGACGGTGGCTTCACGCCGCGCGCGGAAATCGCCGTAACTCGGATTTTCCACTAGCGCATCTTACCGCCGTAAACCGCGTTGTCACCAAGTTCCTCGGCGATCCGCAGCAGCTGATTGTACTTCGCCACGCGGTCGGTCCGGCAGAGCGATCCGGTCTTGATCTGCCCGGCGTTCGTCGCCACCGCGATGTCGGCAATGGTCGTGTCTTCCGTCTCGCCGGAGCGATGGCTGATAACCGCCGTGTAATTGTTTTTCGTCGCGAGATCGATCGCGGCCAGCGTTTCCGTGAGCGTGCCGATCTGGTTCACCTTAATCAGAATTGAATTGGCGACGCCTTGCAAAATGCCTTTGCGCAGGAACTCGACGTTCGTCACAAACAGATCATCGCCCACGAGCTGGATTTTCTTCCCGAGGCGCTCCGTCAGTTTCTTCCAGCCGTCCCAATCATTTTCCGCGCAGCCATCCTCGATCGAGATAATCGGGAAACGGCGCGACAACGTCTCGTAGTAATCGACCAGCTCTTCCGCCGTCCGTTTCGAGCCGTCGGATTTCTTGAAGACATAAGCGTTTTGCTCCGCATCGAAAAACTCGGAGGCGGCCGGATCGAGCGCGACGAAAATTTGCTCGCCGAATTTGTATCCCGCTTTCTCCACCGCGACCCCGATGCAATCGAGCGCATCCTCGGCGGAATTTAGTTTTGGCGCGAAGCCGCCCTCATCGCCGACCGCCGTCGAAAGTCCGCGATCATGCAGGACGCTCTTCAACGCGTGAAAAACTTCGGCGCCATAGCGCAACGCTTCCTGGAACGAGGGCGCGCCTTTCGGCATGATCATGAACTCCTGGAAATCGATCGGCGCATCGGAATGGGCGCCGCCGTTAAGGATGTTCATCATCGGAACGGGCAACGTCCGCGCCGAATTGCCGCCGAGATAACGGAAGAGCGAAACCTTCGACGCCACTGCGGCCGCGTGCGCGGTCGCGAGCGAAACGCCGAGTAACGCGTTCGCGCCGAGATTTTTTTTGTTCGGCGTCCCATCGAGCGCGATCAATTTTTCGTCGATCTTCGCCTGTTCCAGCGCATCCCATCCCGCAATAGCGGGAGCGATTTTTTCGGTCACCGCGCGGACCGCTTTGCTGACGCCCTTGCCGCCGTAGCGTTTCTTGTCGCCGTCCCGCAGTTCCCAGGCCTCATGCTCGCCCGTGCTGGCGCCGCTCGGCACTGCCGCGCGCCCCATCGCGCCGCTTTCCAGATGCACATCCACTTCCACGGTGGGGTTCCCGCGCGAATCCAGAATTTCGCGCGCATTGATCCGGGCAATGCTGGTCGGCGACATATCCGCAGGATTACATCAGCTTGGCTCGCGCAGGCAATTTGTTTTCTGGAACATAGACTTTCAGTCTGTGCGCCCAGCGGAGTTGCACTCCGCTGTTTCAAAAGACAGCGGACAAAATGTCCGCTGGGCGCACAGGCTGGAAGCCTATGTTCCATTTGGAGGGGCGACATCTACATTCCGATTGGCAAATCTTCGGCCGCGCGGATAGTCTGGCTCACATGAGATTCGGGATCGCGACTGGAGCGGTGGCTTTCCTTGCCTGCGGGACGCTCGCGTTCGCGGCCCAGCCCGCGCCGCTCTCGCAGGATCAGCTCGCCAAAGCCATCAAGACCGATTCGCTCACCATTCCCACGCCGGGCGAGCTTTTCGCCGCTCTCGAAAAGCCCGGCAAACCCGATTGGGCCGGGCAATATCGGACGCCGATTCCGACCACCTATCGGAACCGGGCGCAGATCGCGCTCAATCTCGGCGGCCTCATCGCGGACGGGTTTATCGCCGTTGAAGCGCAGGACAGCCAGCAGGTGAAAAACATCGGCACCGATATCGTGAAGCTCGCGAAGGCGCTCGGCGTGAGTGAGAACGTGCTCAGCCGCGGCAACAGCATCAACGAATTCGCCGAGAACAGCGAATGGGACGCGCTCCACGAGGAACTCGAGGCGACCCAAAACGAAGTGAAGACTTCCATGCAATCGCATCGCGACCAGGACCTCGTGATCCTAGTCAGCCTCGGTGGCTGGATTCGCGGCACCCAGGCGGTCAGCGCAGCGGTCATCAAGAATTACGACGAGCAGAGCGCGAAGGTGCTGCGGCAGCCGGCGGTAGTCAGTTTCATCCACACCAAAATCAACGACATCAGCATGGATTTGCGGAGCGAGCCGCTGGTCAAGAGCGTGAACGAGCAGCTCACCGCCGTGGAAAAACTGGTCGCGTTCCAACCCGGCAAGGGCCCGAGCCTCGACGAAGTAAAGAAGCTGAATGAAGCCGTGACGAAATTGATGGAAGAGATCCAGAGCAAGGGGGACGCGAAATGAACAAGCGCGGGCTGATTCTTGCCGGGATCGCGTTCTGCGCGGTGGCGGCGTTTGTCTGCGCGGAAACGGACGAGGAGGTCGAGGCGCATAAGCAGGTGCTCGACCTGACGGGGGCGTTCACTAATGACGGCTTCAAATTGCGGGACGGTCACTGGGCCGGGCAGCTCAAGCCGGCCGAGCGCGCCCTCATCGCGGTGAATCTGTATGCGGGCAATCAATATTGGTTTTCCGCCGCGGCCGCGAACGCGAAGGCGAAAAAAATCGCAGTCGATCTTTACGATGAAGGCGGTAAGCCGTTGACGACGGAAAATTACAACGAAGGGGAACGGGCCTCGGCCGGGTTTTCGCCGACGATGAGCGGCCAATATTTTGTGGCGATCAGTTTGGTGGAAGGCGAACCGTCCACGATTTGTCTGGTCTATTCGTATAAGTAACGTGGCGCGCCACGTGCTTAAATTCGCGGAGTGAATTACTCTCGTCTTCTCCCCGCCGCCGCTCTCCTGGCGATCTTTATCACCGGGTGCTCCAGCACGAACAAGCCGGCGGTAACGACCGCGACCACGGCAAAACGCGACGGCAAGCTTTTCGTCGTCTCGGTCGAATCAGCGCCATTTTTCCGGCATGGACCTCAGACGGGCGTTGATCCTGACAAGACGCTCTCGAAAGAGACGGTGGTGAAATTGATTCGCCCCTCGTTCGGTTACAGCAAAGTGGAACTGGTGGCGACAGGCGAACAAGGATATGTCTCGAGCGAAGAGATCCGGCCGGCCTCGTCCGCGCTCCTGGCTTCCGTTTCCGCCTTGAAAGCCGATCCGCTCGCGACGCCCTCGACCCAACCGTCGGTCGAGCAATTCAATCTGAACTCGAGCGATCCGCGGCTGGTTCCGCCGCCGGAAGATCTGCCGCCCGCCGAGCTCCCCGCTCCCGCACCGGAGCAATAAAACGGCAGCGCGCGGTTGCCGCCGACGCGAAGCCACAGCAATCTTCGGATGCGTGACGGCATCCGTTCAGGTCTTTTACGAAGGCAATGTCCAGGGCGTGGGTTTTCGCTGGTCGGTGAGGCACGTCGCGAAGGGTTTTGATGTGACCGGTTCCGTGCGCAATCTCCGCGACGGCCGCGTCGAACTCCAGGCCGTCGGCGACGAGGAGGAGGTACGCGCCTTTCTCGAAGCCATCCTCCAAAGCGAATTGCGCGCTCACATTAAGAAGCACAGCGAAACGCCGCTGCCCGATCCCCCCACCTTTCGCGGCTTCGAAATCCGGCATGACTGAACCCGCTTCCAAAACGAAATCCGCCCTCACCCCAACCCTCTCCCAATGCCCACACATTTGCCCTCACTTGGCGCTACCGCGTCCTTCTCTCCCACAGGGAGAGAAATGGAGAGGGAGTTTTTCTTAAACGGCGTGTCCTGGTGCAAAGGACCGCAATGAAAAGGAAGGCAGTTCCTTCTCCCTGAGGGAGAAGGTTAGGATGAGGGGTCAGACCGAGAATCTCACTCGCAAAAATGGATTACCCAGCCGCTCCAATACCCGCCGTCGCTCTCACCGGCGTCACGAAGATTTTTCCGGTTCCGTTCCAGCGGCGATCGGTCGTGGCGGTACGCGATCTGAACCTCGCGGTCGCAGTCGGACAAATCTACGGTTTGCTGGGGCCGAACGGTTCGGGCAAAAGCACGACGCTGAAAATTATTCTCGGACTTGTCCCGCCCACCCGCGGCCAGGCGAGAATTTTCGGACGGGACAGCGATCGCGTCGCCAGCCGGGAATCGGTCGGTTTCCTGCCGGAAAGCCCTTACTTCTACAAGTTTCTCACCGGCGAAGAGACGTTGCGCTTTTACGGAAAACTTTGCGGACTCCGGGGCGCGGCCTTGAAGAGCCGGGTTGAAGAAATGCTCGCACTCGTCGGCCTAACGAGTGCACGAACACGGCGGCTCGCCGGTTATTCGAAGGGAATGCTGCAGCGGATCGGACTGGCCCAGGCGCTGATCCAGGAACCGTCGTTACTCGTCCTCGACGAGCCGACCGCAGGCGTCGATCCGGCGGGCGCGCGTGAAATTCGCGATCTCATCCTGGAACTGAAAACACGCGGTATCACCGTCCTGCTCTCGTCGCATTTGCTCGGGCAGGTCCAGGAAATTTGCGATCGGGTCGGGATTCTGGCGAACGGAGTCCTCGTTCGCGAAGGTGCGCTGAGTGAGCTGCTCGGCGTGGAGAACCAGACCCAGCTCCTCCTCGAGAACGCGCCGCCGAATCTCCTCGAAGCGATCGACGATTTGGCGGCGCGCTCCGGAGCGCGCGTCATCGAGCGCGGGCGCCCGCGAACTTCCCTCGAGCAATTGTTTCTCGAAGCGACCGAAGCGGCGCCGGATGAAAGTGCCGATGAATGATTTCCGCCATCGCGTCTTTTCGTTTTCGCGGATGACCGCGATCGCCGGCAACACCTTCACCGGGCTGACGCGACTGAAAACCTTTTACGTCCTGCTGCTCTTCGCCCTGCTCTTGATCGGCAGCTCGGTCTTCATGGCCCGGATGACTTTCCAGCAGGAATTCCAGGTGCTTAAGGACATCGCGCTCGGCGCGATGAGCATTTTCACGTCACTCCTCGCCGTCATCGCGACGGCGCGTTTGCTGCCGCAGGACATCGAAGACCGCACGGCTTACACCGTTCTCGCGAAACCGGTTTCGCGATTCGAGTATCTCGCGGGAAAATTGCTCGGCGTTTTGCTGCTTGTCGCGCTGAGTCTGCTCGCGATGAGCGCGCTCTTTTTCGCGGTCCTGCTGTTCCGCGAACAAAGCGTCCTGAACGAGACCTCGCGCCAGATGGCTGCGGCGCCCGCGGAGCAAAGCGCCGAAGCGTTGCGCCTCGTGCGCGCCTCCGCCTTCAATGTGAATCTGTTTTCCGGCATCGCCGTGATCTATGTGAAGGGATGTCTGCTCGCCGCGCTCACCCTTTTCGTCTCGACCTTCGCCACGAGCACGATTTTCACCACGATCGTGATGGCGTTCGTTTATTTCATCGGACATCTCCAGCCGATCGCGCGTGAATACTGGCTCCAAACCAACAGCGCCGGAATGTTCACGAAAACTTTTCTCGCTCTCGTCGTGTTGCTGTTCCCCGACCTGCAATCGTTCAATCTCACCGACGACGTCGTGGCCGGGAACGCCATTCCGACCGCACTCTTGCTGAAAACAATCGCGATGGGCGTCTTTTACTGCGGCTTTTACCTGGCCCTGGCGTGGACGGTTTTTTTCCGGAAAGAATTGTGATGCGAGCGGTCGCCGTGATCCTGAGCGTTTTGCTTTTCGGCGCTGCACGCCTGCCGATGGAACACGCGCTCGCGGAAACGCACCGACAGCTGCATTTCCGCGCCGTGGATTTCAATCTCGATCTGCGCGAACAACTGGGCCAGCTCGGGTTCGTCGCGGCCCTGAGCGGTTTTCGCTCGCTCGTCGCGGATGCGCTTTTCATCCAGGCGCATGTGGCGTGGGAACGAACCGAGTGGGGCCGGGTCCTGTTCTTGTTTCGCCAGATCACAACGCTCCAGCCGCGCGCGGTTTTGTTTTGGGACATGGCCGCCTGGCATATGGCCTGGAACGCGAGCACGGCCGCGATGAACGATCCGGCCCAGCCGCGGCTGGCGCTTCGCGTCAAAACCGCGCGCGAATATTTCCAACTCGGCAAAGATTTCCTCGAGCGCGGGATCAAGAATAATCCGGAACGTCCCGAGCTTTACGAGGCGCTGGCCCGGCTTTACCGCGACAAATACGAAGACCACGAGCACGCCTCGGAATTTTTCGCGAAAGCGGCGGCGTTGCCCGGCGCCCACCGTTACACGCGCCGATTCGCCGCCTACGAACTGGCGCAATGCGCCGGCCGCGAACGCGAAGCGTACGCTCAACTGCGGGCCCTTTACGATTCCGGCGAACAGGAACGGCTGCCGACGTTGCTCCGCCATTTGAAGGAACTCGAAATTAAGTTGGACATTCGGCCAGATCAGCGGATACCCGACTAACTGTCCCCTCCCGGTTATGCGCTTTGCCATTCTCAGCGATCTGCACGCGAATCTCGAAGCTACTCACGCCGTCCTCGCGGACGCGCGCGAACGGGACTGCACCCATTACGTCTGTCTCGGCGACGTCGTGGGCTACAACGCCAATCCGCACGAATGCGTCGAGATCGTCCAGAAGATGGAGTGTCCCGTGGTGAAGGGGAACCACGACGAACAGGCGTCCCTCGATGAATCGTCCCGCGATTTCAACGCCCTCGCCGAGATGGCGATCAACTGGACGCGCGCGCAATTAACCGAACAGGACAAACAATGGCTGCGCGATCTGCGTTTAACGCGCCAGGTCCGCGATTTCACGATCGTGCACGCGACCCTCGATACGCCGGAGCAGTGGGGCTACGTTTTCAACACCCTCGATGCCGCCGCGAGCTTTACCTACCAGCACACCACCGTCTGCTTCTTCGGCCATACCCACGTCGCCGGCGCGTTCGTGCGTGACGATGGAGTCAAGCGCGTGAAAACGGACCAGCTCATGATCGAGGAAGCGAAAAAGTATTTCATCAACACCGGCAGCGTCGGCCAGCCGCGGGACGGCGATTGGCGCGCGGCTTACTGCATCTATCACGTCGACAAAAACGTGGTGGAACAACGCCGGGTGAAATACGACCTCGCGACCGCGCAGGAAAAAATCATCAAGGCCGGGCTGCCGCGGTTGCTGGCGGAGCGATTGAAACTGGGCCGGTAGGGCAGAGATCAGAGGTCGGACGCTGAAACCGGAAATCAAATCGATCCTGATCATCAAGCCGAGCTCGCTCGGCGATATCGTGCATACCTTGCCCGCGGTGGCGGCGGTCCGCGATGCGCATCCGCGTGCGGAAATCACCTGGGTCATTAATCCGGAATGGGCGACGCTGCTCCGCGGCAACCCGGACATAAACCATGTCCACATTTTTCCGCGCGGCGAATTCACCGCCTTGAATGCGCCGCGGACGTTGTGGCCCTGGCTGAAAAAGACGCGATCCTTGCGCCCTGATGTGGCGCTCGATTTTCAGGGACTGCTGCGAAGCGCGTTAATCGGCAGGATCAGTGGCGCCCGGGAATTCTTGGGAATGAGCGATGGCCGGGAAGGATCGCGTCTGTTCTACAAGCGGACGGCGAGGGTCGATCGCCGCGCTCATGCCGTGGATCGCTATCTGAAACTGGCTGAAGCGTTCGGCGTTCCCATGCCGGAACAGCTCCGTTTCCCGTTGCCGACAGGCGACCCCTTGCCACGCTTCGATCCTTTTCCGCCGTTCGTTCTGCTCCATCCATTTTCGCGCGGCGCGCGCAAGTCGTTGCGCAATTCCGTCGTGGAAGAATTCTGCCGCGCCTTCGATCCGGTCCGGGTGGTGATCGTGGGAAAATCAGCGCGCAAAATTTCGGTGCCGGAAAATTGCGTGAACCTGCTCAATCAAACGACCCTGCTGCAATTGATCTGGCTCATCCGCAGCGCTCGGTTCGTCATCAGCGTCGATAGCGGCCCGATGCACATCGCAGCCGCGGTCACTTCCCGATTGGTTTCCATCCACACCTGGTCCGATCCGCGCCGGGTGGGACCTTACAACTCCGAAGCGTGGATCTGGAAGAACGGTCAACTCTTGCACGCGGGCGAAATCACGCCCACCACGAAACTGAAGAAGGGCCGCGCCTTTCGCGAAGCGGATGTCGGCAGTCTCGTCGAGCTCGTCGGCGATATTCCGGAAGTGCCGCGAACAAATTAGGACGAGCGTCGGGCGAGCGCGGCCTGGGCCAAGAACAGATCGCGCGGATAGGTGATCTTCACGTTCCATTCATCGTTCGGCACCAGGATCACTTTCGCGCCGAGATCCTCGACTGCGGAAACTTCATCCGTCACCGAAAGATTGTTCTCCGCCACGCGGGCATACGCCCGTTCCAGAAGTTCGCGCGTGAAAATCTGCGGGGTTTGCATCGCATAGAGGCCTTCACGCGACACGCCGCCAGTGACGAGACGATTCTCGTCGGCGCGTTTCAACGTATCGGTGACCGGCTCGGCGAGCGCCGCGGCACCATGCTCGCGCGCCAGGGCAAAGACGCGCTCGATTTGTTCGGGCATTACGAGGGGCCGCGCCGCATCGTGGACGGCAACGTGGTTCGCTTCCGCGGAAAGGCTGTTCAATCCCGCTTGGACGGAATCCTGCCGATGTTTTCCTCCGGTCACAACGCGGCGAACTTTTGTGAACTTGCTTTGCCTAACGAGTTCTTCGAATTCCGTCACGCGCTCCGCTCGCGCCACCACAATGATTTCCCGCACCGATTCCGTGTGCTCGAACGCCTCAATCGTATGCGCCAGGACCGGCTTGTCTCCGAGCAAAGCGAAGAGCTTGTCGAAGCCCATTCGCTGGCTGCTCCCGCCCGCGACGATGATGGCGCTTAGCATAGGTTGAGAGGTTGAGAGGTTGAGAGGTTGAGAGGTCGGTGAGCGCGGACTTCTTCGTCCACTCAACCTCTCAACTCCTCAACCACTCAACTGTTTTGACACCTCCCCGCTCAGCGTTTTCCCATCCGCGCGCCCGGCGACTTTTGTCTGGAGCGCTTTCATTACCGCTCCCATATGCGCCTTCGAGGTCGCTCCAACTTCGGCGATTGTTTCGCGCACCATCGCCGCGAGTTCGTCCGCGTTCATTCCCTTCGGCAGGTAAGCGTTGAGCATTTCCAGCTCTTCCTTTTCCTTCGCGGCCAGCTCAAGCCTTCCGCCCTTTTCGAATTGCTCGATCGAATCCTGCCGCTGCTTGACCTGTTTGCGAATTACTTGCGAGGCCGCCGCGTCGTCCAGCCCCGGATCCGATTTCTCGATCGCCGCGTACTTCAGCGCCGACTTCAACATGCGCAAAACATTGAGCCGGCCGGCGTCCTTCGCGCGCATCGCATCTTTCAGATCGGCATCGATTCGCTCTGGTAAAGTCATGCTGAGAAACTAGAGCGGCATATGCGCCGGGCAAGTCATACAGGTAGGGACGTTTTTCCGAAACGTCCGACTATTGTTGATTGGATAATCCAACAGTGATAAGTCGGACGCTTCGGAAAGGCGTCCCTACCTGACTTAAGCCGCGCGGAGTTTTTCTACGCACGCATGCACGGAAGCTGAATCGCTTACGCTGATCACATTCGCGTCCTTGCGAGTCCGGCGCAGCAAACCAGCGAGGACTTCACCCGGCCCCAGCTCGATAAAGAAATCGCAGCCGCGCTCGAGCAGGTTTTCCATGCATTCGGTCCAGCGGACGGTGCTCGTCACCTGATCCTGCAAGGCAGTCCGAATTTCCGGCAACGTCTCGACCGGCCCGCCGGTCACGTTGCTCATCACTGGAAAACGCGGCGCCTGCAGCGTCGCCTCGAGCAACGGCTGGCCGAGTTGTTCGTAGGCGCTGTTCATTAGGCGCGAATGATAGGCGCCGGCGACGTTGAGCAGGGTCGCGCGCCGGATCCCGTGCTCTTTCGCAAGGCTGACCGCCATTTCCACTTTTGCGCTCTCTCCCGAGATCACGATTTGTCCCGGCGCATTGAGGTTTGCGACGTCCACGTCGGTATCGGCGGCGAGCGCGCGCACCGCGTTTTCGTCCGCGCCGATCATGGCCGCCATCGCGCCCGCGGTCGCAGCACAGGCGGCATCCATCAAGCGCCCGCGGGTTTCCACCAGCTTGAGTCCCGTCGCGAAATCGAATGTCCCGGCCGCCGCGTGCGCGGTCCACTCGCCTAACGACAAACCGGCGGCGGCTTCGACCGCGAAATCACCAGCCGCGCTGCGCAATGCCGCCAGGCAGGCGAGTCCATGGACATAAAGCGCCGGCTGACAGTTCGAGGTCTTCGTCAATTCTTCGAGCGGTCCATTCCAGGCGATGCCGCTGAGCGAGCGCCCGAGAATCTGGTCCGCCTGCTGGAATAATTCGCCCGCGGCCGGGTGATGCGCGGCCAGCTCGCGCCCCATCCCGACGCTTTGCGCTCCCTGGCCGGCAAACAGTAGCGCGATCGTTTTTGCCATGTTACTTTAGTAGTTTCGGGGCCAGCTCAGCGCAACTCGCGTGATTAAGCTTGCATTTTTGTCATGCAAGAAAAATACTTTTGATATGCAGAAACACGCACGCAAAGCAGTGCTTGCGATCATCGCGCTGCTAGTCGCATTGCCGTTGGCAACGGCCAATGCCAGATGGCTTGAAAAGTCAGAACCGAGGTTACCCTTCGGTGTCTACATTCAAGGTCTACAGGGGTCAGTCGTGTTGTCTCTGACGCTGGACAAGAGTGGCCGCGTCACGGGCACCAATGTGCTGCGGAGCAGCGGCCATCCCGCGTTGGATGAGCTCGCGCGCAACGCCGCCATGAACTGGCGCCTGAGCGCAGACTCAGTCCTGCCCAGCGACATCAGCAAGGGGCGGGTCGAGTTAGTCACGTTCAAAAACCCCACGAAAGCGAAGCAGCTCCTTGTGGGCGACACGCCGTACTGGGCGGAGTTGAAGTAGGTTAAGCCCGCAGCCGTCGCTCGAGGCGGCGGTGTCGCGGAGTTCTGGCGGCGGAAGCCCCATCCGCCGCCCGGGGCAGGCGCGGCGCTTCGCGCAAAGCTCCAAATTCCAAGCTCCAAGCTCCAAAGAATTTTCAAGCGCCAAGCTCCTAAAACGCATCGGCCGTCTTTGGCTTTTGGATGTTGAGATTTGGAGCTTCTCTGGTGCTTGGAGCTTGGGATTTGGAGCTTCGCGGCCTCTTTGGCCGCCAAATTGCGCTTGCGCCTCGCGCGCCTCTCGCGAGCATAGTCGCGAGGCTCGCCATGGCATTTGTCACCCGCGAAATCGAATCTCCCGACCCGGTGACGCGCGTCGCCGCGGCCGACGCGCGCGCGAGAGAGAACCTGGGCGACATCGGCGAAAAAATGGTCCTCAACATGGGGCCGTCGCATCCCGCCACGCACGGCGTGTTACGGCTCGTCCTGGAACTGGACGGCGAAGTAATTACGAAGGCGATCCCGGATGTCGGTTTCCTCCATCGCGGCGACGAAAAAATCGCCGAGAACATGCAGTATAACCAGTTCGTCCCTTACACGGACCGGCTCGATTATCTCGCGCCGCTCGCCAACAACGTCGCATATGCGCTGGCCGTGGAAAAATTGATGGGCTGGGAATTGCCGCCGCGCGGGAAGGCGATCCGCGTTATCTGCTGCGAAACAGCGCGCATCTCCGCGCACCTCCTCGGTCTCGGCGCGATGGCGCTGGATCTCGGCGCGATGACGGCGTTTCTCTACACATTCACCGAGCGCGAAAAACTCTACGATCTTTTCGAGCTTCTGACCGGCGCGCGCTTCACCACTTCTTACACCCGGGTTGGTGGCCAGATCCGCGATCTGCCGGAAACATTCATCCCGCAGCTCGAAAAATTTCTCGACGATTTCATTCCGCAACTCGACGAGGTGGACAAGCTCCTGACGCGCAACCGCATCTTTGTCGACCGCACTCGCGATATCGGGGTGATTCCGCGCGAGCGCGCGATCGCCTATGCGCTCTCGGGGCCGAACCTGCGCGGCAGCGGCGTCGAGCACGATCTCCGGCGCAAACATCCTTATCTCGACTACGAGAAATACGACTTCGAGGTCGTGGTCGGCACCGCGGGCGATTGCTACGATCGCTACCTGGTCCGGATCGAAGAAATGCGGCAAAGCGCCCGCATCCTGCGACAGGTCATAGAGAAACTGCCGGCCGGGCCGATCAACGTCGTCGATTGGAAAAACATGCCGCCGCCCAAGTCCCGGGTGATGACAAAAATGGAGGAACTCATTCACCATTTCATCGTCGTGACCGAGGGGCTCAACGCGCCGCCGGGCGAAGTTTATTTCGCGGCGGAAAATCCGAAGGGCGAACTGGGATTCTACATCAACAGCAAAGGCGGCGGTGTCCCGCATCGCCTGAAAATCCGCGCCCCGTCGTTTGTGAACCTGAGTATTTTGCCGGAGCTTTTACCGGGCTCCCCGCTCAGTGATGTCGTTGCCATCCTCGGCAGTCTGGACTTCGTGATGGGCGAATGCGACAGATGAAAGGAATGACGAAGCACGAATGACGAATGACGAAGACATAAGGATGACGACAAAGGATGTCGCGGAGCAGCCGCGATACATGTCGTCATTCAGACTTCGTCATTCCTTCGTCATTCGTCATTCGTCATTCGTCATTTGCCTGCTCGCTTTGATCTTTGCCCTTGCGGCCTGCAATTCCTCGAAAAAGCTGACGAAAGCGAACGTGGACGAAGTCGCGGAAGGAATGTCGAAGAAGCAGGTGGAATCCATCCTCGGCCCTCCGACGACGATGGATACGAAGGATTTCGTTCTCCTGAAAAAGACGATCTACATTTACGCCCAGGGAAAAGAATCCGTCACGGTAGTTTTCAAGGACGACAAGGTGCAGTCGAAGGCGAGCACGTTGTCGGAATAAGCGAGCACGTCGTCTCCGTGGAACCGACGAACAAGCGTATCTCCGCCGAGCTTACTCGGAAAATGGATGAAGCGATCGGGCGTTATCCGGCGGATCGGAAACGCAGCGCCGCGATGCCGCTGCTCCATTTGTGGCAGGAGGAATTCGGTTTCATCAGTGACGAAGGCGTGCGCTGGATCGCCGTGAAGCTCGAGCTGCAACCGATTAACATTCTCGAGCTGGTCACGTTCTATCCGATGTTTCGGCAGGCGCCCGCCGGCAAAACGCACATCCGGGTTTGCCGCACCCTGAGCTGTGCCATGGCCGGCAGCTACCGGGTCATGGAGCACGCCTCCGCCGCCGCCGGCATCGTCCGCCATCGCGACGATAATGGCATGCACCATCCGATCTCGGTGAGCAATAATGGCAAATACAGCATCGAATTCGTCGAGTGCCTCGCCAGTTGCGGGACTGCCCCGGTCTGCATGGTCCAGGATGAACTGATCGAGAACGTGCAACCAGCCGCAGCCGCGGAGTTGCTCCGAAATCAAACGTCAAACATCAAACCTCAAACCTCCCCTCACCCCCTCGAGCACCGCCTCATTTTCAAAAACATCGGCCGCTCTGATTACACCACCGACATCGATTGCTACCTGCGCCACGGCGGCTACGAGCCGTTGAAGAAGGCGATCAAGATGTCGCGCACGGAAATCGTGAACGAAGTGAAGACTTCTGGCCTGCGGGGCCGCGGCGGCGCCGGGTTTCCCTGCGGCGTGAAATGGAGCTTTATCAAGGCCGACGAAAAAAAGCCGGTCTACCTGATCTGCAACGCCGATGAATCGGAGCCGGGGACATTCAAGGACCGCTACATTGTTCACGAGGATCCCCACCAGTTGATCGAGGGAATCCTGATCTCCTGTTTCGCGCTCGGCGCGAAGACGGCCTACATCTACATCCGCGGCGAGTTTCCGGAAGGCGCGAAGATCCTCGAGCGCGCGATCGAGGAAGCGCGCGAGAAAAATTTCGTGGGGCGCAACATGCTCGGCACCGGGTTCGACGTCGAGATTTACGTTCATCGCGGCGCCGGCGCTTACATCTGCGGCGAAGAAACCGGGCTGATCGAATCGCTCGAAGGCAAGCGCGCTTATCCACGAATCAAGCCGCCGTATTTCCCGGCGGTGCTCGGCCTCTACATGTGCCCGACAATCGTGAACAACGTCGAGACCCTCTGCCACGTGAAGCACATCATCGAAATGGGCGGCGGCAGTTACGCCAGCCTCGGCCGGCCTAACAACACCGGCACCCGGATCGTTTGTGTGAGCGGCGACGTGCAGCGGCCCGGTTATTTCGAGATCGAAGTGGGCGCGGTCACGATGGGTCAGCTCATTTACGATATGGCGGGCGGCCCGCGTTACGGGCGGCAAATCAAGGCCGTCATTCCCGGCGGAAGTTCGGCGAAAGTTCTGCGCGCCGACGAGCGTTTCAAACTCAAACTGAAACAACCGGACGGCTCGATGGCCGAACAGGAAGTGTCGCTTTACGAAATCCCGATGGATTTCGATTCCCTCGCCGCCGCCGGATCGATGGCGGGTTCGGGCGGCGTCATCATCCTCGATGAAACGCGCGACATGGTCTGGACCCTGAACAACATCAACGAATTTTACGCGCACGAGAGTTGCGGCCAATGCACGCCCTGCCGCGAAGGCTCACTCTGGATGCAAAAAATCACCGACCGCATGCTGCTCGGCGGCGGCGTAGTCCAGGATCCGGACACGTTAAAGAACGTCGCCGATAACATCGCCGGCCGGACCATCTGCGCCTTCGGAGAAGCCTGCGCCTGGCCGACCCAAAGTTTCGTCGAGAAATTCCGCGATGAATTTACGGCGCGCTCCCGGAAACCAGTCCCGCCGCCGATGCCGCCGGAATACACGCCAGAAGAACTGATCACCGAACAAACAATCACCGAGACATCCCTGCCACGCGACCCTGGCTGGGAAAAAGCAGGCGCAGCGGGAAGAATCTGATGAATCTGGAAGCCAGGAAACCAGGAATGGGATTGGGAAACTATGAATTAAGTGCGCGCGTGATCGCGGCGGCGATCCGGGTTCACAAGGAGCTGGAACCTGGATTTCTGGAGAGCATGTACGAAGAAGCTTTGGCAATTGAGCTCGCGCATTCCGGCATATTGTTTGAGCGGCAGAAGTTGCTGCCCATTTTTTATCGAGAGCATGTCATTGGAGAACACCGTCTCGATTTGCTGGTCGAGGGAAAACTTGTCCTTGAGCTAAAAGCGATCTCTCAGCTGGAGAAGATTCACTTTGCGATTGTCCGTTCCTATTTAAAAGCTTCGAGCCTTGATGATGCACTCTTGCTCAATTTCGCCTCGACCAGATTGGTCGTGAAGCGGGTCGGGCGGGAGTATCGCCCCGATCCCGCCTCTGACGTTTCTCTTTAACCCTCATGGTTTCCTGGCTTCCAGATTCATCCGCCTATTTCTTCCGATGACCAATCCAGCTTCAGCTCCGCCGCAGATGGTGAACGTCCAAATCAATGGCGTCTGGCATGAGTTTCCAAGAGGGATGCGGCTGATCGAGGCGTGCGAAAAGGCGGGCAGCTACGTGCCGCGGTATTGTTATCACAAGAAGCTCAGCTCGCCGGGAAATTGCCGGATGTGCCTGATCGAAATGGGACTGCCGAAAATGGGTCCCGACCGAAAGCCAGAGCTTGGCTCAGATGGCAAACCGATCATCAACTGGATGCCGCGCCCCCAGATTTCCTGCGCGCAGGACGTGAGCGAAGGAATGGGCATCCGCACCGACTCGCCGCTGGCGGTGGAGTGCCGGAAAGGCGTGATGGAATTTCTCCTCATCAATCATCCGCTCGATTGCCCGATCTGCGACCAGGCGGGCGAATGCCGGCTCCAGGAATTCAGCGTGGAATATGGCCGGGCCGATTCGCGCTTCCTCGAGAACAAGGTCAAGAAGCCGAAGAACATCGAGCTGGGTCCGCGCGTGACGCTCGATGACGAGCGCTGCATTCTCTGTTCGCGTTGCATCCGGTTTTGCCAGGAAGTCGCGCAGGACGACGTGCTCGGCTTCATCGATCGCGGCAGCCACAGCGTGCTGACCGCGCACCCGGGAAAGCGGCTGGAAAATAATTATTCGCTCAACACCGTCGACATCTGCCCAGTCGGCGCGCTCACCTCGTCCGATTTCCGGTTCCAGATGCGGGTCTGGTTTTTGAAAGAAACAAAAGGCTTTTGCACGAGCTGCGCGACGGGTTGCAACACCGTCATCGGCACGCGCGAGGACGTGATCTATCGCCAGACCCCGCGCGAAAACGACGCCGTCAATTCCTCCTGGATGTGCGATTACGGGCGGCTGAACTTCGATTATCTCCAGTCAGAGAAACGGCTTCTCCAGCCGGAGATCCTTTCCGGCGACAAACTCATTCCGGCTGATTGGAATGTGGCGATCGCGCACGCCGCCGCGCAGTTGAAGCATTTCAACGGCTGGGAAATCGCGATCCTCGCTTCGGGCCGAATGACGAACGAAGAGCTTTGGCTCACGCGGCAACTGGCGAACATTCTCGGAGTCGATCTGATCGAGATCGTTCCGCGAACGGGCCCGGGAGATGACATTCTCCTGAGCGCCGATCGCAATCCGAACACGAACGGCGCGCGACTCCTGGGCATCACGATGGATCCCGGTTCGCGCCTGCGTGAAATTGTCGATGGCGTCGCGTCCGGTCGAATTCGAGCGCTCGTCGCGCTCGGCGAGGACGCGACCGAGATCGGGCTGACATCGAAGCAGCTCTCGGCTCTGCCAGCCTTCGTCGTCATGAGCCTGCTCGCGAACGCATCGAGCGCGGCCGCGACGGCACTCCTTCCCTCGTTCGGTTTCGCCGAGAAACGCGGTTCGATGATCAACCGCAAAGGGCGGCTGCAACGATTGAATCGCGCGGTCCGCGGGCCTGGCCAGGCGCGCGACGACTGGGAAATCCTGCGCGATCTGATCCAGGCCTATTCGGGACGAAACGGCATCTATTCAATCGAAGATGTTTTCCGGCAGATGAGCGAAGCAGTTCCAGCCTTGGCGGGATTAAGTCTGAGCAAGATCGGCGATCTCGGCGTGCCGGTGTTGGAAGTGGAGCAGACGCCTGCGCCGAGCCTTTGAAATGGATTACGCATTTCTTTTTTCATCGTTGATCAAAATCGTCGCGCTGCTCGCTGTGGTCCTCGGGATTATGAACTATGCGGTCTACGCCGAGCGCCTTCCAGCCGATCGCCGACGCGGCGAAATTCCTCCTGAAAGAAGATTTCACGCCGGCCCATGTGAACACGCTTTATTACTGGCTCGCGCCCTGTCTCGCGATGATCCCGGCGATCACGACACTCGCCGTGGTCCCGTTCGGCAGCACCCTTTTCGGCGTGCCGATGGTCATCGCCGACATCAACGTCGGGGTGCTCTTCGTTTTCGCGATCGCTTCGTTAGGCGTTTACGGAATTGTCCTCGCCGGCTGGTCGTCGAATTCCAAGTATTCGTTCTTGGGCGGCGTGCGCTCGAGTTCGCAAATGATTTCCTACGAGTTGTCGCTCGGCCTCGCCGTCATTCCCGTTTTCCTGCTCATCGGGCAACTGCGCCTGACCGAAGTCGTGCGATACCAGATCGAAAATGGCTGGCTCATCGCACCGTTCATCGGCGACTGGGGGAACTTCCACAAATGGCTTCTCGCTATTCCGATGGTGATCTCTTTCGTCGTCTTCACGATCGCGATCTTCGCGGAAACGAATCGCCTCCCCTTCGATTTGCCCGAGGCCGAGACGGAACTCGTCGGCGGTTATCACACCGAATACGGCTCGATGAAGTTCGGACTCTTTTTCCTCGGCGAATACGTGGCAATGATCACCGGCAGCGCCATCATCGTGACGCTCTTTCTCGGTGGCTGGCATTTTCCCGGCGTCCCCGATGGATCGCACGGCTGGGGCTGGGGTCTGGTGAACATCTTCATCTTCTTCTCGAAGATCGCCGCGTTGCTCTTCTTTTTTATCTGGGTGCGCTGGACCCTTCCGCGCTTCCGCTACGACCAATTGATGCGGCTCGGCTGGGTCTTTTTTTTCGAAATCGCGCTCGTGAACATCTTCATCATGGCGATCATCCTCGCTTACTTTCCCGAATGAGGTGGACAGGATTAACGGGATTGGGGATGTCCAACGGCCACCTCTCTGTCTTTAATCCTCAGAATCCTGTAAATCCTGTCTAATTTCACCCATGGCGATCACCGTTTCACGTCCGAAACTGAATTTCCGCGAGCGGCTTTACCTCCCGGCGATCCTGAGCGGAATGGCGATTACGATCCGGCATTTCAAGAACATGCTGCTCGGACGCACGAAGGTGACGATGCAATACCCGGAGGAAAAATGGGACAGCCATTTGCCCGAGCACTATCGCGGCGCGCCGGCGCTCGTTCGCGACGATACCGGCCGCGTTCGCTGCGTCGCCTGCCAGCTCTGTGAATTCATCTGCCCGCCGCGCGCCATCAAGATCATCCCGGGCGAATTCCCGGCCGGCGACAAGTTCGCGAAGGTGGAGAAATACCCGCACGAATTCGATATCGACATGATCCGCTGCATTTACTGCGGGCTTTGCGAAGAAGTTTGTCCCGAGCAGGCGATTTATCTCCGCAAGGATTACGCGATCACCGGCTTCACCCGCGCCGACATGGTCCATAACAAAGAAAAACTGCTCGAGATCGGCGGCGTGATGCATGGCGTCGTGCTGAAGTGGAACGAGAAAAAGTGAGAAACTATTTCAGATTTCAGATTTCAGATTTCAGATTGCGTTGTCGCGTCGGATCTCAATCTGCAATCTGCAATCTGCAATCTGCAATCGCCCGATGAGCGCATTCCTCTTTTGGTTTTTCGCGTTTCTCATGCTGGTCTTCGGCGTGGCCGTCATCATCAACCGCAACCCGATCGCAAGCGCGCTGAGTCTCGTCATTTGTTTCATGGGCCTGTCCGCGTTGTTCATGTCGCTCGATGCGTTCTTCATCGGGATCATCCAGGTCCTGGTTTATGCCGGCGCGGTCATGGTGCTCTTTCTCTTCATCATTATGCTGCTCGATCTCCGGGCGGAGAATTTGCGCAAGATCAATTACGTCACGGTCGCGGGCGGGGTCGCGGTGGCGGTGGCGTTCTTCACCCAGATCTGTTTTGTGGTGGGACAGCTGGGCGCCGCGAAACAGTCTTTCCCGCCGCTGACTTCGGCGAAGACCGACGACGTCCACAACATCGGCCTGCTGCTGTTCACGAATTACAACCTGCCGTTCCAGATTATCGGCGTGCTGGTGCTGGTCGCGACGATTGGCGTCGTCGTCCTGAGCAAACGGGAGCTGAAATAAATGACGAAATCCGAATGACGAATGACGAAATAATTCCGAATGGCGAAAGACCGAGGCACGGCAAGCGCGTCACCGTTATTCGCTCATTCGAGCTTCGTCATTCCTTCGGCATTCGACATTCGTCATTCGACATTTTCAAATCATGTTAACGCTCGGCCATTATCTCATCGTCAGCGGGATGCTTTTCACGATCGGGTTCGCTGGCGTGCTCCTCCGCCGGAACATCATCATCATTTTCATGTCGCTCGAGTTGATGTTGAACGCCGCGAACCTCTCCCTCGTTGCGTTCTCGCGCTTTCGCGTCGGCCCGGACGGAATGGCGAATTACAACGCCCAGGTATTTGTCTTTTTCATCATCACGGTCGCGGCCGCGGAAGTCGCGGTCGGCCTCGCGATCATCGTCGCGCTTTATCGCGCGCGGCAAACGACCCACGTCGAAGACATCAGCACGCTGAAATTCTGACCGGTTATGAATAGCGCGCTCTTGCCCTGGTTCATCCTGCTGCTGCCCTTCGCGGCGGCGGTCGTGATCGTCTTGTTCACGAAATCGTGGCCCGGCCTGAGCAGCTTCATTTCTGTGGTCGCCGTGCTCGCCAGTTTCGCCGGCAGCTGTGTGGTGTTCGCCACGCCTGACATCCAAGCGCTCGAACTTACCTGGCTCGACCTGTCCGTCCTCTCCGTGCCGCTCGGCTTCGTTCTCGACGACCTGACAAAAACGATGCTGCTGCTCGTGACCGGCGTCGGCGCCCTCATCCACATCTACTCGTTAGGCTACATGCGGGACGACTCGGGCAAGGCGCGTTACTTCGCGGCGCTCTCTTTCTTCATGTTCTCGATGCTCGGCGTCGTCGTCTCGAACAATTTCGTAATGATGTTCATCTTTTGGGAACTGGTGGGCTTCAGCTCGTATGTGCTGATCGGCCACTGGTTCGAGCGCGATTCGGCGGCGGAAGCGGCAAAGAAAGCGTTCCTGACAAATCGAATCGGCGATTTCGGTTTCATGCTCGGGATCCTGATGGCGTGGGTGGCCACGGGCTCGGTTGTGTTCAGCGAGATGAACCAGCAGCTCGCGCGCATCACGAGTTATCCGGATTACCTCACCGTTGCCGCGCTCCTGATTTTTTGCGGTGCCGTCGGCAAGTCGGCGCAATTCCCTCTCCACGTCTGGTTGCCGGACGCGATGGAAGGCCCGACACCGATCTCCGCGTTGATCCATGCGGCGACGATGGTGGCAGCCGGCGTCTACATGCTCGTGCGCGTCGGTTTCCTCTTTGAGGCATCGCCACCCGCGCTCTGGGTGATCTCGTGGATCGGCACGATCACCGCGGTGATGGCCGCGCTGATTGCCACGCAGCAAAACGACATCAAACGCATCCTTGCCTACTCAACCCTTTCCCAGCTCGGCTACATGATCATGGCCGTCGGACTGGCTTCCGGACAGGCGGCGATGTTCCATCTCTTCACGCACGCTTTTTTCAAAGCGCTTCTCTTCCTCGGCGCCGGTTCGATCATCGTGATGCTCCACCACGAGCAAAACATCTGGAAGATGGGCGGACTCGCCGGCCGGCTCGGGATCACGTTCCTGACGTTCCTCGTGGGGACGTTCGCGTTGATCGGGCTGCCGCCCTTCAGTGGTTTCTTCAGCAAGGACGCGATCCTCGCGCTCGCCTACGAGACGAACCGCGCGATTTTCTGGGTCGCGCTTTTCACCGCGTTCCTGACCGCGTTCTACATGTTGCGCCTCGTGGTCGTCGTCTTCTTCGGCAAACCGCGCAGCGATCGCGCCCGCACCGGACGCGAGGCGCCGTGGGTGATGATCGGGCCGCTCATTCTTCTCGCGATCCCGGCCTCCGCCGCGGGGTTTGGATTCGTGGCCCGACTGTTCGTGCAATTGCCGGCTGAAAAAGAAACCGGCTGGCTGGTCCCGGGTATGGCGCTCGGCGCGGCCGTCGCCGGGGCCCTAATCGCGATTATTCTTTACCGAAATCGCCAGAGCGATCCGATCGATCTCGCGCCGTTACGGAAACGGTTTTACTTCGACGAACTCTATTCGTTCCTGATCGGCGCGACCCAGGAATTGCTGGCGAAGCTGAGCGCGTTCATCGACCGCTGGATCCTGGACGGCGCAGCCATTCGCGGCGCAAGCGGCGCGACGTGGGGCTTCGGTTCGCTGCTCCGGTTGTTTCAAGTCGGAAACCTCCAGGCTTACGCGTTCCTTTTCGGGTTGGGCATCGTCGGCCTGATCTATTTCACGATCTTCCGATGATCCTGCTCTTCGTCGTCCTTTTTCCGATCGCGGCCGCCCTGGCGATTCTGCTCGGTGCGCCGGCGCGTCGGACGGCTTTGTGGGGCGCGGGGCTGATGCTCGTCGCAACCTTGTTCCTGTTTCTCGGCTTTGAAACGGGCCAGCCCGGCTACCAAATGGTGACGTCATTTCCGGTCAGCCCCGATTGGAACATTAACTTCACTCTCGGCATCGATGGCCTCAGCCTGATGCTACTTCTCCTCACCGCGCTCGTGACTCTCGCGGCGGTCTGGTTCACCGGCGAAATCGCCGAGCATCGCAACGCTTTTTATGCGTGCCTCCTCTTCATCGCGGCCGGCGCGATCGGCGCGTTCGCGTCCCTGGACCTTTTTTTCTTCTACGCCTTCCATGAGTTGGCCCTCATCCCGACCTTTCTGCTCATCGGTATTTGGGGAACGGGCAACCGGCAGCTCGCCGCCTGGAAAATTACGATCTATCTCGCGACCGGGAGTTTCATTCTCCTGCTCGGCTTGATCATGCTTTACCGCGCCGTGCCCGAGGCCGCGCGTAGTTTTGACTTTCGCGTGCTCCAACAATCAGCGGTCCTGATTCCGGCGAGTGCGCAGGGAAATATTTTTCTGGTCTTGCTCCTCGGTTTCGGAATTTTGGTGTCGCTCTTCCCCTTTCACACCTGGGCGCCGGAAGCGTATGCGTCCGCGCCCGCGCCCGCGGCGATGTTGCACGCCGGCGTCCTGAAAAAGTTTGGATTGTACGGTCTGCTCCGTCTGGCCCTGCCGCTCCTGCCCGCCGGCGCGCAACAATACAACACGCTCCTGATCTATCTGCTGCTCGGGAATATCATCTACGTCGGCCTGGTCACGATCGCGCAAAAGCGGCTCGATTGGATGCTCGGTTATTCGAGCGTAATGCACATGGGATACATTTTCCTCGGCATCGCCAGCGGGACCTTGCTCGGCACCAGCGGCGCGGCCATTTTGATTTTCGCGCATGGAATTTCCATCGCCCTGCTTTTTGCCATCACCGGTGAAATTCGCCAGCGCACCGGCACGCTCGTGCTCGAGGACTTGGGCGGCCTCGGAAAACTGATGCCGCGGGCCGGGCTCGTGTTTGGCCTGGCCGCCTTCGCCTCCATCGGTTTGCCGGGATTCTCCAATTTTACCGGGGAAGTGATGGTGCTCTTCGGCACATTCCGCAACGGCGCGAACCCGGAGCGCTTCCACATCTATCAAATCGCGACTGTCCTCGGCCTGTGGGGCGTGGTGATCTCCGCGGTTTACATGTTGCGCGCTTATCGCGCCGTTTTCATGGGAGCGATGGGTGATGCGCTCGGCGGCGTGACCGATCTCCGCTGGAGCCTGCGAGTGCCCGTCGGGCTCCTAGTCGCGATCACGCTCTGGTTCGGGTTCTTCCCGCAAACGTTCGTCCGGATGGTGACGCCGACCTTCAAGAGTTACTTCGCCGCCGCCAGGCAATGAGCATCGTCGCGCCCAGTCTCGAGATCGCCGTGCTCGTCCTGGGAGTGCTCGTGCTCCTGTTTGAAATGTTCGCGGACCAGATCGACAAGCGCACGTTCGCCTTCACCGCCATGCTCGGGCTGGCCACGGTGTTCGTCGCCAGTTTTTTCCTCACGTCCCCACCGGCCGAGGCCGCGGACTCCGGCTTTTGGAGTTTTTACACCGCCGATCCGCTCGCGATCTTTTTCAAACGCTTCGCCCTCGTCACCACCGTCCTCGTCCTCGCCATGATGGTCGATTACGCGCCGGTCGTGCGCGATTCGATCCACGCCGCTTCGCCGCAGGCTGGTCTCGGCGAATTCTTCGCGCTGCCGGTCTTCACCTGTGCCGGGCTGATGTGGATGGCGTCCGCGATCGATTTCGTGATGATCTTCGTTTCGCTCGAGTTGGTCACGATGTCGTTCTACGTCCTGGTCGCGTTCATGCGGCGCAATCCGGCGAGTCTCGAGGCCGGTGTGAAATATTTGATCCTCAGCGCCCTTTCGACCGGCTTTCTGGTTTACGGCATCACCTGGATTTTCGGCGTGACGGGCGAGACGAACCTGGCGCGCGTTTCGGCCGCGCTGGTTAATCCCGCCGTGGAAAGCGCTCCTGCCCTTTTCGGAATGCTGCTCGTGCTCGTCGCGCTCGGCTTCAAGATCGCCGCCGTGCCGTTCCAAATCTGGGTGCCCGACGTTTACCAGGGCGCGCCCACTCCGGTGACGGCCTTCCTTTCCGTCGGCTCGAAGGCCGCCGGCTTCGTGGTCCTGCTGCGGGTCCTGCAACCGTTTCTGGTCATGCCCCAAATGGAACGTCTCCTCGTCCTGGTCGCACTCGGCACATTGATCTACGGCAATCTCGCCGCGCTTCCCCAGACCAACCTCAAGCGGCTCCTCGCCTATTCGAGCATCGCTCACGCTGGCTACCTGCTCATCGGCGTCGTCTGCCTGGCCGGCGAAGCGGTGGTGTTTTATCTCGTCGCCTATCTGCTCATGACGCTCCTGAGTTTCGCCGTTCTCGTCGTGGTAGCGCAGCAAACCGGGGAAAACATCGAAGACTTCAATGGCCTGGCCAAGCGTTCTCCTTTCCTCGCGTTCGCCATGCTGATCGCGATGGCTTCGCTCGCCGGCCTGCCGTTTACCGCCGGTTTCCTCGGAAAATTCTATATCTTCAATGCCGCGATCGCCCACCAACAGACCGCGCTGATCGTCGTCGGCGTGATCACCGTTGCCTGCGGATTCTATTACTATTTCAAAGTCGTCCGCGCGATGTATTGGGAAGCACCGGCCGCCGACGTCGCGGTTCCCGTCAGCGGCATCTCGCGGCTAGCGATGCTCGCAATGATGGCGGGCATCATAGTTCTGGGAATCTATCCGCAGCCGGTCGTGAACTCGTTGCGGCGGACTACGGAACACAGGCTTTCAGCCTGTGCGGCCAGCGGGCTTGCAGCCCGCTGATGATTTACGACTAAGACAGCGGACAGAATGTCCGCTGCCACACAGGCAAAATGCCTGTGTTCCGGAGCTAATCGCTCAGCTCAACGTTCCAGTAGGCGAGATCGACGAAATGCCCCGCAATCCGAAAAGTCGTCGCTAAAGACTTTTTTTGAAATTCGCAAAGAAAGTTCTTGCATGTCTCGCGCGACCGGCTAAAACACGCCGACTCCAGAACAGCAGCCCTCTAGAATCACACCTCTACACCTCCAAAACCCCGCACCTGACTCCCTGCGTTAGTGCACGCACTTTCGCCACACGCTCATGACCTCCTTGATGAATTTCGCCGTCCGACTCCTACCCATACTGTTTCTCGCATTGGCGGCTACGCCGCAAGTGGTCGCGGAGGTTGCTGTGACGCTGGATGATCACTCACAGCGACCATACTACGACGCGCCCGCAACAGCTTTCGATTATGCGTCGAGCAGCACTGTATCCATCGTGACGGGCACGCCGAATTGGCCTTACAATAATGTGGGTACGACGAACGTTCGGATCATTGATGATCAAGGACGTGTGATCATCTCCGGCATCAATATTCCGCAGGGCACGCCCCAGGGCACTACCGTCTACACCATTACATTTTTCGGGAGCCAGCAGCGGTTTGACGCCATCGGTACCCCGACATCCAGATTCGGTTTTCCTCATCACATTGAGACCTATTATGGCGATCCCAATCCCTACGTCGGCGACGCCCGCGGCGGTGGTTGGGCTTTCACCTATACCAAGAGCGGTAACGGCGGATTTAATGGGTGCAACCCGGTGTGTGGCAGCCAGAAATCAAGCGGCGGGGATCAGATTTGGACCGTCTATGCCGGTCCTGCTCCAGCACAGGGCACAAATCTTACATGTACGGATGAAAGGGTCGCCGGTAATCAGCCAACTTGCACGAGTTGCGGCGGCGGCAATACGCCGCCGGCTGTTGCGATGGCGCGCTATAGCATTCATGCGATGCTCGTCAGCCTTAACATCCAGGATACGCCCCTGCGCTATTCGCCCGCCTACGGCCCGGCGGTCAATCTCACAGTCACCTACAACCAGAAGGATACTCTGCAGCCATCGACTTTCACCTACTCCAACCTCGGTCCTAAATGGACCTTCGGTTGGCTCTCGTATGTGAGTGACGATCCCACCAGGCAATTGCCTCTGACGAACGTATATATGCCGGGCGGCGGCGCCGAGGTCTTTGGCTTCGATTCAGTTTCACAGACTTTCAGGGCTGATCCTCAAAGCCATGCGGTTCTCGTCAAAATCAATGCAAATCGCTATGAGCGTTGGATGCCCGATGGTTCGAAACAAGTTTTCGAAAAAAGCGATGGTGCCACTTCTTACCCGCGCAGGATCTTCATGACCGAAATGTACGATCCGGCCAACAACAGGCTCGCCATTGAATATGATACTAATCTTCGGGTCACGAAAATCACAGATGCACTTCTGAAAGAGACTCTTGTTTCCTACGAACTAACAGCAGATCCATACAAAATAACTAAGATCACTGATCCTTTCGGCCGATTCGCCACTTTTGAGTATACGAACGGGCAATTGACGAAGATCACCGACGAGATCGGCATTCAATCCAGCTTCACCTACGCCTCGGGGACGGATTCCATCGCTTCGCTTACGACGCCCTACGGCCCTACGACATTCATCAGCGGGCAAGATAGCGCGAGTCGCTAGATCGAGGCGACTGATCCGCTAGGAGGCAAAGAGCGTGTCGAATACCGCGATAATACGTCGCAGATCAGTGCGAGCGATCCAGTTGCTCCCAATGCGCCCGGAATCACGAATGCCGGCCTTAACACCGCGAACACATTTTACTGGGACAAGAAAGCAATGCTGGTCGCGCCGGGTGATTATACCCAGGCTCAGATTACGCATTGGCTCCTCAACGCCGATGGCACGACCTCCGGTATTGTATCGAGCAAGAAGCAGCCGCTCGAAAACCGCGTCTGGTTTACTTATCTTGGGCAACCGGACTACTTGCATGCGGGGCCAAGCGCGAACCCTTCGCAGGTCGCCCGAGTGCTGGGGGACGGAACTACGCAGCTTTCTCAGTTCGAATACAACAGTATTGGAAAAACGACGAAAAGCATCGATCCGGTTGGCCGAGTCCTAAGTTACACGTACGACACCAATCAGATCGACCTGCTCGAAATCCGGCAAAAGACCGGCACAAATAATGAGCTGTTGCGGAAATCCACCTACAATTCTTTGCATGAACCCCTCACAGATACGGACGCGGCCGGCCAGCCCACGACCCAAACTTATGACGGACAGGGTCAGGTTCTCACGCGAACCAACGCCAAGAATGAGATGACAACCTACGCCTACGGCGATGGCACCCCCACCAAGCCGGTCGGCTATCTCGAATCGATAACTAGCCCTCCTTTTAACGGCAATTCGGCGGTCACAACATTCCGCTACGATACATTCAATCGGGTTCAGACCGTCACAGATACGGACGGCTACGCTACGATCACTGATTACGACAACCTCGATCGCAAGATCAAAGTCACGTATCCCGACACTACGTTCGAGCAATTCCAATACGCGGACAATGTCACCGGGGCCATGACGCTCGACCTGACCGGCAGCCGAGACCGGCGCGGCCTCTGGACTTACCGGCATTATGATGGCAACCAGCACATGGATTCGATCAAAGACCCGGAGAATCGAACCACGCAATATATCTGGTGCACTTGTGGCTCGCTCACCGGCATCAAAGATCCGAAGGATCAGACCACTACCTTTTATCGCGATATCCAGAGCCGCATCTACCAGAAGGTTTTCCAGGATGGCACCACGATCGATTACCTCTACGAGGGCCAGACGCTGCCAAACACCGTCGGTGCCACGAGCCGGCTCACATCATCGACCGATGCCAAGAGCCAGCGAACAAATTATCTTTATTTCGCGGACGATACCCTCAAAGAGGTTAGCTACACTACGGCTGGCGGGCAATCCCTGAATCCGCCCACGTCTACCGTCAGCTACACCTACGACCCGAACTACAACCGGGTCTCCACCATGACGGATGGCACGGGCCCGACGACCTATGGCTATAATCCGATCACTGTACCGCCGACGCTTGGCGCCGGGCAACTCGCCTCAGTTGATGGGCCATTGACTGATGATACAGTCACGTTCGGTTATGATGAGCTGGGACGGACGACAAATCGCTCGATCAATGGCACAGCGAACTCGAGCACCGTGGGTTTTGACAGTCTGGGCAGAACGAATGGTGAAGTAAACAACCTCGGCACCTCCGACTACACTTACGTGGGCGTTACGAACCGGCCGCAGACGCTCCATTACCCAAATGGACAGACCTCCAATTATAGTTATTATCCCAACAGCGGGGACAAACAGTTGCAGACACTACAAAATCTTCGCCCCAATCTGAGCAACCTGTCCAAGTTTGATTATGTCTATGACAAAGAGCACATGATCACGCAATGGACGAAACAGAGCGACGCCGCCGCGGCGCAGCCGCTCTATCTGCAATATGATGGGGCCGACCAGTTGGTGGATTGGAAGAACAGCACGGCTCCTCTCAGGTTCGGCGGCTACGACCACGCCCTTACCTACGACCAGGCCGGCAATCGGAAGACCGATATCTACGATGTTTACCCCGGCGGGTTCGGAGACGCCAGCGAAGATCGGAAGGATGAAAACTATGATAATCTGATGAATGAACTCAACTCGGTGGCAGGAAACGGTTTGACTCCACCGCCCGGGCCGGGACCGATCGAGCCAGGTGAAGGCGACCCGCCACCGCCACCGCCAGCCGACATCTACAATTACGATCGAAGCGGCAATCTAACTGGACGGGTTTATTGGCGAGGAGGCGGGAACACATTTGAATGGGACGCGGCAAACCGGCTCGTCGCCATCAATTACACCGGTAACGATAACCGGACCGAGTTCACTTACGACGGATTGAGTCACCGCAAGAAGATCGTCGAGAAAACTGGCTCGACGGTAACCAGCACGAAACAGTTTGTCTGGATCGGCAACCGCATCGCGGAAGAAAGAGACGGCAACAATGTCGTGACGCGTCGCTACTTCGCGAACGGCGAGGAGCGAATCGGCGGAACAGGAACTGATGTTTATTATTACGCGAAGGATCACTTGGGGAGCATTCGTGAGCTAACGGATGGCGCGGGAAGTGTGACTACCGGCATACGGCGAGCAATCTTTATCTCGCAATGTACCGAGCTTACGATCCGACAATTGGACGGTGGATTAGTCGCGATCCCATTGGCGAGAATGGCGGTCTGAATCTTTATCAGTATGTTAGAAATAACCCCGTTTATCTGGTTGATCCGCTCGGGCTCGAAGATTGTTGGCCTGGAGACAACCCTGGATTGACTATGACATTACCCTTCATACCTGGACGAAGGATCTTTAATCCATTTGTGAAAGGCATGATGAATCGAATCGCCGCCTGCGTCGCTGCGCGCAACGCGTGTTCAGCGTGCTGTCTATCATCATCGTGCGTACCCTCCGCTCAGCAACAGAGGTGCCTTGATCGGTGCGAGAAACTTTATGAGTATTGCAAACAAAATAACTAGGTTAGTCATTGTATTGCTTTTCGGAGCATGTGTGCTCGAAGGATTTTTCCTGTACCATCGAGACGTAGAGGCAGCGCGCCTTTTGGAAGCCAGCGATGCTATGTCTGGGCTTTCGAACGCGAGCGTTTTGGCGACGATTCGGGACGATTTAGTTCAAGGACGTAATGACAAAGCGATCTCAACACTCGATCGCAGTATTAGGAGCTCTCTTACTCGCTATCGAAAAGCGAAGGATGAATTGAAATTCAACTTACCGGGCGAAGCCGAAGCCCTCAATATAGTTCAACAGCATTTCCCGGAGACCGAAGCCAACCGTCACGATAGATAAGGGACATTGGGTCGTATGCAGGAGCCGCAAAGATCAAGGCTCAGTCGTGCAAACGAGAGTATTCGACTTCTGGGGGGAAATACTACGTCAACCGATTACTCTGAATTCACAACCGCGTATCCAATTCGATGAGAATTAACTGCTTTCCATATAAGATTGCGTTGGCACTCGTCATCGCGGCCAGTACTGTATTGTATTTGTATTCGTTAGGCGGTGTTCTCACAACCAAAGTGACGCTCTCAGATTCCGTCGCGCTTCTAATTACTCGTCACGAGGATAGAGCTTCTGGCGAATTCTTTAGTCGGTCGGTCGACATATTTGTTGCCGGCAAACGCATTAAACGCGTGTGGTGTTCGCCAATGCCGAGCAATACCGGCGGAACCGGATGCTTCGTGGCACTCTGCCAAGGTGAAACGGCAAAATATGTGGCGATCCTGGATGGAAGTGCCGTTTGGATTATCGACCTGAGAAATCCAGCGGAGGTGCGCACAACATTTCATGAGAAGAATCCTCCTACGATTGAGTCTGAGTTTAACGTCACAGATGTCGGAAATGTGGTACCGATGCCCGCAAAGTTCTCCTATTGGATGGAGGGGCTTAATCAAAAACGCACTCTCTTGGAGCAATAACTCGAATGGTGACAGAGGGTCAGTCTGTGAATCTCGGCGAAAGTCATCGAACTCTTTACTTGTTCTCAGGATAACAAAACGGGCGGGATGTGAACCCGCCCGTTTCGCATACTCACTGTGTCGCTTTTACATCGCCCGGTGGGAGACAGGATCGCTCCAGTCGCCCTGGCCGGTCGAGCCACCGATGGCGCGGACCCGTTGGGCGGCACCTCGCGGCTGGCGGTGCTCGCGATGATAGCGGGCATCATCCTTCTCGGGATCTATCCGCAGCCGGTGTTAAGCGCGTTGATTCGTTGAAGAGTTAAAGCGTTGAAGTGGGAGAAAAGGCGATTCGCTGCAACGCTTTAACTCATCAACGCTTCAACCGCTCCTTAATCGCTCAACTCGACGTTCCAGTAAGCGAGATCGACGAAGTGCCGCCAGCTCTCGTGATGCTGCGAGCTGAACGTCACGTGCACGAACGGCCGCCACTTCGGGCGCTTCGGCCGGCGGATCAGCGTCATGTGGGCTTCGTGCGGGAGGCGGTTACCCTTCCGCGTATTACACGCGATGCACGAGCAGACCACATTCTCCCACGTCGTCAGCCCGCCGCGGTCCCGCGGCAGCACGTGATCGAGGTTCAAATCCGTCCGCTCAAAAATTGCGCCGCAATACTGGCAGGTGTTCTTGTCCCGCTCGAAAACGTTGTGCCGGGTGAACTTCACTTCCTTTTTCGGCAACCGATCGAACAAAAGCAGGACGATGACCCGTGGCACCCGAATCTTCCACGAGATGGTGGTAACGACTTCGTGGTCCGGCGCCGCCACCGAGAAATCGCGCCAGCTGTCGAAGTCATGGGTCAGAAAATTGTTGGCCGGATCGGAAGATACCACTTGGGCGTGGCCTTGATAAAGCAAGGTGAACGCGCGGCGCGCCGAGCAGATATTGACCGCCTGCCACAGACGGTTGAGCACCAGCACCTGACTATTGAGTAGCGTCTGCACCTTTGCGTAAATTGCGGCGACGGTATCACCCGCGATTTTTTCTGTCAACGAGGCGCAACGTATCTTTCACGGGGCCAGATGGGTTCCCGGCGCCGTCACTTCCGCAGCCGGAGCAACGCTTCGATCATCTCCGGGCTTCGGATCCGCATCTCGCGCCGGTGAAGCACCGCGACTTTCGCCAGCACGCGGGAGCCAGCCGGGGTCAGGGTAACGAAAACCTGTCGCCGATCCGCGGTCCCTTGCTCTCGATGGACAAATTGAAGTTGCTCGAGTTTATCGACCAGGCTTACCGCGGTGTGATGTTTCACCTGCAGCCGTTCGCTTAAATCTCCGATGCTGAGGCCGGTCGAACTTGAGAACGCCTTCAGGGCGAGAAGCGCTTCGTATTGCTCCGGGGTCAGCTCGGCTTCGGCGGCCAAAGCCCGCTTACTGAAGCTGAGAAACTTTCGGAGCTCGTAGCGGAAAGTGGCGAGCGCGTCGTAATCCTCCGGGTGCAACTCGGGTGTCACGCGGGCAATAATTAACGGAAGGTAATTTTCCTGTATAGCTCAAAAAAAGAGATTTTTAAGCTGTGGGAATAATATATCGGCCGTCGATACGTTGGCACAATGGTTGCTATAATTTCTGGAACAATGAAAATGAATCTCAGTTCGCGCCGGACCGGTTTTACCCTGGTTGAAATCATGATTGTCGTGGCCATCATCGCCCTGTTGGCCGCCATCGCTGTTCCCGGTTTTCTCCGGGCCCGCAAACGCTCCCAGGCCAGCCGCATCATTAACGATCTTCGCCTCATCGACTCCGCCGTCGACCAGTACGCGATCGAAACCGCCAAGAAGAGCGGCGATCCCGTCGCGGTCACGGACTGGACGAATTATCTCAAGAAGGGCACCAACCTGTATTCCACGGGGCTGGACATTCTGGGTAACTCGTACGGCCCGCAGACGGTGGACGTGCTTCCGCAGGTTCCCGCGACCAGCAAGACCGCGCTCTCCGACGTGACGGACGTCGCCTTCTGGTCTCCCTACAACTAAGACGCGACAAGACTCATTTCTGAAACGCACGAAGGCAGGCGCAAGCCTGCCTTTTGTGTTTTTTACTCTCGGAGGGACGTGCTTCTGCACGTCCCATCTTTTCTGAGCCTCAGAGCGACGGCGAAAATAGTCTGACGTGCGGAAGCACGTCCCTCCGAGGCCGGCTAGAAGCCTATGTTCCGCGCCGGCGCTCCCGTGGTTTCACAAAATCGCCCGGGGCGCGCTTCGCATCGTCCGGGGCGGCCCCGGCGGAATTGCTGAGCGCAGCTTCGTCTGGCGGCAGGAATTGCTTGAACCGGTTTTTGTCGATCGCTTTCATGAACGCCTCATGCGGCGAAACAGCGCCAGTCTCGAGCAAGGCGTGGATGGCGTCGTCCATGAATTGCATTCCCTGCCCTTTGCCGGAAACGATCACGTCCTGAAGTTTCTGGGTCGCGCCTTCGCGAATAATGGCCGAGACCGCCGGGCTCGCGATCAGGATTTCATTCACGGCCAGCCGGCCGGAACCGTCCGCTTTTTTCAGGAGTAATTGCGCGAGCACGCCGCGGAGCGAATTGGCCAACATCGTCCTGGCCTGCGCCTGTTTGTTCGCGGGGAACACGTCGACCATGCGGTCGATCGTCTTGCGCGCATTGTTCGTGTGCAGCGTTCCGAAAACCAGGAGCCCGGTCTCTGCGGCGGTGAGCGCGAGCGAGATCGTCTCGAGATCGCGCATCTCGCCCACGAGCACGATGTCGGCATCCTCGCGCAAGGCCGCTTTCAATCCGTCCGGAAACGAGATGCAATCCACCGGCACTTCCCGCTGGGTGATGATGCTGCGCTTGTTGCTGTGCACGAACTCGATCGGCTCCTCGACCGTGACGATGTGCCGGGAAAAGTTATCGTTAATGTAGTCGATCAACGCGGCCAGCGTCGTCGATTTGCCCGAGCCTGTCGGTCCCGTCACCAGGACAAGTCCGCCGCGCAGATGTCCGAAGCGTTTCACTACCGGCGGGATCCCCAGTTGGTCCAGGGTCGCAATCTTCGTCGGGATCAAACGAAAAACGGCACCGTAGCCGTTGGTCTGCTTGAGAAAATTGCAGCGAAAGCGCGACCGCTCATCCATCTCGTAGGCAAAATCCAGGTCGCCCCGTTCCTCGAACAGCTCCCAGCTTTGCGCCCCGCAAATCTCGCTCAGCATTCCCACGGCCTCATCGCGCGTCACCGGCTCGGCGCGGATCGGTTTCACGTCACCGTGCCGCCTCATTTTCGGCGGCTGCCCTTCGCCGATGTGCAGATCCGAGCCGTTTTGCGCGACGATGACGGAAAGGAATTGGTCGATGTAGGGCATGGTCAGAAAGGATGAAGGATGAGGGATGAAGGATGAAACCGGGAAACCTTCACTCTTCTTTCATCTTTCATCCTTCATCCTTCCTCCTTCATCCTTTTAGCCGCGCGTCGGCTTCTTCGGCGGCAACAAGTCCGCGCTCGGCCAGCGCCGCCAGCGCATCGTCCATCGCCTGCATTCCCTGTTTCTTGCCGGTCTGGATAATGCCGGGGAGCATGTAGGTTTTCGCTTCGCGAATCACGTTCGCGACAGCCGGCGTATTGGTCAGCGTTTCCAGCGCCAGGACGCGGCCTTTGCCGTCGGCGCGCGGCACCAGTTGCTGGCTGATAATTCCGCGGAGCGATTCGCTCACCATGATCCGGATTTGTTCCTGTTGATCGACCGGGAAAACATCGAGCAGGCGATCCAGCGTGCGCGAGGCGTTGCTCGTGTGAAGGGTCCCGAGAACCAGGTGCCCCGTTTCCGCCGCGGTGATGGCAAGCGAGATCGTTTCCAGGTCGCGCATTTCGCCCACCATAATGACATCGGGATCTTCGCGGAGCGCGCCGCGCAAGGCCGCGCCGAACGAGCGGGTGTGGGTGTGCACTTCGCGTTGAGTGATGTGGCAGCCTTTCGGCTCGAAAATGTATTCGATCGGGTCCTCGAGCGTGATGATGTGCTCGCGCCGCTCGAGATTTACCTGCTCGACGAGGGCGGCCAGCGTCGTCGATTTGCCGCTGCCGACCGGGCCGGTCACCAGGATGAGCCCATTCTGGTAGCGAGTCAGCAATTTGAGGCTCTCCGGCAAGCCCAGCTCATCCATCGTTCGCACCTTTGTGTTGATGATGCGAAACACCAGATCGATCCCGAGCCGCTGCCGCACGACACTGGCCCGGAAGCGGCCAAGCGCATTCGCATAGGCGAAGTCCGCGTCGCCGCGCTCGTTGAGCTGGATTTTTTGCACGTCGGTCAGGAACCCTTCGGCGAGGGCGGCGGTTTCATCGCTCACCAGCTTCGCGGCGTCGGGCCAGATCGGCTGGAGAATTCCGTGGAGGCGCCAGATCGGCGGCGCGTTTACACCAAGATGAACATCCGACGCGCCGCCCTCCTGTCCGACGGCAAGATATTCATCGACGTGAGCGAGTTTACCCTGATCGTTCGCGGCGGACGCTGCCATGGACTAAAGCGCGATCATTACACCGCGGGACTCACTAGCCCGCGCCGTTTCATTCGTGCGCCGAGAAGAACACCGACGCCGGCGATGACGGGATTGGCGAAGTGTAGCCACATCGGCGTGACCACGTGACCCATCGCCTCGAGATAAGTCACGTCGCCGGCGCGGACGTTCGGTCCCTCGGAATCGCGCCGCACCGCCGAAAAACAATGCCACAGGGCAAGGAGAAAAACGATGAGCGCGAAGACCTGGCAGGTGCGCCAGCTCTTGCTGATGGCCGCGCAGAGATAGCCGGCGAACATCGTGCCGAGCAATGCGATTACCAGCATGAGCATAATCCACAGCATCGAGACCTCGTAACTGTCCGGTTGAAATACGCGCTCGACGCCGAGGGCGAAGTAAAGACCGGTGAAGATCGCCATTAAGAGAACGAACATGGCGATGTAACTGACGATGATCGCGACAATGTTTTTTAGCATCTGGCCAGAATAACGAGATGACGATCAGCGCGGCGACTCAAAACTTCATCCAAGGCAGGGCGTCGAGATCGACGTTGCCGCCGGTGAGAATGATGCCGGCGCGCTTCCCGCACACGTCCACTTTCTCCTCGAGGATCGCAGCATACGGAACGGCTCCGGACGGCTCGACGATGGTCTTCATCGTCTCCCAGAGCGCGCGCATCGCTGCGATGATTGCTTCATCGCTTACGGTGATCACGTCATCGACGTAACGCTGGATGAGCGCGAAGTTAACTGCCCCGAGATTCGTCCGCAGACCATCGGCGATCGTGTTTTTTTGTTCCTGGTAAACGAGGCGGTGCTCGTGGAACGATCGCGCGGCGTCGTCCGCCCCGGCGGGCTCGGTCGCGATGACTTTAATGCTGGGGCGCAATGTTTTCGCGGCGACCGCCGTCCCGCAGAGAACGCCACCGCCGCCCACCGGGCAGAGAAGAAGATCGAGATCGGGAACGTCCTCCAGCAACTCGACGGCGATCGTCCCCTGCCCCGCCATGACATCTTCGTTTTCGAATGGGTGAATCAGGGTCGCGCTCGTTTCCGCGAGGACGCGCGCGCAAGCTTCTTCGCGCGCCCGCTGATTCGGCTCGCAGAAAACGATCCGGCCGCCGTAGCCCTCGACGGCGCGCACTTTCACCTTCGGCGAGTTCGACGGCATCACGATGTGGGCCGCGATCCCTCGAAGCTTCGCCGCGCGGGAGAGAGCCGCCGCATGGTTGCCGGAAGAATGGGTCGCCACCCCGCGCCGCGCGGTTTCGTCATCGAGCGCGAACACCGCGTTCGTCGCTCCACGCGCCTTGAACGCGCCGACCTTCTGGAAGTTCTCGCACTTGAAAAAGAGCGACGCGCCACTCGCGGCATCGAGCCGCTCGCTCGTCAGGACCGGCGTGCGATGGATGTGCGGACGGATGCGATCGTGCGCGATGCGGATGGCGGCCAGATCGAGGGACATGGTCAAACGTCGGGACGCGTTTCCTTTCCAAAAAGATTGCCGACCGTCATGCGCTGCGAGACCGGCTCCAGCGTCGCGATGAATTCGCGAAACCGTCGGGAGAAAACCGGCCCTCGCTCGGTCAAATAATAATGGATGCCCGGCGTGGCGACATAGTGCTGCAAAAGTTCACTCCAACCTTCCCAGAGCTGGGCATCGAGCAATCCGTAAACGTAATGGTAATGGATCGTCTCGAGCGCCTTCATGAATTGGTAAGCCGCGTGAAAGAACCGCGCCTGATCTTCCGCGGACAAGGCCTTGAGATTTTCCAGCCCCGTGCGCCAGATGCGGGCGAGCTCGGCGTTTTCCATGAACGGTTTCGTCACATCGCGCAAGGCGGTCGCGGCAGCATCTTGCGCAGCGACCTTGGCCACGCGCGTGCTCCCGCGCAATTGCACTGCCAGGTACAACACCGAGACCACCACGGCGACCGAGCCGATCAGCTGCGAGACCGCGCTAATTGCTTCCCAATTCATTCCGGCCGCAATCCTAAAGAAGTGATGGCTGATTTCCACTCGCTAAATTGCCGAATCGCCAGAATCGTTCCTTGCCGACATGGATCCCTACGCCAAACCCAGCGAAAAGAAGGTCGGCGCGAATCGCCCGAAGATTTTCCATTTGCCGAGCGCTGTGGAAACACGGACACGCAAGGAACGGCAGGCCGAAAAACAAGCTGTGGCGACCGCACGCCGCGCCATCAAGAAATCCGCGCGCCGGCATTTGAAGAAGGAGCTCGAAGAGGAAATTTCGAAACTCGAAATCCGAAATCCGAAACAATTACCAAGTCCGGAAAAGGAATGATCAAAACACCGATCACTCGCTCTTCCGAACAATCGCCCCGAAAATGTTCATTAGTTCTTGCGCCTCCTGGATCAGTTCATCGCGCTCTTTTTCCGCTCTCTCGTCGGCTTCTACCAATCGTAGCCAATAGCGAGTTTCCTTTGACTCTTTGCGGCAGATCTTAATGCGACAAACGAAATCCTTTTTACTCAACGCTTCGTTCGCTTCGATATAATTAGCGCCGACGGATCCCGAAGAGCGAATGAGTTGTCGCGCATCTTCGATGTTGCCAATAGTTTTTGGTAGTGTTTTGACGAAGGCCCGCGCGCGCTTCGCAAATGCGTAGGTACGGTCCTCGAGATCAAACCGTTTCGGATTTTCGTCCTGGGGCATTCGAATTTGTTTCGCATTTCGAGCTTCGGATTTCGAGTTTAAAAAACTGAGGCGCAAATCCTGCTTTTTCAGGGTCCGCCATGAATAGCTCTCAGACCCATGCCCTCCATGACAGTATCATTGATAGCCGCCGGCTTGTTACCGGATTGAGGCATGCCCTCGATATGAACTACGCACGGGTTCTGGCATCGGCCCGGACTCGATGGGAGGCCCATTTCGCCGGCAACGATCCGAGCGACTCGTGCGTGAGCGTAAGAATCAGCTCCGGCAAACCGCTCGCCGGCATTCTTAAGAAATCGTCCGGATCGCTGCTCCACGGCGCTGGACGCCATCTGCTCGCTTAACGCGCGCGGTTGTACTTCTTCAACAGCTCGCGCACCCGGTCGTGCGAGAGCGCTTCGACTTTGTGATCGTCGCGGCCGATCATGCTTTGATTGTCGATCAGCGCGTTCACGACCGCTTCTTCGGTCGCCTGAACTACCGCGTCGAAAACAGGATCGAGCAGATCGTTCGGGATGGTTTCCACAGATCGGGTGAGCTTGTCCGCGTTCGACGCCTCGGGATTTGCAGTTGAAAAGGCGAGGAACAAATCGCCGGAACCATTCCCGGAAACGGTGCCAGTCCGGGCGAGCCCGAGGGAAACGCGGCGGGCGAGTCGCTTAAGCTGATGAGGCAAGAGCGGCGCATCCGTCGCTACGACTGCGATGCACGAACCGTTTTCCTTCGGATAAACCTGGCCAGGAATTTCTTTTCCCACCGGCATTCCCGCGATCGTGAACTGCGGCCGCCGGCCGAAGTTCGCCTGGACCAGAACTCCGACGGTGAACGTGCGCGGCGCGGCGTCTTTCTTTTCCTTCATCTCGATCCGGCGGGAAGAAGTTCCGGTCCCCCCTTTGAATTCGTAACAAACCATTCCCGTTCCTCCGCCCACACTCCCCTCGTCGATCGCGCCGCCGTGCGCGGTGTTGAGCGCGTTGAAGACATGTTCGGGCTTAACATGGAAGCCGTTCACGTCGTTGAGCCAGCCGTCCCAGGTCTCGGCCACTACGGGCAAGCTCCAGTAAAAACCGCCCGGATCAGCGCCGCCCTTTTTCACGCGCCAGTCAATGATCGCGTCGCGCACCACGCCGACACTGTGCGTGTTCGTGATGGCGATCGGGCCCTCGAGGAATCCGCCTTCTTCCAGCCATGCCGTGCCGGTCATCTCGCCATTGCCATTGAGACTGAAAACACCGGCGTAAACCGGATCGTCGGTTTTCCCGCGCGGCAGAATCGCCGTTACCCCAGTGCGGATGGGCCCTTTGCCGACTTCGAGTTTTCCGTCGCCGCTGACCAGCGTGGTGTATCCGACTTCTACGCCGGGAACATCAGTGATGGCGTTCAGCGTTCCGGGCGTGCCGTCGAAGGGAATGCCAAGGTCTCGCGCGCGGGGATGTTGCGTGGGCGGTGGCGAGGTTTGCGGTTCGCGCCCTTGTGTTAGCGCGCTACAGGCAAGAAAAGCCACGGCAACGAGTCGCGAGGTCGCATTCATATCAGGCAACAAACCTCGAATGCCTCTCCCAATCCAATAAATCCTGTTAATCCTGTCTCGATTTTCCGTTTTCTGTTTTCGCGCGGGATTGAAGCGGATTAGATTCAGCGAGTGAGCTATCAGGTATTCGCGCGCAAATATCGGCCGCAGACGTTCGACGATCTCGTCGGGCAGGCGCATGTGACGCGGACGCTTAAGAACGCGGTCGAGCAGAACCGGCTGGCCCACGCTTATCTTTTCGTGGGGCCGCGGGGGATCGGGAAAACGTCGACGGCCCGGATCCTGGCGAAAGCGCTCAATTGCGTGAACGGACCGACGGTGACGCCGTGCGGGGTTTGCGACAGCTGCAAGGAAATCACCGGCGGCAATAGCCTCGATGTGCTCGAGATCGACGGGGCGAGCAACAACGGCGTGGAGCAGGTACGCGAGCTGCGCGACAACGTTCGTTACGCGCCGAGCAAAGGGCACTTCAAAATCTACATCATCGATGAAGTGCACATGCTCACCTCGGCGGCGTTCAACGCGCTCCTCAAGACGCTCGAGGAACCGCCGCCGCACGTGAAGTTCATCTTCGCCACGACCGAGCCGCAAAAAGTTTTGCCCACGATCCTGAGCCGCTGCCAGCGGTTCGATCTTCATCGGATCCCGGCGAACCTGATCGCGCAACATCTCCAGTTCATCTCTGGAAAGGAAAAGATCGCGCTCGATCCCGCGGCCGCGCATGCGATCGCGAAAGGCGCGGACGGTGGATTGCGCGATGCGGAATCGATGCTCGATCAGCTGGTGGCGTTTTGCGGCGACAAGATCGCCGAGCCGGATGTGCTGAGTGTCTTCGGTTTCACGAGTGAGCAAACGGTCGCCCAGTTTACCGAAAAAATTTTGCGCGGCGAAACCCCGGAAGCGCTCGAGCTGCTCCATGCCGAAGCCGACAGCGGCAAGGACATGATGAAGTTGATGTCCGACCTGATTTCGTATCTGCGCGATTTACTCGTCGGCAAAGTCAAACCAGAAGCGCTGGCCGACGATTTGAATCCCGACCTGCAGAAGTCGCTCGAAAGCCAGGCCGCGCTGATCGAGACCGACCGGCTTCTCGAATTGATCGATCAATTCGCCGCCGCCGAGGGCCGAATGAAATGGGCGCCGAACAAGCGCCTCCATTTCGAGGTCGCCGTAATCAAGGCGATCCAGACTTTGAACCAGGTGACGCTGAATGAAGTGATCGAGAACCTCGCCGCCTTGCGCGACGGGAAAGCGCCGTCGTCATCCTCCTCGGAGGGACGCGCTTCCGCGCGTCCCACACCCTCCACGAAGCCAGAAACAGCGCGCGTCGCAGAAAAAACTTCGACGGCGGAACCCAAAACAGCACCACCGCCTGTCGATTACAAAGAAGTCTGGCAAAAGACAGTCGAAAAAGTCCGTGCGACGCGAAAGTTGATCGCGGGCTGGGTCGAAGCCGGAACGGCGTTGGGGATCGAGGGCCGTTTTCTGACGGTCGGTTTTCCGCCGGAGCAGAAGACGGCGATGGAATCCCTTTCCATTCCAAAGACGCGCGACTATCTCGATGCGGTGTTGAAGGAAATCAGCGGCCAGGATTGGAAAATTAAGTTCGTGGTGAAGGAAGGGCTGCCCGTTGCGACCCCAGTCGAAACCGCGGCTCCGAAAAAGCCCGAGACGCAGGCGACGTTCAAGGATGACCCGCTGATCCGCGAAGCGCTGGAAATTTTTAAGGGCGAAATAACAACCTGAGCGACTGACCGATTATGAATCTCAACAAGTTGATGAAGCAGGCCCAGAAGATGCAGGAGCAAATGGCGAAGACCCAGGCCGAGCTCGAAGACAAAACCGTCGAGGTCCAGGCGGCGGGCGGAAAAGTGACGGTGGTCGCGAACGGTTCGGGCGACGTGATGTCGATCAAGATCGCGAAAGAGATTGTTGATCCCGAGGATGTCGAATTTCTCGAGGAAGCCGTGCTGAGCGGCGTGAAGCAGGCGATCGCTCAGGGCAAGGAAGTCGCCCAATCCGAGATGACGAAGATCACCGGCGGGCTGGGTATCGGAGGACTCGGTTTGTAAAATTGTAGGGCAAGCGCATCGCTTGCCGTTGGAACATTGGCAGGCGGAGCGCCTGCCCTACAAATCACTGAGCGCACGCACGCGATGTTTGTGTCGCTCGAACACACAAACTTCGGAGATCCCGAGCTGCTGCATTTTCTCCGCAAGCCGCGAATAGTTCTCGCCGAGTTGCGCGTGTGAATGGGCATCGGACGCCGTCGTGAATGGAATTCTTTTTTCGACCGCGAGCCGGATGATTTCGTCAGACGGATAAAGTTCGTTCACCGGCTTACGCCAGCCCGCGGTGGAAAGTTCGATGGCGAGTCCGCGAGTGGAGATGAAGTCGAGCGTCTCGGACACAAGATAGACGATCGGCGCTTTCGGGCGATGGCCATGGATCTTGATCAGGTCGAGATGCGACAGGCAATCGACCAGGCCCGTCGCTGCGACCTCGCGGACGCGGCGAAAATAATCGGCATAAATCTCGTCGATCTTGCGGTCGGCGAATTGTTCGGCGCCGGCTGGAACGCTGTCGAACATTTGATCGGCTCGATCGAGGTAGTGGACGGAACCGAGGACGAAATCGAGCCGGGCCCAGTTTTTCTCCACCCACTCGCGACCGACGGCGGATGTTTCCGGATCGTTATCCAGCTCGAGCCCGGCGCGAATTTTGATGTCGGGATTCGCCGCGCGCAGTTTATCGATCTCATCGAAATCAATTCCGGCGTGGTAACGATCGTGATCGGTGAACGCGATGTCGGTCAGCCCGCGGGCGCGGGCGCTATCGATCCACGGCTGGAGCAGCGTCTGACAATAAGGCTGGACGCGATGTCCCTGTGGGTGGGTGTGATAGTCGGAGAACAAGTTCAAAGTTGTAGCCGGGATCGGTGATCCCGGTCATGGCATTTGAGCGGCCGGGATCATCGGATCCCGGCTACAGCTATGGCGCGGTCAAAAACTTCTGCCGGATGCGCAGCTCGGGATATTGCGGGAAAAAAACTTCGGCGATGAAGACTTTGTTCGGGGAGAGATCGCGGGTCGCGATGGTGGCGGGATAATCAATGTGCTCCTGTGGATTGATCAGCACCGTCGCGGGCTTGTCTTCAAAGGCGTGATTGTCGGACCAGATCGTGAGGATCGCTTCGGTCGAATTGCGGAGGTAAATCTCGAACCGTTGCTCGCTCGGAAAATCGAGGACAACGGCGCGCTTGGAGACATTTTTCAGCGTCAGGTTCACCTGCAATTGCCGGACCTCCGAGAGTTTCACCGGCTCGGGCGAAAGCGACAGCTCCAGGACGAGACCGCGGAGCCGGGCGTCCTTGTAATTCGGCGCCGGGTTCGAAGACCCGAACGGATGAAGCAACCGACTAAACCAGCCGCGCTTTTCCGGCGTAGGCGTCGGTTCCTCCGCGGACAAACGAGCCGCCAACGCCAAAGTGACGAGAGCAAATGCAAGCGAACGGCTCATGAGCGGCTAATCAGCCCCGAAAGCTTTCGGGGTTGCGGAAATTGTCAAACCCTTTATCAGTCCGCCATGCGTCGCGCCGCGCTCGCCGTTTTTGTCGGTCTCGCCGTCGCGTCGCTGGGCGAAGCGAAACAACATTCCACGTTTCGCATCCACGCGGAAGCGAATCCGAAGAACGGTCCCGCCTTCAGCACGCAACTTCAGTTGTTCGGCCGGATCGTGACGATCGAAAAAGTGCCGACGCTTTCGGAGAACGACGTAACCGGACTCCAAACTTATCGCGCCGCGGATGGAACTCATGGCGCGCTCTTCCAGTTGAACGAGCACGGGCGCCTGGCGCTCGATTCGCTGAGCGTCGACCGGCGCGGCGGTTCGCTTTTCGTTTTCATCAATGGCCGGCCGATCACGGAACTCCAGATCGATCGACGCGTTTCCGACGGCAAGATCTACATCGCTTCGGGTCTGACCGCGAACGACCTCGACCTGCTGAAGAAGGATTGGCCAACGCGGAAATAGGATGCGACCGCGTGCACTCGTTTTTCTGGGCGGCCTGATGGCGATCGCCGCCACCCGCGCCGCCGAGCCGTTGAATCTCGTCTTGCCGACGGATAACGACGCGCTGTTTCGCGGCGCCGGCGAAGAGTTCTACCAATACATCGAGCGCGATTATCACGGGGAAAAATCAACGCCATGGGAAGGCGGCCGGTATGGCTTTGTGCGCAATCCGGTCGAGACCTCGGCGGGAATCATCTACACGCGTTTGCATGAGGGGATCGATATCCGTCCGCTTCAGCGCGACGCGAACGGCGAGCCGCTCGATGCCGTGCGCGCGATTGCTCCCGGCGTGGTCGTGCACGCGAGCCAGATGGCGGGATACTCGAACTACGGCCGCTACGTTGTCGTCGAGCATCGCTTCGATGGGTGCAAATACTACAGCCTCTACGGCCATCTCAACTCGATCGCGGTTCGCAGCGGGCAGCGGGTGCAGCAACGCGACCAGCTCGGTGTGATGGGGCACACCGGCGAAGGCTTAAACCAGGCGCGGGCCCATGTGCACTTGGAGTTGAACCTGATGTTGAGCCGTCAGTTCGAATCGTGGCATGCCACATTTTTCCCGAACGAACCGAACCACCACGGGCTCTACAACGGACTGAATTTGGTGGGGATCGACATCGCGCGATTGTATCTCGCGCTCCAGAAACGGCCGACGCTGACGATCCCGGAATTTCTGGCCGAGGAGGAAACGCTTTATCGCGTATTGGTACCGGCCTCGAAAAATTTTGACCTCGCGAAGTTTTATCCCTGGATGGTCAGGGAAAAAGCGGCGGGCGAACCGGCGAGCTGGGAAGTGTCGTTCAATCGCGCGGGCGTGCCGCTGAAGATCCAGCCGAACGCGAAGCCGGTGTCGCAGCCGGAGTTGTCTTATATGAAACCGAGCGGGGTGAATGCCGGTGTTCTCACCAGCGACCGAATTTCCGGGCACGGCGCGAACGCCCGGCTCACGGAAAAAGGGAAGCAGTTCATGCGGCTGCTGGTGTTTCCAGACTAACAGAGGAAGAAAACGCCGAACGCCCAACGTCCAACGCCGAATCGGCAGAAATGCAGAGGCTCTGAATTCGACATTGGGCGTTCAGCGTTGGGCGTTCAGCGTTTTCTTAATTGGCGGTGGGGCCGCTTCCCAGCGGAACTAGAATGTCCTATGCTCTCCAGGAGCACAGCATGAGCAGGATCACCCGTCGAAAATTTCTGGGACTCAGTGCGCTGGCGTTGCCGGCGGCCTTGGGCGCGGATTCCTCTGCTTTCGAAACGAACACATTACGCGTCACCAAACTCAATCACGGCCCAGGTCCATGTCGCCTCGTTCACTTCAGCGATTTCCATTATCGAGGCGACCCCGATTACGCAGCCGAAGTGGTCCGCACGATCAACGAGCTGGCGCCGAACCTCGTTTGTTTCACCGGCGACCTGGTCGAAGAGGCGCGGTTCGCTCCGGCGGCATTCGAGTTCATTCGCCAGATCAATGTTCCGGTCTACGGCATTCCCGGTAACCACGATTTCCAAAGTGGCGTTCTGTTTTCGGATTTTGCCGTGGCCTTCGCCGCGACGGGCGGCGCCTGGCTCCCAGACCGTAGTGCGATTTTGCCGGAACACGATCTGGAGCTGGTCGGTTTCGGTCCTCGCAGCGTGCACGCTTTCAGTGCGCCACAGGCCGCGCGCCAGGTTCTGCTGATGCATTATCCGCAAATGGCAAATGGTCTGGGACGCCGATTCGATCTCATTCTCGCCGGCCATTCTCACGGCGGGCAAATCCGATTGCCGCTGGTGGGCGCAATCATTTTGCCCAAAGGTGTCCGCCCTTACGAACACGGTTTTTACGAAACGCCCGGCGGGCCCCTCTATGTCAATGCGGGCATCGGCACGTATCGAATTCCGTTCCGCTGGAATTGCCGCCCCGAGCTGACGCTGGTCACGATCTGATTTTCTTCTGTAGCCGCCGCCCTGTGGGCGGCGCGAGGACAATCGTCGGCGCCTTCCGACGCTTCACACAGCGAAGCGGCTACAGAAGAAAGCGCAGCGAACTTAGCACGAAGTCGGGACGCGTTGGGCGAGCGCCACCGCATGCGGAATCGCGCCCACGACAAAGCTGAGACACTCGACCGCGCCTGATGGTTTGCCGGGAAGCGCAATCACAAGGGAGCGCTCGACGATCGCGCCCAGGCTGCGCGACAAGATCGCGTTCGGCGTGATCTTCATCGATTCGCGCCGCATCGCCTCGCCGAACCCGGGAATTTCCACGCGCATGATCGCGCGAATCGCTTCCGGCGTTACATCGCGGACCGCGACGCCCGTTCCGCCGGTCGCCAGGATCAAGGCACATCCCTGGTCGGAAAATGCGCGGATCGTTTCCTGGATCCGCGCCGTCTCATCCGGCACGATCGCCTCGCTCAGGACTTGCCAGCCATATTTCTGCGCCGCCTCTTTCAGCGCCGGTCCGCCGAGATCATCGTATTCACCGGTCGTCGCGCGATCGGAAACGGTGATGATACCAACGGGGATCTGCATGGCGTCAGGAGAGCGAAATGACGAATGACGAATGACGAATGACGAAACAATGGCGAAGCACGAATGACGAAGAAATTGTGCCGCTCCGGTTTCGGACTTCGGCTTTCGTCATTTCTTCGTCATTCCTCATTCGAGCTTCGTCATTCGCGACGACTCACGGCGCGCTTTGTTTTTTCGACCAACCGCACGTCGCGAATCACCATCTGTTTATCCACGGCCTTGCACATGTCGTAGATCGTGAGCAGCGCGACCGTGACGCCAGTCAGCGCTTCCATTTCCACGCCGGTTTGGGCAACGGTTCGCGCGGAGCAGGTGACTTCGGCGGCGGCGGCGGACAACTCGATGTCGATCTTCACTTCGCTGAGCGGAATGGTGTGACAGAGCGGAATCATGTGCGCGGTTCGTTTCGCCGCCTGGATCCCAGCGATCCGCGCGGTCGCGATGACGTCGCCTTTGGCGATCTCGTTTTTGCGGACCAATGCGACCGTTTCTTTCGCCAGTGTGATTCGTCCTTTCGCGACCGCGGTCCGGGCGCTCAACGGCTTGGCCGAGACGTCGACCATCTGCGCGCGGCCATCGGCGGCGATGTGGGTGAGATGTTTCACCCGCCGATCGCTACCATCATTCGGCCGGGTTGATAGTTTTCGCGGAAATCGTGCTGTTCGGGTTTCCGTTCGACGACGTCGAGGAAGAAGCGCCTCAGCTCCGCGTCGGTCGCGCCGGCGCGCATTACTTTCATGATGTCGAACTCGAGATAACTGCCGAGGCAGGGCCGCAGTTTTCCATCGCAGGTGAGGCGGAGTTTGTTGCAGCTCTCGCAGAAATGCAGGTTCGTCATCGCGCCGATAAAACCGAGGCGCTGCTCCCGCCCGGCGACTTTGTAGTAGGTCGACGGCCCGTTGGTCCGGAACCCCGGCTCGGGAATGAGCGGACCGAAATGGCTTTCGAGATTTCGGCGCGCTTCGGCGATCGGCAAAAAATTGCTCTCATCGAGAACGTCGCTGTGGCTCACGGGCATCAACTCGATGAAGCGGAGGATGAGGTTGCGCGCGGCGGCGAATTCCGCGAGCGGGATTAACTGGTCCTCATTGCGACCGCGCATCAGGACGCAATTCAGTTTGATGAGCGGGAACTTCGCGGCGATGGCGGCGTCGATTCCTTCAAGAACCTGAGGCAGAAAATCGCGGCCGGTCGTTGCCGCATAAGCTTCGCGGTCCAGCGTATCGAGCGAAATGTTGACCGAATTTACGCCTGCCTCGCGCAACGCCCGCGCCATCGTTTTCTCTTCTGTAGCCGCTTCGCTGTGCGAAGCGTGAGAGAGATCCTGCAACGCCGCTCCCACGTCGCCCACAGGGCGACGGCTACAGCGAGACAGCAATGACCCATTCGTCGAGATACCGATGTCGTTGATGCCGGGGATCGCCGGCAACTGCTGGAAAAACCCGAGCACATCGCGGCGCGTCAGCGGCTCTCCACCGGTGATCCGCACTTTCGACACGCCCATTCCCGCCGCGATCCGGATCAGGCGCAGCGTTTCCTCGTAGCTGAGCACGTCTTCGCGGGCGAGCCATTCCTGCAACTCTCGCGGCATGCAGTAAGTGCAGCGCTCGTTGCAGCGGTCCGTGATCGAGACGCGCAAATACGAAATGCGATGGCCGTATCGATCTTCCATGAACGCGCAACGTTACCGTCGCGGCCGGGTTGAATCAAGATGGACCGATTGACTCACGAAAGGAGCGTCGTATGATTTTAAACATGAAGCGTCAAATTTTCCCATGGGCGCTGACTCTGGTCCTTGCCGCCAGCGCCATCGTCCTCACGAGTTGTTCCACGACTGAGACCCGCATTTCCGATCATCCTGAGATTTTCCAAACGCTCTCGCCGAGCGACCAGGCCTTGGTCCAAGCGGGCAAGATTCGCGAAGGCATGTCGCAGAACGCGGTTTGGCTCGCCTGGGGCGCGCCGGACCAGAAAGCCACCGGCGTCGCGCGCGGGCGTCCGGTCGAGACCTGGATCTACAACGAATACACGTATGCGAATGCGCCCTATCCTTATCCGTACGGACCGTTCGGTTACGGCGGCTATTTCGGCGGCCGGGTGATCTTTCATCATCACGGCCCGCACCGGTTCGCGATCATCGGCGACCCGTTCTACGATCCGTTCTATTATTCCTACATTCCGCCGCGAGTCGCTTATCCATCGAAGACGGTGACGTTCTCGAACGGCCGCGTCATTTCGATCCAGGTCCTGACTCAGCCGCGCTACTAAACGCAGCTGCGGTCGGGCTTGTTGTTCCGCTGGGGAAACGCCATCTTGACGCGATGGCTTACGGCTCATTCCGGCAATTCGTCGAGGCGCTCGATCAGGCGGGCGAGCTGACGCGGATCACCGTCCCGGTCGAGACGGACCTGGTCATCAGCGAATGGGCGAACCGCGAGATGAAATCGCCGGAGGGCGGGAAAGCGTTGCTCTTCGAGAAACCGACGGTGGACGGCAAACCATCACAGTTTCCGGTGGCGATCAATACGATGGGATCGCGCAGGCGGATGGCGATAGCGCTTAAGCTAAACAGCGTTGAAGATCTCGCGCAGGAAATTCAGCTGATCCTCAAGGCAAAACCGCCGACCGATCTGCGGGAAGGCTGGAGCCTCCTCAAACAAGGACTCAATTTGCTCCACGCCCGTCCGAAACACGCGAAGGAGGGAGCATGCCAGGAAGTCGTCCATACGTTCGACCCAAATCAAACCTCAAACCTCAAACCTCAAACCTCCCTTTCCGACCTGCCGATCCTGAAATGCTGGCCGAAGGACGGGGGGCGCTTCGTGACGCTGCCGAATGTGCATACGCGCGACCCGGAAACGGGGGCGCGCAATGTGGGCATGTACCGGATGCAGGTTTACGATGGCCTAACGACTGGAATGCATTGGCAGGTGCACAAGGTCGGGGCGCGGCACGGGAAGCGTTATTACGAACGCGGCGAGCGGATGCCGGTGGCGATCTGTCTCGGCGGCGATCCGGCTTACACCTTCGCGGCCACGGCGCCGTTGCCGGATGGACTCGACGAAATTCTTTTCGCGGGATTCATCCGCAAAAAATCAGTCGAGCTGGTGCCGTGCAAGACGATCGATCTCGAAGTGCCGGGCGACGTTGATTTCGTCCTCGAAGGATATGTCCAACCGGGTGAGATGCGGCCGGAAGGACCGTTCGGCGATCACACCGGATTCTATACCGCGGTCGAGGATTACCCGGTATTCCATCTCGCCGCGATCACCCACCGCCGCGACGCGATTTATCCGACAACTATCGTCGGCATTCCGCCGATGGAAGATTTCTACATGGGCGACGCGACGGTCCGGATTTTCCTCCCCGTTTTCAAAATGAATTTCCCGGAACTGGTGGACATGACGCTGCCGCCCGAGGGCGTCTTTCACAATCTGGTCTTCGTCAGCATCCGGAAACAATATCCGTATCAAGCCTTCAAGGTCATGCACGGTCTGTGGGGGATGGGCCAGATGATGTTCAGCAAATACATCGTGGTCGTGGACGAGGATTGCGACGTGCATAACACGAGCGAAGTGCTCTTTCGTCTCTGCGCGAACACCGATCCGGAACGCGACAGCACCATCATCCGCAACCCGAGCGATTCGCTCGATCACGCGCCGACCTCGCAAAACATCGGGTCGCACATGGGGTTCGACGCGACGCGGAAATTACCCGGCGAAAACTACCACCGCTCCTGGCCGGAGCTGCTGAAGATGACCGACGAAGCGCAGGCGATCGTCGATGCGCTGCGGAAAAGGTAGGGCGAGACGCGGCCGAGCCGACCCGGAGAAACACGCCAAACCCTCGGTGGCTCGACAGCGTCCCGCCCTACCGCGCTACGGTTTTCGAAAATAGCCGCCGCCGACCGCGTCGTCGACGAGGCCGCCGTGCGGGACGTGGCGCAAATTGTAGATCTGGTGCGGCGGATACGGGCTCACGTAAAAGCCGGGCTGGTCAGTCGGGCTCGCATAAGGAAAACCATCGCGCGGAGGCGGACCGTACCGCAGCGCGTGCGCTTCATCGATTGAGGCGCCGATAATTGCGCCCGTGTTCGCGCCGATCAAAGCGCCGACGGCGGCGCCGCGGGCATTGCCTGTAGCCACAGCGCCGAGAACGGCGCCGGTGGCGGCACCCCAACCCGCGCCCTGGCCGGTCGCGGTTTCACATGACGTGAAGGCAAACGCGACAAAGAGCGCGATCGAAATGATGAGTAAGAGATGCTTCTTCATGATGGTCCGAGAAAAAGTGTTCGAGAAGAATTCTGACGGAGACTCAGCGCCGCGCATTCAAGCAAAGTCGCAAAAGTTGCCCCGCGATCCGGCCGCTTTTTTCGATCTTGCTGAGCCTGTATTCTTTATCGAAGACGCGAAAACGATCCCTCTTCATGCGCCGCAGCAAGGCGTGATAGACGGAAGCCATGATTTCCGCGGCGACCATCGAGCGCCGGTCTTCTCGCGGCAGCACGGCCGCGGCGCGGAAAAAAAAATCCTCGGCGCGTGAAGCTTCGAATTGCATCAGCCGAACGAACGCGTCGTTATGCCGGCGCGCGCGGAGATCAGCCTCGGAATAACCGAAGCGTGCGAGATCTTCCCGCGGCAGATAGATTCGTTCATTGCCCAGATCTTTGCCGACGTCGCGGATGATATTTGTCATCTGCAACGCTAACCCCAGTTGGATCGCATAATCGCGGCAGCCGGCGTTGCGGAAGCCGAAAATCTCGATGCTCACGAGCCCGACGGCGCTCGCCACTCGATAACAGTAGAGTCGCAGCTCTTCGAACGTCTCGTATCGAACGCTCCCCAAATCCATTTCCACACCATCGATGATCTCGTCGAGCATCGCGGGCGCGATCGCATACTTCGCGTACAGACCGCGGACATCGCCGGCGAGAGCCGGCTCGTCCGGCGTGCTTTCGCGAATCCATTTCCTCCACGCCTTTAACGCGCTCGCTTTTTCTTCGGCAGAGGTTTCCGCGGAATCGGCGATATCGTCGATGACACGGCAAAAGGCGTAGAAGATCGTGATGTCGTTGCGGCGTTCGCGCCCGAGCGCGACGAAGGCGAGCGCCAGGTTCGACTTGCTGTCGCGTGTGATCTTGGCTGCGTTCACGGTCGGGCGGTTAATACTGGATCTCGGATTGGATCCACCTTTCCTGGTTCGCGCGCCGCGTTTCGCATTGGCGGAAGAGACAGACCCACGAAGCCAGGAGCCAGCCCGTGATCAGTCCCCGCGCGCCCACATAAATAATTCTCCACGCTATCACGCCCACCGGCCGATCGGCCACGGCGCCCAGCACGATGGCGTCGCAGGTGATGAGAAAGAAATAATGGAGCGCGGCGATAAGAAGAAACCAGCCGAACCGAAACAGGTTCGTGCGAACGAATTCCTTATGGGCCTGGAGCGCGGCCCGCAACTTCTCGTTATGCAGTACCAGCGACACCTGGACGGAACCGAAAATAATAATGAACCCGCTCATGATGAAGCGGGCGTAATCGAAAACATTGGGCGCTTCCCCGAAAAATCCCGCGAGCAACGGCGCCCGGATAATCAGCGTGCTCACGATAGCGACGATGCCCGCCCATTCCAGAACGTAGCTGAACCGGCGCATCGCGAACCGAAACAACTCGCCCTCGCTGAAACTCAGCCCTTTGATCCAGGCCAGACACACCGCGATCAGATAGACCTGGATGTAAACGCCGAAGAAATATTCGAAAATTTCCGCGGTCGGAATCACGATGGCGGACCGTTTCAACCATGAAGCGGCGCCAGGGCCGGACATCCAGGTGCTGAGCTTCCAAAAAATAATCGGTTTACACAGCGTCGCCAACGCGCTGATGAGCACCACGAGATAAATCAGGTAGCCCCACGCGCGGTATCGCTTTGCCAACGCGCGCACCAAGGCGCCATGCAAGCCCCGCCAGTTTATCAGCAGCAACACCGCGGCCAGGACCGAGAGCGGATAGGTCGTCGTCGCGTTATCGAAAATTCCGGCGACGCCTTCGAGCATGCGCAACGGCACTGCGCTCCAGATATCGAAAAAACCCGGCCATTCCCAACTGCCCGGCGCCGTAATCTGGCTGAAATCCAGCTCGACCGGTCCATGCAGGGAGGCCGAGGTGGCGAAATCGAAGACTGAGTAACCGAAGCCGAGCAGGACGAAGGTCAGCCAGATGCGTTTAAAGCGCAGAATGCAGCGCAAGCCGTCGCGCAGGGCCAATCGGATCGGGTTAAAGAAAAGGACGACGAGATATCCGGTGCAAAGTCCGAGCAGCGGATAGATGCGCGGAATGCTCGAAAGCATCGGCGTCGCCTAACGAATCAATCCCCAGTGCCAGGTGAACGGCCAGTAAACAAAGAGGCCGCGCCCGACCAGGTTCGGCTCCGGGACCGGGCCCCAGTAGCGGCTGTCGAAGCTATTGTAGCTGTTGTCGCCCATCGCGAAGTAACTGTGGGCCGGCACCGTGTAAGGCTTTGCCGGATCGGCCAGGTAAGCATGACCCGGCGCATAACCGCGATACGGCAGCTTGGCCGCCATCACCCGCGCGAAACCAAAACCTTCGGCGACTTTCCCGTTCGCATAAAGAAGGGGCGGATCGATGCGCAAGCTGTCGCCCGGCACGCCGGCCAAACGCTTGATGTAAAAAGAGTGTTCGCCCGTCTCGGGATCGCCCGGGATCGCCGGGATGTCGTCGGTGCGAAAAACGAAGACATCGCCGCGGTGCGGGCTAATGAAATTGTAAGTGAACTTGTCCACGAAAACCTGGTCGCCGGTATCGACGCCGCCGCGCGCGATCACGTCTCCTTTATTGTAATGCCCGCCGGGTAACACTTTGAAATCCTGGCGCAATGTGTCGGGCGACGCGTAAACGAAATTGAAGCGCTGCTTTTGGCAAACGATGTCAGAGAAAGCAAAGAACGGGATGTGGAAACTCCAACGCCAGAACGAAAAACCGATCTTCCTCGGGATGATCTGTTCGATCACGTCGTCCTGCGCGGATACAACATTGATGTAATTGCGGCCGAGCACGAAAAATTCCGCGGCCTGCCGCAGAATGTTCGGCCTGGAGCCGTCCGCGGGATAGCTCTTCCAGTACCAGCCGTCCGCATGCTTCTCGTAGCCCGGCTTCTGGTCGGCCGGGATGTCTTCTTCCCGGGCCACGAAGGCGCGGTGCCCGATGATGCCGTTCAGCGTCGGCTGCATGGAGCCGGTTGGGATTTTGAACGGCTGGAGAAAATAGGAACGGACAGCGACCGCGACGACGACAGCGACGAGGATCACTTCCACGTTCTCCCGCCAGGCCGCGTCCTTCGGCGCCGGAAGATATTGGGTGTAGAGATCGTGGAGGCGGTCGGATTCTTCCTTCGCCTTGGTTTCGTCCCGGTTCTTCAAACTCTGGCGCAACGCCTCGACCTGCAACTTGAAGTCCCCGATCGCGCTCTCGCTCAAAACGTCCCGGCGGTAGCGGACCAGCTTCTCCGAATGCCGAATCAGAAGATGCCCGTGTTTAATGTATTTCTTGGTGAACATGAAAAGCCGAACGTAACCGTTCCGTCCGCTTTGCAAACAGGATTGTCTTGGGAGCGCTTGCGGTCTCTCGGGACTGCAGGATCGACATGTTTGATTAAACATCGACGCTCGCGTTTCGAAGTTCACCGCATAGAATAAGGAACATGGCGGAAACGAAATGCGAAATTCGGCTGCGCGCCAACTTATGGCGAGATCAAGCCGGACCCGTACGTGGATTGGTTTTTGTCACAAAGGACGGAGTGTCTGCGTAACTTTTGTCGGGCAACGCCTTCATCCAAGATCATCGACTAGAAATTCTCAGCGCTGAAGATGGCTGACACTAGCTACGAAAAGCGAATGCTCGACCAGTTGGCGATGCCAACTCGGACTCAAGTTCGACACGCCCTTCTTCGCACACTTCTAAAACACGGAGGTGCCGTGAAGGAATTCGGGGCCGGCCAGCAAGTTGTCGAGGAGATTGCTGATTATTTTGAATTGAGCGAACCCCACCGAACCGCCGCCTTGGAAACTGTATATCGCAAGCAAAACCGTCTTAAGAAGCACTTCTCTGGCATCGATTGCTTTTTCGCGCTGCTGACTCACTCGCAAATGAAGGATTTGTTTCGCGACCGACGCAAACATTTCAATTAACGAAAAAGAGAGAATGGATGCTAACGGAAAAGGGATTTGACGAGGCGCTAAGAATTTCGCGAATACCAACTGCAGAAAAGGATTTACTGCCGATCAAATCGTACGAAGTCCAAAAAGTGGTAAAGAAACTTCTTGAGACTCGAAGACCGGCAAATTATCAACTGTTCGACACAACCCGAAAAATCGTCAAAACGGTGAGAGAAACCACACTCAGGACGCGAGGGTTTCGCCAAGCCGTAATTGAGGTTTACGACTTTCGCTGCGCAGTGTGCGGACTGAAAAATGAATTCGCCGGATTCGTTGTGCTGGGAGGTTGAGGCTGCCCACATCGTTCCGCACGGTTCATTCGGTCGCGACGATCTCTTCAATGGAATCGGCCTATGCCGTTTTCACCATTGGGCTTTTGATGTTGGTTGGTTTGCGGTACTCGACAACTACAAGATTTGCGTTTCATCCAAGCTCCCTCGCCTACCCTCTGATTTCGGACGCATGGGTGATCATGAGGTGATTCACACGCTGACCAAAGGCAGAAGGGCAATTCGCTTGCCAGGCAATCGCGAACTCTATCCGCATATCAATGCTCTCCGCTGGCATCGCCAGTTCGTTTTTTGTCAGTGATTCGAGAACAAGTTATGAGAACCGAGATGGAAAGAAGCGTTTACGAAATATCCGTTGCTGATTTGCAGCGAGTCGCAACGGAAGTATTAGGGCGGAACTTAAGCGACAGAGAAATCGCTGTGGTTGGAAAGTCCGTCGGCGATTACATCGATTGGTTTGAAGCCATCGAGACCACAATCAACAACCATCTTAGTCTGCAGAGTCCTACTCCGCCCTGAGGACCTGGATGAAGGCTTGCTGGGGGACGTGGATCTTGCCAGTGCTTTTCAAGCGCTCTCTGTCTTCTTTTGATTTAGGATTGTCGATTGCGAGCTGAGAGGGTTCGGCGTAAGGCGCGCTCAAAGCTGACGAGCCGACGCGAAAGCGAGTTATAGCGGCCGTAAGGATCGCCGCCTTCCGCGCGCAGCAGCCTATAGAGCGTCTGCTCAGGGACGCTTACGTAGCGAAGCGGACGAAAACCTTCCGCTAGACCGCTTTTCTCGATCGTCGGACGCGCCATGCTGACCAGGCAGGCCGCGATCGTCAGCCGGCCTGCCGCCAGGTCCTCCAAACCGGGCAAGACCAGCTCCGCCCCGGGAAAGCGTGACACGGTGGTCGAGTCAATCATCGCTGGTAAGGTTGCTGCGGTCATTCGATAAGCGCAAGAACTGCCGCGCGCAGAAAAGATGGATCGACTGCGGGATAACGAATCAACTCCGGCTCGATGCCCTGAAACAACTCCAACAACCGCTCGGGAAAGATGAGTTGGCGCGCCAGAAGCGCCTGGACGTCCTCCAGATCACGAGCATGACCGCGTTCGATCTTTGACAGGGCCTGCGCGTAAAGATCGTAATGATAAAAATCGAGATCGCCGCGGCGTGCGATAAAAACACTGCGCTCCTTCCACTCCGGCAGCGGCGGAAGGAAATCGTCCGGCGAAGCCAGCTCGATATTAAGATCCATCTCGTCCTTGAGCGCGGCAATGGCCTCGAAGAAACCAGAGGGTTCGGGCTCCGCCTTGAGGTCGAGGTCAATCGTAGTGTCGCGCCAGCCATGCAGGACCGCCGTGCCGCCGCCTGTGAACGGTTACGAAACAGCATTTGCGATCACTGCGCCCGGAGGACCTGGATGAAGGCTTCCTGGGGGATGTTGATCTTGCCGATGCTTTTCATGCGCTTTTTGCCTTCTTTTTGTTTCTCGAGGAGTTTGCGTTTCCGGGTGATATCGCCGCCGTAGCATTTCGCGGTTACGTTTTTGCGCAACGCCGAAACGCTCTCCCGCGCGATTATCTTTCCACCGATCGCGGCCTGGATCGCCACCTGGTAGAGCTGGCGCGGGATGACTTCCTTCAACTTCGCCGCCAGCATCCGGCCGCGGTTCTCCGCGCGGTCGCGATGGACGATGGTGGAAAACGCATCGACCGGCTCGCCGTTCACGAGCAGGTCGAGCTTTACCAATCTCGCGGCGCGATAACCGGCGTGCTCGTAATCCATCGAGCCGTAACCGCGGGTCATGCTCTTGATCTTGTCGTTGAAGTCCACCAGGATTTCGTTCAGCGGCAGCTCGCAATGGAGCATGACGCGGCGGGTATCGAGCGATTCGGTGTGGTCCATGACTCCGCGCTTTTCCAGAATCAACTGCAGGATGTCGCCGATGTTTTCGTTCGGGCAAAGGACGTACGCTTTCACGATTGGCTCGCGGATTTCATCGATGATGCTCGGGTCAGGCAGGTGCGCGGGATTATCGATGAGAAGCGTTTCGCCGCGGGTGGTGAGAATCTCGTAGATCACGCTCGGCGAGGTCGCGATGATATCCATGTCGTACTCGCGCCGGAGCCGTTCCTGGATGATTTCCATGTGGAGCAGCCCGAGGAAACCGCAGCGGAATCCGAAGCCGAGCGCGACCGAGCTTTCCGGCTGGTAGACAAACGCCGAATCGTTCAGGCGCAATTTCCCGATGGCGGTTTTCAAATGCTCGAAGTCGCCGGTGTTGATCGGATAAATCCCGCTGAAAACCATCGGGTGAATTTCCTGGAACCCGGGCAGCGGTTTCCGTGCGGAGTTACGGAGGTCGGTAATGGTGTCGCCGATCTTCATGTCGGCGGTCGACTTGATGTTAGCGATGAAATAACCGACGTCGCCCGCGTTCAAGCGCGCTTGCGGATACATCTTCGGGGTAAAGACGCCGACTTCCTTGATCTCGTAGCGCGAGTCGTTGCTCATCAGCTTGATCGCCTGGTCGGCTTCCATCTTTCCCGAAACCACGCGGACGTAACCGACCACGCCGCGGTAAACATCGAAGACCGAATCGAAAACGAGAGCGCGGAGGATTTCATCGGCCGGTTTCACCGGCGGCGGGATGCGATCGACCACAGCCTCGAGGATTTCCTCGATGCCGATTCCCATTTTCGCGCTGGCGTCGATCGCTTCCTCGGCCGGGATCGCGAGAATTTCCTCGAGCTGTTTGTGGACCGCGGGGATGTCGGCGTTGGGCAAATCGATCTTGTTAATCACGGGGACGATCGTGAGTCCCTGCTTGTGGGCGAGGTGAACGTTCGCGACGGTTTGCGCTTCCACGCCCTGCGCGGCATCGACGATGAGGAGCGCGCCTTCGCAGGCCGCGAGCGAACGGGAAACTTCATAGGCGAAATCGACGTGCCCCGGCGTGTCGAGCAGGTTGAGACGGTACTCCTGGCCCGCCTTGCTCGTGTAACGCATCGCGACCGGATGCGCCTTGATCGTGATCCCGCGCTCGCGCTCGAGGTCCATCGAATCGAGGAGCTGGTCCTGCTTGTCGCGCTCGTGGATCGTGCCGGTGCGATCGAGCAATCGATCGGAGAGCGTGGTCTTGCCGTGATCGATATGCGCGATGATGCAGAAGTTTCGGGTCAGCTCGATCGACATAAAGCGCAGCACTATGCGGGTGTGCACAGGATGGGTCAATGAGCGCAGCCCTCTGCGCTCCTCTTGCTCGTGCTCGTGATCGTGATCCTCGCGCCCGACGTCTGTCGGCTTCCGGTCGCCTGTTGACGCGCCACAGGCGCGCTCTCATCCAAGCCTGGGGCAACGCCCCAGGAATCCGATTGGATAGTGAATCAGCGCTGAAAGCGCGCTTCAAGACACCGCTCCAGGGACAATTATCGTCGCAGGTCGCTCTTGGGATGAATCGCGCTTTCAGCGCTGGTGCTTTGATATTCCATGGAACCTGGGGCGTCGCCCCAGGCTGATAATGAGTGCCGCGCCGTTGGCGCTTAACACCCGGAGATGAGGGTCGCCGGTTGCGGTGCAGCCAGAAAGAGCAAGATCAGGAAGAAGAGCGAGAAGGATTGCCTTCCGCGCGGTCCTGCTATCAAATCCTAACCATGCCGAAACTCACCATTCGTTCCGAGATCGGCGAATCGGTCTCGCACGATCTCGTCGAGGAAACTTACACGATCGGCCGTGCGCCGGAGAGCTCGATCCGGCTCGACGACACGTCCGTCTCGGGCCGGCACGCCGAACTCGCGATGGTGGCGGAAAATTGTTATCTCAAGGATCTCGGGTCGACCAACGGCACCCTCGTGAACGGCCAGCCTGCCAAAGAGGTGCAACTCCACGCCGGCGACCGAATCCGGTTCGGCAAAGTCGAGGCGTGTTTCGAATGCGAAGTCGCCAGCGCCGCCCAACCTCTGCCGCGCCTGGAAGAAGCCGAAGCGCGCCCGGCCGAGTCGAGCGCGCGCCCCGCCGATTTCGCGAACGCATCGCCGTTTCAAAGCCGGAAAGTGAAAAGGGACCCGGCCCGCACCGCGGTCTTCGCGGCCGCGGTCCTGGCGTTTCTCGCGTTCCTCATCAGCCTGGTCGCGCTCGCCTTGATGAAGACACCGAGCTTCTGATTTGCGCCTTTACGCTCGACATTTTTCTGGGAACCGCCCATTCTCGGGTCAACCCGAACCACATCAGCCATATGAAAATCACATCCAAAATCCTGGCCGGTTCCATCGCGAGCCTTGCATTTCTCCTGCCTGATCCGTCGATTGGCGCGGGCTCGAAAGAGGCGCGAGTCACCCAAATCATTCGCGAGGTCAAGCTGCTGCCCACCGACAAAGCCGCGCGCGAGGCGGCGTTGAACGACAAAGTTGCCGAGGATACCGGCGTGCGCACCGGCGGCGATTCGCGTTCCGAGCTAACCTTTCCGGATCTCACGATCACGCGCCTGGGCGCGAACACGATCTTCAGTTTCAGCAAGTCGGGAAGGACGGCCAACGTCGAGACTGGGTCGATCCTGCTCCGCGTGCCCAAGGATTCCGGCGGCGGCTCCATCCGGAGCAGCGCCGTCACCGTGGCCGTAACCGGAACGACCGTGATTTTTGAAGGCAGCCGCGGCGGGCGGAGCAAATTGATCACGCTCGAAGGTAGCTCGCGGGTCTCGTTGAAGAAGAATCCGAAACAATTTCGGAACGTGCTTGCCGGGCAAATGCTCGATGTTCCCGCGGGCGCGACCACGCTGCCGATGCCGGTAAACATCGATCTGAATCAATTGATGCGGACCCATCCATTGATTACCGATTTCAAACCGCTGCCGAGCCAGCCGCTCATCATGGCCGCCGCCCAACAGTCGCAACCGCAAGCGCCACCGCCGTCTTACAGCGGACCGACAATATCCATCCTGCCGGTAATTAACTTCGGGCCTAACCTTGGGCCTAACCGCGGTCCGCATCCAACCAGGACACCGCCAACCACGAAACCTCCCACCACGACAACTACTCATCCCATCAACCAGCCTCCCGGCACGACCAAGCCGCCTCCTCCTGCTAACACTCCGACTCCTCCGCCGGTGATAACCCGTAACGTTCCCAACCAGACCTACACCCCTCCGAACCAGACCACCACCAACACAAAGAAGGTCACGAAAAAGCCAACGCCGACGCCTCCACCAATAAGGTAAGGATTACTCACTCTTAGCTTCGTGACTTCCTTCCGTTCTTCTTCGGTGATGGCAGCACTCCTCGTTGCCCTGGGCCTGGCTACGGGAGGATACTTTGTAGGACACGGCATTTCGGAAAGGAGCGCTGGCCGTCGCATCATTTCCGTGAAAGGCCTTTCGGAACGGGAGGTTCCGGCGAGCGTCGCTACCTGGACGATAGGTTATTCCGCAAATGGAAACGACTTGGGCGAGATCAATAAGAAGCTGGCCGATAGCACCAAGGCGGTCACCGCCTTCTTAAAGGAAGCAGGCTTCGCGGAGGCTGACTTAGCAGTCCAACCACCTTCGCTGGAGGACACCACCATGGAAGTTCGCGAGAAGGATGTCCCTCCGCCGCCAGAACGGTATAAGGCCTATCAATCGGTTCTGTTACGAACCTCCAAGGTCGACCTGATCAAGCCCGCTCTGGCCTTAGCCTCCAACCTCATGGTGAGCGGCGTGTTACTCTCCGGTAAATCGGAGCCTACCTACATCTTTAATCAGGTCAACGAAATCAAGCCCGCCATGATTCAGGAAGCGACGAAGAACGCGCGCATCGCCGCGGAACAATTCTCCCGCGACTCGCAAACAACCCTGGGGAAACTGCGCAATGCTACCCAAGGCTGGTTCCAGATCGAGAATCGCGACGCCGCCACCCCCGAGCGCAAAGTTGTCCGGGTTGTAGTGGATGTCGAATACGAGATTAACTGATCACTAGAGCCTCTCTGGCTCTCGTGCTTCAGATAACGGGTTTCTTTTCCTAGCCAAAAGATAATCCAACGATAACCAGTCAACTTCTCGCGGGCACCACAGAAGGAAAAGCAATAGCGCCAGTCTCGGAATGACGTGGCCGCTGAAGTTAAAGAGCGGATCATGCAAGAGGTGGCCGAAGGTAACGATGACGAGGACGCCGCCGAGAGCGATGAGGGCTTCGCGAACGCGGAGACCGAGAAGCAGCAACGCCCCGCCAAGTAGCTCTACGAATGGGATCGTTACTCCCACAAGCCAAAGAGACCAAACCGGGAGAAAGGTATCGGCAAAGGGCAGGAAATATTTTCGGGCGTGCTCCAGCGGTCCTAGTTGAAAGACCTTCCAGAAGCCGGCCATGAAAAAGATCAGGCCGAGAACGAGCCGGGCGAAGAGCACCGCCCAGCTACGCTGACTTTCCGTGCTCACTCGCGTGGCTCTGCCGCAGGAGTGGGCGAGGCGGAACTGGCAGAAGAACTCGGCGAAGAAGCCGGGTGCACCCTCTTGCTCAGGACCTTGTCGAACTGCCCCTTATTCTCATGCCACCGGTAATGCGGATCGTCGATAACCTGGCCCCAGACAAGCCGGCCACCGTAACGCCAGTTATCAAGAATAATTCCGCGCGAGAAATGCTGACCCTTCGCAGTCACCACGATGACGTTGTGCTCCGACATGGTTCGCTCAAAGGATTCCGCCCAATGGAATTCGAGCGTCTCCCACTTCTTCTCGCTCAGCCGCAGCAACAACGCCTCCGCAAATTGAAAACAAAGGCCTCCTTTCCGCTTCCCGGTGTTCACGAGGAAATTGTGCAAGCCGGGCGGCCAGGTCATTCTCCACTCCCGTTTCAAATCGCGGCCGGTGGTGTAGGCAATCTCGGCCACGCGCCGGGCTTCCTGCGGGTCCACGGTCGGGCCGAGGGCGGCGATTTGTCCGCGCAACACCGGGTCATCTGGGCCGGTGGCGAACGCCGGATCTTTCTTTCGCGCGTGCGCTCCAGCGGCGAAAGCGGTGAGAGCAACGAAGAGCCCGGCCATTCGAAGTCCCAAAGGAAAAGAAAAGCAACGCGACATTAGCGGCATAAGGTATTGCGGAGCGCGACGCGTCAAGCGTCCATTGCCTTTGCCATGAAACGATCGAGAACCAGTGCAGGCCTGCTGATGTTCCGGAAGAGTCGCGGGCAACTGGAGGTCTTGCTCGTTCATCCGGGCGGTCCCTATTTTCGGAACAAAGATCAGGGAGCATGGACCATCCCGAAAGGCGAAGTCGCCGAAGGCGAGGACTTGCTCGCGCGCGCGCGCATCGAATTTGAAGAAGAACTGGGAATCCGAGCGCCGACGGCGACGAATTGGATCGAGCTGGGAAGCGTGAAGCAGAAGGGCGGAAAGACGGTGCACGCCTGGGCGCTCGAAGGCGATTGCCCCGTGGATTTCGTCGCGGCCCCGAACACGTTCGAGATGGAATGGCCGCCGCGCTCCGGCCGAATCCAGCAGTTCCCTGAGATCGATCGCGTCGAGTTTTTTCCTGTCGAAGAAGCGAAGCGCAAGATCAACGAAGCGCAGATTGCTTTTCTCGATCGGCTGGCGGCAGCCCTCCATCTGAAGAGTGGCTGCCCGCCTTGATTATGTCGATATGGATCACAAAGCCTTGCCTGCAACTTCCATGAGTTGAAGCAATCCTGTACCGCCAATTGGAATGAGTACGGCGCGCAGTAATGGATTAGAAAAAATGCCCTCTGTCAGCGCCGCTCCGCCAACCTGATTAACCTGCCCCAGTTGCCACTCGGCCCGTTGCAGTGCAACCTGCCCTCTCCGACGAACCGCTGCCGTCGTCTGTGCGGTCATTTGCCAATTGAGCGATGCGATTCGGTTTTGCAGCCAGGTTACAGCATTCTTCCGCGCTTGATCAGCACTTCGCCGCAAGACAAGGGTTGAAGCAAGGAGAACACCTGAGCTGATGGCAAACACTGTGATCAATAAAACGGGCCAGTCGAAATTATCAAAGAGAGAGTGTCGTGCCGCCATAAGCAGGAAAAGAAGAGTAAAAGGATAGTAGATCATTTGCGTCATGGCTCCGGCGACGTAGCCAATACTACGCATTAGAGCAGTGTGCAGCGGCTCGTCGCTCTCGGCAAAAGCGTCTGGATTGCCAAGCCAATCGGCCACCTTCCGAACAAAGAAGGAACAGGAAAGGTTATGAACGACGCCGTAAATAATCAGTAGATTGATTGAAAACACTGCACAGAATAATACGCCTTGTTCCCATGCAATACTGATCGGACCACGAGTGACTTGAGCTGGAAGTTCGAGATGTCTAAAGAGCAGAAACGCCAGGCCAACATAGCTCATCCAAGTAAGTATTATGACAAGTTTCATTCTCCCACTGCGGCTCCTTCGGCGAAAATGGTCCCAGGCTTTGCATGGTGTGGGCCGTGGGGGACGCTGGCCCGTCGGACAACAATCGGGTGCGGTTAGCGCTAACTCACGGCTGGCATTTCCGAGTGCATGCCTAAATTGCCAGGCAATGATCCAAAAATAACATCCACAAAGAAAGACGCCCAAAGCGCGAAGCCAAGTTGCCGGCCAAGAGCTTATTCCTTCCGCGACAAAGAAAGGCTCTTGGTCCGGCATTTGAGCAATCCTCGGAATGCAGAATGCGACCCAAACGAACATCAGGGTTGCAAGAATGAGCAGCCAGACCGCAAGGTCACTACGTATGCGCAAGTACAAGCGCCGGAGGATCGACCGCTTCCCGCGGTGCCGCAAGAACCGAAAGAACTGACGGCATGCCAGCACGCTCGCCTGAATCGCATGTCCAACAGCCAGCCGGCCGAAATGCGTCACTGTGCTGACGGCAACAATCGCCACGGCAACTAGTGGGACAAGCCAGCGCTGCCATGTCTCACGGTCAGTGACATTTTCTGCGAGCAGGGCAGAGTGTTTGGTAGAGGATGCGGCTTCGGTTGAGGCCAAATCAGGCAGTGCCGAGCCTGCGGGCGGTTCGGTTTTCATTAGACAGGGACCGTTTCGCCCAATCTCGACCACCGAAGGCTGCCATAGCGCAAAAGGCGGCCCGACGATCTCTTTATTTCTTTGCATTGTGAGATACTCCGTTGCTTGGAGTGTGGCGAAATAAAGCGAGGCTTGCGCTGAATCGCGAAAGGGGAGAATTTTTTGCTGGTATTTCTCGTGAAGATGGAGATCGAATCCACTCACCACAATAAGATTGCGCGTTACGTCGTAATTTTCGGGTGCAAAGAGCGAGGCATCCATTTCAGTCGTAAAATATTGAACGCTTGGGAAAACTTTTCGCAGTCCTTGCAGGATCAGGAGTTTGTCATAAGGGTCGCTGCCTAATATTCCGATGGCTTCTAGACGTCGAGTTGCGTCTGCTCGTTGGAATGTGCGCATCTGCGATGCGAGGCGATCTATGTAATCCACCTGCGTGCGACCGAAAGCGATACTTGGAGCGTGGGACTTGAGCAGCTGGCGAAACAGCTCTGCTGAATCCGGAGGCTTTGTTAAGTCCGTTTTTTGCTTGTCTGTCGGGGCGGATTTTTCTGGCCCGCCAGAGATTTGTCCGTCTAGTCCACGCAGGTAAGTATACCGTTTGATATCATTCTCGTCGCCCTCTGCTTTCCGAAATTCCTTAGCGAAACTCTCGGGTAGGGCGCTTCCATAGAGCGTATCCCACTCACTGAGCAAAACGACTGCGCCTTTTTTCGTACGAGTGAAAAGGCCTGGCCTGCGAAGCGTCAACTCATGCACAAGCGCTTTTGCAAAGAGTCCATCGTTACAGCCAAGACGTTCAAGGCTTATCCAGGATGTCCATTTTCCGCGTTCATCGCAACGCTTGGCCAGGTCGATCTGGTTCGATCCATTCGTAAGCGCTATCACAAACCGCGCCCATGGCGACTCCGGAAAGAGGTGATCGCCAGGTTTTCTCGGATTCACAATCCGATTGAGGAAGCCTGGATCGATCGTCGGCCGAGCTGATAGTATAGTTATCGGTACAACGTCATCTTGGGACGGTTCCAAATCCTTACCATCGGCATATTCCGCGCTTACGGAGCGCAAAAGCGCGACGAGGCGATCGGAGGTAAGTGGGCCGAGCCAACAAGCACGGACCCACGGATTTTGTCGCGTGAACCGTTGTTTTGGTGATGACCTTGCCAGCAGCAGCGAAACCCGCTTGAGCCATTCGAATTGATCCACGGCTTGGAGGGCTCCGTCCTCCACATAAACGACAATCACTTCGTCAAACATCACCGCCGGTTGCTTTGCTTCTGACAATAATTTCCGGACAGGATCTAGTTCGAAAACTTCGAATGGATAGGCAATTTGCGTCGTCATGGGCGGTTCCGGCGTCGGATCCCACAACGTTACGCCCAGCCGCGACGCATTAGCTGGTCGATACCCGGCCGTGGATAAAGCCGACACAACAGCAACGCGTGCTCGAATCCGCTGTTCGCCGTTTTCTGGATAAGCCTCTGACTGTAGCGACACAAACTGAAACAGCACGTGATGCGGTTCACTCAAATAGTCGATCGTCCCGTTCTTTGTGAAAACTGGATCCCAATACGTGTGACGATAGATGAGTTGATCGAGAGGGATTACGTTTCCACCTGTCGTGCCAGTGGACTGTCCGGCATGCAAATTCCGACGGATAGCTTCAGTTGCTTCCAGCGGGTCTTGCCACAAGCGCGCTGGGATACTCTGCGCATCCTGGGAGGGTTCGCCAATACCGACCTCGGCAAAACCCGGCCGAATAGGCGCCGAACGGGGTCCTCCGAAAATGCCAACGGCTACCACGGCCACTGCGACAACATACGGTAGCCACAAATTTCCGAGAGAGGCGGTGGATTTGTCCATGACGAGGGGAACGGAGCTTTTTATTCCTGGGTGGTGTTGCTATGCAAGCAAAAATCGGGAGATGTACCATTCGCGGACCAATTGGCGCAAATCCTCTCGATATTCTAACGCGCGACACATGACACCTCTCCTGCTCTTCGCACCCGGGGCGGGCGCGCCTTCGTCTCATCCCTGGATGCGGGCGTGGGCGGAACGACTCATCGCCATCGGGGATGTTCGCACTTTCGACTATGACTACCTGCGCGAAGGCCGGCGCCGGCCTGATCCTCCGGCGATCCTGATCGCCGCGCATCGCCGGGTTTTACGCGACGCGCGAAAGGACGAAACCCAATCCGTCATCCTGATCGGAAAAAGCATGGGGGGACGGATCGGATGTCACGTTGCGCTGGAAGAATCGGTCGCGGGCCTGGTTTGCCTCGGGTATCCGCTCTGTGGCGGCGGAGATCCAAAACGGCTGCGGGATAAAGTTCTGCGCGATTTGCGGACGCCTATCTTATTCGTGCAAGGAACGCGCGATCCGCTCTGCCCGCTCGAATTGCTCGAAAGTGTGCGGAAGGAAATGAAAGCGCCGAATTTTCTTCACGTCGTCGAAGGCGGCGACCATTCGTTGCTCGTGGCGAAGCGCCAGCTTAAAAGCGCAGATGAGACGCAAGACGAAGTCGATGAGCGAGTGCTAAGAGCTATCGCCGAGTTCGACAAATGGATTCAAGGCCGTCTCCGCGGACCCTCATCCTAACCTTCTCCCTCAGGGAGAAGGAACTTATCTCGCATGCTTCATAGTATCGGCTCCTTTCTCTCCCAGCGGAAGAAAAGGACGCGCAGCGCCAAGTGAGGGCAAGAGCGATGCTATTCGTGCAGATGTTTGTCTGCCGCGTCGGCGTTCTGAGTGGTAGTGACACCAACCGCGGCCGTCGTTCCCGCGCACGACGTTAGGAGCAAAGACGCGCACGCGATCAACAATGCGGCCGCTAAACGTCGCGAGGAAGTCACGCTCAACTTAGCGGAAGCCAATTACCCGGTTGCGGCGGTGGCTTACCTTCGGTGAGCGAGAGGTAAGTGTATTCGTGCAGGAGCCGCTCGTAATCGGACAACAGCTTCATGGCGTCGTTAGGCTTGAGCCGGTCGCCTTTGATGGCGCCGTCCACCTGGGTCTTGAGCAGACGCATGAGCTCCACCTTGTCCCATTGGGTCATGGCGAGCACTTCGCCGATCGTGCTGCCTTCGATGACCTCCTCGATATACCAGCCTAACTCTTCATCAGCATCGAGGAAGACATGGGCCTCGGTCACGCGGCCAAAGAGATTGTGCAGGTCGCCCATGATGTCCTGGTAGGCACCCACCATGAAAACGCCGAGGTAATAAATCTCGCCCGGCACGATCCGATGCAGGGGCAGCGTGTACTTCACATCCTGGAGATCGATGAACTTCGACACCTTGCCGTCCGAGTCGCAGGTGATATCGACCAGCATGCCGTTGCGGTCCGGCGGCGTGGTGAGGCGATGGATCGGCATGATCGGGAACAACTGGCCGAGCGCCCAGTGGTCGAGGAGCGATTGGAACACGGAGAAGTTGCAGATGTATTGGTCGCCCAGCGCCGTCTCCAGCTCTTTCACTTCCTCAGGCACGTAACGCAGGCCGCGATGCATATTCACGATCTGCTGGGCGAGCTGCCAGTAAACGCAATCGATCTTCGCCTTCGATTCGAGATCGAGGTGACCGAGGGTAAAAGTCTGCTGCGCTTCCTCCTTGATCTGCTGGATGTCGTGCAAACTCTCGAGCCGGTTCCCGCGTTTGAGGCGCTGCTTCACGTCGAGAATGTCGCGGACCAGTTTGTGGTCCTTCTCGCTGACATCGACCTTGAGCTTCGGCGCCGTTTTTTCGATCGAGCTGAACGCTTCTACCACGAGCACGGAATGATGGGCCACGATCGCGCGCCCACCTTCATTGACGATTGCAGGATGGGCGACGTCCTCGGAATCGCACACGTCCATGATGTTCCAGACGACGTCGTTGGCGTATTCCTGGAGCGAATAGTTAGCCGAGCTGTCGAAGTCGCTCCGCGAACCGTCGTAGTCGACACCCAATCCGCCGCCGACATCCAGATAACCGAGTTCGTGGCCGAGTTTGCAAAGCTTCGCGTAGTAGCGAGCCGCCTCGCGGACCGCGCGTTTGATCGTGGAAATGTCCGGCACCTGCGAGCCAACGTGGAAATGGACCAGCTTGAAACAATGGCCGAGGCCCGCTGCTTTTAACATCTCACTGGCCGCGACGAGGCTCGTCGTATCGAGTCCGAACTTCGCGTTCTCGCCGCCGCTGGGTGACCATTTCCCGGAGCCTTTGCTGTAGAGCCGAACCCGGATCCCGATGAGCGGCTCGACCCCGACTTCCTTCGAGGCGCGGATCGCCTGCTCCAGTTCCTCCAATTTCTCGACAACGATGATCACCGACTTGCCCAGCTTTCGGCCAAGTAAGGCGATCCGAATAAAAGCGCGGTCCTTGTAACCGTTGCAGATGATCAGGCTCTCGGGATCCTTGTGCATCGCGAGCGCGGCCACGAGCTCCGGTTTACTGCCGGCTTCGAGTCCGAAGTGAAACTCCTGGCCGGCATCGACGATTTCTTCGATGACTTCGCGGAGCTGGTTCACCTTGATCGGGAAAACGCCGCGATAATTGTTCTTGTAGCCGAACTCCTCGATCGCTTTCTGAAAGGCGCAGTTGACCGACTCCACCCGATGCCGGAGCAGATCCTGGAACCGAATCACAAGCGGAAAACCCAGGCCGCGATTACGCGCTTCGTTGACGACGTCGAGAATGTCGATCGCGCCGCCTTTTTCCTTGAGCGGCCGGACCTCCGCATTGCCCGCGGCGTTAATGGTGAAGTAACCGGTCCCCCAGCCGTCCACGTTGTAGGTGGAAATAGCGGCTTCGACGTCCCACTCGTTCTTCATTTCTTCGCGCGCGGCCGCGGCCGCAGAGCGCATAATCAATCAGCGCTGCGGACATGCAAGCACGCATCGTGAAAATCTCAGCCTGTAGCGCTTCGCTATGCGAAGCGCGGGAACAAACAATATCTTCTCTCCCGCGTCGCCCACAGGGCGACGGCTACAGTTGTTTTTCGTAACCGGGCTGATACGGTTTGCGCGGATGAACAAGACGGTCATCGAGGTGCAAGTCCGGGCGGTGTTGCCGACGAGCGGCGGCTGCGCCGTTTTCCTCGGGAACAACGACAAAGTCTTCATCATTTACGTCGACCAGACGGTGGGCAGCGCGATCACCATGTTCATGCGCGATGTCTCGAAGGAACGTCCGCTCACCCACGATTTGATGGGACATCTCATGACGGCGCTCGGCGCGAAAGTGGAGCGCGTCATCATCAACGATCTCAAGAATGCGACCTATTACGCGCGCATGATCATCCGCGCGGAAAACGAATTGCAGCAGAAGAAAATCATCGAGCTGGATGGCCGCCCGAGCGATTGCATCGCGATGGCGACGCAGCAAAAAGCGCCGATGTACGTCAGCCAGGAAGTCTGGGACGAAGTCGACGACATGAGCGACGTGCTGCGGAAGATGGAAGAGGACGGGCTCAAGCCGGATGTCGAATCGGAGTCAGAATCCGAATCGACGGAAGAAGAGTGATTCTTCTGTAGCAGCGGCCCTGCGGGCCGCTCGAGCGCGGCGTCGATTTCCCAAAGCGGCCCACAGGGCCGCTGCTACAGAAGTTACCCCAGCAACTCCCCATAATGCGCCTGCGCCATCTCGGTACAGAGCGCGAGGATCGCGGAGGGCGTGTCGAGTTCCAGCGAGTCGCTTACCAGCTTCTGGCATTCGCCGTGAGTGAGGCTTTGCACGGCGCGCTTTACGCGGGGGACGATCGACGCACCGACGCTTAGCTCGTCCATTCCCAAACCGAGCAGCAGCGGCGTGAGTGCGAGATCGCCGGCCATCTCGCCGCACACGCCCACCCAGATGTCGTGCTCGTGGCCGGCATCGGCCACCATTTTCAAAAGGCGCACCACGGCGGGATGGGTGGGCTGATACAGATGCGCCACCCGCTCGTTGGTGCGATCGACCGCAATCCCGTACTGGATCAAATCGTTCGTGCCGATGCTGAAAAAATCGATCTCGCGCGCGAGCCGCTCGGCGCACATCGCGGCGCTCGGGATTTCGATCATCGCGCCGACTTCCGTTTTCGGATCGAACTCGTGACCTTCCTTCTCCAACTCCCTTTTGCATTCTTCGAAAACCTCGAGGGCACGATTAAGTTCCTCCAACCCCGAGATCATCGGGAACATCACCTTTACGTTTCCGACCGCACTGGCTCGGACGATCGCGCGGAGCTGTGCCTTGAAAATATCGAGGCGCTCGAGCGAGAAGCGGATGGCGCGATGGCCGAGGAATGGATTCATCTCGTCATCGCCATCGAGCGCGTCCGCCAGTTTGTCGCCGCCCAGGTCGAACGTGCGGATGATCAACGGATGCGGCTGCACTTGTTCGGCCACTTTGCGATAAGTCGCGTACTGTTCTTCTTCGGTCGGAAGGGTGTTGCGGTTGAGATAGAGAAATTCCGTGCGGTAAAGACCGATCCCCTCGGCGCCATTGCGCGGAGCGGCTTCCACTTCCTCCGGCAGCTCGATGTTCGCGGAAAGGACGATGTGGCGGCCGTCGCGCGTAGTCGATTTGGTTTCGCGCAAACCGGTGAGCTGCTCCGCCACGAGCGAGCGCTTGTGTTCCAATTCGCCGTAATGCCAGAGCGTTTCCGGCGTTGGATCGAGAATGAGCAGGCCGTTGTAACCATCGAGCAGCACTTCGCGGCCGCTCTCCAGCTTTTCGCTGGCGTCATGCAACCCGACGACGGCCGGAATGTTGAGCGACCGCGCCATGATCGCGGTGTGCGACGTCCGGCTGCCGAGGTCCGTGGCCAGCCCGAGGACGTACTGCCGATTCATCGTCGCCGTGTCGGAGGGCGTGATGTTATGCGCGAGAAGAATGTGCGGATGCGTCAGGGCGAGGAAATCCTTGGGCGCTTTGCCTTGGAGATTGCGCACCACCCGCTTGGTTACGTCCTGGATATCGAGCGCGCGCTCGCGCAGGTAGGGATCGTCGATTTCACTCAGGGTATGGGCGTAATGGCTCGCCACTTCCTGAAAAACAAATTCGACGTTGCAGAGATCGGTCTGCAGCTTGCGCAGGACTTCATCGATCAGCGTCCGGTCTTCGACCACGAGCAGGTGCGCGTCGAAAATGCCCGCGTCCTTGGCGCCGATCGATTGCGCGATCCGCTCCTGCATCTCGAGAATCTGCGAACGCGTCTGGATCAGCGCCGTCTCGAACCGGCCGATCTCGTTCGGAATTTCCGAAGGCTCGATCCGATGGCGCGCGATTTCGTCGCGATCGTCCTCGGCGACATAGAGCGCTCCGCGAGCAACCCCGGGGGAAACCCCGATGCCCTGGATTCGCGTCTCCGGTTTTGCGTTATCGCCGCTCATCCAGAGAGAGTAGCGCGAATGTCAAGGAAGCGGGTTGAAGAGTTGAAGCGATAAAGCGTTGAAGCGGTCATTTGCGATACGCTGTAACGCTTCAACGCTTCAACGCTTCAACGTCCCCTCAGTCTTCGTTAAACTTTTTCCGGATCAGCTCTTCGAGTTCTTCCATCACCTTGTCGGCGTCCGCGCCTTCGCAACGAATGGTGAGCTTCGATCCCTGGCCCGCGGCCAGCATCATCAGGCCCATGATGCTTTTGCCGTTGATCTGTTCGCCTTCCTTCTCCACCCAGACTTCGGCGCGATAACGGCTCGCGATCCGGACGAACATCGCCGCGGGCCGCGCGTGCAACCCAAGCCGGTTGATGATCGTGATCTCTTTCTCGATCTTCTGCCCGGCACTCGCCGATGATCTCCGATTCAACAGGCCCATTAGTCTTCCTTCGTTTCCATCAAGTTCAGCAGCTTGTCATTAAACTCCGCCGCGCTATTGCGTCCCAGACCTTTCAACTTCTGGTCCATCGCCGCAACTTCAACCAATCGCGCGATGTCGCGCCCCGGCCGAACCGGGATCGTGACGTGCGGCACTTTCAGTTTCAGGATTTCGTAAAACTCCTGGTCGATCCCGATGCGGTCGACCTCTTCCAGCTCCTGCCAATCTTGGAGCGTCACCACCATATCGAGCCGCTTCTCAATCCGAATACTGCCGATGCCAAAAATCGACGCCACGTTGATGATTCCGATGCCGCGCACTTCCATGTGATAACGCGTCAGGTCTGGCGCTGTCGCCACCAGCTCGCGGCCCTCGAACGATTTTACCCGCGTCGCGTCGTCGGCCACGAGGCTGTAGCCGCGCTCGATCAAACCCAGCACGCACTCGCTCTTCCCGATGCCGCTTTGGCCCCGAATCAAGACGCCCACCCCGAGAATATCGACCATGCTGCCGAACTCCGTCACGGTCGGGGAAAAATCGACCTCCATCGCGATCGTGGCCGCATTGATGAAACGCATCGTCACCATCGGGGTGCGGAAGATCGCGACCTGCTGTTCTTCCGCCACCGCCAGCAGATCGGCATCGAGATGCGCACCACGCGAAGTCACCAGGCAGGGAATTTTTTGCGCGCACAGATTGCGAAACCGCTGGATGCGTTGGCGCCGCGAAAGGCTTTTCAGGTACGATTGCTCGGCCGCGCCGAGAACCTGCACGCGTTTTTCGGCGAAGTAACTGTAGAACCCCGAGAGCGCCAGGCCCGGCCGGTTGATGGTCGGTTCCCGGATTTTGCGATGAAAGCCGACGCGCTTGCCTTCCAGCTTCAGTTGCAGTTTCTCCCCGTGCGCCAGGTAAAAGCTCTCGACCGTGACGACCGGAATGTTCTTCCGCAGATCACTCCGCGACGAGATCGCCTGGGCTGAAGTTTTATCGGCCATTGCCCTTCTCCTTTATCGCGAGACGGCTGCGATTTCCACCGTGGATGTCTCATCATCGCACAGCTCTCGAGCCGCCGCGCAATCTGCGAGTAGTCTCTAATTGATCTTCACCAGCTCGATATCGAACACTAGGTCGCCGCTTACCGGGCCGTTGCCGGCATAGGCGAGAGCTTCGGGAATCCAGAAGCGGCGCTTCTCGCCTTCGACCATCAGTTGCACGCCCTCGGTCCAACCGGGGATGACGCGATTCAATTTGAACGTGGCCGGCTCGTGGCGCGCGTATGTGCTGTCGAATAATTTCCCGTCCGTCGTCCAGCCGGAATAATTGACGGTCACCGAACTGGTCGCTTCGGGGTGCCGCGCGCCGGCCCCGGGTTTGAGGATCTTGTAACTGAGTCCCGTGCCCGTTCGCTGCGCATCAGCCGGCGGTCGCTGCACATCGTCGGGCGCTTTTGTCGGATCGACGGAAGTTTCTTTCGGCGCGGCCGGCTTGAATGAAATCAGCTCGACATCGAAGACCAGCACCCCGGCGGGCCGGCCTTCCTTCCCTTTGTAAGCCAATTCTTCGGGAATCCAGAAGCGCCGCTTTTCCCCCGCGACCATGAGCTGAACGCCTTCCGTCCAACCGGCAATCACTTTATCAAGCGGAAACGTCACCGGCTTGCCGCCGCTCAACGAGCTGTCGAAATTTTTCCCGTCGGTTGTCCAACCGCTGTAATGCACCGTGACCAGGTCGGTCTTCGCCGGGTGGGTCGTGCCTTTGCCCGGCGCCAAAACTTTCGACGCGAGACCGGACGCGGTTTTCTCCGCCTCCGCTGGTGCCGCGGCCACGTCATCCGGAGCGGGAATAGTTTTCGGATCTGGAGTTTGGGCAAAGGTGAGCGTGGCAATCGCCAACAGCGCTATCGCAATCGTTCTTGGCATCGTAGTAAATGGCCGGTGGATTGGCCGGCGCCCTCCATCTATCCCGAGGCGCGCCCGGAAACAAGGAGTGCCGGTTTGTAAATTCGTTCCAGGTGAATTCAAAACTGATTGCGCTAATATCCAACCCATGACCATGCGCTTCCTTTTCCTCATCTCCCTGGCGATGCCGCTGATCTCATTCGCCGAGCCGGTCTCGCCGGCCCCATCACCTTCGCCGGAAGCGACTGGTGCTTCACAGAGCTCACAAGCGGTCACGCCCTCGAAATCGGTCGAGAACTCGGTGGTCAAAGTATTTTCCACTCTGCGTGCGCCTGATCCCGCCAAGCCGTGGAGCAAACAATCGCCCTCTGACATCAGTGGAAGCGGAGTGGTCATCGCCGGCAAGCGCATCCTGACGAATGCGCACGTCATCCTTTACGCAAGTGAAGTGCAGATTCAGGCAAACCAAGCCGGCGACAAGATTTCCGTCCACGTGGAGGCGGTCGCCCCCGGAATCGATTTGGCCGTGCTCAAGCTCGACGACGAAAAGTTTTTCGATTCGCATCCGCCTTTAAGGTTTCGCAAGAATCTGCCGGACGCCAAGGACGCGGTCATGGTCTACGGCTATCCGACCGGCGGGACGAGTTTATCAATCACCAAAGGGATCATCTCACGCATCGAGTTCACCGGTTACAACATGTCGACGCACGGTCTGCGCATCCAGATTGACGCGGCGATCAATCCTGGGAATAGCGGCGGCCCCGCGGTGGTGAACGATGAGATGATCGGTCTCGCGTTTAGCCATCTCCACGGCGCGCAGAACATCGGCTATATAATTCCGACGGAAGAGGTCGACCTTTTTCTCCGAGATGTGGCGGACGGTCATTACGACGGCAAGCCGGCGATGTATGATGACGTGCAGACGCTGGAAAACCCGGCCCTCCGATCGTTTCTCCATTTGCCTTCATCGGTTCAGGGCATCCTCGTCCATCGCCCTTTCAGCACGGACGCTTCTTACCTGCTCAAAGAATGGGATTTGATCACCAAGATTGGCGACACGCCCGTAGACGACCAGGGCATGATCAAAGTAAGCGATAACCTGCGGCTGCGTTTCGCGTATCTCATCCAAAAACTCGCAAAGCAAAACAAAGTCCCGCTTACTCTTTTCCGCGATGGCAAAGAGCGGAAGATCGAATTCCCCCTCTTGTTCCATCGACCCCTGGTGATTCCAGATCTCGAAGGGAGCTACCCGTCCTACTTTGTTTACGGCCCGATGGTTTTTGCCGACGCCACCAATGAGTTCCTCGGTTCGGCCGCGCGAGACCGTCAGGCCAGCGGAATGATAGGCATGCTCACTTTTCTTGGCAGTCCGCTCATCACAAGAGTCGGAGACAAACCAGCCTTTGAGGGTGAGAGATTAGTCATCGTCACATCTCCTTTTTTTCCGCACAAGCTCGCCAAGGGCTACGGCAATCCGGCCTGGCAGGTGGTGAAGACGGTCAATGGCCATGAGATCAAAAACCTGGCGCACTTGGTTGAAGTCTTGCGCGATTTGAAGGACGAATTTGTGACCTTCGAATTCAACGCGCGCACGACCGGCGAAACCATCGTTTTTCCCCGCGCAGAAATGGTCGCCGCAACGAACGAGATCCTGACTGATAACGGCATCCGCAGTCAGGGTTCGCCTGACATATTGAAGATTTGGGAAACCAAACCGTAGCCGGCCTATTTCAATTCGCCCGCGGCTCGATCAGGCCGAAATCGCCGCTCTTCCGACGGTAGAGCACGTTCACCCGCGCGCTCCGCGCATTCAGGAACACGAGGAATTGCCGGTGCGACATTTCCAGTTGCAGGACCGCTTCATCGACGAACATCGGCTTCACCGGGAGCTGCTCCGTTCGCACGACCGCGTGCTCGTGATGCTCGTCCTCCTCGACCGGCGCGGGATGGAGCACCTGTTCCTCGAGATGCTGGACGATGTCTTTTCGCGGACGGTGCTTCCGCATGAGCCGCGTTTTATATTTCCGCATCTGCCGCGCCACCTTGTCCGCGACCGCATCGATGGCGGCATACATGTCATCGGTCTCTTCGCAGGCCTCGATCGTGATGTGGTTCGAGCAAACGAGAACGATCTCGGCCGAGTGCCGGTATTTCTCCACCTCGAGGATCACGTGCGCCTCGATGATCTTGGGGTAATCGAGATGCAGGCTCTCGATCTTGCGGGTGCAATAATCGTTGATCGCATCGGTGATCGGCAAATGGCGGCCGGTGACTTTGACGTTGGGGTGAGCGTTGGTCGTTATCACTTCTTTCCTTTCGCTTACATTTGAAAGCGCTCGCCGAGATAGAGCTGGCGGCTAATGGGATCGTTGATGAGAAAATCCTTCGTGCCTTCGCTCTCGACCCGGCCCTCGAAAATGAGATAGGCGCGATCGACGATGGAGAGGGTCTCGCGCACGTTGTGGTCCGTGATCAGAATGGCGAGCCCGGACTTGCGAAGATTGACCACGATCTGCTGAACATCATAGACCGCGATGGGGTCGACGCCACTGAATGGTTCGTCGAGCATGAGCAGGCTCGGCTGGGTCACGAGCGACCGCGCGATCGTGAGCCGGCGCTTCTCGCCGCCGCTCAACGTGATCGCGGTATTCTTCGCGATCCGCTCGATGCCGAATTGATGGAGCAACTGGTCGCAGCGCTGGCGCCGCTCGTATTTGCTGAGCGGCAGGGTCTCAAGAATCGCAAGGATATTTTGTTCCACCGTCATCTTGCGGAAGATCGATTCTTCCTGCGGCAAATATCCCATCCCGAGCCGCGCCCGTTTATACATCGGATATTTGGTGACGTCGGTGCCGGAGAAAATGACACGGCCGCTGTTTGGCCTAACGAGTCCAACGATCATGTAGAAGCTGGTCGTTTTCCCCGCGCCGTTCGGTCCGAGCAGCCCGACGATCTCGCCGGCGCGGACCTTGATGTCGATGCCGTTCACCACCGCGCGCCCGCCATAGATCTTGACGAGTTGCTCCGTGGAAAGGACGTAGTCCTCCGCTTCCGGCTTGGCGGAAATGGGGGAGGCAGTTGGCGCGGTCGCAGTCGGCATGGTCACGGTGTGGGTGTCGGCGTGGGCGTGGTTTCGGATTTCGGCGGCTGGCGAATTTCGGTCCGGCTGGGCCCGGTCGTTTGCAATTCACCCTTCTCGTTCAAGACCATGACGGTGTCGGGACTCGTCGCCACGTGAGTATTTAATCCCTGCTGAACACGCGGGTTGCCGGTCAGCTCGAAATTTCCGTTCTTGGCCGTGTAAACCGCGTGGTCCGATCGGCCCACCATTTTGCTCGGCGGTCCCCCGGCCGGGTCCGGCCGTTCGCGGATCACGCCGACGTTCCCCTCCACGACGGCTGTCTCCAGGCCTTCGCTTTGTTTCTTGCTGATGTAAATGGTGAGCTTGTCTCCCTGGATTTGAAAACGCGGATCGATCACGATGATGTGCCCGGTGAACACCCCGATCGACTTCGAGGAATCGAACACGGTCTTGTCCGCATAGATTTCGGTGACGATCTGTTCCGGCGCGGGTGAATTAGCCGGCGTCGGCTTGTCGGTCGCACTTTTGTCGGGGCTAACTTTTACAGCTTTCGGGATCGCGGAAGGAGAACTTTCTGGGGCCGAGCGCGGCGCCCGGGATGAAAGAGTAGCGGGCGCGGAACCCTGGCCGCGGGCAATTCCAGCCAGCGCTGCCAAGCAGAGCATTGCACAAACCGCGAGCGAGGATCTCATTCCGATGCATTTTCCGGAGTGCGCGCCTTGCCCCGGACCACCATCTTGACGTTGCCCTCCAGCGTCCCCTGCCGCGTCAGCATTTCGAATTTCATCGTGTCGCCGGCTACTTCGAAATCCGAGCGCTTCACCGTCGAGCGAACGTTCGAAGTGAGCACCTGCGTCTTGAGGTTGAAGACCGACTTGTTCATCTTGATTTCGAGATCGGGCGTCTCCGTCTCCGGCACGAACGTCGTGAATTTCACGCCCTCAAATTCGATATTCTGATCATCGAGGCGGCGGGTCACGCCGGCTTCGAGTTTGCCGCGCATCCGGCCCTGGAGATCGAAGTCGGGAAGCACCAGGCCCTTCGCGTCGTGGCCGGCGGTGATCGGCACGTCCTTGATTCCTTCCTCCGGTTTCGGCCGCGACTTCTTCTTCGCCGCGGGCGTCGCGGTCGGCGTCGGACTTTTGCTTTCCGATTTTGGTCCCTTCTTTTCCGCCCCGAAGACGGCGCAGGTCAGAAAACCCAGAAGCAGGAAAGCGGAAAAGACGCTGGCGATTCCAGCGCGCCCGCTACGAAACGGCAGCATGAATAGCTTTTAACATGCGAAGATGCTTCGGCAACTGCTTTAGCGGAACCTGGTTCGGCCCGTCCGACAAAGCGCGCGCCGGGTTCTCGTGCACCTCCATGAAAATGCCGTCGCAGCCGGCCGCCATCGCCGCGCGGGCCAGGACAGGCGCCAGCTCGCCATCGCCTGAAGTCGCGTCGCCCGCGCCGCCGGGCCGTTGCACGGAGTGGGTCGCATCGAAGATCACCCGGTAACCGGCTTGCCGCATCCAGTAGAGCGAACGAAAATCGGCCACGAGATTGTTGTAGCCGAAAGTGGTCCCGCGCTCGGTGAAGAGGAAGTTCTTGTTTCCGAACGCCGCCAGTTTCTCGGCGATGTTTTTGACGTCCCAAGGCGCGAGGAACTGGCCTTTCTTGACGTTGATCACGCGGCCGGTTTCAGCCGCGGCCTCGAGCAAATCCGTTTGCCGGCAGAGGAACGCCGGGATCTGCAAAACGTCGATCACATGTCCCGCGATCTCTGCTTCCGCCGGCGAATGCACATCGGTCGTGACCGGAATCTTCAATTCCGCGCCGATCGCCGCCAGGATCTCGCAGCCTTGCTCAACCCCAATGCCGCGATACGACCGGACCGACGTCCGGTTCGCCTTGTCGTACGACGCCTTGAAAATGAATGGGACCGATTCCGCCCTGCAGATTTCCGCGATTTTGCGCGCCATTCGCCAGACAAACTTTTCCGACTCGATCACGCACGGCCCGAGGATAAACGCCGGCTTGCCGCCCCCAATCGTGACCGAGCGAATCTTGAGCGGTTTCATATCAACTTGTTCCTCGCGCTGCTTATCAGGTCATAAAGCGCAAAGGGCAAATAGAGGACGAAGTAAAACGCCAGCGCCAATAGGTGCATCTGTAAAATGTAAACGACGCGTTGATCCGAGAGCGCGTCCAGGAGCGAGGCGGCCGCGGGTTTGTGGAGAAGATATCCGTAATTCTCGCCCGTGAGCAGGTCGACGGTGATTGCCAGGACGAAATACAATTCCGACCAGATGAACGTCCGCACGATTGAGATCCAGTGCGGCCGGAATTTTTTCATGATCATCATGAAGGCGATGGCGACCACGATCCCGGAATGCGCGATGAAAAAGGTGAGGAAGCGAATATCGGGAAAGGCGTACTTCAAATCCGGGGTGAGAATGGCCTGCAGCGTCCCGCCGATTCCCCAGAAGTAGGCGACTTCCAGCCAGCGCTCGCGCCCGGTGAGCAGCGCCACCAGGATAGCGATCATGGCCCAATCGCAGAGCTGAAAGGGCAGCGCTCTCTGCCACGCCAATCCGGCCGTGACCGCGAGATAAATTTCGTAGCCGACATAGTTGAACAGGAGGAGACCCGCGAGCAATCGCGCAATGATTCGCTCGCTCCGGGGCCAGCGGCTTTTCCGCGCGAAGGCCGCGAAGACGAACGGCAGCGAAATCGTGAGCGCGATCACGATGAGATGGGCCAGCCCGAAAGGCCGAAAAGCGTGGGCGGCATCCATGGCCGCGATAAAATCAATGAGCCCGCGGATCGACAAGCACTATCGAATCACCCAGAGATTGCAGGGAATCACGTCCGTTACCCACGCGACATGGGAAGGCAGACCTTCGTCTCCGCAGGCTTCCGGGTCGACCGGGACGGCGAGCAGGGAGGCGTCGATCGCCTGGATGAAATCGAGCGCGGCGTATCCGGTGTTGCCGCGGATGCAGCGCGCCTCGATCGGGACGTCGTTCGGCCCCGCCGAGTCGATGAATTTTTCGAGCGCGATTTCTTCTTCTTCCAGGGTCCGCGCGCCTTCGCTTCCGCTTTCCGGCGTATCGGTGCGCGCTTTCGCCCGCGCTTCATCGAAGGTGGTGTAAACGCGGATCACATAAAGTTTTTCGCATTCCTCCAGAGCGGCCAGGCGCAACGCCTTGAGGAGCGCGGCACGTCCGTGGTCGGAATAATCCGCGAGGAAAACAATTCGACCGAGCGGCTTCGGCTCCCTCTCGGGCTTGATGAACAGGATCACGGAACAGTCGGCCTTGCGGACGAGCATCCGCGCGACATTCCCAAGAAACGGCCGCAGGACGACTTCTTTCTCCAGCGCGCCAGCCACGAGCAGATCGATCTCGTTGGTTCGGGCCGCTTCCAGGATGGCGGCGGCCGGATCTTCGCCCTGGTGATAATGGATCGCGGAATCTTCCGGCAGCGCGAGCTCGAGAAAAGCGGCGGCAAATTTTCTGGCCGTCTCGTCGTCGCGCGTTCCGACATAGATGAGTTGAAGCTGCCGGCAAAGCCGATCCCGGACGCGCTTCCCCTCCGCGAGCACCTGGAGAAATCGCGGAGAAAACGCGCTGGCCACGGCAACGGTCCGATAAGGAGGTTCGATCATTTTCGCGCGAAGTATTGTGGGAGGATAAACCCCGCTCGGCAACTGGCGGGCGAAAACTTCCTGAAATTCGGCGGTAGACGCTGGTTGCGGGACATTCGACATTCGACATTCGTCATTCGACATTCGCTGCCATGATCCGCCGCGCCATTTACCCGGGCAGCTTCGACCCGGTCACGAACGGTCATCTCGACGTCATCGATCGCGCGCGGAAATTGTTCGATGAAGTCGTCGTCGCCGTCGCTCACAACGACCAGAAGCATCCGCTCTTTTCGCTCGAAGAACGCCTCGCCTTTCTCCGGGACAGCCTCGGGAAAATCAAGAACGTCGAGATCGCGCCGCTGGACGGCTTGCTGGTAAATTTCGCCATCGCCCGAAAAGCGACCGCCGTCATCCGCGGGCTGCGCGCCATTTCCGATTTCGAATTCGAATTCCAGATGGCGCTGATGAACCGCAAGCTCGAAGCAACCGTCGAGACGATTTTCCTGATGCCGAAGGAGGAATACACTTATCTTAGCTCCCGGATCGTGAAGGAAATCGCGCGGCTCGGCGGCGACGTGACGGATTTCGTGCCGGCCCGAGTCGCGAAGGCGTTGCGAACGAAGCTCAGCGAATGACGAAGCACGAATGACGAATGTCGAAACAAGCCCGAATGCTCGAATGACGAAACGTTGGTCAAGCCGCAGTTCTTCGTCATTCGGGCTTCATCATTCCTTCGTCATTCGTCATTCGTCATTCGTCATTTTTTTATGAAAGTCCATCTCCGCCAAATCCAGGCCGACGGTCTGCATCTTGAAGGCGAAGAGGAATGCCCAATTCCCGAACTGGCGGCGGAAGGGGTGATCTGCACCGGGCCGTTGCGTTATTCGCTCGACCTCGGAATCTCGGAAGGCGCGCTCTGGGTGACGGGCAATCTTGTCCAGCCGGTCGAATTGAAATGCGTGCGTTGCCTGGAGCCGTTTCGGTTCGACATCGAGGTGCATGCTTTTTCCATCCACCACCAACTCACGGGACCGGAGCTGATCGATCTCGCTCCCTACGTCCGGGAAGACATTTTGCTGAATCTTCCCGCGCATCCGCACTGCGATCGCGAAGGCGGCCGAAAATGCCCGGCCGCATTGCCCGAGGCGCCACCGGCTGAGACGGATGGCAAGCGCACGCCCGACTGGAGCGCGCTGGATAAGCTGAAATTAGGTTGAGCGGTTGAGAAGTTGAAGGGTTGAGAGGATTTGCGGCGACATTCCTTTTTCCTCTCAACCGCTCAACCACTCAACCTCTCAACCTCTCTTGTCTTTTCGAAAAACCCTGCTTTCCTGTCTGCCCCATGGGAGTTCCCAAACGCAAAACTTCGAAGATGCGGCTGCGCACCCGCAAGGCGTCGCATCGCTGGCAGGCGCCGCAGTTAAACAAGTGCACCCAATGCGGCAGCACGGTCGCGTCGCATACCGCCTGCCCTTCCTGCGGCTATTACAAGGGCCGCCAGGTGTTATCTGTGGGAGCGTGAATCGTTAAATCGAGAACCGTGAATCGCTGTGCAAGGCGCTTCGCTTCACGATTCTCGAATCTCGATTCACCGTTCCCCGCTTTTTCGTTTTGCATTCGCTCCTTGAACGCCGCAAAATCCCGCTCCGATGAAAATCGCTTTGGACGCGATGGGCGGCGATTTCGGCCCGTCGAACATCGTTGGCGGCGCGGCGATGGCGCTAAAGGAATATCGCCATATCGAGCGGCTGTTCCTGGTCGGCGATACGCCGCAGATAGAAGCAGAACTCAAAAAGCTTAAGTGCAACGACCGCCGGATCGAGATCGTGCACGCCACTCAGGTCGTCGACATGTGTGATCGCGCGGTCGATGCGGTCCGCCGGAAAAAAGATTCATCGGTGAGCCGCGCCGTTGATCTGGTGAAAAAAGGCGATGCTACAGCCATCGTCAGCGCCGGCCACACGGGCGCGGCTGTCGCGGCCACCACGATAAAGCTCCGGACCCTTCCGGGCGTGGATCGTCCCGGCATCGCGGCCGTTATTCCATCGGAGACTAATGTCTTTGTCTTGATTGACGCCGGGGCAAATAGCGACCCGCGGCCGGAGCACATGCTGCAGTACGCCATCATGGGCTCGGTCTATTCCCGCCACGTGCTCCGCTACAAAAAACCAAGCGTGGGTTTGATGTCGATCGGCGATGAAGACATGAAGGGCAGCGACCTGACCAAGGAAGTCTTCAAGATGCTCAAGCAGAGCGACCTCAATTTCCGCGGCAACATCGAAGGGCACGACCTGTTTGCCGATCCCGTGGAGGTGGTCGTGTGCGACGGATTTGTCGGTAACGTGATTTTGAAAACGTGCGAGTCGATCGGCGACGCGATTTTCAATTGGCTTAAGCACGAGCTGATGAAATCGGGGGCCCGGATGGCGGGGGCTTATCTGGCGCGGAACGCGTTTAAGACCATCAAGAAAAAGGTGAACTACGAGGAATACGGCGGGATGCCGCTCCTGGGGGTGAATGGGATTTGCATCATCGCCCACGGCGCCAGCACGCCCAAGGCGATCAAGAACGCATTGCGGGTGGCGGCCGAATCCATTGAACACCAGGTGAACCCGCATATCGTCGAGGAAGTTAGCCGCCATCATGAAAAAGCAGCCTCGCTCGAGCCCGCGCTCCAGTAAGTCGCACCGCACGGTTTCGATCGTCGGCACCGGCAGTTACACGCCGGAAAAAGTCCTGAGCAACGCCGACCTCATGCGGATTGTGGACACGACTGACGAGTGGATCACCACTCGCACCGGCATCAAGGAGCGCCGGATCGCCGCAAAGGATGAGCAGACCAGCGACATGGCCGCGAAGGCCGCGCTGAAGGCGCTCGAACAGGCGGAAGTGGCCCCGAAAGATGTCGATCTCATCCTGGTCGCGACCGCGACGCCGGACATGCTTTTTCCCGCCACGGCCTGCTTCGTCCAAAAAAAGATCGGCGCGAAGAACGCCGCCTGTCTCGATATCTCAGCGGCCTGCGCCGGCTTTTTGTTCGGCATCGAGATCGCGCAGCAATTCATCACTTCGCACACTCACAACACCGTGCTCGTCATCGGCGCGGAGAAGCTCAGCTCGATCACGAATTGGACCGATCGCAACACCTGCGTGCTTTTCGGCGACGGCGCGGGCGCGGCCGTCCTGCAGCATCGCGGGCGGGCGCATGGAGTGATCAGCACCCATATCGGCAGCGACGGGCAGTTCACCGATATTCTTTTCATGCCCGGCGGCGGTTCCCGTTGCCCGATCACAAAAGAGAACGCGCACATGAACCTGGCGACGATTCACATGACCGGGAAGGAAGTTTACAAACAGGCCGTGATCTCGATGCTGAACGCCTCCAAGAAAGCGCTCGAACAAGCCGGACTAACGACGGAAGACATCGCCTGCGTCATTCCGCACCAGGCAAACCTGCGCATCATCGAAGCGATCGCGGACCGGCTGAAAATCCCGCTCGAACGTTTCTACGTGAATCTCGACAAGTACGGCAACACCTCGGCGGCCGCCGTGGCGATGGCGCTCGATGAAGCCAATCGCACCGGCCGGATCAAGCGCGGCGATTACGTGTTGATGGTCGTTTTCGGCGGCGGATTGACGTGGGCGAGCACGGTGGTGGAATGGTAGTCATTGCAGAATTCAGATTGCAGATCGCAGATTTGACCTGCTTCCCAATCTGAAATCAACAATCTGCAATCTGCAATGCTCATCGAAACCCACGCCCATCTCGACTACCCGGATTTCGCGCCGGACTTCGATGATGTGTTACGACGCGCGACTGAAGCCGGCGTCACGCGCATCATCACTATCGGCACGTCCATCGAGAGCAGCCTGCGCGCGGTCGCATTGGCCGAAAAACATCCGAACGTTTTCGCGGTCATCGGCGTCCATCCGACTTACGTCGAGGAATCAGGCGACGACGTGATCACGCCGTTGCGGGAACTGGCCGCAAATCCGCGCGTGGTCGCGCTCGGCGAAACGGGTCTGGATTATCACCGCTTGCCGAGCACGGAGTTGGAAGACCGAAGAGCGAAAAGTTTTCCCCACCAGGCAATCACGCATGCCGTGGCGAAGGCGTTGCAATATACAACCGAGGAAGAAATCGAAGCCGGGATCCACGACGGCGCTTACAAATCGAAACAGGCCAGCCTCTTTGAACAGCAGCTCGATCTCGCGGTCGAATTGGGACTGAACGTGGTGATTCACCAACGGGACGCGTGGCAGGACACGATCGATATCATGCAGCCCTACGCCGGCAAACTGCGAGGCGTTTTCCATTGCTTCGGCGGTTCGATCGAACAGGCCAACGAAGTTCTGGACCTCGATCATCTCGTCTCCTTCACCGGCATCGTCACGTTCAAGAATGGCGCCAACGTTCGCGAAGTGGCGACCCAGGTTCCGCTCTGGAAGTTCATGGTCGAAACGGATTGTCCGTATCTGGCGCCGGTGCCGTTTCGCGGAAAACGCTGCGAGCCTGCGCATACCCGCATCGTGGCGGAAACCATCGCGGCCGCACGGGGCATTCCGCTGAACGAACTCGCCGAGGCGACCACAGAGACCGCGGAGAAATTTTTTCGATTCAATCGATGAAGCGCCGTCTTTTTTTCCTCGCCGCTGTCGCGGTTCTCATCAGCTCCTGCGTGGCGCCGGACACGCGCCATCGCATCGTGGTCAGCATCCCGGAGCAGAAACTCGCCCTGCTCGATAACGGAGCGCTGATCGCCACCTATCCAATCTCGACCTCCAGGTTCGCCATCGGAGATTTACCCGGTAGCCGCGGGACGCCCCTGGGTGAACTCGAGATCGTGAAAAAAATTGGGGGCTCGGCGCCGAGCGGCATGGTGTTCAAGGATCGCAGACCGACCGGCGAAATCCTGACGCCCGACGCGCCCGGTCGCGATCCGATCGTGACGCGGATTCTATGGCTCCGCGGCCTCGAAGCCCAGAACGCGAACGCCTACGGCCGCTACATTTATATTCACGGCACGCCGGAAGAACGAAACATCGGCACGCGCGCCAGCTTCGGCTGCATTCGCATGCGCTCTCACGACGTCATCCAGCTTTACGACATCGTCGGCCCACGGGCTCGCGTCACGATCGCAAACGAGACTCTCGGTGCGATGCTACCAGCCATGGCGGCCGCGCCCGGTCCCGGAGGGACGACCTCCGTATCGTCCCATTAAGTGGGACTACGGTAATTTGCCGAGTTGCTCGCGGGCCGACGTTCGCGACAGCAATTCGAGATCGGCGTCCACCATGATGCGGACCAGCTCGAGGAACCGCACCTTCGGTTCCCAATCGAGGACCTTCTTCGCCTTCGACGCATCGCCGATCAGCAGGTCCACTTCCGCGGGTCGCTCATAGCGATCGTCGTGCTTCACGTATTCTTTCCAATCCAAATCCGCGCGGGCGAACGCGGCCTCGACAAATTCCCGCACGGTGTGCGTCTCGTTCGTCGCGAGGACGAAATCATCGCCGGCGCCTTCCTGCATGATGCGCCACATCCCCTCGACGTATTCCGGCGCGTAACCCCAGTCGCGTTTCGCGTCGAGGTTGCCGAGGAAAAGTTCCTTTTGCAGACCGAGCTTAATCGCCGCGACCGCGCGCGTGATCTTGCGAGTCACGAAAGTTTCACCGCGTCGCGGGCTTTCGTGGTTGAACAGGATGCCGTTGCTCGCGATGAGTCCGTAGCTTTCCCGGTAGTTCACCGTGGCCCAGTACGCGAATACCTTGGCGACCCCGTAGGGACTGCGCGGCCAGAAGGGCGTGGTCTCGGTCTGCGGTATCTGCTGCGCTTTGCCGAACATTTCGCTGCTCGAGGCCTGGTAAAACTTCGAGCGGATCCCCGTCTCGCGAATCGCTTCCAGGATCCGGATCGTCCCCACCCCGGTGACGTCCGAGGTGTATTCCGGGATGTCGAAGCTCACACGCACGTGGCTTTGCGCGCCGAGATGGTAAATCTCGTCCGGTTTCAATTCGTAAAGGAGCTTCACGAGGTTCACCGAATCCGCGAGATCGCCGTAGTGAAGGAATAACCGGACGCCGTTGATGTGCGGGTCGGCATAAAGATGATCGATCCGCGATGTGTTGAACGTGCTGGCCCGCCGAATGATCCCGTGGACTTCGTAGCCCTTCTCAAGGAGCAGGTCCGCGAGATAACTTCCGTCCTGCCCCGTGATGCCGGTAATGAGCGCGCGTTTCATTTCGTTCCCACCATCAATGATGCCAGCACCGCGCGTTGCGCGGCAATCAATTCTCCGATTCCTTTTTTGCACGCAACGAGCATCCCTGCCAGCTCATCGCTCGAGAATGTCGCCTCTTCGCCCGAGCCCTGCATCTCGACGAATTCGCCGTCCTCCGTCGCGACGAGATTGAAATCTACCGTCACTGCTTTGTCCTCTTCGTAATTCAAATCCAACACCGTCACGCCCCCGAGGACACCGGCGCTTACCGCCGCGACCAGTTTCCGGATCGGCGGCGTCTCGATCTTTTTTTCCTCGGCCAATTTCCGGCATGCGATGGCTACCGCGAGGCTCGCCCCGGTGATGGCTGCGGTTCGCGTTCCGCCATCCGCCTGCAAAACATCGCAATCGATCCACATCGTCCGCTTCGTCCGTCGAGCCGTCCCTTGGTGATGTCGCGTGGCTTTCGGGTATTCGTCGAATAGGGCAGCATCGAATACTCCGCCGTGAGCCAGCCGCCGCCGACTCCTTGTTCCTTCATCCAGCGCGGCACCGTTTCCTCGATCATCACTCCGCAGATCACCCGCGTATTTCCCATCGAAACCAGGACCGACCCGCTGGCATTCGGCGCGATCCCGAGCTCAAAAGAAATTGGGCGAATTTTGTCGGCGGCGCGTCCGTCGGTGCGTTGCATGGCCACAACGCTAAAGCACCAAGCACCAACATCCAAGCTCCAGAGAAACACCAAATCTCAAGCACCAAAGCAGCGGGCTCACCTTTGGATCTTGGTGTTTGGAGCTTCCCTGGTGCTTGGAGCTTGGAGCTTTTCCCTATCCGTTCACGACGCGCCCGCCGTTCGGGTGCAGCACCTGTCCCGTCATGTAAGAGGAATCGTCCGACGCCAAAAAAACGAACGACGTCGCCACATCCTCGGGCTCGCCCGCTCGCCCGAGAGGCGTGTCGGAGCCAAATATCGCCACCTCTTTCGCCGGAAACGTCGAAGGAATCAGTGGCGTCCAGATCGGCCCGGGTGCGACGGCATTCACCCGGATCTTCTTCTTCGCCAACGCTTGGGAAAGTGAGCGCGTGAACGCCACGATCGCGCCTTTCGTCGCGGAATAATCCAGCAGCTCCGGGCTGCCCTGGTATGCGGTGACCGATGCCGTGTTGATGATCACGCCTCGTTTCCTGAAATGCGGCATGACAGCTTTGGTAAGGAAAAACATCGCGAAAATGTTCGTCCGAAAAGTCCGCTCGAGCTGCTTCTCCGTGACCCTGGTGATGTTTTCCTGTGGATGTTGCTCTGCCGCGTTGTTCACCAGGATGTCGATGGCGCCCAGTTCGCGCTTCGTTTGTGTCACCGCCGAGCGGCAGAACGTTTCCCTGCCGATATCGCCCGCAACCAAAATGCATTTTCGTCCCTGCGCTTCTACGAGGCGCTTCGTTTCCCGCGCGTCCTTGTGTTCGTTGAAATAGACGACCGAAATGTCCGCGCCTTCCTTCGCGAAAAGCACCGCCACCGCCCGGCCGATTCCGCTGTCGCCGCCGGTAATCAGCGCGACTTTGTCCCGCAGTTTTACGCAGCCGACGTAATCGCTGGTGCCCGATCTGGGCTGCGGCCGCATCTTGTATTGGCGGCCGGGTTGACGTTTCTGGTGCTGCGGTGGACGGACTTTTTTCTCTTTCGGCATGGCGAAAAAGAATCGATTCTCGGCCAACTGGCAGATGCGTTCCGGCTGTTGGCGGCTCGCCGGCCTCTAAAAAGGCCCAATTTCTTCAAAAATTTGCTTTTTGACGGTTGACGGTCCGGTTTGCCCGGCTACGTTGCTAACCCCGCCTGAAGCGGGACTCCCGAGTCGCAAGACAAGAGAGTTGGTTCTGGCCTATTTTGGGACTGCAAATTGGAACTCAATTTTGTCCCGGTTTATCCGCCGTAGCCTTGGCGAAGGCGGACTGAATCGGAGATCAAATTGGGTTTTTTTTGCGACCTGAAACAGGCGCAGGCCGCTGGTTCTTTGATATCTACATACAGGGTAGTAAATACAACTTTAAGAGCTGAGTCTGAAAACAATGCAGCCCCGATTTGGTCGGGGTTGCGGAGAGTTTCAGTTATCAAGTTTGAGCGTCGAACTGGAAACGGTTTGGCGTTCTACAGATTGATCAAGCTACAAAGAGCACATAATGGATGCCTTGGTGCCAATA
>QHNH01000027.1 GCA_003218375.1 Verrucomicrobiota bacterium | reverse complement strand
CCGACTTTAAAGCGTTTGCCTTCCGCGATTGGCTGCGCGCCCTCTTCCGGTTCGAGCTCCGAAATGTAAACCGGCGCATCAGTCGTCTGTCGCAGCCGCCGCAGATCGGCGACATGATCGGGATGAGCGTGCGTTAGCAGAATTAATCGAACGCTGAGCTTATCCCGATCGATCCGCCGCAACATCTCGTCGCAATCGGCGCCGGTATCGAACGCCACCGCATCACGCGTCGCCGGATCCCAGACGAGGTACGCGTTCACCGTGATGTCCTGATAGGTCGTGTTGAATTGCGCCAGGCCCGCGACCTCATCCACCGCGTCCCATTTTCCCGACGCCAGCTTGCGAAGACCGGCGCTACTTAGTTTCAAAACCGGCGCGGCCTGATCGATTGCCTCCGCGTCGAAATCTGCGGAGCGCAGGCTCCGGACTTTATCCGCGCTGATTCCGGCTCGCTCGGCCAGCTGACTATCGGAAATGCCCAGGCCGCGCTGCGCTTTTCCGATGATGTCGGAGACGTTGTCTTCGAGTGGAACGGTCATAAGTCAGGCGAGCATTTCAGCGTTCCGGAGTGCGGAAATACGGCGTAACGCAATCTCGCTCACCCAAGAAGCGACTTCCATCACCGAATCCTGGCGACCGGTTTCTTTCTCGATCGAAGTCATCGCCACATTGGAAATGCCGCAGGGCACGATTTGATCGAATGGCGACAGGTCGCCGCAAACATTCAGGGCGAAGCCGTGCATCGTGATCCAATGACGGACGCCAACGCCGATCGAGGCGATCTTCCGATTGTCGACCCAAACACCGGTCAGGCCTTCGCGAGTCGTAGCCGCAATGCCAGCTGCGCCGAGCGTTTCCACGAGCAAATCTTCGAGCCACCGCAGATAACGATGGAGATCCTGTCCGCAATTCCGCAGATCGATGATGGGATAACCCATCAACTGGCCCGGCCCGTGATAGGTCGCCTGGCCGCCGCGATTGATCGGGAATAGCGGATGCGGAAGATGGTCCGCGCCGCGCAGACTCGATTGGTCCGGCGTGCGACCGATCGTGTAAACCGGATCGTGTTCGAGCAAAAGCAGTTCATCGCCTAATGAGTGGTCGGCGCGCTTTTGCGCAACCAGTTTTTCCTGCAAGGTAAGGGCATCGGCGAATGTGACTCGTCCCAGCCAGCGAACGGATAGCGCGCCGGGGTTCATATGCGCGCGGCTGTCGGCACTCCGAGCTTGGCCGCTTCCTCGGCCCGCAGATGCGTAAGCCCGATGGCGAGGGCGTCGGCCTCATCCGGTCCGGGCGTTTCCGTCAACCCGAGCAGCGCCCGAATCATGAACGCCACCTGATTCTTATCGGCGCTTCCCCGGCCGACGGTCGCCTGCTTGATTCGCGTCGGCGCGTACTCGAACACCGGCAACCCGCGTTCCGCCGCTGCAAGAATGGCCGCCCCTCGCGCGGCGCCGAGCGCGATCGCGGTCTTGTAACTCTGTACGTAAATGACGGCCTCGAGCGCGCAGCAATCCGGTTCGTGGGCCTGAATCAATTCCGCGAGCCGATCCCGGATCGCCACCAGACAGGAAGAAGGGCGGACGGTGTTCGCGTTATGAATCACGCCGAAATAAAGCGCGCGCGGCTTGCCGCCATTGGCATCGATCACGGCCACGCCGGTATTGCGGAGCGAGGCATCGATCGAAAGAACGCGCATCGAAATCAATGCATTATCAAACCAAGGCCGAGAAAAACCGCGCCCACGACGCCGAAACCGAGGCTGACAAACCAGTACCGCCGCTTCTTTGTCAACGCGGATATCGCCGCGATGGCGATCGCGATCTGAAACATCGTCACACTGCGCGCGAAGACTTCGTGCTTGTGGAAATTCGAAGTCGCTTCCGCTTCCTTGTGTTCGGCTTCAAGCTTGATCTCCGCTTGTTGCTCTTGATACTGCGCCGCCTTTTCCTTGTCCTTCTCGGTCGCCGCTTCCGCCAGGGTGGTCTTCGCTTCCAGCACCGCCGCCTTGATGCTCTTGGCTTGATAATAACCCCATTGGTCGGATGCCTGGATCTGACTCATCATCGCTTCATTGGCGTGTTTGCCGGAAAGCAGGCCGGCGATGGCGGCGAGGACGGCCAGGATCGCGGTGCTCAACGCCACCCATGAAATCCAGGGCGGGCCGCCATGTTCGGCGTGGTGATGAATCTCTTCGTGGAGATGTTCGAGTGGAACTTCGGCTTCTTCCATTTGCTTAGCGTAGAATTCGGCACCAGCCATTCAAGCTCAAGCTGATCAAATAGTTGGTTTACGTGGGGAAAAAACCATTTGGTTCTTCCCTCTTTTGCTGGCGCTGGATAGCGTTTCCCAGCCCGTGCAAGAGCCATACGACTGAACGTCACTCAGTCAGCGCCGAAAAGGACGCACTCCATATGCTTAATTTTTTCCGGCTGTTGATTCGCCCGTTCGCGTGGCTGGCGCGATGGCTGAGGAAAATTTTTCGGACGGCCTTTGGCCAGCTTTCCTGGAAGCCGCCCTACTGGTTGCAACGCGGCTTTGCCCGCGTGGTTCTGTTCCGACGCGGCCACCCCATCCTGGCGCCGGTTATTCTTCTGCTCGCCTTCGTGATCGCGGGCGGCTCTGTCCGGGGCTGGCGCTGGTATCAAAACCGGCCAAAGCCGCACAAGGTTTACGCGGAAGTCGCACCGATCCCGGTCACGCCGCTGGAGAAAGAGTTGAAGTTCCCGCCGCTCACGATCGAGTTCAGCGAATCCGCCGCGCGCCTGGAGGACTTGAAGAATCCGACGCTGCAACAGGTGCGGCTCGATCCGCCGGTGGCCGGCGCCTGGAAATGGATTACCGACCGCAAGCTCTCCTTCGCGCCGGCCCAGGACTGGCCCGCGGACAAAAAGTATCGCGTCGTCTTCGACAAGAATTTCTTTCCGGGCCAGGTCCTGATGGACAAGCTGGAATACGACGTCAGCACTCCACCGTTCCGCGCGGACCTGAAGAACGTAACGCTTTCCGAGGACGCGAAGGAACCCGGAGTACAGCGGGTCCTGGCGACCGTCGAGCTGACGCACGCCGTCGAGCCAGGCCAGCTCGAGAAATTTCTCACGCTCAACATGCTCGGCGGCTCGAACGTTTTTCCGCCTAACGACCCCGCACCGCATTTCTCCATCACCTTTGGCCTGCACAACCGGCAGGCTTTCGTCCGCAGTTCCCCGATTGTTCTTCCTCCCGAGGAGGATTGGATGAAATTGATCCTGGCCAGCGGACTTCGGACAGGCCAGGGCGGCGCGGAACTGCACGATCCTGTCGAGCAAAAGACCCAAATCCCGTCCAAGGCGACGGCGTTCCAAATCAAGGACATCGACAGCAGCATCGTCCGCAACAAGGAGGGCGAGCCGGAGCAAATCCTCAACATCGAGACGAGCAGCGATATCGCGACGCCGGAGCTGGCGAAGAAGGTCCACATTTATCTTCTGCCCAAGCGCGAAGTGAAGAAGACCGCGGCGAGCGAGGAAGAAGAGTCGACCACGGAAAACTCAAGTGAAGAAAGCGCGACCGAGTCGAGTGAGGAAAACACGTCACGGGAGACTGCGAAATCAAACGAGGAAGAAAGCGGCAGCGACGAAGACGAGAATACGACCGAGGATGCTTCGAACGAAAAGAAATGGGCGAATGCCGATGAAATTACCGACGAGATTCTGGAACAAGCCACCGTCGTCAAGTTCACGGCGATCCCGACCGAAAAAGAATTTGCCCGCGATCACCACTTCAAATTCCGGCTCGAAGGCGACGGGCAGTTGTATGTCCGTGTCGACAAAGGCCTGAAGGCGCGCAGCGGTTACGAGCTGGCGGAGAACCACGCGAACATCGTGGTGCCCGCGGAGCTGCCGCAGGAAGTGGAAATCCAGGGCGACGGCGGCCTGCTCGCGCTGGGAGGCGAGCGCAAGTTATCGATCCGGTCGCGTGGCGTTTCGGTGATCAAGTTCGAGATCGATCGCGTGCTCTCGACTCAGATCAACCATCTGGTGAGCCAGACCGAAGGCGAATTCCAGGCGCCGGAATTCAAGAACGCCTCATTCGACCAGGACAACATTTCGCGGATCGCGCGCGAGGACCAGACGATCGCGCTCCAAAACAAATGGAAGGCGAACTATTCCGCGTTCGATTTCGCGAAGTATCTGCAAAAGCCGGCGGACGGCGGCAGCGAGCGCGGGCTGTTTTTCCTGAAGGCGCGCGGGTGGGACCCGGTCGCGAAGAAATTCATCAAAGGCGTCACGACCACGCGGTTCATCCTCGTCAGCGATCTCGGGTTGCTGGTGAAAAAGAACGCGGACCAGACCAGCGACGTATTCGTCGTCTCGATCAAGACCGGGCAGCCACTCGCTGGAGTGACGGTCGAGGTCCTGGGACGGAACGGCATCGCGGTGCAGAGCGCGAAAACTTCGCCGGACGGAAGGGTGACGTTCACCTCGGTCGAGAAGAACGAGCACGAACGCAAGGCGGTGGTCTACGTCGCGCGGCTCGGCGACGACGTCAGCTTCATTCCCTACTCGCGCGACGATCGGATGCTGAACTTCTCGCGGTTCGACATCGACGGCGTGAACAAGGTCCTTGCCGAAGACCTGGACGCGTTCGTCTTCACCGATCGCGGCGTTTACCGCCCCGGCGATGAGATGCACATCGCGCTGGTCATCAAACAACGAAACTGGCTCGGCAAACTGGCCGGGTTACCGATCGAAACCGAAATCGTGGACGCGCGCGATCTGAAGGTCCAAACGAAAAAGCTCGGGCTGCCACCGGGCGGTTTCGCGGAAGTGAGTTACAAGACCGCCTACGAATCGCCGACCGGCGAATACGCCATCAACGTCTATCTGGTGAAAGGCAACAAGCGCTCGACGCTGCTCGGCTCGACCACGGTCAACGTGAAGGAATTTCTTCCCGACCGGATGAAGATCGAGACCCGGTTGTCGAAAACTTCGCCGAAAGGCTGGGTCGATCCGCGGGAAATGAAAGCGTCGATCGCGCTCGCGAATCTCTACGGCACGCCGGCGAGTGACCGGCGGATCAAGAGCCGGGTCGAACTTTCGCCGACTGCTTTTTCCTTTACGGAATTCAAGGACTACAGCTTTTACGATCCGCAGCTCGACGAGAAAAAGGAACGCCAATCCGAGACCGTGGATCTGGGCGAGCAAAACACGGACGCGGACGGCAAGGCCGAGCTGGAGCTGCAACTGGATCGCTTCGCGGACGCGACCTACTCGATGCGCTTTTTCGCCGAGGCGTTCGAAGGCGAAGGCGGGCGCAGCATTACCGGGCAGGCGTCCGCGCTGGTCTCGGCCCTGCCTTACGTGGTGGGTTACAAGAGCGACGGCAACCTGAATTACATCAGCGCCAGCACGCCGCGCGTGGTCGATTTGGTCGCCGTCGATTCGAAGCTCAACAAAATCGCGCTCGAGAACGTCACCCTGAACGTCATCGCGCAGGAATACGTCTCCGTTATCACCAAAAAGGAAAACGGCAGTTACGCCTACGAGTCGGTCTTGAAAGAGCGCGTCGCGAAAACGGAGAAGATCGCCATCGGCGCTGACGGATTGCATTACCAGCTTCCGACGGAAGAGCCGGGCGATTACGTTGTCGAGCTGCGGGACAAGGATGACCGCAAAGTCAGCCGCGTTCGTTTCTCCATCGTGGGCCGCGGCATCGTCAAGCGCGCGCTCGACAAGAACTCGGAGCTGCAGGTGAAGCTCTCGCGCACCCAATACAACACCGGCGAAGAAGTCGAGATCAGCATCACCGCGCCGTATGCGGGCAGCGGCCTCATCACGATTGAGCGCGACAAAGTTTACGCGCAGGTTTGGTTCAAGACCGATGCCGCGAGCAGCGTCCAGAAAATCAAGGTGCCCGACGGATTCGAGGGCAGCGGCTACATCAACGTCGCCTTGATTCGTTCGCTCGATTCGAAGGAAATCTTCATGAGCCCGCTCAGTTATGGCGTGGTTCCGTTCACGGCGAACATCGAGCGACGCCGGCTGAAAGTGGAACTGGACACGCCGGCGATCGCGAAGCCCGGCGAGCCGCTCCACATCAAATACAAGACCGACCGGAAGTCGAAGATCGCGGTCTTCGCGGTCGACCAGGGCATTCTCCAGGTGACCGATTACAAACTGCCGGATCCACTCGGCTTTTTCTTCCGCAAATGCGCCCTCGGCGTCGAGACCGCGCAGATCGTCGACCTGATCATGCCGGAGTTTTCTATCCTGCGCGCCCTCTCGGCGTTCGGCGGCGACGGCGACAATCCGAAGCAGCTCAATCCGTTCAAGCGCGTCACCGAAAAGCCGGTCGTTTTCTGGTCGGGAATCATCGATGCCGATCCGACGCAACGCGAAGTTGTCTACGATGTGCCGGATTATTTCGCCGGCACGTTAACCGTGATGGCGGTCGCCGTGGCCGACGACGCGACCGGCGCGGCGGAAAAGAATCCGCTCGTGCGCGGACCGTTTGTGATCACGCCGAGCATGCCGGTGCTCGCGGCGCCGGGCGACGACTTCGAAGTCGGCGTCACGGTCGCGAACAACGTCGAAGGGTCGGGTGAAAACGCGGACGTGCAAGTTCGCGCGGAGAGCTCGGAGCATCTGCAAATCGTGAAGACATCTTCGCAGACCTTGCGGGTCGCGGAGGGGCGCGAACAAACAACGACGTTCTCTGTGAAAGTGAATGACAAGCTGGGATCGGGAACTGTCACCTTCATCGCGAGCAGCGGCGGCAAGGAAACGCGGCTGCGTTCGACGATCAGCGTGCGGCCGCCCACCACCTTCCTGACCCAGGTGCGGAGCAGCACCTTCAACAAGAACAGCGCTGAGATCCCGGTGACGCGCGACATGTATCCCGAGTTTCGCAAGCTGACTGCCGCGGTGTCCGCGCTCCCGCTCGGGCTCGCGCACGGACTCGACGCGTTCCTGAAAGATTTTCCGCACGGCTGCAGCGAGCAGATCACGAGCGCGGCCTTTTGCCGGCTCGTCCTCGCCGATGAAGCCGACTTCGGTTTGTCCAAGCCGGAAGTGACGGCGCAACTCGAAAACGTTTTCGCTGTCCTGCGCCGCCGGCAGAACGACCAAGGCGCGTTCGGATATTGGGCGCCGGAGAAAGGCCAGGAGATCAGTTTCATGTCCCCGTACGCGATGCATTTCCTCATCGAAGCAAAAGCGGCCGGGTTCGCTCCGCCGGCGGAAATGTTCGCGAGCGGCCTGCGCAATTTGCAAGCGATGGTGGCGAAGGAACCATCCGATCTCGATGACGCCCGCCGGATCGCCTACGCGATTTATTTGCTGAGTCGCGAAGGCGTCGTGACTACCAACTACATCATCAACCTGCGCGATTACCTCGACAAAAATCACGCGAAGGAATGGAAGGCGGACCTGACGGGCGTTTATCTCGCCGGTGCCCTCCACCTTCTGAAGAAGGAGGACGAGGCGACGAAGTTGATTGCCGCTTATCGGATCGGACAGTTCGACAAAAAACAACTCAACGATTTTTACCAGCCGCTCGGGGCGGATTCGCAATATGTCGCCATTCTCGCGCGCGAATTTCCGGATCGCATGAAGAAGCTGCCCCCGACCGAGTTCGAGAAAGCGCTGAAACCCATCGGCGAAGGGACGTTCAATACTTTGTCCGCGGCTTACGCGGTGCTGGCGTTAAAGTCGTACGCGCGGGTCGTCGCGCAACATCCGCCGGAATTCACCATCGCTGAGTTCGACAAGTCGAAGAAGGAAAAGGTTCTCGCGACGGGGACGAAACTTTTGTTGCGCGCGAACTTTTCGGGCGACGCAGCCGGGTTGCGTTTCCGGACGCCGACAGCGCTCAATCCGCCGGGCGCCTATTATCAGGTCATCGAGGCCGGGTTTGATCGCCAGGTTTCCAACAAGACGATCACCGACGGCCTCGAGGTCTATCGTGGGATCCTCGACAAGTCGAACAAACCGGTCACGAGCTCACAACTCGGAGAAGTCCTGACGGTTCGGCTGCGCATCCGCAGCCTGCGAAATGAATGGATCAGCAATGTTGCTCTCATCGATCTGCTGCCGGGCGGATTTGAAGTTGTCGGCTCGTCGCTTTCGCCCGGCGTGTCGTCGATCAAGGGCGTCGATTACGTCGACGTCCGGGAGGATCGCGCGATCTTCTACGCGACCGTTCCGACGGAGACGCTCGAGATCACTTACCAGATCAAATCGTGTAATCGCGGGAACTTCGTGGTGCCGCCAGTCTTCGCCGAATCGATGTACGACCGCAACGTGAAAGGACGCGGACTCGGCGTGAAGATCAGCGTGACCAAATAATTTCGGATTGCGGAAACCGGATTTCGGAAAGTGAAAAAAACACCCTCACTTGGCGCTGCGCGTCCTTCTCTCCCGAGGGGAGAGAAAGGGAGAGGGAGTTTCGCTCGCATGCCCGGAACCAGTTCCTTCTCCCTGAGGGAGAAGGTTAGGATGAGGGTCAAGTCCGCGATTCGCAGTCGCTGGACGCGTCGGGCAATTTTTGCCGCGATGGCGCTGGCTGCCGTTTGGCTCGCGCTCCCGAAACCGCCACTGCTTGAGGGCATCGATTTTTCCACGCGAGTGCGCGATCGGAACCGCAACGTCCTTCGCGTCACTCTGACGGCCGACCAGAAGTATCGGATCTGGACGCCGCTCAAGGAAATTTCGCCGGCACTCATCGAGGCGACCCTGCGGTTCGAGGACAAATACTACGACAAACATCCCGGCGTTAATCCGGTGTCGCTGTTGCGGGCGACATGGAACCTCGCGTTTTCCGGACAGACGCGCGCGGGCGCATCGACGATTACAATGCAAGTGGCGCGACTGCGTTATCATCTGCACACGCGGACCGTTGCCGGAAAGCTGCAGCAGATCGTCTACGCGATCGAACTCGAGCGCCATTATTCGAAGGCCCAGATCCTGGAAGCCTACCTCAACCTCGCGCCCTATGGCCGGAACATCGAAGGCGTCGGCGCGGCCAGCGAGATTTACTTCTCGAAAAGTGCCGCGCGCGTGACCGCTGCGGAGGCGGTGGCGTTGAGCGTGATCCCGCAGAGCCCGACGCGGCGCGCGCTCGTCGCGGGCGGCGAAAACGAGCGAGTGACGAACGCGCAACAGCGGTGGTATTCGCGGTCGACCACAAAGGAAACCCCGGCGCTCACTTTCCGCGCCGAGGCGCGCACGCGGCGTCAATTGACCGCGCCACACTTCGTCCAGCAGATCCTTGAATCGCGGACTGCCGCCACAGAAAGGATCACGACCCTTGACCTGTCGCTCCAGCAAATGCTCGAGAGACGGGTGGCCGATTACATCGCCCAGAACCGCGATCGCGGAATCGAAAACGCCGCCGCCTTGCTGATCGATTTCAAGACCATGGAAGTCCTGGCGCAAATCGGGTCGTCGGATTTTTCGAAAATCGAAATCCAGGGACAGGTCGATGGGACCCGGCGGCCGCGTTCGCCTGGGTCGACCTTGAAGCCGTTCGTCTACGCTCTCGCGCTGGATCAGGGACAGATCCATCCCCTCACCCTGCTCAAGGACGCGCCGCATACTTTCGGCGATTACAACCCCGAGAATTTCGACCGCGAATTTCTCGGGCCGATCCGCGCGTCGGACGCGCTCGCCCGCAGCCGCAACGTCCCGGCCGTGACGCTGGCGTCGGAGTTGTCGCATCCGACATTCTATGAATTCTTGCGCAACGCCGACGTTTCGCTCCCCAAGCCGGCTTCGTTCTACGGCCTGTCGTTACCGCTTGGCGGAGCGGAGGTGACGATGGAGGACCTGGTCCGGCTTTACGCGGCGCTGGCCAACGGCGGGCGACTCCAGCCGCTGCGCCGATTCCTCGACGAGCCGAGCACGACGAAGAATACGCGTATCTTCAGCCCCGAAGCCGCCTTTCTCACCCTGGACATGCTGGGAAAAATTCCGCGGCCCGGGATGACCAACGCCGATTTGGTCCGGAGCGCGCCGGTGTTTTGGAAAACTGGAACATCCCACGGCTTTCGCGACGCCTGGTCGGTCGCAGTCTTCGACCATTACGTGCTCGCGGTCTGGATCGGGAATTTTGATGGAAAACGAAACGCCGCTTTCATCGGGCGCACGGCCGCAGCGCCTCTTCTCTTTCAGATGATCGACGGTTTGCGCACGAGGGAGCCCGCGCGATTCGAGCCGCACCTGCCGCCAGCGGAGCTGAATCTCAAGCGCGTTGAGTTCTGTTCCGTATCTGGGCAGTTGCCGACATCGTTCTGTCCCCATCGCACCGAAAGCTGGTTCATCCCGGGCATTTCACCGATCGCAACCTGCGATGTGCACCGCGAAATCCTGGTCGACGCGTCCACCGGTTTGCGGGTGGTGCAGGACGACGGCAAGCAAACGTTGAAACGCGAGGTCTTCGAATTCTGGTCGTCGGATTTGCTCGCGCTTTTCGAGCGGGCTGGTGTCCCGCGAAAATTGCCGCCGCCGTTTTCGCCGGCCATGGACAACGAACTTCTTTCGCGCGGCGGACATCCACCGAAGATCAATTTGCCCGCGAATGAAATGTCGATCTCACACAATTCCGCGAACACGCCCGGAATCCCACTCCGCGCCGAGACCGAAACCGGCGTGCGCAAACTTTACTGGTTCGCCGACAAAACATTTCTCGGAGCGTGCGACGCGCACGAGGTCTTGTGCTGGAAACCGGCGCCCGGCGTTTATCAGCTCATCGCCCTCGACGATCACGGCCGCTCTGCGTCGCGCTCCGTCATTTTGCGGTAGCGCTGCGAAATCGACAGAGGCTGGGATTTTAGGTATCACATCACCATGAGCAAGTCCGAGACGGCGCAATGTGCGATTTGCGGTGAAACCAAATCAGTGCGCAATGGCACGATCGGCGAAGTGGTGCGCCCTTCGCTGTCCGAGTTCATCCGCAAGAAAGCGCCACAATGGGACGGCAAAAGCTTCATCTGTTTCGACGACCTGGGAAAATTCCGCCGCGATTACGTGAAGGAAGTTTTGCAGGATGAAATCGGAGAGCTCTCCGCGCTGGACAACGAAGTGATCGAGAGCTTGCAGCAGCACGAAATTCTCTCGAGCGACATCAGCAAGCAGTTCGAGAAAAAATTAACCTTCGGCGAGCGGCTCTCGGATTCGATTGCCGCATTCGGCGGCAGCTGGACCTTCATTATTTTCTTCAGTGTGGTCCTTTTCCTCTGGGTGTTGGTCAACAGCTTCATCCTGGCAACCCGCGCTTTCGATCCCTACCCCTACATCCTGATGAACCTGGTCCTCTCCGCGCTCGCCGCCCTGCAAGCACCGGTCATCATGATGAGCCAGAACCGGAGCGAAGCGCGGGACCGGCTGCGCGGCGAAAATGATTACAAGATCAATCTCAAGGCCGAGCTCGAAATCAGGCATCTGCACGAAAAAATCGATCACCTTCTGCGCCGCCAGTACAATCGCCTCTTCGAGATTCAACAGATCCAGATCGAACTGCTGGAGGAACTCGGCCAGAAACGCCGCGGCACGACGAGCGCGCCGAGCCCTTAGCGGATGGGCCGCCGCAAATTCATTCCGGAATGATTAACGGAATCACCTGGCGACCATTTTTGCGATAAGTGCGAAAATCGCTGTCTGTGGTAAAGACGATCGAGTCGTGAATTCGCTCGGCCATCCGAACCAGACAGGCATCGGCAAAACTCATTGGGGTATCGGAATAGCGGCGAAGAAGGCGAATTGTCTCCGCGGTTTCATCGGCGAAGGAAAAGCCCACCGCGATAATGGAGCGTTCGAGCAAACCACAGAGCGCCTCCTTCCCGCCCGCCGCGCGGTCCAAAAGAAAAAAGCTTTCTGAAATCACCGCTTCACAACTTACAAAAGGCTCGCTCTCGGCCTCGAAATGCGCCCGAGCCCAGGCATGATGCTGATCGCGCCGGCGAAGCGCGGCGACGATCGCTCCGCTATCGATGAGGACGGTTTTGGCCATAACCTCGCAAATGCGTCTTATTTGCCGAGAGATCCGCGGGAAGCGAATCCTGATGAATGACCAAATCCTCCATCCGGCGCCAGAGAGAGCCCGCGCGGCGTTTCGCCATTGCGGCCTTGTGCGTCAGCCGCTCCCGGACAATTTCCGACTTCGGTAGATTGCGAGCCCGGGCCGCGCTGGCGATTTCTGAAAACAATCCATCAGTCACTTTCACGGTGAGGGTTTTCATCCGATGCAGCGTATTACCGTTCCGGCACAATAGCAATACCGGACCTTGAAAACACGCCAGGCTCTTCGGAATCCATTCTCTTTCTGGAAAATTGCGACGGTCGCAGACCGCCGCTACAGGTAACGGATGTCCCGCGAATACACGCTCCAGCGCGCTCCCCACGCGACGGCGATCAACATCGATTACGCGGCGGAGCTGAATGAGCAACAGCTCGCGGCGGTGACGGCGGCCCCCGGGCCGCTCCTCGTCATTGCGGGCGCCGGCAGCGGCAAGACGCGGACGCTCACTTATCGCGTCGCGTATTTGCTCGAGAACGGGATCGACCCGCGGAACATTTTGCTGCTCACTTTCACGAACAAAGCCGCGCGCCAGATGCTCGATCGCGTGGCGAACCTTTTGCCGGTGGACGCGAGCGGTCTCTGGGGCGGGACGTTTCACTCGATCGGAAACCGGATGCTGCGCCGGCACGGAAGCGCGCTCGGCTATTCGAGCGGGTTCACGATCATGGACCGCGAGGACCAGAAGGATCTCATCGATACGGTCGTGGCTGCGGCTGGGATTAACCCGAGAGAGATCCGTTTTCCGAAAGGCGATGTGCTCGCGGAGATCTTCAGTTTTGTCATCAACACCGAGACGCCGATCGACGCGTTGCTCGCGGAAAAGTTCCCCTATTTTTTGCCGCTCCTCGAGCAGATCACGGACGTCCACGCGCGTTACGAGAAGAAAAAGAAGAACACGAACTCGATGGACTTCGACGATCTCCTCGAGAAAACGCTCCGGATGTTGAAGGAACACGAGCACATTGCCGATTTTTACCGGCGCCAGTTCCAGTTCATCCTCGTCGACGAGTATCAGGACACGAACAAGATCCAGGCGGATTTCATCGACACCCTGGCGGCGGAGCATCGCAACGTCATGGTGGTGGGCGACGACGCGCAATCGATTTACTCGTGGCGGGGCGCGAATTTCAAAAACATCCTGGCATTCCCGGAGCGTTATCCCGACGCGCAGGTCTTCAAGATCGAGCTGAATTACCGGAGCGTGCCGGAGATTCTGCAGGTCGCGAATGCCGCGATTGCGGCAAACGTGAAACAGTTTCGGAAGGAACTGGCGGCGACGCGACCGAGCAATGCATTCAAGCCCGCCGTGGTCGGCTTGAACGACGGGAGCGAGCAGGCGCGATTTGTCGCGCAACGGATCCTGGAGCTGCGCGATGAAGGGATCGAGCTGGACGAGATCGCGGTCCTTTATCGCGCCCATTACCACGCCATCGAATTGCAGCTCGAACTTTCCCGGCGCGGTATTCCGTACCTGATTACGAGCGGCGTCCGGTTCTTCGAGCAGGCGCACGTGAAAGATGTGACGTCGTTCGTTCGTTTCGTCGCGAACCCGCGAGATGAAGTTGCGTTCAAGCGGATGGTGAAATTGCTGCCGGGCATCGGGAACAAAAGCGCGGACAACCATTGGCGCGCCTGGGAAAACGGCTTGAACGAGCGCGGCGAAATCACTTCGTGGGGCGAAAGATTGCTCGCGATGCCGGTCGGCGCGAAATCAAAAAAATCGTGGGAGCAGCTTGCGCACACGCTCGATGAAATCGCGCCGGGCGGACAGGCCAATCCGCCATCGGAAATGATCACCTCGATTGTTGAAGCGATTTACGATGATTACGCGAAGGCGAATTTCACGAACTACGAGCTGCGCCGCGAAGATTTGAATCAGCTCGCGGCCTTCGCACGGCAATTCAAGGACGTGAATGAATTCCTCTCGCAGCTCGCGCTCATCAGCAACATCGACGCGGAGCCGGCGCTCGATCAATCGACCGACACGGAAGCGGTGAACCTCTCCTCGGTGCACCAGGCCAAGGGGCTCGAGTACCATACCGTGTTTGTGATCTGGCTTACCGACGGAATGTTTCCAAGCACGCGCTCGCTCGAGACACGCGACGCGATTGAAGAAGAGCGGCGCCTCTTTTACGTCGCGATCACCCGCGCGCGGGACGAGCTTTATCTTACCTTCCCCCACATGCGTTTGAGTGGAGGCTTCGGAGATATCTTTCAACGGCCGTCGCGCTTCCTCAAAGAAATCCCGACCCAACTCGTCGAGGACTGGCAGATACGAAGACAATGACGAAGCACGAATGACGAATGACGAATTAATGACGAAGCCCGAAGTTCGAAAAGGCCGCGTCGACAGGCCATTCGTCATTCGGTCATTCCTTCGTCATTCGTCATTCGTCATTCGTCATTGTCTCTCATGATCCTCTCGCCCGAAAAGAAGATCGCCGGCGTCCTCGCGCCGCTGTTCGCCTTGCGGACAGAGAGCGACCTCGGCATCGGCGATCTGGAGGCGCTGCGCCAGTTCGTCGATTGGGCGGCGGAGATCGGGTTCAAGCTGGTGCAGTTGCTGCCGATTAATGAGATGGGCGGCGATCACAGTCCTTACAACGCGATCAGCGCGGTCGCGATTGAGCCGACCACGCTCCATCTGGTGCCGGGATCGCCGGCCGATCTCACGCGAGAGGATTTCGACGAGGTCATCGGGGAATTCGATCTCGATAAATTGCGCAAAGGCGCGGTCAAACACGATCCCGTGCGGCGTTTAAAGATGGCGCTGTTGGAAAAGGCGCAGGCTCGATTTACGGGCAGCCCGCAGTTCGATCAATTCTGCGGCGCGGAGGCAGCCTGGCTGGACGATTACGCGTTCTTCCGCGCGCTCATGGAAGAAAATGGCGGTCGCGAAGCGTGGGACCAATGGCACGAACAGCATCGACGCCCGGACGCGGCGAAAGAATGGCTGGGCGTTCAGGCAGCGGAAGTCCGGGAACGCTTTTCCGAACGCGAATCCTTTTTCAAATACATCCAATGGGTCGCATTCGATCAATGGATCGCGGCGAGATCGTACGCCAAAGAGCGAGGCGTGGCGCTGATGGGCGACATTCCGTTCGGGGTGAATCTCTACAGCGCGGACGTTTATTCGCGCCACGATGAATTTGCGATCGACTGGTCTGGTGGCGCGCCGCCGGAGCCATACTTCAAGGACGACGCGTTCACCCAGAAATGGGGACAAAATTGGGGCATTCCGCTTTACCGCTGGGACGTGATGCGATCGCGAAACCTGGATTGGTGGCGGTGGCGGGTGCGCGGCGTGCGCAAAATCTTTCACGTCTTTCGCATCGATCACGTGCTCGGATTCTATCGCATCTACGCTTTTCCGTGGCGACCGGCGCGCAACGCCGAAATGCTGCCTCTCTCCTGGGAACAGATGCGCGAGCGGACGGGCGGCGCCTTTCCGCAATTTTATCCGCGCGACGATTCGACCTGGGAAAACTGCCAGACGAACCGGCGCGAGGGCGAAGAATATTTGCGCGTGGTCCTGGAGGAATCAGGTGACACGCGCGTGGTCGGCGAGGATCTCGGGACGGTGCCGGATTATGTGCGGCCCAGCTTGCGTTCGTTAGGCGTGGCCGGGTTCAAGATTCCGCAATGGGAGAACTATCCGGACGGCCGCGGAATTTCCGGCGGCGACTATCAGCGGCTTTCGGTGGCGACCTACGCCACCCACGATCACAAGTCGCTGCGGGCGCTTTGGGAGGATGCGTTCGATCAATCAGGCCCCGACTCGGAGCAGGCCCGGCACGACCTGGTGAAGATCGCCGAATTCGCCATGTTGCCGGCACCAAAAATCGGGAGCGACTACGACCGCGACTTTTACGCGCCGATCATGGAGGCGCTCTTTCGCTGCGAATCGTGGATTGCGTTGGTGATGATCACCGATCTGCTGGCACGCAAGGACCGGTTCAATGTTCCCGGGACAGCGGCGAACTCGAACTGGAGCCGGCGCATGGGGAAAACGGTGGAGGACTTGAAGAAGAATCGAAGCGTGCGCAAACGCATGCGGGTAATCCGAGAACTTCTGGAAAAGACTGGAAGGATTTAGTTTCGCGAAGCCGATCCGTGGCTAAAGAATAGAGATGAAATCACCCATCAAAGTCGCGATCACCGGCGCGTCCGGACAGATTGGATACGCTCTCGTTTTTCGGGTCGCTTCCGGCGCGATGTTCGGTCCGGACCAGCCGGTCGCGCTGCAGCTGGTCGAGATCCCACAGGGGTTCGAGGCGCTGAAGGGCGTGGTCATGGAACTGGATGACTGCGCGTTCCCGCTCCTGAAGAACATCGTCGCCACGACCGATCTCGAGGAAGGATTCCGCGATGCGAACTGGGCGCTGCTGGTCGGCAGCGTGCCGCGCAAAGCGGGAATGGAGCGGAAAGATTTGCTCGGGATCAACGGTAAGATTTTCACGGGGCAGGGCCAGGCGATCGCAAAGAACGCCGCGAAAGACGTGCGGATTCTCGTGATCGGAAACCCTTGCAACACGAATTGCCTGATCGCGATGAACAACGCGAAGTCCGTTCCGCGCGATCGCTGGTTTGCCATGACGCGGCTGGATGAAAATCGTGCGAAAGCGCAGCTCGCCCGGAAAGCCGGCCTGGACATCACGGAAGTGAGCAACGTGACCATCTGGGGAAATCATTCGGCGACCCAGTATCCGGATTCTTACAACGCGAAGATCAAGGGACGTTCCGCGGCGGAGGTGATCGGCGACGAAGCGTGGCTGAAGGAGACGTTCATTCCCGCGGTGCAACAGCGCGGAGCGGCGATCATCAAGGCGCGGGGATCGTCGTCCGCCGGTTCGGCCGCGAATGCGATCGTGGATACGGTGCGGTCGCTGACGACGGACACGGCGAACGGCGACTGGCACAGCGTGGCGGTTTGTTCCGATGGCAGCTACGGCGTGGACGAGGGATTGATCTGCTCGTTCCCGGTCACCTCGCGCGGGGGAAAATGGGAGATTGTCCGCGACGTGGAGCTGAATGAATTCAGCAGAGCGAAGTTCGATGCGTCGGTGGCGGAGCTGAAGGAAGAGAAGTCGATGGTGGCGGATTTGATCAGGTAGGGACCGTTTTCCGAACGGTCCGACTATTTGATTGCGACCGCGCGTTAATTATTAGTCGGACGCCTCGGAAAGGCGTCCCTACCTATGCTAAAGCCGCACCAGTCAATCGCTCGAACGCTTCGCGGTATTTCGCGGCGGTTTTCTCGATGACCTCGGCGGGAAGCTTGGGGCCGGGCGAGGTCTTGTTCCAATCAAGCGTCTCGAGATAATCGCGAACAAATTGTTTATCGAAGCTCGGTGGACTTTGACCGACGACGTAACGATCGGCGGGCCAAAAACGGGACGAGTCCGGCGTCAGGCATTCGTCGATCAGGAGCAACTTGCCATCGAGCAGACCGAATTCGAATTTTGTGTCGGCCACGATAATGCCGCGCTCTGCGGCGCGCGTGCGGCCGGCTTCGTAAATTTTCAGGCTGAGGTCCTTGACGCGCTCGGCGACGTCGCGACCGACGACGGAGCAGCACTGTTCCCAATCGATATTTTCATCATGGCCGGCCTCGCTTTTGGTCGAGGGCGTAAAGATCGGCATCGGTAGCTGCGACGCGAGCCGCAGGCCTTTCGGCAGCGCGACGCCGGAAGCGCTCCCGCTTTGTTGATATTCTTTCCAACCGGAGCCGGCGAGATAACCGCGCACAACGCACTCGACCGGCAACGGCTGGGTTTTGCGCACGATCATGGAACGGCCACGCAGTTGCTCGCGAAAGGGTGACAGCGCTGCGGGGAATTTTTCGAAGTCGTCCGTGATCAGGTGATTTTGGACGAACGCCAATTTCCCGAACCAGAATGCTGAAAGTTGATTCAGGACCGCGCCCTTGTGCGGGATCGGATCGGGCAGAATGACGTCGAAGGCGGAGAGGCGATCGGTCGCGACGAAGAGAAGCGTGTCACCGAGATCGAAGACTTCGCGGACTTTGCCGCTGCGGAGTTTGGAAATGCCGGGTAGATCGAGGTCGCGCAACAACGTCATAAACAATCAGGAAAGCAGGAACGCAGGAAAAACCCAAAAAAAAATCCTGCTTTCCTGTTTTCCTGATTCATTACTTCCTCATGGCCGGGCTTGTCGTTAAACCGCGGGCGCGCATTTTGCATGGGCACGATTGGGTATTCTCGGGCGAGGTGTTGAAAGTTTTTGGCAGCCCGGCGGATGGCGACGTCATTTCGCTCAAGGATGGGCGCGACCATTTAATCGGCAGCGCGATCTACAACAGCAAATCGCAAATCGTGGCGCGGCGCTTTTCGCGGCGACGACAGGACCTCGATCTGGATTTTTTCCAGCGCCGAATCGCCCAGGCGATTGAATATCGCGCGCGGCGAGGTGTCGATTCGCGGTTGTGCCGCGTAGTTTGGAGCGAGAGCGACGGTTTGCCCGGCGTGATCGTCGATCGCTACGGCGACAAGGTGGTTCTGCAAACTCTGACGCTGGCGATGGACCTTCGAAAGGCACTCATCGTTGAAGCTCTCAAAAGCGCCCTCGGACCGTCGATTCGATCGATAATTGAGCGCAACGATACCGCGGTCAGGCGGGTTGAAGGAATGGAAACGCAGACCGGCGTGTTGTTCGGAGAAACGCCAGGGGAATTGGAAATCGAGCTGGCTGGCCTGCGCGTAACGATTGATCCGATGCAGGCGCAAAAGACCGGCTTTTATCTCGACCAGCGGCCCCACTACGAAACGGTCGCGCAGTGTGCGAAAGAGCGCCGGGTGCTGGATTGTTTTACAAGCCAGGGAGCCTTTGCCCTGGCCTGTGCCAAAGCCGGAGCCGCCGAGGTGACCGGCGTGGAAGCGAGCGCGGAAAGTCTCGCCAGCGCCCGCCGGAATGCCGAGCGCAACGGGTTGCAGGTGGAATGGATCGAACAGGATGTCTTTGCCTTTCTGCGCGCGACGGAAAAGAACGGGGCCGAATACGACCTCATCATTCTCGACCCGCCTTCTTTCACTAAAACGAAGGGCGGCCTGCGCGATGCCTTGCGCGGCTATCGCGAGCTGCACGTGCGCGCGTTTAAACTTCTCTCGCGCGACGGATTGCTGGCCACGTTTTCCTGCTCGCATCACGTCACGGAAACGATCTTCGACCAAACGATGGCCGATGCCCTGGTGGATGCGCGTCGCTCCGCGCGACGGTTGCGCCGCTTCGAACAGGCGCTCGATCATCCGGTTCTGCCCACCCTGCCGGAAACCGAATATTTCAAAGGCGTGCTGCTCGAGATGATGCCGGGACGATGAACGAACCTCAGAATCTCACCGCAGAATTCACAAAGCTGGGTCCCTGGATTTATCAGTTCGAGATCGACGGCAAAACTTATGGTGGGGGAATCAGCGCCATCGGCGATATGCGTGTGGAGCAGTTCTTTCGTTACGCCCCGCATCCGGAAACGGTTTTGGAGCTGGGGTCGCTGGAAGGCGCCCAGAGTTTCATCCTGGCGCAGCATCCGGGCGTGCAACGCGTAGTCGCGCTGGAAGGCCGCGAGGCGAATCTTCGCAAAGCGCGGTTTGTGCAGGAGCTGTTGCAGATCGGCAACGTGAAATTTGCGCAGGCAAATCTCGAGCACGCCGACTTGCACGGCTTTGGAAATTTCGACGCGATCTTTTGCTGCGGCCTGCTCTATCACCTGCCCGAGCCGTGGAAATTGATCGCCCAATGTCCCTCGATCGCGCCGCTTCTTTTTATCTGGACGCAGTACGCGGCGGAAAACGAGGCGCACAACGTGGGTCGTGGATTGCGCGGGAAAATTCATGTCGAGGGCGGCACTGAAGAACCGCTCAGTGGGATGTCGCCGACGGCGACATGGCTGACGCTGGATTCACTCCGCGCTCTGCTCGCGGAGAGCGGCTACGACCAGGTCGAAGTCATTTACGACGATCCGGGACACGCGAATGGCCCGGCGGTCACGATTGGCGCCAGCACCGCCACCGCGTAGTGGTCCGGATCCGCAATTTGTATAGCGCGATGATGCGAAGGCTGGGGAGCGCACGCGCCTCGCGTGCTGGCGATGACGCCCTCGTCATCGCGAACTTTTTCCCAAGGCAAGCTCAGCGTAAAAGTTCATTTTGGCGAGGCGCCAAAACCAGCACGCGAGGGCGCGTGCGCTCCCCGGAAAATCACGGTGGATTCGTTTTCACGATAAGAATGCGTTCGTCGTTGGTCCGCCAAAGATAAGGAACGACCGGCGTAACCACGACGCCGAAGTCGGCTTGGACGGGCAGAGACGCAGCTTTCTCCTTCCAGCGCGCGAGATACGCGGACAAGCGGTCGGCATCCGGCAGGTAACGCAGGTTGAATTCACCGGTCACTACGCAATCGAATTGCTCGCGCTCGAGGAGATCGGCCGCTTCGCGCCACGAAACCACGGTGACTTTGCCCGCGATCCTCTTCCATTCCGCCGGCAAAATTGCGAGCTCACGGATCCCGAGGATTCTCTCGTCTTTGCGCGCGTGTTGCTGGAGCCAGTCGATCGCCAAAATGCGAGTGTCCCGATGCGCCATCCGCCGCTGCACGTGGCGGAATGATGAGAAACCGATGGAGAAAAGGCAACCGCCGATCAGTGCGATGGTTGCGGCATAGCGCAGCCAGCGATGCGCTCCCCGCCCCGCCCAATAGATGAGCTGCGAAAATGTAATCGCCGCCGCGATACAAAATAGAGGGACGAGCGGCAAGAGATTGCGAAACGCTTGAAAGGGTCTTCCGACGAATACAGCCAGTAATAATGCTGCGAACAGAATCCAACCCACGGCGGTGCTTCGAGTCGTCTTGTGACGAAGCATGAACCCGATTCCCGCAGAGCCGGCGACCGCGAGGGGCCAACCTAATTCGGAAGCAGAAACGGCCTGGCCGAAATAACCGGGCACGGAGTTAATGATGCCGTAGTTGGCCGCCGTGACCGCAATGTCGCGGAGAACTCCCGGCAAGTTGAAAATGGTTGCGGGCGCGCCCATGGCAACGCCGATTAACAATCCGACGCTCGCCAGCAAGCCAAACCGCGCGCGAGAGGATCGCGCTACCGGAAGGGCGAAGATCGCCGCGAGGACCGCGATGAAAACCGCTGCCGCGGTGTATTTCGATGCGAACGCCAGTCCCGCCGCTAGGCCGGCCGCCACAGCGTTCGCGACGTTCGATGACGCGTCCGACCGCATCCGCTCGCAGAAACAGAGCGCGAGCAGGGCGAAGAAAGTCGCGAAGGTATCAACGATGACGTTGGACCCGCGCGCGACCAGCGCCGGACACAGGGCGGTGAACAGCACCGCGATCAATCCAGCTGTCTTCCCTCCGAGCCGCGCCGCGATAGCTCCCGCCAGGAGCACAGTTCCGATACTCAAAGCGGCAATGACGAACCGTCCCGCGACGATCAATTCCGGCGGCGCGATGAGATCGTAGTTGTCGCGCTGGCTGGGGCCGCCTCGCTCTGCCATCGGCAAGTCCTTTCGAAAACTGTGGCCATGAACGCGCCGGTAAATCGGGCCCTCAGCGAGAAGCGCTCCGGCGGTCAGATAAGGGGGCAGCGACGGATAACCGTACCATCCGGTATCGAAGGTCCGCTTATTGAGGAGATCGATGGCCTGGTGAAGCGCGTAACCTTCATCGACGTAATCGATGTAAGGCAGACCGGAAGCGATCGGGCCGAAGCGGACGGCCGTAGCCAACGCGAGCGAGGCCAGCCAGAGAATCGACTCGTAGGGTCTACGCAACACCCTTCATATTGATCCACACGGAAACCGATTCGAACACCTAAAACGATGGAGTGGTATTTTGCGCTGACGGAAGATTCGACCGCGTTTCGCCAATACGCCGAAATGGTGATGGTGGCGGTGCACACGGCGAGAAAGGTCACGTCGCTCGAGCCGCACTGCATTTACGACGGGAACGACAACGATTTCACTGCCTGGCTCAGGAAGCGCGGGGTGCAGATAATCCGCCATCGCAGTTTTGTGCGTGACGCGCTGGAAGAACTCGGACGCCGGAAAAAAAATCCGCATCTGGCGGCGGCGCTTTCCGGCGCATTTTCCCGGATCGAGCTGCCGGAGATTGTCGAACGCGACGGCAGCAGCGATCGCGTTCTCTACACGGACTGCGACGTGATGTTTCTCGATGAGGTGGTGCCGGAATTGGAGGCGAACGCGTGCCGGTATTTCGCGGTGGCTCCGGAATCAACCCGGGATGATTACGTGAATATGAACACGGGCGTGATGCTGATGAACCCGGTGCGGTTGCGAGAGAGTCTGCCGGCGTTTCGCGATTACGTTTCGCAGAACCTGGCGGCGCTCGAGGCGGAATCGTGGGATGAAGCCGCCTATCGCTGGTTTTATCGCGATGAAGAGGGACCGCTCTGGGACCGGTTACGACCCGAGCTGAATTGGAAGCCGTACTGGGGCGAGAGCACGGAGGCGAAGATCATCCACTTTCACGGGCCGAAGCCGTTTCAGCGCGATTACATCGATTCGCATTGGCCGGAGGTGAAATCGTTGACCGGCGGCGCGTATCTCGCGGAGGTGAAACGGTGGACGGAATTGCTCGAGGAAGCTCGTTAGGCCGCTGCTTGCTTGACCCTCATCCTAACCTTCTCCCTCAGGGAGACGGAACTGCCGAAAGGTAGTGACACTTGGTAGAGCCACAACAATCCGGAACAAAGAAACTCCCTCTCCCTGAGGGAGAGGGCTGGGGTGAGGGTCAAGACGTTACTTATCCGCGACGGCGAACAGGTGGACGTAGAGCGGCACGCCGTCGCCGGTTCGCAGTGGATGTTCGCCGTAGGGAAAGACTTCCACCTGGTGAAAGGACTGGCTGAGCAGGCGGTGCAGGCTCCCGCGGGTGAAGAAGTTCCTGTGGTCGCCCTCGAGCAAATGCCAGGGGACGACGCGCCAGTCATAAAGATACGGGAGCAATTCCAGGTTCGGGACGGAGAAGAGGGCGCGCTGCGCGGCGATGCGGGCGACCTCGGTCACGAACGTTTGGGGATCTTTCGTATGCTCGAGGACCTCGATGCAAATGGCGCAATCGTATTCCGCGTCGTTGCAGGGAAGTCGAGTGGTCTCGACATCGACCGGGCGAAAAGGCAATTGGCGCCGCTTAAGAATCTCGCAACAGTGCGCGTTCGCTTCCAAGCCGAGCCAATCATGCCCGGCTGCCAACAATGGCGGACCGTAAGCGCCCGCGCCGCAGCCCACGTCGACGACCGAAGCTCGTCTGGGCAAATAGGCGTGGAGCAAATTGGAAACTTCAACGCCGGCCTCCTCGATCGGCGGCCCAGACCCGTAGATATTTTCGCGATGCAGGAGGGTTTCGCTTTCCGGGGAGACGACTTCGCCGAAGGGCCGCTCGCGCAATCGCGCGGGGATCAACCGCGTGTTTTGCTCGGCGAGCGTTTCCGATTGTTCTCCATTCCACGACGCTACAATGCGCAGCGTGATATCGCGCGGCTCCATGACAGCCGGCGAAATTCTCCCAAACATCCGGAACCCCATCAGCCCATCCAGCCGCGGAAAAAGAATCCGCGTCTCGGCGCAGCAGCGGTCGTCCGCGTAAGCTTGCAGGCGACACGACGACGGGCTGTGATTCGCAAGGTCGAGCGATCCGGAAATGAAAATCGCTTCGTCGTAGACGCATTGCCCCGAGGCGGGCGATTCGATCACAGCTCGGAGCGCGGAAGACACGGCGTTCGATCTCACATTTTTCTGCGGGATCAATCGAGCGCAATATTTTGAAACGACGCGGGGAAAACTTGTGGAATTCTCAAGTGCGACCGCTAATATCACTCGACGATAGTCCGCGGCGATGGATGAGACGCCAAATCGCGCGGCTAAACGGAGTGCCATGGCAGAACGAATCCGACCGATCGAACAAATGTTGGAGCTAAGCGAAGAAGAAGCGATGTCACCCGAGCATCTCGATTCGCAAGTGCAAAAGGCGCAGGAACAGCTCCTGCAACTGAAACGGCAGGCGGAACAGATCGAGAAACAAAAGCGCGAACTGGAAGAGCTGAGCCGGCGCCAGGAAGAGCTGGAGCGCGGGCGCGCGGAAATGACGGACAAGCTTTCACGCTCGCTCGTGATCCTGGAGCGGGAAGGCTACGATTCGCAAAAGAAGCTCGAACAGATCCGCGCGACCCACGAGAGCTTCACGCAGCACTTGCAACTACTCGAATCGATCGAGCCCAAGAGCTGGAATTCGGCGGAGCTGCCGAAAGAATTAAGCCGCGCCCTTAGCACGGTGGATGATGCCCGGACGGAGTTCAGCCAGCAACGGAGCCGTTTGGAGGCGAGCGGCGAATCGAGCGAGATGGATCTGCCCGAGGTCGCTTCCGGCACCGCCGGGCTCGGCGGCAAATCGTTCATGCAATGGCTGCAGATCGGATTCGCGGTGACGCTGCCGCTGATTATTTTCGGCGCCCTGGCGTTGCTGATTTTCTTTTGGATGGCGTCGAAGGCCCAGTAACTCCGCATGCGCCGCCGACCTCCTCAACCCGGGACGCCGCTCAACCAAAAACAGGATGAACTCGCGCAGCGCGAGTCGCAATTGCGCGGCGAGATGGAAAAACTGGAGCGGATGATCGCGGAAGCGCCGCGAGTAGCTGAGGAAACGACGCGGCGGCAGCGCGAAGAACTTCTGGAGCGGGCGAGTGAAGGGCGAAGCCGGCTCGATGTTTCGGTCGCGCTGCAAGACACCCGCTGGGGCAACGAAGGTCGCACCGGCGGCCGGCGGAAATCGTTGCGTAAGGAACGGCGCGAAGGCCGGATCATTTTTCTCGTACTGGTGATCGCGCTGGGACTGGCGGTCATCTGGCTGGTGAGCCATCTGCATTTCTAAATGAAATGAAAGCTCCAAGCTCCAAGCTCCAAGCTCCAAATTCCAAACGCTGCGAGCACTGGATTTGGTTTCTGGTTATTGGTGCTTCTCTGGAGCTTGGAGCTTGGAGCTTGGGATTTTTTCCAGGGCTCTAGTCGATGCTACCCAAGACCGAAATCGACGTGGCCCACGTCGCCAAACTGGCACGGCTCAACCTGACGGCGGAAGAAGCCGCACTTTTTCAGCGGCAACTCGGGCGCGTGCTCGAGTACGCGGCGAAATTGCGGGCGGCTGTAGTGGCGGGTGTCTCACCCGCGGAAGAAAACGAAGAAGATGCGGGTGAGACACCCGCCACTACACCGCAGCGGGAGGACGAGCCGCGGCCGTGGTTCACGGCGGAAGAGGCGTTGAGCAATGCCCCTCGACAATCCAACGATCTTTTTGTCGTTCCGAAAGTGATGGAATGAAATGGTCGGACTTGCCGGCGCTCAACGTCGCCGAGTTGCGTGCCGCTCTGCGCTCGCGCCAGCTCAGCGCGCGGGAGGTCGTTGAAGCGCTCCGTGATCGTATCGCGGAAATCGATCCGCGGATCGACGCGTATCTGTCGCTCGATGTGGAAGACGCACTGACGCAGGCTGAAACCGTCGATCTCGATTTGCCGCTCGGCGGCGTTCCGATCGCTTTCAAGGACATCATCAGCGTGGCGGGCCAGCCGTGCACGTGCGCGTCGAAGATCCTGCAAAATTATCGCGCGATCTATGACGCGGCGGTCGTGGAGAAATTGAAGGCGGCGGGCGCGATCGTTTTTGGAAAAACGAACATGGACGAGTTCGCGATGGGGTCATCGACGGAAAACTCGAGCGTGAAACTTACCCGCAATCCCTGGGACCTTACCCGGGTGCCGGGCGGTTCGAGCGGAGGCTCGGCGGCGGCGGTGGCGGCGGACGAAGCGTTCGCGGCGCTCGGCACCGATACCGGCGGGTCGGTGCGGCAACCAGCGGCGCTCTCCGGCGTGGTGGGATTGAAGCCAAGCTACGGCCGGGTCTCGCGTTTCGGACTGGTCGCCTTCGCGTCCTCGCTCGATCAGGCGGGGCCGTTGACGAAGACGGTCCGCGACGCCGCGATGATTTTGAACGCGATCGCGGGAGCAGATCCGCGCGATTCGACTTGCCGGAAGGAGAGCGTGCCCGACTACACCGCGAATCTCGATCGCAAATTGCGCGGAACGCGGCTCGGTCTCCCAAAGGAATATCTGACCGATGGAATCGATCCGCAGGTGCGACGAGCGGTGAACGCCGCCGTTAAGCATTTCGAGTCGTTAGGCGCGGAGATTGTCGAGGTGTCCTTGCCGCACACGGAATATGCGGTCGCGACTTATTACATGATCGCGAGCGCCGAGGCGTCCGCGAACCTGGCGCGGTTCGACGGTGTGCGTTATGGGCATCGCGCCGAAAATCCGCGCGATCTGCTCGATCTTTACGGGCGGACGCGGGAGGAAGGATTCGGACCGGAAGTAAAGCGCCGCGTGATTCTGGGCACCTACGTGCTGAGCGCCGGTTATTACGACGAGTATTACAATCGCGCGCAGAAAGTGCGAAAACTGATCCGGCAGGATTTCGTCGAGGCGTTCGGGAAGATCGACGCGCTCATTTCGCCGACGGCGCCGGAAGTCGCGTTTCGCTTCGGCGAGCGCTCGACGGATCCGTTGCGGATGTATCTGGCGGATGTGTTCACGATCGCGGCGAGCCTGGCGGGGATCTGCGGAATCAGTCTCCCGTGCGGTTTCGCGACGTCGGGAGAAGGAACGGAATTGCCGATTGGGTTGCAGGTGCTCGGGAAGCCGCTAAAGGAAGCGCAGATTTTGCAGATCGCGCATGGATACGAGCAAAGCACGGACTGGCATAAGAGAAAGTCGCCGCTAGCGAAAGAAAACGCCGAACGCCGAACGCCCAACGCCCAATCTTGAACTCAGAAGAAATAACAGGTTCGGAGCGTATCTGGCGAATTCTCCTTTGGCTTTTCGGAGTGATCCTGCTGGTGCTCGTCGTCGTGCCGGTGTGGCATTCGGTGCAGGGACACAGCACGAAGGATTATTGGGTCTGGTACCAGACGGGCCAGACCGTGCTCCAAGGCGGCGAAATCTATCCGGACCCTCGCTGGAACAAGTTTCCGTTCATGTATCCGCCACCGTGCGCGCTTTTTCTGGCGCCGATCGCCGCGCTCGGCCAAACCGGGTTAGTCGTCGTCCTCGCGCTCCTCAATGCCGCGGCCTGGATTTGCGTGATCCTCTTTTCCGTTCGATTGGCGACGGGCGAGTGGCGCCGCGCTCATCTTCTGGTCTATCTCCTGCCCAGCCTCGTCATGGGCGCGTATGTCTGGGGCAATTTTCTTCTGGGCCAACCGAGTCTCGTCCTGCTTGCCCTGATGCTGGGCGCGTTCATCGCGCTGCAACGACAATTTCGCTGGCTCGCCGGGGCGCTGGTTGCGATCGCGACCACGATCAAGGCCTTTCCATTCATCGCAATCGTTTACCTGGTCTACCGGCGTTATTGGATCTCGATTGCATCGTTGCTGCTGTCGCTGGCGTTTCTCCTCTTCCTCCCGATCCCCTTCCGCGGGTTCGCGTTGGCGAAACAGGACCTGCAACGCTGGTCGAGCGGGATGCTGTTCAAATACGACGAGACCGGCGTGGGCCAGCGGCTCGGGCGAAGCACATCGTGGAAGAACCAATCGATCTGGGGCGTGGCGAACCGGCTGTTGCGGCATGTGGAGTACGATCACAAGTACGAACCGCACGAGCCGGTTTACGCGAACTTTGCCGACCTCGATTTCAACACCGTCAACCGGATCGTCCTGGCTGCAGCTTTGATGCTGGGCCTCATGTTTGTCGCCGATACTCACGCTTCGCACAGCGAAGCGGCTACAGAAGAAGGTCGGCGCTGCCGCACGCCGGAGACCGATGCGATCGAGTTCGCGCTTCTGTTGTTGCTGATGTTGGTCTTCACGCCGCTCTCGTTCGGCTATTTGTTCGCGTGGCTGCTTTATCCGTTGACGGTTGTCGTGCAACGCGTCGTGACTGGCGTGACGAAGAGCGCGGCGCTGGCCGCATGCACAATAAGCGCGATCGCACTCTTGGCGCTCTCGATTCCGTTCCGGGTGATGGCGCAGACTTACGGAAACACGCTGTTCGCGACCTTGCTGCTTTTCGCCGGGCTCGCGATGGAACTTTGGCGGCTAAAACGGGGCGCCGTTTCCTGATCGCGAAATAACCTTCTCGCCATCGCGGCCAGCCAGCGAACCGCGAAGAGGAACGCGATGCCGAAACTCATTTTGGAGACGCCGCGGGAACGGTCGCGAAAGACGATAGGAATCTCGACCACTCGCAGGTTCCTGCCGCCTTGGACGAGAACTTCGAAGGCGATCTTAAAACCCGTGGCCGCGGGAGTTAATTCCAGCAGGAGTTTTCTCGGCATCGCAAAAAAACCACCCATCGAATCGTGCACGCCGGTCAGCGGATAAGCGAAAGCGGCGGCGATACGCGACAAGATTTTGCGCCAGACTGGCCACCCCGGCGTCGCCCCGTCCTTCACGTAACGGCTGCCGATGACCATGTCGGCCCGCCCTTCCAACAACGGTTGCAGCAGCTCGGCGATTTTTTCCGGCGGATGGCTGAGGTCCGCATCCATGACGACAAGCCATTCGCCCCCGGCCGCGTGCGCGCCAGCGACGACCGCGCCGGCGAGGCCGAGAGAGGGCGCGTCGCGCTCGATCAATTCAATCGGCGCCGAACTGGCGAGGGAACGAATGCATTCCCGCGTGCCATCGTTCGACCCATCATCGACGAAAATAATCTGATCGGGCGCCGGCGTGCACCGCGCGACGCGGGACAGGAGCGGCGCGATGTTATCGACCTCGTTGAGAGTGGGAATGACGAGTGAGATCACGATTGGAACGGAATGGAGCGGACTTGTTCGCGGACGACGCTCTGCGGTTTCTCGCTGATGCCGAGATAAATTCGACCGACGTATTCACCCAGGATGCCGAGCAACAAAAGCTGAGTGCCCGAGAGTAACAGCATCGCGGCCATGAGCGAGCTCCAGCCGGTGGGCGTCTTGTGGAGCATGTGTTCGAGCACGACTTCGATGACGGCGAGGAACCCGAGCGCGCTCGTGATCATCCCCGCCAGCGTCATCAAGCGTAACGGCAGGATCGAGACATTGACCAGCATGCTGATCCAAAGCCGCATCAGTTTGCGAAAGTTGTAGCCGCTGCTGCCCTGGCTGCGTTCGACATGACGCACCCGCGCGGTGCCGACGTTTTGGGTGACCTGGAAGATGAGGCCGTCGATGTACGGATAAGGCGTGCGGGATTTCGTGATCTCATCGACCACGAACCGGCTGAGGCAACGGAAGCTGCACAGGTAAAGTTTTCTCGGTTTCTCCACTACGAAATCGGCGATGAGGTTGGTGAGCTGGCTCCCGGCATTGCGCCACCAGGAATGTTCTTTCCGGTCGTAAATCCCAAAGACCACGTCGCGGTTCTCCGCTTCGGCGACGGCGAGGAGCTTGAGCGCTTCCGAGGGCGGATTCTGAAGATCGTCGTCCATGGTGACGACGTATCGCCCCGAGACCGCGCGCAACCCCGCCAGGACGGCGTTGTGTTCGCCGAAGTTGCGCGACAAGCTCAGGAACGTGATCGGCAACTGGCTTTCGCGAGTGAGCTTCAGGGCGACGGCCTCGGTCTCATCGCGGCTCCCGTCATTGACGAGGATCAATTCATGACCGCCTTCGACCTCGAGCGCGGAAATTTCCTGGTGCAGGGCCGGCAGGTTCGCGGCCGCGTTGTAAAGCGGAACGACGATGCTGAGGTGCGGAGTGATGTCATCCATGTTTTCGCGCGATGGCAAAGAGCGAAGTGCCAAAAGGCAAGGATAGGTGACGGCTGGCAGTGAGTTCAAGCGCGGCGAGCTGCTTTAGGCCTGCGTTCAGGAAAGGCGGCAACGGCCGAAAATCCGAGCGCGGCGCCTCCCGCGGCCGGCGGAAGCGGCTGAGCCAACGCATGAGGGCGATCGGCGGAGTGAAGGCGGCGTTCCAATAGGTCAACGTTTCGATCTCGAAATTCGCGCCCTGCAAAAGCGCCCGGACCTGGGGACGCGAGTAACGCCGGTCCACGTCCACGGCGCAATCGTGCGCGCCCTTCAGGAATTCGAACGCCGCCAAATTCAAAATCAAGCTGCCGCCCGGCCGCAACACGCGACACGTTTCGTGGGCAGCCAGCGCGTCGTCCACGCCGGCGTGGCTCCAGACATCGAGCGATAGCACGAAATCGAAGGCATTCTCAGGAAACGGAAGCTCATGGACGCTGGCGCGAAGAAGGCGGGCGCCGGTGTTGCGGCCGGCTGCGAGTTCGACCGCATGCCCGCTTTCGTCGATCCCTGTCAGCTCAGCATGCGGAAATTTTTCGCGGACGGTTGCGAGCATTCCTCCGGTGCCGCAACCAGCATCCAGCAGCGAAAAGGCCGGGCTGGCAGAGGCAAGCGAATGGAGGACGTGCTGCCGGAGCGCCTGGTACCACCAATAATGGTCCTCGACCGAACGCATGATGTCGTGTTCGTGCGGCTTCATCGGTCAGTGGCCTAACGAGGCGTCAAGACGGCCTCGTCTTTCAGCCGATACAATTTCGGCTCGTCCGCATCCAGCGCCCAGAACGACAGCTTCGCGTTTGCAGGAAACGCGCTTCGCGGAAAGGTCGCGCTCCAACCGGACCAGACTTGGTCCATGCTCTTGAAGCGTTTCACGATTTCAGGCCGCATTTCAAACGAATCGGAAATCGCGCAGAGAATCCATTCCTGGTCGGGCGCCGTTTGGTATGCTACCGCCACGCTGTCGGGCGGGCGCCCCTTCGCGTTCAGGACTGCCCAGCCGTTCGCCCGCACGAGTTGCCCGTCGCTTGCCGTAATTGCTTCGCACGCGCCCGACGCATGAATGCCATCGGCAACTTCATGCGGAATCGCGTCAAGACGATTGGCGCGGACCAGCGGCGGCCGCAGCAGTTTCAACCGATCTAGCGCGTCGGCGCCTTCAATCACCGGCCTGGCGTCGTTGGGATACGCTGTTTTCTTGATGATCTCCGAGGTGTCGATCGCGGGGCTAAGAAGGACCGCCGCGCGAGCGAGCCTGTCCTTGGCCGAGAGAGCGCGCAGAAAAAACGAGGTGTTGTACGCGCACACTTTGTAGGGAACCAGGTAGCCGATAACGAGCACGGCACAGATCGCGTAAGTCCACCCGCGCGCAGGGACCGGAGCGTGTCGGCTAAGAATTTCCCGAACGATAATCGCCACCAGCGCGATGACGGCGATCGTAAAGTAAATCGAAAAAGTCACGTAGCGCGACGCCAGCGCGTAGGACGCGCCATAGCCCACTCGACCGAGCGCCGCCAGAACAGCGCTCCCGAAGGAATACAATCCGAGCGCGAACCACGGTGCGGTCTTCGCGATAAACGCCCGGTCGCGAATTCGCCGCGCCCAGTAAACGAGCGCCGCGAAAAAGAGCGCGCATTGCACCGCGCCGAAGAGCGCAGCCGACAAAGCCGGGCGATCTTTCCACGCGTAGGCGAGACCGCCGCCGAGGAATTCCAGCATGAAGCGAACGTATTCACCCAGCGGAGCGGCCGGAGCGAACTCGGGCAGGTAAGCCGGCTTTTGATAGCCCCAAAAATACGTGGCCATGCAGATCGCGCCGAGACCGATCCAGGCGATAAGCCATGATCGCCACCGCGGAACCTGGCGAATGAGGAGGAGCACCGGGAAGGTGAGGCCCCATGCGAGCAATCCGTGCGGCAAACTGAAACTGCTCGCGGTAGCGAACAGTCCACTCAAAACGAATTTCCAAGCCGTCGAAATATTAGCACCCATAACCACAAGCCCGGCCACCAGGAAAAGCGCCGGCAAAAAGGAAGGGAACCCGGAGGCGAAAATCCAGATCTCATATTTCGCCGGCGTAAAAATCGTGAGCGCCGCCAGCCAGAAACAAATGGCGACCGCGCCGGGACCGAGGCCCGCGCGCCGCAACAAAACGAAAATGCCCGCGACCGTAAGCCAGCAGCAACTCACCGATAGCATCATCTGGTCGCGCACATCCCAGTGGCCACCCGCGGCCGAGAGAATGAAGATCAGTTTCGGGAGAACCGTGCGGGCCTCTTGCTGCTGCGCGAAGATGTCGGTCCATTTCAAATGGCCGCTATGTGCATCGACGATCAGCGGCGCCATTTCCCAGTCATCGAGCGTCGGCACCTCGACCGCATAATGCCGCACGAGGTAAGTCAGGTGCAGCATCGGGATAAGCGCGACGATCCAGATCAGGATGAAGACCATCCTGCGACGGCGCGGCGTCTCTTCATCTAGCCACCGGCCGAGCGCTCTGATTCTCCGCCACGTCTCGCGCAAAATTCGCCGCGGCGCCAGGAATGCTCCCACCCCGGCCAGCAAAAACGCCGCGAAAGAAATGCGCAGAAGGTTACTCATCGGGTTTGGAGTGATCCTAGGATCGCACTCCAAACGGTCAACTCGATTGGTTAGATGTCACTTAGTGCCGCCCTGGCCGGCCTGCGCCCGCCATTTCGCCTCGTTGACGCCGACAACAAGGAGCCAAAGGGCCAGTGACAATTCGGCGACGAGCGTGACCCACGGAATGTAAGGGATCGGCAATGCGAGGAAAAGCCGGAAGCTGTTGATCCAGTAAGTCACGCCGGCAACCATCATCAGCACGCCTATGATTGCCGGAAGAAACTTCGACCGAAAGATGAGAAATCCAATCAGCGAGCAGAACACGCCAAAGAACGTCAGGCTCACGCTGAAGGCATAACCAAACATCCTTATCGGACCGCGCGCAAGAGCCTGTCGTCCGGCCGCGTCGAAGGCGGTGGCGTATTCGGGAAGGCTGAATGTGAACAAAGGCTCGATATAGTTGAAGAGATTGACGGCCTCGATCGTGGCTGATGCGGTGATGAAGACCAGGGCGAGCTTGGCGAGGCGCGGATTCACCACCTTGAGAAGCTCGAACAGGATAAATCCGAGGGGCAGATTGCAGATGACGACGATGACGGCGGCAGCAAAGCCCAATCGATAGAGCTTCTCCTGCGCCTGGAAGTTAGCTGCGGTCTGAGCCATGTTGTCAGTGACGATCACCTGATCGCGAACATACAAGTAGGCAAACAAGGCGCACGCCGTGATGATCAGGTAGAACGCACCCGCGACGCGCGCGAGCAAACGCGGATGTTCGGTGAAAGTCATGGGGGCATCGCCTGGTTAGGCCTTTCTTTCATTCGACGGGTAACAGGAACGCGATCGTTGTCATTCCGCTCGCACGCGTTCTTTCATGTCGGTGTATGCAGTCTCGATTAGCTTCGTTAGAGCTTTAGCATTGAAGTCACGGCCGGGTCGGAGCTTCACGTGACGCATAAACTTGCCTGTGCCTTCCAACAGACCCTCCGGATCGGCAATTTCGGCGCCGCGAAAGAACCCGACATTCACATGAGCTTTGAAGGCGTTGACGTACCCGAATGCGGCGTCAGCTATACACGCCGTCGGATGGCCATCATGCAACAGTTCTCGCACATCGTCTCCACACTTGCGCATAACCTCAAACCAGTGCCGCGCGATCACACCCAATTCCCCTGGGTGCGCCTTCATCCAGGCCTCGATGGCTGGATCACGCTTAACCGAACCAGAGAACCGCAGGAGCTGATTCATGACCGTTATCCAAGAAATAGAGTGTGGGAGTTATTTGAGGTCTTGGATGGAATGGAGGGGCTCGTCGCTGTCATGTCAACGTGATGCGAAAGCGCAGGCCGGGCTTGCAGCCGAACTGCTGCGGCTTGATGAAGTGCTCGACCAGGATGCCTCCATTCGCTTCGATGACGCGCTGGGAAGCGATGTTGGCCGGATCAGTGGTGATCTCCACGTACGAAAGGCCGATTGCCCTGGCTTCAGGAAGTATGAGACGTAGCGCTGACTTGGCATACCCGAGGCGCTGCTTCCACGGCACGACCGCGTAGCCGATATGCCCCAGACAATGGGGCGGAAGCGCCGTAGTCCCCGGCTGCCACCGCAACCCGATGCTTCCGCAGAACTCCCCGTCCCAGAGCCAGCGCCTGACGCCCGGGAGGCGCTTGGCCGCCGAACCGTCTGGGAGAGTGACGGGAGGACCCTTAGCTTCGCGGTCTTCCATGCTGGCGAGAAACGCCGCTGCATCGGCATGAATGCGGGAGAGCTCTTCGCGCGTGGCTTCGACCCCGCGCTCGTTGTCGGCAGACCACCCGCGCTCGAGCGCGGCCACGTAGCTCGCAAGGTGTTCGGGACCGGGACGGAAAAGCTGCATGCGTAAGCGCCTAACGAGCTCAATCTCAGCCACGGCTGGTGACAGCAAACTCTGCCACGATTAACTGGTAACTAATAACAATTAACTCGCGCACGCGCGCGCCAGCGGTTCGCTGCATCGCCTGGTTAGACGTTGGAGCTGCACGAGTTGCATACTACATCGAATGCTTGCGATGCCGAGAGCGAAAAAACTGCCACCACGTCGAAACAACTTGTGATCCCGAATCCACCAACTGCCCAGATCCGGTGCTCACGGATTCCGGCGTCCCAGCTTCATTGCCAAGAACAGAAAACATAGGCCCATGAGGAAAAAAGGCGCGTTACCGAGAAGGTCGGAAAACCCCCACCGGTTGTCTCCCAGGGCGCAGTTCTCAGGGTTGCGAGGATCGTAGCGGACGGGAAGCTTCGTGCCAAGGCTGCCGCTGAAGCCTCGATATGGAACCCGCACCTCCTGGCCGGAAACAGTGGTGAAGCTGAACGTTCCGGCTCCTTCCGCGATACGAAGACCTTTCCCGGAGACCAGGCCGTGCGTCTCGACAATCGTGGCCTCTGCTAGCGCCGTTCGCGCCTCCGCGCGCCGACTCACATCTTGCATGTGGCGATAATCCGCGACAACCCCGTGCAGAGCGAGGAGCAACAGGATGATCCCTGGCGTCGCTACCAGTGCCTGCGCGAGCCGTCTCTTGAGTGCGCCGCCATCCGCAGGCGAGGGCTCATTCGGAAGGCGAACAAAGAAGTGACTCATGCGGCTCCATTTTACTCTATTGTCCGTCGCGCACAGTTACTCCGGAACATCAAACGAGACTGCGCCTTATAGCGAACGTGGTCATCTGCGTCTAACGAGACCGGACTTTCGGGTAGTGGGGCAGAGGGCTACAATGGAACGGACTGGCAAGCCGTGACATAGACTTTAAGACCGCAGGTTGAACGAGTCGCGCGAGTGAATCAACAAGATCAGCGACGGCTGGCGAGAGGGCGCATCGCTGCGGGTTGAGGGTGGAATTTCATGGAAAGTGAGGAATCAAAGCTGCCAGCCCGTTCGCTGGATCGGCAATAATATACTTGACAGACCGTTTCATGCTGGTATTCTCCCCGTATGCAAGCACCGGAAACCCTCTTGGAAGCGGTAACGTATTTCAGCAATCCCGAGAACGCTTTTGAGTTCTTTAAACAGATTCGCTGGCCTAAAGGAGTGCGTTGCCCGCGCTGCAATTCCGACAAGGTGACGTTCCTTGAAAACGCGAAGGTCTGGAAATGCCGCACGCCTCACCCGAAGCAAAAGTTTTCGGCCAAGGTTGGAACAATCTTTGAAGATTCCCCGATTGGTTTGGATAAGTGGCTTCCGGCAATGTGGCTCGCGTCGAACTGCAAAAACGGCGTTAGCTCTTACGAACTGCATCGCGCGCTTGGCGTGACTCAGAAAACCGCATGGTTCATGCTGCAACGTATCCGGCTCGCCATGCAGCAAGGTTTCGGCGGCAAAATGAGCGGGACGTGTGAAGCTGATGAGACCTACATCGGCGCAAAGGCTCGCTACATGCACAAGAATCGCCGCACGGGTGTTGGAGACGCTGGCATTAAGAAAACCCCCGTGCAAGGCATCCTGCAACGCACAGAGGGCGAAACTCTCTCGCGTATCGTGTTGAAGGTGGTTCCGAATACCCGCAGACCCGAGCTTTGCGGCAACGTTCGCCAGCACGTCGAAGCAGGCTCGACCGTGAACACGGATGCGCTCATGTCCTATGACGATCTTGAAAAGGATTACGACCGCCAAGTGATTGACCATTTGGAGTGCTACGCCAAGGGCCAAGTCCATACGAACGGGCTGGAAAACTTCTGGTCGCTTTTGAAACGCTCCCTCAAGGGGACATATGTGAATGTCGAACCGTTTCATTTGTTCCGGTATTGCGATGAGCAAGCTTTCCGATTCAACGAGCGCAAAGACAACGACCAAGGGCGCTTTATTAAGGCGCTCAGTGGCGTTGTCGGCAAAGGATTGCGATATGCGAAGCTCATTGCGGCAGAGGGCGGTGATGGCCCTTGTCCGGCGTAAGAGACGTGGCAGACAGCGTAGCATCTAGTGAAAAGAAGAAAGTATCGCGAAAGCAAACGCGCCAATTCCGACTCCAATGACAAAAAAAATAGTAAGCCCGGTAGCCAACTCGCGACCAGTCATCACGTAAGGAGCTGGATGGAAACGATTGTGTACATTGCGGGTTCTCTTTGCCTCATAGCCACGATTATTGCGGGCATGTTCGGTGCTCTTGGTCATAGGTCACTATGTATTTGGACAAGCGGCACGGCCATTCTGTTCGCCGTGTTAACGGGTTGCTGCTGGTTGCAGGACAGGGAGTGGAAGAAGGATGCTCCGCAGGCTAATCGTCCATCCTTATTTTTAACTGGCGTGTCATTAGGCAGCCTCGTTCCTGGACAACAACTTAGTGGAACAATGATCATACAAAACTTAGGCAAGTCGGATGCAATCGACGTTGAACAGGAAAGCGCGTTGATTACGCGGACAGAGAAGTTGACCAGTGACCCGCCGCCGCTTTCCCGCGACAGCCCGCCGGTTAAAACAATGATTCCTGCCGGACTGGCAATCAAAATGACTGCGTTGGGCGGGCCACCCTTGACTGCTGATGCCATTGCAAAAATCGTGGACAAGAAACTTTTTGTTTATGTTTACGGCGTGGTTCATTACTACAGTCACGAATTGCCGAAGGAGGAGCAGACCATGAAGTTTTGCGCGCTGTACGATCCGGCGGTACAAGACTTCAAACAGACTTCGTTTCACAACAGCACGCACTAGATGGTGAACTGAACCATGAAGAAACACGAAACGCGCGAGGAAACGCTTGAACGGCTTGCGAAGGACGCCCGTTCCGGCACTGCCGCCGCCAAGCGGTTCGAATCGCTCGTTAGGCGGATGATAAAAACGCCACCACAACCGCGCACGGTGGCAACTAAGCCGCGCGATTAAGCCGTGATTGTCCGCCCTGTCACGGCCAAGATTCCCACTGACCTTACGGTCAGTCAAAGATATTATTGCCGCTGGATCGCATGGTTAGATGGTTGGCGTGGCTGCTCCCGTGCGTCGAGCATAAAACGTGGCCGCAAGGACAGCGACACAAAAGAGAAACTGCAACGACAAAGCATCTGACCGGAGATGCAAGCGAAGGTAGAACTGGGCGAAGAGATTGAGCGTCACGTCAGATGTGATGATGAGGATAGCCAAGGCGAGCCCAATGCGCGGCTGCCAAAGCAACAGGACCGCAGCGAGCGCATCGAGAAACGTGAGGGCGGTCCAGTAGGCGTTGAGCGCCAACGGCGCAAGTGGTAAGGCAACCAACCGTGCCGCCACAGATCGAAGACGTGAACGGCGCAAGCTCCAAGGAAGCAAACTGCGAACAGGATCAGGACTGATCGCGCGAGCCGTGGAAGCGACGATACCATCTAACGAGAATTAGGCCCAATAATTGGGCCTTTAAAGGCGCATTTTTGGGGTCTAATCAGCTTGAGGTTCGACGGGGCGGGTGTCAGCATGGGGAGGTAAATGAAACTATCCCCCCAGGCCGCGCCGCGCAATCCGAAACTGCTGGACCGAGTCTGGGACGCGATCCGGACGTCGAGGTAGAGTTCAGAGGTCGGCGATCGGAAGTCGGAGGTCCGAAACCGAAAGTAGGAAGTGGAAAGTAGAAGGCGATCAAAAATCGAAAATCGAAAGTAGGAAGCGCTCGCGGCACTTGATGGCCGCGACCGCGTCACAGGCAGTGCGAGTGTTCGCTCGCGACGGTTAAGGCAGATTGTAGACTTCTACCACGGCGTTGCCGACGGCGTTGTTCACGCCGCGGACGAGGGCGGTGTAAGCCCCGGGCGGCAGCGAGCTGACAATCGCGGATTCTTTCGGATTGCCAGGCGGAATACCGGTCTGCTCGATTTGGGTTTTCTGGGTGTCCTGCCAGTTATCGTTTGTCGCCAGGGTCGCACCGTTGCTGTCGTGCAGCTCCATGATCGGATCGGCCAGGGCCGTGGGAACCTGACCGGCGAGCGATGGTCCCATCGCGCGCAGGAGCACGTTGATGTTCGTGTTCCGGTTTCCGGTGATGAAACCGGCGATCAGAATGTTATCCCCGGTCTGGACAAAGCCGCGCGTGGCGAGGTTAGCCAGCTTGGAGTTATTCGTTGGATCCAAGTCATAGGCCTCGACCACGGCGGTGCCGATGCTGTTGTTCTTGCCGCGCACGACGGCGGTGTAAGCGCCTGGATTAAGGATCCGCAGAATGGCTGACTCCTTGGAATCTACCGGAGCCAAGCCCGTCGCCTGAATCTGCGCGGCCTCGAGCGAATCGCCCCAGTTGTCGTTGCTCGTCACGAGCGCGCCCGTGGAGTCGTGCAATTCCAGGACAGGATCGGCGAGGAAGCCCGGGACCTGGGTCGATGGCCCGAGAGCGCGAACGACCACTTTCTTTGCATTACTTCCGGTGACAATGAAGCCGCCGATGAGGGTGTTGTCTCCGGTCTGGGCCCGGAGCCGGCTCGAGATGTTCAATAACTGCGCGGCGCTCGGAGTGATGGTCTGTTCCACTTCCACTAAAGCATGGGCCGTATTCGAGCTTACTTTTCCGCGTGAGTCGGTCACGACCAGCTTCACGTCGTAGAGGCCGCCCTGGTTAAAGGCGTGCACGAGCGTCGGCGAACTTTGGACGACGTCATCGCTGCCGTCATTGAAGTTGAAGGTATAGGTCGCGACGGTATCGATCGCGTCCTCGTCCGAGGAAGCGCTGCCATTAAGAGTCACTGTCAACGGGGCGGTGCCGCTCCCTTTATCGGCCGTGAGCCTGGCGACCGGCGCGGTGTTAGGCAGGCAAAGGTTTACCGGCCGCAACTGATAGCTCGCGGCACCCGTCGTATCCGGAATGGTTTCGTTGGTGCCACCGCTACCGGGCACTTCCGAAGGCGGCGAGAAGCGGACGCTGCCAAGAGCGATACTAACCGCTGTGCCAGGAGCGAGCGGGGCGCAGGTGCCGGTGCACACGGCATGTGATCGGAAGGTCTCCTTGGGCAAGACGAGAGTAATGGTGCCATCCACGTCGTACTTACTCGAGCCAGCGAGGTTGCCGATCGTGCTGAAGAAGCGCGCGGCTCCTTGGAACACGCCGGTGGTGCCGTAGGTGAATGCGGGCGCGGCGTTATCCGATGAAATCATCGAGACGAACCAATCTTCCTGCGCTCCTACAACGGGGGCGGCGGGCGGGTTGTATCCCGCGACGGTGAAGCGAACCGACCAGCGCCAGCCCGGAGGGACCGGGTTGAGATCCTGCACTTTGATCGTGAAGACGATGTTGTCCGCGGCGCCGGTCGTCGGGTTGGAAACGGGCTCCGCCATGGAGACCGAGGTAAGGTCGTGTTCGGTCACGCCGTCGGTCTCGTCACCGACTGGATCGGTAACCGCGGTCACGCCCGGCGCACTGCAAGAGCCGGTTTTTTCCAGGCGCTTGCCCAGCGGCAAGGTAACAAGGTTGCTGAACACGCCTTCGCCGGAGCCATTCACGCCCCTGATCTTATAAGTGTAATTTGAAACGGCTGGGTCGGCGGTGCGATCGTTATAGGTGTTCTTGTCGCCGACCTGTTGCCCGATCAGGACCAGGTTATTCGCGGTGGTGCCGCGGTAGATTTTGTAAGCACTAATGTCGCTGCCGCCGTTGTCCGGCGTGATCCATTTCAAGTAAGAGGCGAGATCGTCGCGTCGGCCGGAGAGACAAGCCGCCTGCGGCGCCACCGGCTCGCTGGGATCAAACTGGGAGAGCAATCCTTTGCCGCCGGATTGCCGCGCGATGGTAGCTTTCGAGCTATAGGAGTTGGGACCACCTTCCTCGCAATCATCGATGCAACCGTCGGCGTAGCTGTAAAGGACCCGGCCTTTTTCGTCCATCGTGATTTCATTGAAGTCGAGGAGATTGCGGCACTGGTTGCTGCCGCCCTGGTTCCAGATACAGGCTTCCTTCTGGACCGGATGGTTCGGAGTAGCGTTGACTGTGGTCCAATGCGCGCCGCCATCATAGGTGTGGGCGAGAAAGGCATACCAGGTTCCGTTGAAGTCCGCGGCCTGGTGGTCGCCGATTTGCGTCGTGCCAATGAAACCGACCGCGGCCCGATCCTTATCGCCGGCTACTGCTTCGATGAACACCGCGTTGCCCACCTTCTGGCTCGCGCCGATGTCGAAATCGTTGATCCAGGTTACACCTTTGTCCTTGCTCACCGCGACGTGCGCGTGGCCGTCCGTGTTGATGTAGGAAAAGTAAAGCGTCCCGTCATTCGCGATGCCGATGGACGGATCGAGAATCCCGGGAGGCGCGCCGGCCGTGAAGCTGGCGTTCTTCACCGGGCGCACGGTCCAGGTGGTTCCCGCATCGTTCGAAACAGTAACTGCCTGCACGCCGGAACAGCCGCGGTTCGGCACATAGACGGTGCCATCGGGCGCGACTTTGACGTGGCCATGGATTCCGCCGCAGCCGTCCGTTACGGCATTATAGATCGCGGTGGCACGGCCGAAGTTCAGGCCGCCGTCGTCACTACGCGAACAGAACGCCGTTACTCCGGCTTGCGAACAATAATAAACCGCGTCGCCTTTGTTAACCGGATTGCCCAGCGGAATGGACGCGGGATACGGACCGGCGCCGACTGACTGGTGATCGTAGCTTCCATCCGGCGGATTAACCTGCGCCGGCGTCCAGCTCACCCCATCGTCATCCGTGTAAGCCATCAAACTGTTGAGACCAATCAGGACCGGAGACGCCGGCGGGACCACGCTATCCAACTGCGAAACAAAAGTGCGCCCCGTTCTTTGGTCGGTAAAGAGAATCGGATCGAGCGACTTAGTCTTCGTCACCACATAGGAAACATCGTCCCAGAGTGCGTCGCACGCGGCCGGGACCGAACCAGCCGGCGTAATATTTTCCGGGAACGTCACCCGCAAAGTCTGAAGGCCGGCGATATACATCGCCTTTTTGCTGCTGAGATTGTAACCGATCGAGGGCTCGCCGGCAGCTTCGCCGATCGTGGCTGGCGGCGCGTAATTGTAATAGCGAGGCACGCCGGGCGCGGCGGGCGCGGGAGTAGGCGTAGGTGGAGGCGTAGGCGGGCCGCCCACGGAGGTATCGATCGTGAGCTTGCCAACGTAGGACTGGGGAGAAGGTCCGCTGATAAAACCGCAGGCAATGATCTTATAGGCGCCGGCGGGAAGATTCGTCGCCGTGATTTCTTCGTGCGGATCGCCGCCATCGCTCGAGGCGAGCGTGGTCCCATCCGGATTTAGCACCGTCAGGATTTCGTCATTGCCGGCGTTTTCATCCCACTCGATGCGGAAAGTGAATTTCGCGTTCACCGAATTGTAGAGGCCCGCGGGGACATTGACCGTCGACACATGCTGATCGGCGGCCGGAGTATCGGCGAGATTGGTGCAATCGCTCGTGCCGTTGACGAGCGGCGGAATATCGCCGGTCCAGTTCACGACGACTTTTTGGCCGGCGCTTCCGGGAACGGTGACGTTACTCGTTGCCGGATTGGAGGCCCAGCTGAACATCGCCAGCGCAGCGCCGATCGCGAAGAGGATGAAAGTGAGAACGAGGCGTGGATTGAAAACGCCGGATTTAAAAGCGGGATTGATTCGCATAGTTGTGTGGATCCTTTCCTGAATTGGGATTGGACAGAGACGAAGCTGTATTCGGAACGGTGCCCGCAGGTTGGATGCTTACATTTTCGTAATGTAAGGCGCCGCCTTGGCCTCGCACCCGCGCGGGCCATGTCGACTTCGGGCCCGTTGGAGGGACGTAAACTCAACAGAGCGAGTAGAAAGGAGCGACGCTGTTCTGAAGCTGGGCCAAAAAGAAAGTCGAGAAAGCTCGATAAATTTTTTTGTTAACAGCGGACCGCTCAGTGCAGAAACGGAACGTATGCGATGGAGCCGACGACGGGATTCGAACCCGTGACCTACGGTTTACGAAACCGTTGCTCTACCAGCTGAGCTACGTCGGCGAAATCGGCGGCGGGAGCATGCCATTCGCGCGGCAGCGTGCAACCGGCACGATTCGGCGCTAGAGGAAAAGAGAAACAATGAATCGTCTCCAGGAAATTTTGCGCGCAAAGCGCGAAGAGATCGAAGCGTTGCGCCCGCGGCGCGATGAATTGCATCGGGCCGCGCTGCTCCGGAACGATTTCCGCGGGTTCGCATCCGCCCTCCAGCCAGGCGAAGGAAAGCTGGCGTTGATCGCCGAAGTGAAAAAAGCGTCGCCGTCGGCCGGCGTGATTGTCGAGTCATTCGATCCGGTCGCGATCGCAAAAAATTATGCGCGCGCCGGCGTGGAAGCGATATCGGTCCTGACAGACGAGCGATTCTTCCAGGGTCATCTCCGTTATCTCGGGACGATTCGCGCCGCGGTTCCGCAACCGCTTCTTCGCAAAGATTTCATCCTCGATCCGCTTCAGATCATGGAAGCCGCCATGGCGGGCGCCGATGCGATCCTCCTCATCGTGGCAGCCTTGGATGATGCCCAGCTCAATTCTCTTCTGGAAACGGCGAGGACGTATCAGCTCGATGCCGTGGTCGAAGTCCATACCCTGGCTGAACTCGATCGCGCCTTGGAAGCGCCGGCGCAAATCATCGGCATTAACAACCGCAATCTCACGACCTTCGAAGTCGATTTGGGCGTGACGGAAAAGTTGAGCGAGCAAGTGCCAGAGGAAATCGTACTGGTGAGCGAAAGCGGAATCAGGACGGCGGAAGATCTGGCGCGAATAAAAGCCTGCGGCGTGGATGCGGTCTTGATCGGCGAGGCGTTGATGCGCGGACAGGGCGGATTTCTCCAGCGGGATGGAGGATTGTGAAAAGCTCCAAGCACCAAGCTCCAAGCACCAGAGAAGCACCAAACATCAAACACCAAGGTGGTAGCGAAGTTTGGAGCTTCTTTGGAGCTTGGAGCTTGGGATTTGAAGTTTTCGTAGCGAAGCTACGTCCTTCCCCAGCTCGACGCATACAGCTGTTTCAACGTATTCCAGAAACCGGCCGGCGCGTTGGCCCCCTTCGCCGAGCGCGCGACGAGGACCGGGACGTTTGCGCGATTCACGATGCCGCGGGTGAGGTCTCCCATGATGTAATGGCCGAGCGGACCGCGGGTCGGCGAGGAGCCGGTCACGATGAGGTCATGGCCGCGTTCGCTCACATCAGCGAAGATTTGGTCGATCACAAAACCATGGCGGACGCGCACCTCGACGAGGAGGCCGAGCTTCTCCAGGCGCTGCTTTTGCGCGAGCAAATTTCGCCCGAGCTCGGAACCGGATTGGAGCAGCCGCTCGACATCTTCTTCGAGCTGGACGAGGTCGGCGTAAATCGCGGGCGGTTCCGCCATGACGTGCAACAGGGTGACAGACGCGCCGACGGCCGCGGCGAGTTTGCCGGTTAATTCCACGGCGGCGTCGATATATTTTTTCCCGCCGGTGCAGACGATGAAACTCTTCAGCGTCTCGCAGATCCCGGTCGCGAGCAGCACCGGCGTCGGGATTGCCTTGATGACTTCGTAGGTTTTTCCCGCGCGCCAATAGGGTCCGCTGCTGCTTTTACGGCGCGCGCCGATGATCGTCATGTCGTAGGCGGTTGTCTTCGTTTGTTCCAAAATTTCGCGGATCGGTTCGCCGGCACGCACGACAATCTCCGGCGAGACGCCGAATTTTCTCAGCTTTTTCGCTTCGCTTTCCAAGGCGTCGCGCAACGGTTTTTCGTCCCCGGCCGTCTCCGTGATTCCGAGCAGCGTGGACTCGGCCTTGGTCGGCGCCGCCACGAGGGCGGCGAGCAGGACCGGTTTGTCCGCCGGGTCGGTGCCATCGCTGCAAATGAGGATCCGCATACGGCTACAGTTTGTGTCCGGTGACGAGGGTGTAAATGACGATGGCCGCGCCGATCAACGGCAACGGCACGAAGGCCAGCCGGATTTTCGGCCCTGCAAAATATTGGGTCGAGATCGCGCCGATCTGCGCCCCGATCGCCGCGCCGGTGTGCATGACCAGCGCGATCAGAATGTCGACGTTGCCTTTGATCGCGTGGCTGAACGTGCCGTAGCTCGCCGAGATGATGATCTCGAAAAGATCCGTGCCCACGGCGAGGTGAGTGGGAATTCCCAGCACGTAGACCAGCATCGGCATCCGGATGTAGCCGGCGCCGCCGCCGAGGAATCCACTGAATAAACCGCCGACAAACGAAACCAGGATGATGACCCAGAGCGAGATCGCTTTCACCCCGGAAGCCGGGAGCGAAATCATCGGCCAAAGTTTCAGACGCTGGATCGCCTGGGTGCGGTGGCTAAAGGATGACTCGTCCTGCTTGGCCGCCGTTCCCGGCACCTTCGTGCGTGGCCGCCGTTTCTTTTGATACTGCAGCGTTCGCCACGCTTCCCAGATCATGAAGGTCGAAATGCTGAAATAGATCACGATCGAGACGATGCTGACGACGAAGTTCACATTCCCGGCGCGTTTCAACATTTGGATCAATTGCGCGCCCACTTCCGCACCGCCCATGGTCCCGATGGCCATGATCAGGCCCAGCTTTAAATCCACGTTGCCGAGCGCGCGGTGCCGCTTCGCCGCCACCACCGACTTGCCCACGATGTGGGCCAGGTCCGTGCCGACTGCGAAATTCCATTCCAATCCCACCGCGCGCAGGGCCGGGCCCGCGATGAAGCTTCCGCCCACGCCGAAGAATCCGCCGAGAACGCCAATGAGAAATCCGATCGCGACCAGATAGATCGGGTTGATGGTGGAGATCGAGATCGGGAAGAACATTGGTTATTCCGAGCGGCCGCCGCGCAGAAGTCGCAGCAGCCAGGTGGTGACGCTTTCGAGAAACACCGCCTGACCGATGATCAGGACGATGGTCGCGAACGCGTAAATCTTAACGTGGTATAAATGAAGATTCTGGAGCCAGCCCGAGAGATAATGGAGGACCAGGAAGAAATATCCGGTCACGAAAACCGCGTAGACGGCCAGCTCCACCACGAACGCCCGCAGCGTGTTGGTTTTCTCTTTTTTGGTCGGCGCGACGCGGGCCATCTCCCACTCTTCGCCGTTGGCCTCGCGCTTGGTCGCGCCTGGCTGGGTTCCGGGCCAGATTTCTATTGCGCCCGAGGGGTTTCTTTCTACCTTCCAGTTCGCTTTTAACGGAAGAATATGGCCGACCCCGCAAACAAATATCCGGAGAACGTTTCCGGCCCCTACTACGTCGACGATCAATGCATCGATTGCGATCTTTGCCGCGAAACCGCACCGGCGAATTACAAGCGCAACGACGATGGCGGCCACTCCTTCGTTTACAAGCAGCCCGAGAGTCCCGAGGAAGAAGCGCTCTGCAAGGAAGCGATGGAAGGCTGCCCGGTCGAAGCGATCGGCGCCGACGGCGCTTAACTGTAGCCACGGGCCTGCGGCCCGTCTTTTGAAGAAGATGCCGGCGAAATCCAAAGTCCCGGTCGCGCTCACCATCGCCGGTTCGGACAGCAGCGCCGGCGCCGGCATCCAGGCCGATCTGAAAACATTTAGCGCCCTCGGTGTTTACGGATTGACCGCGGTCACCTGCGTGGTCGCGGAAACGCCGGGTAAGGTTTCGAAAATCGAGCCGGTTAGTGCTGAGCTGGTGCGCGATCAAATCGAAGTGCTCCTCCGCAGTTTCCCGGTCGCCGCGATCAAGACCGGGCTGCTTTTCTCCGCCAGCATCATCGCAGAAATCGCTAGCACACTTCGCACTCACCGATCGACGCCGCTCGTCATCGATCCGGTGATGATCGCGACGAGCGGGGACGCGCTGCTCCAGGACGACGCGATGGAAACTTACGAGCGGGAGTTGTTTCCGCTCGCCGCGCTCTTGACGCCGAACCTCGGCGAAGCCAGCCTGCTAATCGGCAAATCGATCCGTAATCTACCTGCCATGCGCGAAGCCGGCGAAATCCTTACGGAAAAATATCGCGTGCCGGTCCTGTTAAAAGGCGGCCATCTCGCGGGCGATAGCGCCATGGATCTGCTTTTTGCTGACGGAAAGGTGATCGAATTCTCCGCGCCTTTTTCCCGCGGCATCGCGACGCATGGAACCGGGTGCACTTATTCAGCAGCGATTACCGCCGGCCTCGCCGCCGGGTTATCGCTCGAAGAAGCGATCCGACGCGCGAAGAAATTCGTCACGGCTGCGATTGCCCAACATCACGCGTGGGACGCAGTCCACGCGCTCAATCACTCGCCGCGCCTTTGAGGAACACAGGCTTGTAGCCTGTGCGGCCAGCGGACTTGTAATCCGCTTCAAAGAAATCAACGGGTTGAAAACCCGTTGGCCACACAGGCTACAAGCCTATGTTCCTTGCTCGCGCTCTGCCAACGCCGACTCCTTCTCCCAGCGCCGTTCCCTCATCGCTTCGATCGCCGCCGCGGTTTCAGCCTGTTTCTTACTGCGTCCGGTTCCCTGCCCCAGCTCGATGCCTTCCCATACAGCGCGCACGACGAACGTCTTGGCATGTTCCGGCCCGGTCTGCGACATCACTTCGTAAACGGGACTTCGCGGCGAGATCGCCTGGAGCAACTCCTGGAGCTGTCCCTTCGGATTAACGTCGATCGGTTCTTCCACGAGCTGCGCCAGGTCGTCGGCGGTTTGTTCCAGGATAAATTTTCTCGCCATCGCCAGATCGCTATCGAGAAAAATCGCACCGACCAGCGCCTCGAACGCGTCGGCCAGGGTCGAGTTGCGCAAGCGCCCGCCGCTGGCTTCTTCGCCGCGGCCCATCATGAGATAGTGTCCCAGGTTGATCGCCGCCGCGTGGACCGCCAACGCTTCCCGGGAGACCAGGCGCGCCCGCAGTTTGGTCAGCTTGCCTTCCGCTTCGGCGGTGAAATATCCGTAAAGATGCTCGGTCACGACCAGCTGCAAAACGGCATCGCCAAGAAACTCCAGCCGCTGATTGTCGAAATGAGTCCGGTGCGTCTCGTGGCGCAAGCTCGGGTGAGTGAGCGCCTCCGCCAGCAACAGCGAATTGCGGAACTTGTAGCCGATGCGTTCTTCGAGCGGATTCACCCGAGCGCAATGCTAACCTCGCGCGCTGACTTTTCCAAGATAGGTCGCTATTTCTTCTGGAAAATCCCGATCGACGTCACCAGATCGAGCGCTCGCTGCAAGACCGCGTCGTGAGTGCCGCTCTTTTCCGGATTTTTATTTCGACGCTGCGCCGCCTCCATCGCCTCCAGCTCCGGGTTCCTTCCCGAGATCAATGCCGCCTCATTCAAGTGCGGCCGCGAATTCTCCACCACGAACGGCGTCATCCCTTTGTCGCGGCTGGCCTGAAAGATTTCGCGCTTGTCGACGGCCGCCATCTCGACCGGCACATCCGGTTTCAGACCGCCCGGAAAAAGCGGCTGCCCCTCCGGCAGGATCGCCTCACCGACCGCCACCCGCAGCACTTTCCCGCTCGGCAATTTCAGGTCCGAATATTCCACCGCGCGACCGGCGGTCTGCTGCCCGATGATGAGCGCCTTGTCGTAAATCCGAATCACGCCGGCGATCGCTTCCGCGGCGCCGGCCGTGTCGCCGTCCGCCAGGATGATGATCAAACCTTGATAGGATGGGTCCCGGTCCGAGGTGAAGGCGCGCTCCTGCCGCGCGGTCGTTTTACGCAGGGTAAAGAGCGGCTTGTTCTTCGGGCAAAACCGCTTGGCAAACTCGGACGCGACCGGGAAATCATTCGTCGCGGGGCTCGCCCTGAAGTCGAGCACCACCGCGTCCACTTTCTTCGCTGCGAAAGTTTGCAGGTTCGCATCGAGCGCGTCGAGGTTCGCCCGGTTGAGCGCGCCGAGACGAAGATAGCCGACATGACTTTCCAGGACCTCGCCGTAAAACGGCGCCGCCGGTTCCGCCGGTTCCCCGTTCGCATTCGAAAGAAGAACTACGCCGCGTCCCAGCCGCGTCAGGATTCCTTCGAAAGCCGCGCGGCTCAGCTCCGTTTCGTTCAACGCATCCGGTTTGATGTAGTTGTTCTTCAGTAACTGGATTGCTTCCTTCAGGTCGGCGGAATCCATCGTGTCGATCAGCGAGCGCGTCGTTGGAGTCGGCGTCGGAGAGGGCGAAGCTGAAGGCGTGGCGGACGACTCCGGCGGCGGAGACGGCGATCCCTTGGCCGGCGGTTGCGCGGATAAATTTATCGCGGCGCTGACGCAGAGCGTGCAGACCAAAAGTAAAATAAGCCGCGACATCAGTGGCCTACGATCTTACCGCCCACGGCGCTCAGGGCAATATCTCGCCGGTAGTGACAATTCTCGAAATCGATTTTCGAAACCGCTTCGTAGGCGCGAGCGCGCGCCGCGGCTACGGTTTCGCCCAGCGCCGTCACGGCGAGAACGCGGCCGCCGCTCGTGATCACTTGGCCGTTTTTCCGGCGCGTACCGGCATGGAAAATTTGCACATCCTCCGAGGCAGCACGCTCCAGGCCGGAAATCGTTTTCGCGGTCTCATACTTCCCCGGATATCCACCCGAAGCCATCACGACCGTGACCGCGGGCCGCTTGTCCCATTCGATGGTCGCGTGATCCAGATGGCCTTCGATCGTCGCTTCGAGCAGCGGCACCAAATCCGATTTCAGCCGCGGCAAAATCGCCTGCGTCTCCGGATCGCCAAACCGGCAATTGAATTCCAGCACTCGCGGACCGTCCCCGGTGATCATCAAACCTGGAAAAAGGAGACCGCGAAAGATGACGCCGCTCTCGCGCAAGCCATCCAGCAACGGCCGCATCACCGCACCCTCGAATTGTGCCTGCGCTTCCGCGCCAAAATTATTCGCCGGACTGAATGCTCCCATGCCGCCAGTGTTCGGGCCCGCGTCGCCGTCGAAGGCGCGCTTGTGATCGCGCGCGCTCGCGAGCATCAGAAAATTTTTGCCGTCCACGAGGGCGTGCAGCGAACATTCCGAGCCCGCCAGGCATTCCTCGATCAGGAGGCGCCGCCCCGCTTCGCCGAATCGCCCCTCGCTCAGCATCGCATCGACGGCCGCGCGCGCTTCTTCGAACTCTTGTGCGACGATGACTCCTTTTCCGAGCGCGAGCCCATCCGCCTTGATCACGATCGGAAAATGCGACTCCTTCAGGAACGCAATTGCCGCTTCCTGTTTCTCGAAGATCGCGGCGCGCGCCGTCGGGATCCGTTTCGCGCGCATCAATTCCTTCGCGAAAATCTTCGATGACTCCAGCCGCGCGGCGGTCTTCGATGGCCCGAAAACCCGGAGTCGTTCTCCTTCAAAAACATCGACGATTCCTACCGCTAAAGAATCGTCCGGTCCGATGACCGTCAGGTCGATGCGATTTTCTTTTGCGAAGCGCGCCAGGGCCGCCAGGTCGCCCGCCTTGATCTCGACATTCTCGGCAAGGAGTGCCGTGCCGGCGTTGCCGGGCGCGCAGAAAATATTATCGACTCCGGCGGATTGCGCGAGTTTCCAGACCAGCGCATGTTCGCGTCCGCCGCTGCCCACGACGAGAATTTTCACGGGAACGCAGCGTCCTCGGGAACCGAGTTCAAAGCAAGTGTGGTCGCTCTTGATCCGACGCCAAATGACGATTGCTTCTTGGACCGATGAACCGCGTCTTTCTTCTCTCTCCTGCGTATGCCGGCGGCCTGCGCGCAAAGCTCATCATGAGCGAGCGCGCCCAATTCGACCTGGCGGTTCGACTGAGAAGTTCCCAGCCACCGACGCTCGGCGAAGTGTTCGCGTTTCTGAGCGGGCTCTATTTCCGCGGCAAGCTCGCTTATGCGAACGCCTTCGCGCCGCCGCGACGAAAACGCTCATCCGTTCTCGTTATCACGCCGACGCGCGGATTGGTTCCGGCCGCGACGCCAATCGTTCTCGCTGATCTCCAGGAATTCGCCGCGGTCGATATCCACGAGGCCGACCCGCGTTATCGGGCCCCGCTCGAGCGCGACGTGAAACGGCTCGCGAAAACGTTGCCACCGGATACCCAAATCGTTCTCCTCGGCAGCATCGCCACCGCCAAATACGTCGACGTGCTTCTCGAACATTTCGGTCAACGACTCTGTTTCCCGGCCGATTTCGTCGGACGCGGCGACATGAGCCGGGGCGGATTGCTGCTCCGCTGCGCCATCGACCGCCGCGAGCTCGCCTACATTTCCGTCGCCGGCGCCGTGCGAAAAGGGAAACGCCCGCCAAAGCTCGAGCCGCGAAGATACAGGAAATGAATGACGAAGCTCGAATGACGAATGACGAACCGGAACGCTACCGCGCGTTGCTTTCGACATTCGGACTTCGTCATTCCTTCGTCATTCGTCATTCGGCATTCGTCATTTACTCAACGCCATGTCGCTCTCACTGAAACCCCCGCTGCCGCCAATGGAAGCGCGGTCCGTCGATGAAATTCCGGTCGGCGACGATTGGCAATACGAGCCGAAGTGGGACGGCTTTCGTTGCATTGCTTTTCGCGATGGCGAGAAAGTTTTCCTGCAATCGAAAGCCGGTCAGCCGCTGGCGCGTTATTTCCCCGATGTGGTCGAGCGGCTTCAGCGCATCGCCGCGAAACGTTTTGTGGTCGATGGCGAACTTGCCATTCCAGTCGGCGGCGTCCTTTCCTTCGACGAACTTCAGCTGCGCCTCCATCCCACGGCCAGTCGCGTGCAAAAACTCGCCATCGCGCATCCCGCGCTCCTGATCGTTTTCGATCTGCTCGCCGACATGAGTGGTAAGTCGCTGCTTCGTTTGCCGCTGCGCGAACGCCGCAAACAACTCGAAGTTTTCTCGGGCAAAAACTTGAAGGCGAAAGGCGCGATCCGGTTATCCCCCGCCACCACCGATCTGGCGAAAGCGAAGAAATGGTTCGACAAAGTCGGCGGCAACCTGGACGGCGTGATCGCCAAGCAGCTCGACGCGCCTTATGCCTCCGGCGAACGGACCGCCATGGTGAAAGTGAAACAGATTCGCACCGCCGATTGCGTGGTCGGCGGTTTTCGTTACGCCAGCGGGGCCCACGTGCTGGGCTCGTTGCTGCTCGGCCTCTACGATGACGGCGGCCTGCTCCACCACGTCGGATTCACCTCGGCATTCAAAGCGAGCGAGCGCCGCGGGTTGACGAAAAAGTTCGAAGCGCTTAGGAAACCACCGGGATTTACCGGCAACGCGCCCGGCGGTCCGAGCCGGTGGAGCACCGAACGAACCGGCGAATGGGAATCGGTCGATCCGAAGATTGTGGTCGAGGTCACCTACGATCATTTCACCGGCGGCCGTTTCCGGCACGGAACTAAGATCCTGCGTTATCGGCCCGACAAATCGCCTCGCCAATGCACAATGGACCAGGTCGAGCATCGCGAAGGAAAATCATTGGCGCTGCTATGACTCTTCTGCCGCCCTCTTCTGTAGCCGCTTCGCTGTGCGAAGCGTGTGAGTGGCTAGGCTTGCTCTCACGTCGCCCGCAGGGCGACGGCTACAGAAAAATTACTTTTCCGCGTTCAATTCGAAATCGATCTTCACTTCGTAATACGCGCCTTTAGCCAACCCTTCTGGCAAGGCGTCGACTTGCGTCACACGTTGCGCGATGGCGGCGACCGATTCATCGACCACCACGTTCCCTGACGGCTTCACGATTGTGAACTTCGAGACACGCCCGTCCTTCTCGATCCGGATCTTCACGATCGTCGACATCTTCGCCCCAGTTGCGACGATGCTCTTCGGCTGTTCCCACGCTTTGTGGAAACGATCGTGCAGCATCGTCCCATACCACGCGAATTCCGATGGCTGCTTCGTCTCATTGCCCGATCCTTTGCCAGAACTGTCGGTCTTGTCGGAATTTTGATTCGATGACGCGCCCGATTCTTTCTTCGGAGTCGCGGACTTCTTTTCCGAATCGTCTTTCTCTTTTTTCGGAGATGGCTTCGGTGTGATCGTCGGCTCGGCGCTCTTCTTCGGCGTCGGCTTTGCGGTTGGTTTCGGCGAACTCTTCGGCGTTGGAGTTGGACTGAGCTTGGCGGCGATGGTCGGATTAGGAGTGGGCGACGGCAACTGGATTTCGCTCTTCGTAACGGAAGCAGCAGGCGGTTCGTCAAGTTTTTCGTGAAGCGTCATGGCCGGTGAGGGCGCCGGCGTGCTCTTTGGTTCGGCGGCAGCGGCGGCCTCGCTGTTCATCCAAACGACTGTTTCCAGGTTCGCCCGGTCCGCCTCTCGACCGCCGCGCGCCAGCGCCAGCAGGAGCACGAGATGCGCCGCCGTGATAATCGCAACGTTTCGCCAGAAGCGCGCGTCTCGTCGCATCACTTGTTCGTTTCCGCCTTCGTCGCGATGCCGACCTTGTTGATTTGGGCGCGTTGCAACGCATCCATCAACGAAATCAGTTTCTGCACCGGCAGATCGCGGTCGGGCCGAATAACGATCGCCACCTCGGGGTTCGCGCGCTTCAGCTCCATAAGCCGGCCCTCGAGTTCGGCCACAGTCACGGGCTTATTGTTAATCTTGATCGTTTCGCGGCGATCGATCGAAATGGTTTGGACTTGTCCCTGTTTCACCGGCGCGTTGGTCGCGCTGCTCGAAGGAATAATCAGGTTCACGCTGTTCTCGAGCAACGGCGTCGTGATCATGAAAATGATCAGCAACACGAACGCGAGATCGAGCAACGGGGTGATGTTGATTTCCGAGAGCGTCGAAAGCGAGTGCCGTTGGGAATAGCGTCTCATGGGAGCGTTAAAGAGTTGAAGTGTTGGAAAGGCAGGTCGCGTTCCCGATGTAACGCTTTAACGATGTAACGCTTCAACCTCATCGCCGAAACTCCGGATCGCGCACGCTGTGATCCACGTACTTATGCTCGAACTCCGAGGCCAGCTCGGCGGCGAAGTTATCCATCTCCACGATCATCCCGCGAATGCTGGTGACCAAAAAATTGTAGCCGAACATCGCCGGGATCGCGACGCAGAGCGCGGTCACGGTGGTGATGAGCGCGCCGGAGATTCCCGGCGCCATCGTGGTGAGATTCGGTGAGCCCGCGACCGCGACGTCCGTGAAAGTGTCCATCACGCCCCAGACCGTGCCGAGCAACCCGAGAAACGGAGAGCCGCTCACCGCCGTGGCGAGGAGGATCATCTGCGACTCCAGGCCGAGCGCCGTCTCGCCGACAGCGCGTTCCATGGCCGCATTCACCGCATGCATTTGCGCGGGCGCGATTTTCTCCGCGATCCCGAGCCGGGCCCGGAAGGTCTCGTCTACTTCGGCGGAGCCAAGCAGTTGAAAAGTCATCTCTTCGCAGCCGGCGCGGTAAACGTTGAAGAGCGGTGCGCCCGGAAATTTCGCGTGGTTCTCAAAGAGGCGGAGCGGCTGACGATCCTTTCGAAACGCGGCGCGAAACCGCGCGGTCTGTTTCCGGGCGAACTGGATCACGCGCAGCTTCGTGATCATGATCGACCAGCTGAAGATCGAAACCACCGCGAGGAGCGCGAGGACGATTTTGCCGGCGATCGTGCAGTGCTCGAACGCGAAGGTCAGCCCGCCGGTCGCCAGGATTGTCGGAAGAAGCATGTGCGCCAACTCGCCGAACCAATACGAGATTTTTTCGGAAAGGAAAAGTGATGAAAATTGGAGCTGGCCCGCCCTCGTGCCGGAAACGACGCTTCTCCCAACGGCCTGAGGGCAGGCCGTCTCCATTTCGTTGCTATAGCGCTTTCAGTTTGCGTGGGTAGGTCGGATGCTTCTTGGCCACGATCATGAAGCCAATCCCGATCGCGACGGTGAAGAAGGAAAAGAATTGTCCGCGCGTGAAGATCCCAACCAGGGGCGCGTCCGGTTCGCGAAAATTTTCGACGATAATCCGAAAGATCGAATAGACGACGAGGAACAAGCCAGTGAGAAATCCATTCGGAGTGCGGAAGCGCGTGCGGACAAACCAAAGAATTGCGAAGAGAGCGATCCCTTCGAGCGCTGCTTCGTAAAGCTGCGAAGGATGCCGCGGCGTAAGAATCCCGCGAAGCGCATCAGCCACACGAGGATTTGTGTGGACCGCCTCGACGATAGATTCGACGGATTTGAATGAGGGATCTATCTGCTGCGCCGCAGCGAGAGCGCGATCGCCTTCCGCGGCATTCCCTACGTCGAGAAGTTCCTTTGGAAATTGCATCGCCCAGGAAACATTCGTGACGCGGCCATAGAGCTCGCCGTTGATGAAATTCGCGCAGCGCCCGAGAAACAATCCGATCGGGGCGACGACACAAAGGTTATCGCCTGGATTGGTCCAGGGGAGTTTGTGCCGGCGCGAATAGATGAGCGTGAAAACCACCACGCCGATGATCCCGCCGTGGCTCGACATGCCGCCTTCCCAGACCCGCAAGATCGAAAGCGGGTCCTGCAACATCTGGGGCTTATAAAAAAGAACGTAGCCAAGCCGGCCGCCGATCATCACTCCGAAAAGCGCCACCCAGGTGACGAAATCGCCGAGAACGGCCGGCGGCAGATCGAGATAGCCGCGCTTCGAAAGCACGCGCAGGAGCAGAAACGCGAAGACGAAAGCGAGCACATACGCCATCCCGTACCAGCGCGGCCCGACATTGTCTGTGATCCGGAAAATGAACGGATCGAGATTGTGCAGGTAATACGCGAGCATTTTGGCGACGCGATCTTCAGCGATGTTGCCGCGAGCGGCAATAGCGACGTGGCACGGTCGCTCGGAGGGACGTGCTTCTGCACGTCCCACTTTTCAACGCAGGAGATCAAAGTCGGACGTGCGGAAGCACGTCCTTCCGAGAGTCTACGCGGCTCGGGATGACACCGCAGTTTTACGCGGCTTCGTCTTCAACACTTCGCGCAGAAATGGCGCGGTCCGGCTCACCCGATTCTTCGCGACCTCTTCCGGCGTGCCGGTCACGACGACCTCTCCGCCTTCCGCGCCCGCTTCCGGTCCCATATCGACGATGTAATCGGCTTCGCCCATGATGCTGACGTTGTGCTCGATCACGATCACGGTGTTGCCCTCGTCGACGAGCCGGTGCAGCACCTTGAGGAGCAACTCCACGTCCGCCATGTGCAGCCCGATCGTCGGCTCCTCCAAAAGATAGAGCGTTGATTTTGGTTTGCGCATTTTTCGGATGCGCTCGTTTTGGGCGCGGCCGATTCCGCGGGTGAGCTCCGTCGCCAGTTTCAGCCGTTGCGCTTCGCCGCCGCTCAACGTCGGGCTCGGCTGCCCCAGTTTCAGATACCCCAGTCCGGTATCAACGAGGAGCGAGAGCGGCCGCGCGATTTTTTGGTTTGTGGAAAAGAAGGCCGCGGCCTGTTCGATCGTCATTTCCATCACGTCGCCGATGCTTTTCTCGTTGTAGAGCACCTCGAGCGTTTGCGCGTTGTAACGCCGTCCGCCGCAATCTTCGCACGGCACATAACTGCTCGGGAGAAAACTCATCTCCAGCTTGATCGCGCCCTGGCCCGCGCAGGTCTCGCAACGTCCGCCTTCGGTGTTGAACGAAAACCGGCTCGGCGAATAGCCGCGCACCCGCGAGACCGGCAGTTGCCCGTAAAGTTTCCGAATTTCGTCGAAGACTTTTATGTAGGTCGCCGGCGTCGAGCGCGAGGTTTTGCCGATCGGCGACTGGTCGACTTCGTAAACGGTTTCGAAAGCGTCGGCGCCAGCGATAGTGGAAACGAATTCTTGCTGCGCGCCGCGCTTGTTTTTCAAAACTTCTTTTACGCCCGGCAGCAGGACCGAACGCATCAAGGTTGATTTTCCGGAGCCAGATATCCCCGTGATGACCGAGAGCCGGCCGACGGGAAACCGCACATTCACGTTTTTCAAATTGTTCGCGCGCGCCCCGCGGATCTCGATCCATTGCTCGACTCCGCCTAACGAACGCCGCTCCATCCGGGTGGGGTGACAGAGCGGGTTCTTCAGGCAACGCCCGGTTTCCGAGCTCCCATTTTTCTCGATCTCGCTCAGCGTGCCTTGGACCACGACTTCGCCACCGTGCATCCCCGCGCCCGGCCCGAGATCGATGATGTGATCAGCCCGGCGCATCGTTTCTTCGTCGTGCTCGACAATGACGAGTGAGTTTCCTTTCTGCCGCAACGCCGTCAGCGTTTCGAGCAACCGCAGATTATCGCGCGGATGGAGGCCGATGGTCGGTTCGTCGAGGACATACAATACACCGCGCAGATTCGAGCCGAGCTGCGCCGCGAGACGGATCCGCTGTGATTCGCCGCCGCTCAACGTTTTCGCCGAACGCCCCAGCGCCAGATAACCAAGCCCGACGTTCTGCATGAAACGGAGTCGCTGTGAAATCTCCGGCACCAGATCGTCAGCCACGGTTTTCTGGTTCCCGCGGAAACGCAGCTTGCCGATCAACTGCAACGCTTCACCGGCCGAGAGCGCCGTGAAATTGTCGATCGTCCGGTTCTGCAGCCGCACATGTCGCGCAATCGGATTCAAACGCGAACCATGACAGGCCGGACATGGGACCGCCTCCTCTTCGTCGATCCACTCGGATTCGCGCTCTGCCGCCAATTCATTTTCGAGGACGGAATCGCCTGTGTCTTCGTTACCTGTCTGTTTGTCGCGATCCCAAATCTCCCCGAACCCGCCGCACTCTTCGCAGGCGCCGTGCGGCGAATTGAATGAAAACAGCCGTGGATCGAGTTCCTCGAAGGCGCGGCCGCACCCGGGGCAACTCATCTCCGTGCTCATCACGGTGAGACGATGCTTGGCGTCGAGCAGATGCGCAGTGCCGCGGCCGATGTCGAGCGCGCGCTGGATTAGATTGCGCGCTTTCAGGATTCGCTTCGCGTCGATCGCGCCGACGACGACATCGATGGTGTGTTCCTTGAACCGCTCCAGTTTGCGAAATTGCGCGACCGGAATCAGCTGCCCGTCGACGAAAAGGGTGTCGAATCCCTGGCGCTCGGCCCAGCGCGCCACGTCGGTATGAAATCCTTTTCGCGCTTTCACGAGCGGCGCCAGGACCTTGAGCGGGCCGCGTTTCACCGCGGTTTCGAGCTGGCGCACAATCGCGGCAACGCTCTGTTTTTCCACGGGGAGATCGCAGTCGGGACAAAATTGCGTCCCGGTTTTCGCGAAAAGAAGCCGGAGGAAATGGTAAACCTCGGTCACGGTCGCGACCGTCGATTTGCCGCCGCCACGCGTGACCCGCTGCTCGATCGCCACGCTCGGCGGCACCCCTTCAACGAGGTCCACATCCGGTTTTTCGAGTTGCTCGACGAACTGGCGCGCATACGGCGACATGCTGTCGAGAAAACGGCGTTGCCCTTCCGCGAACAGGATGTCGAACGCGACCGTCGATTTCCCGGAACCGCTCAGGCCGGTGATCACGACCATCTGGTCGCGCGGTATGTCGAGCGAGATGTCCTTGAGATTGTGCTCGCGCGCCCCGTGAATTCGGATGGCGTTACTTCCATTTCTGGTGCGCGCACGCGCCTCGCGTGCCCCGTTTGGCGCCTCGCCGAACGGTTCTTCGGCGGCGCGGAGCGATGTTTCATCATCATCATGATAGACAGCACTCATGATTCGCGGCGAGGCGCCGCGAAGCCCACGGGCCAGGTCGCCGCGGCGACCGCTCCCCAGAATCTTTTGCAGATATCTGCCCGTGTGCGATGCCTCCACTTTCGCGATGGCCTCCGGCGTTCCAGCGGCGACCAGTTGTCCGCCTTCGTCACCCGCTTCCGGCCCGAGATCGATAATCCAATCAGCCCCCTTGATCACTTCCAGATTGTGCTCGATCACGACAAGGGTGTTGCCGCTTTCGACCAATCGCTGAAACATCCGCATCAGGATCGCGACGTCATCGAAATGCAACCCGGTCGTCGGTTCGTCGAAGATGAAGAGATTGCCGTGCGCATTCTCGCTCTCGTCGGAGAGATGCCGGACTAGTTTCAACCGCTGCGATTCGCCGCCGGATAAAGTGTTGAGCGGCTGGCCCAGGCGCAGATATCCGAGCCCCACCTCACCCAGCACCTCGAGTTTGTCTCCCAGCTTTTGCGATTCACCGATTCGGGCGAAGAACTGGATCGCTTCGCTGACCGTCATTTCCAGGACATCGTGGATCGATTTCCCGAAGACCTTGACGCGCAGGACGTGCGGCTGGAAACGGCGGCCTTCGCATTCGGCGCAGCGCACATAAAGATCGCTCAGGAATTGCATCTCGATCTTCTCGAACCCGGTGCCGCAACAGCGCTCGCAACGGCCGCTGCCGGAATTGAACGAGAACGCGCTCGCCGTGAGTCCTTGCGCCATCGCCTCGGATTGGGCGGCGAACATTTCGCGGACGCGATCGTAAAGCCCGAGATAAAGGACCGGGGTCGAGCGCGGGGTGCGGGCGAGCTGGGTCTGGTCCACCATCACCACCTCGCCGATCCGATGCGCGCCCGTGACCGATTTGCACGCGCCCGGCCCTTGCTCGTTCGACTGCGGCAACAGCTATAGCCGCGATTTGCATTGCTGCGAATAGCGCGAACAGGCGCGTCCTGTCTGCGAAAGAAAATTGTGAATGCATATGTGGAGTTTCGTTGAACTCGAAACTTGTCAGAGCCGACAGACAAAGCAATCGCGTCGAGATGTCTGGGGAGCGCACGCGCCTCGCGTGCTGGCAATGGCGCCCTCGCCATTGCGAACTTTGTCTGCGGAAGATTGTTTCGGCGAGGCGCCGAAACCAGCACGCGAGGCGCGTGCGCTCCCCAGCATTTCCTGCAATGGACCATTGAAAACCAATTCGCCGCCGTACTCGCCGCGGCCGGGGCCGATATCGATGACGTGATCGGAGGCCCGGATGATCGCCTCCTCGTGCTCCACCACGAGCAGCGTGTTCCCCTTGTCCCGCAGATCGTGCATCACGCGCACGAGGCGTCCGACATCACGCGGATGCAGGCCCACGCTCGGCTCGTCCATGACGAAGAGCGTGTTAACCAGCGACGCGCCCAGGCAGGTAGTTAGGTTCACCCGTTGCACTTCGCCGCCGCTCAGTGTGCGCGTCGAACGATCCAGGGTGAGATAACCGAGCCCGACTTCGCAAAGATAACGGAGCCGCGCGATGACTTCGTTCCGCAGCATCTCGGCCGTTGAGTCGTTAGGCGGCAGGACGAGTTCCGAAAAAAGCTTACGTGCGTCGCTGATGGAAAGCAGCGCCACTTCCGGCAGAGTCCGCGCGGTCTCCTGTAGCGGCGGTCTATGACCGCCGATTCCAGCGCTGGCCGGTCCGCCATTTCGGCGGTCATAGACCGCCGCTACAGATGCCGAAGACACGACGCGATAATTCAGTGTCTCGGGCTGGAAGCGCCCTCCGTTGCACTTCGGACAGGTCGTGTAAGCGCGATAGCGGCTGAGCAAAACGCGGACATGCATTTTGTAGGTCTTGCTCTCGAGCCATTTGAAAAATCCGCGGACGCCGTACCAGCGATCGTTCTCCGCCAGCTCCTCCACGTCGGTGTCCTCGTCGCGCGCCTCGCCGTTGATGACGAAATCCTGGTCGGCCTTCGGCAAATCCTCGAACGGAATGCGGGCATCGATCTCCTCCCGCACGCAGGCCCGCATCAGGTCGCGCTGCGAATTGCCCATCTCCTCGCCGCGGAAAACGCGGACCGCGCCTTGCGCGATCGAGAGCGAGCGGTCGGGGATCGCCTTGTTCAGATCGATCGCAATCGTTCGTCCAAAGCCGCGGCACTCCGGGCAGGCGCCGAGTGGATTATTGAAACTGAAGAGACCCGGCGTCGGCGGGCGAATATCGAGATCGCAATGGGCGCAGTGCCAGCCGGTGGAGAAAGGCATTTCGGGTTTCGGATTTCGGATTTCGGATTTCGAAATGGGGATGACATTGATCTTGTCCTTGCCGAAACGAAGGGCGGTTTCGATGGCTTCGATCAAACGGGGCCGGTTTGATTCTGAGATCGCAATGCGGTCCTGGATGACCTGGACGCGGGCGCCGAGGCGTTTGATTTTTTTGTCCGAATCGACGCGGACGATTTCGTTGTCGATCCAGACGCGGAGATAGCCTTGTTGCTGGATGAAGTCGAAGAACGCGCGCGGCTCTGTTTTCGGCGGGACCGCGACCCAGAAAGTGATCAGAATATTTTGGTCGGGGAGCTCCTGAAAAATATGGTCCGCGATCGATTGCGCGGTCTCGGGGCGGATTTCGCGGCCGCAGTTTGGGCAAAAGCCGCGCGCGATCCGCGGCATGAGGAGCTTCAGGTAATCGTTGATCTCCGTCATCGTCCCGACGGTGGAACGCGAGCTTTTCACCGGGTTCGCCTGCTCGATCGCGATGGCGGGCGGAATGCCGCGAATTTCGTCCACGCGCGGTTTGTCCATCCGATCGAGGAACTGCCGCATGTACGGGCTGAAAGTTTCGACGTAACGTCGCTGGCCCTCCGCGTAGATCGTGTCGAAGGCGAGGCTCGATTTGCCGCTGCCGCTCGGCCCGGTGATGACGCTTAATTTTCCCAGCGGAAGATCAAGATCGATTCCCTTGAGATTGTTTTGGCGGGCGCCGCGAATCTCGACGCAGCCGCGATCGGGCGGTGCGGTAATGCATGTTTTTTCGGCGGTCGTCGAACCCACCGGAGACTATCCGATTGCGCGGACGCGTTCGCAAATTTTCGACGTGGAAAACAGCATTGTTGTTTCAGCACCAAAGGCGCGACCTTCATTCCAGCCTGGGGCAACGCCCCAGGATTGGATCGGATGATGCAACGAGCGCTGAAAGCGCGATTCAACGCGCGGTTCGCCATCGAAGGACCGAATGAATCGCGCCTTCAGCGCTGCCGGTTGCTCGTGACTCGAATCCCTGGGGCGTTGCCCCAGGCTGGTATGAGAGCGCGCCTTTGGCGCTAAAGAAACGCAGAGCGAAGCGGCTGAAAAAGATTAGGAAGCGAACCGCTTCTCGACCTTTTCCCGCTCGGCCAGCAAACGTTCGGGCATGTCGGGCTTGAGCGTCTCGAAAAACTTCGCCTGGCCTTCGAGCTCGGTTTTCCATTCCGCCGGGTTCACGGCGAGCAGTTCGCCGAGTTGTTCCTGCGAGACGCCGTCGATCTCATCCAGGTCGAGATCCTTCGGCCGCGGAATGTATCCGATCGGCGATTCGTCTGCGCCAGCCTTCCCTTCACAACGTCCGATGATCCATTGGAGCACACGCATGTTGTCGCCGAATCCCGGCCAGAGAAATTTTCCACCGGGATTTTTCCGGAACCAGTTCACGTGGAAAATCAGCGGCGGATTCTTCAACCGCGGGCCGATCTCGAGCCAGTGCCGGAAATAATTTCCCATGCTGTAGCCGCAAAACGGAAGCATCGCCATCGGATCGCGCCGGACCTGGCCCACCGCGCCGGTCGCGGCCGCCGTTGTTTCCGAGGCCATGGTCGCGCCGACATAAACGCCGTGGACCCAATCGAACGCCTGGAAGACCAGCGGCATCGTGTCGCTCCGCCGTCCCCCGAAAATAATCGCGCTGATCGGGACGCCCTCGCCTTTCTCCACGTCGGGATCGAGCACGGGGTTGTTGCGCATCGGCACCGCGAACCGACTGTTCGGATGCGCTGCTTTTTCCTTCGAAGCCGGCATCCAATCGTTGCCTTTCCAATCGATCGCGTGCGCGGGCGGCGCGCCATCCTTGCCTTCCCACCAGACATCGCCGTCATCGGTGAGCGCGACGTTCGTATAGAGCGTATCGCGCTCGATCGATTTCATCGCGTTCGGGTTCGACTTGTAACTGGTCCCCGGCACGACGCCGAAATAGCCGTTCTCCGGATTCACCGCGTAGAGCCGGCCATCCTTGCCGATTTGCATCCAGGCGATGTCATCGCCGATCGTCGTGACTTTCCAGCCTTTGAAATGAGGTGGCGGAATCAGCATCGCGAAATTTGTTTTGCCGCACGCGCTCGGAAACGCCGCGGCGACGTAATGCTTCCGGCCGTCCGGTGCTTCCACGCCGAGGATGAGCATGTGCTCGGCGAGCCAGCCTTGCTTCCGCGCGAGGTAGGAACCGATCCGGAGCGCGAGACATTTCTTGCTCAACAAAACGTTGCCGCCGTAACCGGAGCCGACCGAGATGATCGCGTTGTCCTGCGGGAAATGGCAGATGAGGCGGCGCTCCGGATTAACATCGAGGAGGGAATGCACGCCGCGGTTCCATTCGCCGTTAGGATCGTCACCGAGACGCTTCACCGCGACCGAGCCCATTCGCGTCATGATGCGCATGCTCAAGACGACGTAGATCGAATCGGTGATCTCGAATCCGACCTTGGTGAGCGGCGAATCCGGCGGCCCCATGATGTAAGGCACCACAAACATCGTCCGGCCGCGCATCACCCCGCGCAGCATCTCGTGCAGTTTTGTGTAGGTCTCCGCCGGCGCCGCCCAGTTGTTCGTCGGGCCGGCTTCTTCTTTCGTTGGAGTGCAAATCAACGTGAATTGTTCCACCCGCGCCACGTCGTTCGGATTCGACCGGTGCAAGTAGGAGCCCGGTTTTTTTTGCTCGTTTAGTTTGAGGACAACGCCGAGCCGTTGCGCCTGCTCCAGGAGCCACGCGTTCTCTTTCTCCGAGCCGTCACACCAGAAAATGTTTTCCGGCTCGGTGAGCCGCGCCACTTCCTGGACCCAGTCGAGCACCGCGCGGTTTGCCGGCTTCGAATCGCCGACTCCCTGCGGCGGAGAAATGGCGGGCGCCAGGTTATCCATGGATGAGCGGCCTCGAGGTCATTCGCGAAAGGCGGAAAGTGGATCGTCATTTTCGCCGCTTCGGGGCGTTGTCCAAGCAAATTTTCGCGGCGAGCTGCTTGCGCATGACGCGGGCGCAACGTTAATTGCCGCATGTTCGGAGTTACGACCTCCGAGGACCAACCTATCGCCTGGATCGGGAAGTATCCGGTCCGCGTGGCGGCTTTTCTCGCGGCCGCCTATCTGCTCGGCATTTTTGTCACGACCATCCTAAAGACGGCGAGCATCGATATTACCCCGTTTGCCTTCTTCTTTCCGAGTTTCATCCGGGGCGCGCTCTGGCAACCGTTCACCTGCACCTTCATTCAGGAAGTGACGTTCTTCTCGATCTTCAACGTTCTCTTTATGTTCTGGTCGGGGAGCGAAGTTGAAAAGTATCTCGGCCGCCGCCGCTTCCTTCAGCTGATTGGCACTCTCCTCCTCATTCCACCTGTGGTGATTTCAGGGTGGAGCCTTTTTGGCGTGCATTGGCTCTATTACGAATCGTACGAATTTTCGATTGGCTTGTTTATCGCCTTCGCGACGCTGTATCCGAATGTTCAATGGTTCGGTTGGGTGCCGCTCAAGTGGCTCGCCTTTGTGGGATTGTTCCTGGGATCGATGCAGCAACTGCCGCGGCATGAGTGGGGGCATCTCTCCGTGCTGTGGATAGTTTGTGCCGCTTCTTTTGTTTTTATCCGCCTGCTCCAGCGGGGCATTTCAATCTTCGACTTTTTCGGCCGTATCCAATTTTTTAAGCCGAAGCCAAAGTTCCACATCGTCACGCGAGACGTGCCGCGCCGGACAGTCGAACCGGAGAGCATCCACGAATCGATCGACCCGGTTCTCGAAAAGATTTCCAAGTTCGGAATCAACAGCCTCACTGCTTCAGAGCGACGCGCGCTCGACCGCGCCCGGAATCTTCTGCTAAAAAAGCCGTAGTGAATCGGCTTGCGGACGTTCGAGAATCCCCTTTACGAATCAGCGTAGTCATTCCGTCCTGGCGCGACGCGGAGAATCTCCAATCGCTCGTGCCCGGCTTGGCGGCGCAGGAACGGGTCGCGGAAACGATCGTCGTGGACGCTTCCGGCGACGAAAAAGCGGAGCGGATCGCGCTCGCCTCGGGCGCAACGTTCCTCGCCTGCCCGACGCCGAATCGCGGCGAACAGATGAATCTCGGCGCCGCCGCCAGCAGCGGCGACGTAATCCTTTTCCAGCATTGCGATACCTTGCTGGAGGACGCGCACCTCGAAGCCATCGAGATCGCGCTGGCCGACCCGAAAGTGGTGGGCGGCGCATTTTTTCGAAAATTCGATGGGCGCCACCCGCGTTTGATGTGGCTGGAATCGGTCGCGCGTTTCCTGACCCGGCGCGGAGGGACGCTCTACGGCGATCAATCCATTTTCGTCCGGCGCGAGATGTTTCAACGCCTGGGCGGTTTCGCGAAGATTCCGTTGATGGAAGACGTGGAATTCTCCCGGCGGTTACGCGCCGCGGGAAAAATCGCGGTGCTCGATCCGCCGGTGGCGTCGTCAGGGCGGCGTCATCTGCGGAAAGGCGCCTGGCGGACGACGATCCAGAACGGTTTGTTCATTGTGCTGTATAACCTGGGCGTTTCACCGCATCGATTGCACCGCTGGTATTACGGCCGCGCCGCAACCTCAGCAGCGCGTGAAAAAGCGTTGTCATCCTGAGGCTGGCGAAGCGCGGTCCGAAAAGCTCCAAGCTCCAAGATCCAAGCTCCAGAGAAGCTCCAAACATCAAACATCAAGGTTGCAGCCGAGTTTGGAGCTTGGAATTTGAGTATTCTCTGGTGCTTGGAGCTTGGAATTTGGAGCTTTTGGCAGCCCTGGTCTGCGGCACGGAATAATGGATTGCTTATTCTACCGCCAGCGAGCTTTCGCGCATCAGCTCGACGAATTCCTCGGCGGTTGTCGCCGCCATGAGCGCGTCGCGCCGGGCCCTGTCTTTTACCACCCGCGCCAGCGCACCCAAGCAGACCAGATAGCTCGTCACCATCCGCTGCGGGACGCCGACTAAAAAAATCAGGTGCACGAGTTCGCTGGAATATCCGAAGGAAATTCCCTCCTTGCTCCGGCCGATTCCGAGAACGAGGCGATCCACCAGATCGGTCCGCGCGTGCGGAAACGCGACACCTTCGCCGGTGTTCGTGGAGGTTCGGCCCTCCCGTTCCATGACCGCGTCCGCCAGTTTGTAGAAATCGTGGACCAGGCCGTTATCGCGCAGCCGTTCCACGATCTCGAGGATCGCTTCCGCGGCCGTCTGCTCGCGCAATTCCAGCACCACGAGTTTCGGGTCGAGAATTTCGGAGAGCAACGCGGACATTGAAAAATGGCCCGGCGATTGATTGGATTGACGGGCGAATCCGAGTTATCGAATTATCGGGGCACTCGTGGCAACTCAAAACAATCCCACTGGCACAACGGACGAGGCAACGATCTCGTGGCAGAAAAGCCTCTACGATCCCGGCTACGTCAACGCGATGTCGCATTTCTATCGTGGCGAGCTGGGGCGCATCATGATCTGGCGCCAGCGGCTCGACATCACCACCAACTGGGCCATCACCAGCAGCACCGCCATTATCACGATCGCTTTTGCGAACCGCGAGGTGCCGCACCTGATTTTCTTTTTCAACCTCGCGATCGTCTGGGGCATGCTCTGGATCGAGGCGCGCCGCTATCGTTTCTACGATGCCTTTCGCGCCCGGGTCCGCATGCTCGAAGCGCATTTTCTCGTCCCGATGGTGATGGAGAACCGCGAGATGCTCCAGGGCGAATGGAAGAAGCTCGTCTGCGAAGATTTGATTTTGCCCTCGTTCAAGATCAGCCGGCTGGAAGCCGTCGGGCGGCGGCTGAAACGGAATTACGTTTTCATTTTCATCCTCATCATGGTGGCGTGGGTGACAAAGATTTTCCTCCACGCCTCGATGACGCTCGATGGCCTGCCGGCGTTTTATCGGGCAATGCGGGTCGGTCACATTCCCTCGTGGCTGGTCGCGTTCATTTTCGTCGGCACCCTCGCCAGCGTCATCGGCATCACCATCTACGTCGGCAAGAAAACGACCGGCGAAGTCTCCGAGTTTCGGACCCACCGATCGTTGTGGAAGATCTGAGCGACACAGCGTTCGCGAAGCTCTGCGAGATCGTCGCGAAACTCCGTGCTCCTGGCGGTTGCCCCTGGGACCGCGAGCAGACAAACGAATCGTTGCTCCCGCCGCTGATCGAGGAAGCGTACGAAGTGGCCGGCGCCATTCACGCTGGCGACGATGCAAATCTGCGCGAAGAACTGGGCGATCTAATTCTGCTGGCCCTGATGCACTCGGAAATCGCGAACGAGACCGGGCGTTTCCACATCGGCGAGGTGCTGGAGGAAGTGACGGCCAAATTGATCCGGCGGCATCCGCACGTTTTCGCCAAGAGCGAAGTTCGCGACGCGGAGGGCGTGGTGAAACAATGGGAAGCCATCAAGCACGAGGAAAAGAATGGCGCGACTGGCGGCCATTATCTGTCCAACCTTCCGGCCGCGCTGCCGGCCCTGGTACGGGCGCAAAAAGCGCAGAAGAAGGCGGCCCGGGTGAACTTTGACTGGACGCAATTGTCCGACGTCGTGGCAAAGGTCGATGAAGAATTGGCAGAGACAAAGGACGCGCTCGCGTCCGGCGATAACGCCGCGATTGCCGATGAGATCGGCGATCTGCTTTTCGCCGTCGTGAATCTCACGCGCAAGAGCGGGCTCGATGCAGAAGGCGCACTCCAGCAGGCGACGGACAAATTCGTGGCGCGTTTTAATCGCCTGGAAGACGAGTTGCGAATCCGGGGAAAGAAGCTGGGCGATGCTGAGCTCGAAGAACTGGATGAGATCTGGAATGAGATAAAAATGACGAAGCACGAATGATGAATGCCGAAGGAATGACGAAGCACGAATCACTGGGTAAGGGCGTCCATCTTGTTTCGACATTCGAGATTCGACATTCGTCATTTGCTCGTCATATTGCCCGTCCCAAATGACCCTTCTGATTAACATTCTCCTGGGGATTTATGTCTTTGTCGCGGTGCTCATGATGCTCGTCATCCTGATGCAACGGCCGAAAAGCGAAGGCCTCGGCGCGGCTTTCGGCGGAGGCGTAACCGAAAATATCTTCGGCGCCCAGACCACCAACGTGCTTACCAAAATCACTGGCTGGCTCGCCGCGATTTTCTTCCTGCTCACTTTTTTTCTGTCGATTCTCTATGCCCGCAAGGCGAATTCGCCGAGCAACCTGAGCCGCAGATTGGAAGCGGAATCAACGCCCGTGCCCGCCGCTTCTGTCACCCCTGTCCCGGGCGTTTCAGTTTCGCCGAGCTCTGCTGCGACTGGAACCGCGACAGTCAGTCCGGCGCCATCAGCGGCGGTTTCAATCGCGCCGGGAACTACTCCCGCTATTTCGACGAAGCCGAGCGCGGCACCTTCCGTTTCCGCTTCTCCGAAACGGTAGCTCTTTAGAAGCTCCAAATTCCAAGCTCCAGGGAAGCACCAAACATCAAGCACCAAGGTCGCAGCGGCGTTTGGAGCTTGGAATTTGGAGCTTGTTACGGCACCGCTTCGGGTTTCGGGCCGGCCTTCTCGTTCAAGGCCTGGGTGAATTCCTGCAATCCCGACACGATCTGGGGCGCTTTCGTTAGCACCGTGCTCGCCAGCTTTTCGGAGTAATCGGGACGTCGCTGCGACATCTCGGAGAGCGCCATCATCACGGCGAGCGCGTTGTTAATCGCGTGTTTGATCTCGCTGAATTTTTTCTGCAACTGGACCAATTCTTCGTGGGAAATGCTGCGGTCGTTTTCGCTCATGATCGGGGCTTTCGGGCTGGAGAAACGGGACGGTTGTGCTTGACTGACAGGTTCGACATTTGTCGTCCGATGCCTGCGCAAACTATCCAGATCAGCGGAGCACGCCAGCATAATCTAAAGAATCTCCACGTCGAGATTCCGAGGGAAAAACTGGTCGTTATCACGGGCCTGAGCGGCTCGGGAAAATCGTCGCTCGCCTTCGATACGCTCTATGCCGAAGGGCAGCGCCGTTATGTGGAAAGCCTCTCCGCTTACGCCCGGCAATTCCTCGACCAGATGGAAAAACCGGATGTCGATTTCATCGAAGGCCTGTCGCCGGCGATCGCGATCGAGCAACGCAGCGCCGGGGCGAATCCGCGTTCGACGATCGCGACCACCACCGAGATTTTCGATTATCTCCGCGTCCTGTTTTCGGCGGTGGGCCACCCGCACGATCCGGTGACCGGCCAGGCGATTCATCGGCAAACGCCGCAGCAAATCGTGGATCAGATTCTCGCGTTCCCGGCCGAGACGAAAATCATTTTGCTGGCGCCGCTGGTCCAAAACCAGAAGGGCGAGTTTCGTGATGTAGTCGAGAAGGTGAAGCGGGAGGGATTTGTCCGGATTCGGATTGATGGCGAGATCGTGGAGCTGGGTAAGCCGGAGCCGATCCGGCTAAAGAAGACGGAGCGGCACACGATCGAGGCGGTGGTGGATCGGCTGGTGATGCGCGACGGGGTGCGGACGCGGCTGGCGGATTCGGTGGAGACGGCGCTGCGGTGGGGCGGGAACAGGATGGTGGTCCTGAAATCGGGAGAGGGGGAAACGCCGAACGCCCAACGCCCAACGCCCAACGTCGAACTAAGAGAAGAATGGGAGCAGGTGCGGTACACGACGGACTACGGGAATGCAGATACCGATTACTCGTTAGGCGAGCTGACGCCGAAACATTTTTCATTCAACAGCCACCTGGGCGCGTGCCCGGCGTGTCATGGATTGGGGACGCAACTGGTTTGTGATGCGGAGCTGATGTCGGATCCGGAGAAGTCGTTGAAGGAAGGCGCGATCAAGCCCTGGCGCCGGGGGACGAAGCCGATGCTCGCTTACTACCGCAGCCTGCAAAGCGCGCTCGTGAAGCATTTCGGGGTCGATGACTGCATTCCGTTCGCGGATTTGCCGGAAAATTTTAAGAAGGCACTTTACTACGGGACGGGCGACGAGCCGATCCAGATCAACACGGGCGGCAATGGAAAAACGCCGAAGGTGGCGCGGCCGTTTGAAGGTCTCATCCCGCAGATGGAGCGGCTCTACGCCGAAACGGAGAGCGAGTTTACGCGAAACCGGATTCGGGCATTCATGACGCGCGTGCCGTGCCAGACGTGCCAGGGCGCGCGGTTGAAGCCGGAAATCCTCGCGGTGACGATCGAGGATTTAGAGGGCCGCGAGCTGAACATCCATCAGTTCAGCGAGCTGACGATCGATGCGGCCGCGGAATACATTCGGCAGCTCGCTCTGACGGACCAGCAACGGCACATCGTGGCCGATGTTGTGCGCGAGATTGATTCGCGGCTCCAGTTCCTCGTCGAAGTGGGACTCAATTATCTTTCCCTCAATCGCGAGAGCGGGACGCTCTCCGGCGGGGAAGCGCAGCGAATCCGGCTGGCGACCCAGATCGGTTCGGGACTGGCGGGCGTCCTTTACGTTCTCGATGAACCGAGCATCGGACTTCATCAGCGGGATAACGCGCGGCTGCTCACGACCCTGCGCCGCCTCCGCGATCTGGGGAACTCCGTCATCGTCGTCGAGCACGATGAAGAAACGATTCGCGCGGCCGACCACATCCTCGATCTCGGGCCGGGCGCGGGACCGCGCGGCGGCGAAATCGTAGCGCAAGGCGCGCTCGCCGAAGTTCTGAACGCGAAGAATTCGCCGACGGCGGATTATCTTTCTGGTCGCGCCCGGATCGCGGTTCCCAAAGAACGGGCGAAGCCGCGTTCGACCCAGATGGGCGATGGCTGGCTGACCGTGACTGGGGCGGCGGAAAACAATTTGAAGAAGATCGCCGCCTCGTTTCCGATCGGTTGTCTGACCTGCGTTACCGGCGTTTCCGGGAGCGGAAAGTCCACGCTGGTGGACGATATTTTGCGGCGCGCGCTCTTCCGACATTTCTACAACTCGAAGGACAAGCCCGGAGCGCACGGCGCGGTGCGGGGGCTCGATCAACTCGACAAAGCGATCGTGATCGATCAAAGCGCGATCGGCCGCACCCCGCGCTCAAACCCGATCACCTACACCGGCGCATTCACGCCGATCCGCGAGTTGTTCAGCCAACTTCCCGCGGCGCGGATCCGCGGATACGACGCGGGCCGTTTTAGTTTCAACGTCAAAGGCGGCCGTTGCGAGAATTGCGAGGGCGGCGGGCTGATCAAGATCGAGATGCATTTTCTGCCGGACGTATACGTCGAGTGCGAAGTCTGCCGCGGGCAGCGTTACAATCGCGAGACGCTCGAGATCACTTACAAGGGAAAAAATATCGCCGACGTGCTGAACCTGACCGTGGACGAAGCCGCGCGCTTTTTCCGGAATGTGCCGACCGTTTCCGACAAGCTCGTCGCGCTGCTCGACGTGGGCTTGGGATATCTGCGGCTCGGCCAGGCGGCGACGACGCTTTCGGGCGGCGAAGCGCAGCGGGTGAAGCTCGCGACCGAGCTGGCCAAACGCGCGACCGGCCGCACGATCTACATTCTCGATGAGCCGACAACCGGCCTGCATTTCGCCGACATCGAAAAGCTGCTCCAGGTCCTGATGAAGCTGCGCGATTCCGGAAACACGCTCGTCGTGATCGAGCACAATCTCGAGATGATCAAGTGCGCTGACTGGATCATCGATCTCGGGCCGGAAGGAGGAGAACGCGGCGGAAAAATCGTGGGAACTGGCGCGCCGGAAGAGATCGCGGAGTTAGCCGGCAGTTATACCGGGCGCTATTTGAAACCGTTGCTGAAACGATAACGAATATGGACAACAAGAACGCGCAGTTTGCGGGATCGATTCCGGCCGCCTACGACCGGTATCTCGGCCCGGTTCTCCTTCAGCCCTACGCCGAAGACCTGGCGGCACGGTTGAAGGTGGACGCGAACGGCTCCGTCCTCGAGCTGGCCTCCGGCACCGGAATTCTCACTCGCATCCTGCGGGAGCGGTTGCCCGCGGCGACGAGATTGGTCGCAACGGATTTGAACGAACCGATGATCGAGAATGCCGCGCAAAAATTCAGGCAAGGCGAAGCGGTCGAGTGGCGTCAGGCCGATGCATCCAGCCTGCCGTTCGACGATGCGTCATTCGACGCGGTGGTCTGCCAGTTCGGGATCATGTTCGTGCCGGACAAAGCGCTGAGCGCGCGCGAAGCACACCGCGTTCTGAAGCCGGGCGGCGTCTTCCTCTTCAACGTCTGGGATTCGATGGAATACAACGATCTCGGCCGGATCGCGCACGAGACCATCAGCAGCTTTTTCGAGAAGGACCCGCCGACCTTCTATCAGGTTCCGTTCGGTTATCACGATCAGAACGAAATCAGACGCGTGCTCGAATCGGCCGGCTTTCGGAATGTTCGCGTCGAGGTCGTCGCGAAAATTGGCGGCGCGAGCAGGCCGGAGGACGCGGCCCAGGGATTGGTCCACGGCAATCCGGTCGCGGTCGCGATCACCGAACGCGATCCATCGTTGCTGCCGATCATCACGAATGCTGTCGCCGGCGCATTAAAGAAACGTTTTGGAGAAACGGTGTGTGCGCCGATGCGCGCCCTCGTCGTCCAAGCGCTGACCTAGCGGCGTTTAGAGCGTGGTGTCCGCCAAGTTTGATTTGTATTTAGTATTGGTTTGGCGGTCGTTCAGCTCGATATAGACGTAGCTGGGCGGAATGACTCCTTCCTCGAGCGCAAACCAGATTTTCCCCAGATCGTCCGGCTTGCTCAGGGCGCAGAATCCGTAGATCCGTTTGCCGGTCGAATCGAAGAAGTCGACCCAGGTGCGGGACGCGTTGGTGTTGCTGCCACACGGCGGCAAGGCAGGCGCGGCCGCGAACATCTCGGCCGGATATTCGCTCTTGTTCGCGACGTCGTAGCGATAGCGGATGAAATTTTTTCCACCGGTGGAAAACGCCTCTGTTCTCAACAGATAAAGAACCGGCTTGGGCGGGGCTTGATTGGCCGGGGTGCCGGCCACCGCCGGCGTCGGGATGTCGCTTGGACTGGGCAGAATTTCTGGCGTTGGCTTCGGGGTTGGCGAAGTACTGGCCGGTATGCTTTTATCCGGAGATTTGGACTGAGATGGACTCGGCGTGGGTGTGATCGCGCTCGCTGCCAGCGCCACGATCAAGCTCACCAGCATCATGGACATTGTCGTCGTTAATTTCATGGAAGGTTCCTCTTGTGGGGTTACTGAAGAGCGCGAAATGGCCGCGCGTCGACTCAGGTTGACGACGCCGAGAGAAAGTTACAAGACTCTTTTCGGGTCTCTCTTTCTGAAATTGGGTGTGGCGCTCGTGGTCCTCGCGGCGACGCTCCACATGAGTGCGACCGAAGAGGCCTCACGCGCCCGCGACATCGAGGCTCTGGTCGAAGAGAAGATCAATCGCGACGGCCCAGGCGTAGCGATCCTTGTTTCCAGAAATGGCGTGCCTTTGCTGACGAGCGGCTACGGCTTGGCGGACATGAAGGCGGGGACGCCGATCACGCCGGATTCTCTTTTCGATCTCGCGTCGGTCTCGAAGCAGATGACTGGAGTCGCGATCCTGACGTTGGTCGAGAAAGGCAAACTAAAGCTGGAACGCCCGGTCGCGGACTACGTCAATGATTTCAACGTGCCGGTGAACGGGCGGCCGATCACGGTGAACGATCTGCTTCATCACGTTTCGGGCCTGGCCGATTACACGAGCGACGATTGGGATGGGAGCGACGAGGAATTCGCGGCGCTGACCAATGAAGGCCACCTCAAGTGGTTGAACGGCACTAAACCGCGGCGCGCGCCGGGAGTGAAGTACGAATACAACAATTCCGAATACGCGCTCCTGGCCTCGATCGTGGAGAGAATAAGCGGTCAGAGATTCGCCCAGTTCGCGTCCGAACATCTCTTCCAGCCCGCGGGTATGACTCGTACTTTCATTCTCGACGGCACCGCGAAGTTGCCGGCGGACGCGGTGAAAGGGTACGTCACAAAGGGCAAAGACAAGGTGACGCGATCGTCGTCGCCGACCGTGATTACCGGCGATGGCAGCGTCTACACGTCGGTGCGCGAGCTGAGTTTGTGGGACAAGGCCTTGTGCGCTCACACGATCATCGGCCGTCGATCGCAGGAACTCGCCTGGACGAACGGCCGTTATGACAATGGCAACCCGATCAAGGATGACGATGGCGATGGCTACGGTTTTGGCTGGGTGATCGAGAAGAAACGCCACCTGGTTTCACACAGTGGGAGCTGGAACGGCACGGCTGCCTATCTCCTGCTCGACTTGAAGAACGGATTGACCGTGGCGGTTCTTAGCAATGACGAGAAGACTGCTGTCAGCGATCTCGCGGAAGAGATTTTCGCGCTATTCCGTGACGAGTGAGCCGGCGTTGATTCACGAAGCGGCGATAGCCGCGTTCACATCGGGGAACAGGCGGAAGTATTGATCGAGCCGCGCACTTTCAAGAATCATTCGCACGCCTTCCTGCGCGCCGGCGAGCAGGAAAAGACCGCCTTCGAGTTCCAGGCTCTGCATGGCGCCGATCAGAACCGCGAGGCCGGAGCTGTCGATGTACGGAACCCGGGAGAGATCCACAACGAGCCGCTTTGGTTTCTCGTCGTCGATGATCGCGCGCAGGGACGCGCGCAATTCCGGAGAGACGTGGAGATCGATCGCGCCTTCCGGAGAGAAAACGCTGGGTGACGAACGGGCGGCCATTGGTTAGGCGAGCATGTCATTCCGGCCGTCTCACTGTCAATTGCGCTAACCGAGGTTAAAAAAAAGCGCCAGCCGCAGAACACGGCTGGCGCTTTGATAATTTATCCGGTGTGAGGTCGGGACTTCGTGGCTCGTCAGGAAGCAGGCTTCAGGCTGTTTACGATCGTGCCAACTTCCTTGAGGTGTTCCTTCTCCTTCGCGGTCGTGACCCAGTAGGTGAAGATGATCATCTTATCCTTGATCGGAACGAAACAGATGCTGATGGCGGCCGGGCCATCCTCGTCCTTGCCCTGGTAGAGCAGCTCGGTCGCGTCGAGTCCATTGATCTTGAACTTGTTTTCCTTTTTCGTGGACTCGTCGAGCGTGACTTTCTGCTTCTTGAGCATGTCGAAGGTGTCTTCGATCTCGGCGGTCATGCCTTTTTCGCTGCCGACGGCCACCACGGAAATGTAAACCGCGTCATCCGCGCTCTGGCCGGCAACGCCGTTATCGAACTCTTTCGGTTTCCACGAATCGGGCATGTCGATGGAAGCGATGGCGAAGTCTTCGTTCGGAAGCTTGAAGGTTTTTGCGTCCACCGGGATGGTGGCGAGAAAGGCAATGGCGATGAGTGTGAGAAGTGTTTTCATATTTGAATTCTGTGAAGCGGGAATAAACGCCAGCCCACCGGCGGCGGCAAGGTGATATGCAGGGCTTGTTTGATTCGAATTTGAAGGTCGAACTGGAAGCGTGGTTGCAGGAAAAATTTGCCGCCACCTGCCAGGCGATGGGAGAGCGTGTTCCGATTTCCGGTGTTCGGATCAGCCCGCCCGTGGCGGAATGGGAGGCACAATATTTTCTCCTCGGCCTCGAAGAGAATTTGTTTGCGGTCGACGAGCGGGGTGAAGTCACGAGCGAGCTCTTGCCGCCGGCCGATGAAGCGCATCCGCCGCAAAGCTATCGGCTTTTCTCGCACCAACCGCCTCGCCTGTTACGCGAAAATCTCTGCCAGCTCGCGACCGCGGCCCGGCTGATCCTGGAACGCGGTTGGCTAAGGCGCCACCTCAACCTGCAGCCGAGCCGCCCGGAGCACCGCGCGACGGCCGATGGTTGCGATCTCCTGGTCCGATCGTCGGCCGGCGAAATTCTCATTTCGGTCGAGGTAAAACGCAGCCGGCTCGAGTTAGAAAAATTGATCGCCGATTTGCGCGCCTGCTCGCGGCGCGGACCGCACGCGCACGAAGATTGCGGTTTCCCGCAAAACCATCCGCGACATGAATTCTATGTTGCCCGATGCCCGGCTTATCTCTGGGCCGTCGCACCGGATGGTGAACTTTGCCTGGCGGTGAAATGCGAAGAGAACTCGCTCGAGCTCGAGCAGCTCGCTTCTCTGCCTCCGCGCAGCCTCCTGGAATTAGCCTGAGGTTAGCGCTTGCCCTGCACACTCAACTCCCACCGATAGCCATCCAAGTCATGGAACCAAAGACCCATGTGCGGCGAGCCCGGACCCTCCGGCCCGATCTCGTCGCCCGGATCTTCGAGATCGATTCTCTGTTTCTGCAAGTGGGCCAGCGCTTTTTTCAATGCCGCCATGCTCGGGAGGTGAAACGACATGTGTCCGAATGTGCGCGGCGCCGGCTTCCCCTTCTGCAAGGCGATCGTGACATTGTCATTCCCGATCGCGATGCCGCCCTCGAATTCGAATTGCTTTTTCAAGCCCAGCGCGCGCGCGAACCATTTCGCACTCCGCTTCGGACTGCGCACCGCCAGTCCGAAGTGACCGACCACTCCCAGCGTAAATGGAACTTTCATGCCCGCAATGTAAACGAGCTACGGACCTGTCGCGCCAAGAAATCGCGGCAATCGGCGGACGCCTAGCCGCGTGCCGAGGGAGGCGAAAAAAAAGAGTTAGTCAGCCGATTGGAACGGCTGACTAACTCCAAGCTGTCACTGCACGCAGCGCGTGGCTGCGATGACTCGTCCTTACGGAGTGGCCGAAGGCGACGGAGAGGGTGAGGTCTTCGTTTCCTTCTTGGTCGTCTCTTTCTTGGTCGTCTCCTTCTTGGTCGTCTCTTTCTTGGTGGTGTCGGTCGTCGTCGACTTCTTGGTCGTGGACTTCTTCGTCGTCGAAGTTTTGGCCGGCGCCTTTTCAGGAGCGGTGGTGGTTGCTGTTTCAGTCTTGCTGGTGTTGCAAGAGGCGAGGAGCCCCGCGGCCAACATGACGGTGATGGAATAGATGAGTGATCGTTTCATAGGTTGTGGTTAAGCAGAGGCACGAGGATGTGCGGTCGCCGCGGGGACTGCAAGCAATTATTTGCACCTATCAAAAGGGCGGGAAAACCGCCCCTGGCGGGGGTCAAAGCCCGGTGAGAATTGATCGACCAGATCGGTTTCCGTCAAAAAGGCGGCGCTCGAGAAAAAGATCTAGCCGCGCGTCAGATCCTCGCTTGTCAGCACGAGACGCTCGACGCGTTGGCCGCTCGCCAGGGCTTCGACGATCTCGGGCACGTCCGCCAGGGTCACGCGCCCGTAAAAGAAATGGTCTGGCTCGACCAGAATGCACACGCCGCTCGAACACTGGTCGAGGCAGCTCGATTTACAAACCCGCGCCCCCAGCTTCGCCAGGCCGCGAGCGGCGACCTGTTCCTTCAGCGCCGCCCGGATTTCCTCAGACCCGCGCACCGAGCAGGAACCCTTCGCGTCGTCATCCGCGCGCCGGTTCGTGCAGACAAAAAGATAGCGTTGGCGTTGCGCCATGTCGTCAAATCGACCGCCGCCACCCGGCGGTCAACGCGTTATCGCCGAAAGTTATTTCGCGTAAGGCGTGTCCTGCGGGACAGTGGTGGTCGACGGTTGCGGTTGGTCTTGCGGGACGGTCGTCTGGCACGAGGTGAACAAAAGGCTGCCGACTAGGAGAACGAGCGCGGAGATGACGAGTTTTTTCATAGGGCCATGGGTGAGCCACCGAGCCTGTTCAGGCCTAACGAAAACTGCAAGCCATTAAATCCCAGGCCTCCGCGACGGAATTTGCTCTGGCTTAGATAAAACTCGCGCCTCAGCGATCTCGCTCCAGAGGCCTGGAGACAAGCGCTGTTCTGGCGCTTAACGCGTTTCGCCGAAACTCACTTTCGAGGAAATCGCGGTGCTGACGTTCTCCTTAGGCGTCGTCCTGCGGGACGGTGGTGCTCGAGATCGCCCCGTCCTGCGGGACGGTGGTACTATCCGGCTCCGCCTCCCGACCTGCTACCTCTGGCTTGGTGGCTGTTTCTTTCGCGTCTGCGGGGTTCACCTTCTCTTGTGGTGTGCTCATAGGCCTAAGGCTGTCAGAGCGTCCGATGAACTACAATCGAAATCGAAAATCGTTAGGCTCGCTTCTCGCCGCCCATCGAACTACAAAAGGCGGTGGATGGACTGGCGCAGGTTTCTGGGCGAGTTGCAGCGGCGGAACGTTTATCGCGTGGCCGTCACCTACGCCGTTGTGAGCTGGGTGCTCATCCAGATTGCCACCCAGGTTTTTCCGTTCTTCGACGTCCCGAACTGGGCGGTGCGCGTGGTAGTGCTCCTTCTCGTGCTCGGATTTCCAGTGGCGCTAATCCTCGCCTGGGCGTTCGAGCTCACTCCGGAGGGGATTAAGCGGACGGAAGATGTCCCGCTCCATGAATCGATCCGACATCATACCGGCCGCAAACTGCTGGCCTTCGCGGCCGTGGCCGCCGCGATCGCGGTGGCATTGTTCCTGGTCCAATTCGCGCGGCGCTCCTGGACGCCCGCGCAACAAGATTCCAAGCCGGCCCAGGCCATTCCCGAGAAATCAATTGCCGTTCTCCCGTTCAACAACCTGAGTGGAGAACAGGAAAATGTTTTTTTCACGGACGGCATTCAGGATGAAATCCTGACAAATCTGGCGAAGGTCGCCGACTTAAAAGTCATCAGTCGCACCTCCGTCATGCTCTACAAGGCCGGCACGCCGCGGAACGTGCGCGAAATCGGGCAGCGGCTCGGCGTGACTTTTCTTTTGGAAGGCAGTGTCCAGCGGACCAGGGATCGTGTCCGGGTCACCGCGCAATTAATCGATGCGCGGACCGATGAGCATCAATGGGCCGAGACTTATGATCGCGGGCTGGCCGACATATTCGCCATTCAGACTGAGATCGCGCAGGCCATTACCCGCCAGCTCGCGGCGAAGCTCTCACCCCGCGAACAAGCCGCGATCGAATCCTCTACCCGTGACATCCGCGCCTTCGATCTTTATTTGCGCGCCAAGGAATTGATCAAAACTTTTCATGACACGGACGACTGGAAAGAAACCCTGCTCCAGGCGGTGCGCTTCCTCGATGAAGCGATCTCGCGCGATCCAAACTTCGCGCTGGCCTATTGCTGGCGAACCATCGCCCACGACAACCTTTACTGGAATGGCCTCGATCGGACGCCGGCCCGGCTCGATCTGGCCCAAGCCTCAGCCGAAAAAGCGCTCGCCCTGGTCCCGGACCTGGGCGAAGCGCATTTGGCCCAGGCGCTGGTTTACTACCATGGCAAACGCGATTACACCCGGGCGTTCCAGGAGCTGGCCCTGGCCAGCCGCACGCTCCCGAACAGCGCGGAAGTTTCTTATTTCGCCGGTACCATCGCCCGCCGCCAGGGACATTGGGATGACTCAGTCAGAAATCTGGAAAAGGCGTTCGAGCTCGATCCGTTGAATCCGAGAAACGTGAACGGGCTTTCCGTCGTTTACGATCTGTTGCGCCGCTACGATGATGAAGCGGCGCTCTTCGATCGAGCTGCGGCTGCGAATCCGAGCACGCGCAATTATGCTCAACTGCTCCATGCCCAGATCGAGCTCGAGAAGGGCGACCTGAAAGCGGCCCGGTCGTTCCTGAATTTGTTACCGGCTGATTACGACCCGAACGGCGCCACCACCTGGACGCGAATTAGCCTCTCGCTCTACGAGCGGGATTGCGACGCGGCGGCCAGGGTTCTCGCGTCGTGGAAAAAGGAGGAACTGGTCGGCGGCGCCGGCAAGGTGGTTCCGGTGAGCTACTGGCAGGGCATGATCGCCCGAACCAGCGGAGATAGAACAAAGGCGGCCGAAGCCTTCACCGGTGCGCGGACCGCCATCGAAGCGCAATTAGCCAAGCAACCCGACGATCCGATGTTGCTGGCCACGCTCGGCCTGCTCGATGCCGGTCTCGCGCGCAAAGACGAAGCTCTCCGCGAAGGACGGCGCGCGGTGGCACTCCGGCCGCTCGCGGACGACGCGGTCGACGGTGCGACCGTGCTCTCTTATTTGGCGATGATCCACGCCTGGCTGGGCGACGCGAACGGCGCCCTCGACCAGCTCGAATTTCTGGCGCGGATTCCGAACGGGTTATCGTTTGGCCAGCTCAAATACGATCCGGCCTGGGATACCGTCCGCGGCGATCGGCGTTTCACCGCGATGGTGAACGAACTTCAGCCTCGCCCGAAAGAAACACGGTGAACGCACCCGCGATCATCCACAGCGCCGCGTAAACGTACCAGAAGACCACGAACGTCGATCCCTTGAAGAGCGGGAAGATGAGGCCCGCGCCAACGGTGTTCACCGTCGCGTGAAAAAGCATCTGGGCGAAAACGCTGCCTTTGGTGCGGTTGAAGAGCCAGGTCTGGATCAGGGTTCCGCCGAGCAGGCTGATGAGAAACGCCGGGATCACCGGCAAGGGAAATTCGTTTCCCAGCAACGGCAGATGCCAGAGCGCCCAGATCGGCGCGAGGATCAGGCTGGCGAATAATGGCGTGTGCTTCTGCTGCAAACGCGGCAGCGCGAAACCGCGCCAGCCCGGTTCTTCGCCGAGCCCGATGAAGAGAAAGACGAACACAAATCGATCCGGCAGCTCCCGCCAGGCTACCGCTGTTGGTAATACCGCTCCCGTGCCAAATGCCGCCATGATCGCCATCGCGATCGCGCAAAGCGCGACCGGCAACAGGAAGACGATCGCATACCATCGCACCCCGATGCGCGCCCGCACCATCCGGCCGAGCAACGTTCGCAAGCCTGCGCGGCCTTCCACCAATCCAGTGACGATGAGCGCCGCGATCAACGGCCCGAGCGGATTCGGCCCGGAAGTTCGCCCGCGCCAGATCGCGATGATCCACGGATACCACGAGAAGACAAATGCCAGGACAAAGAACGCGATCAACTGGCGCCGCGCGATCGCTTCTCGCCATTTCCCACGCTGAGCGGGCGGTCCGAGCGCGGCCGCGGACTCAATCGCCAGGTCGTTAGTCATAATACTCATCTGATGCGGCGGAAACGCCGGGCGGATTCAGAAAACGTTCGGACTGGCTGCGTCCGATCTTTCGAGCAAAGTTGATTCGTGAAGAACGCGGCGCTGGCGGAAAAGTTCGCAGAGCTCTCCACTCCGCTCGTATTTGATGCTGCCTTGCGGTTGAAAATTCCGGTTCGCGTTGCCCCTTCCGGGATCGCGCCGATCATTCCCGGCGCCCGCGCCGCGGGCCGTGTCCTTCCCGCGAAACATTTCGGGAGCGTCGATGTCTTTCTCGAAGCGATGGAAACCGCGGAAGCCGGCGACGTTCTCGTGATCGATAATGCTGGCCGGCGCGACGAAGGCTGCATCGGCGATCTGACCGCGCTCGAAGCACGAGCGGCTGGCCTGGTCGCGATCGTTGTTTGGGGAACGCATCGCGATACGGCGGAGCTGCGCCAGATCGGCTTTCCGATTTGGAGCTACGGCTCATGCCTATCCGGTCCGCAACGCCTCGACCCGCGCGATGCCGATGCCTTGACTTCCGCGCGCTTCGGCGATTTCGAAGTCCAAAACACCGATCTCGTTTTCGCCGATGACGACGGCTGCGTTTTTATCGGCGGCGCCTCGATTGAAAAGCTCCTCGAAACCGCAAGAACTATTTGGCAACGCGAACGCGCTCAGGCCGACGCCATTCTCTCCGGCGAAAAGCTGCGCTCCCAATTAGGCTTCTCCGAGTATCTCGCCAAACGCGCCGCCGATCCCACCTACACATTCCGAAAACATCTCCGAATCCTCGGCGGCGCCATCGAGGAATAACGATCTGCTACCACAACGAATCTCGAAGCAGGTAGCACCGTGATAGACGAAAAAATATTCGCCTTTAAAGACGAACTTTCATCTAATTCTCGTTAGATGGTATGAGGCGAGGACTCAGCTCTCCGATTTGGCCTCTGACGGTATTCGTCATTGCGATCCTCTTGTCGTTGATCATGCGGCATTTCTGGCTCTCGCATTATGTCCCTCACTAGATGCGCCATCCTCCCACGCAGCGCGCATTTTGCGGTCGCGTTCCCTCCCGATTCTGATTCGCTATTTGCCATGAGGCGGAAGCCCCATCTTTCCCAGAGCAGTCTTGTCCCACCCGCATCGTGAAACCACGTCCACCATCTAACCAAGCGATGGAGCGAACGGGCACCCGTTCTGTGCCCACGCTCGCTCTCGCTTCCACCCTTCCCCTGCAAGCCGCGCGCGCCTTCGGTGCCCGTCGCTCATCTTATTCTCGTTAGGCCTATGCGATTCCTGCTGACCTTTGCGCTGATTTTCTTGGCCAGTGCCCCGTTCGCTGCAGCGCGTCCCGACGTTGACGGTGCTTGGGTTCTCTCCGGTCGGTGGACTGGCTACATGGGTATCGCTCTGAAGATCCAAGGCGACCACTACAAATATTGGTTTTACAGCGACGTTGGCCCCTCCACCATCACGATGACGATCAACGGACGCACTACGACACACACTCAGAAAGTACCTAATTACCCGCTTCGCGGCCGAGTGGTTGTAAATGCCGACGCGATCGAACTTCGCGGCCCGGGAAAGTACTACGACCGCAAATGGCATCTCATTACATATCGCGGTGTGCCCTGTTTGCTTGCCGACGAGCATTATCGTGAGTGGAAGCGTGGCGGGGAACTCGCCGACGATCGCTTGCTCTTTCGGCTTCCGGGTTTCAATGAGAAACGACCGCAAATGAACTTCGGTGGCGATGAGAAGCCAGACGGATCAGTCACTCGTACCTCACCCCTTCCACCGAAATGACCCAAAGGCCTAACCATGCGATGGAGCGAACGGCCACCCGCAGTGGATCAAGGCGGATGAATCATGACGGATGAAATGAAAGCAACGCGCGCTCTCGGTGGCCGTCGCTCATCTTGTTCTCGTTAGGCCACTACACGAGCGCCTCGTAACCCAACCACCACAATGCCCAACACCAAATACAAGTGCATCAAATGCGGCACCGGTATTTCCGCATCTTCGCATCCGACTATCGGCCGCTGCTCCGAAGGCGGCGGCCACGAGTGGGTTATTGATGACGGCAGCCGCAAACAATACAAGTGCATCAAGTGCGGCACAGGCATGTCCACCAACTCCCATCCCACTATCGGCAAGTGCTCCAGAGGCAGTGGGCATCAGTGGGTTTCGTAACGCATCATTCCACGGACATGTCTCTCGACAAATACGAACCCATCTTTCGCGAGCGCTGAACGCCTCCAACTCCGAATCGTGTTCAGTCATCGCCAACGTCCCATGGGACGACCAGGTGTGGCCATGCAAGGATGGCCCGGGCGTCTATATTCTCTGCGCCCATCACGAGAACGATCCGAAGCGGCTCGGCGCCTACATCGGCAAGGCGTCACTCAGCAACATCGGCAATCGGCTCTGGGCGCACCTCAATCCGCACCGCGCCACCGACATCTACCGCATGAACGACCTTTCCGGCGAGCCGTTCATCATCGAGGCCATCGCCGCCATCGCGTTTTCCGATCCCCGGACGAGAGCGTTGGTTCCAGCGCTGGAGGAGTTCATCATCTCCGGCGTCAGAGACCGCGTTCACTTACTCAACGGTACCGGCAATGCAACGAACGTGGCCTAACCACACGATCCAGCGAACGGCTGACGCGCGTATGCGCGAGATAATTGTTATTAGTTATCAGTTAATCGTGGCAGCGCTCGCTCCCGGTGGCCGTCGCTGATCTTGCGTCTCATTAGATGTAATGAAAATCGCTGGTTGGTTTCTCCTCCTATTGCCGTGCGCTTTACTGGCTCAGAGTCGGGAGGACCCGCAGCTGGCGGCGAAGGCGGAAGCGTTGCCGCCGCAGATTGAAACGGTAGCTTCAGGCGGTTACTGGACGCGCGACAAACAGGAGGGCTCGTTCCGTCTCGTCATCCAGCTCGTCGGCTGGGAGGAGCTTTCCAGCCGCGCGTTTCTTCAGTGGATCCGGATGGATCACGACAGGCAGGAGTCGATCATCGAACGCACGGTGCCCATCAAAGAAATTGACGGGAGATGGCGGGTGGTGTCGCAGAAATTTGTGCTTCGGGGAAAGCGCTGGGATATCGTGATCGCCGCCGAGCGCCGCGTTCCCGAGGCGAAAGCCACGTTCACGATCACTCCCGCCGCCGATTTCTCTTACACGATTACTACGTCCGAGAAGTAAGCGCTGCAGGTTCGCGTTCCCGCCCCGGGCGCGGATTTGGATGGAAATCGCCGGCGGGACTGCGCTAAAACAACAGGGTGATCGCGTTCCCTCTTCGGGTTCAACACCGCCCGCGCACTGATTAAGCCATGGACGATCTTGCCGCGATCGCTGAAGCCGTGGGCAAAGGGCAATGCATTTTGTTCCTCGGCGCCGGCGTTCATTACGGGCCGCCGGCCGGCGTGGACCAGAAATATCTCGACGCTTATCCGGAGGAGCGCCGGCCGCCGCTGGGTCGCGCACTTTCGGTCACGCTCGCCGATGAGAGCGAATACCTGAAACGATTCCCGGGCTGGGACGTAGGCGACCTCAAACGCGTGGCGTGGCATTACGAAGACACCCTTTCGCGCAATCGCCTGATGAAGCGGATCAAGGAGGAAGTGCACGCGAACAAGATCGCGTCACCCGTCGTACACGCCCTGGCCGCGCTCGATTTCCCACTCGTCATGACGACGAACTACGATCAGCTCTTCGAGCAAAGCCTGCGCGCCGCCGGCAAAGATCCGCAGCTCTGCGTCTACAGCCCGTCCGCGAAAAATCCCACCGAAGATCCGACGGACGATCCCACGCCGCTGAATCCGTTCGTGTGCAAACTTCATGGCGACATCGATGTGCCGGACTCGGCCGTGTTGACGGATGAGGATTACATCCAGTTCGTCCTGCGGATGAGCGACAAGGCGCCGTTCCACCCGGTGCCGGAAACTTTCCTCTACCGTTTCAAACGCTGGCCGACGCTCTTCATCGGTTACAGCCTGATCGATTACAATCTGCGCCTGCTTTTCAAAGCGATGCGGGTGAACCTCGATCCCGCGCTCTTTCCCGAGACCTATTCGATCGACCCCAAGCCGGACCAGCTCATCGTCCGTTACTGGAGCGACCAGCGCCGTTACGTCCGCTTCGTCATGCAGGATGTCTGGTCGTTCGTGCCGGCGCTCTACGAGTTGATCAAGAAAACGCCGATGCCGGTATGATCACGCTGCCCAAACTCGTCTGGCCGCGCGAGCCCTATCGCGGGATCGAGCAATTCCGTTTCATCGATCGCCCGATCTTTTTCGAGCGGCGCGATGAAACCCGGCGGCTCATTCGCCTGGTCTCAATTTATCGCGGGACGCTGCTCTACGGTGAATCGGGCGTGGGAAAATCTTCCGTGATCAACGCCGGGTTCATTCCCGCCATGCTCGACGAAGGATTTCTCCCGGAACGATTGCGCGTCCAGCCGGTGCCCGGCGCCGAGCTGGTGGTGGAACGGCTCGCACTCACCGACGAAGGCACCGCGCCGTTTTTGCCATCGCGTCTTGCGGCCGACGATGAATCCAGGACGCGGCTCGTCTTCTCGACGAAGGACATCCACGCGCGGCTCGGTCTCGAGCACGCGGGCGGCGCTCCTCTCCTCATCTTCGACCAGTTCGAGGAATTCGTGACCCTGTTTGAGGAAGCGCCCGAGAACCGGGAAAAATTCGCCGAGGCCGCCCAGGCGCAGAGCACGCTTCTCAATTTCCTGGCCGATCTTCTCCGCGACGAAACGCTGCCGGTGAAATTGCTTTTCGTTTTTCGGGAAGATTACCTGGCGAAACTTTCCAGGCTCTTCGCCCTCGTCCCGAACCTGCGCGACCAGCATGTCCGCCTGACGTTTCCGGATTCCAGCGTCCTGAAAAAACTGATCCGCGGGCCGTTCATGGGCGAGATTCCGCCGGAACATTTCGGGCGCGTTATTTCCGACGAGCTAGCGAACAAGCTCTGCGCCGCGCTCGAAGAACGGAGCGAGAGCGGCGCCATCAATCTCACCGAAGTGCAGATTGCAGCCCTTTCGCTCTGGCGCGATCCCAAAGCGGAGTCGCTGTTCGACGCCACGCCGAACCGCGCCGAAGTCGTGCAGCGACTTCTCGAGGGCCATCTCACCGGCTCGCTCGATCGCCTCAGCTCCGGACTGCGCGAGCCGGCTATCGCTATTCTTCGCCATCTCGTCACCAGCGCCGGGACGCGAAACATCATCCTCGAATCCGACCTGCTCGAGCGGCTCCAGTCCGGGGAAAAGATTCCGCCAACGATTGGCAAATGCGCGCTCGCCGAACTCACCGACCGGTCGCGGCTCGTCCGGAAACAACGGCGTAACGAAGCCTATTTTTACGACATCACGAGCGAGTTCCTCGTTCCGTGGATCCGGCGCCAGCGCGCCTTGAGCGACGCCCGCGCCACCATGCGCAGATGGCGGAAACGCATCAGCATCGCCCTCGCCATCCTCCTGGCGATCGTGGGAGCGATCGTTTACGTCCTGGCCGATCGGAACCGTGAGGTGCAGGAAAAACTCAACGACGAACGGAAGGAAAAAGACGAACAAAAAATACTCCTCGAGCAAAAAGCGCTCGAATCGGTCGATAGAAAAGAAGGCGGCGACATGGAATATCTTCCCGCTCCGACCCCGGCGCCGGTAACCAAATTGTCGACATTGCCCGAAGCCGATTCCTCAGACGCGGTCGAGTACAAGACCGACAAGACTTTCTCTGGACATAAGGGCTCGATCTGGCACGTCCGCTACGGGCCGTTGAATGGGCAGCGAGTTAACACGCTAATCACCGCCGGGCAGGACCACACCGCGCGTGTTTGGGACCTGGTCGGCAAAAAAGATTTCCCGCTCACTGGTCATCGCAGCGAAGTGAATTTCGCGCTCCTGAATCCCAAGCCCGGCTGGGACCCGAACGCCTGGTTTGCCGCTACCGCGAGCGACGATAACAAGGCCGCGCTCTGGAAAGCGTCCGAACCGGCGAATCCGTTTTACCTGATCGGACACAAAAAGCAGGTGACCGGTCTCGCCTGGACCCGGGACGGAAACTGGCTCGCCACCACCAGCCGCGACGGGAAGGTCGGGATTTGGAATGTCGAAAATGCGACGCATAACGCGGTGATGTTCCTCGAAGGCCACACCGACAGTGTTTGGATCCCCGACCTCGTGGAAACCCCGGAGAAAACCTGGCTCGTCACGCCGAGTGCCGACGGCACGGCCCGGCTCTGGATTTTGCCGACAGGCGAGAAAGCCAGATTCAGCAAGAACAAACCCGAGGACAGCGAAGTGCTCCGGCACGGCGCGCCCGTTCGCCGCGTGGCGATGGACTCGCAAGCGCGCTGGATCGTGACCGCGGGCGCCGACGGCTACGCGATCCTTTGGGACCGGCAGACCGGGGAACGGCTCTGTCAGGTAAAGCACCAGGACGCGGTGCGCGATGTGGGGTTTCAGCCCGGCGGCACTCGCTTCGTAACCGCGAGCGACGATAAGACCGCGCAAGTCTGGGATGCGCAAACGCGGCAAGGCGTCGTCACTCTGACGGGTCACGAAGCGGCCGTTTTCTCCGCGCGGTTTACGCTCTACGGTCCGGGCGTGGTGACCGTGAGCTTCGATAACACCGCGCGGCTCTGGAATTACGAAACCAGGAAATGTGTCGCCATTCTCCGCGGTCATCGCGACGCCCTTTTGTCGCTCAGGTTCTCACCCAGCGGCACGAACTTCACCACCGGCAGCGCCGACGGCACCGCCAAGCTCTGGGACCTGAAACGCATCCCCGGCGGCGAAGCCTTTCTCCCGCCCTCGCCGTCGGCGAAATAACACCTTCTGTAGCCGCTTCGCTATGCGAAGCGTGGGGTGAAGCGATCGCTCGCCTTCACGCCGCCCGCGGGACGGCGGCGACAGAAGAACGGGGACAATTGAATCCAAAGGCGCGGCCTGTCGCATCTCACGGGAAAGGCCAAGCTTATGATCCAGGATTTTCGTTTTGCGTTTCGGCAGCTCATCAAGTCGCCAGGGTTCACGATCGTGGCGGTGATCACGCTCGCGCTCGCCATCGGGGTGAACTCGGCGATCTTCGCGCTCATCAACGGGGTGGTGTTGCGGCCGATGGTTCCAGTCCGGCCGCAGGAAGTGGTCAATGTTTTCACGGCGCGGCAAAGCGCGAACCACGATTACCGGCAGTTTTCGTTTACGGAGTTTCGTGAGCTGCGCGAGAACGGGAAGGAAGTGTTCGCCGATATGGCGGCGCTCGAATTCGCGGTGGCGGGGATCGGGAGCGAGCACGAGATGCGGCGCAGTTTTGCCTTCCTCACCTCGGAAAACTTTTTCTCGATGATGGGCGTCCAGCCGTTCCGGGGCCGGTTCTACAACGCGGAGGAATGCCGGCCGAACGCGAACATTGCGGTGGTGGTGGCGAGCTACGGTTTCTGGAAACGCCAGGGTGGCCGCGAGGATTTTGTCGGCAGCGCGCTCCAGATCAACAGCCAGCCTTACACCGTGATCGGGATCTCGCCGGACGGTTTTAGCGGGGTGAGCGCGCTGATCGCGCCCGATATCTGGGTGCCGCTCGGGATGTATTCGCGGCTCGGCTCGGCCTTCGGCGATTCCGATATGGCGACGGATTTGTCGCAGCCGAAAAATTACACGCTCAATCTCACTGCGCGCCTGCGCTCCGGCCTAACGATTGAAATGGCGAAGTCGCGGCTACCAGTGTTGAGCCAGCGATTCAACGCGCTCCAGCCGCCGGACGCCGATTTCGCGCGCGAGTTGCAAATCCAAACGCCGTCCCGCTTCAGCCTAAGCACGTCGCCGGAAGACGATGGCCCGATCGCCTTGATCGCGACGCTCCTCATGGCCATGGCCGGCGCGGTGCTGCTGATCGCGAGCCTTAATCTCGCGAACATGTTGCTGGCGCGCGGCACCACCCGCGCGAAAGAGATCGCGCTTCGGATCGCGCTGGGCGCATCGCGCTGGCGCATCGTGCGACAGTTGTTGAGCGAAGGCATGCTCCTCGCCATCGTGGGCGGCGCGGTTGGACTCGTCGTCAGCGTTTGGTGCAACAATCTGCTGCTCCATTCGCTCGGCCGGATGCTCGGCTCATTGAATTTTTCCTTCGTCGCCGACCTGAGCCCGAGCCCGACCGTTCTTTCGGTCACGTTCTTCTTCTGTCTGCTCGCGACGTTGCTCTTCAGTCTCCTCCCCGCCTTGAAAGCAACGAAGGCCGATCTGGTGAACGACTTGAAACAACAGGTCGGCGAGCCGGCGCGCGTCGGGCGGCTTAGCCGGTTCTTCGCGCCGCGCCACATCTCGGTCATGGCGCAGATTGCCTTGTCGCTCATGCTGCTTTTCGCCGCCGGATTATTTTTCCGCGGCGCCATGAAGGCGGGCGGACTCGATCCCGGATTCGTCGCGGCAGGCGATCTCGTCACGGAAATGGATTTCTCGCTCGTGAAAAAAGAGCCGGCGGAATCGAAGCATTTGATGTTCACCGCGGTGCAGCGCGCGCGTGAGCTGCCTGGCGTGCAGGCGGCGGCGCTCGGAACGATGTTGCCTTACGGCAATTTCACGAACACGCGCCGGATCATGTCGGCCCGCGAAACGATGCCGACCGACCCGAAAGCGCCGGACCCCGGAGCGAGCGGTCTCTTCACCGCGATCACCCCAGGCTATTTCGATGCGGTTGGCGTGCGACTCCTGCGCGGCCGGGATTTCACCCAAGCCGAGGCGGAGAACAAAGAGACGCCGCGGGTCGCCATCATCGATGAGCAGATGGCGAAGAAACTTTTTCCGAACACGGACGCGGTCGGTCAGCATGTCCGTTACACCCAGGCGCCGCGAGACGGTTCGCCTAACGACCTCGAAGTGGTGGGCGTGGTGAGCACGCATCGCCACGACGTGCAGAACGACACGGTATTGCGCCGGTTATTCGTGCCCCTGGCGCAGGGATACAGCGGCAACGTTTATCTGCATGTCCGGATCGCGAGCAAAGACCGGCGCGCTGTCGCCGCGATGATCCCGAGCGTGCGCCAGATGCTGCGCACGGTCGATCCCGATCTGCCCGTTCTCGGCATCGCGCCCTTTACCGATCTCGTCGAGAAAAGTGTGGGCCTCTGGATCGTGCGGTTGGGCGCGGTGCTCTTTGGCGTCTTCGGCGGGATCGCATTGCTCCTCGCCGTGGTCGGCGTGTATGGCGTGAAAGCTTACGCCGTGGCGTGTCGCACGCGCGAGATCGGGATTCGCATGGCGCTCGGCGCCCATCGTAGCGATGTCTTCGGGTTGATCATGCGCCAGGGCGCGATGCAAACCGGGCTCGCGGTTGTTTTCGGATTGCTCCTCGCCCTGGCCGTCGGCCGAGTGCTTTCCCAGATCCTCTACGAAGTGAGCCCGAACGATCCGTTCGCGCTGCTTGCTTCGAGTTTGATGCTCGCCGCCGCGTCGTTACTCGCCTGCTTCTTCCCCGCCCATCGCGCGACGAAGGTCACGCCGATGACCGCGTTGCGAACGGAGTAGCGGTGGAGCGCGCGCTCCGTCGCGCGATGTTTTCCTTCGGCGACCCAAGTCCAGCAAAAATATTCTTGACAGATTGAGCGACGTTTCCCCAAACTGACTTTCCCCTTAAACGTTAGCAACCCCAACCCCAACCTCTCCAGAAAGGAGAACCCCATGAAAAATAGAATCAGGCAGGTCGTCATCCTGTCCCTTGCTCTATGCAGTCTGTCCCTCGGACTCGCCGCAGCTTTCGCTGATGGCTGGCCGCAGTGGATGCAGAATCCCCAACACACGGGATTTTTGAATGTCGTCGGCCAGAACCTAAACAAGATCCTGGCAAATATCGTCTACGACCCGCTCGTGCCCGACGAGCAGGCGCACAATGGTGGCGATTTGCTCGCCCACTATCAGGTCCCGCTGGTCGAGGGAAACGATGTCTACATGGAATCGAAAGCGGGCTCTTACACCGTCGGAACCTATGCCACCCAGACCTGGCATCAGAACAAGTTCACCTGGCAGGGCAAGAACCTGGTGAAGTTGTGGACCTTCGATAGCGACTGGGTGCCCCCGGGCGGACAAGCCGATTTCTGGGAACCGGTTTACCACGCGGTCCTGGCGAACGGATATCTCTATGATCCGGGTTTCGGTGGATCGATTTTCAAAGTAAACAAAAGTAACGGCGCGGCCATAACGCGCCTCATACCCGCACAATTCCTGAACCCGGATGGCAGCCTGCAGTCTCATACCTTCACGGTTAGCCCGCTCACAGCCGATAGCTCAGGGAACATCTACTACAACGTGCTGAAGATCCACGATAACGGCCAGTTTTATGATCACGACGCCATTGATTCCTGGTTGGTGAAGGTCACGCCAACTGATGCGATCAGCGTCCTCAGTTACACGGGTCTTAATCCGGCCGCGCCAAATTCAGGCGACCTCTGCGCCGGGACTTTCAGTGGGGCCGACTTGCCATTTCCGCCCAGCCCCACGGCGGTTCCGCCAAACGTGGTCTGCGGTCTGCAACGCGTAGGCCTCAACGTCGCGCCCGCGATCGCACCCGATGGAACCATCTACAGCGTCACCCGCGCCCATTTGCCCTTCATCGAAGGGGCCCGGCACGGATATCTGCTGGCGATCAATCCCAACCTGACTCTGAAATGGGCGACCTCGCTTCGGGGTAACGACGCACCGGGACCGTTCCCGGGCTCGTACCTGAACGGAGGCTATTTCCATGATGGCTGCAACGACGGGACGCCGGCGAGTGACGGAAGCATGCTTCCGCTCAACGGGGCGACCGACACGAACGGGAACCTCCTCGGCGGCTGCCGCGCTGGTGCGCGTGCGGGCGTCGATCCAGCGACTAATCGCTATGGAGGAGGACGGGTTCTTGATGACGAATCGTCAACGCCCACCGTTGCGCCCGACGGCAGCGTCTTGTTCGGCGCCTACAGCCGTTATAACTACGCCCAGGGCCATCTCATGCGTTTCGCAGGAGCAAATGGCGCCTTCCTGCAGGCGTACACTTTTGGCTGGGATAGCACGGTCGCGGTCTACCAGCACGACGGGACTTACTCAGTCGTGATCAAGGACAACCACTACAGCGGCCTCGGCTCGTACTGTAACGTCGCGACGTTCTGTCCTACAGATCGGTCCGCCACGAATCCGGCAAGTCCAGAGGAGTATTTCGTCACCCAGCTCAGCCCAACTCTGGGAGTCGAATGGAAGTTCAAGAACACAAACACCCAGAGCTGCACGCGAAACCCAGACGGGTCGATCACGTGCGTCTCGGATCATCCCAATTCATTCGAATGGTGTGTCAACGGTGCTGCCATTGACGTCAATGGCGTCGTCTATGCGAATAGTGAAGACGGCAACCTGTTCGCGCTTAACCAGGGCGGCACGCTGAAGCAAAAGATCTTTCAACAACTAGCCTTGGGTGCGGCCTATACTCCGGCCTCGCTCGGCGGCGATGGAAAGATCTACTCGCAGAACGCTGGCCACCTCTTCGTTGTCGGGAAGTAAAAGGATACTCCAATACTTAACCGAGCGCGGTTTGGAAGAGCGCTCTCCTTGTTTGTCACTCAGCGCGTGGACGCGCTGAGTGACGCAAGGTCGGCCTGAAGTTTCTCCTGGCGCTCGTTCAGACTCTGCAATCGCAGCTTCCAGCGGTGAAGCTGGATGCTGAGCTGATTGATGTAGCCCGTGATCTCGGTGCGCTGCGATTCGTTTTCCTTCAACTGATGTTGAAGGTCGGAGATTTTCACCGCGTTATCGGCGGCGGCTTCGAGTGTGATCTTCGGAACCGTGGTCGGTTTCCCACACTTCTGGCAATCGAGCGTCATTCCAGCCGCGGCCGCGTCGACCACGAAAGAGGTTGAGCAATGCGAGCAGGCGAAGATGATGTCGCTGTCCGGTGCCTGCACGGAAATGGTCGAGCCGCCTGCTGGTTGCATGGAGCGATAATTTAAGCAGGACACATACCGGAATTTCGGGTAAAGTCGGGGGTTCAACGCCGCTGCGACATCGGGGCACGCAGCTGTCTCTCGGCCAGCGACACAGTGGCGCTTTTTGAGGGTAGCTGCCGGATGGCGTCCGTTGTTAGTAAGGGAAAATCAATAGCTTACACGAATGGCGTTTGCCGGAACATAGGTTGCTAAAAAGGGCGTGAACGACTTTCCGTTCAGAAAGGATCTTTTACAATATGGCTAAAGTTTTAGGCATCGATTTGGGGACGACGAACTCCTGCATGTCTGTCATGGAGGGCGGCGATCCGGTGGTTTTGGAGAACAGCGAAGGGGCGCGCACCACGCCGTCGATTGTCGCGTTCGCGAAGAACGGCGAGCGGCTCGTGGGACAGGCGGCAAAACGCCAGGCCGTCACCAATCCAGCCAACACAGTTTTTTCAATCAAGCGGTTCATGGGCCGCAAGTTCGATGAGGTCCGCGAGGAAGAGCATCGCGTGCCCTACAAAGTCGTGAAGGCGGCCAATGGCGACGCGCACGTCCAGGTGGAAGTGAACGGCGAGAAGAAGACTTTTTCGCCGCCGGAAATTTCCGCGATGATCTTGTCGAAGCTGAAATCCGACGCGGAAGCGAAGCTCGGCGAGAAAATCACCCAGGCCGTCATCACCGTGCCGGCTTACTTCAACGACTCGCAGCGCAACGCGACCAAGGACGCGGGCAAGATCGCCGGCCTTGAAGTGCTGCGCATCATCAATGAGCCGACCGCAGCTTCGCTCGCTTACGGTCTCGACAAGAAGAAGGATGAGAAAATCGCGGTGTATGACTTAGGCGGCGGCACCTTCGACATTTCCGTGCTCGAGATCGGCGACGGCGTCTTCGAAGTAAAGGCGACCAACGGCGACACCCACCTCGGTGGTGACGACTGGGACAACATCCTGGTCGATTGGATCGTCGGCGAATTCAAGAAGGACAGCGGCATCGATCTGTCGAAGCAGCCCGACGCGATCCAACGCATCAAGGAAGAAGCCGAGAAGGCTAAGATCGCGCTCTCTTCCTCACAGGAATATGAGATCAACCTGCCGTTTATCACGGCGGACGCGACCGGACCGAAACACATTCAGAAGAAGCTCACCCGCTCGAAGCTCGAGCAGCTGACCGACGCGCTTTTCCAGCGGACCGTTCCGCCGGTGAAAGCTTGCCTCGCCGACGCCAAGCTTGCCGAGAAAGACATTAACGAGCTGGTGCTCGTCGGCGGTATGACTCGGATGCAGAAGGTCATCGAGACCGCGCGCACCCTGATCGGGAAAGAACCGCACAAAGGCGTGAACCCGGACGAAGTCGTCGCGATCGGCGCGGCGATTCAGGGCGGTGTGCTCAAGGGCGACGTCAAAGACGTGCTGCTCCTCGATGTTACTCCGCTTACCCTGGCCATCGAAACGGCAGGCGGCGTAGCTACGCCGATGATCCCGCGTAACACCACGATTCCTACTCGTAAGTCACAGATCTTTTCGACCTACAGCGACAATCAGCCTGGCGTGGAAATTAAGGTGTTACAAGGCGAACGCCCGCTCTCCCGCGACAATAAGAACCTCGGCACGTTCCATCTCGACGGCATCCCGCCGGCCCCACGTGGCACGCCGCAGATCGAAGTGACTTTTGACATCGACGCGAACGGCATTCTGCATGTCTCCGCGAAAGACCTTGGCACTGGCAAGGAGCAAAAAATCTCCATCACCGGCAGCTCAGGCTTGAGCAAGGAAGAAGTCGAGAAGATGCAGCGCGACGCGGAAACCCACGCCGAGGAAGACAAGAAGGCGAAGGAAGCGATCGAGATCAAGAACAACGCCGACACGCTCGCCTACCAGAGCGAGAAGCAGTTGAAAGATCTCGGCGACAAGATTCCGGAAGACAAACGGAAGCAGGTCGAGGACGCGATCAAAGCGGTTCGGGAAGCGATCGAGAAGAACGACACCGACGCGATGAAGCGCACCTACGACGACTTGCAGAACAAGTTCCAGGAAGTCAGCGCCGATCTTTACAAGCAAGCCTCCGCC
>QHNH01000036.1 GCA_003218375.1 Verrucomicrobiota bacterium | reverse complement strand
ACGCCGGATATACCGGCGGCCCGGCTTGGCCGAGACTCGCCACTCTCGCGGTTTCCTTCGGGGCGATCGCGGGACTGCTTATTATAATAGGAGCGCTCGAAGCTTTTCGGCGCGCGCGCTGGTTTTTCTGGTTCAGCCTGATCGCATTTATTTTTGCCGGCCCGTTTTTTGTCTGGATCACGAATTTGAATCTGGCGACCGCGCCGTCCGCGCTTTTCGTTCTGCAACGCTTCTTTTTGCTTTCGCAAATCGTCCTCGCGTCGCTGGTCGCGTTTGGCGTTGTCGCACTCGCGCGATTTGTCACAAGCTCCATCGCCGTGACAGATTTGACGGCCCTGCGGATTGTGGGTGCAACTTGTCTCGCAGCGATAGTTATTTCGGTCGCCACAAATTATCGACGCATCGATCAAAGCCGAAATTCGATCGCGCGCCAGTTTGGCGAAGACGTCTTCAACAATGCGCCGCCGAATTCCATTTTGCTCGCGACCGGAGATGGTCTCGCCTTTCCGCTGATGTATCTTCAAAAAGTCGAACACTTCGGCCACGACACAACGCTGGTGGTGATTCCCCTTTTGCTCGGGGAGTGGCACGTGCGGCAACTGCGGCAGGAACATCCCGAACTTGTGATTCCGTTTGATCACTACGATCCGCAAAAAAACAATCTGAAAACCTTCGTCGCTGCAAATGAAAGCCGAACCGTCGTGATCGCGGGCACCGCAGGAGACGATCACAGTCTCGAGGCCGACTACTGGCCTTACCAACAAGGTTTGCTCATTGTCGCGCAACCGAAGACGCGCGACGTGCCGCTGGACGTTGTGCTTGCCCAGAATGAACAATTGCTTGATCGATGTCATCCGCCGAGCGCAAGCGCGATTCGGACGAACACGTTCGAGGCCGACATCCTCAACATTTACGCGTATCCGCCGTTTAATATTGGCGGCATCTGCGAGCGCGCCGGCTTGAAAACGGAAGCGCGCACCTGGTATCAGCGCACGCTTAGGATTAATCCGAAGTTCTCCAAGGCCCGCGAAGCGCTCGCGCGACTGGAACATTGAGTTGCTTCGCGTAACTGTCAGCAATGGCGGAGCCGCGGAAAATCCAAATCATCGCCGCGTTCGCCGCGCTTTATCTGATTTGGGGTTCGACCTATCTCGGAATCCTTTTCGCGATTCAATCGATCCCGCCATTTTTGATGGCCGGCGCGCGATTTTTTCTGGCCGGCCTGATTATGTTCGCGGTCGCGCGGACACAAGGGCCGCTTAGATCGACATGGGCGGAATGGCGGACTGCCCTCATCGTCGGCGCGTGTTTGTTGTTGGGCGGAAATGGCGGCGTCACCCTTTCGGAGAAATTTATCGAATCGGGTCTGGCCAGTCTGATTGTCGCGACGGTCCCCATTTACATCACTTTGCTCGGCTGGATGGTGGGAATGACTCCGCGACCGAGCGGAATTGTTTGGATCGGACTCGCCGGTGGATTTGTAGGCGTCGCGATCCTGCTCGGTCCGGCGCTGCGATTTTCGAGCGAAGGTAATCGTCATCCGGCGATCGGGATGTCGATCTTGTTGTTGTCGTCTTTCATCTGGTCTGCCGGCTCGCTCTATTCGCGCGCATCGAAGCATACGACGTCGCCGTTTCTCGGCGCAGCCCAGCAAATGTTTTGCGGCGGCTCGCTCATGCTGCTGGTCGGCTTGTTCGCCGGTGAGCCGAAACATTTTCATCTCAACAACGTGAGCGCGCTCTCGTTAGGGGCATTTGTCTACCTCGTGCTCATCGGCGCGATCGTCGGTTACACCGCATATTTTTGGCTGCTCCGCCATTGTGATCCGGCCAAGGTCGCGACTTATGCCTTTGTAAATCCGATCGTAGCGGTGTTACTCGGCGCGTTGTTCGCCCACG